>JAFAEM010000007.1 GCA_023424015.1 Bacteroidota bacterium | reverse complement strand
ACTGGATACTGGATACTGGATGCTGGGTGCTGGATACTGGATACTGGATACCAAATGAAAACTATAAACCAAAAAGTGGTAACCGGACGAGGGGGGAGGGAAGAACTAACTTAGGCAACTGGCATTTAGAAATGGGTATCCCGGATTGGACAAATGGTTGTAGCAGCACAAACCTAAATAATACTTCAATATGAAAAAGTATGTTTCTACGGCAGCCTTTTTACTGGTATCCTGTATAATGTTTGCACAGGAAGTCGTAAAGGACAGTGATTACTACCTGAGTAAGAGTAAAAGACAAAATAAAGGCGCTAAAGTGATGCTGATCGGTGGTGGCGCACTGGTCGGTGTCGGTTTCCTGATTGGCGATCGTAAGGAGTCCAGTTTCGATGACGCTGCAACTGGGGGGATCATAGCGCTGGTGGGCGCTATAAGCATGATAGGAAGTATCCCCGTTTTTATGGCATCTGCCAGGAACAAAAGGAAAGCCGCTTCGCTGTCTCTAAAAACAATGCCGGTTCCAACAATAAAAAACAGCGGCCTGGCTTCAAAACCTGTTGCCGCTGTATCTATAACTTTTAGTCTCTAGCTTATTTGCTTCCAAAAACCTTCTTCAAAATATCGCTTGCCCGGGCAGCTGGGTTGGCACGAATATTTGCCTCTTCTTTGGCTACCTGGTCAAACAAAGCATCCACAGCTTTACCAACAACAAACGAAGTAAGATCCGGATCTACTTTCTTGAAAGTGGTTGGAAACTTATTGTAAGTAGTAACGATATCGCCGTAATATTTGGTCGCATTTACCTTTTCAAGTGATGACTCAACGGAAGGTGTAAATGCAGCGGTTAGTTTGGCTGAGGTTTTTTGCTTAAAATACTGCGTAGCGGCGTCCTTATTGCCTCTTACAATGTTGAGCGCATCTGTCAGCGTCATTTCTTTGATAGCGTCGACGAAGATGGGTTTTGCAAAAGCGACAGCGTCTTCAGCACCGCGATTGATGGCGAGGATCGCTTTATCTACCTGGGCGCCCATCCCTGCGTTACGCAGCGTGGTTTCGATTTTCTTTGCATCAGGAGGCAGCAACACTTTGTATATCTCGCTGCCAAAAAATCCATCGGTCTTATTGAGGTTCAGCACGGCATTGGTAACACCCTGCGTAAGGGCTTCCTTGATACCCTGGCCGGCTTCGGCTTCGGTAACCCCACCGCCCCCGGTGACCTTAGAAAGAATTTTGGGAACCTTTAATTGTGAATAAGAGGTCGCTGGTAAAAGAGCTACCAAAAGAAAAATCGCAATAATTATGGCCTTCATAAGTAAATTTTTATAAGTATTTGATCTTTAGGGTATAAGATTCAGAATTGGAATACAAAATAGTTTCTAAGTCCAATAATTCCAATAACCTGGCTTTTATTTGACGATACTTTAAGGCTTTTAGTGTGCCTGGCAGGAAAATATTCTTTAAAACAGGCTTGTTTAAAGTGATTTACCTCAAATTGAGGCGATATGAAACCCATTCCCCGGAGTACCCAAAATTCATAACATTTATAATTCGGTCATGATGTTCAGGTAGTCAGCAATTTGAAAATGGTTTATACATTCAAAACTTCTTTCCTCCGCGCAATGCGCTCCCGGATGATCCGGAAAAACCTTGACCTTTCTTTTTCACTGACCGCACTGATAAGAGTAGAGCGCCTTATCTGGTTGCGCAGATGATTGTACATATTTTCATTAAAGGTGACATCCCTTGAAAGCATGAAGTTGATAGTAGTATGAGTCATGTACGACAATTTCTTACCATCCAGTATTGCCAGCATACTATTATCACCCAGCAATACTTCGTTGAAATACATACTGAATTTTGCCATAGGCTTTTGTTGCGGATCGTTTATATCAATCTTATAACCCAGGGCAGCCTGCTTTTCGAGGTGAAGCCAAAGTTTTTCAATGGTTTCGTAAAGTAAAAGTGCATCCCTGTTTGATTCAAAGACCTCGCAATCACGGTAAAAATCTACCTGGCGAAAAAATACATTCATACTTTCAATATTCCATATCTCGATACTTGGAATCTGGTTATATAACTGAAGCGCTTTTTGATCAAGTGCAAACAGCTCGTCCGGATAATCGGAGAACCTGAACTTCTTTTTTTCAAATTCAGGGAACTGGAAATAAGTTTTCAGCCAGAAAAACCATTTGAAAGCGGCGATCTCCCGAAACATGAAATGATGGAAGATGGGCAGGTCTTTACAATTGTAATAAAATTCCTTCTCCTTAAAACTGTTCATGTAGGCCATATTCTTAACCAGGCTGGCCAAATAGCTCTCAAACCTGAAGTTCGCCTTATCGAGATACTGGCCCTGGAAAACAATACTGCCATTCTGAATATTCATCAACTGGTCGAGCGAAATATTATATTTGAGTGCGATCTTATAAAGCTCCTCGAATGTAAGTATCTTTTCCCCCCGCATGCGGCGATAAGCACTGTCTGTGCTGATATCAAGCACTGATGCAATTTCTTCAGCCATAGAATTTTCCTGCGGCATCTTCCCCCTGATAGCCCAAAAAAGCTGTTGCTGAATTTCTTCCACGTTCATAAAGCAATTTTTAAAGATTCGCTTTACGCTCCTTTATCCTGTTGAGCATAATGCCAAAAAATATATTCCGTTGCCGTTCGCTGGTTTCGCTGATAATGGTGGATCTTTTGATCAGTCTTTGCAGATCGTCGTAGGATCTGTTACAAAACTCCTCATCCCGTGTCGAAATATAATTCAGGGTATCATAGTTCAGGAATATAGTTTTCGCGTTATCGGTAACGACCAGGATCGTATTATCACCCAGGACCACGCGATTGTAAAAGAATGTAAAATTGTTTTTTCGGTTCTCTGGATTTTCACCGGGCATAAATTTACAGCCGCGGTCTACCTGGTGCTTTAAATGTATGAAAGTCTCCTCAAGAGCTTCATAAATGGTCCGTATATCGGACGCGGAAGAAAAATAACCCGACTCCTTATAAAATTCGATCTGCGAAATTGCAGCGTTCACGCACTCAGTATTCCATATTTCGATAGAAGGGATCTCATTATAGGCGCGGTTCAATTCCTTGCTTAGCTCAATGATCTCCGGCGACACACAATTCATATCGAATCCACGGGTTTTGAAATTCGGGTCTTCTATAATGGTATGCATCCAGAAAAAATACCTGAATGCGATCACCGGCTCAAAATAAAAGTTATGAAAGAGCGGCATGTCCTTGGTCCTGTAAATAATCTCTTTATGGATAAAGCCACCTATCCATTTCAATTGCTTGAGCAGATCCCGTAAATATTGCGCATAATTGTAGTCCCTGACATTTACCCGAACGTCATTGAATAGCGTGGACCCCCCTTTTACAGTCAACACCTGGTCGAGCGATAGCTTAAAATACTGACAAAGCTCCCTTGCCTCATCGAGCACAATAGGAGTTTCCCCCCTTATGCGCCGGTAAGCGCTGTCGCTGCTGATATGAAGAATTTCCGCGGTGAAATCTACCATAGACTTATCAGGTGGCAAAAGTTCCTTGATCCGGCGGAAAAGAAACTCCTGTGATTGGTAAGTAGACATTATGGTTTGGTGGTTTGTTAGCTCAAAACTGTCTTGTATGACACTAAAAACAGCCCACCTTTAAGATAACTAATTTTAAGAAAGGAAACAATTTCCTTACCGGGGCCGATTTGCAGTTTTTGCAAATAAGGAAAACGTTAAAGCAAAATTCAATTATATATACCCTGTTTGTGGTAGTAGTTTGGTATCATAAAACAAATACCATGATAGCAAATCAATTGAACCGGGAGATCCTGCTGATCAAGGGCACCAGGTTCGCAACTCAGGAGCTTTCCGGCAATAGACCCGGCGGTGTAGCAGGACAAAATTTCCTGAAAGAGCTGGAACAGGCCTGTTGGGCCGGCCTTCTTTGTGATTTGCTGCCTGGGATCGCTAAAGACTGTGATACAGGTACTGATACTCATACCTGGCATGTTTTAACCGCCCGTCATTTCCTGCTAATATGCGTGGGTGAGATCCCTGGCCCCGTTGAATCTGCTAGCTCTGTTGACCCACATTTATTCACCCCTATGCTCATCCTAAACTAAAGTAAATGTCCTAAGCCATTATTTAACCAAAACATTTTTTATGAAAAGGCTCTTATTAGTATGTGCTGCCTTATGCAGCATGGGAGTGATGTATGCCAATTCCAAACCGTTTCAGTCATTGTCGGCTCGCCAATTAACGTCAATTCGGACGAAGCCAATACCGGGGCATCTGCCAGGAAGTGACCCTCCTCCGAAAATCAAATCAACATCGAGGGTTGGCAGAGCAAATATTTTAAATCAATACTACCTAAAAGCATATGGCAATCCCCACGTCGGTTTGCAGTACTATGTGATGCAGGCTTACAATCTTTTTAGATAAATACAGGGCTTTGATTAAAACATAACCATTACCATTAAACCTCCACTCATGATCCCCACCATTATCTACCTGGTGCTGCGCCGATTCCGGCGCAGCAATCCAGAAAAAGCTGCCCGGATTATAAGGCTGATCCGAAAAGCAGGATTTATCATCTTTCTGTGTCTTGTGCTCCTCGGCATTAGTATTGCAGCCCGGTCGCAGCAGTCAAGACTCGACTACCTGGTCACAAGAAAAGGCAGAGAGATCGGCTCGCTGATCTTTACACAAGAGCAAACTGCCGGAAAAACATGGCTCAAAATAGAGTCAACTATCAAAGCCCAGGTTGTTTTCATGTTTACCATAAAAGCGATGGAAGAAGCCACCTATGAAAATGGGATTATGACGTCTTCTTTTCTCTATCGTAAAATGAATGGAACAGAAAAGCTGAACAAGAAAACCCGTTTGGCAGGACGAAACTACGTCATCACCAAAGGCAATCGTTCCGAGACATTCGACAATTATCCCATTCGTTATAATATGTCGTGCCTGTTCATGCAGGAACCGGTGAACTTCACAAAAGTTTATTCAGATAATTTCCAAAGATTCCTGAACATCCAGCAACTTGGAACACACCATTATCGCATTGATTTCCCCGACGGCAATCACAATGAATACCATTATGTAAATGGTGTTTGTGCCAGGATGGAGGTTAAACACGGTCTCTACAACCTAACCATGCTATTAAGATAAACTGTGATGGAAACCTTTTTTCACATAGCTGCATTGTCGGCCTGCTATGGCCTGCTCTTTCTGCTCACTACCTGGGTATCACGGAAAGGAAGCGAAAGCCTTCATTTGGTACACCAGCAAAAGGGAAACTGGCAACTACTGCATTTCCGACATGCCGGCGGTATCATCATTATGGTAGTTTTACCTGCCCTGACTATAAGGGAACTTCCCACCTATCTCCTTGCTTTGCCCAGCAGGATCAGTTGGACACAGGTCATTGTGTTTAATATTTCAGTGGCGTTGCTGGTAAACCTGGGAATAAAAAACCGGCCACGATTAGTCGACACTATTAATGACGATAGCAGTTACATACAAAATACAAACCTGCATATCGCGCTAAGATCAATTTTCCTGATCAGCTATGAGTGGTTCTTCCGTGGTGTTTTGCTCTTTGGCTGCATGAGTATCACGGGCGCAGCATCCGCCATTTTGATCAACCTGGTCTTATACGCGTTTATTCACGGGGTGAATGGAAAAAGAGAAGTCCTTGGATCAATTCCTTTTGGTTTGCTATTGTGTTTACTCACGATCTGGTGTCATTCTGTTTGGCCGGCCGTCGTTCTTCATCTTATCCTGTCATTCTCCAATGAGTCCTCATTACTATCTACTTATTTAAAAAAATCAAAAATCATTTTATGAAAGTTTTTATAACAGGCGCTACCGGATATGTGGGTCATAACCTGGCCCGGGCAGTCGCAAGCCAGGGTCATACCGTGCATATCCTCGTAAGAGACCCTAACTCCGCTTCCATCCCGGTCCATCCCGCTATTCGTGTATTCCGTGGAGATATTACCAACCAGGCATCACTGATCCCCGCCATCCAGGGATGCCGGCAGGTATATCACACTGCTGCACTGGTAAAACATGCAGCCAATAAACGCTCCATGTTTTATGATATCAATGTCGAAGGAACCCGCAACGTGTTGAATGCTGCGGTCGAAAGCGGTGTGGAGAAATTCGTATTCACGAGTACCTGCGGCGTGATCGGTCCGTCTGTCAAAGAGCCCATGACTGAAAGCGATCCCCGCATTACAGGTTTTGCTTCAGATTATGATCTTTCAAAATTCCTCGCTGAAAAACTGGTGATTGAGTATGCTACTAAGGGATTACACACGGTGATCACCAGCCCTGCGAAAGTATTTGGCCCCGGCATCGACAACCACCCTATTAGTGTCAATACTGTGATTAAAAGGTTTATTTCAGGCAAACCAACTTTTTGTCCGCATCCTACAGGCTATGTATCCAATTATGTGTTCATCGATGACCTGGTATGGGGACATATACTTGCCATGGAAAATGGAAGAAACGGCGAAAAGTATATTCTTGGAGGTGAAAACCTCAGCTACGAGGAGTTCTTCCGAATCGTCCGCGATGTTTCAGCCAATGGAGCACTTTTGATCCCTGCTCCAAAATTAGTAGCCAGGCTTTATGGCCACTGGCATGTCCTGCAATCCAAATTGATGGGGAAAGAACCTGTTTTCAATGCTGATGGTGTCAAACATATTTACTGCAACAAATCTTTTAGCTCGGAAAAAGCCATCCATGAGCTTGGCTATAGTATTACACCAATCACACAAGCCATACAAGCCACCATTCACTTTTTAAAACCCGGACTATGCGTACTACCTGCTATACAATAATCACAGGAGCCAGCGAAGGATTTGGTAAAACCCTGGCCATCGAATGTGCAAAAAGAGAAATGAACCTGGTGCTTGTAGCGCTGCCAGGGTCTGAACTTCATTCCCTTGCTCAATTCATTCGCCGCAACTACCCAGTCGACGTTGTTTTGATCGAAAAAGACCTTTGTCATGAACAGGGCTGTTTGGAAGTGTACAATGAAATAGCTGCCAGGCAACTGCGTGTAAACATCCTTATCAACAATGCCGGCCTCGGAAGTACGGTGCTTTTCGAGGAAGGGAGTATCAGGCTATATGAACAACAAATCAAACTCAATGTGCTGGCGACTACCCTGATGACAAAATTGTTCCTCGGCATGCTGAAGCAAAACAGCCATTCTTATATTATGAATGTGAGCAGTATGGCGGCTTTCTTCCACCTGCCCAAAAAACATGTCTATGGCGCAACCAAGTCGTTTGTCTACTCTTTTTCAAAAAGTTTGCGCAGGGAACTCATAAACGACCATGTGCATGTGACAGTACTTTGCCCAGGGGGTATGAACACAAACCTTCCCCTGACCCTGATGAATAAAAATGGCAGCTGGATCTCCCGAATGTCGGTGATGAATCCCGAAGATGTAGGACCCATCGCCATTGACGGTATGTTGAAAGGAAAAGAAGTGATCATCCCGGGCAAAGTCAACCGCTTTTTCATCGTCCTGGACAAGCTTTTACCTGCTTCAATTAAAAAGATTCTGGTGCGTAACGCCATGAAAAACCTGGATCAAAAAAATCCGTTTATGCGTTATCTGTCGCCCCAGACTGTTCTGGTCCGAAGCTGACATAGATTATTTAAACGCAATTAAAAATAATATTATGAGCAAGACATTACCAAACTCAATATCATTCTCGGAATCCTCGTGCTATACGATTTTCCTGTTAATGTTCACCCCCGTTTTTTATTGTATAACAGTAGCGGCTACAACCAACCGCACACTATTCCATACGCTGTTATTTCTTACGGGCTTTATCAGTTTTACATTCCTGGAGTATATCGCACATCGGTTCTGGATGCATGGTAAAGAAAACAAACGCCCGGGCAGTAGTCTCGAGCGCCACATGGATCATCACCGCCACCCCACGGAGTTAAAAATAACAACCCGATTACGAACGGTGTTGCTGTCAGTGGATCTGCTGGTTGTATTTTTTTCGTTTGCCTTCGATAATTACTTTACCTTTTTTGCCGGCCTGTATAATGGATTTGTCTCCTATTGTTTCATGCATTATTTCCTTCACCAGCCATGGTCGGGAAAGGTTTTTCCGAGGTTACAGGTTGCCCATATACATCATCATTGTAAATATCCCGACCGTTGCTTTGGCGTGTGTACTGTATGGTGGGACAGGGTTTTCAACACCAGTGTACCGCGGGAGGTCAAAATTCCACCCCGGGTCATCGCTTTCTATTTTGGAAAATCCGGGCATTGAAAAAGGCGGCTTTCCAGTACCTTTGCCGCACTTTTGAAATGCAGAACATGAGTACACAACATCTTTCAGGTCAGGAACAGATTCGCCGCGAAAAACTGGCAGAACTGATCATGATGGGTATCGAACCCTACCCCGCACCCCTGTACCCTGTCAATAGTCACTCGGCCTATGTAAAATCGAATTACAAAGAAGAGAATAAGGATCAGTTTGCCGACCTATGCCTTGCAGGCCGGATCATGAGTGTAAGAGATATGGGTAAGGCAAATTTCGCCGTGTTGCAGGATGCGCATGGAAAGATTCAACTGTACATCCGCCGTGATGATATTTGCCCCGGTGAGGACAAATCACTGTATGATATCGTCTGGAAAAAACTGCTTGATATTGGTGATTTTATCGGTGTCAGGGGATATGGTTTTATTACAAAAACAGGTGAAATATCAGTGCATGTAAAAGAACTCACGCTATTGAGCAAGTCTTTAAGGCCACTTCCTATTGTAAAAGAAGCGGAAGGCCAGACTTTCGACGCAGTGACCGATCCTGAGTTCCGGTATCGCCAGCGTTATGCCGACCTGGTCATCAACCCTGCGGTAAAGGAAACATTTATCAAAAGGACCCGGATGATCAATTCCATCCGCGAATTCTTAAATGAAAGAGGCGCGTTGGAAGTAGATACCCCCGTATTGCAGAATATCCCAGGTGGCGCGGCTGCCCGTCCTTTTATCACCCATCATAATGCGTTGGACACACCTTTTTATCTGCGTGTTGCTAATGAATTGTATCTGAAAAGACTGATCGTTGGCGGCTTCGACTGGGTATACGAATTCAGTCGCAACTTCCGCAACGAGGGCATGGACCGTACACACAATCCTGAGTTTACCATCCTTGAGTTCTATACGGCCTATAAAGATTATTACTGGATGATGGAAACCACCGAGCAGTTGCTGGAAAAAGCCGCACTCGATGTTTGCAAATCCACCGACGTACAGGTAGGCGATCATACCATCTCCTTCAAAGCGCCCTACAAACGAATTGCGATCTATGACGCGATAAAGGAGCATACCGGTATCGACGTCAGCAATATGAATGAAGAACAGCTCCGTGGCGTATGCCGTGACCTGCATATTCATGTCGACAACACGATGGGTAAAGGCAAGCTGATCGATGAGATCTTTGGTGAAAAATGTGAACACCATTATCTGCAACCCACTTTCATTACCGACTACCCGGTAGAGATGAGCCCGCTTACCAAAAAACACCGTGATAAACACGGGCTGGTGGAAAGATTTGAACTCATCATCAATGGCAAAGAGATTGCCAATGCCTATTCCGAACTCAACGACCCGCTCGATCAGCGTGAACGTTTTGAAGAGCAGGTGAGGCTGATGGAAAGAGGTGATCATGAAGCCATGTTCATCGACTACGATTTCCTCCGTGCGCTGGAATATGGGATGCCGCCCACGGCAGGTATCGGCTTTGGCATCGACCGGCTCTGCATGCTGCTTACAAATCAGCACTCCATTCAGGATGTATTATTCTTCCCACAAATGAGGCCAGAGAAGCCACTGGATTTAGAGTTGGAAGTGACGGAACAGTAATTGGGGATTAGTAATTTGGAATCACTATTGTCCGGGAACTCTGGTGTACCATAAACCACGGCGGGCAGGGCGAGCACGGCGAAAGGCGTCTACGTGTTAAAAAATCTGCTACGGAGAGCAGGACATGATGATAATACTCCGCTGTGTCCGCGTGTGCGCTGTGGTTTCCGGACCCTTAGAGACAATGGAACTACGACAAGGAAAGAGAACAGTCCCCATGAAAATTTTATGTCGGACAGCAATGATTAAGAATTGGGTCCGAAGTTTAATCAATAAATAGATCCTTGTAAAGCTGTGCGCCGGGTACAACTGAATATTTTTCCAGGTCCGTGATCCCTTCGGCCGCAAAGACTTCTTCATCGATAAAACAATTGCCCGTGCATTGCGAGGAGGGTTTGCTAAAAATATGGTAGGCCGCATCAGCCAGCACCTCAGGTGTCCGGCTCATCCTGGCCAGTGCTTCGCCACCCAAAAGGTTTCTTACTGCGGCTGTGTCGATCGTCGTTTTTGGCCAAAGCGCATTCGCTGCAATCCGGAAGGGTTTCAGTTCGGCCGCCCAACCGAGGGCCAGCATGCTCATATTATATTTCGTGATAGTATATGCAATATGACCCTTCAGCCATTTGGGATCTAAATTGACAGGCGGCGATAAAGTCAGAATATGAGGATTTTCAGATTTTTTAAGGTGCGGTATACAGGCCCTGGTAACAAAGAAAGTACCCCTCACATTGATCGAATGCATCAGATCGAAACGCTTAGGTTCGGTTTGTTCCGTGGGTGTAAGTGAAATAGCCGAAGCATTATTTACAACGATATCGATGCCGCCAAACCGCTCAATCGCCTTGTCCACCATATTTTGCACCTGGTCTTCGAAGCGAATATCACATTGCACCGCCAACGCCTGCCCCCCGGCCACCTCCATTTCCTTTGCCGCAGAATAGATCGTACCCCCCAGCCTGGCATTTTCCTCCACTGATTTAGCTGCGATCACAATATTTGCATTTTCACGGGCAAGTCTCAGTCCAATAGCCTTGCCAATACCACGGCTGGCACCAGTAATTATCACAGTCTTGTTTTTCAGCGACATAAGCATTAGCTTTTTTAATTAAAATAATTCAGCGGGTATTCAACCCGGGGTATTCCATCGTAGATATCCTTTGTTAGCAGTATTTTCAATAGTTAAGGAATCTGTAAAATTTGCTCTGGCATCAAATGAAAAGGGGGAGTAGCTTTGGTTATCCAGTTGATGTTAACAACTAAAATCTGACTCGTCCCGTTTTTGATCCAAGATATCCAATCAACTGAAAAACCTAATGGCTCGTCCCAACCTAATGTAATCCCGCCCCTGACAGGGCGGGATTCAAATTAAGTGTATACTCTTACTGTGCAAACCCGCTGTTATTAACTTCAAATGTTCCCAGCGGTGCTTTAAATTTTACCATCCTAAGATCCTGCGTCGCTTCCATTCCTCTGCCACCTGTTATATCATTGCCGGGTGACCTGTAAGTAGCCACACTGTCCGTGTAAAATATCTCTTTATTCTGATCCCACCACAAATCATGACAACGAAGCGTGTCGCCCTGGACGGTGATGACCACTACACTATCGCGCAGGTACACTTTATCTAAATTTTCAAAGTATTTCCCATACTTGCTGTCGAGAAAGGTTTCAACCCGGGTACTATCGTCATAAAAATCGACATGCAGCGAACGGGGAAATTCCAGGTACTGCGTGTCCGCCATTACCCTTAACATCAGCGGTGCCTGCAACCTGGCTTTCATCTTCCCTTCCTGGCTGATAAAACTCTCCACACCTATCGCCTCTTCCTGCATCGTAACCTTTTTAGTAAACCTGTCGATATCTTCCTGCGTGTTCTCACAACCACAAACAAAACAGCAGCTCAATAAAAAAGCTGCTGCCGGAAAATATTGTTTAAAATAATGAAGCAGGTTACTCATACTTTCTTTTTACAAACCATATATCGCTGAGCGAAAAACCAGCCGACAGGCGAAACAGGTTTTCCTTCAGTACATTGTCATTGTTACCGCGCTTGATAAATTCAAATGCCAGGTTTATCAAAGTGTACTGCTCGCTTTGCCTGCTAAAGTTACGAAGTGGCAGGCCCAGGCCAAAAGTTGCTCCGAATACCGGCAGCTTTTGATTGATATGAATATAGTCGGGACCAAAAAAAGCGCCGGCCCTGTATGTTACGTTGCTGAAATAATTCAATTTTGGAACGGGTCTTAATTGTACACCGGCCCTTAACTCCCATTTATCCCTAATGGTGGGGTCGGCCTGTCCGTATGAACGATAATCGCTCCATTTAGACTGACTATAATCCACACCGATCAGCCAGCCGGCCTCTTGTGTCGTCACAAATTTTTCGAGCACAAATCCGGCCGTATATGATGAGGGATAAATAATAGTTCCTTTAATATCTTTCTGATCCAATACACTATCGATTCTGACATTGCCGATCGATTCGTCATAATAATAAGTCTCCCTGATGATGTCACGGGTTCCTTTCAACTCCTGTTGCCAGTTACCATATGAACCCAGTGATAGGACCATATTCTTGCTCAGCTCTACCTGGTACTGCAGACCGGTATTAAAGTACAGGTTACCGTAACTGGTTTTTGTTTGAAAATTGCCACTAGTATAAGACACAGTATCATTGAATAAAGAGCGGCGTACACTGTAATCCTGCTTTCCAAACATATAACCGCCATTGATACCAAAACTTAATGAATGGACTTTGGTACGACTGAAAAGAATTCTTTGACCAAGCCCAAGGGAAGCCAGATATGATCCACCATCACCTTCATTCAATGTAAGGGCAGTATCGATATAGTTCCCGCTATTTGGATCGAAAATTCCCTGTACCGTATTCATCTTGTAACTGATACGGCTGATGGGGCGAAGTCCAAAACTAAGACCCAGGTTGGGACGAATCGGAACACCTACCTGCACATGAGAAAACAATGCGTTGTTTGCAGTAAACTTTTCAGTGTTATTGGGTTCAACCAGGCTACGGTTCTCAAAGTTCAAACCGATATCCAAAATAGCTCGTCCGCGGGCGATTTTCTTTGCCGATTGTTCTTTCAAAGTCTGAAAGGAACCATATGAGGCCGGGTTGTTGAAATTGATAGAAAGGATATCTGAATAACCTGCAGAAATACCACCCATACCGCGTCCGTTGACGTTGGTAGAAGGGACCAGGTCACCCAAACCATAGCGGCTGTAAGGTGAGTTGTCCTGGGCCTGACCAGGTATTGATATAAGCTGAATGCCGGCAATAAGTATAGCGCAAGACAGGAATCTCAGTATTCGCAACAGATTGGTTTTCTTAGTAGTTATTAAGTTCGCTGATAGCATAAAGACCCTTAAATATTAAATCAGGGTCTGCAAATATCTTGTTTTTAAGGTGCGAACCCAAATGCACTATATCCCCCCCGGTTAACAGCACGTTAAAGTTCGAGAACTTCCCTGCATATTCCTCAATAAATCCATCGATCTCGTATACCATTCCCAGGACAGCTCCGGTTTGTAAATTGGTCTTTGTATCGTACCCAATCAATGGCACATTAGCATCTGCTTCCACCAGCGGCAGCTTAGCAGTGAAATGACTCATTGCCTTTAGCCTCATTTCCATCCCGGGTGATATTGCGCCGCCGAGGAACTCATGGAATTTATTGATGAAATTATAAGTAATGCATGTGCCCAGCCCGATCACCAGGTTGTTCATGCGGGGATAAAAATGAACCGCCGCCGCTGCCAGGGCCAGCCGGTCGGCACCGATAGTTTCAGGCCTGCCTACCGGTGACGTAAACGCCAGCTTGGTAAGATGACTCAATTTATGAAACCGTGTATGTACTGCCAGCAACTCTTCCATCGCGGGATTATGCTCAATAACAGAAGAAAGGATCGAACGTTGTGGCTTATAATCATTGATCAGTGACTTGATCGTTTCATTAGAATCATCCTTCAACACTATTACCTTTTCAATACCCGCATTCTTAAATACGGCGCATTTTCTCCTGGTATTTCCAAAGTCGAAGCAGAGAGTTGTCATGCACGCAAGATAACTCTTTGATGGAACAGTCGGAATTGTAGTCGTTAGTCGGGAGTCGGTAGTCTGAATTCGGTAGCTAAATTTGACTATGAATGGACTCCAGGCTAAAGACCATAGACTACCGACTAGCTCCTAAAACTCCAGTCCGGGGAGATCCTTGAAGTGCCCGTTTAGTTTGATCTTTTCCTTTAACTGCTCCATGGCCGCAACAGTGGGAATTACTTTGGCCAAATATCGCTTCAAATATTCCTGGCGCTGGCGTTCGTCAAATAAACCCAGTAGTTCATATTCCTGTTTTAAGGTGAGGCCTGCGTGGTGAGCGACATCATAAGATATTATCTCATCATCTGCTTTGCTGAAATCCTTGTCGACTTTTAATAGTCCCAGGAGATCACGCAAACTAGCCATCACTTTTCGCATGAGATCGGGTTTTCCCTGTAGATGATTATGGGGATAATTGACAATAGCACCGCTGTAGAGCTTTCCAGGTATTTCCCTGATGAGCTCAAGAATGCGAAACACGTCTGTGCCCCTGGTTTTAATATCCATCTCCCCGTTGTCGTGCACTGTTGTGATCTCGATTATTTGCACCAGTGTGCCGTTTTCCTGCAGCTTATTTTCAATAACCGAAGGTATACCGAAAGCTTTTTTTTGTTCGTGGCATTCTGCAATCAATTGTTTATACCTTGGCTCAAAGATGTGCAGGTTAAGATCTTCGCCCGGGTACACCACGATGCCTAAGGGAAATATCGGAATGAAATTGGTCACGTTCTCAAATTTACAAAGGTCGGAGGAAATGAACTGTAACACTCATTTGAGTGAACCATAAAAATATTCCTCGAGCCGGGCTATCACAACATCGAATGTGAAATGCTTCAGCAGGTAGTCATGACCATTTTTTGCCAATGTTATCCGGCGATTGTCATCTTCAACCAGTATTTTCATCTTTTCTATCATTTCTCCCACCGCCTTGGGTGTTACAGTCAGGGCTGTCTCGTTGTCGATAGCATAAGGATGACCCCCGATAGCAGTACACACCAGGGCACAGCCGGAAGCCATCGCTTCGGCAGGTGATAAACCCCAACCCTCACTGAGGCTGGGTGAAAAAAAGATCGCATGCTGGTTATATAGTTCGGGTAAATTCGATGGCTTGTAATGATAATGCATCCACGGTGGCAAATCAGGTTTTTCCACTACGCCAAATAATGAAACCGTAAGGGAAGGAACTTGTTCTCGCAGCTTTGTCAATGCTTCTATCCCATACTTGGTACCCCGTCTCAACTCAGTCGAATACAACATCAGTATACTGGCCGGCTTTCTTGAATAAAATGGCTGCCTGACAAAAAACCGCTCGGTATCAACTGCACTGGGAACAAACAATGGCCTTCTGCCTGAATGTTTCATTACGATGTCTTCGAGATATTTTGACACCACCATATGATTTATTGGTAGCGTATAAGATTCGTGGACCCGTTCTTCATGCCCATCCCAGGTTTCATAATACTGTATGATATTGAACGGCTTCCCTTTTGCTGGAGATAATTCACTGATCGCATATGCCATCTGCCACCAGGTACTGAAGATGATATCAGCATCAGGAACATATTTATCGGTAATCGATGGTACGACTAGCGATTTTACCGCTTTATGCAAAACAAACCAGTTAGGCCGGCCCGCTCTACGAATTCGATATAACAGGTATTTGAACCAAACCGACAAACCCGATGGCTCAAAGGGATGACGGGTGCTGTGCAACACAACCACCTGGTGACCGCGCTCCCGAAACCTGTTGGCATATTCATACATGTTCATCGCCCGCCCTACAGGCTTTAACATGGGAAATGGAAGAACGATCGTTATGCGAAGTGGTTTCATGATGGTGGTCCTCTTGCCGGGCGATTGCAAAGCTACAGGTACTCCGTGGTAATTATCATGATGTATTTCATGAAAGTTTACCTTTGAATCAAGCACAAAACTTATGTGGCAACAATACCTGCAGGAAATAAAGGATGGCAATATCAAAACGCTGGCAAGGTGTATTTCTCTGGTGGAAAATGAATTTGACGGCTATGGCGAACTGCTGCAATCCCTGCCCGCCTCAACTACAAAAACCATTGGCGTAACCGGTCCACCCGGTGCCGGCAAAAGCACCCTCGTCGATAGCCTGATCGGTCTGCTGGTGGAGAAAGGAAAAAAGGTCGGCGTGCTTTGCGTTGATCCTTCTTCCCCTTTCAACCTTGGCGCCCTACTGGGTGACCGGATCCGGATGAGTGAGTGGTATACCCATCCCGATGTATTCATCCGCTCGCTGGCTACCCGCGGCTCGATGGGCGGGTTGCACCCAAAAATTGTCGAGATCAGCGACCTGATGAAAGCTTTCCCATTTGACCATATCATTGTTGAAACGGTTGGAGTGGGACAAAGTGAAATTGAAATTGCGGGCCTGGCTGATTCCACCATTGTAGTTATGGTTCCCGAGGCTGGCGACGAGGTGCAAACCATGAAGGCGGGCCTGATGGAGATCGCCGATATTTTTGTAGTTAACAAAGCCGACAGGCCCGGCGCGGACCTGTTTGTAAAAAACCTGCGTCAAATGCTGGCGCCAGCCTTCCGCACACATTACCACGAAGTGCCCGTGATCAAAACGGTGGCTTCGCAAAAAGAAGGTATTCATGAGTTGATGGATATTCTGGCTCACCAGCTAAAAAAAGCCCATCTCACCGATAAAAAATTCTGGCTACTGGCGGAAAAAGCCTATTACCTGATCGGTCAAAAACGAATGAAAGGCATTGATAAAAACGAATTGAAAAAAGAGATCGAACTGATCTACCCGAAGGGAAAT
The DNA here is from genome assembly GCA_023424015.1 of Bacteroidota bacterium. Classification (GTDB taxonomy): domain Bacteria; phylum Bacteroidota; class Bacteroidia; order Chitinophagales; family Chitinophagaceae; genus Terrimonas_B. The sequence continues at coordinate 67,883 of JAFAEM010000007.1, read as the reverse complement.
TTTAATCTTTACCAGTTTATCGCAGAAAAATAAAAAAAGCGGCCCTTTATGGAACCGCCGACTCATCACCGTCCTCCGAAAATATCGTGGCGCCTGCGCTTTAGAATAGGTTTAATGTTAATGGTTATTGAGACGTCAAACATACAACGATAAACATCGAAGGAAAAGGATGGATGAGCCGATGGTAGCGATTTTTGAGTGAATGGTGAAAATATCTGATACAGGCTAGAGAGACCTATTAGAACTTGGAAAACTGCTCCATGAATTCCTGCCGACGGCTCCTGGAAATACTGATATTTGCTCCGTCCTCCATGATAATATAACCACCTTCGCCGCGTACATATTTCTTTATATGGTTCAGGTTAATAAGATACGAATTATGTATCCTGAAGAAATCAGGACCACTCAGCGCTTCGTCGATATCCTTTAGCACTTTAGACACCAATACTTTACGCCCACCCGCAAGGACTACGCTGGTGTAGTTGCTTTCAGCCTGGCAATATAAAATATCCTGTGTGGGAACAAAAAGCATCCCGTCACCAGTCGTGAGGGCAATACGTTGAACCGAAGGCTTGGCGCTTTGCCTGATATTCTGAAAAAGCAATTCAATTTGCTCCCTGGTTGGTGACGATTTCTTTTCCTCTACCCGCCTAATGGTCTCTTTCAGGTCTTCCGGATCCACTGGTTTCAGAAGATAATTCAAAGCACTATACTTGAATGCCTTGATGGCAAATTGGTCGTACGCGGTACAAAACACCACATCAAAAGTGAGTTTGTCAAACTGTTCAAGCATATCGAACCCATTCATGTGTGGCATCTCAATATCTAAAAATACCAGGTCAGGCTGATGTTCCCTGATCGCTTCAATGCCTTTGATAGCGGCATTGCACATCGCCTCGATCTTTACCTGGGGGCAATAGGTTTTCAGCAACCACTCCATCATTTCAAGGCTATTGCTTTCATCATCAATTAATACGCAACGTATCATGTTGTTTCTTGTTTTGTAATCTTAAGTTCTCATTATTCATAGCCGCAGCAATCAATCATCAACCCAACCAACCATTTTCAAATTTTCAAATTCAGACAGGTATCCTCAACACCACCTTAGTCCCTGCCGCCTCATTCCCCCCATTTTGCAGGTCGATGATCTCTACGCTTGCATTTAGTTCGGCGTGCTTATTGAGCAGGCTGAGCCGGTTTTCCGTCAATTGCATTCCGAGAGATTTTCTTGAAGTGGCAGTTTTGCTCTTAAGGTTCTTTGCCATCTCGCGTCCTACGCCATTGTCTTCTATGATACACTGTAACATCGTACCACCGGCCATACTAACCGAAATACTTAGGTGACCGCTTGATTCTTTATGCAGGAGACCATGCCATATCGCATTCTCCACATAAGGCTGGATGATCAGTGGCGGCAGTTCAATTGTATCGGTTCCCAGGTTGGGTTCCACAATTATTTCGTAAGTAAATTTTTTATCAAACCGCAACGCCTCCATTTCAATATACAGCTTCAGTGCCTCCAGTTCATTGGTCAGGATCACATTCTTGCAATTGGAGTTGTCGAGGATAAGGCGGATAAGCTTCGCAAATTTTGTCAGGTAAAGCGATGCTGTGGTTTGATCGCTTTTCACAATATAGCGGTTGATCGAATTAAGGCAGTTAAAAATAAAATGAGGATTCATCTGTGCGCGCAAAGCCTGCATTTCCACCTCCGTCATCTTTTGCTGTGTACTCATCAATATCATCTGCGCCTCCCGTTTTTCCTCTTCTGCTTTTGCCCTTACGATCTTATTTGCGCACAAGGACGCGATTGTGGTGAGGATTGACAAATGTTTCTGAGTAAAAAACCTTTTTTTTGAGTGTTCGCAGTCAATAACGCCTAAGACCTTCCCATCATAAATGATCGGTACCGATATTTCAGACAACCGGGGCTCATCATCGACTATATAGCGGGAATCTTTCGACGTATCGCCAATGATCTCGGCCTTTCCTGACAATGCAACACTTCCAACTATGCCCTGCCCGATGGGTATTTCTATCGGCTTGCTTATCTCATACTGGCGTGGACTTTTGGGGCCGTGGGCGGCAGTTTGTACCAGGGTATTGGATTTTTCATCATACACATAGATCACGCAGTCCTCAAACTGCAGCCGCCCAATACAGTTTTTCGCTACATCCCAAAGTATATTTTCAACGGTTTGTTGCTCCGACATGCTCGATGCGAAATAATTGATCGCCTGCTCCATCTCGATTTCTTCACGCTGCTCGATGATTTTTTTATTTCGACTTGAAATAAACCAATATATCAGGGCGGTCACTAAAGCCAACACAATTCCCACAAACCACCATCGCTGCCAGAGCGGTGGAATGATCGTAATCTTCACTGTATTCGACGCGTTTATCCAGGTGCGTCCATCAAGACTGGCTTTTACCTTAAACTCATAATCACCCGCCGGCAATGACGAATAACGGGCATGTCTCAGATCGACACCGGTCTGCCAATCTTTGTCATACTTGTCGAGTTTGTATTGGTATTGGATATTCTTCGAACCCCTGAGATTGATACCTGCAAATCGTAACAACAGGTCACTGTTACGGTACTTGAGGGTGAGCGTATTGTTTTTGCCCAGGTTAAAAACTGAATCTTCTTTCTCGGCCTGGTAGATATAAACGTTGAGATCAGCCGGGCGATGGACCAGCTGATCTGGATAAAAGTAATTCACGCCATTGCGGCTGCCCCAAAACATTTCTCCCGTACTGCTTCTCAGAAAACTGTTCATCCGAAAACCCTGTGATGAAAGTCCTGAGTTCTCGTCAAAGTATTGAAACACACCCCTGGCGGGATCAAACCTGGCGATACATTTAGTATTGGCGATCCAGATCCTTCCGCGGCTATCCTGCGTGATGCCCTCACAATAATCATGTCGCAACCCATTATTGCGGTCGTAATGATAGATACTATCCGGGGTGATGATGCTGAAACCATTCGAGGTGCCGGTATAAATATTTCCGCGATCATCTTCAAACAGGTTGAAACAATACCTGGTGCCCAGTCCTTCCCGCTCGGTGTAGTTGATCAGCGTGTTTTTCTTTGCATTATAACGATACAGGCCGTTGAAACTCGCCATCCAGATATTTCCTTTACTGTCTTCCATAAATGAATTCACCCGCACACCATCCAGTTTCTTCAACAATGGATGATCCCGAAAAGACTCAATGCGAAAATTATCCGGGTTGATTGTATAGATACCATTGCCATTACCTACCCAAATCTTTCCATCCGAAGCGGTGAACAGATCAAGGACATAGTCATTTCTTACAGCAGGACCAAGTGAACTATCCCTGGGAATCTTTTTAAACTGTCCCTTCGCTTCATCCAGGACGGCAATACCATCTCCAAGTGCACTCACCCAAACCCTGTTTTGTTTGTCAATGCAAAGCGCACGAATTTCAAGATTCTGGCCACCCGTCCAGATGGGTTGAGAGTAGTAGTAATAGAATTTTGTCTTACTATTTTTTTTATCCCAGCGTATCAATCGTTCCAACGCACCGATCCAGATCACTCCATTGCGGTCTTCATCCATTTCAGACACATAGGTATCGTAATAGTCACCCCGGTCATCGCTAAAGATGCGTACATGACCTGCCTGTTTGTTGTAAATATTGAATATGCTGACTCCCGCGATTGTTGTGCCCACAACGATATCGCCATTTCGGCCGCTTAACACACGCCAGGTTGTATTAGCCCCGATCGTACCCGGGTCGATCGGATCGTGCGTATACTTTGATATAGTCCCGTCCTTGTCAATTATCGACAATCCACCGAAATCAGTTGAAACCAGGATACTTCCATTCGCCGCCTGTCTTACTTCGGTGATAGTAGCGTTAACGAGCTTCCTATTTAGTTCGCCGGTGATATGATACACACGACTGATTTGTTTTGTTGTAAGATCGAGTATCTGAACGTTTCCGTGCTGTAAGCCAATGGCCAGTTCCGTTTCGCTATAACGGCATAGGCTAAACACCGCGGTAAAAGGCTGCTCGTAAACTACTTTCCCGCTGCCATAATCCACGATCATCACGAGGCTGTCGGTGGCATAGATCATCTTATCCTCATCGAATGGCTCTGCATCGTGAAATTTCTGGTACTGCAAAGTCCCGGGAATCCAGTCGAGCCTCTCCCATTTTTTAGTTTGCTCATTGAAAAAATACTGGCCCAGGCTGGTGTATAATACGGGACCATAGGTCCTGGTGTCGAGTATGGTCCTGCACCCGAATTTTGTAACCGAATCGTTTAAGACTACCCTGTGTAAGTTGCGGTTTTCGTCTACCCAGGTCACACCCTCATAAGTTCCCAGCCAGATCCGGTTGCGTTTATCACTGGTGAGGTGAATAATATGATTGGAAGCCAGTTCAGGATACTCATCCTTTTTAAAAACTGTGACGTGGTAACCGTCAAAAACATTTAGCCCGTCATTGGTGCCGATCCAGAGAAAACCGCTTTGGTCGATGGCGACAGAAAGCACATTGTTATCCGATAAGCCGTGTGAAGTATTGACATGATTAAAAGAAACCGGCTGCGCGAACGCGTGCAAAAAAGCGAAATGTGTGATAAAAAGGAATAGAAGGGATTTTGTGTGGTTTGAAGGTCCCAAAACAGCAGGGGCTTTAGTGCCTTCTATAAAATTAATTTATTCCGGTAAGTGATGCAAAAGCTTTGTGTAGCCTGCGAAATACGATAGTGGATGGTCTTTTTTTATGAGCAGCTTACCAGGCGTCGCGATTACTTTTCCACCAGCGGTAACCAATAGTGCCGATGAGTGCCAGCGGAATAAATGCGAGGTAAGCGATGGCTCCGTTCAATCCTTCAGCCGGGCCTTCCCCCAATTGCTGCGCCGTCTTAGTACACATCGAACATTGGGCTTCTGCTGCCGGTAGCATAGAAAAAAACAGGATAAAAGAAAACAGAGTATACACCAGGGTTCGCTTACACATCTCGGATGGAATTTGCTGCAAAGCTACTAACAATATAATTGTTTTAGCTCTTGCAATACGTTCAAAGGTTGACTTTCAGTACAATAATTAGCTTTTTCAAGCCCTGAAATCTCAGAAAAATCCATAAGGGTTTTCTCTTAGTTTTTAATATTTATTTGTATTTTTCTACATATGAGGCCCCGGCCAACATCCAATAAAACGCTGAATCTTCGCCATTCTCTCCTCCTGCTGTGCGTGCTTTGCAGCCTCTCAGTTTATTCTTTTTCACAAACGCCGATCAGCGGGGTGGTTAATACTTATTATAAGGTAAATGAAGTGATCCCGGCCAAAGCCTGCGTGCGGGTCGACAACCCCACCAACCTGGGTTACAATGATATGGTAATGCTGGTGCAAATGAAGGGCGCCACCATTAACACGAGTGCGGCCTCGTCGGCTTTCGGAGATACAACCAGCCTTAATAATGCAGGTAATTATGAAATTGGCCGGGTTTGTACTGTGGTGGGGGATTCTGTGTTTTTAATTTTTATGTTGTTGAACGAGTACACTGCAACTGACAAAGTCCAACTGGTCAAAATACCACAATATCTATCTGCCACGGTTACCGATACCCTGAAGGCAGGTTCCTGGAATAACTCGACAGGTACAGGCGGCATTCTGGCCATCAGTGTAGAACAAGACCTGATCCTGAACGCACCCATCTTTGCCGACTCAACCGGGTTCAGAGGTGGAGAATACAGGCTGAGCTCGGGCGACTGTGGTAATGTCTTTCCGCCGGCAGCCAATGCTTTTGCCTACAATGCAAATACACTTAGTCCTCAAAACGGTGCATTTAAGGGCGAGGGATTGGCGGATCTGGCTGCTGCCATCAGTGGCGGCAAGGGGGCTCCGGCAAATGGAGGGGGTGGTGGCAATAACCATAATAACGGTGGTGGAGGTGGTGCTAACCTGACCGCAGGAGGTATTGGTGGTGGCAACTCGAGCTCGGCCGGTTGTACCGCGACAAATCCTGGCAGGGCCGGCAAAGCATTGAGCAGCTATGGTGGCTCGAAAATATTTCCCGGTGGTGGTGGTGGAGCGGGACATTCCAATTTTACAATTCTGAACCAGTATGGTGGTGGTCATGGTGGCGGCATCATATTTATTGAGGCCGGTAATATTATTGGCAATGGATTTAAGATTACTGCCAACGGACAGGCGGGTGGCCGTGCCGAATCAGACGGAGCATCCGGGGGCGGAGCTGGCGGCACCGTCATTTTAGATGTCGATAGCTATGCAGGCACGGTGGAGGTTGAAGCCAATGGTGGTGCCGGGGGGTTAGAAAATGACCAGGGCAACACCAACCGCTGCTATGGTGCAGGGGGCGGTGGAAGTGGCGGCGCTATTTATTTTTCGGGAAGCACCCCGGCAATCACACATACAGTGACAGGCGGTGCCATGGGTCAGGAGATAGGGCGTAACGCCGGGTGTAACGCGATCGTGGCGGCGGGAAATGGATTAACAGGATTGATCTTTTCCGATTATACCTATACCGAATCATTGATACTGGAAAACGCTTATTGTGGTTTGTTATTACCGGTAGAACTAATTTCATTCACGGCGGTATATAAAAACGAGGCCGCTGTGCTGCGCTGGCAGATCGCGCAACCTGAAACAGCGCATGGATTTGTTGTTGAAAGATCGAATGACGGCCGGGCATGGACAGCCATTCATGCACAACCTGCCATCGCGTCGAAAACAGTTTATGATGCATCGGATCCCGGTCCCGTGCCTGGGATGAATTATTATCGCTTAAAGATGACAGACATAAACGGCGAGGTAAATTATTCGCCGGTGCAAAAGATATACATTCCCTCCATCCAGGAACGTGTACGGATCTATCCCAATCCGGCCAACCGGAAAATTATCATTACCGGGCCGCTCGCCACAAACGAAATAGATTTATTTGATCTGTCAGGAAAATTATTGTGGAAGCGGATTATTGACCGGAGGCAAACAGCTCATGAAATAGACCTGCCTGAATTACCAGCTGGCGTCTATGTAATTAAAGCGGGGGATGTCACAAGGAAACTTTCGATTCACAGGTAGCATCACCCGGAATGCCTATATGCGTTCCCAGTCATTGGAATTCAATTTTTGTTACTCCTTAATGAATTTCTCTGAAACCTGGCTTTTACCATGGGAAGCTACCACTGCATAAATGCCGGGTGGTAGTGAAGAAATGTTAATACTGACATTTTTTTGACCGGCATTATATTTCTGTTTAAAACGGACATTACCCAACCGGTCTGTTATCCACAGTTCCTTTACATCTTTCCTCTTGGTAATATCAGCTCGTGCCCGGAGGCAGCGCGGGAATAATATACGGATCAGAAACAGTAGCACAAATGGCATTCGGGCCGGAAATGGAAAAATTCCGATTGTAGTACTTGAAATCTGAGGGAAGGTATTCTTCAGGAACATAATCTTTATGGTGTCTCATTAAAGGGAGAGTACCCCATTTTGAGATGAACTCGTCAGCTGTACCTGTTGCTATTGCTGAGTGACCCTCATCGGCATAGGTCACTTTTGAATAATACCGTGGTTCAACTACTTCAGTATAACTTTCGTCATCCCAATAAATGGTTGGTAAAAAAGCGTTTATCCAAGCATTGGTATTGCCACCCTCAGTCAAATAAAATGAGTAAGCATGGCAATTATAGGTGTTAGAAGCATCCGCTAACCTAGTAGCATTAGGATATGTAATATCAACGTAGTCGTTGGCCGCTGCAATCCCCGCAGGTGTCATTTCTGGGTTTATTGTGACATTGGGAACAGTAGAACCATTTGGAGTATAGATGGTAAATTGAGCGGCTGCATTAGAAAAAGGTAGCCAGATTAGCCAGGTGATAAATAACTTCTTCATAGTTCTTTATTCTTTTTCCCATAATAAAATTTCATCTGTTCTTTCATTTTTAAACTCTTCTAATTCCGGCCACGATGGATATGGAATAAGCTCTGCGCCGTCACAATTAAACACAACTTCCGGCGAGTAAGATGCAGCCCTGTTCCATACATAGATCACTTGTTCACCTTTAAAGTGATAAGAGTAGATCAGTGCGCCCCTATGAAACCTGTAAGCACCATTGCCGTTAATTAAATTTCTTAGCCAGGGTAAACCAGTCAACGGGTTTTTTACGCCGCATATACTGGCAGCGGGGTCAGGTGTTTTTTGCCAGAGTAAAACCTCGTCCGTTCTTTTATTTTCAAACTCATCCCAGGCCTCATCCGGCGAATTAAACGGGATCAGTTCAGTGCCATCACAATTAAACACCACTTCCCGGGAGTCGGACGATGCACTGTTCCACAAATAGATCACCTGCCGGCCTTTGAAAACATAAGAATAAACAAATGCGTTCTCATAAATTGTGTAAGAACCGTTATTGTCTGTTAAATTTTTCAGCCAGGAAAGCTCCGCCAGCGGGCTTTCGGCGCATTTGCCATCGGAAGTTTCGCTATCAGGCTTGTTGCAGGCAAATACTGCCCATAAGGCGAAGAGCAGGATGGCCGGGCTCAAAAATTTTTTCGTTGCAAAAAATGTTTTCATGGTATAAGCGTTTCTGTCAACAAAATAACATCCTTTATATCAGGTATAGCTGTTAAATGCAGTTGTGATTTATATTTATTAAGTTTATCATTTTTCAATAATTCATCTGGAGCTAATGCATTCACGATACTGACTATGGCATAAACCAATGTCGTTTTTCCCACTAATCCATATATGTTTGATAAACTATTTTTTACGATTAGTCTATCCATCAGCAATGTGAGCAGCACTTTGTCGTTGATGGTCCTTATTTGACTAATAAAATGGTCTGTTCAGAAAAACAATTCAATAGTGCTCCAATTTTACTAAGAATTTACCTCGTATAGAAGAAATTGACATAGTATCAACACCGGCAACGTCAATGCTTTTGTAATATTTAATCAGAACATCAGCAAAGTCTGGTTTTTTAACCAAATGACTGATAACCATTAAACCCCAGGGGTTTGCTCAAACCCTTTCTTTAAATCATCAAAAGCAAACATATCCAATAGCAAAGGATAGGAAAGACAGGTTTCCAATAAAGCCGGTGTTGTAAGTTGCTGCAAAATCTCTTCCGGTACCTGACATACCTGCACCATTTCTTTATGGGTTTTTAGTGCCTGCCAGCTTTCTGACCCCGGCTTGATGGGATAATCATATGGTTGTGAGAGCACTTGTGCAAATCCAAATTTTGTTACTAAAAGAAACAAAAAAATACACATTCTTTTACTGGCAGCCATGTAGGTGTCTTTTATTGCTAGCAGGCGAAAACTTACTTTTTATGTGGACGTACCTGCTATTTATTTGTAGATTGAAGAGTAATATACAAATCTTCCTTCTTTCGGCATAATAAGATAAAAATCATCGTGCCCTTTTCTGCTAACTTGCTCACAGAGGAGACATCAGAATTTTAAAATTTGGGACACCCCGCGTTCCATCGGGACGTTTTGTGCGGCAATTAGGTAAAGAGGAATTTCGATATCAATAATTAACTCCAATCACACAACCATATACACAACGAATATCGGAACTGCATAAAAAAAGCGCCCAAATAGAACGCTTAAATATTATCAATCGAAATTCTCAACGCTCGAAGCTCATCGCTCACAGCTCGCAGCTTCATTGCTTACACCGCTTCCGCACTCATCTTCTTACTCTGCTTCTGCCTCTCGTTTTCATCCAAAATTACTTTACGCATGCGGATGAAATTGGGCGTTACTTCGATGCACTCATCCTGCTGGATATATTCCATGCACTCTTCGAGGGTCATCAATGTTTTCGGTGCAATGCGCGTAGCATCATCACTACCACTTGCGCGGTGGTTGGTGAGTTTTTTTCCTTCGGTCGCGTTGACCACGAGGTCGCCGGGTTTAATATTTTCCGCGATGATCTGGCCGGCATATACATCTTCGCCCGGATCCACGAAGAAAGTCCCGCGATCCTGTAATTTATCTATCGAATAACCAGTTGTTTTATCTGTATTTTTTGAGATCAACACCCCATTGTTGCGACCGGGGATCGGACCCTTCCAGGGTTTGTATTCGCTGAAGCGATGCGCCATCACAGCTTCACCTGTTGTTGCGGTCAGCATTTGCGTACGCAAACCGATCAGGCCTCTTGACGGAATATCGAATTCCAGGTGCTGCATTTCACCTTTTGTTTCCATGATCAGCATCTCGCCTTTACGACGTGATACCAAGTCGATCACCTTGCTGGCAAATTCCTGCGGCACATCAACCACCAGGGTTTCGTATGGCTCGCATTTTTTACCATCAATCTCTTTCACTATCACCTGTGGCTGTCCTACGGTCAACTCATATCCTTCACGACGCATGGTCTCGATCAATACACCCAGGTGCAGGATGCCACGACCATATACAACCAGGCTGTCGCCATCTTCGCTATCCATTACTTTCAAGGCCAGGTTCTTTTCAGTTTCCTTCATCAGGCGGTCACGCAGGTGACGGCTGGTCACAAACTTTCCATCCTTACCAAAGAACGGGGAGTTGTTCACGGAGAACAACATGTTCATCGTTGGCTCATCCACGCTGATAACGGGTAATGCTTCTGGTGTTTCAGCATCTGCGATCGTATCACCGATATTAAAATCTTCAATACCGACGACAGCGCAAAGATCACCGGCCACAACTTCAGTCACTTTCTTCTTGCCCATGCCTTCAAACACGTACAACTCTTTTATACGCATCTTTTTGATCACGCCATTAGCCTGCATTAATGCAATCGGCTGGTTTTCGTAGATGGTACCACGGCTCACTTTACCAATGGCTATCCTTCCGAGGAAAGATGAATAGTCGAGTGAAGTGATCTGCATTTGCAGGGGACCTTCATTCACTTTTGGTGGTGGCACATGTTTTAAGATACCATCCAGCAAAGGATTGATATTGTCAACCGGTTCCAATGAATCATTGAACCAGCCATTTTTTCCAGACCCATAATAAGTTGGGAAATCCAACTGCTCCTCGGAAGCGTCTAGGTTGAAGAATAATTCAAAAACCGCGTCATGCACTTCATCGGGGCGGCAATTGGGCTTATCTACTTTATTAATGATGACGATAGGCTTCAGGTTGAGTTGTAAAGCTTTTTGCAATACAAACCGGGTTTGTGGCATAGGACCTTCAAAGGCATCCACCAGCAGGCACACCCCATCCGCCATTTTCAAAACCCTTTCCACTTCACCTCCAAAGTCGGCGTGGCCCGGCGTGTCGATCACGTTAATCTTTACACCTTTGTAAGTCACTGAAGCATTCTTACTGAAAATGGTGATACCTCTTTCACGCTCCAGGTCATTGCTGTCCATGATGAGCTCACCGGTATCCTGGTTTTCCCTGAATACCTTGGTAGCATGTAATATCTTATCTACCAGGGTAGTTTTACCGTGGTCAACGTGGGCAATGATTGCTATGTTTCTTATTTCCATATATTTTTTCCGGGCGGCAAAGTTACGGCATTAATACGGGGGCAGCAAAGGAATGGGGCATTAATTAAGGCATTGTTGAAAGAAAAACAGCGTTTTAGCGTAGTTTTATGGAAATCATGTCTATGAAATTCTTTAAAGGGTTAGGCATCACTGTTTTAGTACTAATCGTTATTTACTTCCTCGGCCCCCACCCTGACAAGCCGGTTTTTATAAATGAGCTTCCCCCGGTTCCGGCAGCACTCCCTGAACTTGAAAAATACATACGTAAGCAGGAATCTGCTTATAACATAAAACCAGACAATGAAGCAAGGATCATCTGGCAAAATGACTCGCTGAAACAAAAAACCGGATGGTCCCTGGTGTACCTCCACGGATTTTCAGCCAGCCAGGAAGAAGGTGACCCGGTTCATACCAGGCTTGCCCAACAATTCGGATGCAATCTTTACCTGGCCAGACTTGCGGAACATGGCCTGGAAACGACCGAACCTATGGTCAACTTAACGGCAGAGAAACTCTGGAACTCTGCGAAAGAAGCTTTTGCCATCGGTAAACAACTCGGCGATAAAGTAATATTGATCGGCACTTCTACCGGCGGCACCCTCGCGCTCAAACTCGCGGCGGAGTACCCGGAAATAGCTGGCCTCATCCTACTGTCACCAAATATCGCAATCAATGACCCGAATGCCTGGGTTTTAAACAATCCCTGGGGCTTACAGATCGCCAGGCTGGTAAAAGGGAAATACAATACTTCATCAGATACCACGGCGATCTATAAGAAATACTGGTATCATCGTTACAGGATGGAATCGACTGTGGAACTTGAAGAGTTATTGGAAACCTCCATGAAAGCTTCGGTCTTTGAAAGGATCAAACAGCCAACACTGCTTTTATACTATTACAAAGACGAGGATCACCAGGATAAAGTGGTAAAGGTATCGGCCATGACCCGGATGTTCCGGCAGTTAGGCACACCTGACAGTCTAAAACGAGAACACCCTGTGCCCGGTGCCGGTGATCATGTGATCGGTTCTGCCATAAAATCCAAGGATGTGGAAACGGTATTAGCCGAATCGGGACGATTTATGAAAGAGATCATGCATATTCCGGCTATCGACTAAAGTTTATCTTAAAACTTTTGCACCCATGTGGACGGCTGAAAGTTTGGCCTGCTTTTCCATTGCTAAATACATTGAACACCCGGCAAAATATACAGCGACGGATTACGTTTGAATAAAGCAGGTAACTTTAACAAGCCGCCTGGTAAAAATCGCATCCAATATGAACATGAACCCCCTTTCGACCGGAAAGAACCTATTGAAACAATTTGGTATCAGGATCGGCTCTACGTTTTTCCCTTTTTCGCTTTGGGCTAAAAATGAAACGGGTGAACCACTAATCCTTCCCGACAACCCTCTTTACAAACAATTATCCAAACCTGTAACGGCGATCACGATCGGTGCAGGAGCCAGGGGCAATGTATACGGCGATTATGCCATCGAGTATCCCGAGCAATTAAAGATTTTGGGTGTCGCTGACCCTAACCATTTACGTAGTGAACGCTATGCGGCCAAGCACAATATCCCGAAGTCAAATTGTTTTGCCAACTGGCAGGATGTGTTTTCCAAACCCAAATTCGCGGATGCAGTCATCATCAGCACACCTGATCTCCTGCACTATGAGCCTTGCATGGCTGCCTTAAAAATGGGTTACGATGTATTGCTCGAAAAACCGATCGCTCCTACAGAGAAGGAATGCCGCGAAATCCTGGACCTGGCCAAAAAAACGGGTCGCATCGTTGCCGTCTGTCATGTATTAAGATATGCTCCTTACTTTATAAAGCTCCGGGAACTCATACAAAGCGGAACGATAGGTGAAGTGATCAGCCTGCAGCACCTGGAACCGATCGACCATATACACATGAGCCATTCGTATGTACGCGGCAACTGGCACAACAGTAAGACCACTACACCGATCATACTCGCCAAATCCTGTCATGACCTGGATGTGCTAAAATGGATGCTGGGTAAGGATTCCAAAAAGATCCAGGCCTTTGGCAACCTGAAATGGTTTACCAAAGAAAATGCGCCGCAGGGTAGCAAAGAGAGATGTACTGATGGTTGCCCGGTAGAGTATAAATGCCCCTACTCTGCGCTCAAGATCTATCATCGCGACCGGCAGCGTACTTATGTTTTTGATCTGCCAAAAGAAAAAAGCAAACAACCAGCAGCCATCCTGCAATACCTGAAGACCACCGATTACGGTCGTTGTGTCTATAAAATGGACAACGATCAATGCGATCATTATACCACCAATATTCTCTTTGACGATGGCGTCACTGCCACTTTTAATATGGAAGCCTTTACGCCATTTGGTGGGCGTCGCACACGTGTGATGGGTAGCATGGGTTATCTCGAAGGTGATATGAACCAGTTCAAGATCTTCGATTTTCGCACCAATAAAACCAAGACCTGGCATACAAAAACGACCGAAGTTGCCCATTATAAGAACGAAGGCCATGGTGGGGGCGACTGGCGCATGGTATCTGATTGGATCCAGGCGGTTGCGCAGCATAATCCCAACCTGCTTACCTCAACCATTGACGCGTCGATCGAAAGTCATATCATGTGCTTTAAAGCAGAAGAAAGCCGGCTGACAAACCAGGTGATGGAGATAACGATGTAGTCATAAACGTACAATGTCGTTAATCTGCCCGGCTGACAGCCGGTGACGGATTCGCTACCTTTACCCCAAAAATTTCTGAGAATGAAAGTCGCGGTTTTAGGCGCAGGAATGGTAGGCCGGGCAATTGCTCTGGATCTTAGCAACCAGCACGAGGTGGTTTCTTTCGATTTGAATACAACAAACCTGGACACGTTAAATAAAAAGAATCAAAAGGTCCTTACAAAACCCACTGATCTTTCCGACTACGGTTCCTATCCCGCATTGCTTCAGGGATTCGACCTGGTCGTGACTGCTGTCCCAGGTTTTATGGGATATAAAACCCTTGAAGCCGTTATCCGATCAGGCAAAAATACTGTTGATATTTCCTTTTTCCCGGAAGACGCGTTGCAACTCGATGAGCTGGCCAAAAAAAACAAGGTAACCGTCATAACCGATTGCGGTGTGGCGCCGGGTATGAGCAATTTTATAATTGGCCGGTACAACGAGGATATGAAGGTGAACCGCGTTGAATGTTATGTAGGCGGCTTGCCAAAAGATAAAAAACCTCCCTTTAATTATAAAGCGCCTTTCTCACCCATTGATGTGATCGAGGAATATATACGCCCTGCGCGCATGGTAGAAAATGGACTACTTGTTACCAAGCCAGCCCTGAGTGATCGCGAGATCATGTGGTTTGACAAAGCAGGCGAGTTGGAAGCCTTCAACACGGACGGGCTTCGCTCATTGATCTACACCATGAAACATATCCCTGATATGAAAGAGAAAACCCTTCGTTTTCCGGGGCATATCGACCTGGTGATTGCCCTGCAACAGGCTGGCTTCTTCGATACCCGGCCCATCCACATTAAAGATGTCTCGATAAGCCCGCTTGAGTTTACTTCACATATCCTGATCAATGACTGGAAGTTGCAACCAGGCGATGAAGAATTTACCGTCATGAAAGTAATTGTGGCTGGTGAAAAAGATGGCTCACCCAAATCCATCGTATATGATCTTTATGACGAATATGACCGGGCCAGCGATACATCCTCCATGTCGCGAACAACAGGTTACACCTGCACGGCGGCTGTAAACCTTCTGGTGAATGGTCTGTTTAAGGAAAAAGGTGTATTTCCGCCGGAACTGGTAGGAAAAAATAAACCCTGTTTTGATTTTGTTATCAATTACCTGGCCGAACGCGGGGTTAATTGGGTTAGCCACGAATCTCATTAATTCGAAAACGTTTAAATCATTACGGTATGGTGGAAAATGACGTAACAAAAAACATGAACCCGTAGTGTGACGTTTGGGTGAATTCGTAATGTAAATATTTATTCGAAAATGTTTTGATCTTTACGTTGATTCAAAACGTCGTGCCTACGGCACTCCAATCGCTTTTGGATATTGGAGGCTACCAAGACGCCGCCTCCGATGGGGCTGTGATCCCGAATTTTTCAAATTTGATATTCAAACGTGATTTTCGAATGAGGCATTGATTGTCGGGCAATCAAATAATACAAATCAAAGACAAAGAAATCATCTTCAGACCGGGAGCACCCAAAGTGCCATAGGCACGACGTTATGGTAGAAATGCGATTCACACGAAAAGCTGAACCCCGTAGGGGTGGCGTTTTGGTGAGTTCTTTGATTTTGTCATAGGTTACCTGGCCGAACGCGGGGTTAATTGGATTAGCCACGGGGAAATTTAGACACGAATCTCACGAATTCGAAAAACGTTTAAATCATAACCTTGGATTATAACGTCGTGCCTACGGCACTCAAAATACACCGGGGACGCACGGGCTACCAAAACGCCGCCCCGATGGGGCTGTGATCCTGCATTTTTTCAGATTTGCAATACAATCAGGATTTTTTATGTATCACTAATTTTTGATTCTAATTAAAGACAAAGAGGTCGCGTTAAGACCGAAAACACCAAAGTGCCGTAGGCACGACGTTTTGGTAGAAATGCAATTCACACGAAAAGCTGAACCCCGTAGGGGTGGCGTTTTGGTGGGTTCGTTATGAAAGTATTCTAATTACAAGAATCAGAAGCACCTGGTATGCTGCCTAAGTGAAATCAGTAGCTTATAATTGTGTACAAGGGCTCTATTTATACCAAATTATAGTTCCGCCAGTCAAAACCACCCAAAACCCACCCGTGGAAGGTTTAACGAGGTTTTCAGCCATTTTTAAACATTAGCGGGAGAATTATTGTTATTTTTGCAGTCCTAAAAAACGAGATTATGATTAAGACCGGAAGCCCGATTATCAGTATTTATACGGAAATGACTCCAAACCCGGAAACCATGAAGTTTGTAGCCAACAAACTGCTGTACCCCGGCAAGAGCATTGATTTTCCGGATGTGGAGAGCGCCAAACCCTCGCCGCTGGCAACGGAGCTTTTCGGTTTCCCTTTCGTGAAAGCCATCTTTATCGCCAGCAATTTTGTCACCCTGACGAAAACCAGCGAAACTGAAGATTGGCAGGACGTGATCCCGTCCATCCGCCAATTTTTGAAGGAATACCTGGAGGAAGGCAAGCCTATCGTAAACGAGGAAGAAGTTGCAGCTATGAAGACTGACAGCAGCAATACTGTGGCAGCTGACGATGATGATGTAGTAAAAAGGATCAAAGAACTTCTCGATAATTATGTTCGCCCCGCCGTGGAAATGGACGGAGGTGCGATCCAGTTCAAAAGTTATGAAGACGGCACTGTAAACCTGGCTATGCAGGGAAGCTGCAGCGGTTGCCCATCCTCAATGATCACACTCAAAGCCGGTATCGAAGGGATGATGAAACGCATGATCCCCGAAGTAAAAGAGGTGGTTGCGATGTCCGAATAAGCATGAAGAAAATTTATTACCTGGGCACCTGCTCTACCTGCGCCGCAATTCTACAGGAAGCGGGTATTCTGTCCGATCCTGGTCACCTGGGTTTTGAATTGCAGGATATCAAAACAGAAAAGATCACTCCGCGTCAACTCGACCAGATGAAAAAGATGGCGGGAAGCTATGAAGCCCTGTTCAGCAGGCGGGCATTAAAATACAAGGAACTCGGCCTTAAAGACAAATCTCTCAGCGAAAAAGACTACCAGCAGTACATTCTCGATGAATATACTTTTCTCAAGCGCCCCGTAGTGATTATCGGCGAAAAAATATTTATTGGCAGTGAAAAAAAGAATGTCGCTGCGCTTATAGAAGCCGTGCGCACACTCAGGTAGATTGCATTACCTGTTTTTTCTCCTTCTGCAAAACATAGAAACTCACGAGCACACTGAAGAGCATTAGCACGGCTCCCACCAGGAAGGCCACACCAGGGAAATGCAGCCCTGCCCCGGGTTTGGTAAAATGATAGAAAAGATTATTCATCAGTGGCGGTCCAATAATAGTCGTCAGGCTCATCAGGCTTGTCAATGCGCCCTGGAGTTCTCCCTGTTCCGAAGGCGGCACATGTCCTGCCAGAATCGATTGAATTGCGGGTCCGGATATTCCGCCAAGGCAATAGGGCACCAGGAAGGCAAACATCATCCAGCCCTCGGTAGCAAAGGCAAATAATCCAAGACCCAGAGTATATAATAACAGCCCTACATAAATGCTCTTTTCATTACCCAGCCAGGGATTGACAACTCTTGTGAGTCCGCCCTGCACCGCACCCACCAGCAACCCGACCACAGCCAGGGATATGCCCACCATTTTTTCACTCCAGTTAAAACGATAGATAGTAAAGAAATTCCAGTTGCCCTGTACAGATTGTACCGCCAGGTAGATCAGAAAAAATGAAATGGCCAGACCGCCAACTGCTGGATATCGTTTTAATAACTGAAGCGATCCAAATGGATTGGCCCTTTTCCACTGGAACGAACGGCGATTTTCTTTAGACAGGGATTCGGGTAATACAAAATAACCGTACAATGCATTGAGTAAACAAAGCACGGCCGCAGCATAGAACGGGGCCCTGATCCCCAGTCCCGCAAGCAGTCCACCCAATGCCGGACCGATTACGAAGCCCAGCCCAAATGCGGCGCCGATCATACCGAAATTCTTGGCCCTTGTTTCCGCGGTGCTGATATCGGCGATATAGGCCGATGCCGTAGTAAAACTGGCGCCTGTAACACCCGCGATAATGCGACCCAGGAACAACCAGCCATAAGTAGGTGCCAGGGCAAGAAAAAGATAATCGATTCCAAAGCCTGTGAGTGAAGCCAGTAATACCGGCCTGCGACCATAACGATCACTCAGGTTGCCGATCACCGGCGCGAACACGAATTGTGTAATGGCATACACAGAAAGCAACCAGGCACCATAAGGGCTGGCCTCATTGATGGATACATTTTTCAGTTGCGCGATAAGTTCCGGCATCACCGGGATGATCAAACCCCAGCCCATCACATCGATCAGCAACGTAATAAAAATAAACCCGATCGCCGCTTTACGGTCCTTTGCCATACATAAATTTTATGCTGCGCAAAGTTGGAAGAAAATCCGGAAGCCACATTATTTTTTCGGTGAACTGAATATTTTAACCCGCAAAAAGAAAGTTACCTTTATTGCTGACCGGAATTTGACGATGTATGACTATTTTTTATAAAACAGGCATGTTTTTGGGAGGCATTTATTAACAAAGTTTGAGTAAATGAACTTTAATGTTCTTATATCTTTGCCCTTCTTTAAACCTATCCTGCATTCCGTAATTCTATCTTTTTTATTAACTGATTATTTTTATTCAATTTAAAACAAGTCCATTATGAATGTGAAACAAATTGTGTTCCCTGCCATATCGGCTGTATTTCTTTTTTCCTGCGTAAGCAGTAAGAAGTTTAAAAAATCACAGGCCGATTATGCAACTTTGCAAACGCAATACACACAGGTGCAGGGCGATCTCGCTGCCTGCAACGATGCAAAGGCAGAACTGCAACGCCAGAAATCAGGCCTCGAAACCGATATTGCCAATCTTAACAAGCAAATCGATTTCTTAAAGCAGAACAATACACAAGCCCTCAAACAACTGGAGGATCTTTCGGTGATCTCGGCTTCACAGGCTGAGAGCATCAAGAAATCCATGGAAAATATAGGCGCGAAAGATTCTTATATCCAAACGCTGCAACAACAAATGGCGCGCAAGGATTCACTCAACATGGCGTTGGTGATGAACCTCAAAGGCGCGATCGGAAATATGGCTGATGAAGACATCAATATCAAAGTTGACAAAGGTGTTGTGTACATCGATATCTCCGACAAGCTTCTTTTCAAAACTGCAAAGTTTGATGTAACACCACAGGCTAAAGAAGTATTGGGCAAAGTCGCAACAGTATTAAAAAATCAGCCTGATATAGAATTCATGGTAGAAGGTCATACCGATAATGTAGAATATCGTGGTGCCGGTTATGTACTCGACAACTGGGATCTGAGTGTTAAACGTGCTACATCTGTAGTGAGAATTCTTCAAAAGCAATATGGACTTGATCCTGCGAAGATGGCAGCTGCTGGTCGCGGTGAATACAACCCGATTGCTGACAACTCAACAAAAGAAGGTCGCGCTTCCAACCGCAGAACAAGGATCGTGATCCTGCCTCAGCTTGACCAATTCTTCAAATTGCTCGAACCAAACAAAGGCTAAAAAAATTTTCCTTTTAGAAAGAAAGTTATCCCGTAATGGATAACTTTCTTTTTTTTCAATAATCATCACGCGTATTCTTTCACGCCGTTAAACTTTTTCGTTATGACCCGCAATATATCAACCACCGCAGCTGTCTGTTTTTTGTTTTTATATTCCTGCAAAAACGGAGACGTTGCGCTGGGTGACCAGGACGGTTTCGCAGCATTGAATGCTGACAGCCTTGCTCAAAACATATCCGTTCTTGCGTCAGATGAGTTTGAGGGTAGAAAACCTTTCTCACCGGGCGAAGCCAAAACAATAGCATACCTGGAACAACAGTTCAAACTCGCAGGTCTCGAGCCGGGCAATGGAGATAGTTATTTCCAGGAAGTGCCGATGGTACGCATCACCACCAATGCCGCGCCGCGGATGCAGGTATTTTCACCAAGAGGGAATTTTGAATTAAGAGGCCTGGATGAATATGTGATCTGGACCAATAAAACGGAACCTACGGTATCACTGGATCAAACTGAGATCGTCTTTGCCGGGTATGGTGTAGTTGCGCCAGAACATAACTGGAATGATTATGAAGGACTAGATGTGAAAGGGAAAGTGGTAATGGTGTTAGTGAATGATCCTGGTTTTCATGCCGGCGACAGTACTTTATTCAAAGGTAATACCATGACCTACTACGGCAGATGGACCTATAAATTTGAAGAAGCCGCCAGGCAGGGCGCCAGGGGTTGCCTGATCGTACACAACACAGCCGCTGCGAGCTATCCATTTACTGTCCCACAAAATAACTGGAACACATCCCGCCTCAGGCTTGATGACCGAGGCAAAAATGAAGCCTTGTGTGATATCATCGGCTGGGTATCCGCGACTGCTGCCAGTAAAATACTGACTGTAGCGGGTTTTGATACGACTCTATTAGCTACCGCGGATAAACGTGGTTTCAGAGGCCGTCCACTGGGTGTGAGCTTGTCCACCAGTATGACCGTAACCACCAGTTATAGTAAGTCAATGAATGTGATAGGGAAGGTCACCGGCACTGAACGTCCCGAGGAAACCATCGTTTATACGGCACATTGGGATCACCTCGGCATTGGCAAACCCGATGAAACCGGTGATTCAATTTATAATGGCGCATTAGACAATGCCAGCGCAACAGCCGGGTTGATCGAATTGGCCAGGGCATATAAAAGCATTGAGGCGAAACCAAAACGTACCGTCGTTTTCCTGTCCGTCACAGCGGAAGAGCAGGGATTATGGGGTTCGGCGTACTATGCGCAAAACCCGGTCTATCCCGCCGCAAAAACGGTAGCGAACATCAACATGGATGGCCTGAACTGGTACGGACAAACAAAAGATATTATCATAGTTGGGGAAGGACAGTCTGAACTGGAAGACTACTTAAAAGAAGAAGCCGCGAAAGAGAACCGCGTTATCGCATATGAAAATCATCCCGAAGCAGGATACTACTACCGCTCAGATCATTTCAATTTTGCCAAGGTCGGTATCCCGGCTATATTCACTAATAATGGTACTGATGTCATAGGACAGGACAAAGACTATGGCAAAAAGAGGGTTGAAGAATACAATCAAAAGAACTACCATCGCCCGTCTGATGAATTCGATGCCGGCACCTGGAAACTGGATGGCGCAATCGCGGACCTAAGGCTGCTTTTTCGCCTGGGACGCAGGCTAGCATATGGTGATGAATGGCCGGCCTGGAAGAAGGGATCTGAGTTTAAAGCATTGAGAGACAGCGCACGTTGACATAATTAAGCATAAGTTTTAATGTAAAAAACAGACAGCGTTACGACAAAACCTACCGCCTGTAGGCCTGTTTTTACTGGCCATACCAAATAACTACGAAGAAGTTCGTTTTATACCAATATTTGATCCCTAAACCCAACGCATGAGATCAATATTGGTTTTACTCCTCCTTTTTATAGCACCCATTTTCGTGCAGTCGCAAACCGTTCCCGGTGCTGTGATTCGCATAACTGTATTCAATGAAAAAGAATCGCCGGTGGAAAACGCGACGGTGGAATTACTAAAGGCTGCAGATTCTTCACTGGTTAAATTAGCTATCACAGATTCCAAAGGCATGGCGGAATTTGACAGGTTGAATTTAGGTTCGTACCTGGTGCGAGCCAGCATGGTCAATTCAACAACCTCTTACTCTCCTGCAATAAACATAACCGAAGCCGAACCGGTACAAAACGCGGGAAAACTCATACTCACTTCACAGGCTACCCAACTGAGTGGCGTAACAGTGACCAGTAAAAAACCTTTTATTCAAAGACTCAACGACCGGCTGGTGGTAAATGTGGAGAATAGTATTGTAAGCGCAGGCAGTTCGGCCATGGATGTGCTTGAACGTTCCCCTGGTGTAACGGTTGATCAAAATGATGTATTCGGCCTCCGTGGCCGGCAGGGCGTTATTATCATGATAGATGGAAAGCCATCGCCGATGAGTGGCGCTGATCTGGCCAATTACCTTCGCGGGCTTCCGGCCAATGCGATCGAACGTATCGAGATCATCACCAATCCTTCTGCTAAATATGATGCGGCAGGTAATTCGGGGATCATCGATATCCGGATGAAAAAAGATCAGCGTTTTGGTATCAACGGTACATTCACTGCCGGTTATGGCCAGGGCGTTTACCCTAAAGCCAACGCGGGCACTACTTTTAACTATCGTAATAAAAAGGTCAACATATTTGGAAACTACAATTATGCTTACCGCAAGGGACTCAATAATCTTATTCTCGACCGAAACTTCTATGAAAACGGAAATTTTGTGGGCCGTGATATCAAAGACAATTACGGACGTTTTCCCATCACATCAAATGCTGCGAGGTTTGGCGCTGATTTTTTCCCAGGCAAAAAGACGATTATAGGTTTCGTAGTGAATGGCAATTTCAACCATTTTAAAAGGATCAGCGATAACCTGGCAACTGTAATCGATGCAAACGGACAACCGCTTTCAACTTTTGAAACTAACGCAGGTAATAATGATCACGGCCGGAATATCTTCGCCAATGTCAACTTCAAACATAGTTTCGATAGCACCGGCAAAGAGCTGACCGCTGATGTAGACTATGGCGTTTTCAAATCCAGTTCGCTTTCTTATAATAAAACCAGCTATTATAAAACCAATGGCGACCCTTTGCGGGACGATTACCGGCTTGATGGCGACCAGGAAGGAGAACTTACGCTGAAAACCGCTAAGCTGGACTATGTGCATCCATTAAAAAATAAGGCAAAATTTGAGGCAGGTGGAAAGATCAGTTTTGTATCCAGCGACAATGACGCCAAATTTTTCGATGTAAGTAGTGGCACACCCATAAACGATGTAAACAAAACCAACCGCTTTTTTTACGAAGAGAGCAACAACGCGGGTTATGTCAATTTTAGTAAAGCTTATAAAAAATTCGACTGGCAGCTGGGTTTGCGTGGCGAACACACCCATATCAAAACACACCAGGTAAAGGGCAACCAGCGTTTTGATTCAAGCTATTTCCAACTATTTCCCTCAGCATTTCTGAACTACCATATAAAAGAAGACCAAAGCCTGGGACTTTCTGTGAGCCGGCGTATCGACCGTCCGGGTTACAATAACCTCAACCCGTTTTTATTCCTTATCGACGTCACCACCTATGCGACCGGCCAACCAGGTTTGCTGCCACAGCTCACCTGGTCGTACGAACTGAGTTATACCCTAAAAAATCTCAACTTCACACTGGGCTACAGTCATACAAAAGACAACCAGAATATTGCCATCGCGAGATTCAGGGATGTATTCCCCAATATTCCCTCTGATGATAATGTTACCGTCCAGATACCCATCAACCTGGAATCATCCGATTATTTTGGACTAACAGTTTCAGCACCGATAAGACTTACGAAATGGTGGAACATGATCAACAACGGCAATGTATTTTATAATCACTTCAACGGCAACCTGGCTGGTACTACACTGGACAATGGGAAGCCTGCTTTTAATGCGACCAGTAACAACAGCTTTACCTTTAAAAAGGGATGGGGTGCTGAGCTTAACGGCAATTTCTATTCAGGTGGCCAATACGGTTTTATGGTTTCAAAACCCCAGTGGGGACTTTCTGCCGGCGTTCAGAAATCAGTCATGAAAAACAAAGGGACGGTGCGTCTGAATACCACTGATATCTTCTGGACCAATCTTCCCCGCGCTACGATCACTTATCCCGGGGTTTATATTGAAAAATGGCACGCGTATCGTGAAAGCCGCGTGACCACTCTAAGTTTCACCTACCGATTTGGGAACAATAAAGTGCAGGCTGCAAGGAGAAGAACCACGGGTTCGGAAGAAGAAAGACAGAGGGCGGGGAATTAAATGGTGAAAGAATATTCGAATGATCAATGATCCAAAGTTGAGGATCGCATAAAAATATTAATGTTTTTAGTTTTCTCTCATGTTAATGTTCCGGGCTGGTATTCTTACCGGCCCTTTTCATTTAGCTGGGTGACATCTATCTGATAAAACAAGGATTTAGAAATTCTCCACAATCCTGACACAGCAAGGCCGGAACCTTTCCCCATACCGGTTTTTATCGCAGGAATTACAATATCTTTCATTAGGCGCTTCGCACCTATAATTATCAAAATAAACTGACCCATTATGACAACGATTCATCTCCGCTCCAGGATCCAGTTCAGAGATCAGCAGGATCTAAACCAAAGCCAGCTTGTCATCAGCAAGTTCATTGAAGCCTGTATTTCGCAGGATGCTTCCATCTTTGAGCCCTATATGCAGGAAGATGATGTTTTTGAAGACAAGGAAAAATATCTTTTCCTGGCACAATTAAAGGATTTGTTTTCTGAAATAAAATCCGAAATGCCCGTCCCCTACTATGTTGCGGTACGGGATTCTGAATGCTGTGGCTGCCCGGAAGGAAAAGGCAAACTTGTCAAGCATTTTGAATTGAAGCACAGGCTGTCCCACAAAGTGCTGGATGGCTTTGCATTTATTATTGATACTGAAAATGGGATTCTTAAAGATATCTTCCGCTGTTACGACTATGCCGGATGCCTAAAGGTCGATTTAGGAGGTGATGATCTCCCGATCATAACAATTAGCAGGGACGTATGGAAAAAAATGAAAAAAGACATTTTGGAGTAATACGTCCGCTCTTCTCTATTTAATTGTTGATGGAGCTTTATTCCCGGGTTTGAACTTTATTGTGTTTATTAAACCGCCTGCCTTAATTTTAATATATGAACAAAAGCAATAATAAACAGGACGGCACCAATCAGTCCAGGGTCATACAAATGCATCAAAATAAAAAAGGAAATGCAACTAATCCTGAACCCGGGATAAAATATTCCGCCCTATTGCTCGGGTTGATCAAACCTTTTACCGAAGACATTGGTGACAGAGAGGAACTGGAAGCAATGCTAGAGCTGGGTATCGTAGCCTGGAACCTGGCCAACCTGAAAAATTTCTCGCCCGAGATATTTAAATTACTGTTGGATCAAACCAAGGATCATTTGAGACATCAACGAGACGGTTTTTCATTGCTCGAAAAACTGATCGAGCAAAAGCAAAAGACCCTTCCCGGGTACGACTGGTTCCTGAGCGAGTTTATGATCAAAGAAGACGAAGACGGCGTATTGCATGTGACCGTCATCGCCAAAACTTTGGATGCATATCTTGAAGACGTGGGTATTAATGCAGGCGACGAATTTGAAGAGGAGTATGAGGAGGAAATCTATGCTGACCGTTCGGCTTTTATGGTCAAACCTAAACCCGCATATTTGGATTGGATTCGTCAAATCACAGAGGGGCCCACCGATACCGATGAAATCACAAAAGGCAGGATCTACCTCGCACCGGTGATGTTTGAGCCAAATGAACTGGGTAAATGGCTGAAGAAAAATTTTGACACGATATTTTCCAACCAACTGAACGCCTGGTCCCAGGATACTGTTGACTGGCCGCAGAAAAGGACGTATAAAATGTTCAATGACTGGTTTTCAGTGGAGCAATACATCGATGTTATCGATCTGGAAGACTATGATGAATAACATTTGACACAATTCAGTCAGGGATATTGGCAAACAATTTTGACATATTCAAAAAGGAATTTTTAGAAGCAAAAACATGGGAACAAAGAAAAGACGGCGTTCCGCTATACCTGCTTGACAGGCTGACGAATGAAGAACTAAAATCCGCTGAAGCAGAACTTATTAAAGCTGCCAGACATCTGGATGAATGGCCAATTGTTGGACTTGGACATATCAAATCAAAAGACGCAGTTCCCACTCTACTTAAATTACTCTCCAGGAGCAAAGGAGCAATGAAAGTAATAATTGCTCACTCCATCTTTCAAATCTCCCAGGATGAAAAAATGAAGGAAATAGTTCTCGAGACAGTGCCGCAAATCACCGGTGAACATGAGCTGATTGACGTTTTATTTTATTTACCACTTTTTAAAGACAATAGGATTACAGATTTACTGTCCAGCTATACAAATCATCCAAAATACCTGGTTGCTTATAACGCGACGCGATACCTTGGACTCCCCACTGACGAAGTGGTTGCAAAGTTTAGAAACAATAATAACCCAAAAAGCTTTTGGGATAAACTAATCGGGAAATAACGCTACCTGTGCAGCCTTTCCAGCAATTTCAAATGTGGCTGCATATTCTTTAAAGTGTTTTCTTGTAGAAATTTCCGGAGGTGTTTGAAAAAATGGCTATAGTCGTAATAGCCATATAGCGAATAGTGAAAGTTTTCCGGTGAATTGGCCAGGTGTGCTGTTGCCTTGCGTATTCGCATTACCTGCAGCGCCTGCTTGCTGCTAATGCCGGTACAAGTTTCAAAATACCTTTGCAGCGTTCGGGAAGATATTTTATGTTTCCCCGCCAGTGTCTCCACGGACACATTAAACTCATTATTTTGAAAACATTCTTCCAGGATACCACTTACGATATTCACGGGGTGCATGGAGCCGCTATACGCCGATAACAACGTAAGAAAATAACGGGAAAGGATCGACACACGCTTTTCAAATGTTACTGCTTCTTTTACCTTGTCGATAATACCCTGGTCGAGTAGATAACTTAGGGGAAAAATATATCCGCGGTATTCTGAAAAGTCAACCTTGGTTTCAAATATAACCGGTGATACCCGGAACTTGATGCCGAATAAATGATTGCCGGCCTGGTGAAAACATTCGATGGCATTATAGCGTGGCAGGAACCCATCATTTTTCATGGGAAACTTCTGGTCGCCGACCTGCATCACGAATGGTGTACCCAGGTTGATGATATAGGTATAGCCTATATTTGGAAATTGCGCATCCGAAAAACCTGCGGGATATTGCTTCCATAGTTCATCGAAACGGGTCTCCCAGAAAAAATCTATAAAATGGCGCAAGGCCGGTACCGGAGGTATCCGGTGATAATTGTGCTCAAAATGGTCGATATGAAAAAACTCGAGATGCTGCAAGTTTCGCTAAAATGCTAATTTGAAGATTTAGTAATTGGAAAAAAGTTAATGATTTATTAACGGATAATCCAATTAACCCCTATTTTAGCGCCGCCGTAAAACAAAAAAGGCCCTTCCGTAGAAACGGACTGACCTCTAACGATTGCTTGCCATATGAAAAATTTCGAATCAGATCGGGGTAAACCGCCCTGCGGCGGATTGTTTTTACAGGTTCTGCTTCTTAATTTTGACCTCTGACGACTATTGCTTTTCTAACGATTGCCTGCTGTATGAACCTTGTAACAACAACACAAATCTAAGCCGCGTTTTTCACGAGCTCAAAACAAGTTCATGTCGTTTTGAGCATGCCAAAACGCGGTCTGGATCACTGAAACCTTTGCTGGTGGCCGATTCCATGAAAATTTCTGCCCGATGTCCAACCGCTCTTATGACACATTATTTCAATTGATAAAATCGCTTGAAAAGGCAGAAAAGCGCCATTTTAAGCTCTACATCAAAAGAAGTTCAGCCAATCAGGACCTGAAAATAGTCAGGCTCTTCGATGCGCTAGACAAGTTGGACACGTATGATGAAAAAGCCTTATTGAAAAAACTCCCTGGCACGGAGAAAAGGCAGCTCTACAACCTAAAAACTCACCTTTACCGCGAAATACTGGCCAGTCTCCGGCTCCTAAAAAGTGCAGATAGCCTTGATCTTCAGCTCAATGAACAATTCGATTATGCGCATATCCTATACAAAAAAGGACTTTTTGTACAAAGCCTGAAGATCCTGGAGCGGGTGAAGGAACTGGCTAAAACCCACCAAAAATTCTATTTCCTCGCCCAGGTGATCGCATTGGAAAAAAGGATCGAAAATCTGCATATCACCCATAGCGTGGAGAACCGCGCCAACCGGCTCGCAGTTGAAGCCAATGAGATCAGCCGTCATATCGATGTGGTGGCAAGGCTTAGCAATCTTTCCCTGCAGCTTTTCAGTTGGTTTACCCTGCATGGCCATGCCCGCAATGAGAATGATGAGGCCGGTGTGAAAAAATTCATGCAGGAAAATATGCCGCAGAATATTGACAGGCTGGAAGGCTTTTATGAAAAGCTTTATTTATATCAAAGTTTTTGCTGGTATGCTTTCATTCGTCAGGATTTTCTGCAATACTATCGCTATGCAAAAAAATGGGTGGACCTGTTCAGGTCGCAACCTTTGATGATCCGTGTAGAAACAAGCCATTACATCAAGGGTATGCATTACCTGCTTAACGCACATTTCGATTTGCGCAACTACAAGCAATTTGCAAATACCCTCAAAGAGTTTGAAGCATTCGCACAAACTAATCGCGTAAAAGATCATGATAACTTCAGGATCCAGGCATTTGTCTACATAAGTACAGCGGGCATCAACCAGCATTTTATGATGGGCACCTTCCGCGAAGGATTGAAAGCCGTTCCGGAAATTGAAGAAAAACTTCGGGAATATGCGCTTTTTCTTGACCCGCATCGCATCATGATCTTTAATTATAAAATAGCGACCCTTTATTTTGGCAGCGGCGACTACAGTACCTGTATCGACTACCTGCAAAAGATCATAAACGAAAAAGGTGAGCTGCGTACCGATTTGCAATGCTACGCACGCCTCCAGCACCTGCTGGCGCACTATGAGCTAGGCAATTACGATATCATGGAATCACTGACAAAATCGGTGTACCGGTTCATGGCAAAGATGCAAAACCTGACGGTTGTGGAAGAAGCCATGTTTAGTTTTCTGCGTCATTCCTTTCATCATATTCCTGCAAAAAAATTAAAGCCCGAACTGGAAGTGTTTCTTCAGAAAATCAAGCACCTTGAAAAAAATCGCTTCGAAACACGTGCTTTCGCTTACCTCGATATTATTTCATGGGTGGAAAGCAAGGTGTATGGCAAGCCCATGAGCGAGATCATCCACGCCAAATACCTGGAAAGCAAGCGACGCTGATCTGTTTTGCAGGTGACTCCACCACCTCCGTATTTTCATCATCACAAACCGGTGTTTTCATCTTTTCTAAATGAATTATTAATCTTATCATCGCCGCACTGTAATTATTTTTAAACAAGCCCCCAGCTCCCATCAATGGTTCGTAAATTGCGTCCAGCATCCTTTATTTATCAGCTGAGGTTTGCAGTAAGAAAATATGGAATATTTAAACGGATTGAACGAGAGGCAGAAAGAAGCCGTGCTGCATAAAGACGGGCCGATCATGATCATTGCGGGCGCAGGAAGCGGTAAAACCAAAGTACTCACTACCCGGATTGCCCACCTGATGGCATATCACCATGTTGATGCTTTCAATATACTGGCGCTGACTTTTACCAACAAAGCAGCCAAAGAAATGAAGGAACGGGTGGAGAAAATATTGGGCAATAACGAAGCCCGCAACCTTTATATCGGAACATTTCACAGTGTATTTGCACGAATCCTGAGAAGTGAGGCCCACCGGCTGGGTTATCCAAACAGTTTTACCATTTATGATACGGAAGACGCCAAGAGTGTGGTCAAGACGGTGATCAACGAACTCAATCTTGATGACAAACACTATAAACCTGCTTCCATCTACAACAGGATATCGGCTGCAAAGAATGCACTGGTAGGTCCTTCAGAATACGCAACCGACTATTACCTGCAGCAGGAAGACATGCGGGCCAACCGTCCAGCAATCGCCCAGATATATGAAGCCTATGTAAAGCGTTGTTTTAAAAATGGCGCGATGGATTTTGATGATCTCCTGCTGAAGTTTTATGAACTGCTGAAAAGTTTCCCAGATGCTCTAAGCAAATACCAGCGTAAGTTCAAATATATCCTGATCGATGAGTACCAGGATACCAACCCTGCCCAGTACGAAGTCGTAAAACTATTGGGCGCCATGCACGAGAACGTTTGTGTAGTGGGTGATGATGCACAGAGCATTTATAGTTTCAGGGGCGCCACCATTCAGAATATTTTGCAGTTCCAGAAAGACTATGACGAAGTGAAAATGGTGAAGCTGGAACAAAACTACCGGAGTACCCAAAGCATATTACATGTGGCCAACGAAGTGATCCGGAATAATAAAAACCAGATCGAAAAGATACTATTCACGGAGAACAAGGAAGGTGAAAAGATCAGGCTTGTAAGGACTGCTACAGATAATGAAGAAGGTAAGTTCGTGGCCGATACCATCCAGGAGCAGAAACTAAGAAATCACTACAGCAATAAGGATTTCGCTATTCTTTACCGAACCAATGCGCAAAGCAGGGCGTTTGAAGAAAGTCTGCGCAGGATGGGCATTGCCTATACTATTTACGGTGGTATGAGCTTCTATCAGCGGAAGGAGATCAAAGACATGGTTGCCTATCTCCGCCTGTTGGTAAATTCCCGGGATGAAGAAGCATTAAAACGTATTATTAACTACCCGGCGCGGGGCATCGGCAAAACTACCCTCGACAAAGTGATTTTGCTGGCTAACGAAAACAATGTTTCCATGTGGGAAATATTGGAAAATGCCGCGAAGTTTGGTATTAGGGCGGGCACCCTGCAGGCCATCGAAGAATTTGTGACGATGATCAAAAGTTTTACAAGTATGCTGAAAACAAAGAATGCATACGAAGTGGCTTTTCATGTAGGCAAGCAAACCAATATCGTCAAAGAACTTTTCAACGATAAAAGCGCCGAAGGCGTACAGCGATACGAACATATCCAGGAACTATTGAACAGTATCAAGGAATGGGTAGATGATACAGAAAACCGGTCACGCATCGATGAAGACGGGATCTTACTGGAAGAGGGTTCCCAAAACGGTGAAGGGGCTGTAAGCCTGGGATCTTACCTGCAACAGATTACCCTGCTTACCGATGCCGATGAAAAGGACCCCAATGCCGATACGGTGAAATTGATGACAATTCACGCTGCCAAAGGACTTGAATTTAGCTGCGTGTTTGCCGCCGGCCTGGAGGAAATGCTTTTCCCCAATGCGATGAGCATAAATACAAGGGAAGAACTGGAAGAAGAAAGAAGATTATTTTATGTAGTCATCACACGCGCCAAATCGAAGTTGTGGATCACGTATGCCAATACACGCTACAAGTTTGGATCACTGGTGCAAAATGAGCCCAGTCGGTTTATCGCCGAACTACCTGAACAGTTCCTGGACAGGAGCTTTTCAGGTGGCGGTACACGCAACCAGGGTGCGAGTGGCTGGGGACGGTCAAGCGCTTATGAAAGAATGAATGGCGGCTGGGGTGCGGCCCAGCAGGCGGAAAAACAATATGGCCCGCCACCATCTCAGCGGAAAAAGGAAACACCCTCCTACCTGGCTCCTAAGAGCCCTTATCCCAAATTAGTAGAACATAAACCGTCAGCTGACTTTGTAGCCAGCGATACATCCAATCTTCAGGTCGGCCAGAAAGTGGAACACCAGAAATTTGGTTTTGGCGAAGTGATCAAAATGGAGGGCGCGACACATAACCCCATCGCTACCGTTAAATTTGAACACAATGGTGAAAAAAAGATCATGCTCAACTATGCCAAACTGAGGATCATGGAATAAGTTCAACCAGATAGACCCTTTGGTCATTACCCAATTTTGCGGTTCAGCCGGTTTTTATCACCGCTTGTACCATAAAAACCATAATAAATAATTGATTTTTGATCTTCGTGACATGCTGATCAGATTTTTCTATACCTGTATGTTGTGCACGCTTTCCATGCTGGCCTGTGCACAATCCATAAGAATCGCTACCTATCAATATGCGGACAATAACAGGATTAAAAATATTCAACCCTTTGCCGAACTTTTAAAGACAAAACACGCGTTGGATACGGAGGTAAAAAGTTATCCGACAATCCATGATATGATCGAAGGCATTCAGAACAACGAAGTTGATATTGCCTTCATCAATACTTTTGGATATTTCCTGCTTGAAACCTCGGAAAAAAACTACCCCATGATTCCTGCGTATACCCTGGCGGTGAAGAGTGATGCGGTAGATAATTATAAGACCGCTATCATCACCCCGGCAGGTTCATCGCTTAAAAGTCTTGAAGATGTAAGTAAACCCTCCAGCCACTCGCGGCTGATGCTGGTAGCGAAAGGCTCTACTTCGGGCAACCTCGTTCCCCGTCTCGCTTTTAGTCATATAGGCCTGGCCGATTGTGAGAAGAATTTCAAATCCGTGGGATACGCAGGCAATCATACCCTGGCGATCCAGTCTATTATAAACCGGCAGGCTGATATCGCGGCTATGGGTTTTACTGAATATGAAAAAATAACACGCGACCCCGCGATGGCGGCAAAATTGAAGTTAATCTGGCTTTCTCCTGAAATACCTCTGGGTCCAGTATTGTTACATAAAGATCTCCATGACTCAGCCCGTTCAAAAATTGAGAAAGCTTTACATTATTTGCATACGGAAAATAAACAGGTACTGGAATCTATTAAAGAAGGATGGAGTGAAGCTAAATATGCTACTCACTATATCAGCATAAATGATTCCTATTACGATAACTTCAGGAAGACTTTGGGAAAAGATAAAGACCTGCAACGAATATTGAAGCAATTCGCCAACTAAGATCAACCCAGTACTTTCATCACTTCATTTCTATATAATTTCCCAATGGGTACTTCGGCTTTATCAACCTCGATCAGTTCTGAGGTAAAGGTTCTTACTTTATCCAATGAGACGATAAAGGATCGGTGTGTGCGTACAAAGTTTTTTTCCGGCAGCATGGCCTCAACGGAACTGATAGATTGTTTGGTGATGACCAACCCATTAGTAGTATACACTTTCACATAGTCCTTCATGCTTTCGATATAATTGATATCCTGCAGCATCACCTTGACCATCTTTCGGTCCGAACGAAAGAACACGAATGGCTCGGTTTTCTTTTCTTCTGTCGATATTTCCCCTTTTTGTCCCGGCCCTTGACAGGCCTTATTCACGGCCTTTAAAAAACGCTCAAATGTGATCGGTTTCATAAGGTAATCCACCGCATCCAGCTCAAACCCCTCCAGTGCATATTCAGAAAATGCCGTAGTAAAAATTACTTTGGGTGGATTTTTTAATGCTTTTAAAAATTCATTTCCATTGAGCTGGGGCATTCGGATATCAAGAAACATAAGATCTACCGGTTGCTGATGTTGCAGGAAAGTAAAAGCCTGTATAGCATTAGCACATTCACCCGCCAATTCAAGCGTAGGCACCTGTTGGACATAGCGACGAATGATCTCCCGCGCCGGTGGTTCATCATCTACGATAAGACATTTTATGGTATCAAAATCAGGCATAACTTAGAGAGGGTTGAGATTTCTTGAGATCAGCGTCAGCTTTTAGTTCCAGGTCGACTTTGAGATTTACAATATATACTTCCTCATCATTGGTAATAGTGAATTCATGCCGGTCGGGGTACAAAAGCTCCAGTCTTTTCCTGACATTTTCGATACCAATGCCCACCTGGTTGCCTTTAGTAACAGGCTTGCTAAACTTTCCATTGACCAATTTCACCTGCAATTGCTTTCCGTCCAGGTTGACATGAAGACTGATCCATGGTTGATCGAGTAAATTACTGGCCCCATGTTTAAATGAATTCTCCACCAGCGGCAACAAGAGTAGCGGCGCGATATAATATTTCTTCGTGTCTTCGGGCAATTGTATGTCAAGTTCAAGTTTATTTCCGTATCTCACTTTTTCCAGCTCAATATAATCTTCGATCAGCTTCAACTCTTTCTCTAATGGTACAAGCGGTTGATTTGATTCATATAAAATAAACCGCAGCAGATCAGAAAGACGGGTTACCAGTTTTGATGCTACGGGTGAGGTATCCTGTGTATATGCATAAATATTGTTGAGCGTATTGAACATGAAATGCGGGTGTACCTGGGCTTTCAGGAGCTGTAGTTGCGATTCCGTATTCTCTTTTTGCAACTGCAGGTTTCGCTGTTCTTTTAGATACCAGTATTTCATAAGCTTGATGGCGGCGGCAATACCCCCAATGGTGATCCCGCCCCTGAGACCGGCTAATAATGAAAGGTGGAGACCCAGCGTTGATGGCCGAAATGGGCTGTTAGCATATGAGTCGCCATAAAATGAAACCCTCAATTTATCAATGATTGCGATGTTCAGCATCGCGGAAATATAACCCGTCAATATGAAAAAGACAAAGGTCCAGGCGCCAGTCTGCCAGTACTTCTGTTTGAGAAGAAACCGCGGTATGACGAAATAGATCAGTGAATAGGCCAGGAACATATGAGCGAACAGGAAAATAAACGATTCCGTCATCGACATAGGAAGGCTGCGGAAATAACCACGGGTACTATTGGCAGCCACAAACGAATAAAGGAAACCCTGGAAAATGGCCCAGAATAACCAAAATGCCAGGTGTCGCTGTAACCTGTACTTCCATTCATTTGAAAATATAAAAGGCAAATGCTGCATCGCCGGAACTGGTTTTACCTAAAATTACAAGGTTGCCGGAAGTTTTTTCCCATCGTCGGCAGACAGCGAGTTTTTGTAGACAAAAGAAGGGCTGATCGTGAAAAAAACCCCACCGCTTTAAAAACGAATGGGGTTCGAAGTAAACAAACAAATATTTACCGCAGGCTTGTCTTTACAATCGCGTTACCCGGATCTTCGGCGGGCAAACCGTCTTTTGCTCTCTGCCAGGCAATGGCGGAAGTTTCCAGGGCCTGCTTCAATTTCATTTTGACCCTGCGCTTTTCGACATTCAATCTCATCCCCTCCAGTTTTTCTTTATACATCAGCACGTTGTCATTGCTGTAAAAAAACACGGTTTGACTACCGGGTTGGTGAATATTGCTCTCTACGACCCAATATCCCTTATCCGACACCCAGGCTGGCAGATCAGGCTGACTCTTTTTGTGTTTGATACTGGTAAGTTGGGCGAAGAGGCCAACGGAAATAACGATACAGATTACGACCAGCATGGCGATTTTGATTTTTTGATTCATGGTTCTAAGGTTTAATAGTATTTGAGTAAAACTACTAGCCGAAAACCCCTGAAATTTTGAATTTAGACCTGCGCAAAGCCGGAAAAGCCGGAAACTGGCTGGAGGTCGACGAGCGTCGACATGAGGTACTAAACCATTTTATCGTCGCTAAAAATGAAAAAGGTCCTCAAATTCCGGCCATTTACTAAACAGTTTCATTTTTATACACAATTTTTCACAATTGGAACAGCATTTGGTATGGGAAAGCCGAAGTTTCGAAAGAGACTGTAAAAAATGAATTATGGGCAGCGATAAACATTTACAAGGCAAATACGCCGGTTATTTTATAACCTTCAATACCGTTGACTGGGTAGACGTATTTATTCGCCCCGTGTACAAACAAGTGATCGTGCACACCCTGAATCATTTTATTGACAATAAAGGGCTCATGGTACATTCCTGGTGCCTGATGACCAACCACCTTCATTTGCTGGTCCAGGCAAAAGACGGCTATGTAGTCAGTGAAATTGAAAAGGAATTCAAAGCCTTTACCACAAACAAAATACTCGAAGCCATTGATACCGAGCCCCAGGTACGCAGGGAATGGATGTTAAAGAGGTTTGAAAGTGTAAGCAACCTGCTTGGTCTGAAGAAAAAGTATCATGTATGGCAAAATTCCTGCAACCTGCAGTTTATTGACCTGAGAAAAACTGATTCCTTACTGGAACATTTCTCATTTATTCATGAAAACCCGGTAAGGGATCGTTTTGTCGATACCGCTGCAGACTATCCTTACAGTTCCGCCCGCGATTATGTAGGCATGAAAGGACCGGTCAATATAACCCGGCTTCCAAACATTGAGCAACAACTCGCCGCTGCTGAAAGTTTCAACAGCAACTTCTTTGTGCGTTATATCCGCAACTAAGTTTTCTTAGTATCAACTCAGGCTACTAATTTATCCATTGTCATTTTCCATCAATATGATAATGGCAAGTCATTCTATTAGCGGGTGAATTAACAATTTAAACCGCCAGATGGCGTTTATATTTGCGTAAACCATTACAGCAGACCACCCTTCATGTCGCCGCGCCGAAAAAACAAATCTTCTCAATGGATCCTGGGATTGACTCTCGCAGCCTTGTTGATCGCCGGCGCCTTGCTTATTCCAAAATGGCTTAAATACCGGGCCTCCAAGTTTACGCGATATCCTGAATTCGGTATAGGTATTCCCAATGAGTATGCCATTCATGGCATCGATGTTTCCCGTTACCAGAGCGTGGTGGCATGGGAAGAAGTAAAATCCATGAAGGTGGACAGGATCAGGCTAAGCTTCGCTTTTATCAAAGCGACTGAAGGTGTTAACAATGTAGATCCGCAGTTCCGCCGCAACTGGAGAAAATCAAAAGATAACGGGATCACAAGGGGAGCTTATCATTTTTTTATTGCCAGCCGTGATGGCAGAATGCAGGCTGAAAATTTTATCAGGCGTGTTGACCTGGAGCCGGGCGACCTTCCACCCGTACTGGATATTGAACAACGTAATGGCGTATCGAAGGCCCAGCTTAGAAAAGAAGCGAAACAATGGCTGAATATTGTCGAAGCACATTATAAGGTAAAACCGATCATTTATACCAATGTCGACTTTTACAATCAAAACCTGGGGAGCGATTTTGACTCTTATCCCCTGTGGGCTGCACATTACTATGAGCAGGAAAAGCCACGGATCGGGCGCGACTGGATATTCTGGCAACACAATGATGGCGGAAATGTAAATGGCATTATTTCCAAAGTGGACTTCAACGTATTTAATGGCGACTCCCTCCAATTCCGAAGCCTACTAATACCATAAATCATCAGGACATGGAGTGCAAGAATACACGGAAAAACAATCCTTGAAATCCGTGTAATCAGTGGCCAATTAGTGTGATTCGTGCAATTCGTGGCTACCTCTCATGCCGCAGGCAGTCAATCAGTGCAAATCCGTGTAATCTGTGGCCCCATTCGTGTGATTCGTGCAATTCGTGGCCACCTCTCATGCCGCAGGCAGTCAATCAGTGCTAATCCGTGTAATCTGTGGCCCCATTCGTGTGATTCGTGCAATTCGTGGCTGCCTCTCCTGCCGCAGGCAGTCAATCAGTGCAAATCCGTGTAATCTGTGGCTTCTCTCTCTAACTGCTGTGGTCGGAGATGATCACCCATACACCGTTGATCTTTTCCAGTAATAAAGAATAATGTCCGCTTAGATCACCAATAGTTCTCTTCAGATGCCATTTACCAATCACCTGGTAATATTTTGCAGACAATGGCTTCACGGAGATAATATCAAAAGATAACTTACCCATTGCCGTTGTGTCCGGGTAACCTTTTTTATAATTATTAAGCGTGTTATTCCATCCATAGGTCACGCCGCTTTTTCCGATAAACATCAGCGAATCGCTTTTCCAGTATGTTTTCATAAAACCTTCCAGGTCTCCTCGATTCCAGGATTCCGTTTGTTCGGAAAGCAGTTTCCGGATCGATACTACATCAGATGTTTGTGCAAAGACCGGGGCTGAGCATAGCAGCAAAAGGCAGATTATAAATACTTTCATAAATCGTCAATTCTTTATGAAAGTAATTCATTTATGATAATGCGGATCAGTGATTGCAATCATCCGCATGCGCATGATTATGCACCCGGCAAAAACGATAGTTCATAAAATGTGCCCACACTATGAGAACTACAGCCGGTATCAGCAACCAGGTTTCGTAGTGGACAAAGTATAAGCGGAGCACCAGTAAGACGATACCCACAATGAACAAAAACAAGGGCATCTTGTTGTGATGATGTCGGCGAAAACCATGATAGAGTGAGTAAATACCGATACCCAGGGCTAGCAGGATCATCCCGGTTTCAAAAGCGATGTTATGGATGATGTTCACCCCAAATAGTGGTAAAACAGAAAAAAACAAAGGCAAAACAGCGCAATGAATAGCGCAGGCCACCGATGTTGTTATTCCCAAAGCATCCCAGTTGATCCTTGACTTCATAAGTGGGCAAAAATAGGAAAAAGCAACATTGTTGCAAAATATAAAGTGATTTTGGATTTGACCAAAATGCACGGAAAACCTGACGTTAATCTTGCTCATCATTTAATCTTGTAATCCTGGTTAACTTTGCAATTTAATAAGCGAACTATGTCAAAGAAGATATTGATTTACAGCGCATTTTTTGTAGGACTGACTGCGATTTTTTACCTGATTGTGCGGCCATGGATCAAAAGAAACGATACTATTTCAACCGTGCAGCCATTTTCATTTATCAACCAGGACGGGAAACTTGTTAACCAGGATGATTTAAAAGGCAAGGTATACGTGGCAGAATACTTTTTTACCACCTGCCCGGGGATCTGCCCGACCATGAATACAAACCTGAAAAGGGTGTATGACAGGTTTAGCGGGCAGGATGGCTTTTTGATCCTTTCCCATACTTCCGATCCTGAAAGAGATTCCGTGCCTGTATTAAAAAGGTATGCCGATTCGCTAGGGGTTAATACCGATCAATGGATCTTCCTGACGGGACGTAAAGACAGCCTCTATAAAACCGCCAGGCTTAGTTATACAATCGATGACCCGGCCAATAACCTGAAAAACATCGAAGACGATTTTTTGCATACGCAGTTCTGGGCGCTGGTCAATCAAAATGGTGAAGTGAAAAAAGTATATGACGGGTTGAAGGAAAGAGAGATCAACGCCATGATCAAAGAGATTGAAAGAATGCTAAAGCTTTAACTATGACAGCAGGTATCAAAGACATATTGAAGCGTAACCAGCTTAGTGTAACGGCCAGCCGTGAAAAGATACTCCACCTGTTTCTCGAGCAGCCCGGAGCCCTGGCGCATGGCGATATTGAAAAAAAAGCCGGTGAAAAATTCGACCGGGTGACAGTTTACCGCACTTTGCAAACCTTTGTAGAAAAAGGTATCATTCATACCATCCCCACCGCAGACAACTCGATCCGTTATGCCCTTTGTAAAGATGACTGCGAGGCTGGTCATCACCACGATCATCATATCCACTTTGTATGTTCGATTTGCAACAATACTTATTGCCTCGACGATATTGTGACACCGGGTGTAAAACTGCCGGAAGGCTATACCTCCAAACATATAGAAGTGGTGGTGGAAGGGGTTTGCAAAAACTGCAATGCCGGTTAGCTGTAACTTAAAAAAAGCCCCCGTGTAGAAACACGGGGACTTAGGTTAAGGCTCTGATTAGTAGCTATTTTATAATGCGTTTGTTAAATTGGAATCCAAATGTAATATGAGTATTTGATATTTCCGAATTTCAGGCATACCACATTAATGGTATTTTTCAGATTTTACCCTGTACCTCTTCAAGTTCCTTCTTCACAAATCCCATCAAACCGCTTATATACGCGGGCGAAAAGTCAAATTTTAAACCTGCAGCACCGAATAATTGCGGTAATGTGCGGGTGCCACCCAGGTCGAGCGCCTTCATATAATTTTGCAGCGCCTGCTCCGGATCTTTCTTGTACTGTTGCCACAAACCGATCGCACCCAGCTGTGCAATTCCATATTCAATATAATAAAACGGCACTTCGAAAAGGTGAAGTTGCCGCTGCCAGGCAAAACGTCGGTATTCTTCCAAACCGCTAAAATCGATATGTGAAGAAGAAAACTCTCCAAGAATCTCCAACCATCTTTGTCCACGTTCCTCGCGGGTATGAGCGGGATTCTCATACACCCAGTGTTGAAACTTGTCGATCGTCGCGATCCAGGGGAATATGGTGATCACCCTTTCCAGTTGTTGTTCCCTGGCCCGAATAAGTTCTTCTTCGTTTTCAAAAAACACTTGCCAGTGGTTCATACTAAAAAGTTCCATGCTCATGCTCGCTACTTCTGCAATCTCGGTAGGATACTCCTTGAAGTTGTGCAACTCGAGATCATGCGCCAGGAAAGAATGAATGGCATGTCCGCCCTCATGCACCATGGTCGTTACATCATCCAGCTGACCAGCCGCATTCATGAAAATAAAAGGCGCTCCTGTTTCAGCTAAAGGGCAATTATACCCACCCGGCGCCTTGCCTTTACGGCTCTCGAGATCGAGGTGGCCCATGCTCTTCATTTTCTTCAGGCAGTCACCAAAGAATGGTTTCAGCTGATTAAAGCAGCTAATTGTTTTTTGAATTAATTCCTCACCGGTCTTAAATGGACGGAGTGGCTGTGTGCCGGCTGGTTCAGCGTCAATATCCCAGGGACGCAAAGTATCCAGGCCCAGCTTTTTCTTTTTTGCCAGGTAGATCTGGTCTACCAGGGGCATTACATGAAGCTTTACCGCTTCGTGAAACTGGTAGCAGTCTTTTTTTGTATAATCAAACCGACCAAGCTCGACAAACCGGTAGTCGCGATAATTCTCAAAGCCGGCGTTCAGCGCGATCTGGTGTCTTTTTATCAATAAAGCCGTGTACAGGTCATCAAGATCCTCTTTATCCTGCAAGCGCCTGTCGTTTATTTTTCGATAAACTTCTTCACGCAATTGACGGTCCGGATCTTCCAGGAATCTCGCGGCCTGCTGTAAAGTATATTCCTGCCCATTTACCTCAACCGACATTTTTCCCGCAATCATGCCAAAGCGTTGTGCTTCCACATTCATCTCTGCCTGCAGGGGAATATTGGCTTCGCGAAAAAGGTCGATATTCTTTTTTACGTTACGCAGGTATGTAAAAAACTTCTCCTTGTCAAGGTCGTTTGCATATGGAGAAGCGATGAGTTTTTTATTAAGCTGGTCCGCATAGGGTTGTATCTTAGGCTGTATCTCCATCATAAAGAAATTGAAAGCCGCTTCCAGTTTCTTATTTTCGGTATCACAGGTCATTTTTATCTGGCGCCAGCAGGCATCTTCACTGATCGCTGCTTCCAGCTCATTTACATCTTTCAGCCATTGCTCCAACTGCGCACCGGATCCAATCTTTCTTTCAGACAATTCTTTAAAATAAGGCTCCAGCGATTCCCAGTTCTCGATCTTGAAGTCAGCCGGCAAAAAATGTCTCGGGAGCTTTTCAATATCCGCGTTGTATTCCATGGTATCCATACGCTATCAAAAATATAAAAGCTACCCTGGTCGGTCCGGGGTAGCCTGGTTAAGAAATCAATATAATTATTTTTTCTTTGGTGCCGATTTCTTCTTTGGTGCAGCAGCTTTCTCCTCCGTTGCTTTCTTTGTTGCTGTCTTCTTTTTGGGCGCAGCTTTTTCAGACCTGGCAGCTGATTCTGTCTTTGTTGCTTTTTTTTCTGCTTTCGGTGCTGCCGCTTTCTCCTCCGCTGCTTTTTTCGGCGCTGCTTTTTTAGCGGGTTTTTCTTCCTTTACTTCTTTTGCTGCCACTATGGACTCGTCGATTACTTCCTCTTCCTCTTTGGGCAGTTCCGTCAATTTGATCTCGATATTTTTATTCTTCAGTATCTCAAACCATTTCACCATCTTCTTGAGATCACTGCTATACACACGTTCGAAATCCAGTTCCGGATATGTTTTCTCAAAATATTTTCTCAATATGCCTGCATCCTTTCCGTCGGGCAGGGAACCACCTGCTTTCTCCATCGCATGGAAAACCTCCACCAGGTTTACATTATCACCGGTCGTATATACTTCAATGCTTTCCAGGTGGGAAAAATTATGGATGCGCGATGAAGCGAATTTTGTGCTATTGTCATCCAGCGAACGCACGATGGCGCCATCGCTTTTACTATTGACCAATTCAAACAATCCGGGCATACCCGTAACCGCAACAATTTTACTGTATTCCATACGTCGTTATTACTATTTAAGGAGGTGCAAGATAACCTGAAAAATCAAAATACGGGCCATTATTATAACCGGCCCAGCAAACGGCCACAACCGCTATATTTTTTCTTATTATACTCCATTTCCACCTTATACTCGTATACAAAATCACTCATACCATCGCTGCAAAATTGTGGCGTTATTTTAAGATCAAGTTTTTTGGATCCTTCCTGGAAATGGTATTCCCGTGTTTCGTTAAAGACCCCGGGTTCAATATATGACATGGTATCAGGTTGTTCCAAACCCGGCCTGTTAAATATGAAATTTTTACCCTTGTCAATCTCAAGGCTCCAGAATGGTTCATTGCCATTGGCCACGAAATCGATACCTGCATCAATTTTTTCCTTCAGGTGTTTACTATCTGCCCGTGGCTGACGGGTCAATACATATTTGTCGCCCAGGTTTCCGCTAATGCGATTGCCCTGGTAGTCAAGTTGGACGATCTTGTCGGCTTCCGGCAGGTAAGTATTCTTTACTTCATTATTTGAGGTAAGGACGACCTTTCCGTTTTCTGTTTTCCAGGTACCGGTTGTTACAAAGACGCTATCATTGCCTTTGTTGTATGTTTCTTCCAGCCTGTAACTCATATCCTCACTGAGTAATAAAAACGTAGTTATACCGGGACAATCGGCACATGGCAGGTAACCATGATACACACCGATTAATCCCATGGCAAATGAGTCCACCACCGGCGCCTTAGTAGTAGTGTCCACTTTATTATTTTTTGTGTCCGCTGAATTATTACAGGCTGTTAAAAAGCCTGCAAAGATTACCAGCAGGTAAGTCAATTTTTTCATGGCTTTTGTTTTCTTAAAATTAAACCAAAGTTTTAAGGGGGGCCACTAATCGCACGAATTACACGAATATCGCTACCAGTTATATGATAAACTTCCAGGTATATATAGTAGTCCATACACCGGGTAAACCCAATGCGCGCTATTCCTGCGATTCGTGGCTTTACGACACGGAGTGCACAAAGGTTTGCACGAAGATCACAGAGAAATACAATCAGTGAAATCCGTGCGATCTGTGGCTAATTAGTGCAATTCGTGTAATTCGTGGCCACTCCCCCTGCCGCAAGGCAGTAAATCAATCCGTGCTAATCCGTGCAATCAGTGGCCCCATTCATGTGATTAGTGTCATTCGTGGCTCCCCCTGCCGCAGGCAGAATCAATCCGTGCAAATCCGTGTAATCCCTGGCCCCATTCGTGTGATTCGTGTCATTCGTGGCCACTTCCCCCTGCCGCAGGCAGAATCAATCCGTGAAATCTGTGAAATCAGTGGCCAATTCGTGTTATTCGTGGCCAACTCCAACTACGAAGGTTTATCCAATGAACAACGTCCAATGAACTGTAACTATTAATTTATGACCAGATTTACACTGTTGACCTTATTGTTGATTATTTCAGGATTTGTACAGGCTCAAAGCATTAAAGGAAAACTGGCCGATGCAACCGATCAAAAACCCCTCTCAGGTGCTACCCTAAATCTTGTGGATGTAAGAGATTCATTATCAATAAAATATACCGTATCCGACAAAGACGGGGCTTTTCAATTTACGGGCCTGTCGATAGGTAGTTATTACCTGTCTGTAAGTTTTATCGGCTACGATGAATTTCGCCAGGTGGTAACGCTCAGCGATTCTATACCCAATGCGGATCTAAAAACCCTGTCTGTACCCAAAGCTTTGCTACAGTTGGGCGGTGTAACGGTTTTGGCTAAGGCCGCGCCGGTTATCCAAAAAGGTGATACCACGCAATTCAGCGCCAGCCAGTTTAAAGTAAACCCCGATGCAAGCACCGAAGACCTTATTAAGAAAATGCCCGGTATAACGGTTGATCGTGATGGCACCGTTACTGCCCAGGGTGAACAGGTAAGAAAAGTAACGATCGACGGAAAGGATTTCTTTGGCGACGACGCTTCTGCTGCCTTACGCAATCTACCTTCTGATGTTGTAGATAAAATACAGGTATTCGATCGTCTCAGCGACCAGGCCCAGTTTACAGGTGTGGATGACGGTAATTCCGTGAAAGCATTAAACATCGTTACAAAATCCGGTATCAAGAATGGCCAGTTTGGCCGCGTGTATGCCGGTGCGGGCACAGATGGTCGTTATATGGCGGGTGGTAATGTAAGTACATTTAATGGGGATCGCCGGCTTTCCATTGTTGGTAATTTTAACAATATCAACCAACAGAATTTCGGTTCACAAGACCTGCTTGGTGTTACAAGTAGTGGAGGCGGACGCGGAGGTAATTTCGGTGGCCGTGGTGGTGGACCCAGGGGCGGTCGTGGCGGCGGTGGTTTTGGTGGGGGTGAAAATTTCCAGGTAGGACAACAAAGCGGGATCAGTAAAACAAATGCTATCGGGCTTAACTACTCTGACAAATGGGGTAAGAAACTGGATGTGACGGGAAGTTATTTCTTTAATAACAGCAATAATGTAAATGAAAGCTCCTCCCGTACCGAAACAATTGGTGAGAATTTCTTTAATAACCAATACAGTCGCTCCGCTAGTACCAACTACAACCACCGTA
Organism: Bacteroidota bacterium; assembly: GCA_023424015.1. Taxonomy (GTDB): domain Bacteria; phylum Bacteroidota; class Bacteroidia; order Chitinophagales; family Chitinophagaceae; genus Terrimonas_B. The sequence goes on along the minus strand of JAFAEM010000007.1, from coordinate 23,306 downwards.
TCAACATGCGCCTGGAATACAGGATCGATTCCAGCAATTCGATCATTGTAAGCCCCAGCCTGAATTTCCAAAGGAACAGGTCATTGTCTGAATCGATGGAAAGTTCCTTGTACGGCACGACGGATACAACCAATACATCAAACAGCGATCGTAACGTCTTGCGTAATGGATACAACCTGAGGAATAATGTGCTTTATCGCCACTCTTTTCCTAAAAGAGGCCGTACATTTTCAGTTAACCTGAACACCACGTTCAACAAAAACCATGGTGAGACTTATTCCTTGTCGCAGTATCGTTTCTTCGAAGGCAACGGTATATTTGATTCGCTGCAGAACCAGTTTACTGATAATCCTACTAACGGCTATAACTTATCAGCCAATTTTGTGTATACCGAGCCGCTGAGTCAAAAAAGCCAGTTACAGATTAACTATACTCCTTCATTCTCCAATAACAAAGCGGATCAGCAGGCATTTCTTTATGAAGAATTCGGGGGAAAATATTCGGAATTTGTGCCAACATTATCCAACCAGTTTGACAATACCACTACAACACATAATGGTGGATTAACCTATCGACTGGGAAATTCCAGGGACAACCAGTTTGCCGTAGGAGTAAGCCTGCAACATTCGAGACTTGAAAGCGAAAGAACCTTCCCGACCCTGTCCAATGTTGACCAGAAATTCACCAATGTATTGCCCAACCTGATGTGGAGTAAAAAACTGGCGCCACGCAGCACCATGAGAATATTTTATCGGGCCAGCACCAATTTCCCCAGTGTAACCCAGTTGCAGGACGTTGTTAACCAAAGTAACCAGCTTCGGATGAGCATGGGTAATCCCCTACTGAAACAATCGTACAACCACATGCTCTCGGGCCGTTATACTTTTACCAATACTCAAAAAGGCCAGAGCTTTTTTGCCAATGTATTCCTGCAAGCACAAGACAACTATATCACAAACGCCACTTATATAGCAAGTGCGGATTCCGTGATACAGGCAGGCAATCCTGATATTGTTTTGAAAAGAGGATCACAACTTAGCAAACCGGTCAACCTGAATGGTTATAAGAGTCTTCGTACCTTCTTTACATTTAGTCAGCCGGTACAGTTCCTGAAATCAAATCTAAACCTAAGCACAGGGTTTGAATATTCAAAACTGCCTGGTATTATCAATAACGTGGTTTCGACGACTAATAATTATGTGTATTCCGGTAGAATCGGTCTCGCCAGCAACGTTAGCGAATATGTAGATTTTAATTTATCTTATAATGTCAATTTCAACAATGCAAAAAGCACTGTTCAAAATAATAATAACCGATATGTTAACCAGGCAGCCAACCTTCAGACCAATTTCCTGACAAAAACCGGCTGGTTCCTGCAGAATGATGTTTCCAACCAAACCTATACAGGAATGTCAGATGGTTTTAACCAAAGCTATTGGTTATGGAATGCCGCAATAGGAAAGAAGTTTTTGAAAAATAAGGTCGCTGAACTCAAGCTTTCTGTATTTGACCTGTTGAAACAAAACCAGAGCATCAGCCGGGAAGTAACGGCTACACATATTGAAGATTCCCAAAGCCGGGTATTGCAGCAATATTTCATGCTGACCTTTACCTATAGTCTCAAGAATTTCGGTAGTGGCCGGTCGGGTGCTTCCAATGATAGAAGAAGCGGTCGTCCACAGGGATTTTTTCCGTAATATCGTTGTAACCATATTACGGGATTGAATGAACGAGTGGACACTTATAGAACAGCTAAAGCAGGGGGATGAGTCTGCGTTCAAGACTATCGTAGAGACATGGCAAAATATGGTGTACAATACCGCAATTGGTATTGTACAAAACGCCGAAGATGCAGAAGATATAACGCAGGAAGTATTGGTGCAGGTGTATCAATCGATCAGTTCTTTTAAAGGCGATTCTAAGTTTTCGACCTGGCTTTACCGGATCACAGTCACAAAATCATTGGACCACGAGCGGAGAAAAAAGCGGAAAAAACGCTTTGCTTTTGTCCGCAGTCTTTTTGGTGAGGGAAGCGAGGTTATCGTAAATCCACCTGATTTTAATCACCCGGGAGTGGTTTTGGATAAAAAAGAGGATGCGGCTGCACTTTTTAACGTAATCGGGCAATTGCCTGATAATCAAAGGATCGCATTCACCCTCCACAAACTGGAGGGGCTGAGCTACCAGGAAGTAAGCGAAGTGATGAAAACCACGGTTTCTTCTGTTGAGTCCCTGATGCACAGGGCAAAAACCAATCTGAGGAAAAAACTGGAAGAATATTTCCGGGACCAGGCATAGCAAAAGTTTTTTTGCAGGACAACGTCAAATAATATGTGTATGAAACCAGGCAATGACATAAACCAAAAGATCGAGGGGGCGTTAAACAGCCTCAACGGCGTACAAAGAGCTGAGCCGCAGCCCTGGTTGTATGCCCGGATCATGAAAAGACTCAGCAGGGAGGAAGACAGGTCTGTCTGGGGCTCAATCAGTTCATTCCTCGCCCGGCCTACCGTGGCCATCGCGGGTCTATGCCTGATACTGGTGTTGAATGGCGTTCTTCTATTCAGGGAAGAAATGGAAGCTGAAATAATCCTAACTGAACAGGCCGTTGATAGTGAGTCGCTGATGGCGAGCAGCAGTAGTTTTGATTATGAAAATCTTGTACAACAATGAGCAATCCCAGGAATAAAAATTTATTGATCATCATAGGTGTTCTTTTGCTCACCAATATCGCCCTGCTTGTATTTTTCCTCAGCCAAAAACCAGGTAAGCAGAGTACAGCAGCTGTTAAAAATGAACGGCCGGGGATCGGTGAAATGTTAAAGAATGAAGTAGGATTTACAGACGATCAGATAGCAAAATATAAAGAACTGAAAGAAGAACAGCGCCAGACTATCAAGCCCATGTATGATGATATGCGGAAAACAAAAGAAAGCATGTTTCAGTTACTTGGTCACCCGGCTGCTGACTCCCTGGTAAACCAGGTAACGGATGCTATTGCACAAAAGCAAAAAGCATTGGATTTGCAAACTTTCAGCTATTTCAGAAAAGTGAGATCTCTCTGCACGGCTGAGCAACAACCGAAATATGATTCCCTGATCCTGCACACTTTCCGAAAAATGGGTAAGTCGCCAAAACAAGGAGAATCCAAAAAAAAATAATCAACAGGCAAACCTGGAACAATCATCAATATGAAACAAAAGTTTGGATTTATTATCGCTTTCCTCTTTACTGCTTTAATAGCAGGAGCACAGGGCGGCCCACGCCGCACGGTTGAAGAGCGTGTGAAAGTTGTACATGAAAAAATAGAAAATGCTTTTAATCTGGACGCGGAGAAAATGGCAAAACTGGATTCTACATTTGCCAACTATTACCGCCAGCAGGATAAGATCAGGCAGGAAATGAGAAATGGAAATGGACGTCCCGATTTCCAGGCTATGCGTGAAAAAATGCAACCAGCTATGGATGCACGTGATAAAGAGTTGAAGACTGTGCTGACCGAAGAGCAATTCAAAAAATGGAAAGAAGAAATTGAACCATCAATGATGCCCCGTCGTGGTGGCGGTGGTGGTCAATAAAAGTTTGGGTTAATGGTAGTTAATCCCGCCCGGTAACCAGAGTGATCAAGGTGCCGGGCTTTTTTATTGTCCCATCCAGTCCTTAAACGCGGCCACATTCTCCTGGCTGATGACGATCTCGTCACTGATGGCAGGTTCCAATTCCAACAACAACTTACTTTTTGGATATGATTTTATTTTCTTTATCGCATTCTGGTGTACCAGGTACTTTCGATTGACACGATAAAACTGCGAAGGATCTACCTGCTTCTCTATTTCTGCCAGGGACTGATCAAGAATGAATTTCTGGTTACGACTATCCACCATACAAACCAGTTTATGCGCGGCATAGAAATAAGCAATATCATCTGTTTTAACGCTGACATAGTCGAGCCCTCTCTTCACCAGGAATCTTTTCTTGAAAACCATTTCTGACGGATGTGTATACCATTGCCGCAGCTGTTGGAAATTGGTGGCAAAATGCTGTTTCAATTTATCATACTTATTTAGTGCCGTCTCCAGCTTTTCCTGCTTCACGGGTTTTAACAGATAGTCAATGCTGTTATGTTCAAAAGCCTCCTGCCAGTACTCATCATAGGCGGTGCAAAATATCACCGGACTGTTGAACTTTACTTTCTCAAATATCCCAAAGGAAAGTCCATCACCCAGTTCAATATCCATAAACACCAGGTCTGGTGCGGGATGCTGCTGCAGCCATTGTATAGAGGACTGGACACTGTCCAGTATAGCTGCTACCTGTAAGCCGGGATCTGTTAGCTCTATTGCCTTGAGCAATTTCCCCGCCGCGGGCTTTTCGTCTTCAATGATTATCGCAGTCATAATATTTTGGGTTTATTCAATTCATTTTATTTAGAGCTACGATGGGTTCCAAACTAAACAGCCAACACGGGCAATACTACCACAAACTCATTCTCATTTTCATTGATCCTAATCTCCTTCCCAGTTGTAAGTTTATATCTTTCCTGCAGGTTTTGAAGTCCCACACGCGAGGAAGGCTTTCGAAGCGACTTTTTACGGATATGATTGCTAACAATCAATTCATCATCCACTAATTTGATCTTAATTGTCAAAGGTGTATGTTCTGAAAATTCATTGTGCTTAATTGCGTTTTCAGCCAGTATCTGTAGTGATATGGGCGGCACCAGGTATCGTTCCATATCATACTCTTTGATTCCCATATCCAATTGTACACCTTCATCAAAACGAATCTTGAGCAGTGAAAAGTAGTTCTGCAAGAAAATTACTTCCTCTTTCAGCAACACCAGGCTACGAGCCTTGTTTTGCAGGATATAGCGATACACATCGGCCATATTATCATTGAACAACTTGGCCTTTACAGGCTTTACTTCAATCAGGTGACTTAGTGTATTTAGCGAATTGAAAATAAAATGGGGATCGATCTGGTTCTTCAATGCTTCCAGTTCAGCTTCCGCACGGGTACGTTCAAGCTGTTCATTCCGGATCATTTCCGACTCGGTTTCTTTTACCAGGAAAACCGTTTCATATACATGCGTAATAAAAATAACGGCGATAAGGATTATCAGGGTGGATTGCCACACGATATTCCAGTCAACCTGCCCTCCGCCAAAAAAATTATACCAACCCACCAATAATATAATGCTAACAGGTATAGTATAAAATATCACGCTAAATAACAGGACCAGCACTTTTTGGACAGGCCTATTGTACCAGTCGAAATAGCTTCGCATGGAATAATGCAGGTATCGGTTACCCTGCCAGATAACGGCGGCAACTCCAATGGTATAAAGAAAGCTGAGCTTGATCTCCCAGTTTGAAAAATTAAAAGGAAGGGTCATGCCCGTCACGAGGGGAATGACAATACCAAAGACCGGTATCAGGATAAGACGGAACCCGATATCGTTGATATACCCGTTCTTCAACGGTGTGGTACCCCTTTTTCTCATCTTCATCGCTTGTTTTTCCAGCCTCATTCCTTTCGCAATTGCGATGTAAAATTTAGAAAATAGATTCGATAAACCACACTAACGAACTAAATTTTAAAAAAATGGAAATCGGAGAACTTAACTGGCTGGCCATACTGGTTGCCGGCATTTCATCATTTGTAGTAGGAGGCATCTGGTACTCACCCGGACTTTTCGGAAAAGCCTGGATGAAAGACAACAACTTGACCGAAGAGGAGATCAAAAAAGGCAATAAAGGAAAAATCTTCGGGTGGACCCTTATCTTTTCATTGTTGATGGCGGTAAACCTGGGAATGTTTCTTTCTGATCCGCCCGCATCCTGCCCAACGGACTGCGCAGTGAGAACAGACTTAGCCTGGGGCGCCACAGCTGGCTTCCTGGCGGGCATCTGGACTTTTTGCGCCATTGCCATTCACAGTTTATTTGAACTAAAACCATGGCGACTGATACTCATCAATGGATTTTATAGTGTAGTAGCGCTGACCCTGATGGGAGCAATCATTGGAATGTGGCGTTAGACAAAACAAAGACTCACTAAAAACAGGTTCACAACGTCGTGCTGCAGCACTCAAAACGCTACAGTTCATTTTGTTGCTGACAAAATCGCGCCCTGGACTATGAAGAACTCCATAGAGGTGACAATATGGTGTATCCGTTATGAAAATATTATTCGAAAATGTTTTGATAACTATTAACCGGAACCAATAACCCACTAATATTAATTTTACTTAAATACAACAATATGAAAAATGCAATCAGTTGGTTTGAAATTCCAACCACAGACCTCGACCGCGCAACAAAATTTTATGAAGCCATCTTTGGGATATCGCTCATACCAATGGATTTGGCTGATATAAAAATGCGTATGTTCCCGGTGGAAGATATGGAGAATGGTATTGGCGGAGCTCTTTGCCACAACAAAGATTTTTATAAACCAACAGCCACCGATGGTCCATTGATCTATCTCAACGGGAATCCTGATGTTCAGAAAGTTCTTGATAAGGTGGAATCTGCCGGCGGAAAAATCATGGTACCCAAAACAGAGATCTCACCAGAGTATGGATATATGGCGGTGATAATTGATACTGAAGGTAACAGGATCGGTCTGCACAATGTTCCTTCGAACTGATCTGTTCTGATTACACTCCTACAAAACCTTTTATGTCCTATGCCAGGAAAAAATTATGACTGGAGCTGCTTTGTGGTTCGCATAAACGTAAATGCACCTGTCTCTAAACTCTATCATGCCTGGGCGACCCGCGAAGGGATAGAGTACTGGTTTCTCCGCATGTCGGAATACCAAAAGGTCGAGGGAGTCCTGCGCGGCAATGACGAATTTGTAGAGAAAGGTGATACTTATCGCTGGCGCTGGCATGGCTGGCCAGATGAAGTAATGGAGGAAGGTGTGATCCTGGATTGTAACGGAAAAGATTTCTTCCGTTTCAGCTTTGGAAAAGCGGGTGACTGCAGCGTCACGATAAAAGAAGAGCCAGGTGAAACGATCGTTGAGCTAATCCAGGACAATATACCCACCGATGATGAATCCATGCACCACTGGCACCTGGGTTGTAAAACCGGTTGGACCTTTTACCTGGCCAATATGAAAAGTCTGTATGAAGGAGGCATCGACCTGCGAAACAGGAATGTAAACTTGCAGGACGTCTTGAATTCCTGAGTGACAAAATAATTGCCCCGGCGAATCCCGCTTTATTTAATTGTCAGAAATTATAGTAAGGACAGTGACTCGCCGGGGAATCGTTTTTATTTTTTCCGTGTAAACACAATTTCCAGGTTTTTGTATTCCTGCATGCCTTCAGGGGTCACAAACATTTCCATCTTTTGTGTATTGTCGTCGATGACGGTAAATTTTTCACGCACGGCCATTTCCTTACCAGTGGCAGGATCGATCTGCTTACCTTTCAGGTTGAGTGCTTTTGCTTTCTCGTCCCAGGTGCCTTCCAGGACCATGATACCGGTACCCATATTATCCACCCAGGTAGTAATAAACGTTTTTCTTGCATTATCATAACCTGTGGTGCTGATGCCTTCAAAAGGCATCCCTCCAAAATTCCCTGTATGTGTGGCAGACTGGTAGCGCCCACCCAGGATCATCTTGTTTACGCACGCACCAGTACTTTTTTGAGGAGGAGCACCTGGTGCCATCCACATGGTGATATCTTCATTCCATTCCCCGTCCCATTTAGCCATTTCCTTATGAAATTCACCGGGCGTCATGTAGTCCATCCAGGCTTTCATCTCCGCTTCCGACTGCGCGGAAACTGCTGAGAAAGTTGCGGCGATCAACACCGCGGCAAGCATTAAGATCAGGCGTTTCATATAATAAATTTTTATAAAAGTTAGGGAAAATAATAAAGCCAGCCAACGACATACTGGCCTTTCAGGGACGAATCTGGAAAATAAACCGATGAAAGAAAAATCCCCTTTATAAGTAAAACACGCCGAATCAGCAGAGTATCAATTCCTCATTAATGTGCTTCGAGCCAGTTGGACCCTTCTCCACATTCAGCGATAACGGGTACGCCGGAAGGCAGAGGCAAGGCCTGTTGCATACATTCAAGTATCAGGGGTTTTAACTCATTGACCTCCGTTTTCAGGGCATCAAAAACAAGTTCATCATGAACCTGCATAATCATTCTACTATGCATCTTTTCCTTTTTCATGGCGTCATGCACTTTTCGCATCGCCAGTTTGATCATATCGGCTGCGGTGCCCTGTATGGGTGAATTGATCGCATTTCGTTCTGCAAAACCCCTTACCGTAAAATTGGATGAATTGATATCTCTCAACCATCTTTTTCTTCCCATTAGTGTTTCTACATATCCATGTTCCCGTGCAAAGTTGATGGTCTTGTCCATATAGTTTTGTATACCGGAAAACTGCTTCTTGTAGTTCTCTATGATTTCTTTCGCTTCCGTGCGGGAAATACCGAGGTTATCGGCCAGGCCGAAAGCACCCTGGCCATAGATGATGCCGAAATTGACGCTCTTCGCTTTATAACGCATTTCTTTTGTTACTGCAGTCTCTTCAACTGAATACACTCTTGCAGCGGTTTCAGTATGGATATCCTTGCCACTTTTGAATGCATTACACATATTCGGATCACCGCTGATGGCAGCAACAATTCTCAATTCGATCTGTGAATAGTCGGCGGATAACAAGATATGTTTATCATCACCCGGAATAAAAGCTTTTCGTACTTCCTTTCCCCTGTCTGTTCTCACCGGAATATTCTGCAGGTTAGGATTATTGCTTGCCAGTCTCCCTGTAACGGCTACCGCCTGGCCATAAGTGGTGTGCACACGGCCTGTCTTTCGATTGATCAATTGAGGCAATGCATCTACATAAGTTGACTTTAATTTGGTAAGCTCGCGGAATGCCAGGATATCATCTACAATCGTATGCCCCTTCGCGGCAAGTTTTAGCAATACTTCTTCACCTGTTTGATACTGGCCGGTTTTTGTCTTCCTGGCAGAAGGGTCAAGTTGAAGCTTGTCAAACAACACCTCCCCAAGTTGTTTAGGTGATGCAAGGTTAAAGCGTACCCCAGCCTGCTTGTAAACATTTTCTTCCGCCGTTTTTGCTTCTTTCTCGAGTTGTTTTGAATATTCATGAAGAAAATCTGTGTCCACTTTCACGCCTGCATATTCCATTTCTGTGAGCACTTTTACAAGCGGGTTCTCTACTTCGTTGAATACATTTTCTACTTCGTGTTTCTTTAATAAAGGTGTGAATACATATTTCAACTGCAGCGTGATATCAGCGTCTTCAGCGGCATAATCGCGGATCTTCTCAAGCTCTACATCACGCATATTACCCTGCGACTTTCCTTTTTTCCCAATTAGCACTTCAATATGCACAGGTTCATAACCCAGGTATTTGGCGCTTAGCACATCCATGCTTCTTTTTCCATCGGGTTCGATCACATAATGCGCCAGCATGGTATCGAACAATTGGCCTTTAACCTCCATGCCATACCATTTCAATACAAGCAGGTCATACTTCGTATTCTGGCCTATCCAGGTTTTGGTCTCGTCGCTGAAAAGGGGTTCAAACAAGGTAAGTATTTTCGTTACCCCGTCCAGGTCTGAAGGACAGGGAACATAATATGCTTCCCCCGGCTTAACAGAAAAACTAAGGCCAACCAGTTCAGCATCATTCGCATCGATATTAGTGGTTTCGGTATCAAAACAAATTTCCCTGTGCTTTTTCAACTCAATGACCAATTTCCTTATCGCCTCTTCGCCTGTTACCGCTTCATAACGATGGGGTGTGTTATGAATGTTTTTATCAATAGCTAAAACATCACCTTCCTCCGTCTCTACTTTTATCTCAGTCTTTACAGGCGCCGCTTTCACGCTTGTATTACTCTCGGTTTCGATGATATTACCGAACAGGTCGGTTTGAACCCCCTGCGGAATCGCTTTACCAATGACGGTCTTTCCAGCCGACACGAGTGAAAAGTCTTCACCCAGCAATCTTTTTCCAAGGGTCTTGAACTCAAGTTCTGTAAACACTTCTTTCAGCTTCTCCGTATCCCAGTCGCGCACCAGGAAATTTTCTTCATGAAACTCGATGGGTACGGTTGTGATTATGGTAGCAAGCTTTTTCGACAATATTGCATTATCTCTTCCTTTCCTGATCTTTTCGCCCAGTGCACCTTTAATGTTATCAGCATTGGCGAGTACATTTTCAATCGAATCATATTCCGCAAGTAGTTTTGCTGCAGTCTTCTCACCCACCCCGGCAATACCTGGAATATTATCCACCGCATCACCCATCAATCCGAGAATATCAATAACCTGCGAAACATTTTTAATATTCCATTTAGCGCAGACTTCCTCGGGTCCCAGTATCTCCACATCACCGCCCTGGTAACCTGGTTTATAGATTTTGATCTTATCTGATACCAGCTGACCATAGTCTTTATCCGGGGTCACCATAAACACTTCGTAACCTGCGGCGGCGGCCTGTTTACTCAGGGTACCGATCACATCATCTGCTTCGAACCCGTCTTTTTCCACGCAGGGTATATTAAATCCCTCAATGATCTTCTTGATATCTGGAACAGCTTCCAGAATATCCTCCGGCGCATCCTGGCGATTGGCTTTATAGTCAGCAAAATCGGTATGTCGCTCGGTAGGGGCATGCGTATCAAAACAAACAGCCATATGACTGGGCTTCTGCTTGTTCAGCAGATCAACCAGCGCGTTGGTAAATCCAAATTGAGCATTTGTATTTTTTCCTTTAGATGTAAGTCGCGGACTACGAATCAATGCATAATATGCCCGGAATATCAGGGCATACGCATCCAGTAAGAAAACCTTTTTAGCCATGCAGCTAAGTTAGCTATTTCAGGATTCCTCATGGAAATACCTATAAGGACTTGCCCCGGGGCCAAAAAAATACCCGCTGCGCAAGGCAACGGGTCTTCTTTGTTGGTTTTGTTTTTGGTTAAAGAAAAAACTTAAGACCGGGCAGATCAAAAATTATTGCTTTTGTACAAGATATTTCTCAGGATGTTGTACCGGTACGGTTCCTCCAAAAGCAGTAGCTGCTTTCGGCTGTACAGTCACGTCAACAGCTGAAGCTGGTGCGTTGTCTTTGTGAATGAAATTCAGATAAAGTGCAAAAAACAGGAGGTTGAATGCAAAGAAGTTTGCAATCTTGCGGACACGTTTTTTCATACAATAATGGATTTAATCGGTTTTTCTATTGGTTATTAGGATCAACAACCAAGATATATCCAAGTTTTTGTATGTGCAATGAAGAGGCGGGGCAAGTTGACGAAAAAGGGAGATTTTCAGAAAAACATTCGTAGATATACTAAGTTATTTCTTCATTTCTTCCAGCTTCTTTTGTAATTGAAACATTTCATCGCGTAATCTCGCCGCCTCCATAAAATCAAGATCACGTGCCGCTTTTTCCATCTGTTTTTTAACTCGGGCTATTGCTTTCTCAGCCTGGGGAATTGTTTTGTACTCCTCCTGGTCCTCAGCCGCCACAGTCACCAGGTCTTCATCCGGCGCAATGGCATAGGGATTGGCAGGATCATACCCTTTTATGTCTAATACTGAAGTCTGTGCAAGTACCTGCTGCTTTGACTTGACGACGGTCCTGGGGGTGATGCCGTGTTCTATATTATAAGCGATCTGCTTTTCACGCCGGCGATTGGTCTCGTCTATCGTTCTCTGCATGCTTTCGGTCATCTTATCTGCGTAAAAGATCACCAGGCCATCTACATTCCTGGCGGCACGGCCTGCTGTTTGGGTCAATGACTTTTCATTTCTCAAAAACCCTTCTTTATCTGCATCAAGAATGGCTACCAGTGATACTTCGGGCAGATCAAGTCCCTCACGCAACAGGTTCACACCAACCAGCACATCAATTTCACCAAGACGAAGCTGACGCAGTATCTCCACCCTTTCAAGCGTATCTACTTCGCTATGGATATATTTCGACTTAATATTAATGCGATGCAGGTATTTATCCATTTCTTCTGCCATGCGCTTGGTGAGTGTCGTCACCAGCACCCGGTCACCTTTTGTAACTCTTTTATCTATTTCATCAAGGAGATCATCAATCTGGTTAATGCTCGGCCTGATCTCGATGGGAGGATCCAGCAAACCAGTAGGTCTTACCACCTGTTCCACCACGACACCGCCTGTTTTTTCCAGTTCGAAATCATCGGGAGTAGCAGATACAAAGATGGCCTGGTTGATGAGTGATTCAAATTCATGAAAGTTCAGTGGACGGTTATCCAGCGCGGAGGGTAACCTGAACCCATAGTCCACCAGGATCAATTTACGACTTCTGTCACCGCCGTACATCCCACTCACCTGAGGTATTGTCTGGTGACTTTCGTCGATCACCATCAGGTAGTCTTTGGGAAAATAATCCAGCAGGCAAAATGGCCGGGTACCCGGGACACGCCTGTCGAAGAATCGGGAGTAGTTTTCAATCCCGCTGCAGTAACCCAACTCCTTGATCATTTCGAGATCGTATTCCACGCGCTCCTTTAGTCGCTGCGCTTCGATCAGCTTGCCGGATGCTTTGAAATATTCAACCTGCGCATGCAGCTCATCCTGTATTTCATAGATCACCTGCTGCATAATGTTCTTAGGTGCAACATAGAGGTTTGCTGGGAATATCGCTGCATTTTCGATTTTAGCGATACGCTTGCCTGTCACCACATCCATGCTTTCGATCTCCTCAATTTCATCTCCAAAAAAAGTGACGCGATAACCATAATCAACATAAGGCAGATTTATATCTACCGTATCGCCTTTTACCCGAAATGTACCACGGTTGAATTCCAGGGTAGTTCTATTGTATAATGAGTTTACAAGCGAGTGAAGAAAACCCTGGCGGGAAATGATCTGACCTTTATTGATCCGGATGATCCCACTTTCATAATCGGTAGGATTACCCATACCATATATACAGCTAACAGATGCAACGACGATAATATCCCTCCTCCCACTCAACAAACTTGATGTGGCTCGAAGCCTCAGTTTATCGAGCTCATCATTTATGCTGAGGTCTTTTTCGATGTACACACCGCTTACCGGCATGTAGGCCTCGGGTTGGTAATAGTCGTAATAAGATACAAAATACTCTACTGCGTTATCAGGAAAAAACTGGCGGAACTCACCATATAATTGGGCCACCAGGGTTTTATTATGCGTTAAGACCAGGGTTGGCTTTTGTACATTTTGGATCACATTAGCGATCGTATAGGTCTTTCCGCTCCCCGTCACGCCTAAAAGTGTCTGATACCGTTCACCTTCCAACAAGCCCTCCGTCAATTGCAGGATGGCCTGGGGCTGGTCGCCGGCTGGGGGAAATGGAGCATTAAGATTGAAAGCCATACTGCAATTTACAGAATTACAAGCCCCCACGGCGACCGGACACCCCATATTAACTTGTTAGAAGCTATTGGGTTACGCAATCTGGATAAATAATAATGCAGAAACGCGCAGAATTCACAAAAGACTTTATATATATTTAGCCCATCAATTTTCTTGAAAAGCCGGAGTTAACTCCTATCTAATCTTAAACCTCGGCTATGGAAAGAAAATTCTACCCTGTATTAACCCTGATTGCGTTATTATCCCTGCAATCAAGCCTCTTCGGTCAGCCTTTCTCCCTTTTAAAAGATATCAACCCCGGCGCTAACGGCAGTTCGTATTTTAATTTTACCAGCGTTGATGGTGTTTTGTATTTCCGACCCGATGACGGAGCGCACGGTGATGAGTTGTGGAAGACAGATGGTACGGTCAATGGTACTGTAATGGTAAAAGATATTTTCCCCGGTGCGGCGGGTTGTGAACTCGAACTATTCACCAATGTGAATGGTGTTCTATTTTTTAAAGCCAATGACGGTGTTCATGGCGCCGAACTTTGGAAAAGCGATGGTACCGCAAGTGGTACTGTGATGGTAAAAGATATTTACGCGGGTCCGGGATCCAGTTCCGCGACTTCCTTTTACAGTTATAACGGATACTTATATTTTAATGCCAATGACGGTATTGCCGGGCGTGAATTGTGGAGATCGGATGGTACGCCGGAAGGCACAGTGATGGTGAAAGATATTTTTCCAGGCGTGGCTACTTCAGGATTGGAGACTGGTACACCCCATAGTGGAAACCCGCAAGGCTTTACCGGTATGAATGGGCTTGTATACTTCCTCGCTTCAGACGACTATTACAAATCCGAGTTATGGAGAACAGATGGTACAAGTGTAGGCACAACTTTGGTAAAGGATATTTACCCCGGTTCAGATTATGCATTGAATAATTTCGTCGATGTTAATGGAACTTTGTTTTTCACGGTATATAAAGGAACCGAAGGAAATGAGTTATGGAAAAGCGATGGCACAGCGGCTGGGACTGTAATGATAACAGAGCTTTTTGGAGGCAATTTCGACAACCACGGCGTAGTTGCTGGTAACTATTTCTATTTCCTGGAAACCGACGGTTTATGGAGAAGCGATGGTACAGCTGCCGGCACTATACTACTCAAACCCAGGGATAATTCTTACTTCAATACAGTGGAAGTGGTCGCAACCCTTAATGGACAAGTCTATTTTACCGGATATGATGATACTCATGGCTGGGAATTATGGAAAACAGACGGCACTATCAGCGGTACGCAAATGATCAAAGATATTAATGCGGGTAACGGCAACAGCGATATCAATTCCTTCGCGAAAGTGGGAAATAAGTTGATGTTTACAGCCAACGACGGTGTACATGGCAATGAGATCTGGATCACCGACGGCACCCTGGCCGGCACCCGGCTGGTGCAGGATATTGTGAACGGTAGTGGTGATGCCCTGCCGATCCTGTTCTATGAATTTAAAAATGCGATCATTGAGGCAAACGGAAGGATATTTGCCGGGATAACCACGAATGCGCTGGGTATGGAAGTTTGGGCGGCCAATATGCCTTCTGAAATTGGACTCCCGCTTGAATTGCTTGCCTTTGAAGCCTGGCTGCAGAACAATGATGGAAAACTCCGATGGACTACGGAAAATGAATCCAACACCGATAAATTTTTGGTTGAAAGAAGCCTCGATGGCATAAGCTTTCACCAAATAGGAACAGTAACTGCAATAAATACAACGGGTAGTCATCAATATGATTATACTGACGTAAATATTACGTCAATTGACACGCGCACGATCTATTACCGGCTCCGCCAGGTGGACCTCGACGGAAGCTTTGTTTATTCAAAGATCGTTTCGATCGATATCGCGCAGGAAAAGACCACTGTTTCACTTTATCCCAATCCCGTTCAGGCAACGATGAATCTTTCTATCAGTCTGCCACGCCAGGAACAATTGAAATGGCAATTGATGGATAACAGTGGGCGACTGATCAGGTTTGGCCAATACAATCTGTTACAAGGTCGAACCGTTGTTACAGAGGATATAAGCAATTTAGCAAGGGGCGTTTACTACCTCGAGATCAGGGGAGATAAACTTAGGAAAGTGATCAAGGTAAATAAACAATAAGTGGTTTCTAAGGGTAAACACTGAGTTTCCAAATCTTAAATAGAAATTTCACTACTAGCGCGGGAATTTTCCTCGTTGGCCTGTTGGATTACTACTTAATTTTTAGGAAATCTTCGTCTAAATTTTGCTTATGCAGCACTTTATAGAGTAGTTTGCTATCAAGGCATTAGAGACGTCCAAAAATTCCGAACCAATTAAGATTTTTTGGAATATTTAAGCCGGGTATCCAACCACCTTCCAATATCCTGTACGGTATGAAAAAACTTTTACTTGTTTTTTGCCCTCTCCTATTCTCCTACGTCGTAACTGCACAGAGCTTTACCTTGCTTAAGGATATAAACCCAGGCTCAGCCAGCAGCAATGTCTGTTACCTGGCGAATGTTGACAATACACTTTTTTTTGCGGCCAATAATGGTGTGAATGGCATGGAGCTTTGGAAAACCGACGGCAGCGAAGCTGGAACTGTCCTCGTGAAAGATATCAGGCCAGGCACTGCAAGTAGTAGTATCGGCTACCTCACACCGGTTAATCACACACTTTTTTTTGTAGCAAACGACGGCGTAGCCGGTAACGAACTCTGGAGAAGTAATGGAACGCTGGAAGGCACATACATGGTCAAAAATATCAGGTCAGGTAGTTTGAGCAGCAATCCTTCTGGTCTTTTCAATATCAACGGTACCTTGTATTTCTCAGCTGATGATGGTGTGCATGGCGTAGAACTTTGGAAAAGTGACGGTACCGCACAAGGCACCGTGATGGTAAAAGACATTAATCCCTATTCTGGCAGTAGCTACCCGCAGGCTATGGCGAATTTGAACGGAACTCTGTATTTCGCGGCAACGGATGGCACAACGGGTGTTGAGCTGTGGAAAAGTGATGGCACAGCGGCGGGTACTAAACTGGTAAAGGATATATTCTCCGGCAGCCAGGATAGCTATCCTTTCGACCTGATCAATGTAGGAGGTACTTTATTCTTTTCAGCAGATAATGGTGCAAGCGGAACAGAATTGTGGAAAAGCGATGGTACCGCGGCCGGCACGATGATGGTGAAAGATATATGGGTAGGAGCCAACGGCAGCTTTCCATTTAGCCTGAAAAATGTAAACGGGCAATTGTTCTTCTCCGCTGATAATGGCCAAAAAGGAGCTGAGCTCTGGAAAAGCGATGGTACGCTTGCCGGTACTATGCTGGTTAAAGATGTCTGGCCCGGGGCAGAAAGTGGTGCCGTCGGTAATTTCTCGAAACTGCTGAACAAACTCATATTTACAGGCAATGACGGTGTTACCGGTTACAAAACCTGGGAAAGTGATGGCTCGCCTTCCGGAACGATGATCGTACAGGGTGTGGGTGACCCTGGTGATGGTGATATGCAGGAACTGGTTGAAACCGACAATCATATTTATGCAAGTATCAGGCAGTCTGACCTGGGTCGTGAGTTATGGGTGATCAATTATTCCTCTGTACTACCTCTTCAATTGGTAGAATTCAAAGCAAGACTTGAAAATGAGGATGCACTTTTGATTTGGAGAACGACCAACGAAGAAGCCACGGAATCATTTATAATTGAAAGAAGTGTCGATGGCGTTCAGTTTAATGCAGTCGGTAACGTTTTATCTTATAACAGGCCGGGCACGCATAGTTACCAGTTCACTGATCCTGGTGTGACCGCACTCAAAGCGAGCCCGGTTTACTACCGGTTGAAGCAACGCGACATCGATGGCAGGTTTACATATTCCAAAATCGTCAGCATAGCTATCGCGGCTAAGAATAGTATCGGTTTATTCCCCAACCCCGCTACCAGCGAGATCAACCTCTCATTTATAGCAGAAAGAAAGGAGAAAATTGATCTGCATATCATAGACAATACCGGTCGGGTGGTCATCAAAGAATCAGTACAGGTGGGAACTGGGAAAAATACCATTCATTTTGACCTGTATCATTTGCCCGCCGGCGTGTATTACATAAAATCTCCCAATCGGTCTTTTGATGTTGGTTTGAAGTTCCTGAAACAATAAAACTCATTGGTTAATACAATCACACTGTCCGTATAAACTGGCAAACCTGGTCAAATGGCCAGGTTTTTTTAATAAACCGCAGCGCACACGGCCGTCACAGTGTAGTATGCCGCTTAGCCTCAGGTCCGTAGATGCCTTCGCCGTGTTCTCTGTGCTCGCCGTGGTTCAATCGTATTCATGGGTTAAGAAGCCGCAGCGCATACGGCGGTCATAGCGAAGTATGTTGCGCGAGCCCAAATCACTTCAACCTCCTGTTTGTATAGGCAGAATAATCCACCAGGATAGTCTCGTAATCCTGGTGCATCAGCGGCGAGGTGAGCAGGAAATCAGCAGTGGCGCGATTACAGGCTGTGGGAATATTCCAGGTGGCTGCTACGCGAAGTAAAGCCTTGATATCAGGATCATGCGGCTGGGCTTCCATCGGGTCCCAAAAAAAGATCAGGGCATCCAGCTTTCCTTCAGCAATACTGGCGCCGATCTGTTGGTCACCGCCTAAAGGTCCACTGAGAAATTTATAGATCAGTTGATCAAGCGCAGCTTCCAACAAACTACCAGTAGTGCCGGTTGCAAAGAGCTGGTGCCTGGACAACGCCACTTTATTGTAAATCGCCCATTCGATTATTTCATCCTTCATGTTGTCATGTGCTACCAATGCTATCCGCTTGCGACTGGCCAGTGTTCTTGTATTCATGTCTATTGATTACCTGTTTAAAATCCATTAATAGAGAAAGCCAATATGAAATTACATATTGGCTTCCAAATAGGTCAGAGGAAAAAGATGGCCTGCTTATTTGAATTCTGCCGACACGGTGATCTTTGGTTTCTTAGCAACTTTACCGCCATCGATGGGTACACCAGTAATTCCAAAATCGGCTAAACTGATGGTAAAATCCGAGTTGAGCGTAATAGCGCCATTTTTTACGGCGATGGTGCCGGGTACTTTAATTTTTTGCTCCTTTCCCTTTACATCAAGTATACCTTCGGCTTCAGCGTTATAGGTACCATCTTTATTGAAATCCACTTTCGACATGTCTACGATATTTCCCTTGAAAGAAAATTTCGGAAACTGGTTTGAGTTCAACCATTTTTCACCATTAAAATGATCCTGCATGGTTGGGTTCTTAAATGTGAAGTTTTTAACGGTCGCTTCAAAATGAACGGCACCGGTCTTTGTGTCGAGCGCGCCGATCACGGTTTTGTTTTCCGCCTTAGGGAGCGCATCGAGTGAAGTGGTGGCATCAAATGTGACGATGGCCGATGTGGTTGTCTTTCTTTGCGCGAAGAGAATGCCGGTGTAAGCAATAAGGCCCAGAATTAGAACTACTTTTTTCATTTGTGCTTTTTTGTGTGTGTTATTATATTAATTGTTTAATGTGCATCTTTTAAAACTGATGGCCTGGGTACCTAGTATCTCACTGAATATTCCACCGCTGCAGGAACCTTTGATAGACGCCGAATCACCTACCGCCAAAGTCTTTGCTTCACCGCTGTGCTGCTCCTGGAAATTGAATATGACATAGGAACCGCTTGTGTTGTCAATGAATTTTATATTCACGGTAGTATCGGCGGCTTCTATTTCAGAAACCCTGCCATTAACTGTTACGATTTTGTTTACATACTTCTCATTGGCCGTTTTGCTGTCATTTTCAAACTCATTTATAAATGTATCGGCGCTAACGGTATAGGCTGCCTCCCGGTCTTTGGTGTCGGCAAATTTTTCTGTTGCCACATACCAGTAAATCGCAGCACCTGCTACAGCCAGCAATAGCACTGTAATTAGCACTTTCTTCATCCAGGGACGTTTTGATCTCGTCATCTTCAAAATTTAGTTCGGGGTATCAAAAAAAATCCCCGGATTTGGTAGGTAAATATACAATGTTTAAACATTGACCGTATGGGTCTTTGTATAGAAAATGAAAAGCCGTCCTGCCTGAGGCGAGACGACTTACTCACTAACACACCCACCGGCCCATACGGGCAGTGAATAATTTATACAGCCTGTACCTCTTTGATTTTTTCCCGGATCTTTCCTTCAATTTCTTTTGCCAGTTCCGGGTTATCGGTCAGCAACTGTTTCACAGACTCACGTCCCTGGCCGAGTTTATCGCTGTTGTAGCTAAACCAGCTACCGCTTTTTTGAACAATTCCCAACTCAACACCCATGTCAATGATCTCACCGGTTTTAGAGATTCCTTCTCCAAAAATGATATCGAACTCAGCAGCTCTGAAAGGTGGGGCTACTTTGTTCTTAACGACCTTCACTTTTACCCGGTTGCCTACCGCCTCATCGCCATCCTTGATTTGTGTGCTGCGACGAATATCGAGCCGCACGGAGGCGTAAAATTTCAACGCGTTACCACCGGTAGTGGTTTCGGGGTTGCCAAACATGACCCCGATCTTTTCGCGCAGCTGGTTTATGAATATACAGATGGTATTTGTCTTGGAAATGGTTGCAGTCAACTTACGAAGCGCCTGGCTCATCAGCCTGGCATGAAGTCCCATTTTGCTATCACCCATCTCTCCTTCCAATTCACTTTTTGGTACAAGTGCTGCCACTGAGTCAATTACAACTACATCCAGCGCACCCGAGAGGATCAGTCGGTCGGCAATTTCCAACGCCTGCTCACCATAATCGGGCTGTGAGATCAAAAGATTATCGACATCTACTCCCAGTTTCTGGGCATAGGCACTGTCAAAAGCATGCTCTGCATCGATGATGGCACACATACCACCTTTTTTCTGCGCCTCGGCGATCACATGTGTGGCCACCGTGGTCTTACCAGAAGACTCAGGACCATAGATCTCGATCACCCTTCCGCGGGGCAGACCCCCAATCCCAAGCGCTACGTCCAGGCCAATGGAACCGGTAGAGATCACTTCCTGCTGGATCTCGCCTTTTTCATTCATCATCATCACGCTGCCCTTACCATAGTCCTTCTCTATTTTGTCCATGGTCAGCTTTAATGCTTTGAGCTTTTCACTATTATTTGACATGTCGATTGATTTTTCTGATTTAGCCATTTTTCAAAATTATGATTTACATATTCCCGTCTAAATAAACTTATAAACAGTGCGAAACTAAAGTATTTAGCATTACAAAACTAATATTTTTTGTATTATTTATCCCGGTGATAAACCCCGTTTTAAAACGTTTTTTTAGGTTCAGGGAAGAATTTTATCGGCGCCGATAGCCAATAATTGCGAGACAATACCCACCAGCAATCCTGTATAAATTTCAGCCGGCGTATGATCCGACACAATAAAACGAGCGGTGCAAACAACGCCCGCGATCAGTATCGCCAGGGATAGATAAATGGAGTAGTTTCCTGACTGGGTAAATGAAAGTATGCTCATAAACATCAGCAGGATGCCCATGGAAATAGCATGCATACTTACTTTCATATATATATTAACAAGCAGGCCGATCGAGGAGGCCAGGAAGATCGCCATGGAAAGCAGCACCACTTCTTTGGAGAACTGAGGCTGGTTGCGCAACACATAACACATCCAGAAATAGTAAACCCCACATGCGATATAAGGGATAACCCGCTCTTTTTGTGTTTTCAGGAAGACCGAGTCCAGGAAACCCAGCGCTTTTGCCAATAAAACCGTAATTAGCGGAAAGAAACTGTACATGATCACAAAGCGCAGTATCGTCAGGATCTTTTGCGTGGGTGTAAAACTGACAAACAAATAAGGTTGTACGGTGATCAGGAACCAGGCAATATACACTGGTACAAAGAGGGGATGGAATACATAAGAGATCAGCTTTGCAAGAAACTGAATCACAGCATTTTCAGGCTGATGGCTGGTATCCCTGAATTCCTGGAGCTGACTGCCACGGTCCACAATTAACCTTGAACTCATAAAATAGGAACATTTTTTGCAAAGTAAAGCGTTTACAAAAATAGGATCGGGATCTATTCTTCCACTCCAATAATTGTATATGAAAATCAAGCTCTTACCCGTATTACTGTTTTGTCTGTTTGCCACGCTGAATGGGATGGCCCAATCCAGTTATGTGAAACGATATAAACCCCTCGCCGATTCACTATCCGATGTATATGGTGTCCCTGCTTCTGTGATGCTGGGCGTTGCCATCATTGAATCGGGTGCAGGCAAAAGCAGGAATTGCCGCCTGCTGAATAATCATTTTGGCATTAAAGGCAAAAATAATTTGCAGAAGACCCATGGTATAAAATCCGCTTATAAGCAGTATAAAGACGGAAGGGCTTCCTTTATTGCCTTCTGCCAGCTGATGACGCGAAAGAAATTCTATTCGAAATTAAAAGGAAACCAGGACCATCATGCCTGGCTCGATGCCATCAGTAAAGCCGGGTATTCCACGGTTCCTGATGTCTGGAAAAGAAATATTACCGCAGCTATCCGCAAACATAAACTGGCTGAGGAGTAAATAGCATTATTAAAGCAGTTCAGCTGGAGAAACGGTCTTAACGCGACCTCTTTGTCTTTAGTTAGAGATATTTTTAGTGCGGTAGGCACCACGTGTTGAACCAATGCAATGATCAAAAAATTTTCGAATAAATAATTTCTCAACGAATCCACCAAAACGTCACCCCTACGGGGTTCAAATCTAATATTATGTCATTTTCTACCATAACGTCGTGCCTACGGCACTTGGTGTTTTAGGTCTTAACGCGACCTCTTTGTCTGTAGTTAGAATAAAAAAATTAGTGATCCATAAAAAATCCTGATTGTATTGCAAATCTGAAAACATGCAGGATCACAGCCCCAGCGGGGCGGCGTTTTGGTAGCCCGGGCACCCCCGAGATATTTTTAGTGCGGTAGGCACGACGTTATGGTCCAATAAAACGATCAAAACATTCGCGAAAAAATATTTTCTCAACGAATCCACCAAAACGTCACCCCTACGGGATTCATATCCTCTATTACATCGTTTTCTACCATAACGTCGTGCCTACGCCACTTTGGTGTTTTCGGTCTTAAATCGATTCTTCTGTCTTTGGATTTGGCAATGATGGGATCATCCGACAATCATTGCCGCATGCTAAAATTCACAATTGAATTCCCGATTTGAATCTTCCGGGATCACAGCCCCATAGGGGCGGCGTTTTGGTAGCAATAAACGAATCCATATCGATTTGAGTGCCGTAGGCACGACGTTTTGTGCCAACGTAATGATCAAAACATTTTTGAATAAATATTTTCAAAAAACGAATCCACCAAAACGTCACCCCTACGTGGTCCATATCCTCTATTACATCGTTTTCTACCATAACGTCGTGCCTATGGCACTCTGGTGTTTTCGGTCTTAAATCAATTCTTCTGTCTTTGGATTTGGCAATGATGGGATCATCCGACAATCATTGTCGCATGCTAAAATTCACAATTGAATTCCCGATTTGAATCTTCCGGGATCACAGCCCCATAGGGGCGGCGTTTTGGTAGCACAAACGTTCCAGTAGAAATTTGAGTGCCGTAGGCACGACGTTATGGTCCAATAAAACGATCAAAACATTCGCGAATAAATATTTTCATAACAAATCCACCAAAACATCACCCCTACGGGGTTCAAATCTCTTGGGGGTAATATATTCTACCAAAACGTCGTGCCTACGGCA
Organism: Bacteroidota bacterium; assembly: GCA_023424015.1. Lineage (GTDB taxonomy): Bacteria > Bacteroidota > Bacteroidia > Chitinophagales > Chitinophagaceae > Terrimonas_B. Next base: position 131 of record JAFAEM010000007.1, on the reverse strand, counting down.
CTCGGGTGTTTTCGGTCTTAAATCGATTCTTCTGTCTTTGGATTTGGCAATGATGGGATCATCCGACAATCATTGTCGCATGCTAAAATTCACAATTGAATTCCCGATTTGAATCTTCCGGGATCACAGCC
>JAFAEM010000027.1 GCA_023424015.1 Bacteroidota bacterium | reverse complement strand
TGTAAGCTCCCCCGAACTTCGGCCAGCAAAAGTTAGAGTTAACAACAAATGAGTTTGTTAACTTTAAACTTTAAATACAATGAAGAAGCGATTTACAGAAAGCCAGATAGTGGCAGCCATTAAGAAGCAGGAAACTGGTGTAGCCGTTAAAGATATATGCCGGGAGATCGGTATTAGCGAGCCCACATTTTACAACTGGAAAGCCAAATATGGCGGTATGGAAGCCAGTGATGTTGCTCGACTTAAAGAACTTGAGAAGGAGAATGCGGAATTGAAAAAGATGTTTGCAGAGATGAGTTTGGAGAACCGGGCGATGAAAAGCTTAATTGAAAAAAAGTTGTAACGCCCCAGGAGAAACGGGAAGCTGTTGATTTTTTAGTAGTAGATGGGCAGCTAAGTAACCGAAAGGCGTGTAAACTGATGGGAATGTCCCGCACCAGCCATCAGTATAAAGCAAAACCCAAAGACGATACAGAATTACAGACGGCCTTAACCGGGCTGATCACTAAGCATGTTGCCATTGGTTTTTGGCAGTGCTGCTATCGGCTTTGGAACAAAAACTACCATTGGAACCACAAAAGAATATACCGCGTGTATACAGACATGAAATTGAATATTCGCCGGCGATCAAAACGTAGATTGCCGGAGCGGGTGAAACAACCCCTCACTTTACCCACAGCTCCCAATCAGATGTGGAGTATTGACTTTATGAGTGACAGCCTGGTCGACGGCCGGAAGTTCCGGTTGCTCAATATCATTGATGATTTTAATCGGGAATCTCTGGCTATAGAAGTGGATACGTCCATGCCTTCACTCAGAGTAATAAGGGTACTTGACCGATTGATTACTGAAAGAGGCTGCCCTGCTAACATCCGGTGTGACAATGGTCCTGAGTTCATTAGTCACAAGTTGGAAGAGTGGTGTAGTCATGAAAGCCGTAGGATCAGCCTTCAGTTTATACAGCCAGGCAAACCGATGCAGAACGCGTACATAGAAAGAAATAACGGTAGCATTAGGCGAGAACTCCTGGATGCGTATCTATTTTATAGCCTGGCAGAAGTAAGAGCTATGAGCGAAGAGTGGCGTCAGGATTATAACACAGAACGACCTCACAAATCACTGGGTTATCTATCGCCCATAAAATACGCCGAGCTGAAATGTAGTGAGGCAGCTTTATCCACACCGGCAAGCGGAAATCATTTACAAATTGAAGCGCAGCCGGTCGTGGATAAAGCGATGAAATCAAAGAACACTAAATTTGGAAACTCTAACTGACCCTGGCACTAAAAAAGGGGGAGCTTACAATTTACCTGGCGGACAACTACAATAAATTAGCTGGATATTTATGGAGGGTATGGGATGGGGTTTCTTATGCGAAGTTAAAAAAAGAAATTATACTGGATTTTGGAAACCCGGTTACGGATTTTAGTAAGCTTGATTATAATAGCGTAGACTATTCCAATTTGAAGGATTTTTTCCTCGACGATTTTTATGATCTTAAGTCAAGTGATACCTGACTGGTATCCTGGCGTGCCGATATTCGCTGAAAGTCATCATTCTCACAACCCCGTCGCCACCGCCCCCTTACCACGCTTGCTGATCAGTTCTTCCCTTATTTTATTTTTTCTAAAAAATGCCAGCGGATCCACTGCACCACCCGATCTCAACCTTGCCTCGGCCACAAGCGGCCGGGTATCGGTACGAAATGCCTGTTGCAATACCTCCTGCGCCATCACGACATCGTTCTGTTCCTGGGCGGCGATAAGTTTTTCCCGATCCACCAGCAACGCCTGCGCATAGGCGATCATGATCGCTTCTACTGATTGCAGCAGATCCTCGAGCGGGTCTTTTACATTATGCGAGGCATCGATCATCCAGGCCAGACCATCAGCATGATTAATTCCTTTTGCATCCATGCCGTCGATCAGTTCGCTGAAGATGAGAAAGAGCTGGTAGGGTTTGATGCTGCCAACTGTGAGATCATCATCGCCGTATTTGGAATCATTGAAATGAAAGCCACCGAGCTTTCCTTCCATCAACAACAGCGATACGATCTGTTCGATATTGGCATTGGGCAAATGATGTCCCAGGTCGACAAGCGTATAAGCTTTCGGGCCAAGCTTGCTGGCAAATAATAATGACTGTCCCCAATCGCCCACGGTCGTTGAATAAAAATTTGGTTCGAAGGCTTTGTATTCAATAAAAACTTTCCAGTCAGCGGGCAGCTCGGCATAAATGACCTGCAGGCTTTCAAATGTGTTTTGCCAGGCTTTCCTAAAATTTAATTGCCCTGGAAAACAGGAGCCATCAGCCAGCCATACCGTCAGCGAACGGGACCCGAGACTGATGCCATGCCGGATCACTTCTATATTATGCTGTATGGCCTGCTCGCGTACGCGTTTATCAACATGCTGCAGGGATCCAAACTTATAACTATGTACCTGGTCCGGCTGGTCCTGGAATGTATTGGAGTTGACGGCATCAAATTTTAGATCAAGCGCTGCAGCCATTTGTTTGATCGCCGCTGCATCACTGGGAATATCCCAGGGAATATGCAGGGAGATGGCACCGCTGGAGCGGTTGAGGGCATGCAATAGGCCGATGTCTTCGATCTTTTCTTCGAGGCTTCGGGGTTCACCTCCACCGGCAAAGCGGCCAAACCGTGTGCCGCCTGTACCCAGTGCCCAGCTTGGAATGGCTACCTGGAAATCCATGAGCTTCCGGATAATTAATTCGGCGTTGTTAACACTTCCGGCAATAAATTCAAACCGGCGCTTGTGTTCGGTCTGCAGGGACTGATTGAATTCTTTTACTTTTTCGTTTCGTAATGGCATAGAACAGTTGTAGGTATATGTGTAATATAAACCACTTCTTTGAGATCATAGCGTTCAAAGAATAACGTAGTAATGAAATTAGGTCCATGGTCAGACCCGGCTGTCCTGACCTCGATACAGGACAAGCCCTATTTTTTTTTGTACATATAATATATATGTGTTACCCGTTTGCGTTTCAACAGGATTGGCGCCACCAGGTCATGAGAATTAATTGGTTACTAATTTTATTTTCCACCATGTAACGGCAAAGACTTCTGATAGTTTTCTGTGACAGCAGTTTTTGGTATTATATGATCAACGATATTTGCCGGGTAAATTATATTTACAAACCATCCTCCTGACCGTACCTGTTCCTAATCTAAATTCATCTCACAATTATTTTCAATGTTTTTTCATTTGATAAAATGAAGAAACATGCAGGTTGACTAAAATCATTTTTCATGAGAAAAAAATATTTTTTCATTTTTCAGTACAGCTCAGGTCACAAATAAAAAAAGAGTCTTCTACATTTAATTCCGAATTGAAAAATTCTCTGAATTACTTAAGATAATAATCTGCTATGCCAAACGATTGCCTGAAGTTGAAAAACTTCCTACTCTTTTTGTTTCTCCTCGTTTTTTTTAGTGGTATCAGCGTAAATGCGCTTGCTCAGAATTCCGTTACCGGCAGACTGATTGATTCGGTCAGTAATGTTGGTATCTCCGGCGCTACAGTCAATGTACTGGGTTCTGCAATCAGTGTAAAAACGGGAAATGACGGTGAGTTTACCATCGAAGCAAAGCTGAATGAAACTTTATCATTCACGCACGTGGCTTATTCACCGATTACTATTACCATTGAGAACTTCGAGCCATTGGTTGTAAAAATGGTCCCTTCTTCAAAAGAGATGTCGGACGTAGTGGTTGTCGGATACGGACGCCAGAAGAAAGTAAGCGTGGTAGCGGCGATATCTACCATGAAGGCAACCGGCCTTTTGCAAACACCTGCATCCAATATAGGTATTGCTCTTGCCGGGCGCCTGCCTGGTCTGAGTGTGCTCCAGCGTTCGGGTGTACCGGGTGGTGAGCAAATGGAGTTTTATATCCGTGGACGGAGTACGATCAATGGTCAGCAACCGCTAATACTTGTTGACGGAGTGCAGCGTGATTTTATGGCGCTAGATCCGAGAGAGGTTGAAACCATTTCCATTTTGAAAGATGCATCTGCCACAGCTGTGTACGGTGTTCGTGGCGCCAACGGGGTTATCATGATCACTACTCGCCGTGGCCATGTTGGCAAGCCGATCATAGATGTAACTATGGAGCAAAGCTGGCAGTCACCCACGCGCCTGCCAAAGATGGTCAATGCATATGACTATGCAGTGTTGCGTAACGCGGTGGAAGTTCAAAACGGTCGACAGCCTATCTATGATGATGTGGCGCTTGAACACTACAGGCTGGGTGATTCCCGTGATTTGTATCCTGTTCGCGATTATGTAGGTGAGTTCATGAAAAGTGCATTCCCTATGCGCAGGGCCAATGTGAATGTGAGCGGTGGAACGGATAAGATGCGCTACTTCACAACTGTGGGATACCTGTTCCAGGAGGGTATTTTTAAAACGGAAAAATATTCAGAGTACGACTATAATCCCAATTCAAAAGCCAACCGGGTCAATTTTCGTTCAAACTTCGATATAGATGTGAACCCATCATTGAAGATGTTTCTTAATGTAAGTGGTTATATGCAAAAAAAGAATGACCCGGTTGTGGTGCCATTCAATGGTTCTTACCTGAACGATGTGAACGCATATTCCATCATCATCGGCTCCCTGATTCAAACGCCAAGCAATTACCATAACGATAAAACGCCGGATGGTGAAGTGCTTTCCACTTCACTCAAAGGTGGAAATATCAACAATGTTCCTTATGGAATGCTGAATCGTTCCGGATTTCGGAATACCATGACAAACCAGGTGACAGCGTCACTCGGGGTAGAACAGAAACTGGATTTCATAACTAAAGGAATGTCGGCCAGGGTGATCGCCTCATATGATGCGACCGCGATCAATCAACAGGTAAGACAAAGATCGTATCAGTTGTTTGAAGCAAAAGCGGATCCTGTAGATCCTAGCCAGGTGATCTATGAGCCTACAGGAACAATGACTAATAGTACATTGTCCGATGCTCAGTTTCAGTCGCAATGGAATCTGCTGAACATTGATGCCTCTCTGAACTACAGTCGTTCATTTGGCCCACACAATGTTACGGGCATGGTACTATTCAACCGCTACCAGCGTGTTGTAAACATCGAACTTCCTTACAACTATGTAGGTTTGGTTGGACGTGCAACCTATGATTATAGAAATAAGTACCTGGCCGAAGTCAACTTTGGCTATAACGGATCAGAGCAGTTTGCTCCAGGTCATAAACTGGGTTTCTTTCCTTCTGTTTCCGTGGGGTGGGTTGCTTCAAATGAAGATTTCGTCGCCGACGCCCTTCCCTGGCTCAGCTTTGCGAAGATCAGAGCATCGTATGGCCAGGTTGGAAACGATAACATGAACGGTGCCCGCTTTGCATTCCTTACACTCTGGAACGGCAGCCATGAATCGCAGATCGGAAATAATGAGCTGGTTTGGGAGAAGGCGAACAAATACAATGTCGGCCTTGAAACCCGTCTGTTCAATAACTTCAGTTTTGACGCAGATGTATTTTACGAAAGAAGGAACAACATACTTATCTCCGCGACAGGTCTTGTGCCCACCGGCATGTTTGGAACAGGAGGTGTTTTCAATTCCGGAATCATTCCAAAAATAAATGCCGGTGAGATCGAGAACAAGGGTATTGAACTCACTGCAGGTTACCAGAAAAATATCAATCGTGATTTTCGCATTGATGTCCGTATAAACAGTGCGTTTAACCGCAACAAGGTCTTGTTCATGAGCGAAGTGTTGTTGCCTGAGGGTTATGCCTATCGCCTCCGCAGTACAGGATACCGGCTTGGTCAGCCATTTGGTTACAAGACTGCCGGATTCTTCAACAGTCAGAAAGAAATCGATGACTGGTATGATCAATCAGGTATCGGAGCTGTGCCCAAAGTTGGCGATCTCAAATACCGGGATATGAATGGAGACGGTATCATTACCGAGGAGGACCAGGTGCCGATAGGGAATCCGGAAATGCCGGAGTGGACCTTTGGCGGAGCTGTTAGTCTTCGTTTTAAAAGTATTGATTTCAGCATGATGTGGCAGGGAGTTGCCGGCAGAAGTTATCTTCTCACCGGGCAGCGGATCTGGGAGACATACAATTTTAATGAGTGGCACAAAGAAGCCTGGACACAGGAACGTTTTGATGCCGGCTTGCCCATCACCTATCCCCGACTGGATCCAGGTAGCACGGCAAGTAAACAAACATCTGATTTCTGGTATACCGATGGAAGCTACATCAGGCTGAGAAATGTGGAGCTGGGTTATTCACTTCCCACAAATGTAGCGGGAAAGATCGGTGCCAAATCACTCAGGATCTACGCAAACGGCCTCAACCTGCTCACATTTGACAAATACCCCGTCAAGTACCAGGATCCCGAACAGAATAATGAATTGTTGTATCCCGTATTCAAAGCATACAACGTTGGAGTGAATGTGACTTTCTAAATTTTGAATCACCAGGAAATTAAGAGAACCATGAAAAAGACAATAAAGACCTTTTTGGTAGCGGCAGGACTTGTAACACTTTTTGGCTGCGAAAAAGTGTTGGAGAAAACCCCCGATGGACAAACGACTATTGACAAGGTACTCAATAATTACAATCGCAGCAAAGGACTGATCGATGTGGTTTACGGCGAAGTGTATCAGGCACGCGACCAGATATCATTTGTAATGAACCCTATTGAATGTCTTACCGACAATGCGTTTTGGGCTGCTACTTACAATGCTTATGACTGGCATAATGGTGCTTTGTCTTTATCCAACCCGGTCATCAACTGGCCATGGAATTCGCCAAGCGAGCAACTTTGGCCGGACTTCTGGCGTGGTATCAGGCTGGCAAATAACGCGATCAAATATCTTCCGCAGTCTACAGCTATTACGGAGCAGGAGCGCGAGACATGGATTGCCGAGGCTCGTGTATTGCGTGCCTGGTATTATATGAACCTGCTTGAATTTTATGGACCCATGCCATGGATTGTGGAGCCTTTTGAACCCACATTCCTGGGATGGAACGAGTTGACCCGTCCAACATATGACGAGATCGTAACGATTTTAGAGAATGAATTACTTGACGTTGTTAATTCAAGAATATTACCAGATCGGCAGCCGCCGCAAGATGCACGCAGGGTTGACAATGGGATCGCATACTCAATCCGTGCCCGCTTACTGCTTTATAATGCCAGTCCGTTAAACAATCCGGAGAACGATCGCACCAAATGGCAAAGGGCTGCCGACGCCGCACAGGACGTGATAGATCTTCCCGTTTATCAATTGGTAAATATGACCGATTACAAAAAATTGTTTGTCGGTGCATTTGCAACACCTGTAACCGAGATAATTTGGCGTGCATGGAACGACAATTCACATATCAATAATGCAAACGGAGTTGATGTGGGTAATTATCCCTATGCCAACATCAATCACATGTGGAATTGCGGCGAGTCACCTACCCAGGAGCTGGTTGATGCCTTCGAGATGACAAATGGCGCATTGCCGGTTACCTACAACGATGCAACACGTACCAGCGTTACAGTAACACCAGGCGCTGCCGCACTGGGTTACAGCGAAGCGCCTGGCGGCGATCCCTATAGCAACCGCGACGCACGTTTCTACGTAAACATATTATATAACATGGCCGATTATGGTGTGCCGTATAACTGCACACAACCATACATCATCGAGACTTTTGTGGGTGGTCGCAACGGATTTAATGATGTGATCTCCCAGGAAACACAACGTTCATGCACAGGCTACTACAGCCGTAAGGATAAGCAGATCAAATTCTGGGGCCCGGGTGGAAGCTCTGGCCATGAGCCAACGCACTGGGTATTTTTCAGGCTGGCTGAATTCTATCTGCAAAAAGCGGAAGCTCTTTGTGAACTGGACGAACTGGCAGGCGCAATGGAGGCTTTGAATGTGATCAGGCAGCGGGCCGAACAACCCAGGATCCAGGATGTGCCGGGCTTTGTATTATCAAAAGAATTTTTGAGAGACCGTATCCGGAACGAGCGCAGGGTTGAGTATTGCCTCGAAGGACAGTATCGCTTCAACGATCAGCGTCGCTGGAAAGTGCTTAGCGAGACAAATCGATTTGTGACCGGTATGAGAATCACAAAAGGAAGCGATGGCAAGTTCAGCTACCAGCGCAAAAAGATCCGCGACTACCAGTCTTATACTGATAAATATCTGGTAATGCCGATACCCCTGGAAGATGCCAAGAAAATGACAGGAATGCAACAACCTCTCGCCTGGCAATAGACCTATTTATCACAAGAAAAATTTTTAGGATGAAAAGAAGCCACTTTCTCGTTTTCCTCATTCCTTTGATGACGATCGGACTTTACAGTTGTCAGAAAGACAAAGTTGAAGTGCCGTTCCCGGTTGAGGATCTCAAGGCATATGCCGGTAAGAACCGGGCAAAGCTGGAGTTTGCAGTTCCGCAGAATGCCAACTCAGGTAAGGTATTTTACGGCAACGGCAATTATATTGAATTTGTTGTGTCTGATCCGAATAGCACGCAGACCCTTATGGTGGAAGACCTTCCGGAAGAGGAACAGATCCTCAGGGTGGTGACCATAAGCAATGAAGGTGCAGTGTCTGACCCGAGGGGTGTGAGAGTGAATGTGTATGGATCAAAGTACCAGAGTGGACTGAAGCCCCGTAAATATGTTGATCAAACCCAGCTTTCTGCAAACGCTGTCCAGGTTCAGTTTGAGGGAGCTGATGAGGATGAGTCAGTTGTCCGGATCGTGTATACCAATACAACAGGGGCAGCAGACAGTCTGCAAATAGACCGCAACACTAACATCGCAACAATAAGTGATATTGATACGGATAAGCCGTATTATTATTATTCTGTGTTTGTGCCCGAAGCTGAATCGATCGATCTATTCAATTCGGCAACAGTAGATCTGAAGCTCGCCATCATGCTGGATTTTAAAAAAGCTGAGTGGACGATCGCAGGCTCTTCCAGTGAGACAACCGGGATGGACGCTGCCAACATCATCGACGACGATGTGAATACCGCATGGCAGTCTGAGGCTGGAACCGTATTTCCTCACTGGGTAACCATAGATATGTCTGGTCCAAAGCTGATCGACGGTTTTTATTACGTGAATTACCAGGGTAATGGCAAATCTGCCAAAAACATCAGGTTTGAAGTGAGCAATGACAACATCGACTGGACAGTTGTACTCGAGACCGAAGTGAGCGATAGCTACCTGCGCCAGCAACTGCCACTCGCCGCAACGGTTGCTGCCCGTTATCTCAAAGTAACAGTTGTAGAGCCCTGGCAGATCGGGGTTCAGCAAACACAGTTTGCGGAAATCGATGCATACAACAACCAAAATATCAGCGGCGTGAACGGTAAGGATGAATATACAGTCAGCACGCCCATCCCGCTGATCAATGCCACCAGCCCCTTCCAGGGTGACGGCTCCAATCCTTTTCCCGCCCTGGGTGACTACCGTATGCAAAAGCTTACGGGTTGGACACATTCCGCCAACGCCGTGGTAAGTTATGATAATAATGGAAAAAGCTTCAGTTTGTTCATCGCTCCTGTATGGGGACTTGCACCTGTTACCAATGGTAAGGTTCATCAATCGATAACACTTCAGCCCGGACATTACCGTTTGAAGATCCTTGTGGGCGGCGCTGATGGTCCGTCGGATGTGTATGGTGTGGTTGGCACGGGTGGCACTTTGCCGGATTATACGACGGTGACCACTTCACCCCTCGCTCTAAAGTATTCAAACCTGGCCGCCAATGTGAATAAGACCGTAGAAATGATATTTGCCGTGACAGATCCTTCGCCTGTAGACATAGGCGTGGTGTATAATATCCGTGATCAATATGGCGCTAACGGAACGCCATGGTCTTCCTTCGGAATCAGAGGATTTGAACTCGCAAAAATTGAATAGACGCCAAACCGGAAAAAATTCTTGAAGAAGCGGAAAACCATTCCTGGTTTTTTTATAAGCAGTATAAACGTAAGCAGCAGTGTTGAGTTAAAAGCTGGCAATCCGGGTAGTTGAGAACATCGGCTACCCCGGATTTGCCATCATCCTGCAAGACCAATGGTCTTTTGGATATGGTGCCAATGTTCCCAATAATTAAAGTTGATAACCACATCTGAAAACACGACGTATACAACATCAAAACATGACCCTGATAGCAACTACACTCTTAACCCTGCTAACCCTAACTACCAGCGCAGGATGCCATAAAATGCAGAATGATGGTTATGAGCTCACAGGGATTAACCTGAACGTCGCGTCACTCGACTTAAAGACCGGGGAGCGCTTTCAGCTGAGGGCAACTGCAGTTCCGGCGCTTGCCAACCAGCCAAATTATGAATGGACATCCACAGACCTGTCGGTTGCGACTGTTATTAATGGTCTTGTTACTGCCGTGAGTCCGGGTAAAACAAACATATCGGTTACCTACGGGAGCATTCGAAGGGAAATTGCTGTAGATGTTTCACCGGACAAAAAAGACGAGAATCATGTTGTACTATATGAGAAGCAATTAACGGGATCTTCATTTCCCGATCTGGTGCTCAATGGAGTAGGACAGCCGGAGGCCGCAGGACTTTTGATCAGCGGTAAAAATGATGTCGTTCGCCTCAACCGGTTTTATGCGCTGGCAGAAAGAAAAGTGCAGTACGAAGTAGTATTTTCTGAAGATGCACTTGCTATTTTCCGGAGCAGCGAAGGCGACTTCAGTGCTTTTGTAGATGTTAAAAATAAAAGTATATCGATTGCGACCAACCCCGTGACCAAAAGGGAGGTGAGCTTCCTCACATCTGGTCGCGCGTATTTAATAGAGATCTATCATATTTATCAGCTGGCCAGGCTTCGTATTACGGATATCCGGAGTGGAGCAGCGGCTGAGATCGTGGCAGTGCATGATGGTCAGGGTGGGGTCGGTCAGGGCGCGCTGCAGAATGGATTCGGCGTAGGAATGCAATGGGACTATTATTGTTTTGGCCTTAAAGAGGGAACATCGATGTTGGTAAAGAAGATCACCGTGTTGGCGCTTAAGCGCGATGCGAAATTGTTGATGTATGGCGATTCGATCACACAGCCTGAAGGTTATTTCCCCTCCGCGGATTTTCCTAAAGCATGGACTCAGCAGGTAATCGCAAGATTAAATGGCCGGGCCATCTCAAGCGGGCGTGGTGGAGCACAGATTGATATGGTACTTGATTATATAAGAAATGAACTGCCTTATATCAGGCCTGAATACGTCATGGTCACAATTGGTACCAATGGCGGGAATACCGAGGAGAAGCTCACCAGGCTCGTAGACTATATTATATCCCAGGGCGCGATACCCATATTGAACAATATTCCTTCCAATGAAAGTGGTACCCAGATCAAAGAAAACGAGCTGATAGAAAAGGTGCGCCAGAAGAGAAATCTGAAAGGATGCAGGTTTGACCTGGCTACATCGCTTCAAGGTGATGGAAAAGAAGTAGATAAATCCACGATGTACTGGGAAGATTACAGCGGGTCCTATGGCTGGCAGGTTTATCATCATCCCAATGAAAAAGGAGGCGACAGGATGTTTGCCCAAACTTTAAAAGACATACCAGAAATCTACGAATAGTTGCTATGATGAAGATCCTTACCACACGCCTGTATTTGATCGTCGCGATTTTGAGTATCCTGATGCTGAGTTGTAAAAAAGGCGATCTGACCGGGTCCGAACCAGTGCCGGAAGAGGTGTTGGAGCCTTCGATCAACCACATTGTAGGCGTGGATATGTTTGGCAGGAGCTTTGGCTCTATATCTTCAAACAGGCAAGACCGCCAGGTTGGTTTATTTTTCTGGCTTTGGATCGGTCAGCCATTTGCCGGTGGTATTTATGATGCCACTAAAATACTTGCATTACCCAATGGGTTGAGACTACTAACCGATCCTTCGTTTCAGGATGAAAGCATAAGCCCCAACGGCCAGGCGCATTTTTGGGGTGAGCCGCTGTGGGGTTATTATAATTCCGAAGATGTATGGGTTATCCGTAAGCAAATTGAAATGCTCACGATTGCAGGTGTTGATTTCATATTTTTTGACGCCACCAATTCGTTTATCTATAAAAATGTTTATGAAAGAATATTGAGGGTGATCGATGAGTACCAGGAAAAAGGCTGGTCACCTCCCAAAGTGGCTTTTTATACCCATTCCAAATCCTTTCAGACCATCAGGGAATTATACCGCGACCTGTACAAGCCCGGTTTGTATCCCAATACCTGGTACAGGGTGGATGGCAAGCCCATGATCATCGGGTATACTGATCCGCAGGATGATTTAAATGAAGCAAAATCCCGGAATGATCTTGTCTATAATCCCGGTGTTTTATCCGGTGAAATACTCAGCTTTTTTCATTTCATGCGTCCGCAATGGCCAAGCGATCCGGTCTATCCCGATGGTTTTCCCTGGGTAGAATGGATATTCCCCCAGCCATCACATAACGGAATTATGAATGTGACTGTAGCGAGCCATCCCTCCGTGCCCATGTCATTTTCCCTGACCAAAGGAATGGTAAACTGGGGACGCGGCTGGAACCCCGATACCAGGACAAATAATCCTGGCGATGTGGACAGGGGAAGCTTTTTTCAACGTCAATGGGATCATGCCCTTGCGACAGACCCTTCTATGATCACTATCGGTGGGTGGAACGAATGGATTGCTTATAAGCAGCAGTACTGGGATGAATATGTGATGGTAGATGCGGTCAATAAGGAGTATTCACGGGATATTGAACCGATGAACGGGGGATACGAGGATGCCTTTTACATCCAGATGATCAAAAATATCCGGCAGTATAAAGGAGTAAAGAGCACCGGCGGAATGGCAAAGAAAAAAACGATCCAGATTGAATCAGGAGCTTCCCAATGGAATGAAGTGCCATCGATGGTAGTTAATATTCATCGTGAAAAATTTAGCCGTAATGCGCACGGCGCGGCTGCTAATTTGAATTACAGCCAGCCCGCCCCTGCAAATCATTTCACCGATATCAAGGTGACACATGATGACAAAAACATCTATTTCTTCATCCGCGCCAAAGACAGAATCACCGCAGGTAACGGTCAGGCAAATTGGTTGAATATCCTGGTGGGAAGGGGTGAACCATCGCTTAAAAACTGGGAGAGTTATGAATACCTGGTGGGTGCGCAGGTGCAGGATGGTAAACTTTCTGTAGGCCGGCTGAATGCAGATTTTAATACACAATCTATGGGAACGGCGAAATATGTCATACAAGGAAATGTGCTCCAGATTGAATGTCCAAGGGATGCGATTGAGCTTACAGGGGACAACAAATTTTATTTCAAGGTGGCGACTGGCGTGCAGGAGCCTTCAAATATCATGTCTTACTATACGTCAGGCGTTTCTTTGCCCATTGGGCGGTTGAGTTATATGTATGATTAATCGAAGAAGATCTTACGGATATCGGTCCGGTCATTTTATGAAACAATTAGTAGAAAACGTTGCGATTTTATTCTTTGTACTGTTTGCCGTATTTCCTGTAATCGGTTTTTCCCAGGATACGCGACCGTCCCGAATGGAAACCCACACACTTCCCAATGGAAAGGTGTATGTACTCACCCAAACCGGGATAGATTACAGGATCGATTCTGCCCGGCATGCCGTCTTTATCCCGGACGGTATTAAGTCCGTCCGCGGAATATTTATTCACCAGCACGGCTGTACCATGGAAGGTCGTGGATTGTCCACCGCATTTGACCTCCAATACCAGGCATTCGCAAAGAAGTGGGGTCTGATTGTTATCGGACCTGACCTTTATGCTAAAGCCAATTGCCATGATTGGAAAGATCCTGCATCCGGGTCTGCACAAGCCTTGTTTAAAACTTTAAAAGAGGTCAGCAGAATTACAGGACAAGGCGAAATAGCCGATGCGCCCTGGTTGCTTTGGGGCCACTCGGGAGGGGGGTACTGGTCTCAGGCCATGATGAAAGAATACCCGGAACGTATCATGGCGGTCTTCAGCTATTCACCTGGCCTTAAACCGGATTGGGAGTATCCGAAGGCAGCTCTCAAAATTCCCATCATGATCCGCCATGCAGGACCGGTAGGCGATGAATGCTGCTGGCAAACCGCACTAAAGACGTTTGACCAACTTAGACCGGCGGGCGGTTATGCCAGTATTGTCAATACATCACACCAGCATCATAATTTTAGTTATGTCAGGTATATAAGTATCCCCTTTTTTGAGTCGGTACTTGTGCAACGCCTTCCCGATGACGCAAAGCGGGGATACAAGGCGATGCGTGATATGGATCCGGACCGGGCCTGGCTCGCCGATACCACGAGCCTGAATATTTATAAAGCAGGCCGTTATCCCTATATAAAAAATTCGGCAAGCTGGCTCCCTGATTCAATAATAGCTGTGAAGTGGCGAGAATACGCTATTACAGGAACCATCACCGATCGCACGGCGCCAACACCGCCTTATGATATCAGCGCTAACCGCCGTCACAATATGTCTATTTCGGTGTCCTGGAAAGCCGATGCAGACATCGAATCAGGGATCAGTCATTTTAATATATATAGGGAGGACCAGCTTGTATCAAGGTTTCCTGCAACAGGCGAGTACCAGCGGTTTGATACAAACGGAGACGATGCATTTCCGGTTTTTCCTTTACCAATGCAGACAGACATAACAAATGCCTGGAATGATAAAGGGAGGCTTTTCATCAGTGTCGTCAATAGGTTTGGGCTTGAATCCGAAAGAGTGTTGATAAAAGCCGATTAGATAGTCGCATGCCGAATTTTCATAGAGAAGTCAGGGCAGATCATAAAGTGGTTCCATACCTGATCTGCAAAGAGAATAGGGTTCAGCGTATTTAAAAGAAATTAGTTATGTTTAAAAAATCACTGGTAGCAATTCAGCTGGTTTCAGCACTTGGCCTTATGGTTTCACAGGCACAGCCAGCTTTACCACACGATGCAGCAATAGAATCGGGGCCGGTAAAAAATCCTGCTTTGCATTCTCTTTTAAATCTTTCCGCCACAGATGCGCTGGGTCGGCGTTTTGACGCCGCTGCAGGCATAAAGGAGGAGAAAAAATATGCCGGGTTATTTTACTCGCTTTGGCTTGGACAGCATCGTAGCGGTCAGAAGGGGATCTATGATATCCAGAAGCTGCTTGACACAAACCCGGATGCGTTAAAGAATGTAAAGGGAGTGCCGGAAAGTCCGCTACATGAATTTCATTTTTGGGGCGAGCCGCTATACGGATATTATAGTATGAGCGACCCGTGGATTGTGACACGACATATTGAACTCCTGTCCAACGCGGGTATTGACTACCTGTGCATAGATGCTACCAATCGGGTAGTATATACAGAGTCAATCAAAAATTTACTGACAACCCTTTTGCGTATCATGGATCAGGGTATTGAAGTGCCTAAAATAGTTTTTTACACCAATAGCTTGTCGGGAACGACGGTTGATGATTTATACAATCAATTTTACAAGTCGGGCGAATACGACAGAGCATGGTTTAAGCCTTCAGGTAAACCAGTCATCATCGGGATAACTGAAAACAATGGAAAGGCTTCCGACATGACGAAGTATCATCAGTTCACCGATTTTATCAAACCTGCTATGAAGGAATATTTTGATGTCAGGGAGTCGCAGTGGCCCAATGGCGATTATAACCCTGTGTCAATACCCTGGATGAGCTGGCAATATCCTCAATGGAATCATAACGGTACTGTAGCTGTGCCGGTAGCACAACATAGCCATAGCGCCATTGCTGCAAGCGTCATGCACCCGGAAAGCAGCCGCGGATACAATAATATCACAAAAAAAGTGGAGCAAAACTGGATGGCAGGAGCAAATTTTCAGACGATGTGGGATGCGGTTTTTGCCAGCAGGGAAAAGATAAACAATGTGCTGATCACTTCTTTTAACGAATGGATGGCCATTAAGTACGCGAATTCAAATGAATTGAATGGTGTTTATTTTGTTGACGTGTATAATCATGAATTCTCGCGTGATATTGAAATGATGAAGGGTGGCTACCAGGATAATTTTTACCTGCAGCTTGTAAAGAATGTTCGAAAGTTCAAACTTTCCGGAGTGGCAAATAATCGCTACCCCATGAAGACCGTCAAGATCCGCAGAGCGAATGAAAAGACCTGGGGTGGAGTAGGTGCTGTTTACATCGATCTCAGGGGTGATGCGATACCGCGGAATTTTACCAATGCTGCGGGTACCGGTGTGTATACCGACAGCAGTAACCGTAATGACATCACGGAGATCAGGGTGGCGCATGATCGGAAGCACGTTTATTTCATGATAAAAACTGCCACCGATATCACTGAGCATAATGGTACTGATCTCAACTGGATGAATATTCTGGTTTCCGGCGACAGTACGAAGCCTTCATTTGCCGGGTATACATATATACTCAATCGCAAGCCAGGCAAGAATGGCAAAACATCTGTCGAGCGTTCACTTGGCGGATATAATTGGACAGATGCCGGCAACGCACAGTATACGATCAAAGGCAACCTGATGCAGGTAGCCGTACCTCTGAAGGCATTGGGGTTAACTGCTGATAATTGCTCATTCGGGTTTAAGGCATCGGACAACGTAACCGATTACCACGACATTATGGATTACTATATCACAGGCGATAGTGCCCCGATCGGCAGAATGAATTTTAATTACCAGTAATTGGCCGCCGGCGTTATCATATAGCACTAAAGCGAGGGCCGGAGAGTAAGCCGGAACGGCACTTTTTCCTGCGCGGGTTTGCCGGACAGAACAGCATTGGCCGCCATCACACCCATTTCCTGGAAATCTGATGAGATGGTGGTAATTCCATTCAGCACCACTTTTTTTATCGGAGTTTCATTGTATGAAATGATGCCAACTTCCTGGCCGATCACATAATTAGTCATGCTGATCTTTTCAATCAGCGTGACCAGGTCGTCGTCGATCATATTGATGTACACTTCACCCTTTTTTATTTCAATATCCTTTACATCATTAATGACCCCGTACTGGAATGTGTAGTCCTGGCAAAAATGGGTAAATCCTTTCAGTATCTCTTTCGGGTAATAACTATTCCTGGGAAACAGGATGTTGATGGTGTGGTATTTCACCAGTACTTCTATGGCATCAGCCAGCGCCTGGTATATGTCGTTTTCAAAATCGATCAGCACGGAGGAATAATCACCCGTCACACCAGCAGGTGTTCTGTCCAGCAAGAGCAATTTATCCTTCGGGATGGTATTGATGATCTCATGTGCATTATCACCACCTTCTACAAAATGCGGAATGATGACAAAATGGGTATAATGTTCCTTGTTGTTGGCCAGCATTCGTTTGAAAAGCCTGAAATCGTTGTTGTAAACATAGAAGTCAATACCAGCCTGTTCACCGAGTGCATTGACAAAGGCATCGTACGTGGTTTTTTTCGGGATACTTAGCTTATTGAAAAGCAGGAATACATTTAACGGTCTGCGAAATTCCGTGTTCTCGATAAAATAACCCCGGCGTGGTACGGCATTGATCACGCCCAGTTTTCTCAAATGCCTGTACCCGCGTTCCACGGTATCGCGTGCTATGTCGAGCTCAATACTAAGCTCATTGATGGAGGGCATGTTGTCGCCTGCCTTGATATTTCCTTTTTCAATTTCTTTTAAAACAGCATTGGATATCTGCAGGTATTTGGAAGTACTGGAATAGGGATCGACAGACAGCAGATCAATAATTTTCACTTCTTTCATGTGCATCTCGGTTTCATGAGCCTGTGTTTAAAGAACGGCAATTTATACAATGCTGGCAAAATTTTCTGTCAAAAAATAATATTAATAGGTCAGGTCAAAACAGGATAGAAATACAGGCATGGAAGATTATGTTTGTTTGGTTGAATGACCCGGTATGATCCGGTGTACAAAGTTCAATTAATTATATGGAGAGCTTGCTTAATACGAACTCGATGCATCCCAGGGAGCAGATAGCACTGATCATGCAACGAATCTATAAAAGAATCTTAACTACTACTTCGGGTGGCAATTTGTCGATCAGAGATGAGAGCGGTGATATCTGGATCACACCAACTGGTGTTGACAAAGGATTGCTGAAGCCTTCAGACATTGTTTGTATGAAGGCTGATGGCAAAATTATCGGTGATCATAAACCTTCATCCGAATATCCATTCCACCTGGCTATTTATACGGCCAGACCTGATATTAAAGCCATCGTTCATGCTCATCCGCCTGGACTGGTTGCCTTTAGCATAGTAAGAAAAACTCCAAATACCAATGTGCTGAGCCAGACCAGGTTTTTATGCGGTGAGATAGGATATGCTCCTTATGCTATTCCCGGGAGTGCCGAACTGGGTGAAAATATAGCCGGTCAATTCAAACTGGGCGTTACAGCTGTGATCATGGAGAACCATGGCACCGTGGTGGGTGGAACGGATATATCCGATGCCTACCAGAAGTTTGAGTCCATGGAAATGACAGCCCGCTCCATTCTTTATGGCAACATGATCGGCAAACCAAATTATCTGACTGATGAGCAAATTGCAGCCTATGGTGTGCAATCAATCAGGGAAATGCCAGAAATGAAGAAAGTTTCCTATCCATCCGATGAGCGTGAAAAGCGCCTCGAGATTTGTAAGATAGTGAAACGCGCATGCGAACAGGGTCTGATGCTCGGTGCATTTGGTACTGTATCCACACGCTGGCGTGGTAATGATTTTCTGATCACCCCGGCCGGCCGTTCAAACTGGGACCTGAAGCTCGACGATATTGTTCAGATAAAAGATGGAAAGCGGGAAACGGGTAAGATTCCCTGCACTATGAGCTATCTGCACCAGTCTATCTACGAAACTCAAAAAGATGTGAATGCGATCATCATTACACAATCGCCATATCTCACTTCATTTGCAGTGACAGGAGCTGAATTCAATGTGCGCACCATACCGGAGACCTGGATCTATCTTCAAAATGTGAACATGGTCGGGTTCGGTGAGCAGTTTAACGGAGAAAAAACGATACCAAATATGATCTCTGCAGAGAATCCCGTGGTGATCGTCAGGAATCAGTGTGTGATTGTAGCGGGGAGCAAGTTGTTGCAGGCGTTTGACTATCTGGAAGTGGCTGAATTCAGCGCGAAATCGCTGGTGATGTCGACCATGTTGGGTAAGATGATACCTATCAGCGATGTACAGGTAGAAGAATTAGGTAAAGTGATGAGTAAATGGAAGAACTACGAGTGGACCATGTAGCATATCCATTCATGATTATATTGCCATCTGAAAAACTACAGGTATGAAGAATAAGTATGCAATCATCCTGGGAAACCTGGGAAATACGAGAGACAGGTTTTGTCCCGGTTATAAAACAAACCCTTCCACGGAAGAAATGCTCAAGGCAGCGATCGAACGTGTGCCGCATATCGAGGGAATTGAACTGGTGGGTACCTGGGATATCCGCCCGGACAATGTGGCTGACATGAAGAAGCGGCTTGATGATGCCGGCATTGCATGCGCAAGCATTATCCCCGATACTTTTACCATTCCTGAATTTGGCCGTGGCAGCATCACCAATATAGACGCTAAAATCCGCGCGAAAGCGCTGGACTATCTCCGGCAGATGAGTGAAGTAGCCCTGAAAATGGATTGTGGTATCGTAAACCTCTGGCTGGGTCAGGACGGTTATGACTATTTACTCGCAACAGACTATAACCAGGAGCGCGACTGGCTGACAGAAGCCACGCGCACATTGGCTACTGAGTTTCCAAAACTCAGGTTTGCTTTGGAATATAAGCCCAAAGAGCCCCGCAATTTTTCGTATCATGCAAGAATGGCGGATACCATCCTGGCTGCCCGGGAAACGGGGTGTGATAACGTGGGTGTGACCATCGATACCGGCCATAGTTTCTATGCAGGTGAAAATGTAGCTGAGGCAGTTGTACTTGCCAAGCGTGCGGGCAACCTGCTTTACCATATGCATTTCAATGACAACCACGGTAGCTGGGATGATGACATGATCGTGAGCAGTGTTCATTTTACCTGCTACATTGAGTTATTGTTCTGGCTCAGAAAGACCGGGTACGAGGGATGGATCTCCATGGACCAGTATCCTTACCGCGAAGACGCTGTAGATGCGATCTCTGAAAGTATTCTCTGGGTAAAGAAATATGAACAGATCGTTGACACCTTTTACACCGAAATTGAATCTTTAATAACGAAGAATGATGCGATTGAGACCTCAAGGTTTTTAAGAAGGCTTATTGCTTAATCCATTTTTTATTGCCATATAAAAATTTCCTCATGAATATCACTGTTCATAGAAGGAAAGCGTATCTGCTTTTACTTCTTTTATCATTTTTACATCCCTGGTTAAATGCTGATGTCAGAGGTCAGCAACATTTTTCTCTAATTGATCTGCGATGCGATAATGCAGTTAATCCATTGGGGATTGATGCCACAACGCCACAATTCAGCTGGGCATATCAGGCCGGGTCCAGGAATTTCAAACAGGCATCTTACCAGATCCTTGTTGCAGACGATCCTGCCTTGCTGGATAAACAGCAGGGAAATATTTGGAACAGTGGCCGGGTCAGTTCATCCAGGTCTTCGGGAATATTATTTAAAGGAACACCGCTTGAAAGCAGGAAGCAATATTTCTGGAAAGTGAAAGTGTGGACGTCTGATAACGGTGAAAAGGAATCAGCCATATCCCATTTTGAGATGGGACTATTGAAGGAAAGTGACTGGAATGCAGACTGGGTGGGATTTCCCTCAGGATGGATCGGTAAGGTCCATTATTTCAGAAGAGTGTTTTCATTCGGAAAGGACGTGGTAAAGGCGCGCGCATATGTAGCCGGCATCGGATATTATGAAATGGAAATAAACGGTAAACGCGTAGGCGACTATGTACTAGATCCCGCGACCAGTGATTTCAGTAAAAGGGTGTATTACACAACATATGATATCAAAGATTTCCTGAACAGGGAAAACGTCATGGTGATCGCCGTTGCGCCAGGCTGGTATGGAATGCCCAAGCTTAAAATGCAAATGGAGTTTGTGTTTAGCGATGGCACAGTTGAAGTGATTTCATCCACATCTATCCGAAATGTGACGCTTGGTCCCGTGGTCTCAGCAGGTATACTCGATGGAGAAGTATATGATGCGCGCCTGGAAAAACCCGAGTGGAATCTGCCTTCTGATACCATCATCAAAGGTTTGCCGAATCAATTCTGGGGAGTAGCACCTGTGGTGGAGCCGCCAGGTGGCCGGATGGCAGCGCAGCAACTGGAGCCGATCAAAGTGAAGGAGTCATTCGCGCCTATAGCCATTACGGAGCCTAAGCCCGGCGTATATGTGCTGGATGCGGGGCAGAATATGGCTGGCTGGCTGCACATTAAAGTGAAAGGTCAAAGAGGACAGGCAGTCACCATGCGTTTTGCAGAGACCTTGTATGAGAACGGAACCGTGAACCAGGAAAACCTGCGTACTGCAGCTGCGACGGATACTTATATTATGAAGGGCAGCGATATCGAGGAATGGGAACCGCGGTTTACCTATCACGGATTCCGGTATGTCCAAATAGAAGGATTGACAGGCAAGCCTTCATTGAACGACTTTGTGGTGAGGAAAGTGCGGTCCGACGTGGAAGAAGCAGGTAGCTTCACATCGAGCAACGAACTACTCAACCGGATCAATGAGATGGTAAAACGTACGGAGGCCGCTAACCTGCACAGTATTCCGACTGATTGCCCGCAGCGCGATGAAAGAATGGGCTGGCTGAATGATCTTACGGTAAGAATTGAGCAGGCCGTTTATAATTTTAACCTTCACCGTTTTTATGCCAAATACATCGGCGACGTAAGTGATACGCAGAATGAAAATGGCGAGATCACCGATACCGCACCGTATAAAGTAGGAGGAAAACCCGCCGATCCGGTATCTGCAAGTTTCCTTTTGCTGGCACTAAAAAGTTACGAGTACTATGGCAACACCCAGATCATAACCCAGCACTACCCTCAGATGAAGGCCTGGGTTGACTTCCTGGTTTCACGGGCAAAAGACGGCATTGTTGAGTACAGCTATTATGGTGACTGGTCGCCTCCGGCTGAGTTCGGACAAAAAGGCTACGGTTACGGTGCTATTTCTGCTAATACACCTGGCAATTTTATGTCGACAGGTTATTTATACTATTGCGCAAGGCTGATGTCTCAAATGGCAGAAGTTTTGGGCAACAAGGCCGATCGCGAAACATATACCTCACTTGCAGAAAAGACACTTGTAGCCTTCAATAATAAATTTTGGGATGAAAAGACCGGTGGTTATGCCACCAATAATCAGTCCTGTAATTCATTTGCATTGTTTCTTGGTGCTGCAAGCAAGGAACGTATCCCCAGGGTTGTGGCCAACCTGGTAAAAAACGTTGAGCAATACAATTATCACCTCACCACGGGCAACCTGTGTACTAAATATTTGCTTGAAGCGCTGACGGAAAACGGACATGCTGATGTGGCCTTTAAGATCGCAACACAGGAGACCTACCCAAGCTGGGGTTATATGCTGGCTATGGGTGCTACTACCTTGTGGGAGCGCTGGGAGTATGAGACCGGCGGCTCCATGAATTCACATAATCACCCGATGATGGGCTCGGTGGGATCATGGCTTTATAAATATATCCTTGGCATCTTACCTGACATCGAGTCACCGGGATTCGAGAAGTTCACCATTCGCCCCTATATCGTAAAGGGACTTGAGTTTGCAAAAGGCGACTATAAATCGGTGAAAGGGACGATCAGTTCTGAATGGAAAAAAGAAAAAGGGCGCATCACATTTAATGTTACAATTCCGCCCAACTCGACAGCTACGGTATTTGTTCCCACAAAGCAGTTGAGGTCCATTACAGAAAATAAAGTAAAGGTAGCTGGCAACAAAGCATATAAATTCATTCGGATGGAAGGGGACGCCGCGGTATTTGAACTGGGTTCCGGGGCTTATTCATTTCAATCTAAATGGTAATTATGAAAAAGCTGATTATTTTAACCCTCGCCGGTTTTGTAGTCACTGCAGGCATGACGCAGCAGGCTAAACGCACTCTTCCGATGGGTATTGCAGGTTTGGTTGGTGTGGATCAGTTTGGAAGAAGCTTTCAGCCGGTATCAGGTTACAAACCTGAAAAGCAGGTTGGCATTTTTTACTGGCCCTGGATCGGATACCCGTATGCTTCCGGCGTGTATGATGCAACAAAGATCGCAGCTATGCCCAATGGATTGAAATTGTTGTTTGATTTCAAGTCACTGGATACTGCGATCAGTCCGACAGGACAGGCGCATTTCTGGGGCGAGCCCATATGGGGTTATTATAATTCTGCGGACGAATGGGTGATACGGAGGCAAATGAAAATGCTGACCATGGCAGGAATTGATTTTATCGTATTCGATCTCACGAACCGTGTAACCTATCGCCATGTTTACGAGAAGGTATTACGCATTATCGAGGAGTTGCAACGGGAAGGATGGGAAGCGCCGAAGGCTGTATTCTATACGCATTCTAAATCCATTGAAACCACGCAGGTGTTGTACAGCGAATTGTACAAACCGGGCCTGTATCCCAATGCCTGGTATAACGTGGGCGGCAAACCGATGATCATTGCATATACAAATGTAGAAGACGATATCGCAGAAGCCAGGTCTAGAAATGATACAACCTATGTTCCAAAGATGTACAGCCGGGAAGAACTCGATTTTTTCTATTTCAAAAAACCGCAGTGGCCCGGCGATCCCGTATTCCAGGATGGCTTTCCCTGGATCGAATGGATATTTCCACAGCCACTGCATGGAAATACAATGAGTGTCTCGGTAGCCAGTCATCCAAAGGTTCCCATGTCCAGGTCACTTACCTCGGGCTGGGAAAATTGGGGACGAGGATGGGATCCCGACAGGCAAAAGAATATATCAGAAGATGTTGAGCGCGGCACTTTTTTTCAACGTCAATGGGATCATGCCATACAGACCGACCCGGACACGGTTTTTGTTGGTGGCTGGAATGAATGGATAGCATACAAGCAGCCATGGGGCGATGAATACATGCTGTGCGATGCTGTGGATAAAGAATTTTCCAGGGATATTGAGCCAATGAAAGGCGGATTTGAGGATGCATTCTATCTTCAGATGATCAGCAATATCCGGAGGTATAAGGGTTTGCCCCTGGAAAAAGCGAAAACCGGTAAAAAAACGATTGATATCAATGGTGATCTGTCGCAGTGGAATGACGTACAGATAAGTTTCAAAAATATTGGTGCACGGGCTTTCCCGCGCAATAGCCCGGGGGTAACACAAACACTGGTTTACCAGCAACCGGCACCCGTCCATCATTTACAGGAAATTCGAGTGGCCCACGATGACATGTACATTTATTTTTTTGTACAGGCTGACAAAGAGTTTGTACAACCGTCTTCTGCCAAAAACGGGCTTGCGATATACATCGGGACCAATGAGCCCTCACGAAAAGGCTGGGAGGGTTATGAGTACCTTGTCAGGCAACAGCCGGGTGAACCAGGTTTCCTGATCAGCAAATTAAAAACCTCTTATGTTGGCAAACGGGTGGGCAAGGCCGAATTTTCCCAGACGAGAAATGTGATACAGATCAGAATACCGCGCAGGCTACTCGGCGTTGGTGAAAAAACCGGGAATATTTATTTCAAAGTTACTGATGGCATAACCAATCCACAGGATATCATGGATACCTATTTGTCGGGTAGTGCGATGCCGATGGGCCGGTTGAGTTACACCTATTCCTTTAAATAATTTAAACTGAAATTGTAATGAGATCAATGATAAGATACTTTTTAATTACCGCCTTTTTGTTTTCTGCTTATGCATGCAGAGTAGCTGGCGATACGGCTTTGCAGGTGACCGGACTAACAGTAGAAGGACGGAATGATCTTATGGGTTCAGACATTGTTTCTCCGCGTCTAAGCTGGAAAATAAAAGCAACTGATCGTAATGTGGTGCAAACTGGTTATCGCATCCTGG
Source organism: Bacteroidota bacterium (assembly GCA_023424015.1). Taxonomy (GTDB): domain Bacteria; phylum Bacteroidota; class Bacteroidia; order Chitinophagales; family Chitinophagaceae; genus Terrimonas_B. The sequence continues at coordinate 75,504 of JAFAEM010000027.1, read as the reverse complement.
TAGCCAGTACACGCGAGAACCTGGATAAGGAAACCGGTGATCTCTGGGATAGTCAACAAGTTGAGACCGACAGTTCATTGAATATCCGATATGCCGGCAAAGCATTTGCCAGCTACCAGGAATGCTACTGGAAAGTGCAAGTGACAACGAACAATGGTCGCGAGGCCTGGAGTGAGCCGGCTAAATGGACGGTGGGTTTGCTCGATTCAACAGAATGGAAAGCAAAATGGATCGGGCTGGATGGATTCAACGAAAAAGATGAGCCGGAAAGCACTTTTACGAGGCTCGCTGCAAGGTATCTTCGAAAGGAGTTTGACCTGGAAAAAAAGGTGTTGTCTGCAACAGCTTACATCAGCGGTATGGGTCTGTATGAGTTGTATTTAAACGGGAAAAAGGTTGGCGATGATGTACTGGCCCCTACCGTATCAGAATACAACAAGAAAATATTCTATAATACTTATGATGTCACCGACCTGGTTACAGGCGGATCAAATTGCGCTGGCGTGATCCTTGGTAATGGCCGTTACTTTGGTGTGCGTAATTATCACGGCAAGCCGGACCCGCTTACACAGATCCCACAGGTACATTATGGTTTGCCCAGGCTGCTATTGCAGATCAGGATCGTTTACAGCGATGGCACAACAGGGCTTATCGTTTCCGATGAATCATGGAGAGTCACTGACCGCGGACCCATCATCGCCAATAACGAATTTGACGGTGAGGAATACGATGCCCGTATGGAACTGAACGGCTGGAATAAAACCGGCTACGGGGAAAATGGCTGGCGACCGGTTGATATCATGCCGCCTGCTACAACACGTATCGTGGCACAACCCAACGAGAATATCCGCGTCAAGGAAGTATTGCGTCCCATTAGCGTGCATAGAACTTCCAGGGGTACCTATATACTTGACATGGGACAAAATATGGTTGGATGGCTCGCAATTCGGGTACAGGGCGAGAAAGGAGATACGATTAAAATGAGGTTTGCAGAAACCATGAAAGGAACTGATTCCATCTATCTCGACAACATGCGAAATGCCCAGGTCACCGACAAATATATCCTGAAGGGCGGTGGTACGGAACAATGGGAGCCACGATTCACCTACCATGGATTCCGTTTTGCCGAAGTATGGGGGCTGCGTTCTGAACCAAAGCCCGGCGACTTCGAAGGAAAAGTGATCTACGATGATATCGCGACCATCGGCAGTTTTAAAACATCAAATGAAACGATCAATAATATTCATAAGAACGCTTACTGGACCATTCGTGGCAATTATCGCGGTATGCCGACTGATTGTCCCCAGCGTGATGAGAGAGTAGGCTGGCTTGGCGATCGTGTCATCAGTTCATATGGCGAAAGTTTTCTCTTTGACAATTCCAGGCTTTATGCCAAATGGCTGGATGATATCAACGATGCTCAAAAGGAAAACGGTAGCATTCCGGACATCGTCCCTACATTCTGGGATCGTTATGCCGATAACGTAACCTATCCAAGCGCATTCATTCTAATCCCTGAAATGTTGCGTCGACAGTTTGGCGATACCGAGAGTATCGGCAGGCAGTACCCCGCCATGAAGAAGTGGATACTTTACATGTGGAATACATACCGCGATAATGATTTGGTGCTGAAAGACAACTACGGAGATTGGTGCGTACCACCCGAATCACTCGACTTGATCTGGTCGAAGGATCCAAACCGCATCACTGAGGGTGGCTTACTTGCATCGGCATATTATTACTATTGCTTAAACCTGATGCAGAAATATGCCGGTTTTTTGAACAAACCGGAAGATGCCGTCCAATACAAGTCTATTGCAGATAAAGTTCATGCGGCATTCAATAAGAAATGGTACAATGCTGACAGGAAAGCTTATGCAAACAACACCGTTACGGCCAATCTGCTTCCTCTAAGTTTTGGACTCGCGCCGGAGACTGACAAAGCTGCCATTTTCAATAATATCAGGGCAAGATTGAAAGAGTTCGACGATCATGTCAACTCCGGCATCATTGGCGGCATGTGGCTGATGCGGGGACTCACCGATCATGGCGCAACCGAACTGGCGTATAAACTGGCAACCAACCGTACATATCCCAGCTGGGGATACATGATTGAAAAAGGGGCGACCACCATCTGGGAGCTGTGGAATGGCGATGCGGCCAATCCCATGATGAACTCCGGCAATCACCAGATGTTGCTGGGCGATCTGCTGATCTGGTACTACGAATACCTGGCAGGGATCAAATCCGATTCGGTTCAGGTGGGTTTCAAGAAATTGATCATGGACCCGGTTTTCCCTGATGGACTGGAGTATGTAGACGCGTCCGTTGATACTAAGTATGGCCTGGTGAAAAGCACCTGGAAAAAAACCGGTAACGGACTGGAGTGGAATATTTCTGTCCCTGCAAATTCGTCTGCAGAAATATATCTTCCAACACAGGATATTGGAAAAGTAACAGAGAGCGGCCATGCAATAGAACAAAAAAACCAGTCTGACACTGGAAAAAATTCCAATAATAAAGTAATGTTGACCATTGGATCGGGCGACTATAAATTTTTTATCAAAAAATAATAAAGCAAACTTATGCAGGCGTTTCTTGGTATTTTCTGGCACCTGTTGGGAGGCGTAGCCTCAGGAAGTTTTTACATTCCGTATAAAAGAGTACGCGGCTGGTCGTGGGAGTCATACTGGCTTACCGGCGGACTTTTTTCCTGGCTCATCATTCCACCGCTGGCGGCATGGCTCACTATTCCCGATTTCACGGCCATCATTGCGGAGGCGTCATTTGATACACTGTTCTGGACTTTTTTCTGGGGTGTACTGTGGGGGATCGGGGGTCTGATGTATGGTTTGGGCATGCGGTACCTCGGCATGTCACTCGGGAATTCCGTGTTGCTTGGTTTTACTTCCGCATTCGGAGCATTGGCGCCGCCGATCTATTACGACCTTGCCAACGTGCCCGACAAGATCACGTTTACCATGCTGATCAGTTCAACCTGGGGAGCAGTGGTATTAATAGGCGTTGTGCTTTGCCTACTCGGCATTTTTATCTGCGGAAAAGCGGGATACCAGAAAGAGAAAGAACTGCCCGAGGAAAAGAAGAAAGAAAGTGTAAAGGAATTTAATCTTAAAAAAGGACTTGTGGTATGTATCCTATCCGGTATACTCAGTGCGGGCTTTAATTATGGCATTGAAGCAGGTGCACCCATGGCCGACCGCGCCAATGAAATTTGGAAAGCAGCTAATCCGACAGAAACGATCAACTTCCTCTTTAAAAACAATGTGATTTATGTTGTGCTGCTATGGGGCGGTCTTACCACCAACTTTATCTGGTGCATGGTACTGAATGCAAGAAACAGATCATTTCCTGACTACACCAATAAGAAGACTCCGCTGCTGAAAAACTATTTGTTTTGCGCTCTTGCCGGTACAACCTGGTTTCTCCAGTATTTATTTTATGGAATGGGCGAAAGCAAGCTGGGCAACGGGGCAAGCTCCTGGATACTGCACATGGCATTTATCATCCTGGTGGCCAACTTCTGGGGATTTGCATTGAAAGAATGGAGTGGTGTCAGCAAGAAAACCAGGAATACAATAATTCTCGGTATCGCACTGATCATCCTGGCGGTGGTCGTGGTAGGCTATGGAAATTCCCTGAACACAAACTGAGATGAAAGCGAAAAGACCGGTCATAGCAGTATTTGATATCGGCAAGACCAATAAGAAACTTTTGGTCTTTGATACGGAGTACAGGTTGATACAGGAAGAAATGGTTTCGTTTCCTGAAGCAGCAGACGATGAAGGGTTTCCCTGCGAAGACATTGATGCGCTGGAAGGCTGGATATTCACCCAGTTGCAATCGCTGCAGCGATCCGAAGAACTGTCGCTGAAGGCTATCAATTTCTCCACGTATGGAGCTTCACTGGTCTATATCAATCATGCAGGGGAAAGAATAGCTCCTTTGTATAATTACCTGAAACCTTATCCGCAGGATCTCATGGAACGTTTTGTTCAGGCCTATGACACGGACGGCGGACTTTCAGTGGATACCGCCTCACCGCTGATGGGTCATCTGAACACAGGTATGCAATTATACTGGCTGAAACATCAGCACCCCGCTTTGTACGAAGAAGTTTCATCGGTCTTGCATTTTCCGCAATACCTCAGTTACCGACTCACCGGAAAGATCACCTCAGAAATGACAAATGTAGGCTGTCATTCGGCGATGTGGCATTTCAGCGGGAAGCGATATCATGACTGGTTGAAGAAAGAGGGGATAGATCAGAAGCTCCTGCCGGTCGCTTCGGGTAAACAGGCATATGTAATACAGAAAAATGGCAACCGGATCGTAACAGGCATTGGCCTGCACGATAGTTCCGCGGCAGTCATTCCATACCTGATGAGTTTTTCAGAGCCGTTTGTGATTGTGTCAACAGGAACCTGGACCATTAGCCTTAATCCGTTTAATAAGGCTTTGTCTGATCGTCAGGAGATCAGTAACGGTTGCCTGAGTTACCTTACATATGAAGGCGATCCGGTGAAAGTCTCCATGTTGTTTGCGGGTCATGATCATGATCAGCAACTGAAGCGGATCGCGGAACACTTTAACCTGCAAACTGATTACTTTAAGCATCTTTCATACAGCAGGAATTGGGCAGAGATCATCAACAGCACACCCGAGGACGATAAATTCATAAGCCTCAAAAAACATATAGATTCTCCAACAGGCTCCTGTGTATTTCATTTGAGAGAACTTGATTTGTTTCAAACAGCGGAACACGCTTATCATCGGCTTGTGCTCGATATTATTGAACGCCAGGCGATCGCCACCCGGGTAGTGATGAGGGCCAGGCCTGTGAAGAAGATGTATGTGGACGGAGGTTTTTCAAAAAACAGTATTTACATGACTATGCTCAGCGAGGCTTTTGCTGATATGGAGGTCTACTCTTCCTCCATGGTGCAGGGTACTGCTCTCGGTGCTGCGCTGGCAATACATAGCTCCTGGAATGAACACCCGTTACCGGCCGACCTGGTGACATTGAAGCGATGGAAAACCTAAGGTAACGCGGCAATGGATCATTTCATTTGCTATCTGCAAGCAGTGTGAGGTTCAAGTGTTCAGGAACCAGCTTTACCTTGCAGGGTGACTTAGGATCAAACGTCAGGATCCGGCATCAAACGTCAAACGCTATAATTCCTTCCATTTATTTTTCCATTGGCAGGGATAGCTCAGGACAAGAAACCCGTCAGCGGGTATTAGCTTTACACTTAACTCAGGTTAAAATATATTTTATGAATACGCAAACAGATCAATTCAAGCATGTCAGTTATCTCTGGGATGAAAAGAAGGCGGCAGCTCTGGCCGGTGATGAAGTAGGATTACTGATTTATCGTTCCAATCTGTTGGGTGCAGATCTCCGGTTAACCAATTATGGCGGTGGTAATACATCCTGCAAGGCCATGGCGCAGGATCCGCTTACAGGAACGGAAACGGAAGTTATGTGGGTAAAAGGATCAGGAGGGGATATTGGTACATTAAAAAGATCAGGCCTCGCTGCGCTGTATGTGGATCGCTTACGGAGCCTGAAGAATATATACCGGGGCATCGATCAGGAAGATGAAATGGTTGAACTTTTTAATCATTGCATATACGATTTGTCCAGTAAGGCTCCGTCAATAGATACGCCCCTCCACGGATTTCTTCCATTTAAACATATTGACCACTTGCACCCTGATGCGGCGATTGCGATAGCAGCTGCAAAGGATGGTAAGAAAATTACAGAGGAGCTTTTTGGCGGAACCCTTGGCTGGGTCGACTGGCAAAGACCGGGCTTCGATCTCGGCCTGCAACTGAAACAGTGCCTTGATGAAAATCCGGGTATCCGCGGCATTATGCTGGGGAGCCATGGTTTGTTTACCTGGGGCGATACAGCATTTGAATGTTACCTGAACACTTTGCAGGTTGTTGAAACCTGTGCCGCTTATATTGATCAGCATAGCGGTAAAAAAGGACCCGTATTTGGCGGTGAAAAAGTTGTTTCATTAAGCCGGGAGGATCGCAGGAAACAGGCCGCTGTATTGTCTCCTGCATTGCGTGGACTTTGCAGCAGCGGGCAAAGAATGATCGGCCATTTCACAGACGATGATCGTGTGCTGGAATTTATCAACTCAAACGATCTGGAAAGGCTGGCTCCGTTGGGAACGAGTTGCCCCGATCATTTTCTCAGAACCAAGATCAACCCGCTGGTACTCGAACTGCAACCTGATGAAGATCTTTCTGATATTGTTGCAGTCAAGCAAAAACTTGAAGCGGCCTTTGAAGCATACCGGAAAATGTATGCGGGATATTATGACACGTGCAAGCGGCCTAATAGTCCGGCAATGCGTGATCCTAACCCGGTGATCATCCTGTATCCGGGTGTGGGCATGTTCAGCTTTTCAAAAGACAAGCAGACCGCACGCGTGGCGGCTGAATTTTATATCAACGCGATCAATGTGATGAGAGGCGCTGAAGCCATCAGCGAATACACTTCACTGCCGAGGCAGGAAGCATTTGATATTGAGTACTGGCTGCTGGAAGAAGCCAAGCTGCAACGCATGCCAAAGCCAAAACCTCTCAGCGGCCGTATTGCGTTGGTTACAGGAAGTGCCGGAGGTATCGGCAAGGCCATTGCAAAGAAATTTGCCGAAGAAGGCGCCTGTGTGGTGCTAAGCGATATCAACCTGGAAAGACTGGCCGAAGCCACCGGTGAGTTTGAGAAGCTATTCAGCAAGGATGCCGTTTGTTCCACGCAGTTGAATGTGATGGAGGCGAGTTCAATAAAAAATGCCTTTGATGAAGCAGCATTGAACTTTGGTGGTGTTGATATCATTGTCAACAATGCCGGTATCAGCATTTCCAGGTCGATCGATACCCATACGCTTGAAGAATGGGACCGATTATATGATATACTGGTGAAAGGCCAGTTTATCACCTCGCAGGTGGGGTTTAGTGTCATGCGCGCCCAGGGACTTGGCGGAGATATCATCAATATTGTTTCCAAAAATTCGGTCGTGGCCGGCCCCAATAATGCCGGTTATGGTTCAGCAAAAGCTGCGCAGGCTCATTTGACAAGACTGATGGCAGCAGAACTCGGACCCGACAGGATCCGTGTTAATGCCGTCAATCCCGATGCCGTGATCGCAGACAGCAATATCTGGGCTGGCGGATGGGCAGAGGGTCGTGCTAAAGCCTATGGCATTACCGTAGAGGAATTGCCAGCATACTATGCAAAAAGAACATTACTGAATGAAATCATTTTACCGGCTGATATCGCCAACGCATGTTTTGCGCTGGCGGGCGGACTTTTGAATAAGTCAACCGGAAATACCATCAATGTCGACGGCGGGGTAGCGATGGCCTTCCTTCGTTGAGTTGATTGGATAATCCGTGCTGCATGAACATAGGATTATTTATTCCCTGTTATATCGATCAGTTTTTCCCCGGTGTTGGCGTCGCAACGCTTCAGCTCCTGGAAAAGCTGGGTTGCCGGGTGTTTTTTCCTACTGACCAGACCTGCTGCGGCCAGCCAATGGCCAACAGCGGATTTTCGGATCTGTCGGCGAAGTGTGATGCCAATTTTGTCAGGAATTTTTCCGGGTATGATTATGTGGTGGCACCTTCAGGTAGCTGCGTACTACATATCAAAGAACATCTTGCATCACCAGATGATCCCGATGCTGCCGACCATATACGCGCAAATATTTACGAGCTGACGGAGTTCATGATCGATATCCTGAAGGTCGAGCGTCTCGACGCGAGATTCCCATATCGTGTCGGGTTGCATGTGAGTTGTCATGGCCAGCGTGGGCTCGGCCTGTCTTCTATGTCGGAACGCGTTGAGCCTGTTTTTTCAAAGCCTGAAACATTACTTCATATGGTGCAGGGCCTTGTTTTAATGAAACCGGCACGTGTGGATGAATGCTGTGGATTTGGCGGTACTTTTTGCGTCAGCGAGGAAGCGGTGAGCGTAAAAATGGGCAGGGACCGGATATCAGAACATGAAATTAATGATGTGGAAGTGATCACTGCCGGAGATACCAGTTGCCTGATGCACATGGAAGGTATACTTAAAAGAAAGCGCAGTCGGATCCGGACCATGCATATTGCTGAAATCCTCAACGCCAATTCATGATGCAGTCAAACCATGCCGGACTGGCGAAAAAATTTATTGCTGACGAGCCACGAACGGACTGGCACGACCAGACCCTTTGGTGGATACGTCAGAAACGGGATAAAGCTGCTCATGCGCTACCGGAGTGGGAACAACTTCGTCAATGGGCATCGGAAATAAAGGATCACACGCTTTCAAGGCTGGATGAATATTTACTGGAGTTTGAACAAAAAGCGCTGGCCAATGGTGTGAAGGTGCACTGGGCAGCAGATGCAAAAGCTCACAACGAGGTCGTTAGAAAAATATGCGATCGGCACGGCGTAAAAAAGATCGTCAAGAGCAAGAGCATGCTTACAGAAGAGTGCCATTTGAATGAATGGCTCAATCAGGCAGGTATTGAAGTAGTGGATACAGACCTTGGCGAACGCATTGTGCAATTAAGAGATGAGCCTCCCAGTCATATTGTACTGCCGGCGATTCATCTCAAAAAGCAGGATGTGAGCGATACTTTCAATAAACATCTTGGTACGGAAAAAGACAATCATGATCCCGGCTATCTCACGGCCAGCGCCAGGTTTCACCTGAGACAAAAATTCATTGAGGCTGACCTGGCCATTACCGGCGTAAATTTCGCGATTGCTGAGACAGGCGGTATTGTGGTCTGCACCAATGAGGGAAATGCAGATATGGGTGCGCATGCAGCGCCGGTTCATATAGCCTGTATGGGAATTGAAAAGATCATTCCGCGTGCGGAACATCTTTCGGTTTTCATCCGGTTGTTGGCCAGAAGTGCAACCGGCCAGCCTGTCACCACATACACCAGCCATTTCCACCGCCCCCGAAAAGGACAGGAAATGCATGTGATCATCGTTGACAATGGTCGGACGAAGCAGCTGGCACGCGCGGAATTTCGTAACTCTCTTAAATGTATTCGTTGCGCAGCCTGTTTCAATACCTGCCCGGTATATCGCCGGAGTGGTGGGCACAGTTATCATACAGCCGTAGCCGGTCCCATAGGTGCCATATTGAATCCCAACCTCGACATGAAGGCAAACGCTGATCTGCCGTTTGCATCTACGCTTTGCGGATCATGCACCCATGTGTGTCCCGTCAAGATCAACATTCACGAACAACTGTGGAAATGGCGGCAGGAGATCACACGTGAGGGATATGTTGATTCACCAAAGAAAATGGGCATGAAATTGATGGCCTTTGTACTATCGCACCCATCGATTTACCGGCTCTCAGGCAAGATAGCAAGAAGGGTGATGCTACTATTACCTTTCCTTGCCAGATCAAAAAAAATGAATCCCTGGTACCGGCAGCGGGAAATGCCTGATCCACCACGATTAAGTTTTAGAGACTGGTACTTAAAGAACAGAAAAAATTGAGCGATCGTAACACGATATTGAACGCGATAAATGCCAGTCGCCCCGGGCCGAAACCATTACCGCAAATATTACATCGGCCATTAGTTTCTACAATGCAGGAGGCTGGCAACGATCTATTGGAGTTGTTTTACCGTAGTTTCGTGGCGAATGGAGGCGAAGTGATCCGATTTGATACTTTAGAAGCGGTGCAGCGCTTCATTCATGAACAAAGACAGTCCGGTTTAAAACTTATCAATGCTATTCCGGAGATGGATGATACAGACAGCATTCCTGATCGGATTGTTCAGCTGGAAGAGACCGATACATTATTTATTTCAGGTGCCCCGGCCGTGGCAGAGAACGGTGCCATCTGGTTTGACGAAAGCATGATCCCCCTGAGGATCCTCCCATTCATAACACAGGAGCTTTTTGTCCTCGTTCACCCGGCTAATATCGTACGTGACATGCATGAGGCCTATGAAAGGATCCGCATCGATGCCACAGGCTTCGGTGTATTTATCGCCGGCCCTTCAAAAACCGCAGACATCGAACAATCTCTGGTGGTCGGTGCACACGGAGCAGTGAGGATGGTGGTGATGTTGCTTACGGTAGAGGACAAGGTGAAACCTGCCGGCATCAGTAGTTCCAAATAGATTGATACGCATGAGCCGTAATCAAAAAATTCGGTGTTAGCCGTAATGCCGGATATGATTCTGCCAAAGCCGTACTGGCCCACCTCACGCGACTAATGGCCGACGAACCTGGTACGGATGGGTAGAAGCGCGTGTGATAGCCCATGGCATCACGGTTGAAAAACTGCCTGCATATTATGCAAGAAGAACATTACTCAATGAAGTAATTTTGCCGGAGTATAACGCGAACGCATGTTTTGCACTCATCGGCGGGCTATTGAATAAATCTACTCAATGTGGAAGGTGACGTGGCAAGGGAATTCCTGGGATAGCCAGAAACAGTTTGATTGAAACAAGCCTGCTACAAGAATATGATCAAAACAATTCAATGAATAGAAACTCCACTATTGCCAGCCGGCTAAAAGAAGTATTGCTCGATGGGCGATGGATCGCCAATACAAACTATAAGGAACAGTTGCTAAGCGTAAACTGGGAACAGGCAAACTATAAAATAGGAAACTTAAATACCATTGCCGCACTCACTTATCATGTAAATTATTACATGGCTGGATTGTTGAAAGCCTTTGAAACGGGCAAACTGGAGATCAGTGACAAATATAGTTTTGATGCACCTCCTATCGGGTCCGACATTGACTGGAATAACCGGGTAAACGAGTTCTTAGGTAACTCCGAGAGATTTATAAGCTATGTAGGAAATATGGATGATGCTGTGTTCGATCAGCTTTTTTTTGATGAAAAATATGGAACCTACTGGAGAAATATTGAGGCTGTGATTGAACATAGTTATTACCACCTGGGCCAGATTTCTTTGATCCGAAAGTTGATTTTGACACAATGAATCAAAAAACGGTGTACATGAGAAGAATGTAAGTTCCTAACAGATGCAAACGGATAAACTCATAGATCATCTTTTAAAACACGTTTCCATTGATGAAAGGGAAGCGGAGATCATAGTTTCCAGCTTTACCACAAGACATTTTAAAAAGAAGGAGTTTTTATTGCGGGCCGGTGAGATCTGCCGGGTCGAGAGCTTTGTTGGCCAGGGATGTTTCAGAACTTTTACCGTTGATGAGAACGGGTATGACCGGACCCTGGTCTTTTCTGTCGAAGACTGGTGGACAGGGGATATGCTTAGTTTTCTTACAGCGAAACCATCGATGTATAATATCGAAGCTTTAGAAGAAGCAGAGGTTTTGCAGATCAGTAAAGAGAGGCTGGAAGATCTCTACCTCGAAGTTCCGAAACTCGAGCGTTATTTCAGGTTATTGGTACAAAATGCTTATATCAGTCAATTGGAACGAATTAACACTGGCCTATCGCAAACTGCGGAACAGCGTTATCTTTTGTTTTTAGAGAATTATCCTGGGTTCGCCCGGCGCATTCCCCAAAAGTATATTGCTTCTTTTCTCGGTATCACACCTGAGTTTTTAAGTATGCTGCGAAGGAAACTGAGCAGACGATGATTTATTAAACTAGTTTAATTTTTTCCCGGGATACTTATTTCAGCTTTGCTGTCAATCTAAAAACAGCAAAATGAATCTTCAATTATTTCGTAAGGAGAATAACTGGGCGGGACTGATCCTGAGGCTGACCCTCGGGTTGGTCATGTTTCCCCATGGAGCGCAGAAGGTTTTTGGATGGTTTGGCGGACCCGGATTTACAAAGGAAATGCAGCACCTGACCGTGGACATGCAACTGCCATGGATCGTTTCCTTCCTGGTGATTGTGATTGAGTTCCTTGGTTCTATTTCTTTGATCCTCGGAATTGCAACAAGAATATGGGCGATCGCCTTCTTTTTTCTTTTTGCGGGAATCATAGTGACCGCGCATCTGGAGTACGGATTTTTTATGAACTGGGCTGGTGCCCAGGCAGGCGAGGGGTTTGAGTATCATCTCCTGGTGCTGGGAATTTGCATCGCTTTATTTCTAAGTCATAGATTTAATATTGGCAAAACTAGTCCTGTCCTCAAAAAGCCCTGACCATTATGGCGAGGTCCAGTCCTTGTGTATCAAATTTTCAAGGGTCGATGAACCGGGCACGCGGATCATTATGATCATTATGATCGGTTAAGATACCGACATAGCAGACCCTGATCATTATAAATCATGACCATCATAAAAATCCGTGTTCTGCCGTTCGTGTTTCCAGGTTCACCTGGTTCGGCGAATAGGGAACGCGGATTATTATGATCAGTTATGTTTTTGTTGAATATTGTTGAATATTGTTGAATATTGTTGAAAATTGTTGAAGATGGTTTAATGGTAATACAATCTTAAACTACATTCAACCACATTCAACAATATTAAACTAGAAAGCACATTATCACTTATCAGATATAAGAAATGGGTGTATCCAGGGTTCGCGATACTTTCTCTGCAATAGAGCGGTCGCTACTTCGTCGCTACGCACTATCTTATTTACCGGATCATAACTCAGGGGCCGGCCATTTAATTGCATGGAAATATTAGCCAGGATGCAACTGGCGGTGGAGATATGGCCTTCTTCAATATCTGCAACAGGTCTGCTCTTCTTATCGATGGCGTCCAGAAAATCGAGCATGTGTAACCTGGTTGCAGGGGCGGCGTGCAGTTCGATATCTTTTTCTTTAAGGTCCTCCGGGTATTTTTCTTTTTCATAGACAACATCGCGATGAATTTTTTTTGCGGCAGGGTCAACGGGTACAAAATCGTATTTCATCGTGCTGCAGCTAAGTGTTCCTTTTTCGCCATAGAGTTTGTATGACCAGGGATATTCGGGATCGGCAGCTGTGCCCCAGGTCCGGTGCTGCCATACACAATGGAGATCATCAAATTCAAATACGGCTGTTTGTGTATCTGCAATATTACTTTTACCGGCTTTATCCTGGAAAATGCCCCCGTTGGAGTAAATGCGTTTTGGCCATCCCAGTCCGAGCGTCCATCTAACCGCATCAAGCATATGCACACACATGTCGCCCATAATGCCATTTCCATATTCCATAAAACTGCGCCACCACCGGGTATGCGGTATTCCATCAAAGGGACGAAGCGGTGCCGGACCGGTCCACATTTCATAGTCGAAATGCGCTGGCACTACTTGAACTGGCGGGTTACCGTTATGACGCATGTGAAAATAACAGCACATTTCCACGTGTGATATTTTTCCCAGCAAACCGGTATCAACGATATTTTTTTTCGCTTCGATCAAATGTGGTGTACTCCGACGCTGCATCCCCACCTGCACTACCCGGTTATATTTGCGTGCTGCAGCGAGCATCGCCTCACCTTCCATGACATCCGCACTAATCGGCTTTTGTACATAAACGTGAGACCCGGCCCTGATCGCGTCGATAGTTTGCAGGGCATGCCAGTGGTCGGGTGTACCGATCAGTACAATTTCCGGTTTGTGGTCTGCCAGCAGTTTACGGTGATCAGTATAGAGTTGAATTTGTTTGTTGCTTTTCAAACGCGTTTTTACCAGAACGGCTGCCTCTGATAATAAGTGTTGGTCCACGTCACACAGCGCGACGACATCCACAGGCGCAACCTGCATCAGCCGGAACAGATCGCTCTTGCCGTACCAACCGGTGCCGATCAGGGCAACCCGGCGTGGGGAGTCAATTGGAATCAATGATCCGTATGGTTTTAATGCAGCCAGTGCCAGGGCAGCTGAAGTATTGCGAATAAACGCGCGGCGGGGAATTGTGTTGGATTTCATAAAAGATAATTACTTAAAGTTAGCAAGCTTTTCGGGCCGTAGCTACTACTTCCGCACGTCGCCGTTATTCCCAACCTGGCAAATAGAATCTGATCCTTTACCAGCATTATTCCTTTTTGTATTCCAATATATCGGCAGGCTGGCAATCCAGGGCCTGGCAAATAGCTTCAAGTGTACTGAACCGGATCGCTTTTGCTTTACCGGTCTTGAGTATGGAAAGATTGGATAAGGTCAGGCCCACTTTTTCTGAAAGCTCATTCAATGACATTTTCCTTTTTGCCATCATCACATCAAGGTTTACAATGATTGGCATGACTTATACAGTTAATTCGTTTTCTGTTTGAATTTCGGTCCCCTTTCTGAATATGTATGCGATGACTAATAAAATTACGCCCATAAACAGCCATACATCGGCACCGCCTACACGTAAGTATTGAATGCCAGGCATAGCAACACCCTTCTTCATCAGCCACTCGGCATATTTTGTACCCCACCAGGAAAATAAACCGATGCCAAGAGCAAGATAGGAGGCATTGAAAATAAATCGATTCATATCCGTGTTAAAAGGTTTCGACATATTGAGTTTCTTGTCGTGTAGTAGTTTGATGATAAGATAAAATAAACAGGCCTTTAAAACCGCCGCGATGATCATAAGAAGGGTCTGTGTTATGAAATATCCCTGGTCGTGATTGTAAAGCGCTGTAAGGTCAACGCCCTGCACTGTATTATTTGCTGCGGCAGGATTGATCACGAGCGCGTAAAAAGTGTTGAATATAAAAGCCCCGGCTTCTATACATAGCCCAATAAACAGGATCCATGATAGGATATACAGTACCCGCAGGATTTGGGTGCTGGTAATTTTAATTTCCATATAATCAGTTTGATTTCGGGACAAAAATAATAAATATTTATTGAAAAACAATAAAATTTGATTGTTTTTTTGAATAGCCAGCTTATTTAGATGGTTATAAGTTGCGGAAGGTCATCTGGCAGGTTGTAAATATTGGGCCTTATTATTTTTTGAATGGGGATGCTGATTTAAGAAGCGCTCCTCGACTTTCCCGTTATTAGTTTCCGGTGCTGCAGACCCCATTTCCGAAGTTCATTAATGACTTTGTCCAGGGAGTTTCCGTATTCAGTAAGTGAGTATTCAACGGTTACTGGTATACTATCATAAACCGTTCGTTTTACGAGTTTATTCATTTCCAGATCACGAAGTTCCTTTGACAGCATACGGTCCGTTATCTTCGGAATTTCTTTCGATATTTCACTGAAACGCTTATTACCAAATGATAAAGCAATAATAATGGGCAGTTTCCACTTACCATTCAGCACATCCAGTGCATCTTTTACAGGGCGTATCATATTCAAACACTCGCCCTTATCATGTTTGCCATGTTGGATCATATAGAAGGTGTTACTATAATCTGGTATAGTGCTATACAATTGTATAGTACTTCCTAATGTATAGTAAAGGTAAATAATTTTGTGTTCACAACACAAAAAACTATTTTATATGAAATACACCATTCCTGCAGGGAGATTATTATTCGCCCTTATTTTCATTTTTTCATCGTTTGGTCACTTCAATGAACAAACCATAGCATTCGCCGCTGCGAAAGGTTTGCCATTTGCATCATTACTGGTTCCGCTATCAGGTCTTGTTGAGCTGGCAGGCGGACTGAGTATCTTATTAGGCTTCCGTGCGAAGGCCGGAGCATGGTTGCTGGTTTTATTCCTGGTTCCGGTCACACTTACCTTTCACCAGTTCTGGACGATCGCTGAACCGATGGCCAGGCAAATGGAACTGGCGGCGTTTTTAAAGAATTTATCGTTGCTCGGCGGTGCCTTAATCATAGCCCGGTTTGGCGCCGGTGAGTTTAGCCTGGACCGATTTCTTGAAAGAAGAAAATTCTCGGGCAATACCCCGGCAGCTGCATGACAGTTGTAATTCAGATCAAATCAATAGTATCGGGCATTTAACCCAGTACTATTGATTTTCAAAAACAAATTTGTCTTTAGTTTTTAGAATATGCATTCCAACAGAGGCATCTCGCGCCGGTGAGGGTATACAGAGAACACTTTCGAACTGTACAAAATACCCAGTATCCGTTTTTTCAAAGGTTTGCAGGCGTAGATAATTGGGTAGCTCCGGCGATACCGTATCGGTTTTAAGCATCGCACAGATCAGCGTGTCAGGCATCACCTTGAAGGTAAAGCTGTCTGCTTTTACAGGCAGTTTCTCAAGTGGAAAAAGCGAAGTCGTGAAAAAAATGGAATCCCTGAAAATGGATTCGCGCTTTACATCCTCCATTTCGGGAAACTGGCCACTAAGAACTGTTCTTACAGCGAGTTCGACCACTTCGGTGGTATCGGCAGATGCCAGTACCCGGCTGCTGTCTTTATTGGCACAGGCGGAGAATAAAAGCAGGAAAATCAGGAATTGACGCATAAAATGTGGTTATTGATGAAAGTGTCCAGGTATTTATATCAATGAGTGTACCACGAGTCACAAAAGTTGCAGCCTGCGAATTCATATGGGAACAACTGGCAGGGTCAGTCAATTTTTAATTTACAAATATCTATTCAGGTGCAACGCAGAAATTACACATTGGTGAGCGCGTTGGTACGAATTGTAGATAATTTTCCCACCCTTCAGGATATTAGCTTGAAACGCATATTCAGCAATACAATAGTTCTTTAGGGTCAGAACCGGGGCTGGGGTTGCCTTATTATAATCGCTGTTAATACATTCCGGTTCAAAAATGACGTCTGTGTCCAACTGGAACAGTGTTTGAGACCATGCTAGCGTGGTTTTTCAGAAGAATTGATCTTAAACGGGCCCTGATTTCTATCGGGCCTTTTTTTTTATTCTTAACTTTAGTGACAAACATTTTGTATGAAAACAGAAATAGGCATCAAACCCGCGCACCTGGGAGAGGTAGCTCACGCGTTGAACACACTGCTGGCTGATGAGCATATCCTTTATATCAAAACCAGAAATGCACACTGGAATATCGAAGGGCCAGATTTTCTGACGAAACACAAATTTTTTGAGGAGCAGTACAAAACCATCGAGACGATCATCGATGAGGTCGCTGAAAGAGTGCGGACGATTGGGCACTATGCCGAGGGCTCGCTAACATCTTTCCTCGCACTCACCCACCTCTCGGAGGAATCGCGGAGCAAGAATGATAGCGCCAGTTTTATGAAAGCTCTGTTAGCCGATCATGAGGCGATCATCATGCTTTTACGTGCGGACATTGAACGTTTTGAAGATGAATGGAAAGACGTCGGTTCAGCCGATTTCATCACAGGGCTTCTGAAAACGCATGAAAAGATGGCCTGGATGCTCAGAGCACATCTTGCCTGATAATGTTGAAATTCAATCCTTACCCGCCGAAGCCAACCTGCCAGATAATAGGTTAGTCTGCCAGCTTGCCACTGGTTGCGCATTATAATTTTTCCAATTTTAATTTAAATAGCCCGTCACGAGTCCGGGGTCAGTTCCTATTATGTGGCCTGAAAGACTTTTTGTAGTTTAATAAGGGACAACCGGGATCGAAGGGCTTTTTACATTTTTTCACGAAGTCATTAAACAGAAAAAGATCTTGACTAAATTTAGAGATGTATCGAATCATACTCATAGGTTGTATCGGCATTTGTTTGCTTAATTGCAAGAAAAGTACGGGTGACGATAACGACCCGGCGCCACCCCCTCCCGGTCCACCGCCGCCAGACACGGTTGTGGTGGTTCCGCCTGTCGATCCCATGCTGGCATCTACGATTGGATTTTTTCTGGACGACTGGCAACCGAAAACTTTTACAACTCCATCCTTTAGCGCGGGAAGTACGCCAGTCAATACTACTTCAACTGTTACCATCGAAACAGGTTCGGTCATTACAAAAATTCCAAGATCCATTGCAGGTAATAATTCCAATTTATGGATGGGCCAGATCGTGACAGAACCGATATTGGTCAATCATATCAAACAACTGAAGCCGCATATCCTCAGGTTTCCGGGAGGTAGTATCAGCGATATATTTTTTTGGAATGCACAAAAAAATATGCCGCCGGCAGATGTACCTGAGCAATTGGTAAAAGCAGACGGGTCGAAAGAAACAGCAGGTTACTGGTACGGGAAAAACACTGAGAGCTGGACATTTTCTGTTGATAATTACTATAAGCTGCTGCAACAAACCAACAACACCGGGATGATCACCATTAACTACGGTTATGCACGGTATGGGACTTCGGCTGACCCTGTGGCGGCGGCGGCTCACCTGGCTGCAGACTGGGTCAGGTATGATAATGGACGCACCCGTTATTGGGAAATTGGGAATGAAAGTTTCGGCGATTGGGAAGCGGGCTATCGTATAGATCCGGCATTGAATAAAGATGGACAGCCTGAGTTCGCCGATGGACAGCTATATGGCCGCCATTTCAAAGTATTCGCTGATTCGATGCGTAAGGCTGCGCAGGAGATTGGAAAAACAATTGATATTGGCGCAGTACTGTTTGATAGCCCGCCACAATCCTGGAATACCAATACCGTAAAAACCTGGAACCAGGGTGTTATCCCTGAAGCTGGAAATGCGCCTGATTTTTATATCGTACATAGTTATTTTACACCCTATAACCAGCCAACCAATGCCGCTGATATCCTCACAAGCGGTGTTGCCGAGCCAAAACGGCTGATGGATTTTGTAAAACAAGCCTTACAGGCGGGCGGCGTTCCAGAGAAACCTGTGGCGTTGACTGAATGGAATATTTTCGCGACAGGTCTTAAGCAGCAGGTATCGCATATCAATGGGATGCATGGCGTGATGGTGGTGGGTGAAGCCCTGAAGAATAAATTTGGTATGACGGCAAGATGGGATCTTGCCAATGCCTGGGAAAATGGTAATGACCATGGCATGTTCAATAATGGAGATGAACCAGATGGTATTCCAAAATGGAATCCACGCCCGGCGTTTTATCATTTGTATTTCTTTCAAAAATTCCTGGGTGACAGGTTGGTACAATCAACTATCAACAGCAGCACAGGAATTGAAACTTATGCTTCCACCTTTTCATCAGGACAGGTGGGTATTACTCTTGTGAACAGGTCAGCGGTAGCTACGAATGTGGAAATAAAGGTGAACAATTTCAATCCGGGAGCCAGGTATTACTGGTATACACTCACGGGTGGTGATGATAATGCCGGTTTCTCCAGGAAAGTTTTTGTCAATGGTCAGGGACCAACAGGAGCTGCAGGTGGTCCGGGCAATTATTCTACGCTAAATGCTTTTTCTGCCACTACGGCTAGCGGTATAAAACTTAGTGTACCAGCTCGCGCAACCGTTTGTGTAGCTATTGATAAAAGATAATCACTTAAAAATATGTGTAGTTTATTTACTACATGGGAAACATATTCGCTTCTATTGTTTACTATTTAGTGTTGCCGCATTTTTGCAGCCATCCGGAACCCAAGCTGTAACAAATAATGAAAAAAATCTCAATTTTTATTGTTGAAGATCATACACTCGTAAGAGAGGCCTGCGCTCTGTTATTAGATGCGGATCCCCGGTTTGAGGTGGTTGCTAAATCTGGAAGCGCTGAAGAAACTTTGCAATTAGTAGGCGCTTTAAGACCCGATGTTTTATTGATGGATATAAACCTCCCTGGCATGAATGGTATCGAGGCCATTCCGCTGATCAGACAAATATCTCCGGCTACCAAAATATTGGGTGTTTCCATGCATACCCAGGTATCGCTTGTACGTAAGATGCTCCGTGAAGGCGCGAGTGGTTATGTAGCTAAAGGAAGTTCTGGCGATGAGATCCGCCAGGCGATCGTTGATATTCATAGCGGCCGTAAGTATATCTGCGAAACCACGAGGAATAATATCGCAAATAATATGATCGAAGGGGAAAACCCATGTCCTGCTTTCGAATCGCTTTCAAACCGTGAGATTCAAATCATTGATTTTGTGAAAAAGGGATTTTCCTCAAAGGAGATCTCAGAGAGTATGGGCATTTCATTCAAGACTGTGGAAGCACACCGCTATAATATATTAAAGAAACTAAAGCTAAAGAATACACCGGCTTTGATCAATTATATCAACCAGGCGGGTTTTGAGTTTACAAGTGTGCGCGAAGCTTCGTAAAGGAGGAGCCAAATGCAATTCAACTGACCAATCTCATGTTTTCGACCACTCAGGGTCAGGAAAAGATAACAGTTACGATCCTAGTTTTGATATTAGACATAAGTGGACACATTTCCGCTAAGGAATGTAGATTTTTTGTTTAATGGTTCCCCGGTTTTCACCGGGGTTTTTTTATGTGACTAAAGTCAGAATCGGGAGTATCAGAACTAATCAAAAACATATTTTTTTTGACAAAAGTCATAAAATCTGCCTGGGATTTTCTCTAGCTTGCTACCTGAATTTATTTGATATGAATGATTCGACATTTTTAGCGGCACTCGGACAGAAGATCCGGATGATCCGCCTCAGCAAAAAGATCACGCAACACCAGTTAGCCAGGCTTTGCAATTTCGAAAAAGCAAGTATGTCGCGTATCGAATCCGGTAAAACCAATGTGACTGTACTTACACTCAGGAAGATCAGTACCGCACTGGAAACCGATATGGCAGAATTTTTTACAGGAGGACTGGCAAGTGAGTCGATCCCAATGACCCAGGTGAAGAATTTGGATCTGGCCAGGCAGGAAGAATCCCTGGTACAACGCGCTTCCTTATAGAAAGCGCGTTTATATTTTATTGTTTCTGAAAACGACCACTAATTGTTTTGATGACTATCCGGTACATGGTTGATTTTACCCGTGTGCTGTCGTCGAGTTCGGCGGTCACTTCGTGTTCGAAGGAGTGAATCATATTGTTGGTCATCAGGGGAAATACTTTATTGAACAGGACCTCTCTTGCTTTTTCAGCTTCTTCTCCCTTTAGCTCTTCAAATTTTCCCTGGATCACCACACCCTGCCAGTCGTGCATTCCTGTCATCACATCCGTTTCAAAACAGACTTTTGGATTCTTGCGAAGCAACTCCAGTTTGGTGCCTTCATTGGTTTGCCCATAAATATATTTTCCATCATAGGCATAGGTTACAGGCACGATATATGGCTGGTCGCCATCGGCACTGGCAAGCCGGCCATAAGCCTGGCCATATAGAAGTTTGTCGATTCTATCGCGAGATAGTTCCCCGCGGTTATGTAACCCGGAATGTTTCATAATGAATAATTCTTTAGTTTGGTTTGCCTGCTACAAACTTTGGTTGTCCATTTCTCACGAACCCGTCCAGACCTGAGTTTTTAAGCTCCCATCGCTACTGCTACACAACTGATAACAATACCCAGGTCAATCAGCAAGCTAAGGAAAAAAACCGGGATCGTGACCCTGGTCGGCATGGCAGCAAGATTTGTTACCAGGCACATACCCATCGCTGCGATGATCATTGGCCAGTAAATGAAATTATTGCCTGTCGATACCACCACTAATAGTACAAGGGGTGTAATAAAGCAGCCATGACCTGTTAGAATGCCAGCCAACCAACCCAGGCGATTTTTTTCCTGGCCTTCGCACCAGTTAAAAAAACGGTGTACCAGTGTAGATTTTCTTACGGTCGCATCAAGTTGAATTCCGTGAATCGCTCTTTGTATAGTTCCCATTTATATCTTTTTAGGATACAAAATTGCGGCTGCCATCCGGCTTGTCCGATGATGCAGATCATACTAATGCTGATTTTGGTTAGTGAAAGCCTGATACAGGTCAGTTTAGTGCCGGCCAGCCATTATACAAGGCTATTGATCCATGGTCTTTTTTACCTCCTGCAGCGATATTCCCAATGTTTTTTTGCAAATAGCATCTAGCAAATCTTCACTACCGGTAAGATGAAACACACTGTGATAGTGGGACAAGGATTGACCCGGTGACAGGAAAGCGGCTGGCGAAACAGATTCGAGTTCATAAAAAGGCCCTAGCAATCGTCCATCTTCGAGCGGGCCGTCATTATAAGCATTTATGGCATCTCCGCTGAAGGGTGGCTTTTCTGTGGTCCATTCCATGTTGAGGTAAGGCGCAGCGGGATGAATATCGAAAACAGTAAGTGTAAGCGTTTTTTTATCCGGGTCGTAACTGCCTGCGATACTCCTGGCCACGTCGGGAGGTATTCCTATCTTACTTCGTTTCTTTCCATCGGCTTTAAAAAGTAAAACTCCGTCACGGAATTTTAATCTTGACGCCGGAATCTTTCCAAAATAGCTGGTGTTCACGCGGCTTGCAGTGTCACCCTCAAATGGGATGATCACAGTGGTTTTTGCGGAAGGCGTAAACATATCCAGTATCCAGATGCAGGGCGCCCCGGTGGAGTCGTTCCAGGCCCGGGAACCGGTATTGGTTAGTTTGTTCTTTGTCATATAACCCACCGCCCGGATCTCGTCGCCATAACTTGCGCCGATCAGTCGTTCGATGGAAGGTTTATCCAGGGCTATTATTTCCCGCTCAACTGATGCCAAAAGTTCGGTTCCCGAATAGTTGGCCAACTTCATATCCTTTTGCATCAGCGCATTGGTGTCGGTTGCAAAAACAAGTTTCCAGGGTTCTGTATCAAAGGCGGCAGGGATCTTCCAGTTTGCAAAATCCATTACAAAACCTTTAGGGAAGAAAAGGGAGAAGGGCCCACCTTCAGGACCGAGCCAAATCCTGTTTTCACCACCATAAGCATTCATGTGCGGATCGGGTGGAGCGTCAAACACATCATAGTTGATCCAGCCATGGCTCAACCCATCGCCGGTGGTGGATGTAAAAACTTTTGCCTGGTACTTCGGAGAAACGATCAATTCTGCATCGCCACGGGAGAGTACGATAACACTATCATATTTCTCCAAAAAATTAAGGTCTTTTTCAAAAGGCGTATCATCCTTGCAAGACGAATAAAGAATCGTGAAACAAGAGACAATAAATGAGAGCCTTGCCTTAATCATATACAGTAGTTCAGGGTAAAATTAGAATTTTGTCAGCAGAATAAATGATCCGGGTTTAAAGTCCGTTGTCCCCATGAAAAACCTGGTCAGGAAAACATGTTTGAAGAAAGTCACTTCAATTTTCAAAATAGTTGAAGTAAACCTGGATTGAGACTTGCATTGCTGATGTTGAGAACCTGGACAATTCCGTCTTATGGGGATTCCAGCTACACGGAGAAAGACAATTAATAAATAAGCCACAGCGAAAGCGGTGGCTTATTAAAACTTTACTGGACGGTAAAATAGGAGTCGACCGGATTTGGATTTTAAATTGGTTTTTTGGATTTGGATCGATCTTTCAGGATGATATTGGATAGGGTTTCAATCAACGTCCTGATACAAACATAAAACCTTAAAATTGGCGTTGCAATAGAAAATTCACCAGTTCTTTTATGAAAATTTACGTATTGGGTTTGCCTTTTAGCCTGGATTACAAGTTCTTCAGTGAAAGAATATACTTTACCATCATCTCAGCATCCTCCACCGATAAATGCGGGTGCGGGTCCATGACGGGCCGGCCCCAGGTGCCATAACCACCATGAATGATCTTTTGCGCAAGCATCTTAATAAAGGCCTCGTTGGCAGGATATTTTTCAGCGATATCTTCAAATGCCGGGCCCTTTGCTCTTTTCTCCCTGGTATGACATTGCTTGCAATCCGAATACGCGATCAGTACTTCGCCGCGGCGCGCATCTTCCGCCGGTATACTATCATTGCGCCCTTCTATTTTTTTAATATAGTCGGTTTTCTTCCGGGTCGGTTCCGGACTTTTATCGGATTCATCGCAGCTGGAAAATAGTATGACACTGCATAACAATAGGCAGCTTGCTTTGACTCGAAATAATTCAAGCTCTGCACGTCCAAACTGTAGTATAGCATTCCAATTCATCCCTCGCAAAGTTGCAAATGGCAATATAAGAGTTTAGGGATAAAATTTAGATGATATGCATTAGTATCGCATAAGGCCATCAAACACCGCCGTTAATAATATAAAACTATTTTCAATTCATCACCTACTATCTGCATCTCATGTAATATGCTGTCAGCTTCTCTTCAACCAGCAAATATTTTCGTTTCGTTAAACCTTAAACATGAAGAGAAAATTTATTCTGGCACTACTCGCCGGCTTTCTACTGGTGGGCAGTTGCCGCAAAGACACTAACGATGTTTCCGGGTCACCCGGTGAGTCCGCAGAAACAAAAACACCCGTCGGCACGCCCACAGGTGCGATTATTAGCAAATCAATAGGTACCAACGGTGGCGAACTGGCCAGTGCCGATGGTCGTATTAAGATCATCATCCCTGCTGGCGCACTCGATGCAACTAAAGAGATCAGCATCCAGGCTTTGACCAATGAATTACCCGAGGGTATTGGTGATGCCTATCGCCTCGCGCCACATGGATCACAATTTGCCAAACCCGTCACTATCGCTTTTAAATACGATCCGGCGGATACCGTGGACAGCCGGCCGGAATTCCTTGATATCGCCTTCCAGGACGATCAGGGTACCTGGCAGATGATTACGAATACCGTGTTAAACAAAGCGCAGAAGACGATTTCTGTCACCACCACGCATTTTAGCGACTGGGGTTACTTTAAGAGTATTAAACTCACGCCATCATCTGCCACAGTGGAGCAGGGCAGTTTTCATGAGTTAAAACTCACCACCAGCTTTCCAAAAGTTGATCCAGATGATCAGCCACCGGGTAGCTATACCATTCCGGTGTTGAAGAAAGCCAGGAAACTTCGTCCCGATGAAGTAAAACGCTGGAGTTATGCGGGTGAAGGCGAACTGGATGGCGATGGTCCATCAGCCTTTTATACTGCACCAGATCATGAGCCGGGTGTAAATCCTGAAGCAATCGCAGCGTATATAAAAATGCACCGCAAGGGTGAGTTCATGCTGCTATCGAATATTACCGTCCTGGGCGACAAGAATATTGCTTACCTGCACGTAGATGAAGACTTTTTAAGATTGGATAATGCTGGTAGCTGCAGGTTGTATATGTACGGATCCTTCGGAAATGACCCGGGTGCCGGCAAACGGTCGGTGAAAGTAAATGGTGTGACGGTTGAAGTTGATCTGTGGTCGCCTGGCGTCATTCGTTGTAAGATTGACCAGGACATATCCGGCGCGATAGAAATAAGTTCCAACGGGAAAGTGATTGCACGTTCTGTGCTTCGCAAATTCACAGGAAAATTTTTATACGAACGCTATCATGGCGGCGTGCTCAATGCAGGAAGCAGTAATGCCCTAAAGGAAACGGCTGAGTTTAAGTTGGTGTATCGTGGATTTGGTGCGCCTTGCCCGGAGAATGTAGATCCTGTGTTCCTGTTCCTGGGTGGCGCCCTTGCCGCAGGCAGTGAAGTTAAATATACCCTACAGGGAAGCGCTACCGTTACTACACCAGTTGTTAACGGTTGCGTGCAGAGTACCAGTGTGAGTCTGCCGGCAACGACGGGTTTTTATTTCCTGGAACCACAATCCATGGGAGGACTAACAGGGTTTACTGCCGAAGCAAAGGACGAAGTGGGTGGTATTGAAGTGAAGATATGGTACGCGTTGCAGGATATTATTACAGGCGTGCGTGTTCAGAGAACCAATTCATGCGGCTCTGCCTCGCTGGATCCACCCAAATCGCTTGGCGTATCCCTGCAAGGATTTATGCATGAACCGATAAAGCTTGAATTTTGGGGAACCGACGAGTTAAAGCTGCGCGGTACCAGCCAGTTGAAAACCGGCCGCATGGCCTCAGGCATTTTGATTGAAGCATGGGATAATACGGTGCCACCAAGTCATTACGAGACGGACGGTTTGATGCCGGCTGTGTTTAGTGATCTTCCATAGGAGAAGGGCAATGATTAAGCCGGGAAGGGGCTTCTATTTATCGGTTTTGATTTCTATCTTGTTGCGGCTATCGCCATGTTGTTGATCAGTACAACAGCAGTGTTAGCGAAAGCCGCAACAGATATTTTTTACCTCTTGTTTATTCTGAAAATCAATGCCGTACTATTCGTGGATACCACTTAGATTTCTGGCTACGGCTTTGCTTTTTATTTATTGTAAAGGTGTATACGCTCAAACAGCGCCAGCTGTCGAGTGGCAAAGATGCCTGGGCTCTCCCTATGGTGAATTCACCCGCAGCATCCAGCCTACATCAGACGGTGGATTTATCGTTGCAGGCTTTAGCCAGGGCGATGACACGGGCGATGTAATGGGACATCATGGCAACGCAACGGTGCCCGATATCTGGGTGATTAAAATGGACCGGCTGGGAAAGATGGAATGGCAAAGATCCCTGGGTGGCAGCCAGTCGGATGAAGGCGGTTATATTTTGCCAACACCCGACGGAGGTTATATACTGGCGGGTTCATCTGCTTCAACTGATTGCAATATCACGGGTAATCATGGCGGAATGGATTTCTGGCTGGTAAAACTTAATAGTTATGGTGGCATTGAATGGCAACGCATGTATGGAGGAAGCAGGATTGATGATGCTTCCAGTATTGCAATGGCAGCTGACGGTGGTTATTTTATTGGGGGACTCACCCGGTCTGAGAATGGAGATGTGACCGGGCATCACGGCAATGTGGATGCCTGGGTTATTAAGGTGGGAAACACAGGAAGCCTTATCTGGCAAAAAGCATTAGGTGGAAGTGGTTTTGAGCATATAAGATCTATCCAGTCCACTCCCGATGGAGGATGTATCGCCGGAGGTTATACAAACTCGGATGATGGTGATATAAACGGTTCGCACGGTTCAAATGATCTCTGGCTGATAAAGCTGGATAATACTGGCAACATACAATGGCAGAAAACCCTGGGCGGTTCCATGTCGGACCTGGGTAGTTATGTACAATTGACTGATGATGGTGGTTATATTGTCGGGGGGCATTCCAATTCCTCAGATGGGGATCTGACAGGTAATCGCAATTCTTTTGATGCCTGGGTGGTAAGGCTCGATGCGGAGGGAAATATCGTATGGCAAAATACTTATGGAGGTACCGGCAATGAGTCACTCTATTATATTGATAAAACGCCGGATGGCGGTTTTGTTTTTACAGGCAGCACTTTATTTATTGCTGATGGCGATATAAAATGTAATGCAGGGGTGTCTGATCTGCTACTGATGAAGATCAACGCGGCCGGTCAGTTGGAATGGCAAAAAACAATGGGTGGTAGCAATGGTGACGAAGGGTTTTTTGTACGAGCCCTGGACCAGGAAAATTATATTGTATCAGGCAATACCAGTTCCCCGGAAATACCCGGTTTTCATAACCCGGTCAATATGAGCGGCGACAGGAATGATTACTGGATCATCAAATTATCGCCTAAGGTTTCGGGTCCTATAGTGACAATAGACCCCGCGTCAGCTACGATTTGTGCCGGAAGCAGCGCCACACTTACAGCTACCGTATTGTATGGTGGTGTTAGTCCCGTGTATCAATGGACAAAAAACGGATCACCTGTAGGTACCAACAGTCCAAATTACACCGACCAGCAATTGGTGGAAAATGATATCATCAGGTGCACAGTTGGCTATGGAAATATTTGCGAAAGTGCGGACCCTCCGGGTAGTGACGAAGTGACAATAAAATACAAAACCAGCACTGTACAGCCTGCCATCACCATCGAAGCTGATCATACCTATAGTTGTGATTGTACCGAGATCACGTTTAAGGCAAACATTTCAAATGCAGGAGCTTCGCCTGTTTATCAATGGAAGGTTAATGGTAATAACGCAGGTTATAATTCGCCTGTGTTTATCATCAACCAGTTGAATGAAGGCGACCTCGTCACATGCCAGTATTCAGATAATAATCTTTGCGGCCTTAATGAAACAATTGCTTCAAATTCGATCCGTATCAATAATGGAAGCGGTGTGATCCCTTCAGTAAGCATCAAAACAACGGCCAACACAACCTGTAAGGGCGAGCCGGTTACATTTACTGCGGAAGTGGCGAACGCGGGCTCGCATCCCGTTTACCAATGGAAAATAAATAATGCAAGCGCAGGAACTAATAGTCCGGTTTTTACAAGCAACACATTATCTGATGGTGATATGGTCAGCTGTACTATCCAGGCGGATCCAATGTTTGCCTGTGCGATCTTCAGGACCGCTCAATCCAACAAGATCGAAATGCATGTTCCCGTCGCAGAAAGCCCTTTGGTGTCCATTACTACCAGTGCAGATACAATTTGTGCGGGTCAGTCTGTTAGTTTTACCGCTACTGCAATCAATGCTGGTTCCAATCCTTTTTATCAATGGCAGGTCAACGGGGTCAATACCGACGACAATAGTAGGTTTTTTACAACCGACCTTCTGTCGGACGGTGATATCATCAATTGCAGGATCACAACAGACCCGTCCCTTGCGTGTATTTCCGGCACTGATGTGGTTTCTGAAGATATCGTTATAACGGTGAGGAATGGATTACCAGCTTCGATAACTATTGCGGCAGACCGAAATGAGATATGTACTGGTGAAACAATCGAGTTTACTGCCACTTCGCAACAGGCAGGAACTGCGCCTGCTTTTCAATGGATATTAAATAATGCAGTTCAATCAGAGCAATCGCCAATTTTCAAAAGCAAAGATTTAAGAAATGGCGATCAGCTATTTTGTCGCATCATCCCGGGCATAGGAGCCTGTTCATCCATACCCGATAGTTCCGAAGTATTTACAGTCATAGTAAAAGATACGCCGATCGTTTACATTTCACCGGCTGACACTACCGTCTCCCCCGGAACACAGGTGAGTCTCCATGCGATCACGACTTCAACGGTCTCATCTGTTCAGTGGAGCCCGGCTGATAAGTTGATAAACCCCCATATCCTGTCGCCGCAGACCGTGGGCCTGGATGAAAGTGCCGGTTTTGAATTGACAGTGACCAACGACCAGGGCTGTTCGTCTACATCAACAGCTGTAATAAAAGTTTTTACCGACTTGTTTATGCCCACAGCATTTACACCAAACAATGACGGTATCAATGATATTTATAGAATACCGCCGTCCGCGACTTTGACACTTAAAGAATTTTCCGTGTACGACAGGTGGGGTACAAAACTTTTTTCGACAAAGGATGTACAGGCTGGATGGGACGGGTCATTTAACGGAAAAAGACAGAACTCGGGGGTGTATGTTTATTACCTTAAGTCGGTCATCAATAATAAAGAAGTATCATTGAAAGGAAGTTTCCTGCTGGTGCGTTAAATAAGCAATCTTCCATAGGTATCAACGGTGAAAAAAGGGCCCACGTTCATTTCATGCCGCTTTTGTGTTAGTACGTGCAGATTTGTATGTGATCTGCTTTGATTATTTCCAGTGATTATTATTTTTATCCAAAAGAGTTCATAGGATAAGGTTTATGGTTAGATCCCTGGCATTGCCGGGGATTTTTTTTGAACCATACATCACAGTACGCAGGTAACAGGTAGATAATTTGAGTTATATTACGCCATACTAATAGAAACGCTAATGGCAGTAATATTGAATGTCCAAAACCTTGGCAAAACTTACCAGAGCGCAGGTCGAACGCTGACTGTTCTTGAGAATATCAGTTTTTCTGTGGAAGCTGGTTCCACCATGGCCATCGTCGGGCCTTCCGGCAGTGGGAAAACAACCCTTCTTGGCCTGGCTGCAGGACTGGATCGGGCGAGCACCGGCACAGTGGAATTGAATAACATAAAACTGGACGACCTAAATGAAGATCAGCGGGCGAGTATCAGGAATCAGCATGTGGGTTTCATCTTCCAGAATTTCCAATTGCTTCCCACACTTACTGCCCTTGAGAATGTGATGGTACCGCTTGAATTGAGGGGGGGGAAAAATATAAAACCAAAAGCGCTTGACCTGCTGGAGAAAGTGGGTCTGGCTAACCGGGGGCATCACTATCCTTCACAACTTAGCGGCGGAGAGCAACAACGCGTTTCTATGGCCAGGGCCTTTATCAATCAGCCTAGTATACTTTTTACCGACGAACCCACTGGCAATCTTGATGCAGATACGAGCCGCGGTATCGTTGATCTGATATTTAATCTTAATAAAGAGGCCGGCACTACGCTAATTATGGTCACTCATGATCTTGAACTGGCAAATAAAACGGGTCGGGTGATCAAACTGAAGGGAGGGAGGATTGTTGGGGAGTCGTGAGTCGTGAGTCGTGAGTGGACGGTTAAGTTAAACATTCTAATTGTTAAAATGGATTTGAAAAGAACATTGAATTTTTCATGGTTGTTGAAAATGGCATGGCGCGATAGCCGGCGTAACAGGTCGCGTTTGTTATTGTTTGTGTCTTCGATAATCGTGGGTATTGCAGCGATGGTAGCTATCTATTCTCTCGGCGACAATATGCGCGACGAGATCGACCGGCAGGCGGCTACATTGCTGGGTGCCGACCTGGAGATCAGCAGTAACAAACAAATGAGTTCTGCAGTCCGAAAGATGGCAGATTCACTCGGTGACAGACGGTCGGAGCAACAGAGCTTTACCTCGATGATCTATTTTGATAAAAGCGAAGGCACAAGACTGGTCCAGGTACGTGCACTGGGAGGCGAGTTTCCCTATTATGGTACATTGGAAACCGTACCCGCCACCGCCGGCGTGTCATTTCGTAACAGCCAGTCAGCATTGGTTGATCAAACAATGATGTTACAGTTTGACGCTAAACCAGGCGATACGGTCAGGATTGGAAATCTTGGTTTTGCTATTGCAGGTACCCTGATAGGTGCGCCGGGACAGACCGGGCTTTCAGCATCTGTAGCGCCGGTAGTTTATATACCGCTACAGTACCTTGAGCAAACAGGACTTTCACAAAAGGGTAGTAGGATCAACTATCGTTATTTTTTCAAGTTTGACAAGGCCGTCGACATAAAAGCCCTGATGGATGACCTGGAACCGCGTCTCGAATCCGAGGGGCTGAACTATGATACCGTTGAAAGTCAGAAGGAGGATACTATTCGTTCTCTTCGCGACCTTACTCGTTTTCTTTCGTTGATCAGTTTTATTGCGCTGTTATTGGGTTGTATCGGTGTAGCGAGCGCTATTCATATTTATGTACGTGAAAAAATAAATGCCGTTGCAATACTACGTTGCCTGGGCGCCAAAGGCAGTCAGGCATTCCTGATCTATCTTATTCAGATAGTGATCATCGGTTTTATAGGCTCGCTTGCAGGCGCACTCCTGGGAACCATTATCCAGCAGTTCTTGCCATACGCTTTGAAAGATTTTCTACCGGTAGCGATCGATCCGGAACTATCATGGAAAGCGATCGGGCAGGGTATCTTATTGGGTGTTATCATCTCTTTTCTTTTTGCTCTGCTACCGATGGTCTCCATCAGGAATGTATCACCACTCAACACGCTTCGGCTGTCATTTCAATCAGTTAGTTTGTTCAGGGATCCCGTAAAATGGCTGGTGTACCTGGCTATCCTGGCATTCATATTTGTATTTAGTTATATCCAGCTTGAAAGTATTAGCCAGGCCGTATCCTTTACTATCGGTGTACTGATCGCTTTCCTTATACTGGTAAGTATAGCTACTTTATTAATGTGGATGGTCAGGCGTTTCTTTCCCGATTCCTGGAGTTATTTGTGGCGTCAGGGTTTAGCCAACCTGTTTCGTCCAAACAATCAAACAACGATATTGATCGTTGCCATTGGTCTGGGTACGGCATTTATCTGTACCATGTTTTCCGTTCAATCTATTTTGCTCAACCGTGTTGTGCTTTCCGCGAGTGGTAACCAGTCCAACACTGTGTTATTTGATATACAACCAACACAAAAGGATAGTGTGGTAGAACTGGCCCGGCAGCAGGGTTTACCGATTGATGGCACCGTGCCGATTGTCAATATGCGGCTGGAGAAGGTCAACTCCATTACTGTTCAAACGCTGGAGGAAGACAGTACCATTGATATGCATCAATGGATATTTGATCGGGAATATCGCGTGACCTTTCGTGATACGATCACTGCTTCAGAAAAAATTGTCAAAGGAAAATGGACGGGTACGACCGGGCAGGCATCGGATAATGTGTATATTTCACTTGAGGAGCGGTTTGCCCGTAACAACAGTATCGGGATCGGTGATACGATGTTGTTTAATGTTCAGGGTTCAGTCATTCCGACTATTGTCGGAAGTTTACGTGAAGTGGACTGGAATCGTATTCAAACCAATTTCCTGGTTGTTTTTCCTACCGGTGTACTGGAACAGGCACCACAGTTTCATGTGCTGCTTACTCGCGTTCCAGATAAAGAAACCTCTGCCCGGTTCCAGCAGGTAATGGTACAGCGTTTTCCAAATGTTTCCATCATTGACCTCACACTGGTTTTAAGTATCGTAGATAAAATTTTGGATAAGGTAGGTTTTGTGATCCGCTTTATGGCAGGCTTCAGCATTTTTACCGGTCTGATCGTTTTGATCGCTTCGGTACTGATCAGTAAATACCAGCGCATACAGGAAAGTGTGCTCCTGCGTACCCTCGGTGCAGCTCGAAAGCAGATATTTTTCATTACAGCATTGGAATATTTTTTTCTCGGCGCCCTTGCCGCAATAACGGGTATTTTATTATCACTTGGCATAAGCTGGATGCTTGCCCGGTTTATTTTCGAAACCGAATTCAATATACAATGGTTACCGCTGCTGCTGGTGTTTGTGGCAGTTTGCCTCCTTACTGTACTTATTGGTTTGCTCAACAGTCGCGCCGTGGTAAAGCGGCCGCCACTGGAAATCTTGAGAGAGGAAGTTTAGAATAATGTGAAGAGATTTTGCCAGCGCCTGTAATCGCTGCCTGTTCGAAAAGATTATAACAAGGGTGCCAGTTGTCGCCAGAGGTTTTCAGCTACAATCCGATGACCTTCAGCTGTAGGATGTATACCATCTTCCTGGTTTAATTCAGGTTCACCGCCAACGCCTTCCAGCAGGAAGGGTACAAGTGTCATACTATTTTTCTCAGCAAGTTCAGTGTATATATTCCTGAATTCAGTGGTATAGGTCTCTCCCATATTGGGTGGTATCTGCATACCTGCAAAAAGAAATTTCGTGTCGGGGTTCTTCTCTTTTACTTTGTCAACAATAGCCTGCAGGTTTTTCCTGGTTTCAGAAAGCGGGATGCCACGCAGTCCGTCATTGGCACCCAGTTCCAACACAAAAATGTCTACCTGTTGCCGCAGTATCCAGTCGATCCGGGTTTTTCCACCCGAAGATGTTTCCCCACTTACACCTGCATTGACCACCTGGTAGTCGAGTCCCAGTGAGTCGATCTTTCGCTGAATGATGGCGGGAAATGCCTGCGATGGACTTAGACCATACCCTGCTGTCAGACTATTGCCATAAAAAATGATCGTTTTCTTTTTTGCAGTCACGGTCGTGTCTTTCGATGCCGGAATTTGCTTTTCCGCCTGGGCTGATGGCTTTTTATCATTAGCACAGCTGAACAAAAGCAAGAGTATACAGGTATAGGACAGGCATCCTATAAGTATTTTGTTTGATTTTAAATTCATATCATCAATATTCAAATCAATTCCCGATTGTACAATACAAATATAAGTCACTAATGGCCGGGCCTATCCCGTTTTAGAAATGGGGCAGGAAACCGGGTTCGAAGCATATAAAGGCCTGCCGGTTAAGGAACAGGTGATTCTCAAAATTTCTGTCGATTGTGGTACTTCATATTCCAGGTGTACTTAACCTCGTGGTTGTCCGTGACACATCGAACACAAGTTCCCTACTGGTCAAACAAAGAAATGGGTTAAATTCTTCTAAATGGATAATAAGGCGCAAGGATCATGAAGGATATTATATAAAAACGAGTACCGGGAAGACTTGTTTGTCGGGGAAATGAAGACTGGATAAGCATTTCCGGGTTAGCCAGCAGACCCTATTAAGCCCAACAATTCAGCCCGCACCTATTCCTTTTAAGTTGGGCCCTGTTTTAATAAACAATCTTGTAACTACTGCGCCGGCTGGCACAGATTTTCCCAAGCCCTTCGGTCAAGCTCGCGGAGCATGTGGAGCATTCTTTTGGAGTTTCTTACCAGTTCGTCGATATCGGCCCTGGTCTTGACGGATGTATAAAAGGCCTGGCTGAAAAAAGAAGTATACATAGCCTGCAACTTGGCTTTTTTCGCCTTTGAGAGAAGTTCGTCTTTATAACGTTGATCGATGATGTCGAGGCAAGTCAGCCATGCCTCCTGTAATGCCCATTTTGCAACGATTGCAACCTCCACGGGCGTAGGTTCAAGCCGGGTTTTTGAGCCGTTTTTCATGTTAGAACTATTTCCATTCAGTAAAAAAAGATAGCCTGGCTTAAATAGGAGAGGAATGTTTCTTGGATGCGGCTTGAAAATCGATAGATAAGAATCGGAGTTTCTAAAATACTACAAAAAACAATTACGAGGCTAATTTTTGGGGCAGTGATTTCAGATTTTTTTTTGAGTGGCCCACCGGCGTTAGCACCGGTGGGTTTCTCCAGGAGGACGGTGGTTCTTAAATTACATAGGATATGGAAATAGGGAACGGATCTTAAAAAATTTTATGGAATCTCAATCGCTATTGGAATACAAAGTAACAGCTGCGTGGGGTCCTGGAAAATAGTGCATCATACCATTCTTCAGTCAATATTTCCGGATCGATCCTGTAGAACAACGACGACGGAAAATTACATCGTAAATCTACGATTAGGAACAGATTTTATGGGAATAAAGGGAAAAAAATACCTGGACTGGGGCTCACTCCCCAATTCAAATCAGGCATTGTAGATCAAAGGGAAACGTTTTTATGCAGATCAATACAACAGGTTCTTTAATTTTTCGACATCTGTGATGCGGATCTTACCTTCCTTGATCTCTATTAGTTTTTCTGCCTTGAAATCACTGAGTGTCCGGATCAGCGATTCGGTGGCCGTACCTACATAATGAGCGATATCGTCCCTTGAAATATCGATGATGATGCCGTCGGCATTGGGATTGTACTTGCCATGAAGATCGACCAGGGCCCTGGCCACCCTTTTACGAAGTGAACTATAAGCAAGGTTCAGGAGTCGTTCTTCTTTTTCTTTCACATTTTGCGTAATGATCCGGATAAATTTGGCGGCTACATTGATATCACCGTAGATCATTTGAAGAAAATCTTCCCGGGGGATCTGCATAATATTTGCTTCTTCCAGTATCACTGCGTTGTCTTCGTAATTTTTTTCATCGATTAGCGCCTGGTAACCGATTAAATCGCCATCAGTATAGATATTAGTGATATATTCTTTTCCATCTTCGTGCGTCAGCGTTGTTTTCACTTTACCTTTTACAAGGAAGTATAAAAACCGGGGACGCTTTTTTTCCTGGTAAAGTGTTTGTTTTTTAGGGTAGGTTTCTATACTGTATTGCTCCGACAATTTATCAAGGATCCCATTGTCTTTCACATCTTTTAAAAACTCGCGGATTCCCTGGGGCGACATGGAATATTTGTTATCGAATACCTCCGCCTTCTTTAACCTTACTTCGATCGCGTTAAGCAATTCGATGTCCTCGAAAGGTTTTGTGATATAATCATCTGCACCCATCTCCATACCTTTCCGGAGGTCAGACCTTTCGGTTTTGGCAGTAAGAAAAATAAATGGAATGGCTTGTGTATCGGGGTTTTTGCGAAGCAGATGCAGTACCCCATATCCATCCAGTTCCGGCATCATAATATCGCACACGATCAGGTCCGGCTTTTCTTTTAAGGCCAGTTCAACACCCTTCTTCCCGTTCTCTGCGGCGATGGTTCTGTAACCTGCCATTTCAAGTATCTCGGCTGTGTTTTCCCGGATATCGTTATTGTCATCAATTACTAAAACAGATTTCATAATGCTATTCTTTTACGGGGATGGTTATGCTGATTGTGGTTCCTTCGTTGAGTTTGCTTTTTACATCAACTGATCCGTCCATGAGGTCAATATATCTTTTAACGATATGAAGTCCAAGCCCGGTACCCTGTATATTGACAGCATTGGCGCCCCTGAAAAAACTCGAAAACAAGTGTTGCACATCTTCCTCAGCCACCCCGATTCCCTGGTCTGATACAGAAATCACCGCGTCTTCTTCGTTGACAGAGGCCCTGATCGTAATTTGGGTTTCTTCGCCAGAGAATTTTATGGCATTGGTGATAAGATTGATCAGAATGTTCTTCAGCAATTTTTTGTCGCAAAGAATTTGTTCCCCGCCCTCGTATTCCAATTCTGTGTGTTGCCCTTCCTTTAGCAGTCCTTTCATTTCGTCCAGCACATCGTTCAGGAAGTGTTTCAGATCAAGTTCACCCACATGCGTTTCCACCTTACCTTCATCCAGCTTGCCCAAAGAAAGAAAATCTTCCAGGATCTCGTTGAGATGACGCACAGAATTTTTAATTTTTTCAATATGCCTTACCCGCTTCGGTTGTTCTTCGGTAGTCTTGTATTTTTCAAGCAGTGATGCCGATGAAAGTACGGTGCTGAGCGGGGTGCGAAATTCGTGTGATGCCATCGACACAAACCTGCTTTTGATCTCGCTCAGCTGCCGCTCCTTATCCAGTGCTTCACTTAATTCTATCTGGGATTGTTCGAGCCGCTGCAATGCTTCTTTGAGGATCATGGTACGCTCTTCCACTTTCACTTCCAGCTCTGTATTCATCTTCCGGATCTGATTGCTTACTTTCTCCAATTGCTTTTGCTGCTCCAGCATGTCCCTTTCGATCTCCTTACGCCGGGTGATATCAACTATAAAGGCGATAACAAAAAGTTCTTCATTTTTTCTATAGTGACTGAGGCTAACCTCGACTGCGATATTGCTGCCGTCCTTTCTTTTGCCAAACAGGTCCCGGCCATGACCCATGACCCGGTTGGAGGGTTGTTGATAGAAGCCTTCCCGAAGACCGTTATGACTTGACTTGAATTGATCGGGGATCAGCACTTCGATCGGCCGGTCTACCAGTTCCTCACCCTTGTATCCGAATATTCTTTCGGCCGCGGGGTTGACCAACACGATCTTTCCATCTTTGCCGGTGAGGATGATCCCCTCCGTTGCATTCTCAAACAAAGATGTCATGTGCGCCTGATCGAGCATTCTTCAGATTCTAATTTAATTGCTGTAAATATAAGTAAACGGGGGCTATAGAAGCCGAAAATCGAAGTTGCAGGCCATCAATATGCCTGTTATAAAACAGCAGCAAACTGTATTTATTCACTCACATCACAGTGCTGAACCAGATTTCTGTAAATATCAACTAAGCGCAACAGTTTTTGCATTTTCCAGGTAATATGCCCGTACGTTTTGAAGTAAAGGGGCAAGGTTTTCTTTTTTGACATGGTCGTAATCTGTGAGCATCGCCTTTTTTACCTGAGGATCTTTGGTGAGGCGTGCGCCCATTTTTAGCATAAACCGGTCTTTCCACGACAGGTTGCTGATTCGAAGTCGGCCCGGGAGGTAAAAAACGGTCATATTTTTCTGCAATTCTTCCGGCACGCCATTACGGATAGCGGTATCCAGTTTTTCGGATTCGTTTGCCGGAGTGCCGGACACGAGAAAAAGGAAGATCCTGGCATTTCGAAGCGAAGCCAAATTATTTTTCAGCCAGGGTGTGATCTGCAGTTTACCGATATAGATACTTGTACCGATCACAATTAGTTCGGCTGCGGTTGATTTCAGGTCAATATTGTCATCACTTTTATGAACCGGGAAATTGAGTTCCTCCCCCAGCCACCTCGCATATTGAGCAGTGGCACCGTATTTACCCTTAAAAATGATAAGGCTTTTCATACCCATTTATTTTTTTTATTTATAAAAAGCTTTTAATTCCTTTTCGATCTGAAGGGCTTTCGGAAATAGAAGTTCGTTTTCAAGGTATACATGCTGCGACAGGTCAGCATCCAGCTCCTTTAATTTAGAAAGTGCAACCTTATGCGTGACACAGGCGCTGGCTGGCGGTGAATAGTCATTGGTGAGTTCGCGGAATTTTCTAAGATACTGTTCAATGTTTTCCTGTTCGTGCATGATCAGTGTATCAATCGGCTTGCGCAGGGTACGTACCAGCAATGCCGCATAAGGTTCCCGGTCTTCATGCCCGTGGGCAATTTGTCGGATATATGGAAAAATAACTGTCTCTTCATGCTCCAGGTGAGGAATTAAATCATCGTAAAATGCCTGAAAGGACTCCATTAACTGACCCAGGTATGCGTATTTTGTCTGGTGACCGCTGGTGAATTTTACCATGGTTTCTTTCAGGTCGGGCAAATTGTCATAAAGGTAGGTATGATGTACGTTTACCAGGTAGTCGATCAGGAAGTCAATGTTCCATTTGCTGGAGTCCACAGAAACGGCCATCCTTGATACCTGCAATGTCCTGTTCAGTTCTTTCAGCAATTGCTGGAGATCAGCATTCGTCCGTTTGCAGGCTTCTTCCAGGGTAATATTGCCGCCACAGCAAAAATTGATATTGTATTTCCGGAAAATGCCGGTTGCCCGGTGATCGCGTATCACAAGGTCGGTTACGATAGATTCATGATGGATAGGCTCAAGGCGCACCTGACAAGTTTTTGATTAACAATGATAATTTTTTGGCGCTCCTGTCCACATGACCGCGGTCAGCAATCCTAATGATTTTTGACGATTACCAAAATATCTTTTAGTTTAGTAGACGATTATACCAATTCCTGAACGTTGTCAAACCCTTCCCCTTGGTAAGGTATTTGATATGCTTCATAGTGAGGACCCGGTTTTGAGTAATATCATCCTGGGAGGTGACGGTTGTCACAAACGGTGATTCCAGTGCGGAATACATTTGTCCCATAAAAGAGTATTATACTACTTTTATTTATAACCTCCAATTCATCAAAATGAAACGTACATCACAACTAGCAATTGTCTTCCTGCTTTCAGGCCTTTTCTTTTTGGGTGCCTGCAACAGCGAACAAAAACCAGCTGACGAAACGACAGAAACAACTCCCGCAGAGGGAACGGCAAGTGATCAAAAAGAAGTGCATGGGTCAGAGATTAAACCCGGTGATGTAGAGCTAACCACGCCACTTAACGCTGAATGGGTAGCAAGTGGAAAAAGCATTTACGAATTAAAATGCCAGGCCTGCCACAAACTGAATGATGAAAGGCTGGTGGGTCCGGGTTGGAAAGATGTTACAAAGAAAAGAGAACCACATTGGATCATGAATATGATCACAAACGTTGATATGATGCTGGAAACAGACCCCGAAGCACAAAAACTACTCGAGCAGTGCCTGGTCAGAATGCCAAATCAGAATATTTCTAAAGATGAATCCCGCCAGATCCTGGAGTTTATGCGCGAGAACGATGGGGTCAAATAATTAGATCGCAACTATTCAATTAAATTAACACCAATATGAAATTTTATTATTTCAAAACCAGCATGGTGCTGGTACTGGGAGCGGCTTGCCTTTTCACAACCCAAAGCTGCAAACCAAAGACTGCACAATCAGCCGCATCGGGTGATGCTGAGAAAGCTTATGTGGCACCAGGCCAATACGATGAATTCTATAATATAGTGTCGGGTGGCTTCAATGGGCAGATCGGCATCTATGGTATACCTTCAGGCCGTTTGTTCCGCATCGTGCCCGTATTCTCACAATCACCTGAAAGCGGGTATGGTTTCAGCGAAGAGACAAAACCCATGTTGAATACATCACATGGTTTTGTACCCTGGGATGATCTTCACCATATCGCTCTTTCACAAACAAACGGCGAGCACGATGGTCGCTGGGCTTTTGCCAATGGTAATAACACACCAAGGCTGGCACGCCTCGATCTCACAACTTTCCGTACTGCGGAAATACTGGAAATACCCAACAGTGCAGGTAACCACGCCTCACCATTTATCACCGAAAACTCTGAGTATGTAGTAGCAGCAACACGGTTTAGTGTCCCGCTGGATGATCAGAACGGTGATGTGCCCATCAATACATATAAGCAAAATTTCAAAGGATCTATCAGCTTTGTATCAGTAAATCCAACTTCAGGTGAGATGAACATCGCCTTCCAGATCCGGACGCCGGGGGTCAACTTCGACCTGTCGCGCGCCGGTAAGGGAAAATCGAATGGTTGGTTTTTCTTCAGCTGTTACAATTCTGAAAAAGCCAATACCCTGCTGGAAGTAAATGCATCAGCCAAGGACAAAGATTTTGTGATGGCAGTAAACTGGAAGAAAGCTGAAGAATACGTGAAAGCAGGCAAGGCTAAAAAGCAGGCAGTAAACTATGCACATAATGTGTATGATGAGAATACGCATACTGCTACTTCCACTATGGTCAAGGAAGTACTTGTGTTGGACCCTGCTGACTGCCCTGATATGCTGTACATGATACCCTGTCCCAAATCACCACACGGTACCGATGTGGATCCAACCGGTGAATATATCGTGGCTTCCGGCAAGCTGGCTGCCAGCATCCCTGTATTTTCATTCACTAAAGTGCAAAAGGCAATCGCCGATAAGGCATTTGATGGTGAATACGATGGTATTCCGGTGATCAAATACGAAGCTGCCCTTCACGGTGAAGTAGCAAAACCCGGTCTTGGACCTTTGCACACCGAGTTTGATGGAAAAGGTAATGGTTATACATCTATGTTCGTATCTTCTGAGATCGTCAAATGGAGAATTAGCGACCTGCAGGTGCTGGACCGTGTTCCCACCTACTATTCTATCGGTCACCTTTCCATCCCTGGCGGGCCTACAGCCAAGCCTCATGGGAAATATATGATCGCCTACAATAAAATCACCAAAGATCGTTACCTGCCGACCGGTCCTGAACTGACACAAAGTGCACAGTTGTTTGATATCAGTGGAGACAAAATGAAACTGATACTTGATTTCCCAACTACGGGTGAACCGCACTATGCAGAAGCATTGCCTGCAAGTATGATCAAGGACAAACAAAAGAAAATATTCAAAATAGAAGAAAATACACACCCCTATGTTTCAAAAGGAGAAGGTCAGACTAAAGTGGAACGTAAAGGAAACCAGGTGCATGTCTGGATGACTGCTATACGTTCTCACCTTACTCCCGACAATATCGAAGGCGTGAAGGCTGGTGATGAAGTGTATTTCCATGTTACCAACCTGGAGCAGGACTGGGATGTACCACATGGCTTTGCGATCAAAGGCGCCAACACCGCTGAGATACTGGTCATGCCCGGAGAAACACAGACGCTGAAATGGGTAGCCGATAAACCCGGTATCTATCCTTTCTATTGTACTGACTTCTGTTCCGCGCTCCACCAGGAAATGTCGGGTTACCTGAGGGTGTCTCCGGCAGGATCCAATGTTCCACTGCATTTCAGTACCGGTACTAACAAACCGGTCGTAACCACCGAGGGAGTACCTGTTGGCGATGCAACTGCTGCTGCAAAGAACTGATAAAATAGAATAAGGGTGATTGATTCACGATCGCCCTTATTTCCACCTTCAAACTATCAATTATGAAACAGATTCTGAATTTACTAGTTGGGTTTGCCGGCCTTGCTCTTGTTTCATGCAATAATGCAAGCAATGAAGCCGCCGACAACACAAATGCTACCAGCACCACACCGCTTACCGGCGGTCAGGCTTCAGTTGTTGATGACGTTTCTGCCAAAGACATCGTGAAGATCGCTTCCGGTTCAGCCGATCACTCTACGCTGGTTGCAGCGATAAAACAGGCCGACCTGGTCAACTCACTTTCCAACGCAGGTCCCTTTACGGTGTTTGCTCCTACAAATGCTGCTTTTGAAAAAGTAGGTAAGGAAACCCTGGATAACCTGATGAAAGCTGAGAACAAAGCAAAACTGGAAGATATCCTGCAATACCATGTATATGTGGGAACACTTAGAACGGAAATGATGTCTGATGGGCAAACTTTGAACCAGGTGAATGGTGACAATATTACTATTACGGTCAAAGACGGTAAGGTTGTTGTGAATAATGCCGCAAACATTGTAACTTCAATACCTGCCGCCAATGGTATCATTCATGTTGTTGACGCCGTACTGTTGCCACCAGCTAAGTAAGTAAAGAAAAGGAGTTTCTCATATTTAATATCCGGAAACTCTATAGTTCCGGATTTTTTTTACCAACAATTTTTTATGAAAAAGCTGAGTTTAACTTCGAGGATAATCATTGCTATTGGATCACTGGCCATGTGTGCAATGTTCTTTGTTCCCGCCTGGTCCATCTATCTGGTAGCTCCTCAATATCCCGAAGGGTTGTCGATGCAAATATGGCTGGATAAGATAACGGGTCAGGTAGAGATCATCAACGGGCTTAATCACTATATCGGCATGAAGCACATCAATGCTGACATGTTTCCGGAGTTTGGTTTCCTGGTCTATATTTTAGGTGCGTTTGTGATATTCGGGCTGATTGTGGCAATTACAGGGAGCAGGAGACTATTGTTTGTATACCTTGTTGCATCCGTTATTGGAGCGATCGCCGCCCTGGTTGATTTTTATATGTGGGGATATGATTATGGCCACAACCTCGACCCGACTGCAGCCATCCAGGTTCCCGGTCTTTCTTACCAACCCCCTTTGATAGGGCATAAAAAACTGTTGAACTTTGACTCTTATTCTTACCCCGATACCGGAGGGTGGATCATAGTAGGCGTGACAGCGATTTTCTTTATAATATGGTTTTTAGAATGGCGTAAGCAAAAAAAACAAACACAAATGACTACAAGGAAAACGACTTCAGTAGCTGTAGCTATACTGAGCCTTATTTTTATGGTGGGCTGCAATCCTAAGCCAGAAAAAATTGCTTTCGGCATAGATAGTTGCGCCGATTGCAAGATGACGATCATGGATCCGAAGTTTGGTGCCGAGATTGTAACCAAGAAGGGTAAGATCTATAAGTTTGATGACGTCCACTGCGTAGCAAAATTTATGGAACGACGCGGCGTGGAAATGAGTAATATTCATAAGACCCTTTTTGTAAACT
This sequence comes from Bacteroidota bacterium, assembly GCA_023424015.1. Lineage (GTDB taxonomy): Bacteria > Bacteroidota > Bacteroidia > Chitinophagales > Chitinophagaceae > Terrimonas_B. The sequence continues at coordinate 32,664 of JAFAEM010000027.1, read as the reverse complement.
ACAATAATACCGACGAGTTTGTGGAGGTGGGAAAGGCCGAGTTTGTGGTCAGCAGCCAGCTTAAAAGCCCCATGGGTGGCAATGCCGCCGCTTTTAAAAATCATACAGAAGCGAAGGAAAAAGCAGACGGCATTGAGGGAAGCAAGGTTACGAATTGGGCAACTTTATATAATATACTGATCAAGTGAGACTAATATTTTTCATATCGTGCCTTTTGTTAACACATTGCTCGTTTGCCCGTAAGATAATAGTAGGCAAAGACAAACCTGTGAAGACGGTGAAACAGGCTGTACAGCAGGCAAAATCCGGGGATACCATTATCATCACCCGGGGTGTATACCAGGAAGGTAATATAATCATTGATAAAAGCATTGCCCTGCTCGGACAGGATGGCGCTGTACTCGATGGGGAGGGCAAACATGAACTTCTCACAGTTTCAGGCAAAGACATTGTCATAAGAGGTATTCGTTTTGCCAACGCAGGATACTCCTCCATGAATGATTTTGCCGCTATCAAAGTGATTGATGCCACTAATGTGCTGGTGGAGGGAAACAGGATAGATAATGCGTCCTTCGCCATACATTTCGCCAACTCTACACATTCTGCCGTACGCAACAACACCATCACAGGTACTAACAAATCGGAACATCTGTCAGGAAATGGTATCCATTTCTGGAAATGCGATCAGATGCTGGTGGAGAATAACACGATCAGGGGCCATCGCGACGGTATCTATTTCGAATTTGTAACTGCCAGTATCATTCGTAAAAATATCAGTGAAAAGAATGTGAGATACGGGTTGCACTTTATGTTTTCCCATAATGATACCTATTTGGGTAATACCTTCCGAAACAACGGCGCCGGCGTGGCGGTGATGTATAGTAAGGAAGTGAGAATGGAAAATAACCTGTTCGACAAGAATTGGGGTCCCAGCGCTTATGGAATATTATTGAAAGACATTTCTAATAGTCATATTGAGCACAATCGTTTTGTGCAAAATACCGTTGCCATACATATGGAGGGGAGCAGCCGGATCGAAATTTCGCGCAATACATTCCAGTCGAACGGATGGGCTTTGAAAGTACAGGCTAGTTGTGACGACAATAATTTTCGCCAAAACAACTTCTTTGGTAATTCTTTTGATGTGGCCACCAACGGTACGATGATGCTCAACAGGTTTAGCAATAATTACTGGGATAAATACGAAGGCTATGATATTAACAAGGACGGTTTTGGAGATGTACCTTATCACCCGGTGAGTATGTACGCTATGATCGTTGAACAAAACCCGACCACACTCATCCTGATGAGAAGCTTTATGGTATCCTTACTGGATAAAGCGGAAAAAGCGATCCCCAGTCTCACACCAGAAACCCTTGCAGATGCAAAACCCATGATAAAGCCGAATAAACTATGATACGTATAGAGAATTTAAAGAAGAGGTTTAAGAAATTACAGGCGCTAGATGATATCAGCGCATTCTTCAACAAAGGCCAGGTAGTTTCACTGATTGGTCCCAATGGTTCGGGTAAGACAACCCTGATCAAATCCATCCTTGGGATGGTAAAACCAGACAGCGGCAGAATATATGTAGATGGTAAGCTCATCAAGGATGATCCTTCCTACCGGGGTAGTATCGGTTATATGCCACAGATTGGGCGCTACCCCGACAATATGAAAGTGGGTCATCTATTTCGGATGATGAAGGATATCCGTAAGGTACCCGAAGAAGAGCTTGACACGGACCTGCTGGTGAAGTTTAACCTGGTGTCAATATTTGAAAAGCCCATGCGTACTCTATCGGGTGGTACCCGTCAAAAGGTAAGCGCGGCCCTGGCCTTTTATTTTAATCCTGTAGTGTTGGTGCTCGACGAACCCACAGCGGGCCTCGACCCCGTGTCGTCAGAGATACTGAAAGAAAAGATCATGCAGGAGAAGAAAAAAAATAAACTCATCCTGATCACTTCGCATATCCTAAGCGATCTTGATGAACTCACAACCGATGTGATGTACCTGCAGGAAGGCAGGTTGATATTTATGAAAGATATTGGCAGTCTTCGCAAGGAGACAGGAGAAGAAAAACTCGGCAAGGCCATTGCCCGGGTGATGCGCGATTCAAAACGTGAATCGCTTTGGGTGGATGAAATGTTAGCAGATAAAAGAAACTAAAAAAAGTGATTTATGTTGAAGTTATCCAGGTATGTATTGTATGATATACTCCGCAGCAAGGTCGTAATAGCCTATACTATTTTTCTTTTTCTTGTTTCCCTTAGCTTTTTTCAGCTGGAGGAGAATAACAGTAAGGCTATCATGAGCCTGCTTAATATCGTTTTGATCGTGGTACCTCTCATAAGCATGATCTTTACCACCATCCACTATTACAATTCATACGAGTTCATCGAGCTGATGTCCTCACAACCCCTGAGCCGTACCAGGATATTGCTTAGTGAGTATGCAGGTGTCGCACTTTCTCTTTTGAGTGCTTTCCTGATCGGTGTTGGCGTGCCGGTACTATTGTTTGCCTTCAACTCCACCGGAATCGCCTTGTTGTTTGCCGGCAGTGCGCTGACCCTGGTTTTTATTTCTATCGCGTTCCTGGCTTCTGTAAAAGCCCGTGATAAAGCCCGCGGTATCGGGTCTACACTCCTGCTCTGGTTTTATTTCTCACTGATATATGACGGCCTGGTCTTACTCGTACTTTTCAGTTTTAGTGAATACCCGATGGAAAAATTCACGCTTTTACTATCGGCGCTCAATCCCATCGACCTGGGCCGGATCTTTATCATGCTCAAAATGGATGTAAGCGCCCTGATGGGCTATACCGGGGCCTTGTACAAAGATTTCTTTGGAAGCGGCACTGGCATCCTGTTTACCCTTGGTATTATGTTGCTTTGGATCGTGCTGCCTTTGTTATGGGCGGTAAGGGTATTCAAACGTAAAGATCTCTAATCCATCTACAAGATCGGAACTTTGTAAGTTTATCTGGAACTGGAACTAAGGCTTCGGATCGCTCTTGATTGATGCTTGCCAATTACGCTGGAACAAATCATTGACAAGCCAATGGGGAAGAAAATGCTAAGTGAGAAAATAAGCTGAAGGTAATAAGGGATCAAAAACCATGGAAGTAAATTAGCCGCTTGCAGAACGAGAAGTAATTCGGTACTAAAGAACGCAAATACGAACAAGCGAATACCGTAAGAAAATTTCTTCTCCTGGTAATCACTGCCCGGTTTGGATATAAGCCAGAAAATAAAAAAACTGATAAAACCGATCAACACCAGGTGGAGATAGGCAATGATGAAATTTCGGTTTTGAAATGCGAGTTGCGCTACGGCGGGAAAGGCACTCAGTACCTGTAAAACGCATTTAACGATAAGCGCCGTGATCGCGACCGGGAAAAGCCAGCCTGTTAGCTGCTTTTTCCAGCGAATTACTTTTAAATCTCTCAATAGTAATAAAATAGCTGGTAATTGCAGCAACGCTGCCATCCCACCTATAATATAAATGATCAGTGATGGCTCGGTCCATAATACTGACAAAGCATAGGCCGGTATTATGGAGAAATTCAACAGAGCGAAAACGGACCTGCCGTTATTAAACGGTCTGCATCGTTCAATAAACTTATACAATACTGCCAATACCAGGAATGTAAAGAAGCCATTATACTGGAAATGCAGGTAGAAGTAAATGGCATTATAATAAATTTCCGAACCAGCTTTTCCCATGGCAATAAGGGGACCTGTCGCAAAGGGCCCGATAGCGGAGATACAGAAAAAAGCAAAGCCCGCTCGTAAAAAGCTACGTGATGCAGAGAAAACCTGGTGGCGGGTAATATTTCGCACAATATACGCCGCATATATGCCTGAAGCAATAGAGAGCGTTGAGAAGAAAACACTTATCAGTGCATATCCCTGGAATGGAAAGCTTAACAGCATCCCATAGGCCGAACCTATCGTCATGTATACAATTCTCTTCCAATGAGGAAATGCGTTTGATGTACTGATCTCCGGGAAATATTTCAGGATAAGCAGGAACAATGCCGGCATGATCCAGCCGCCAAAAGCAAAGTGAGAATGTGCATGTAAAACATTCTTGTAAGTAAAAATCCCGATAGGGAAAAGTGGATAAGCACGCAGCCATAATCCTACCACCGCAAGTATAAGGAAGTTGACCAGGCACAGCTGTAACAGCATCTTTAGCAAATGCTGGTAGTTTGTTCCCACATTTTCGGTGCTGGCACCAACCATAATTTTCTTTAACGATAAACCCATCTTATCCTGCAAAGAACGATATTTCCGCAGGGCATTGTAGCTACAGGAATCACATGTCAATATGATTAGAATCATTGACAACCTTGTTGATTTTAAAATCCACATCTTATACCTTTGTGGTGGATGAAGTTTATTACTGTTTCGATATTGATCCTTTTGCTATTAACACAGACATTCAGTACCTGGTTTGTAGTGATGGCATTCAGACTCAATAGAGAATACATTGCAAATAATCTTTGCGAAAACCGGACGAAGCCGCAACTGAATTGCAAGGGGAATTGTGTACTGATGAAGAAGATGAAGCAGGAGGCAGAAAAGGAAAAGCAGGCGCCCGGTGCATTGAAGATTGAGATCAATGCAAATTTTCTTACCATGTCATCTTTCTCCGGCTTTCTTGAGTTGCCGGTTTTTGATTCGCAAACATCCTGGACTACTATTTTCCGCAGTGGTCATCCTGTCGACAGGTCCCTGACCGTTTTCCATCCGCCATCGATCTAGGCTTCAACATCTTCTTTTTACCTCATTATTAATGGATGAATAGTGTTGTTACACACAGTGAATGTGTAGCAGATATGCATCCCATATAAAATATTATCCCTATGTCCCGTATTTATATACTATCTGCGATGATCTTAATGGTTTTTGCTCCCATCGCTGTTTTAGGTCAGCAAGTATTCAAAGGAAAAGTCATTGATGCTGCAACAAAACAACCCATTGCCGGCGCTTCCATTCATTGTTCTGCAGGCTGCAGCTGCGGTTGTGCTACTGATGCTGCAGGTGAGTTTGAATTGAAGCCAAAAAAGAACTGCTGCGATCTTTTTAATGTAAGTTCTGTAGGCTACCAGCCCATGACCATACAATGGTTGCAACCCATGACGGTGATCAGTCTTCAACAGGAGGGTTATTCACTCCAGGAAGTGGTGGTAACTGCCAATCGTGAAGCTGTCAAACGCTCGCTGGCACCCGTTGCCATCAGTGCTATTTCTTCAAAAATGATACAGGAGGCAAGACCTGTAAGCATTGACCAGGTGCTCAATAAAGTTAGCGGTGTTTATATGGTCAATCTCGGCAACGAGCAACATAGCATGAGCATCCGGCAGCCCATGACAACCAAAAGCCTTTTTCTATACCTCGAAGACGGGGTGCCAATTCGTACAACCGGCCTGTTCAATCATAATGCATTGCTCGAACTGAACATGGCGGCGGTAAAAAATATTGAAGTGATCAAAGGACCTTCCTCTGCACTCTATGGGAGCGAAGCAATCGGCGGGGTGGTCAATTTTATCAGCCAGACGCCTTCAGACATCCCGGTTGCAAAACTGACATTGCAGGGTAACGACATCGGTTACAAAAGAGCTGATCTGCAAACAGGATACAAAAAAGGAAAATGGGGTTTCGGTCTGAACGGTTATTATGCCAGCAAGAACAACGGTTTCATTGATTATACGGATTTCAAAAAGGTTATTCTTAGTGGGCGAGTTGACTTTGAAGTAAGTAAGAAAACTTCTCTTAACGGTAGCTTTACCTACCTGGATTACAATAGTGACATGTGGGGAAGTATTGACAGCAGCGGATTTGCGAACAGGTCGTTTTCGAGCCGGCAGACATTTACGTATCGGGATGTTCAGGCATTTCGTGCCAAAACTATGATCAATCATAGTTGGAACGAGCGTAGTAAATCGACCGTTTCAATTATATACCGCGATAACACTATTGGGCAAAATCCTGCTTATGCGATAAAGGATGATTATCGTCGTTTGCAAAATGGCAGCTGGGCTGGTGATAAAACCCGTGCTCATGGCGAGATTAATGAGGCGGGTTTTAAAAGCTATGCGCTGGTTATTCAACACAGGCAAAACTTTAACTGGAAGAAAGCAACCCTTATCGGAGGCGCCAGCGTGGACATTAGTCCATCAACCTATTCCGCCCATTATATCAGGATATTGAAGGATACAGCTTCCGGAAAGTATGTAAGTTACCAGGCGCCCGATAGCATACTGACACATTATAAAAGTGGGATCAGCAACTATGCGGGGTTTCTCAATTTTGAGGTGAGCCCCATAGAGAAGCTAAGATTGGTGGCATCCCTTCGTTATGATCTGTTTCGCTATGACTTTGACAATTATCTTGCCCCGTCCGCTTATAGCGGTTCTCCGGATACTATCAACCTTTTCCGTAGACTCAGTCCTAAGATTGGCTTCACTTACAATTTCACAAACCGTGTGGGGCTGTACGCTAATTACAGTGAAGGATTTGTACCACCGCAGATCACAGAAATGTACAAGGGTATAAAAGTGCCCGAGCTGACCCCGTCTGTGTTTTATAATTACGAAGCCGGTGGATGGGCAGAGATTGTAAAGGGAAAACTGAGTGCGGATATCAGTCTCTACCGGCTCGATGGTACTAATGAGATCATATCGGTGCGAATGGATGATGGCAGCTCCCGTAACATGAATGCCGGCAGAACAAGACATTTGGGCATAGAGCTGGGTATGAATGCCAGCCCGTTAAATACAATTAGCATCAGGTTTAGCAGTGCCTTAAGTAAGCACCGTTTTATTGAGTTTGTCGAAAAGGGAGTTTCCTATAATCGGCTTGAGATGAATAACGCACCACGTTGGATGCATAATGCCGAGATCTGGTACCGGCCTGCATTTATCAGTGGCCTGAGACTTGGTTTGGAATGGCAAAAGCTGGGTAGCTATTATATGGATCCACTCAACACCGTGAAATATGAAGGCTTTGATGCCTTTAACCTGCGCGTCGCTTATAAGTGGAAAAGCCTGGAACTATGGGTAAACATGATGAATGTGACGGATCGATATTATGCTTACACAAGTTCAAAAAGCAATTCTGGTTATAACTACACACCTGCTGAGCCCCGGCATTTCAATATGGGTATTGCTTATGATTTCGGTCATCTATTAAAGAAATAAAAATGAACATCAGGATCATATTTTTATTAATGACAACCGCGGGATTTCTTTTTTCCTGCGTCAGCACGGAGAACTCAATTCCAGCAATGCCTGGGGTAGGAATAAGGGTGGACTCCCTGGGCGGTAGCTGTCCATTTCTCACAAAAGATAATGAAGGAAATATCGTATTAAGCTGGGCGAGGTCCACGAGCGATACCAGTGCGTTATTTTGTTATACTATTATTGATAAAAACACCAGGCAACCCCGTAATACGATTACTATCCCTGCAAGTGTAAACATGCTGCCCCATTCGGAGAACCTGCCCAAGATTGTATTCAAGCCATCGGGTGAGATCATTGCGTTGTGGGGTGTACATAATCCTGCTGCTGCAAATAAGTATGCCGGCCTGGTATACTACAGCCAGTCTTTCGACAATGGATTGAATTGGACGAATGCTAAACCATTGGTTACTGATTCGAATGGATTTGACCAGCGATATTATGATGTGGCACTACTGCCCTCAGGCGAAGCTGCCATCATCTGGCTGGACAACCGTAAGTCTTCGCGGCTGGAAGGTTCAGCCATTTATTATGCGCGTACCGAAGGCAAAAATGGATTTCAGAAGGAGAAAAAGATCAGTGAGGCATGCTGCCCCTGCTGTCGTACCGATCTGTATGTTGATAGCAAAGCAGGTGTTCATGTATTGTATCGTGGTATTATCAATGATAGTATCAGGGATATGCTTCATAGTGTGTCGATGGATGAGGGAGAGAGTTTTTCGGAGCCAAAACTGATCAGCGCCGATAACTGGGTAATACATGGCTGCCCACACACCGGCCCGGCTATGACTGAGAATCAATCGGGCCTTCATTTTGCATGGTATACGGGAGCGGGACCAAAGGGTTGCTTCTACACACGGTCGGTTGACAATGGTCAAAGTTTTTTTCAGAATGATCACGTCAGCGACCGGGGATCTCATCCGCAACTTGTAGCGCTTGCTTCAGGTGAACTGCTACTTACCTGGGACGAGCCTGTACAAATGTTGGGAAAATCCACACGAGGTATTGCCATTGAAAGAAGATCAGCGGAAGGTTTGAGTATTGCGAAACATATCATTACACCTGACAGTCTCGAAGCTTCGTATCCCGTCATCGCGCACCAGGACGGAGAGGTTGCGGTAGTGGCTTATACTGTGAAGAAGAAAAATCAACCCTATGTCATGTACCAGGTGATACAATGATTCTGGGTTATAAAAGTGCACAAATGGTTTATAGCTGTGAAACGATGGGCAAACTATCCGTTGGCTCGACAGGCAGGTTGGAGAAAATAAGCTGCTGGTTATAGATGATCTCCCATGTCACCGGCAGCGCTTTCTTCAACATATGGCTGACACCACATATTTTTTCCTGTGAATCGGTGATGGCCTGTAGTGTAGGTTGCTGATCCTCGGGGCGGCCGTTAACATCATAGACCATATGAATGGCTACATACTCCAGCGGTTGTTGTTTGCTAAGTTCCCCGGTTACTTTCATACTAAAATCATACGGAGCCAGGCCCGCTTTTCGTAGCAGTGCCACAACATCCATCCCGGTGCAGCCCGATAGTGCGGTAAGGATAAATGGCTTGGGAATTGGGCCATTATCTTCCCCACCTACGCGGGATGGCGCATCCATGACAACTGTGTGGCCATTAACAAGTGCATTGAACTGCATTTTGCCCATCCATTGTGTTTCAATTTCATGTTTTGCCATGACCTGTGTTTTTGTAACATCAAAAGTGTAAAAGAAAGTTACCATGCGTTATAACTAAGATCACCTGCTGGTTTGAAATCATATGATTTTCGTCAGTTGGCGTAAAATCTATCCATAATAAAAGTATTCTAATGCTTTTATTATTAAATTTGTTTTTGAATTCTATCACCTTAAAATATGCTGAACATGCACACTGTAACTGAAGAAAACATTCTGGATGTGACCGTCCTGGAACCGAGACAAAAACACCCCACGATATTTGCACGATTTGATGAACTGAACGCTGGGGAAAGCCTCACGATCCATAATGATCACGATCCGAAACCATTGTATTACCAGTTGTTGGGAGAACGGGGAAATGTATTTACCTGGGAATACCTCGAGCAGGGACCCGTATGGTGGAAAGTCACCATTCGTAAAAATGGTATTGGTGAAGGAGAGGAGTCACTCGGTGAGATCGCGGCGAAAGATCTGCGCAAAGCGCAAATATTTAAGAAGTATGGCCTGGACTTTTGTTGCGGTGGAAAGAAAACCGTGAAGCAGGCCTGCGCCGAAAAAGGACTGGACGTTACAAAAGTGGAACAGGAACTGCAGCACGCGGATAAAATGCCGGCAACACGACCCGTTCCATACGATGAATGGAGCCTGGATTTCCTGGCAGACTATATCGTCAATACACACCATAGTTATGTGAAAAAGACATTGCCCGACTTGAGAGGTTATGCGGCAAAAGTAGCCCGTGTACATGGTGCCAGGCATTCTGAGTTATTGGCAATTCACCAGCTGGTGGAAAATGTAAATGCTGAACTATCGGAACACCTGGTAAAAGAAGAGCAGGTTTTATTTCCATTTATCAAACAATTGGTTGCGGCCGCCAATAAAGGCGAGAATAAGCCTGCCTCACATTTTGGCAGCATCGAAAATCCCATCTCCATGATGGAGTCGGAGCACGAAACTGCCGGAAGAGACCTGGAGCAGATAAGAAAACTCTCCAATAATTTCGCGATACCCGATGATGCCTGTGCCAGCTATAGCCTCCTGTATCGCATGCTTGAGGAGTTTGAAGACGACCTGCATATCCACGTTCATCTGGAGAACAATATTCTCTTCCCCAAAGCCCTGAAGCTTGAAAAAAACTATCAATCATGAATATGCACGCACCCCTGAAGCGACATGAGGCCCTGGTCGGGTTTTCTAAAGATCACCATTTTGGTTTGTTGCTGGTATGGAAGATCAGGCAGGGTCTTAATAAGAAAGTTTCGGCCGAAAGAATCAGCAACTATCTACTCTATTTTTTTGATGAAGATATTGACGGGCATTTCAGGGAGGAGGAAGAACAACTTTTCCCAATGCTTCCCTTATCCAGCAGTTTGCGCCAGCAGGCGGAAGCCGAACATAAGGCTATTTATGAAATGATAGGTCGCATACGTATTGAAAAAGACAATATTAACCTGCTGCTGCAGTTTGCAGATGCGTTGAAGGATCATATCCGGTTTGAAGAACGCGAGCTGTTTCCTTTTATGCAACAGACTTTATCGGCCTCCGAGCTTGAACAGATAGCTGATCATGGTGATCCCAGGGGTGAAGAAATTGATGCACACTGGCATGATATATTTTGGGTGAACGAAAAATCAAAATGTTAAAGACCTCTACGATGCGAACGCTAATAATGATAGGACTTGCAATAGCCATTCTGACTGGATGCAAACAGGGTGATGAAAAGGTAATAACCGATCCGCCCCACGATCATGAGCATTCGGCGGCAGCAATAGCTGTCACGCTTAACGACGGGAAGAAGTGGAAATCGGATTCGGCGACCCGGCAGAATATTAAACTCCTGCACGATATGTCCACCCGGTTTGCCGATCACGAACTGGCCGAATACAAAGCCATGGGTGTTACCCTACAGGAGGGACTTGACAAAATGATTAAGGAGTGCCGAATGAAAGGAAAAGATCATGAGGCCCTGCATCAGTGGCTGGATCCCTTCGCAAAATCTGTGGCGGAACTGAAAAACGCGACCGGGGTGAGCCAGGCACGAAAGGTTTTCGGTGAGATTCATCAAAGCCTGGAATCTTATCCGGATTATTTTGAGTAATCATGGTTATTAATGCAAATACGAAAATTGGCAGTATCATCAGGGAGAAAGCTGACGCCCTGGAGGCAATCATCAGCATAAGTCCAAAATTTGAAAAGCTAAGGAACCCAGTCTTGCGAAAGCTAATTGCAGCACGCACCAGCATAGCCGCAGCTTCCAGGATCGGTAATTGCGAGGTGGCTGATTTTTTCAATAAGCTCCGGCCACTGGGCTTTGAGATTGATGAACACGTTAAAGCCGGTTTGCATGTAAAAAAAGATTTACCGGCATTTTTGCTGAACCTTGAGAAAAACCAGTTGACCGAGTTGGATGTACGGCCTGTGATACTCGCGGGTCATGATCCACTCGGTTTGATCATGCAGAAAGTGAAAGGGATGATACCCGGCCAGGTTTTAAAGATCATCAACACTTTCTATCCCGAACCTTTGATTCTGTTACTGGAAAAACGGGGGTTCGAATCGTTTGTAGCTATCGTTGATGATAACCTGGTGGAAGCCTATTTTTGCCAGAAGGATGCTAAACCATCGCCAGTGGTTCAGAAACTGGAAGAAGTTTCCGGTGACTGGCAGGATTTATTACTGCGTTACGAGGGAAAACTTCAGACGATAGATGTGCGCGACCTGGAAATGCCTAAGCCCATGATGACAATCCTGGAATCACTTGAAAGCCTGCCCGATGAGGCCGCTTTGTATGTGTATCATAAAAGGATACCCGTTTTTCTGCTTCCGGAACTTAAGGAGAGGGGATTCGGTTTTCGCAGCAGGCAGGTGCGTGAGGGCGAAATACATCTTTTAATATTTCGAAACTGATATGAATGGGGGTAATGTCACGGGTACTGTTGCAAATACATCGCATAAGGTCGTAATTCCATTTTATATTTATGCGGCCATATCTTTTCTTGCTGCTACCTTGCTACTGGTTTTTTCAACTCCCGCTTTTTCACAACATTATTTTCACCCGCATACACTTGCCATCACGCATATCATGGCCCTGGGCTGGGGCACGATGATCATCCTGGGAGCAAGTCACCAGTTGGTACCAGTGTTGATCGAGCGTAAGCTTTATAGTGATACGCTTGCCTTCCTGAGTTTTTTACTCGCGGCCATAGGCATACCGCTGTTGATCTATTCATTCTATGTGTTCAATATCGGTTGGCCGGCACGCTGGGGTGGGATCCTTGTGAATGCGGCAATACTGGTGTACCTGGTCAACCTGGCACTGAGTATGTCAAAGGCAAAGCAGGAGAATGTACAATCGGTATTTGTTTTTACCGCTGCCTGCTGGCTACTGGTAACAACCGTATTGGGTTTGTTGCTGGTGTATAATTTCTCTTACCTGTTCCTGCCCAAAGATTCGTTACACTATTTGGGATTGCACGCTCACCTGGGAATTGTTGGATGGTTCCTTTTGCTGATCATTGGTGTAGGATCGAGACTGATCCCCATGTTTTTGATATCAAAATACGAGAACACAAAATTGCTTTGGTGGATCTATGGTTTCATCAATACCGGTCTTGCTAGTTTTATCGTTGTGTTTATTTACTATCGCTCGTCCTTACTTCTTTTACCCCTGATCCTGGTGCTGGCAGGGCTGATCCTTTTCGCCATTTATATCGTACGATCGTTTCAGCAACGGATCAGGAGGAAAGTTGATAAGCCTATGAAAATTTCTTTGCTCTCAGTGTTGATGATCGGTTTGCCAGTAATGGTACTGCTTGCTATACTTTTTTATTCCTGGGCATCGGGAACAAATGCCAGGCTTGTTTTGGGTTATGGATTCACCATTTTTTTTGGTTGGCTGACAGCCATTATACTCGGCATGACTTTTAAGACATTGCCATTTATTGCCTGGAATAAAGTGTATCAGCATAGGTCCGCCCAGGGAAAGACGCCGGATCCCAAAGACCTGTTTAATGCAGGAATTTTTGCTGTCATGGCAGTGATCTATCTAATTGGATTTTTGTTATTTCTTGCGGGAATGTTTTTGTCAAATGAACTGGCTTTAAAATCCGCCGCTATTTTCTTGTTGGGTGCAGCTGTTTTATACAATTTTAATGTCTTTAAGATGGTTGTGCATAAACCTGCTTCGTGATGGAAGTAATTACAAATAACCAGGAGAAATGTGATTGGGCCTTAGAAGCGCTTCGGCAGGTGAATGATCCGGAGATAGGGTTGAACATTGTAGATCTGGGGTTGGTCTACCAGGTGGATTTTGATGAGAGCGACCAGAAGATCTACCTGCAAATGACATTGACGACACAATTTTGCCCCATGGGAAATTCGATTCTGGAGTCAGCGGGTTTAGCCCTTGAACAGGCTTTCCCTGGATATGAAGTTGAAGTATCGCTTACATTTGAACCCCATTGGAACTCGGAAAGAATATCGACACAAGGAAAGATTTTTCTAAACAGATAAATATGTTAAGCTTGACCTGTAAGACAGCTGTGAAGGCGGTGATATACCTGGCATCAAAGTTTGAGTCGGGCACCAATGCCGGAATAAAAGAAGTAGCTGGCGCGATAAATGGCAATGAACATACCGTGGGCAAACTGCTACAAAACCTTGTAAGGGAAGGTGTGATCAACAGCGTGAAGGGGCCTTCGGGTGGGTTTTATATTTCGAAGGAACAGTTACGTAAACCCATTATCTCGATCATTGACGCCATTGATGGGCGGGATGTGTTCAGGGAGTGCGGGCTTGGGCTCAGTAAATGTTCGGCTACACATCCATGTCCTATACATCATGAATACAAGATTGGACGCGATCATATCGAAAAGGTATTCTTTCAAAAGAGGATCATCGATCTTTGCGAGCCGGTAAGTAAGGGTTTTGCTTACTTATACGGTTGAGATACCGTCCTGGTGGATTTCTGCCTGACCATGCACAGGTAGGCGGATGATTTCTTTCACATGCATTAACTAAGTTTATTTTTAGATTTGCAGCTCATATCAACAAAAGGAAATTATGAGCGAACGGCATTTTGTCTCACCCAGCCAGGCTGTGGAATGTGTAAAATCAGGTGATCGTGTGTTTATACATGGAGGCGCAGCTACTCCTGCACATTTAGTGCAGGCATTACAGAATCGGTATGCCGAACTGAGTAACGTAGAGTTGGTGAGTATCACTAATATGGGAAAGATCGATTTTGACAAACCTGAATACCGGAAAAGCTTTTTCTTTAATTCGTTGTTTGTATCGGTGAACACCCGTTCCGTGGCCAATAGCAATGATGGTGATTATGTCCCCATATTTCTAAGTGAGATACCAGTATTATTCCGCCGGAATATACTTCCCATTGATGTGGCGTTGATCCAGGTTTCGCCACCAGACCCGCATGGTTACTGTTCACTGGGCACTTCGGTCGATATTGCCAGGGCTGCAGTTGATTCAGCAAAGATCATCATTGCACAGGTGAATTCACGGGTACCGCGCACCCATGGCGATGGTTTTTTACATGTCAGGAAGATCGATTACCTCGTCGCAGAAGAGGCTGAATTGCCGGAGGTGGATTATTCCGCCAAAACAAGCGATGCTATCCGCAAGATCGGTAAGAACGTAGCCTCTCTCATTGAAGATGGAGCCACCCTGCAACTTGGAATTGGCAGTATTCCCGACCAGGTATTGCAAAACCTGGAGGGACATAAAAATCTGGGCATCCATAGCGAGATGCTTTCGGATGGTATCATCCCACTTCTTGAAAAAGGAGTGATCAACAACAGCAAGAAGAAGATCAATGTCGGGCGGTCGGTTACAGGCTTTATGGTAGGTACGAGACGGCTCTACGATTTTGTAGACGATAACCCTCAGATGCGGGTCATGGATATCGCCTATGTCAATGATACAAGCGTGATCAGGAGAAATCCGGGTGCCACGGCGATCAACAGCGCAATTGAGATCGACCTAACGGGGCAGGTTTGCGCCGATTCGATCGGTACTTACCAGTATTCGGGCATTGGCGGGCAAATGGATTTTATACGTGGCGCCTCTTTATCGGAAGGCGGTAAGCCAATTATCGCACTTCCTTCGGTGACTTCGAAAGGTGAATCACGTATTGTCTCTTTTTTGAAACAGGGTGCCGGAGTAGTTACTACCCGCGGGCATGTGCACTGGGTGGTGACCGAGTATGGTATCGTAAACCTGTTTGGAAAAAATTTAAAACAAAGAGGAAAGGCCCTAATCAGCATTGCTCACCCAAATCACCGGGAATCTCTGGAGCGGGCATTTCATGAGCGATTTAAATGAGTAATTAGGAATCATTGCCGTCCGGAATAAAATTTTGGATTGTTGTCAAAACCTTTGCCCCGCACGGCTTCTTTGACTTTAACTTTAATAGTGTCCTCGCCTGATTTTCCCTGGAGACTATTGTCTTTGCTGGTCGTAGTTCAAATGTCTCGATGTGTCAGGAACCACAGCGCACACAGCGGACACAGCGGAGTATTAGCATCATCTCCTGTTCTCTGCAGCAGAATTTTTAACACGTACGCCTTACGCGGTGCCCGCGTGGTTTATAGTACTCCAGAGTTTCCCGGACAATAGTGATTTGGAATTTGGAATTTTGCAATTACCTGGAATGAATCCAATTTACGAGGTTATCCCACCACCCGATAGCAATCGGGTCCAATTCAGATAGCTTTACTAAAAGTCTCTCCCTTTGCCAAATCAGCATTGCGATGCAGGTAAAGATCAAAGGCGCTGCAGATATTTCGGATAAAGAAATATCCGTCGGCTTTTAGTTCCAGGTGTTGGGCGTCAAAAGTTATCAAATCGTCTGCAGCAAACTGCCTGAGTAATGGAAAGGTATATTGTTCAAGTAAGGGTAAATGCGTGCTATTGAAAACAGTATATCCTTTGCAGGAAATGTCTTTTATATATTTTCTAAAGCCCAGGTCTTCGTCATCCAGAAAATGACCTTTTTTGACGGGGAAACACTGGGCATTGACTGCTTCATAATATTCGTGCAGGCTTTTTTCATTTTGTGCGAATGCATTGCCAAGATCACTGATGGCTGAAACGCCAAGTCCGATCAACAACCCACCGGGCTGTGTCGTATATCCCATGAAGTTGCGGTGAAGGCTTCCGTTTTGCCTTGCGATGTACAAACTATCATGCGGTAAAGCAAAATGATCCATGCCAATATCATAATACCCATGAGCCATCAGCATTTCTTTGCCTTTCAGGTAAAGCCCGATCTTTTCTTCTGCACCCGGCAGGTCGTTTTCATCAAACAATCGCTGCCCCCGACTTGTCCATGGCACATGGGCATAACTATAAAACGCGATGCGATCGGGCCTTAGCGTAATTACCTCCCTTAGCGTATTATCCATGCTTTGCAGGGTCTGTTTTGGAAGCCCGTAAATAAGGTCAAAGTTTACAGAGCTAAAACCGACAGCCCGTGCATCTTCCACGGCACGTTGTACATTTTCTACCGGTTGAATGCGATTGATCAAACGTTGCACCGTAGGGTCGAGATCCTGTACGCCATAGCTGATCCGCCTGAAACCCAGCGTATGCAGTGTCGTCAGGTGCAGTCGCGTCGTATTATTTGGATGTCCCTCAATACTGAATTCATGCACAGGGTGAATGATAGCCGTGGTGAGGAACATTTGAATAAGCTTCCGCAGGTTTTTTGGAGAAAAGAAAGTGGGCGTGCCACCACCCAGGTGAATCTCCCGGATGATCGGCGTTTGTGTCATCAGTCTGCGATACAGCTTCCATTCTTTTTCGATGGCAGCGAGGTATTCTTCTTCAACAGAATGGTTTTGGGTGATCTTTTTATTACAACCGCAATACGTGCACAAAGACTCGCAAAACGGCAGGTGTACATATATACTGATGCCATCAGAGGCATTGCTTCTGTTGAATTCCTCAATGAACCTTTGTTTCCAGGAATCGGCCGGAAGATCTGTTTTCCAGAAAGGTACGGTCGGGTAACTGGTGTACCGCGGAACAGGCTGATTATACTTCCGCACCAGCAGGGGTTTTATTGTCACACTATCCATCACACAAAATTCAATTTTTGAAAGTTGGCGGATACTGATCCAACTTAAGAGAGGAGAAGATTTTAGTCATGATGCTGGAGCAGTCGTTAGTCGGGAGCGAGATTGGATACTGGATGTTGGATACTGGATATTGGATACTTGATGCTGGATCGTTAGGATCTAAGACTTTGTGTGGTTGCGGACTCTAAGCCCCCTCTCCTTAGGAGAGGGGGTTGGGGGAGAGGCCGGAGCTGGATACTTGATGCTGGATCGTCAGGATCTAAGACTTTTTGTGGTTGCGGACTCTAAGCCCCCTCTCCTTAGGAGAGGGGGTTGGGGGGTGAGGCCCCGGTTATGAGCGCACTCAGGGATTTACCTGACTAAAGTCATGGCATTGTCTTACCAATCACATTCCGGGCCCGGGCGCCGCTGTATACTTTTGGCACCGAATCTAAAACCACTTATATGGAATCGCCCAACGAAAAAAAATTTGTGCCAAAAGGAGCGATGGCATTTTTTATTCTTCTTATCCTCCTCACGCTTGCTTTCTTCTACGGCATCTATTTATTAATGATCGACAGAGTTTAAACCATTTGTTATGACAATCGATAAATCAGAGAAAAAGGTTGTTGGCATCACACTGGCTTTGATAGGCCTTTTTGTTTTTTCACTGCTATATGCCAAAGGAAAATACAAAACTGACGTGCCTGAATGCCTGCCATATGATAAGGCCTATACCGAACCCAGGGTCAATAAGCTGGATGAGAAAACCTACCAGGTTTTTTCAGTGGCTTCCATGTGGCAGTTTCAGCCTTCGGAAATATATATCCCGGTCGGCAGTGAGGTTGATTTCTATCTCACCTCAAAAGATGTTGTTCACGGGTTCAATATCTCAGAGAAAAATATCAATATGATGGCCGTTTATGGTGCCATAAACAAAACCACGGTAAAGTTTGATAAGCCGGGGGTATACGATATCGTATGCCACGAATATTGTGGTGTGGGTCATCAGAACATGCGCGCACAGGTAATCGTCAACTATCCGGAAGCCAAATAAAATTTTAACCATGCAAGTAACTAAAACCTTTAAACGTATTATATTCCTGGAACTGGCTATCCCGGTAGCATTGCTGGTCATTGGTATCTATCATGGCCTGATGCAGACGATATACCGCGCCGGTGTATTGCAGCAAACTTCTTTTGCCAAACTAGACTACTACCAGGGTCTTACACTCCACGGTGTGATCAATGCGCTTGTATTAACTACATTTTTTGCCGTAGCATTTGGACATGTCACCATGACCTTCTACCTGAAGAAAGAGCCGAATAAAAAGTTAATGTGGACAAGCTTCGCGCTGATGGTGACCGGTGTGGTGATGGCCAGCTGGGCCATGTTGGCTGGTAAAGCGTCTGTATTGTACACATTCTATCCTCCTTTAAAAGCGCATCCCTTATTTTACCTCGGTGCAGCCCTGCTGATCGTTGGTTCATGGTTGCCGCTCTTTGACTGGGCCAGGATGTATAACCAATGGAAAAAACAAAACCCGCAGACAAAAACACCCCTGGCTGTACTAGGGACGCTGATCAACTTTATTATCTGGTTTGTGTGTACCCTGGCAGTGGCTTACGAAGTACTGGTATTACTGATTCCCTGGTCAATGGGTTGGACCGATACCGTGAATGTAAACCTGGCACGTACCCTGTTCTGGTTTTTTGGGCATGCGCTTGTTTACTTCTGGTTGTTGCCCGCCTACATCATGTTCTATACCATACTGCCGAAGGTGGCTGGTGGTAAACTATATTCAGACCTGGCGGGACGTGTTGCTTTGTTCCTTTTCCTTTTGTTTTCCATTCCCGTTGGTGTTCACCACCAATACAGCGACCCGACGATCACACAGGGTGTAAAGTTCTTTCATGGCCTGCTTACCTATGGCGTAGCGATACCAAGCTTTATTACTGCATTTACCATAGCTGCTTCGCTTGAATATGCGGGTAAACAAAGAGGCTCCAAAGGCCTGTTTGGATGGATGAAAAAATTGCCCTGGTTTGATGATAGCCGTTACCTGTTCTCTTATTTTATCTGTGGATTGATCCTATTCATATTTGGCGGTGTAACCGGTATTATCAATTCTTCTTATTCACTCAATGCTGTAGTGCATAATACAGCCTGGATGCCGGGGCATTTTCATATGACGGTGGCGGGTCCTGTGTTCCTCGGTATTGTGGGCATGAGCCTGTATATCTATTCGGGCATGAGTGGCAAGAAGATCGTGATGCCTAAATTGAATACCGTGATCCCTTACCTGTGGACGATCGGCATGCTGATCTTTTCCTTTGGTATGAGCTGGGGTGGATTGAGAGGAGAGCCTAGAAGAACAAACCTGGGTACTACTTATCTTAACCCTGATCATGAACTGTTCCGCACGGACTGGGTGCCAACTACCCTGCTGGCCCTATTAGGTGGTATCATCATGTTCATTGCGGGGATGTTGTTCATCATCATATTCTTTGCGACTATTTTCAGTAAGAAACAAAAAGAAGGTGTATTGGAAATTCCGGTAAGTGAGGCCTATCACGATGAAAAACGTGTGCCCATCTTCGACAGGTTCAAACCCTGGCTGGTGACCATGATCATTATCCTGCTGATTGCGTATATACCAGCATTGCTCAACGTAAAAGAAAATAGTGGCCCCAAAGCGCCCAGATTTAGTATCGACAATCCGGTACCGGAGGTATCGATAAAAAAATAGCATGCAATCCAGGCGTCCAATACGATTATTTGTGATACTGGTTTTGGTAGTGCCACTTGTCGCCTGGCTTGCAGTCAGCTTCTTTGAGAAAAGGGTGGGCGAGCTGCCAGTGCTGGGAAAGGAAGATCATCGGATTGAGGATTTTGAGCTGTTGAACCAGGATGGTTTGTTAAAAGGAACGGCGGGATGGAATGGTAAGATCGTGGTTGCGGATTTCTTTTTTACGCATTGCCCTACGATCTGTCCGAAGATGACCATGAGCCTCAAAAAAGTTCGCAGCGCCTTTGAAAACGATACATCTGTCCTTATCAACTCGATTTCGATCGATCCGGAGCGGGATAGTTCATCCAGGTTGAAAGAATACGCGGGCGACTTCGGTATCAATACAAAGAACTGGGAGTTGTTGACAGGTGATAAAAAAGAGATATACCGGATGGCGCGTAATAGTTTTATGGTGGTGGCCACGGATGGCGATGGCGGACCGGATGATTTTATACATAGTGAAAGCCTGGTACTGATCGATCCCCGAAAGCGCATCAGGGGTTACTATGATGGTACCAGCGAGACCGAAGTAAATCAATTGATCAGGGATATAAAAAAACTGAAAAATGAAAAATAGAAAATTCTTAATGGCTTTGATAGGATTATTGGCTATATCAGGCCTTGCTTTTGGCAACCCGCCGGTGGAGGAAGGCAAAGCGATTTTTACCAGCCGCTGTGCTGCTTGTCACAACGTAAATAAAACACTTACCGGGCCCGCACTCGCCGGCATCGATGAACGCCGTTCCATTGAATGGCTTACAAAATTTATCGTTTCATCGCAATCACTTATTAAAAGTGGCGACAAGGATGCGGTGGAAGTGTTTGAGAAATTCAACAAAGTTCCCATGCCCGATCATCCTGATCTCACCCAGGATCATATCAAAAGCATCGTGGAGTATATCAAGTCAGAAGCAAAACCGGCAGAAGCATCTGCTGCTCCTTTTGCAAAGCCAACGCAACTTCAAACCCAGTATAGACCACTTACCATACAGAAGGATTACGGGTTCTTTATTGCATACCTCGCAGCGGTGGGCATGCTTATCGCAACTATGGTCTTTGTTGTGCACATGAATAAGATCCGAAATGCAAAATCAGGCGATAAAGTGACCGGCTCATAGAGAGGGATCAAATAGGTTTAGCCACTGTCCAATAACAAGGGGAGCTGCAAATTTTCGTAATGCAGCTCCCCTTAATCGTATCAAAATATCGCAACCGGCGACTACAATTTATTATTCGGTCTTAATCCGGGTTACCAGTTATTCGATTGCTCCACATTCATTCTTTCGGAAACATCCACAGGCTGACCTTTTTGCCAATTGATCTCGTATTTAACAAACCAGGAGATCCAAAGGCTGCGACTGAGCCTCATCAACCACGGCTGCAGGGCAATCAGGAATATCGCGTTAAATCCAAGCCAGTAAAAGAACCGGTTGTCTTCGGTGGAGAGGCCAATGATCACCCACCAGGCAACCAGTGTGGCGACACTTAATGCTACGGTCAGTACATAACTGACATAGCTTGTACCATAATAAAAGCCAACCTCGATCTCTGTGGGTTGTCCACATACAGGGCAGGTTTTGTTCATTTCCATATTCTGCTTCATCTTCACACTCACAGGGTGTTTAAACAATTTTCCCTCCCGGCAGCGGGGACAACGGCAGCTCAATACACTGCCCAGGTAGCTTCGCTTTGATATTTGCTCTGACATAATTTCGCAAAGGTTTCTTTTTTATTCTGTCTTTTCCAATAGTTTCTCTTTTATAAACAACCCCGGTACTGCATTTGTTTGATTAATAAGGCCTGGCAAAGTTTTAATTTTTGTTATAACTAAGATGCCATAAGCCGCGCAGGTCGCCTTCTTGATAATCAAATGCAAGATCCGAGGGATATCGTTGCCTGATGGCATTCCAGACATCAGGGCGTATCTGTTCATCTCTGCTGCCGTGGCAGTTCAAACACAACGACTGTATAAATATGGGCTTGAAATAGTGGCGATTCCCATCTTCATCAAGCTCAAACACCGGATCAACCGGCTTCCCGCTATCTTTCAAATCCTTGAAGGCAGCGAGTATGGATTGCTCTTTTTCATCAGGTTTATTGGCCGGATTACGATATCGATCCGACACACGTTTCAGCCTTGTGCCAGGCGTCATATAAGTTGCGGTTAGTGGATAAGCCGCTTCCCTGCAGAAATTGATAGCTCCTTCAAAATTACCTTCCGCAATGGTTTTGGCCAGGCTGCTACGCAGCGTATCAAAGGTGATAGCAATGATGGAATCAGACTTTTTCGTCCATGCTTCAGTTTCCTGTGATGATAATTTTGATGGATCATCACTGCATGACGAAAAGTTGAGAATGCTCACCACGATGATAAAAGTCAATAGTGCTTTCATACTTTGATTTTAATTGGTCCAATCATAACCACGAAAAATTGCACTACAGCATGCCTAATGGGGTAGCCTGCTTCTCCATTTACCATATACCCAGGTGCCTGCGATGGCGCTCAATAAGGTAACTATGATAACAGTAGCTCCTGTTCCTACCTGTGCGAACAATGGTCCGGGACATGCCCCCGTCAGCGCCCAGCCGAAACCAAAGATCAAACCACCATAGATATTTCCCTTATTGAGTTTTTTGGATACAAATTCGATCGGCTCACCATAAATCGTTTTGATCTTAAATTTTTTGATCAGCCACACAGAGATCATACCTACCACCACAGCCGAGCCGATTACCCCATACATATGAAAACTCTGGAACCTAAACATCTCCTGGATGCGAAACCAGGAAATAACTTCAGCCTTGACCAGCAGGATGCCGAACAAAATGCCAGCTACAAGATATTTTAAGTTGTACCATACCGGGTGTTTTAGTTCCGATTCATTCACACAGATCGTGTCCAGCGATCTTACTTCAAAATCGGTATTGGTAACTAAGAATTCGTGGTGTTTTACTTCCTGTATATTTTCGGGTTTGTTCATGTCAGAGATTTAAGATCAAGGGAAGAATAAGATTGGCCATAATGATCCCACCTGCCATAAAGCAAATGGTAGCGATGAGTGAAGGCAACTGCAGGTTGGATAATCCCATGATAGAATGTCCCGATGTACATCCACCAGCATAGCGGGTGCCAAAGCCCACGAGGAATCCTCCCACGATCATCAGGATAAAACCCCTGGCCGTAAAAAGACTATCCCAGTTAAAAAGATCAGCAGGTACCAGCCCTTTATAATCTGATATACCATACTGATTCAGTTCGGTGACAAGTGCGGGGCTTACGTTCACAGGATCGGGATTTTGTAAGAACATCGCTACTACGATCCCACCCAGTAATATACCTGCAACAAAAAACAGGTTCCATACTTCTTTCTTCCAGTCGTATTGGAAAAAGGGGATCTTCGCAGGCATGCAGGCCGCGCAAATATGCCGCAACGATGAAGAGATACCAAATGACTTGTTCCCGGCAATCAGTAACGCCGGTACCATCAGCCCGATCAGGGGCCCCGACACATACCAGGGCCAGGGCTGTTTCAAAAATTCAAGCATTCTTTTGTTTTTAGAGTAATGTTGTTGGGCAAACGTAATCTGTCATCTCAAATTTTCCGCTTTCCTTCAGCGACTTGAATCCGCCTTTTACATCGATGAGCTTATCATAACCGCGGGCCCTTAGTATGGAGTTAAATACCATCGAACGATATCCACCAGCGCAATGCACGAAATAGGTTTTATTTTTATCCACCTGCAGCATGCTATCATTGATAAAATCAAGCGGGGCATTTTCCGCATCGATGACATGTTCGCTGTCGTATTCGCTTTTTTTCCTGACATCAAGGATGTTCACGTCTTCTTTCTCCATGATCTCCGCCAGCTCTGCAGCGTCGATGGATTTGATCTGGTCTGTTTCTTTTCCTGCCTTCTTCCAGGCTTCAAATCCTCCTTTCAGGTATCCGATCGTATGGTCGTAGCCAACGCGTGCCAGCCTTGTGATCACTTCTTCCTCGCGGCCATTTTCTGTGACCAGCATCAGTTCCTGCTTTATATCCGGGATCAGTGTGCCTACCCACGGAGCAAAACTCCCATCGATACCGATATTGATCGAATTGGGAACAAACCCTTTTGCAAATTCCTGTGGATCCCTTGTGTCGAGGATCAGGGCGCCGGTGTCATTTGCCGCAGCTTCAAAAGCTTCAGGACTTAATGCCTGTTGTCCACGCTCCAATACTTTATCGATGCTCTCATAGCCTTTGATATTTAACATTACATTCAGCGGAAAATAAGCTGGTGGTGCCACCAGGCCGGTAGTGACTTCTTTGATAAATTCCTCGCGGGTCATATCTGGTCTGAGTGCATAGTTTGTTTGCTTCTGGTGGCCGAGCGTGTCTGTGGTTTCCTTGCTCATATTCTTTCCACAGGCACTGCCAGCACCATGCGCCGGGTATACGATAATATCATCGGGCAAAGTCATGATCTTATTGCGGAGTGAATCATATAAATATCCCGCCAGCTTATCCTGTGTGAGATCACTGGCCACTTTTTGAGCCAGGTCGGGACGGCCTACATCCCCGATAAATAAAGTGTCACCGGAAAACAGTCCCACTTCTTTACCATTTTCATCTTTGAGCAGGTAGCAGGTACTTTCCATGGTATGTCCCGGTGTATGCAGGGCCACCAGGGTGATATCACCCACTTTGAACTCCTCTCCATCCTTTGCAATATGTGCCTCAAATGCAGGCGCTGCATTGGGGCCATACACAATGGTGGCGCCGGTCTTTTTGGCCAGGTCGAGGTGGCCACTTACAAAGTCGGCGTGAAAGTGTGTTTCAAAAACATATTTGATCGTTGCATTGTTGCGGGAAGCTTTTTGAATATATGGTTCCACTTCGCGCAAGGGGTCAATCACTACGGCTTCGCCTTTGCTTTCAATATAATAAGCGCCCTGTGCGAGGCAGCCGGTATAGATCTGTTCAACTTTCATAATAGTATTTTTTGTGTTACTGCAAATTTAGGTATCCTGAACAGTGCTTATTGTGACTTAGGTCACCCTGCCGGTATATTGCCATGCGGTTGGATACCGCAGGTTTATCGCCCGGGAAAAAACAATTCTTTGACAATAATATAGATGCCCATCACCAATACAAACCAGCCAAAACCTTTTTTTAACGAGGCACCTGGTATTTTATCCGCCAGCCTGCTGCCGATAAAGATGCCCGAAATGGCCAGTATCGTAAATAGCAGCAGTATAGTCCAGTTGTATTCAAACTGTTTAAGGCTGAAAAGAAAGCCGAAGAGTGAATTGATCGCGACCAGGAGTAACGAGGTACCCACCGCGATTTTCATAGGCAGCCTTAGAAAAAGGACCAGCGACGGTATGATCAGGAATCCACCTCCTGCACCCAGCAGACCGGTGACAAGACCGATTACCAAACCGAGCAGGATGAGAGGAAGTGCTTTATTCTGGCGCTCACCTGCCATAGGAACTTTTACCCTGTTGTCATTACGGTTGACGATCATGCTGATGGAGGCCCCCAGCATCAATACCGCAAAAAGGATCATTAGAAATATATCGGTGGTGACAGTAAAATCGCCAATGGCAAAGAGTTGATCGGGCAGGGCAGGTAAAATATAATGGCGGGTGATGAAAATGGAAAAAATGGATGGTATCCCAAACTCAGTGACGGCTTTGAAATCGACCTGTTTTTTTGAATAGGCCCTCAGTCCTCCCACGAGGCTGGTGGTGCCCACAATAAAAAGTGAACTGGTGGTGGCCAGCAATGGGTTGATATGCATTAAATAAACCAGTACAGGTACCGTCAGGATCGAACCGCCACTACCGATGAGGCCCAATGATACACCGATCAAAATGGATGCGAGATAGCCCAGTATTTCCATGTTATTTTTTACAAGATTATGAAAAGGCCCGGTTTCCGCCTGTGACAAGTATCACATTCCTATTATAACAATTCGATCATGTTGCGTTGAAGTTGCAGGTATTTGCGCTGTTCCATCTTTTTCAATAGCCTTGAAATTACTTCCCGCGAAGAGTGAAGATCGTCTGCTATTTGCTGGTGCGACAATACTATTTTTTTACTGCCGGTTGTATCAGCATGCCGGCGTAAATAAAATTCAAGCCTTTCGTCCATATTGCGGAAAGCGATATTGTCAATGACCTGGAGCAATTCATCAAACCTGCTACGGTAGGTTTGGATGACAAACTGGTACCAGCTTTTATACTTATTGGCCAGTTCTTCCATCAGTGAAACCGGCAGCATCAACACTTCCGTGTCTTCTTCGGCTTTCGCCATTACTTCTGAAGCCTGGGCCTGGATGGCACAGATCATGGAAATGGCACAAGCCTGTCCGGGTCCGAGGTAATACATCAGGAATTCGCCACCCTCGTCATTTTCACGATAGATCTTTATCCTGCCCTCCAAAATCAACACTGTGGAGCGGATATACTGCCCGGTGCGGAGAATGACCACGCCCGCGGGAAACCTTTGAAAAACGGCTTCCTTTTCAAGAACTTCAATGAGTTCGGGTTCGAATTGGGGAAATATTTTTTTCCAGTTCATAATTATAGGCAGGAATAGGTTGTGCGCCCTGGAGAACAAATGTACTTGAATGCAGGTAGTCCTGCCTCAGGCACATCCATTTCTAATCTTTCAAAACCTCCTCCATCTTCATGCTCCGGCTGCCCTTGATAAGAACATATGTGTTTTCAAAGTTTTGCTGTTGCCACCAGGCCCTGGCCTCGGCAGAACCGGGAAATTTTAAAAACGGATGATCCATTTTAAAAAAATCGCCACCCACCAGTACAACCTGTTTCCATTTGTTTTGCTGTATCAGGGAAATGATCTGCTGGTGTTCCTCTCTACTTTCAGGACCCAGCTCTGCCATGGCGCCTAATATTAAAACCTTATCAGTTGCCTGCAGCCTGGCAAAATTTTCGATCGCCAGCCGCATGCTGCTGGGATTGGCATTGTAGGCATCGAGAATGATCTTATTGCTGCCTTTCTCCATCAGCTGGGAGCGGCTATTGGAAGGTTCATAGTTTTCAATGGCGGCTTTGATTTTTTCTTCCGGTACCTTAAAGGATTTGCCTACGGTAACGGCGGCCAGCACATTGGGTAAGTTATAATCACCGATCAGTTTGGTATGCAATACTATGGGATTGAGCCCCTGTGTTATTTCCACATCGAGGAAAGAACCTCCGGGTTTTGCATAACCCGTAACATGCGTATCATTTACCGTTCCATATTTAATAATGCCGCTGATGCCTTTACTCATGTCACGCAGGTATTCGTAGTCCCACATCACAAAAGCATAGTAGTGAGGTTGGCCCCGTAAAAAATCAAATAGTTCGCCCTTTGCTTTTTTCACACCTTCAATGCTTCCAAACCCTTCAAGGTGAGCCTTACCTACATTGGTGATGATGCCGTGGGTCGGTAATGCATAATTGCAATAGGCGGCAATTTCACCTGCGTGATTGGCCCCCATTTCAATCACAGCCATTTCTGCATCGCCTTTTATTTTTAAAATGGTAAGCGGCACGCCGATATGATTATTGAGATTGCCTTCGGTAGTATAAGTTTTATAAGTGGTCGACAGCACGGCATGGATCAATTCTTTGGTCGTTGTTTTTCCATTGCTTCCGGTAATGGCAATAAAAGGGATCGTGAATTGTTGCCGGTGGTGCCGGGCCAGTTGTTGCAAAGCAGTCAGCACATCTTCCACCAAAATTGTTTTGCCGGTGATCATGTATTCCTTTTCATCGATCACTGCATAGGCTGCACCTGCATCGATGGCATTCTTTGCAAAATGATTGCCATTGAAATTTTCTCCCTTTAAGGCAAAGAAGAGATCGTCTTTTTTTAATTTCCTGGTATCCGTTTGTACCGAGGGGTATTGGGTAAAGACTTCGTAAAGTTGTTCGATAGACATATCACAAAAATATCGAAACAAAGGAAAAGCTTCCGGGATTTTCAAAACCGTGCAGATGGAGTACTAGTGACACGGGTCAAACGAGTGATATTAACCCATGCGATCATGTAATGCAGTGCCGTAGTTAGTTTCAGGGTTGGGTAAGAAAATCTTTTCAACTAAGCAGCATCATGCAAGAGAGGGAATTAATCTTATTCCCCGACGGTGATCCCGGGAGCTGGACGACCCATGAGAGCGGTCAGTTTCTTTGTTGTCACCCCGGGCGCTGACACGAGCGCAACCTTGCAGCGGAAAAACCAGACCCGGGGTCTTTTTCTGGTTGGTAATTATTTCAACCCGATAGTCGTCATAGATGATTTCGTTCTAGTGTCGTGTCAAGGTTAAAATGCTGCTTCAAAATCTACTAGCGGTGAGCTACGAGCTTCGAGACCGATCGTTTGACGGCGAAATTTGAGGCCTTGAGCCTCGCAGTTCGCGGCTCACGACTTATGATGTAAACGGCAATATGGTGACCGACCTCAACAAAAAGATAAACGGCACGGCCATCCAGACGGTCACTACGGGTGGGGCGATCGTGTATAACCACCTGAACCTGCCACAGTCGATCCCCGTAAAAATGGATGACAACACAACGGAAAAGGGAAACATAACGTACACCTACGATGCGGCGGGAATCAAATTGCAAAAACAGACCATTGACTACAGCACTGTCGGCAAAACCATCACTACCACCACCACCTACCTCGGCGGGCTGGTGTTTGAAAGCAGAACAACCGTGCCGGCCAATAGCCCCAATGACGACTATGCGGACAAACTGCAGTTCATGTCCCATGAGGAAGGCAGGATAAGGCCGTTGCGCAATCATCCATCCGACCCTATTGCCATCACAGATTTTGCGTACGATTACATGATCAAAGATCATTTGGGTAATGTAAGGATGGTGCTGACGGAAGAGCAAAAGCAGGATAAATATCCTGTAGCCAGCCTGGAGGATGCTAAGCTCGCAACAGAGGAAGATTATTATGCGATCGATCCAACGAAGACCGTGCTGGCGACAGATGTGACGGGCCTGCCGGATTACACCAATGACAACGGGATCGGCAACAATCCATCGGATCCCTCTTTTGAATCGGCTAACAGCCAGAAGCTCTATAAGCTCAACAGCAATAGCAATAAAACCGGTCTGGGCATTACGCTGAAGGTAATGAGTGGTGACAGGATCGATATACATGGGAAGAGTTATTATTTTCAGAACAATAGCGGCGGCAGTTCGGCTAACAGCGCCATACCGGTACTGGAAATTCTAGAAGGTTTATTGGGAAGTCCCTCCGGGGTCGTGGCCTCCGGCGCCCATGGAGGTATTACCGCCACACAACTCAACGGCTACCCGGCCACCACCGGTGGAATAGGCGATCTATTGTCTGACCAGACAACGGACAATAACCAGGCGCCGACCGTTCCCAAGGCATATATCAACTACATATTCTTTGATGAGCAGTTCCGGTCTGTAGGCAGTGGTTTTAGTAAAGTAGGCACCAACAGCGTGATAAAAGACCATTTCAGCGAGTTGCAGCATTTAACAGCGCCAAAGAACGGTTATGTGTATATTTATGTCAGCAACGAGAGCCCTGTGAACGTGTTCTTTGATAATCTTCAGGTGGTGCATACAAGAAGTCCGTTGTTAGAGGAGACGCATTATTATCCGTTCGGGTTGACGATGGCCGGAATATCGAGTAAAGCACTTGTGTTCGGAGGCCCTGATAATAAGTATGAGTTTGGAGGAAAAGAGAAACAGGAGAAGGAATTTAATGATGGAAGTGGGTTAGAACTTTATGATTTCGGTACAAGAAACTATGATCCTCAAATAGGAAGATGGCACAATATAGATCCTCTAGCTGACCAGATGCGAAGGTGGTCGCCGTATAACTATGCTTTTAATAATCCAATAAGGTTTATTGATGCGGATGGAATGATGCCAATTGATCCAAAACCAAAACGATTTAAAAGTGCTGATGCTGCAGCAATTGGTTGGGGTCGGGCGTATTCTAAATTTACTGTTGATAAAACGACGGAACTTTCTTCTTTAATTTATAAATATACTACAACAAAAGGTAAAACCTATTATTCATATACAAAAGCAGTAATGCTACCAGAAAAATATGAATCAGAAAGATGGAGATCTTCTCCAGGGCCAGGCGACCCGGCTCATAAATTACCATCCGGAACGACGGTAGAGGTAGTTGGCTTTATCCATTCACATACTGACCTCGGAATTGATCCCTTGAATTGGAGTAAAGAAACAAATCGATCACCGGGCGATGAAGGTAATATGAAATATTTTGGCTATGATTTTTATCTTGTTACTCCTGATGGGAAATTAAAAGTGCGTAGGGACCCTAAAAATGCTGATGAATATGAATGGGGTGATGGAAGTGACCCCGGTGGTGATAAAGAGCTTGTATCAGCAGGTCTAGCAAGATCTGAAAAACGTGGGGGTGCATATAAACTTGGAGAGCCTGGATACGACCAACCGATTATTAATAAAGAAAACTTTCCAAAAAAAGCGAGCAGGGATGTTAATCCTGTTAAAGATGATAGTGATCCAATAAAAATGAATCTTCCCATGCATCCAGGATCTATTAAACCACCATGGGCAAAACCTTTTTAAACAAATGATTACTTAATATCATATGGATATGAAAATGAATATTATTGTTCCGATATTTTATTATCTTGTTTTTGGATCATTTCTTTCGTGTAATTCTCAAGAAAACAGAAATTCTAATACGGTAAATGATTCGGTTATCACAGATATTCCAATAGAGAAAAATGCAGAAAGATATAGAAACGAAAAAAAGGCGATTGAGTTAAAACTCGGATTGTTACCACTAGAAGGGGGATTTAACGGAACACAGATACGAATATGGTCAGGTCATGCTCGTTCCGATACTCTCCAATTTTTGACAATAACTAATTTTGATTCTATTTGGTCAGCAAAATTCTACACTATTGTTTATCAAATGAATGATAAATATGATTCAATAATATCGTTCAGGAGTGTTCCGTTGGCAAAAACACCTATCTCTGGGTGGAATTATTTTATCGATAGTTTATTTGAGCTCAAAGTTATGGATTTGACTGACTTTTCGAAAATTGTTGGATATAATGTACCAATGGACAGCGGCGGTCCAACTGTAGAGATCGCACTTAAATTAAAATATCGAATTTATTCGCTACCCGGGTTATATACAAATGAAAAAATATGGCAAGCTCAAAATATGGTGCAAATCATGAGACTTATTGAGGATGAATTACAACTTGAATGGCTATACTACTAATGAATTTCATTGAAAGAAGAAATCCATTATTATCCGTTTGGGTTGACGATGGCGGGGATAAGTAGTAAGGCGTTGGCGTTTGGTGGTAGTGAGAATAAATATAAGTTCAATGATGGAACAGAATTGGAAAGTAAAGAGTTTGCAGATGGTAGTGGGTTGGATTTATATGCAACTGAATTTAGAGGGTATGACCCTCAAATAGGAAGATTCTGGCAGATTGATGAGTTGGCCAATTTTAATTATGATTATTCTCCCTATGCTTTTGCAAACAACAATCCTATTCTGTTAAATGATCCTCTGGGTTTAGAAGCTGAATCAAGTATGGTTCAACCTGCTCCCAAGGAGACATCCACTAAAAATAAACCCAAGGTATTAAAACCCGTTGTAGTAAAAGGTGTAAGGAAGAAGCCTCAAAGTTCTTCAGTTGGTCAACCGGGATTTGCTGAAAGTTTAATACCTGTTTGGGGCTCCGGTAGAGCAGCAGTGGATGATTTTCAAAATGGCAGATGGGGTTGGGGCCTTTTCAATTCGGCAATGGCGATTGCTGATGTGTTTACTTTGGGAGGAGCAAGTACCTTAGTAAAAGGCGGAGTAAAGACCGGAATCAAAATAGCTGAGAAAGAAATTGCCGAGGAAGTTGCTGAGGAAGTTGTTACTAAGACAACAAGAACGATTTAATTAAATGAAGGAATTAATATTACCGAAGATGGGTTTATACATGTGATGCAACGGCATTACCCCCGCTCTGGAATGTTTTTGAGTAAGAGTAAGTTTAGTATAAGTACACGTGAAATAGTAGATTTAATTAAAAATTCAGCACAGGTGCCAAAAATACTTCAGCGAGGAGGTAATTATCAAAGAATTGTTGATGCAGGGAGGATTATAGGAGTTGATGCAATTACAGGTCAAGCAACATCTAAATTCACCATAATTACAAACAAAGCTGGAGATTTAATAACATCTTTCCCCGGTTTACCCGGAAGATAAAAAATACAGTTATGCCTTTGGATATATTCATTGATACAAATAGTAAAGAAGATGCAAAACCTTTAATGTTATTCATTGAAGAATACGATTCGATAATGGAAGTATTGGAGAAAGAGGATGGGTTTCCCGTTTTGAAAAAGATTTTATTTGACTACTACGGAGAGAGTGAAGTTTATCTAAATGAGCTGAATGCACTCAAGCAGGAAGCCATCCGGTTTAAAGCCTTTGATGCTCCTAAGAGTGTACACGATTTCATAAACGAATTTGTAGGGCTTATTGAATTGGCAGAAAAAAAAACGTGTACCATAAAGCTAGTAGGAGATTAAACAGGACTCAACCAATACAATATTTCTCAACCACTCAAACCGAGTGGTTTTTTTATGCCCAAAACTTAACAACATGACACTAAACACAACCAACCCCAACTGTTTTACTTATCATGTAAGCTCCCCCTTTTTTAGTGCCAGGTTCAGTTAGAGTTTTCAAATTTAGTGTTCTTTGATTTCATCGCTTTATCCACGACCGGCTGCGCTTCAATTTGTAAATGATTTCCGCTTGCCGGTGTGGATAAAGCTGCCTCACTTCTTTTCAGCTCG
>JAFAEM010000032.1 GCA_023424015.1 Bacteroidota bacterium | reverse complement strand
GGCCAATCCCCTGCCGCAGGCAGTTATCCGTGTGATCCGCGCAATCCGTGGCCACATTCGTGTGATTCGTGCAATTCGTGGCCAATCCCCTGCCGCAGGCAGTTATCCGTGTGATCCGTGCAATCCGTGGCCACTTTCGTGTGATTCGTGCAATTCGTGGCCAATCCCCTGCCGCAGGCAGTTATCTAGTCATCTAGTTTAAGCACTGCCAAAAACGCCTCCTGCGGTACTTCCACATTACCGATCTGCCGCATACGCTTCTTACCCTCTTTTTGTTTCTCCAGTAACTTACGCTTACGACTGATATCACCACCATAACATTTAGCGGTTACATCCTTACGCATCGCCGAGATATTCTCCCTCGCTACGATCTTGGCACCGATAGCTGCCTGGATAGCGATCTGGAACTGCTGACGCGGTAACAACTCTTTCAGTTTTTCACAAAGCTTTCTTCCAAAATCCTGTGCCCGCCCACGGTGAATCAGTGCACTTAGCGCATCCACTTTATCGTTGTTCAGCAGGATATCCATTTTCACGATATCACTCTCGCGGTAACCGATGGGATGATAATCAAAAGACGCATAGCCGCGGGTCTGTGATTTCAGTTTATCATAAAAATCAAACACGATCTCGGTCAGCGGCATTTCAAAGATCAGTTCCACCCTGGTCTGGGTCAGGTAGCTCTGATTGACCAGGATCCCCCTTTTGCCCAGGCAAAGCGTCATGATATTGCCAATATACTCAGGCTTGGTAATGATCTGCGCTTTGATAAATGGCTCTTCGATGCGTTCGGTTTTCACCGGGTCGGGAAACTCGGTAGGATTGTTGACAATGATCTTCTCACCTTTTGTTGTGTAGGCAATAAAGCTCACGTTAGGTACTGTGGTGATCACCGTCTGGTCAAATTCCCGCTCCAGTCTTTCCTGGATGATCTCCATGTGGAGCATGCCAAGAAAGCCACAGCGAAAGCCAAAGCCCAGCGCCTGGGAGGTTTCCAGTTCGAATGTCAGGGAAGCATCATTCAACTGCAGCTTGTCCATACAGTCGCGCAGCTCTTCAAATTCATCCGTATTCACTGGGAAGATGCCCGCGAACACCATCGGTTTCACTTCCTCAAAGCCCCTGATCATTTCGGGATGGGGATTATTGGCCAGGGTGATGGTATCCCCCACTTTTACTTCCTTCGCGTTTTTGATACCGGTGATAATATAGCCAACATCGCCCGTTTTCAATTCCGGGCGCTCGGTCATCTTCATCTTCAGGATACCCACTTCATCGGCTTCGTATTCCTGGCCCGTGCTCACAAATTTTACTTTATCGCCTTTTTTGATCTTGCCATTCAGTATACGGTAGTAGACGATGATACCACGAAAACTATTAAAAACACTATCGAAGATCAGCGCCTGCAATGGTGCATCGGGATTTCCCTTGGGGGCTGGTATGCGGCTTACGATCGCTTCTAATACTTTGTCCACACCAAGGCCGGTACGACCACTGGCGTGCAGGATCTCTTCACGCTTGCAGCCGATCAGGTCGATGATCTGATCTTCCACTTCTTCGATCATAGCGCCGTCCATATCGATCTTGTTGATCACCGGGATGATCTCCAGGTCGTTGTCGATGGCGAGGTAGAGATTGGAAATGGTTTGTGCCTGTATACCCTGGGTGGCATCCACCAGCAGCAGGCAGCCTTCACAAGCGGCGAGGGCACGGCTTACTTCATAACTGAAGTCCACGTGACCGGGGGTATCGATCAGGTTGAGGGTATATTCCTGCCCGTCGTTATGTTTATAGTTGATCTGTATCGCGTGGCTTTTGATGGTGATCCCCTTCTCCCGCTCCAGGTCCATATCATCCAGCACCTGGTCCATCATTTCGCGGTCGCTGATCGTGCCGGTGCTTTGTAAAAGCCTGTCGGCCAGGGTGGATTTGCCATGGTCGATATGTGCAATGATGCAAAAGTTCCTTATATTCTTCATGTACGATTTCCCTCGGTTTTCGAGACGTGCAAAGGTAAGGGAAAGCCATGAGCCTACCGCTATGAAGTCTGCGGGATTCAGACCCGCAACGAACCCCGAAAACCACGGGCAGCATAGTAGGATTCCGCGCCGTTGTGGTATACGAATACGGTATCGTAACGGCGGTCGCAAAACAGGGCGCCACCGAGTTTGCGAATAGCTGGAGGTGTCTGTACCCAGCTGGAAGTTTTCAGGTCAAACTTGCCCAGCTTTTGCAGCTCGCGGTACTCTTCTTCAGAGAGTAATTCGATGCCCATTTCATCGGCCATACCTATGGCGCTGCCACCGGGTTTATGTTCTTTGCGCGATGCCAGGGCCTGGGGATCAAAACAAATGCTGCGGCGTCCTTTTGG
The DNA here is from genome assembly GCA_023424015.1 of Bacteroidota bacterium. GTDB lineage: Bacteria > Bacteroidota > Bacteroidia > Chitinophagales > Chitinophagaceae > Terrimonas_B. The sequence goes on along the minus strand of JAFAEM010000032.1, from coordinate 129,552 downwards.
ACTTTCTGCTGCGCAGTCGAAGAAAATGAATTCATTTGTTTTCTTATCGTAGCCCACCACATCCGGCTCGCCGCCTGTTTGTTCCATATCATCGAGCGACCAGAGTTTTTCTGGTTTGGCTTCCAGCTTTGCCTGTACTTTGCTCCATTCAAGGCCTTTGTGGCGTCCCATATTCTTTTCAAACCTCGCTTTCAACACCTTTAACAATTCCGCGCTTTGCGCCGCTGATAATTTCTTTTTACCCATAATATATTTTTTAGCCACGAATGGCACGAATTACACGAATGTGGCCACAGATTACACAGATTTCACGGATTAGGTTAGCCACGAATGGCACGAATCACACGAATGTAGCCACAGATTTCACAGATTTCACGGATTAGGTTAGCCACGAATGGCACGAATCACACGAATGTGGCCACCGATTTCACAGATTTCACGGATTAGGTTAGCCACGAATGGCACGAATTACACGAATCTGTTCTTTTTAATTAGCCACAGATTACACCGATTTCACGGATTAGGTTAGCCACCGATTATACGGATTTCACGGATTAGGACAATTTACTTTTGCACTGCGTAACCCGCCGTGACCTCTGTGTCCGCTGTGGTTAAATAGAAACCCGCACCACGGGAAAGTTAGTAAAGATCTGCAATACCAACTTTTATCCCTGCGCTCCTGCCGGCATGATCTTACGTTGTGCCGGCCTGAAATACCAGGAGACTATTGTCAATACCAGTAACAGTAATGGACCGAACATTTCTTTTATCTCATTTCCTGCCGCGATATGTGAAAATATTGCACCCGACATGGTAAAGAAAAACCCCGCATAAGCCCATTCCTTTAGCAGCGGAATTTTAGGAGCCAGCACGACGGCGACACCCAGTATCTTCCAGGCACCAAGGATCACGAGCAAATAGGCCGGGTAACCCAGTTCCAGGATAAATTCTGCCTCCCCCTTCACCCTGAGAAGCTGCACGATTCCTGTCGATAACATTCCCAGTGCAAGCCAGCCTGTGGAAACCCAGTAGATTATCTTTTTCCCTTTGGTCATATGATTATTTTGGTTGAGCGATGATTTCCTGCAGCCGGTCGTGCGCCATGCTCAGTCCCTGTGCAAATGGGAGCTTCAGCATCCGATCCCTTGCCTCGGTCGAACGATACACTATCTGCATCTCAAGCCGGCTTCGCTCGCCCAGGTCTTTAAACTCCAGGAACTCCAGCTGCGCATCAAACGCCGGGTCATCCATTTCAAAAGTGCGGACGATCCGCTGGTTAGGACTAAACTCATGAATCACCCCACTTGCCCCAAACAACACTACGCCCTCCGGACTCGAAGTTGTAAACTGCCAGCCCCCGAATTTCCGGCCCTCGTACCTCAACACTCTTACAATCCCATACTCGTGCGACATCCATTGTTCAAAAAGCCCGGGCTCCACATGCGCCCGGAAAAGCAGGTCTACCGGCAGATCAAACTCCCGCGTGATCATTATATCCTGGCTGCCTTCTCCGGCCCCGACTTTTGTTTTTAAGTCCATGCGTTTATTTTTTTGATTTATATTTTTTCATAACGGCTTCCAGTTTATTGAACCTGTCATCCCAGATCTTCCTGAAAGGCTCAATAAACTCCGCGATCGATTTCATCTTTTGCGGATTCAGGTGGTAATAAACCTCCCTTCCGTTCGGTTCCTGCCTCAGCAATTCACATTCAGTCAGGATCTGAAGGTGTTTTGAAACCGTGGGTCGCGCCGTATCAAAATTAGAAGCGATGGCACCCGCCGTCATCGACTGCGAAGCCAGCAGCAGCAATATGGCCCGCCGGGTGGGATCGGCAATAGCCTGGAAAACATCTCGTCGCAGGTTCATTATGTAGCTATTTGACTACAAATATATGTGTAGTTATTTAACTACACAATTTTTTTCGTGCGACTACCAACAATACGAAAAGTGCATTTTTCGAATGAGTATTAAACATTTGAAAAATTTGTATGGTTTAGACTATATAGCAATCGTAGTGTTGGACGCAAGCAGAGTCAAAAATGGGCCTTTGAATATTGTACATAATTACGTACCTTTACATGTACATAATTTATCAACTATGCAGGCAGTTTCAGTATCCCAATTAAGAAACAATATGAAGAAATATTTGGACGATGTTTCTAAATCTTCCGATGTGATCGTCGTCTCCAGAGCTTCCGAAGACGAAGCCGTGGTCATTCTATCAATGAAGGAATATAACTCCCTTAACGAAACTGGGCATTTGCTATCGACGTCAAAGAATAGACAGCGATTACATGAATCTATAGACCAACTAAAGAAAGGAAAGACACGTAAATTCAAGGTATAAAATTCTCTATGAACTTTGAGTTTACAGAAAATGGCTGGGAAGACTTTCAATTTTGGATTGAAACTGATAGTTCAATTGTGGAGAAGATAAAAGACTTACTAAACCAAATCAAAAAAACTCCTTTCCAGGGGACAGGAAAACCCGAACCTCTCAAACATGATTTAAAGGGATTTTTGTCAAGACGGATCACCGGTGAGCATAGGCTGGTCTACAAGGTTGAAGGCAAAAAAGGAGTGGACCAAAAATGCTTCATCATCCAATGCCGGTTTCATTATGATTGAAGCCTGCGCCTAACAGTGCAGTGGCGGCATGGGGGCGTTGGAAATATTTTCAACTTTTGTACTGGGATCAACTTTGGGTTTGGCTGATGCAATTGTACAAATATTCCACTTTTGTAACTTTATCAGCAGCGCTATAAGCAATTGAGTTATGGAACGCCACCCACACCGCTAATGCGTAAACGTTATGTACCATTTGTAAAGTAAAGAACCTTACAGAATTGAGATGTTTAAAAACTTAACAATACTGTTATTGCTTTGTGTGCTTTCGGTGCATTTCGGATGCATCGCAACTAAAAAAACTCTCTCCACGATACCTGATGCAATAGAGGGCCATGTCGACGCAGGTAGTGGCGTCAGACTATTCTACCGCCTGATTGGTTCTGGTCCGGATACCCTCGTAATGATCCATGGCGGGCCCGGGTTCACAATGGATTATTTTCTTGAGGATCTTGCACCGCTCGGCGCACATCATACGCTCATTTTCTACGATCAACGTGGCACAGGACAGTCAACCCTTGTTAGCGATTCATTGTCGCTCGATGCCCAACGTTTTGTCGAAGATGTAGAGGCCATTCGCAAACACTTTAGTATCGGGCGACTCACGTTGTTTGGTCACTCCTGGGGCGCCGCAGTAGTGGCGCGTTATGCAATGAGCTATCCCGAACACCTGGGACGGATGATCATCGTCGGTGGCTTGCCGCTCCAGGAATTTCAGCTTACTGAAGCATTTAAGCAAATGGAATTAAAACGAGACAGTAGCACAATAAGGCGTATGCGAGAATTACGTGCAGCACGGCTCGCCGATCCCGGGAACTCAGAAGTATGCTCCGCCTATTACACTTTATGGTTCCAACCTTTCTATGGAAATTATAGCACAGCGAATCCAAGCAAGGGAGACTTTTGCGCCGGCACGCTGGAATCCCGTCGCAACAAAATGGTAAGCGTTGATAAGTACACAATGGCTTCCCTTGGACAATGGGATTGGCGGTCATCGCTGAGCCAGGTAAAGGTGCCCGCTCTTATAATCCATGGAACATTGGACCCATTGCCCTTAGATGGTGCCAAATCCTGGGCCTCTGTATTGCAGCATGGTCAGCTACTTCTTCTTGATGGCGTAGGACATTTTCCTTACCTGGAGGTTCCAGACCGATTCTTTGAAGCGGTCAATCAATTTCTCAATGAAAAATAATCATTCCTCATCGTATTATCAGATTCGATCGGCGGCGCATAACAGAGTGTTTGGCAATGCCCGCTTCAGAATAAATGCCCGTCAATAAACCCTACCCGGTTACTTGTTCTTTGGAATACAACCTCAGCCTTCTATCTTTACCCCGGCGCAAGGCCGGGGCAGACCCCACAGCGGGTCCGGCGACTACAACTCGGTCCCCATCTCTATCGGGAACCGGCACGTCACCAGCTCCGGACCTTAGCGGCCAGACTAAAACAAAACAGCAACCTTACACCTTTAAATAGAATGACAGCAGAAACAATAGTTGAAAAACTCAATCTGACCAGCCATCCCGAAGGTGGCTTTTACAGGGAAACTTACAGGGCTGAAAAATCAATTACGCTTGACAACGGCAAGGTTAGAACTACAGGCACTGCTATTTATTATTTGCTTAAAGACACTGATAAATCACATTTTCATAAAATAGGTTCTGACGAAATCTGGTTGTTTCACCAGGGCCAGCCATTGGAAGTACTAATGATAACCAATGAGGGAAAAATTGAAACGAAAGTTTTAGGAAACAGGCTGGACCTGAACGAAGAACCACAGATCACCATAGCAGCGAATATTTGGTTTGCAGCACGTATTATAGGCGAAAAAGGTTTTACACTTGTCAGTTGCATTGTCGCCCCTGGTTTTGAATTCGACGATTTCGAATTAGGCGATAAAGATGAGTTGATAAAATCATTCCCAAACATCAAAGATGAAATTGAAAAATTATGTTTGTGAATGAAATTCTACGTTTTTTTTGGTATTTACGACAATGTCCTGCCAGCAGATTGATATTCCACCGAAGAGAAAGGGATAAAACATTCGGATCAGCTAACCTGGCTGAAGCATTAAATCATTAACGTCATGAAGGATCCCTTTTTTCTAAAATATCAACTAAAGCATGTCGTTCCGTCTCAATTTCTTTTTGAGTACGGACTCCAAACCTGCGAAATAATGGAATTGGAGGACACCAACCCTGTATCGCATGTTGAGCTAAAAACGCAGTTACAATCGCGGGTAATGCTAATCATTTTTTATCTCCTGTAGCAGCAAGCACTATTCCACCCAAAGCAATTAGCGAAGCGTTTAACTCCAATGTCCTTTCGATATCCCACTCATTCTCCAATTGCTTTATTCTTGATCTGATACTTTCAGCATTTTGAGACGAAAAATAGACTACACTTTGGGTAATTTCGCTGTCAATTTTTTGATTGATGTTATGAGATGTGGCTTCTCTAACCCTATCTTTACCGGGATTTGTTATCCATAACGACATTTTATAACAAATAACAAATACTATGCCCGGTCAAACACCCATTCAACGCTATTCAATAACTACCACGTTAAGACAAAAGTTTGTCTCAACAGCGGCCTCAGAGTATATCCTGGTCGATAGTAAATACGGTAGCTACCTGGTCAACTTTCGTATATTAGTTCAGCTAAATTAACACGGTCCCGAAAGCTATAAGGAACAAACATTTCACCGGCTATGGGCGTAGTGGAAATTTTTAATTCGATGCTGACTTCCAAGCCTCAATTAATATCGTAAAACATTAAAAACAATAATTTGGAAAAGGAACTATTGACTCGACTAATTGCACTTGAAAAGAAATACACCCGGTTAAGGTTTATAACTTTTGGAGCTGCGTTATTATTGACTGTTTGCCTTCTTGGATTCGGATTTACGAAGTCCAAAAAATTCGATATTATAAGAGTTAAAGGGATAGTAATAGAAGATGAAAAGGGGAAAGACAGGATCTTGCTTGGTGCGCCAATTCCTTACTCCGGGAATCGGGTAAGAACCGATACATCCCTGGTACGTAAATACTGGTCAAAAAATTATGGTTCAGATGCCGATCAGTTCATGAAGTGGTACAATGATTACTATCATGGTGTTGATGGAATTGTGATTATGAATGAGAACGGGTTTGACAGGGTTTTGGTGGGGGATAAACTGGCCGACCCGAATAGCGGCAAACGCATGTTTGAGAGTTCAGGTATTATATGGAATGATAAGGAAGGGTGGGAACTTGGCGGAGCCGGCGCGAATACTGGAAGTGACGGCAAGGCAAGGTCTGTAATTGGTGTAGATGATGCAAATGGAGAAGCCGTTCATATTATCGCGCTTGAAGACGGAACAAAAGGGTTAGTGATAGGCGGCGCAAATGGGAGGCTTATGATTGGCATGTCAAAGAAGGACGGTGAATGGTTCCAAAATAAAGATGAGTTTACCGGGATTAAATATTTTGACAACCAGGGTAAGTTAGTCTGGGAACAACACATGACTACAAAAAAGTAAACGCATAAACCGTCACTATAGTCCCACAGCAAGACTGAACAAAATTACACTTCCATCACAAACTGTTCTCCGTTGTGCGCCTTGCAAAAACTCGATTAAAATATTATTATTACTGCAAAATACCTCTCCACATTTTCGTCTTACGAGTATCGACAAACCCGATAAAGACGGTTTATAATAATTGCTCAATTTCTTTATACCTCTACGGTAGCTATATTGTCAGCTTCCGACCGGCTGAAGAATGATTGTTAAATGTGGGAATATAACCTCTGCTTAATATCTTTACTCCGGCACAGGACCGGCAGGCCTGAAACCTGCCCGGGCAAAGCGGGAGGTTCACCATCGCCGGGAACCACACCCTTGCAAGGCATTGAACAAAAGATGACACAGCACTCAATATAAAACGTATATGCAAATTTCTGCCTCCATTCTGAATACCGGTAGTCAAAACGAGGTTAAGGTTAGAACTATCAATGCGACAAAACAATTATTAATTCCCCCCAAGCCCGAAGGGAATGGCTCTTCAATTAATGGAGGAGAGCTATTGTTTCTGGCCCTTGCAACCTGTTTTTGTAATGACATTTATCGTGAAGCTTCAAAGAGACAAATGCAAATCAGAGCTGTGGAGGTCTTTGTTTCAGGAGAGTTTGGAGAAGAAGGCAAGCCGGGATTTAATATTGAATATGAAGCGAAGGTAGACTGCGATGCAACAGAAGAAGAAATTAATGATTTAATTCTCTATGTTGACCGGGTCGCTGAAGTGCACAATACATTGCGAATTGGTACTCCGGTGACGCTGAAGAAGCCAGGTACATAAAACATACATGCAGCTGGCAACGGTTTTGCTTCAGTGGGCGTGACCCAATGTTTGAAAAGGCCGGTTCGGGCATGCACAATATTTATCGTAGTTACAGAAAAGTATCTTATCAAGATACTATCCCAAAAGAAAAGATTTCAGCTAACAATACATTGCAAGTATGATGTGACGATAAACAGGGCAATCGTTAACCCGAAATCTATGGCCTCAGCTTTTACACACCGGGTCACCCATTCCATTAAAGCGGGATATTAATCAAACAAGCTTTCGCACATCACTTTGATACTCACCGATAATTTTGATTTTTAATCTTTTTTTATTGTTTTTCAATAAATATTTATTATTTTTACACGAACAATGCAAATACTTAATCATGTCAAAAACTAACAACTTCGTATTTTGGACCTTATATGCTGTGGCCTGGCTCATTTTTGTAGGCTTATCCATTGAGGCGGGAGGCCTGATCGTGAATTTCTTTTTCAGTCTATTTAAGCCTGAACTCATCCCAAATCTATATCAAAAGGTGGACCTGACGGAAATGTACAAAGACAGCAGACTTTCTTTTTTCGGGATCTATAGTTTTATTCTGACTATTTCAATTTTAAAAGCCTGGCTATTTTACATCGTTATCAGACTAATGCATAAAATGAATTTATCAAAACCATTTGACAATTTCGTTGCCAAGCAAATTTCAAATCTCAGTTATTTCACACTTATAATCGGAGTGTTAAGTTACATTGCCAGGCAGCTAACAAAAAACTTAATGCACTATGGCTATGAAACAGAAAGCCTGAATCGGTTTTGGTCCGATAGCCAGGCATTTATTTTAATGGGAGCAGTAGTTTATATTATTGCGACTATTTTCAAAAAGGGAGTAGACATTCAAAATGAAAATGATTTAACTGTATAAGTTATGGCAATCATCGTAAATTTAGACGTTATGATGGCAAAGCGAAAGATGTCATTGAATGAACTTTCTGAAAAAGTCGGGCTGACTTTATCAAATCTTTCCATTTTAAAGACAGGAAAAGCAAAAGCAATCAGGTTTAGCACATTAGAGGCAATTTGTAACGTATTGGATTGCCAGCCAGGTGACATTTTAGAATATGTTGATAACGACCAAAAAACAACGACCCGTTAACAGGGTAACGCCAAAATGGAGATAGGTGTCCAAAGTTCAACTTAAAATATCTTTTGAAATTCTGAGCGAAATTCCCCGCGTTCTGCAATACCACAACCATTGTGCATCACAAAATCGACAGCTAATTTCAATTTAACAACGACAGGTGTATATGAGACGCAGAAATTTTATATTAAAAACACTTTTGGCAACGCCACTGCTGGCTTTTTCGAAAATAAAATCTGCAATAGGCATGCGTACAGGCAAAGGGTTTAAGGTTGCTTCTGGAGAGGCAAGATTTAGTCGACACTATAAAATGAAAGGCGTTACGTTAAATACGCTTGACATAAAAATTTCTGGAAAAGACACAGAAAATGACTTAGCGGTTTTTGAGCAAACTGGATCAACACCGAAAGGCGGACCGCCCTTGCATATTCACCCAAATCAGGACGAATGGTTTTATATTGTTGAGGGAGAATATTTGTTTCAGGTGGGTGACGATAAATATCAAATGAAAAAAGGGGATACGATTTTTCTTCCACGAAATGTACCGCATGCTTTTGTTCAACTGTCAGAAACAGGGAAAGCAATTGTTTCCTATTTGCCTGCTGGTAAAATGGAAGACTTTTTTGCAGCAACCGACAAATGGACTTTACCCCCTTCAAAAGAACAGATTGTGAAGGTTTTTGCCGACCACGACATGATAGTAGTGGGTCAGCCATTAAAGATTGTCTGAAGAAAGAACTTGTTAAGAGAGAGATTTGTGCGCATCTGCTATCCTGAACAGCCACTGCCAAAGACCTGCTGTGATACATTTGTTAAAGATCTTCTATTTATGGGCCTTACTATTTCCTACAAATCAAGGGTCCAGGGTGAACCCGGAATTCCGCCCCCAACATCGGTTTGACTGAATGGCGGAAGCGGAATAGGCCCAGGTTTGAGTTATTCTACCCGATAACTTTTCGAGTCAACTTTCGTATATTAGTTTTCAGCTTTAAAACAGCCCCAAGGTCTTTCGGGCAACACCGCTGTGCCAATCCGTGTGACGATAGTAGCAAACCCATATTCCATACCTGTCAATTATAAACACACCAATATGAACTGTAAACTTTACGGCTACATCAAATCGTTCGCTTTATTGGGCGTATTATTAACGCTGTCGTCGTTAACCATAGCGCAGGATGGCACTATCTATCCACTTAACGCGCCACCCGAACCAAACGCAATACCACTTGGCAGTGGGGGTGTCGCGAATCAACCCGCTTCTGAATCCTGGTTCCGCCAATGGGGTGACCCAATGGCACGCAACATTACCAAAGCTACCCTCACCCCTTTTCTTCCCAAACCGGGTACCGCAAATGGCGCGGCCGTGATCGTGGCCCCAGGTGGTGGTTTTCGTTGGCTTTCGATGGGCAACGAAGGCTGGGAAGTTGCGCAGGCCCTCGCCGACAAAGGGATTGCCGCTTTTGTACTCAAATACCGGCTTTTCCCCACTCACGAGTCACTTGATTCGTTTTCGGCGTGGATGAGTCGCCCGCGCTTTGGTGCTCCATCCGATACTTCTAATGCAGCACCAGCACCTCCCAGACCGCCGCAGATAGATCTGTCAAATCAATTACAGGATGCCGAGACTGCCTACGCCATGATATTAAAACGTTCCAAAGAATGGGGTGTAGATACCAGCAGGATAGGTATGATCGGCTTTTCTGCCGGCGCCGGCCTCACGATGCATTCAACACTCAACTCAAAGACCATGAAGTTGGCTTTCATTGGCCCTATTTATGGTGGTATGGGACCGGTGGAGGTGCCGAAGAATGCCCCACCGATGTTCAGTGTTATCGCCACTGATGATTTTCTTTTCGGCGGCAAATTCGGTGTGATCGAATCCTGGTATAAAACGGGCATACCTGTCGAATTTCATCTTTACCAGAACGGTGGCCATGGTTTTGGTCTTGGCAACCCCAACAGAACCAGTAACCGCTGGTTTGATGCATTTATGCACTGGCTGGAAGTTAATGGCTTTCTCAAGGCTAAATTCAAATAAGAATTCATTTGAAAACTTATTCGGAAAACCTGAAAGATAAATCCATACCTTCCTAAAGGTTGCATTGGCAAAATAGCCTTGGAAAAATATAATCTCAGTATTTTGCCAATGCCTTAACATTGCAGGCATTGTGAATCCCATAGCAAACAGAAACTAATCAATACCTATATGGCGACTTTACAGGAAGATATCAGATCGCAATCCGCATGGATCATAAAAGCATTTGCTGCAGATGGATTTAAACTGGACTATACCATTGACAGTATTATTCAAGTCGACAAATTTTTCAGTAATAACATGAAGCATGGGCAGCCTCGTAAAGGAGGGCGGCTTTATGGAAAAGGATACGGACCCATTTTATTTTCAATTGGCTCATATGTTGGCGAGACGATCATCCATAATGTAAATGGTTCACAATGGATAACTGATGACAACGATCCGCAGGGAGAATTAAAGGTTTCCTTAAAACTACCAGACGGTACAGAACTCTGGCCTATTCAGAAAGTAATGAGAAGATTCCAAAATGGAAGTGAAGACGCTATCTATCCCTATGTCCACATGGTAACAAAAGCTTTTACAAATTTGCCATTTAACGAAGAGTTTTGGAAAATTCCTGCAGATACCGCGGAGCCCGGCGAAACTAAACCGTGGTGGAAATTTTGGTAAATCAATGGCCGGTCATTTTCACGGCCGGGCATGCTGTATGTCATTTTAAAAAAGTAATCACTAAAAACAAATCCTGCAGACTAGGCTAAAATATTCCCAATAATAAATTTGTGTATCACCTTTACTCTTTAAAAGGAGTAATAAGAATCGAATACTTCAAATGATCAAACGGTGTTTTAAAGCTACAATTCTCGGACTGACAATACTGTCTTTAACAACCTACAAGATGAGGGCACAGGATAGAGCTTCAGAAGTCAAAATTGTCGGCCAAATGAAAAACGTAATGTGGAAAGGAGAGCTTTACGGAAATATCAGCCTCGACACGATAACCAGCAAGAAAAATTTATTCGGACTTGGACCAGTAGAATATTTAGCAGGAGAAATCCTGGTCATGGGCGGAAAATCATATAAATCAACGGTAACTTCTGACTCCACAATGAAAGTCGAGGAAACTTACGACATAAAAGCTCCATTTTTTGGTTACACAAATATTTCCAAATGGACAGAACAAAAGCTTCCCGATAGTATTCAGACAATCCAACAACTGGAATCATGCCTTGGCAAAATAACCAAGTATTCGCGAAGGCCTTTTATGTTTAAGCTCTCAGGAACCATTGAACGAGCGACTATTCACGTTGTTAATCTGCCAAAAAGTTTGAAAGTGGGTTCACCGGACGATGCCCATAAAGGACAGGTAAATTATTTGATTAAAAATGAGCAGGCAGACATTGTTGGCTTTTTCTCTACGGAACATAAAGCGATCTTTACCCACCACGATACCTATCTGCATATGCATTTAATAACAAAAGACCGTCAAAAAATGGGGCACCTGGACGAAGTATTGTTTAAAAAAGGAACCATAAAACTTTACCTGCCAGCTGAATGAAAGAATACGGAACGAGCAGGGCCTTTACCAGGAACGAATAACGCGCAGATACCTTTAAATAGATAACGAGTCCTTAAACAGTGACAAGAGGCAGTGCCTATCGATCCTCAGTTCCGACTGAACCAGGGATGGTTTTTTGAGAAATTGGTTGTGCGCAATACCTTTATCATACGCGCAGGAACGGGAAGGACCAAAGATCGAATCGGATCGAATGACACTAACAGAGATCAGACCGCCACGGCATGGACATTTAAATTGGAAATAATAGCAGCAAAACCATAAACAATAAAATATGAATACCCAAAAAATTACACCTTCGCTTTGGGTTGATAAAGACGCCAAAGCGGTAGTAGACTATTACCTTTCAATTTTCAAAGATGGCAGGCTAAAGGAATATTATCAATATCAAAATCCGCCTGAAGCCATAGAAATGGGTGGACAGAAAAGCTTTGAAACCGCGATTATGGAAATAGCAGGCCTGGAATTTAATATCCTGGCTGCGGGCCCTTATTTTAAGTTTAATGAAGCCGTGTCGTTTGTAATTAACTGCAAAGACCAGGCAGAAGTGGATTATTACTGGAATGCTTTGACCGCAAATGGCGGTGAGGAAAGCTATTGTGGCTGGTGTAAAGACAAATATGGCTTGTCGTGGCAGGTTGTGCCGGTTGAGTATTTCGACCTTATTAACAATGAAAACGCTGAGGTTAGGGAAAAGGCCATGAGGAATACATTTAAGCAAAAAAAAATAATACTCTCAGAGCTTAAATAATCGAAAATTGTGAACATCAAGAAGAAAAAGCATTTCAAAGAAATAGTCACCACATCAGTCACGTGCATGAAACGGAAGGTCAATACCCTAAATCAAATTAATAGCAATTAAGGAATTACATGAGAAAAGTAATTGCCGCGTTCAATATGACCCTCGATGGTGTTTGTGACCATACAACCGGGGTTGCCGATGAAGATTTACACCAACATTACGCTGACTTAATTGACAGCGGGGATGTTTTACTATATGGACGGATCACCTATCAGCTTATGCAATTTTGGCAGGAACTTTTAAAGAACCCATCGGAGGACAAGGCAATGAACGACTTTGCTGTTTCAATAGACAAAGTTCAAAAACTTGTGTTTTCCACCACCTTAAAGGACACGGGATGGGATAGTGCAAGACTTGCTGAAAAAACGCTTAGCGAAGAAGTACAGGAACTAAGACAACAACCCGGAAAAGACATCCTGGTGGGAAGCAGGAGTCTGATCATCCAGCTTCTAAACAGCAACCTTATTGATGAATTTCAAATTTGTATCCACCCGGTCATCGAAGGAAAGGGACTTCAGCTTTTTGATCAAATCACGGATAAGATTATATTGAAACTTATCAGGACAAAATCGTTTACCTCGGGGGTTACGGCATTATATTTTGAGCCAATACCAAAGAACATTACAAATAATTAGTACTGAGCAGTAAGTCGGGTGGCCGCTCTGACACCTCAAGAGGATTTGAGAACAGAGTTGTAGTTGATATTTATTAAAGGGGTATAACAATAATTTCTAACAAATGAAAGGTACTCTATTCACTTTGTCTTACCTGGTATACCCCAAAAGAAAATCAGCCCCATTTTATGAGGCTGATAGATTATGTTTTAGTTGATACCGCAGGAAATACTGACTGAACTAACCTGATACAACTTTATTAAAACGGGTTGCTTCCACCATCAATGACAAACTCAGAACCTGTGCTATAGCTTGAGTCATCAGAAGCCAGGTATAAAACCAGGTTGGTAACTTCTTCCGGTCTCGCCGCACGTTTCAGCGGGATTGATTTGGCAAACTCTGCCAGAGACGCAGCATTGTTCTCATCCTGGGTCATCGGAGTATCGATCAGTCCGGGGTGTACAGAGTTTACCCGGATGCCATAATCTGCAAATTCCAATGCGCCTACCTTGGTCATTCCCCTCACGGCAAACTTAGATGCGCTATAGGTGATATACTGTGGAAGTGCGAGCAGGCCTGCAACTGAAGAAATATTGACGATTGATCCGTTTTTTGTTTTCTTCATAGACGATACCACTGCTTTCATACCCAGGAAAACACTTACCTGGTTAATGTCGACTGTTTGACGACTAATCATTTACCTGACCTATATCAACAAAAAATGGGTTCTTACCATTATTGACAAAGTCACTACTGACTGCAGTACTTAAGAGGATAAACTTCTGCTCCCCCAATGACTAAAACAAATGTCGCATTCCGCCTTCGAGATTGTCGCATTTACACTGTAATAAAACGAAAGGGTTGACGAGATTTGCTGATGGGACCTTCGCAGGTGATCAAACCCGTCCCCGCCTGCCGGCCAGTTACGTTCACCTTAAAAAATCTGCACATGAGAAAGATCATTGTCCTGTCCTTCATGACACTAGACGGTGTGATGCAAGCACCAGGTGGGCCCGATGATGAGTCGGGCGACTTCAAATTCGGTGGCTGGAGTGCACCATATTTCTATGAGGCCGACGCAGCGGCCGGGGCATTTCTCGAAAAACATATGAAACCCGCAGACCTGCTTTTAGGCAGAAAAACCTTCGACAGCTTTGCAGCCTTCTGGCCTTCCCATGGCGAGCTATGGCCGGGTATCAATGATATTACCAAATACGTGATGTCGACATCCCTTTCAAAGAATAATACCGAATGGAATAACTGCATTTTTCTAAATTCAGTCGACCAGGTCAAGGCCCTCAAAAACTCCAGTGAAAACAGCACCGATATCCAGGTACATGGCAGCAGTGAACTTGTCCAGACATTGTTCAGACATGACCTGGTGGATGACCTCTGGCTAAAGATTTTCCCCATAACATTAGGCAAGGGAAAAAAGCTTTTCGGCGAGGGCACCATTCCCGCAGCGTTTAGCCTGACCGACAGCCTGATCACACCTAACGGCGTGATCTTCGCCAACTACCAGCGCGCAGGAGCGGTAAAAACCGGTATGATAGGAGGCTAATCCCTTAAAACTAATTAAGCCCTTAATCACTTTTTTAACGAAAAAAAGAATCCCGGTCATTCAAATAATTTATCTTTGTAACTAAGATACTTATAAACAAAGATTAAAATGGCAGGGATCAATACCGTTGAGTTAAGGAAATTAAGCCAGCAATCCGCTTATTCTTCGCTGCAAATGCATGAAGCCATTGCCAGAAAAGCCGGTTTTAGCGGAACTGATCATAAGTACCTGGGCTTTTTTCTGCAGAAAGGTAAACTTACGGCCGGCCAGCTTGCTGAGTTGTCGGGCCTGACCACCGGTGCGGTGACCGGCCTGATAGACCGGTTTGAGAAGAAAAAACTCATTAAAAGACAGTTTGATAAAAACGACCGGCGAAAAGTATTTATCGTTCCTGACAATAAGAAAATACTCGGGCTGCTGCAGCCCTACTATAAGGACTTTCAAAAAAAAACTGACAAGCTGATCGCGACTTTTTCACCGGCGCAACAAAAAACCCTGGCAGCTTTTTTCGAGGGATATATAGAACTGCTCGACGATACTACTGATCATTTAAATACATAAACCTAATATGAAAATGCAGAATTCATCCACGATCCCGGACCCCGGACCATTTTATCACGGAACAAAGGCGGATCTGAAACCTGGCGACCTGCTGACCGCGGGATACCTGTCAAATTACTACGCTGGGATAAACATGAATCATATTTATTTTAGTGCCACTTTAAGCAGTGCAGCGCTTGCCGCCGAATTGGCGAAAGGTAAGAGAGAGGCCCGGGTATATATCGTGGAACCGACGGGTAGTTTTGAAAATGACCCCAACCTGACAGATAAAAAATTCCCGGGCAACCCGACGCGCTCTTATCGAAGCCAGTCACCGCTGAAAATTTTGGGTGAGGTAACAGACTGGGTACGTCTCAAGCCGGAAGAATTGCAAAAATGGCGGGAAGACCTGGCCAAACTGATGAAAGACCCAAATGCGAGTATCATCAACTGAGGCCGGTTCACAACACGGCCAACCTGAACTTAAAACTAAAATTCAGCAATATGAGACTAGTTGTTTTATTTATCGCGACAACATTTCTGTTAACTGCCTGCCACACCACGAGTGGTTTGAATAGCGCCTCAACCGCAGGTTACGGGTTGAATGATACGCTCATCACACATTCGTTGTTCAACGACCGGGCATCCACTATTTCAGAGGAGAACATTCAAAAAATTCTTGACGGTCGTTACCAGCTCCCTCAGCAATTGAGGGTTGCGATTGTCAGACTCGAACCTTCACCGCAGGCCAGGCGGTATCAATGGAACTATTGGAGCGATGAACAATTCCTAAAGACACAGCAGGCCTACTTAGAACTGTTCACTGAAAAGTTTAAAAATTCGGCAAGGGTCACACAGGTTTCATCTATGCCTGAACTCATGATCTCAAGGACACCGAGCTTTACCAATATCAGGGAAGCCGCGGTAAGGATGCAGGCAGATATCGTGGTGGTTTATTCCATCAACAGCGATATTTACTCCAAATACAAACTGTTTTCAAAGTCTGACATCAAAGCCTTTGCAACAACACAGCTCATCATACTCGATGTAAGGACAGGACTCATCCCGTTTTCAGCCATTACAACCAGAGATTATCTTTCACAAAAGAAAAAAGAAGAACTGGATCACGCTGAGGCGGCAAGCCGTGTACAAAACGAAGCAGTCTTACTGACCATCGATGAGATCGGGAACAGGATCACCAGCTTCCTCGCTTCTAAATAATTTGCATTGAAAAATAGCGCTTACCCTGGCCTCAACTTATAAGATTTATATTTGCCGTGCATGAATTCCATCATTTCACAACCTCGCACGGTCAATGTCATCAGATACGTCGTTCCATTGCGCGAAGGTGGTTCACTGCCCGCGATAGTAGAGGCGGATGATGGTTTTCTATATGTTTTGAAGTTCAGGGGTGCGGGACAGGGTATCAAAGCCCTGATCGCCGAACTTATCGGTGGTGAGATTGCGCGGGCATTGGGATTTAAAGTACCCGAGATCGTTTTTGCCAGCGTTGACGAAGCATTTGGTCGCACGGAACCCGACGAGGAGATCCAGGACCTGCTCAAATTCAGTACGGGTTTGAACCTGGGGCTTCACTATCTTTCGGGAGCTATTTCTTTTGATCCTACTGTAACCAGGCTCGATCCGCTGCTGGCGTCAAAAGTGGTTTGGCTGGATTGTCTGATCACCAACGTAGACCGCACAGCCCGCAATACCAATATGCTCACCTGGAATAAAGAGCTTTGGTTGATCGATCATGGCGCTGCTTTGTATTTTCATCATGCCTGGGACAACTGGGAAGAGCAGGCCAGCCGTCCGTTTGCACTCGTAAAAGATCATGTATTATTGCCCTGGGCCAGCGAACTGGAGAAAGCCGACGAGCTATCGCACCGCCATCTTGACGAACGACTGATCCGTGACATCGTTTCGCTGGTACCGGAAGAATGGCTGGAGGCTGATGCACCCAATATACCTACACAGGAAAAACGAAATGTTTATATACAGTTTCTGATCACCCGCCTAAACTCATCCGGTATTTTTCTAAAAGAAGCACAATATGCCAGGAAAACAACTATTTGAATATGCTGTCATACGGGTTGTGCCACGTGTAGAACGCGAGGAGTTTATGAACGTGGGCGTGATCCTCTATGCCAGGGATCAGCAATTCCTGCAAATGCTTTACCACGTTGATGCTAAAAAATTCGCGGCCCTTTCAGAAAACCTCGATATCAAAGAAGTGGAAGAACACCTTCACTCTATTGAGAGGATCTGCAAGGGTGCGCCCGGCAGCGGCCCGATCGGACAGATGGAAATGGCGTCCCGCTTCCGCTGGCTGACTGCCACCCGGAGCACCGTCGTACAGCCCTCCAAAGTTCACCCGGGTTTTTGCAATAAACCGGATGAAGCGCTTCACCAATTGTTTGAGCAGCTCGTATTATAACCCCCGTTCATAAAATAACAGTCGATGATGTTTCAGGTGGCATAAAAATTGTGCCCGATTACCAGCCGCATCAACTTCCTCCCAGGGTTCACAATCATTTTTAACCACAAAAGCTATTTTATGAAAAAGTTTATGCTGACTTTGCTGATGTCCGGTATGATTGCCGGTGCCGCTATGGCCCAGCCCGCAAAAGAAATGAAAGAGGATGCAAAAGAATGGGATAAAAAAGTAAAGACTGAGCTGAACCTGACTGAAGAACAAATTCAAAAGTATGATGCCGTTAGTAAAGAGTATGAAGGAAAATTCGAAGAATTGAAAAAAGATGCCAGCCTGGGTAAAGAAGCTCAAAAAGAAAAAAAGATGGAACTGAAAAAAGAAAAACAGGCAAAGATATTCGAGTTTCTGACACCTGAGCAGCAAACTAAATATACTGCCCTGATGGAAAAAAAGAAAGCAGAAAAACCGAAAGGATATTAAGTTCCTTCCCAGGGGCTGATTCAGTATTGTATTTTGTGTACGGGGAATATTAAAGTTGACTGACAAACCTGAGGCCGAAAAAAGTTATTCAAGCAATAACATCTTCCTGCCTCCCCTCCTTCCCGGCAAATTCTTTGAATCAGCCTCTTTTTTTTACCAAAGATCGAAACAGCTTCAATTCAAACGGTTTTATCATTTTCCAAACATCAAAATTGCTTATATTCCATGCCTGCAAATAACAGGCTATGAGAAAAATGTTATACGCCCTCCTATTGTTTCTAATAAGCGCATGTCATTCACCAGGTCTCTCAGAAAAAGTATCACTTCGAGTCTACCATGAAATTGATTCACTCTTACAGGTAAACGATTATTTCATTGCCCGTGATAAATATCAGATAGCCCGGGACAGTCTGCAGGAATTTCATCGCTTAAAACTGGGCGCGGGGATTGACAATGTCTTCAACAGGCTCGCCGCTTCGAATCGCAAAATTGATTCGCTATTTGATTTTTACGATGCGAAACTCTCGGACAAGGATAAATACAAGTTATTACGTACCCGGCAAATGAACCATTCGAAGCTTTTCGAATACAAAGATGCTGACGAAGCCATGCATGAAATGCTGACTGGTTACAAAAGCCAGATGAAAGAAGAAGATATACAGGACTATGAGAACACGAAAAAGATCTGGGCAGCGCTCGTTGGACAACCAGCACAACAAGTGATCATCAAAGATCATACAGTACTAAAACTTAAACGGGACCGGCTTGGGTTACAGAACCTGGTACTAAGACTTGATTCACTGGTGATGGATTTTATTTTTGACACCGGTGCGAATTTCTCCACGGTGACTGAATCTACCGCCCGGAAACTGAAGATGCAAATCATGGATACCACCGTGATCGACGTGGGTTCTATCACCGGCAATAAAGTTAAATCAAAGATCGGGGTATGCCCTGAGTTCAGCCTCGGTGATATTATTGTGAAAAATGCCGTCTTCCTGGTGATGCCGGATGAAGCCCTTGCCATACGGCAGATCCCGTTTCAAATCAATGGTATCATCGGCTTTCCCGTGATCGAAGCGATGAAGGAAGTACAACTCACCCGCAGCGGCGAGTTTATCGTACCTTCTCAAAGATCGACGCATCAAGAGCAAAATATGGCGCTTAGTTTCCTGACACCCGTTATCAGGCTTGACGAAGGAAATTTTACTTTCGATTCCGGTGCAAATTCAACGATGCTTTATGACAATTATTTCAAAAAGCACAAAGACAGTATTGTCGCGAATTTTCCGGAAACAGATATCAGGTTTGGTGGCGCCGGCGGACATACAACCATAAAAGGTTACCGGGTTCCATTTGCAACCACCATCAGTAACAGGTTGATCCGGCTCGATTCGGTAGAACTGCTGAAAGAAAGTTTAAAAGAAGAAAACCATTTCACCGGTAATTTTGGACAGGACCTGATCGGTCAGTTCGAAAAAATGACGCTCAATTTTGAATCGATGTTTATCTGGTTTGAATAAAATCTATTGTTACACTTTATAACATGATGACCAAAGTATCCATATCGCCGGCCGATCCTGCTTCCCCAGCGGCAAACAGCATAATGACCGCGCTTTGGGATGAGATACAGATACGTTATGGGTTTGAAGCTCCAATGCCTTTTTCAGTAGCGGCATTTACCGGGCCGCGTTCGCAATTCTGGCTGGCATTCATCAATGATCAGCCGGTAGGCAGTATCGCGATATCTCCGCTTTCTGACACGGAAGCAGAACTTGATATGATGTATGTTGCTCCATCAGCCCGGGGCACCGGTATCGCACACGAGTTGCTGATGCACCTGGAGGCCTTTGCCAGGGAGAAAAATTTCGAGCTGATCAAATTGAGGACAGGGACCCCACAACCGGAAGCCATACGTTTTTATGATAAAGAAGGATTTAGTCCTACGCCGGTGTATGGTAAATGGATTGGGGACGATACCGCGCTATGCCTTGAAAAGAAATTACAATAGAATTGAAATCACCTTCCCGACATAGCATTTTACTTCTGCCTGCTTTTGGATTCTGCCTGTATGTATTGCTTTATCTGGTGGCCGTATTACAATACCCCGGAGGATCAGAAGTCGACCGTAGTTCAGTTGGATTCAGCTGGATGCAGAATTATTGGTGTGACCTGCTGGCACATAACGCCGAAAACGGATTGCAGAATACAGCCAGAACCATTGCGATCGCTGCGATGGCAGTGCTTTGTATCAGCATCGCGCTCTATTCCTATTTCGTACCACTCATTTTAGATATTCCCAAATGGATAAAGACCGCGATCCGCGTCTCGGGCATTCTCTCGATGGGCGTACTTGCGTTCCTACAGGTAGGCAATCACGATACGGTTATCAATGCATCCGTATCGCTTGGTCTGTTGTCCATGCTGCTTACTTTATGGGGGATGTATTATCTTCGTTTTTGGGGCTTTATAATCTCCGGCATCCTTTGCCTGCTGCTGGCGCTGCTCAACACCTATGTATATTACACCAAAACCTGGATCGGGGCATTACCCGTTATCCAGAAGATCAGTTTCCTGGCTTTCCTGCTCTGGTTTAGCCTGGTTTCAATAAAAGTTTATACCCACCAAAAAGGCCGTTAAACGACCTGCATCGACCAACAAATCCCTTCAGTTTTTACGAACCAGGATGCGAAAAAATACGAGCTATCGCATTAGAATTTAATGAAATAAGGGCTGCCGGGCAATAAAATCGGTAGTTTTCAGTTTCACATTTCTAATGGTAAACACTTAGAACGTGTAAGCCTAAACTCTTAACATTTGATGATTTAGAAAAATTTATATTTTGTAATATAATGATTATTAATTAATTAACTCTAAACTGAAAAAATCCGAAAATAAATTGCAGAAAATACTATGAATCCAGCGGAGTTTTACCTTGTTTTGCCTCCGATTTAATAACAACAATCCCAACCCATGAAACTAACTTTACGCTTATCAGCTTTACTGCTTGTATTTAGTCTTTCCACACACTCATTGTTTTCTCAAATAAGTATCCAGTCTACAAAGGGCTACAGTGTTAATATATATGTTGCACCAGTCGAGCTGATTGTACACGGCAACAGTAACAGCTGTACCTGGGGATATAATTATGATGTAGAGCTTGAGTATATTATCACCATCACAGGTGATAACGCACCAAAAAATCTATACACTTTACAAGGAACCATTATAAATGACCGCAGTTCTCTGTTCTTTAATTTGCCAAAAAAAGCAGCTACAGGCACTACCAGGACAACAGGCCGTGCCTGGAGACAGGAAAGTGATTGTGCGACTGCAACGGTTTCAACTATGAACTTTAAATCCATCGAAATCACTATCAATGGTGACGGGATCAACCACCAGGTGATTTCATTTGCCTATGCCTCTATTCTGCCGGTGAAAATGGTAAGTTTTACAACACGCGAAGAGGGCAAAAAAGTAAAGCTCAACTGGCAGACAGCGACTGAAACGGATAATGATTATTTCACTGTGGAGCGTTCAACTAACCAGGACAACTGGACAGCTATAAAGAAGTTAAAAGGCGCTGGCAACTCAACGGACCTTAATAATTATGAGGCAATAGACGACTCACCAGTAAGCGGTACTTCTTATTACAGGATCAGGCAGACCGATTTTAATGGAAACACTACTTACTCAGAAACAAGGTCGGTAAGAATCGAATCGAACCGCGGCAGCGTCTCTGTATTTCCGGTTCCGAATACGGGCAATAGGATCACTCTTAACGGGATAAGTGAATATCGTAACCAGGAATTATCCATTATCAATGCTGCTGGTGCGATGGTGCATTCAACCGGACTGACCAATGCTACAGTTGAATTACCAGCTATGACCAGGGGTGTTTATTTCCTGCGTATAAAAGATAAATCCACAGGCGAGGCTACTACCCTTCGCTATGTCAAGATCTGATCATTTCCATTAAACCTTATCGTAAAAGTAAAAGGCCCGGGAGGGCCTTTTTAAGTTTATCAGAAGAAATAAATTAAATACCGAGATAAGCACGGAGTTGTTCAAAATTCTGGCTGGATCTTAATTTGCTGATCGCTTTGTCTTTGATCTGCCGCACTCGTTCCGGGGTGATATCATAACGCCGCCCGATATCATCGAGACTAAGCGGGTAGTCCACCCCAATGCCGTAGAAATAACAAAGCATTTCCTTATGCCGCTCGGGAAGAATTTGCAGGGTACGGTCGATCTCCTGTTTTAAAGATTCCGCATGATCCAATTTGCGGTCGGTACAATCAACATTTGGATTTTCCAGCACATCAAGCAGGCTGCCGCCATCTTCATCTTCAGAAAATGGAGTATCGAGGCTCACATGATCTTTTGAATTGAGATGCGCGGTTACTTCATGCAATTCCATATCCAGCACTTCTGCCAGTTCCTCGGCTGAAGGAGATCTTTCCAACTCCTGTTCCAGCAATGAATCCGCTTTGCGAATGCGTCCCCCAGCGATCACTTTATTCAGCGGCAATCGTACCAGTCGCGCATGATCTGCCAGAGCCTTGATAATACTTTGGCGAATCCACCACACGGCAAAGGAAATAAACTTAAATCCCCTTGTATCGTCGAAGCGATCAACAGACTTTATTAATCCAATATTACCCTCATTAATCAGATCGGGAAGGGAAAGTCCCTGGCCCTGGTATTGCTTGGCTACAGAGACCACAAAACGAAGGTTTGCTTTCACGATCTTATCCAGGGCGGTTTTGTCGCCATTCTTTACAGCCCTGATCAACTGCACTTCCTCCTCAGCCGTAAGCAGGGGTACTTTACCGATTTCCTGGAGATATTTTTCCAGGCTGGCCGATTCACGGCTTGTTATTGATTTGGAAATTTTTAGCTGACGCATACGGACGTTAAATGAAACATTTTATAAATAAGGTTAGTTTGGTTTAGTAAAGGAACAAAATGACCAGGCCGGAAAAAATAGATTCCTGCCTCTTTTAGTTGTAATACTTATGTAGAAGTTCTTGTAGTGTTTATCCTACACAAAGACGGTCGAATAATAATAAAAATTAATAGGAGGACTCCAAAGCGGTTGCATAATCATCAATAAAGCCGTAAAGCTGTATGCTTAGTTTGTACGGATAGAAAAGGAGGGTTGCTGTAAAAAAGAAATGGTGGATGACTTTTAAAATCACCCACCATTTATTATGAATTCTTAATATCTATCTCTCAAGTAAACCGTCTTCCTTCCATTTTTTGAAAACAGCGATCGTACTATCGCTTAATTTTTCTTTCTTGAATGGCATGAATCCTCTTTCATGCGGTTGCATTTCGATACGACGGATGATATCATCGATATCGCTTTTCACGTTGGCAAAGTTGTCATAGGCCTTTTTCTTACCGCCTTTTTCAGGAATATGGCAGGGGCTGCAATTACCAACTACAAGGGTTTGGATACTATTTTCATAAGCTACTTTAGGCGCTTCGGCTTTTGCTGCTTTTTTGGAACTGCTGCAATAGGAAAACACAAATACAGTCCCCGTCAACAGGATTAAGATTGGATACTTTCGCATGGTGAATTTTATATTTTGGGCTTAAAATACGAATAGTTTCCTTTTGGTGAAATAAATACTCGAATAAACCTTTAAATTCACTCTTACTATTTTTCAAGTTTTAAAACCAATGCAGTTACATGAGAAAATTTCTTTTTGCTGTTCTTCTTACCAGCATTTTTAACGGATTATCCGCACAGCCGAGGTCAGCCGCGCCTCAGCCCCGCCAGGAAGAAAAGCCGGCGGTGAAGGAGGAAAAAACCAGCCTCCCGAACATAGTTTTCAATCCCGACAAAACGGTTGTCACCGATCACGCGGTAACCATCAAAGGCCAGCGGATCCCCTACAAGGCCACCACCGGTACCATGCCCGTATGGGATGAGGAGGGCAAGACCCTCGCCGGTTTATTTTACACCTATTACGAACGCAGCGACGTAAAGGACCGGGCCTCCAGGCCACTGGTGATCTCCTTCAATGGCGGACCAGGCTCGGCTTCTGTGTGGATGCATATTGCCTATACAGGTCCGCGCCTGCTTAATATTGATGATGAGGGATATCCCGTGCAGCCCTATGGTATCAGGGAAAACCCATATTCGATCCTGGATGTGGCCGATATCGTATTTGTCAACCCGGTGAACACTGGTTATTCAAGAGCCGTGAGCAAGGATATCCCGGGCAGCAAATTCTTTGGTGTACGCGCCGATATAAAATACCTGGCCGAGTGGATTAACACTTTTGTAACCCGCAACGACCGCTGGGCATCTCCCAAGTACCTGATCGGCGAAAGCTATGGCACCACCCGCGTGTCGGGCCTGGCGCTGGAGCTGCAGAATGCACAATGGATGTACCTGAACGGGGTGATCCTGGTATCACCAACCGACCTGGGTATTGAACGTGGCGGCCCCGTGGAAGCAGCGCTCCGTCTCCCCTATTTTGCCGCCACAGCCTGGGATCATAAAGTATTGCCGGCCGATCTGCAACAAAAAGACCTGGTCGACATGCTGCCCGAGGTGGAGAACTTTACCATTCATGAGCTGATACCGGCCATGAGCCTGGGCAGTTCGCTGGGTGAGGAAAAGAAAAAACAGATCGCCGAAAAGATGGCGCGTTATTCCGGTCTTTCTGCCAAAGTGATCCTGCAGCATAACCTGGATGTGCCCCTGAATTTTTTCTGGAAAGAACTGTTGCGCGATAAAGGATTTACCGTAGGCCGCCTCGACTCCCGCTATCGTGGTATCGACCGCGGTGATGCCGGCGAGCGCCCCGATTTCAACGCGGAGCTTACTTCCTGGCTGCATTCGTTTACTCCTGCTATCAATATGTATCTCCGCAACGAGCTCAACTATAAAACCGACCTGAAATACCTGATGTTTGGGAATGTGCACCCCTGGGACCGCAGCGGCGACCGTACGGGTGAGAACCTGCGCCAGGCCATGGCCCAGAACCCCTTCCTGCATGTGATGGTGCAATCGGGTTATTATGATGGCGCCTGCGATTATTTCAATGCCAAATACAATCTCTGGCAGATGGATGCCGCGGGCAAACTTAAGGACCGCCTGAGCTGGAAGGGCTATCGCAGCGGCCATATGATGTACCTGCGCAAACAGGACCTGGAAACCGCCAATGAGGATATCCGGGAGTTTATTAAGGCTTCCACGCCGGGCAAGGGGGAAGCGGCGAGGTATTAATCTGTGCTTGCCATACATCAATGGAGAAGATCTATTTTCTTAGCATAAACACAAACTACTAATTTTCAATTATTTAATGATGAGAAAGTAGTCGTTCCTAAATTATCAATTTTAAAAGGTGAAAAAACCGTTTCTATACGTTTTTTCACCTTTGTTATATTAAAGCTGTTTTATACCTTGAAGTATACCTTTTAGTTTATGCAAGAATTAAAGGAACTCTGGTATAACAGTCTCTTTTCAGACTTAATGGTAACAATAATTCTTTTTGTTGCTTGTTATCTTTCAATTACCAATAGAAATAGGCATCCAGAATATAGATTTTTTCCTATTTATTTTTTTTCATTCCTCTTATTAGAACTAACTTTTTACTCAGCCTACTTTTTTATTGAGGGTAGTCCAACCTTCGATAAGTTGGATAAAATGACATACTATTTTGATATTCTGGTGACGTTTATTGAGTTGTTAACTTTCATGTACTTCTTTCACTCTATATTGAAAAATAAAAAGAGTAGAAAAATCACTGTTTGGTTAACTCTAATTTTTATTTTTATATCCTCGTCACTTATTGTCAAGGACTTGTTTCAAAGAGGTAAGTTATACTATGGATCTTCAACCACAATCTACATCTTAGAATGTATTTGCTTCATCACTTCTTGTGTGTTTTATTATAAAGAGCTTTTCACCGGATTGCCAAAAGTTAACTTGTTTCAAGAACCAAACTTTTGGACAGTCTCTGGAATTGCATTCTTTTCAACCTGCACACTTCCTATTACTTTCACCCTTAATTATTTTCAAAAAAATGATTATTTGACCTACCAAACTATTTTTATCGTTATAAATGTTTTTTATATACTTCTTTTTCTAATGATTATTAAGTCTTATCTATGCAAAGTAGCAAGGTCAGTTTAATCATCTTCCTAGTTATTTCAACTTTGATAATTCTCCTGCTGTTAAGCTTAATTATCAGCTTAATTTATATTTATCAAAAAAAACAACTCATCAATCAAGATAATATCGATGGGCTCAAAATCGACTATGAAAAAAACCTCATGGCTTCTCAATTGGAAATCCAGGAAAGCACCTTCCAGCACATTTCGCGTGAAATTCATGACAATATCAACCTTTCATTGACGCTTGCCAAACTCAAATTGAATACAATTGGATTCTCTCAAACTCCAATAAATGCGGGGGACGTCAAGTCTTCCATCGACTTAATTGGTAAAGCGATTGATAAACTTAGCGATATTTCGAAAAGTCTCAACTCTGATATCATAGCCAGCCAGGGATTAATTGCCGCTGTGGAAAATGAAGTAGCGCAAATCCAAGAAACGGGATTAATTGAAATCATACTAAGCATTACAGGAAGTTCCATGTACATGGATTGTAGAAAAGAACTGGTTATACTGCGCATAATACAGGAAGCACTAAATAATATAGTTAAACACTCCGCAGCCTCACAAACGCATATTAACCTCAACTACGATACTGATCACTTAAATGTTATGATCAGGGATAACGGCAAAGGGTTTATCCCTCCAGATCCCGATGAAAATACCAGAGCCGGCAAGGCCGGACTTTCTAACATGTCAAAGCGTATCAAAGCAATGACTGGTGAGATGACCATTGAATCCAGCCCAGGACAAGGAACAACTCTTAATTTTATTATTCCATTTTAATTTTATGCAAACGAAAAAAAATGCTGTAAAAATTGCGCTTGCTGATGATCATGCCCTTCTACGGAACGCGCTGGCCACCTTAATTGAAAATTTTGACGAATGCAGGGTAGTCAATCAATCCGGCAATGGTCAGGAATTGATCGACGCTATGGAAAACGGGCTAATTCCCGATGTTGTAATACTCGATCTGAATATGCCCAAAGTAGATGGACTCGAAACGGCAAAATGGATGCAAAAAAATCAACCGGGTATTCATATACTTATGCTAACCCAGTATGACTCAGAACTCTCTTTGATTCGATTACTTCAGGCAGGGGTAAAAGGTTTTTTGAAAAAGGACATTAGCCCGTCGGAATTAAAATCCGCTATTCTATCGGTAATGGACACCGGCTTTTATTACTCTAATAATACAACCGGCAAACTGGTAAGTCTCTTTCGAAATAACAAAGAAGGTAATATGAATCTGCAAAACATTATCCTTACGGAGCAGGAAATCGTTTTTCTAAAACTTGCCTGTTCAGACATGACTTATAAAGAAATTGCACAAAGAATGGGATACAACCCACGTTCTATTGATACATTAAGAGACCACCTGTTTGCAAAACTGGATGTAAAAAGTCGCGTTGGCTTGGTAATGGTGGCGATCAAAAACGGGGTCTTTACGGTTTAGTTTTGCGTATCGCCGTACTCCACTCCGTTGAAATAGGATACCGAAAAATGCTAAACGGAACAAGGTGCCGTTATCCAGGCTTCCGATAGATCAGAGAAAACTATTGCCGGGAAGAGTGATATAACGGAACCCAGTAGAAACAGGATTTCGAATTGACACAATCGCAACAGAGTTCCGTTATACGGGAATTAGATAAATCGGAGAGAATTCTCGATTAGACGCTCAAAAACTTTTTTCGGGGGTATGGTGGACCTAGACAAACGTCTAACAAACCTTAAAAAGATTCGATATAAAAAAGGTTCCAGCAAAAAACTGAAACCTCTTTGTAGCCCGTACGGGATTCGAACCCGTATCACCACCGTGAAAGGGTGGTGTCCTAGCCCTTAGACGAACGGGCCGTTTTAGGGACGGCAAAGATAGTAGTGCTGTGGTTTGTAGCCAAAAAAATTTAAGTTATTGACTCACAATTAACAGCAATCTTATGCCGTAACCTGCCTGGCCCCTGTCGTGATCTCGGAAAGCTTTACCGGGCGGCCCTTTTCCATCGACAGCCTGGCTGCCACCGCAATCCGCGAAGCTTCGAGTCCATCCTCCCCGCTCACCGGCATCGGCTTTCCATTTACCAGCGCATCAATAAAAAGCTCCATTTCCTTTAAATAAGAAGCAGCATACCTGTCCATGAAAAAGTCAAGCGGCAGCGCCTGGTGAATGCCTTTTTCATCGTAAAGAATATTCCGGTTGTGCAGGTTGTTTTCCACCTGGATCATACCCGCGTCGCCAAATATTTCCAGTCGCTGGTCATACCCATAAACGGCTTTGCGGCTATTGTCAATCACGGCATAAGTGCCGTCCTCAAAAGTTAAAGTGGTGAGAGCAGTATCGATATCCCCTGCGGTTCGAACAGCTTCATCCACTAAGACCAGGCCTTTCGAAAATACCTCGACCACCTTTTTGTTCATCATATATCTCGCCATGTCAAAATCATGGATAGCCATATCCATAAAAAGTCCTCCGGAACTTTCAAGATAATCCACCGGTGGTAAACCAGGATCCCGGCTGGTGATCTTCACCACCTGCACCGGCCCGATCTTTTTATCCATGATATGCCGACGGGCCTGCATGAAATCAGGATCAAAACGGCGGTTGAAACCCAGCATGAGCTGGATGTTCATTTGTTTAACGAGATCTACCAAAGCAGCGCTTCTCTCCAGTGACAGATCCATTGGCTTTTCACAGAAAATATGTTTGCCTGCCGTTGCGCTCAGTGTCAATAGATCGGCATGTGAGGAGGTTGGCGTACAGATCAATACCGCGTTCACATCCTCATGACCGATTACCTCCTCGGGATGCCGGGAAAAAAAAGTATTCCCAAAAAGGTTTCTGAATTCCTGCTCGCTATATTGGGGATCGGCTACAGCCACAACCGAAGCCTGGGGAAAGTACTGATTGATATTTCTGAAATGTATCCTGCCAATGCGACCGATACCCAATAACGCAATTTTAACCTCTTTCATACAAAGTATTTTTATTGTTCCAAACTTCAGCCAGACACCCGTCGTAATGTTCCCGCTGAACCTTCTTAATAAATCTCTTTATAATCCTATCGACTGCAGGTAGGCGCGGTTATTCTTCGCGCATACTTTCGGGTTACCCATGCCAGGTAACACATCCTGCTCCACTACGATCCAGCCATCATAACCCGTTTCCTCAAGCCATTCTTTTACTTTCTTAAAATCAACCGCTCCCTTCCCCAGTTCACAGAACACCCCGTTTCTTACCGCCTCGAAATAATCCCAATTATGGCGCCTTCCGGCCTTTGCCACCTCCGGTGAAAAATCTTTGAAGTGTACATGCCAGATACGATCGCGGTACTTCTTCATGAGTGAAACCGGGTCATCCCCTCCGCCAAACATGTAATGACCGGTATCAAAACATAAACCCAAAAGCAGAGGGTCAGTAAGATCCATCAGCGCATGGATCTCCGATGGTGTTTCGATAAAACCCGCGCAATGATGATGAAATACAGTTCGCATACCATAGCGATCTTTAACAACCCGCGCAATATTATTTGCTCCCTGGGCAAAAACCTGCATATCGGCCGATGAAAGGCTTTCACTGGGTTTTATTCTCCCGGCATGCATCGTACGATAGTCAACTGATCCATTTTCATCTGCCAACACGATAAATGCATCTTTATAACCGGCGCCATGCATCAAACCGGCCACTTTGAGCGCCTTTGCAATACCTTCCTGATGTGCTGATGAGTTTACAAGTGCTACTGGCACAAAAGCGCCTAATAATTGAAGGTCCCGCTTTGCTATCTCGTCCTTTAACTTCCCGGGATCGGTTGGCATAAACCCCCAATCACCTAGTTCAGTACCTGTATAACCTGTCTCTGTTATTTCGTCTAATACCTGTTCATATCCCAACGACGTACCTTCCATTTCAAACTCAAGCGCTCCCCAGGAACAGGGTGCGTTAGCTATTTTAATCTTGGCAATTGTATTCATGCTCTTTGTATTAGCTTAATAAAATATAGATCAGTATAGTAATAATCACCAATGCCAATCCAGCCGGCTTTGCATACTTCCAGGGTGTAATATTCACTTCCCCGGTATGTGTTGGCGTATAAGTATTTGTGTTTTTATAAAATGCGGAAACGATAAGCATCACCAATATGTTTAGCACAAACTCGATCCCCCACACATGTACGAAATGGATATCAACCTTTAGAATAAATGTGGTGATAACGTAAAACAATAAACCTGTAATAATTGCGACCTTAGCTCCGGCAGCAGATATGCTTTTTATAAAAAAACCACCGATAAGTATTGAAGCGATCGGGATGAAGAATATTCCATTCAGCTGTTGCAATAATTGGTACAATCCCTCAGGGGCTTTTGCGACCAAAGGAGCTGCTATAATTGAAAAAACCGCGATCACTACACTGGTCCATTTCCCTACCTTTACAACCTTCCTTTCACTCGCATCGGGATTAAGCTGGCGCTTGTATACGCCAAGGCTAAAGAGGGTGGCTGCGCTGTTGAGCACGGCATTCAATGTACTCAGCACAGTTCCTAACACAACCGCAGCAAAAAATCCTACCAGTGAAACCGGTAAAACCTTCTTCACTAAATTCGGATAAATCGTATCCTGCTCGTTATATAAAGTTTCACGGAAATAAAAATATCCGATCACGCCCGGCAATACAATTATGACAGGCATCAGTATCTTGAAAACACCCATCAGCAAGAATCCTTTCTGCGCCTCCTTTAAACTGGATGCCCCCAGGGCCCGCTGCACGATCACCTGGTTCATACACCAGAAATAAATTTGATTGACGACAAGGCCTGTAAATAAAGTACCAAAAGGAAGTACCGAGTCTTTATCGCCAATTGAATTAAACTTCTCGGGCGCAGCATCATATACCCGGGTTAAACCTGTAACAATATTACTGTCACCGATATCAAACAACGCAATAATGGGAATCAGCAACCCACCGATAAACAAACCCACACCATAAATGGCGTCAGAATATGCGATCGCTTTCAATCCCCCGAATATCGCATAAACTGATCCTAAAATACCGGTAGCGATGATCAGGTATAATAATGATCTTTCCTTAGTGATGTTTAATTTTTCCGAAATGTCAAAAAGCGTTTCCATATTTATGGCCCCAGTGTAAAGTACCACGGGTAAGAGTGTGACTACAAAAGATACCAGTAATAATAAGTTCACAATGGTATGGGTGGTGCGATCAAACCGAAGTTCGAGATACTGCGGTATAGTCGTTAAACCCATTTTCAAATAACGGGGAATAAAATACAAAGCCCCGATCACCAGCGCAATGGCTGAAGTGACTTCCCATGCCATCACGACGAAACCATTTTTATATGAAGACCCGTTCATTCCTATCAGGTGTTCAGTAGAAATATTCGTGAGTAACATGGAAATGGCAATCAAACCAGCCCCTAATGTTCGCCCGCCTAAAAAATACCCTGATGCCGTTTCGAATTTTGATCGCCTGAGTTTATACCAGGTATAAAGTCCTACCAGCAACGTAAATGCAATAAAACTGATTAAGGAAATATTCATCTGTGGGTTATTGAATGTTAGAGGTGATGGCGTTGCTTTTTCTTATTGGTTTTTAGTTGTTCAAAGCTTTCCCTTACAGAAGCGGCCGTCGCCACCTGGGCAAGAGGCACCTCCCACCATGTATATCCATCAACCCTTTTACCCGGGTCTGATTCAATATATATCACCGTGGTACCCAGCTCCTGTTTCGATTTTATCAATGCCTGCTTAAACTCCTCTATCGTTTTTGTTCTAAAAACAACCGCACCAAGACTCTCGGCATTGTCAGCCAAATCCACTGGAAGGACTTTTCCATCCAACTGACCTGTTTTCTGGTTTCGATATTTGTATGCGGTGCCAAAACCCTTTGTACCAAGTGAGGCAGAGAGGCCACCGATGCTCGCGAATCCGTTATTGTTGATCAGGATAATCGACAGCTTGTAACCTTCCTGTATGGACGTAATGATCTCCTGTGACATCAGGAGGTAGCTACCATCTCCAACCATGACAAATACTTCGCGTGAGGGGTCCGCCATCTTTGCACCAAGACCACCAGCTATTTCATAACCCATGCAGGAGTACCCATACTCAAGGTGGAAACCCTTACAGTCTTGTGTTCTCCAGAGCTTGTGCAAATCTCCAGGAAGGCTTCCGGCAGCACACACCACGATATCTTTTGGGGAAGAAAAACCATTCACTGCCCCTATTATTTCAGCCTGTCTCACCGGCAGGTCCCCGGAAACAGCATAGATACGACTCACAGTTTTATCCCATTCCGAATTATACTTTTTTACTGTGGCGCTATAGCTGCTACTTACTTTATAAGTACTTAAAAGTTTATTCAACTCCTTCAATGTTTCTCTCGCATCGGCCACTACTGAGATCGCCCCCTGCTTAAATGAGTCAAATTCTGACACATTGATGTTTATAAACTTAACATTTGGATTTTGGAAAGCTGATTGAGAAATACTTGTGAAATCGCTGTATCGCGTGCCGATGCCGATCACAACATCAGCGTCTTCGCAAATAGCGATTGCCCCTGGCGTACCCGTAACTCCGGCTGCGCCCAGATTTTGTGGTTCATCATATCTCAAAGCTCCTTTTCCGGCGAAAGTCTCAACAACAGGCACACCTGAGCGATTAACGAACTTCTTTAGTTCAGCTGACGCATTACTATAGATGACTCCTCCTCCTGCAATAATTACTGGTGTCTTTGCGGCAGAAATGATAGCAGCAGCTTTCTGCAAAACAAATCTGTCGGGCCTGGTTCGTGGAATATGCCAGACTTTCCTGTTAAATAAAACCGCAGGGAAATCGTATGCCTCCGCTTGCACATCCTGTGGCATTGCCAGGGTGACTGCACCTGTTTCGGAAGGTGATGTGAGTATGCGCATCGCTTTGGGAAGTGCGGCGGTTAGCTGTTCAGGACGGTTGATCCGGTCCCAATACTTCGAAACAGGCTTAAAACAATCATTAACCGAAATATCGTTACTGTACGGATATTCGAGTTGTTGTAACACGGGATCCACCGAGCGCGTTGAAAAGATATCTCCGGGGATCAGCAGTACCGGCAACCTGTTAATGGTTGCTGTTGCAGCGCCTGTTATCATATTCGTGGCCCCCGGTCCAATGGAACTGGTACATACAAATGCACCAAGCCGGTTCTTCACCTTCGCGTAGGCAATTGCCGTATGCACCATTGCCTGCTCGTTCCTTGACTGGTAATATCTGAAAGAGGGATTCTGAAATAAGGCCTGGCCGATACCTCCTACATTCCCATGTCCGAAAATGCCAAAACAACCAGCAAAGAATGGCGTTTCCACACCATCGGATTCTACGAATTGGTTCTGCAGAAACTCAATAGTCGCCTGCGCTACGGTCAATCGTTTAGTTTTGTTCCGCATTCGAAAAAATTATCGGGTTAATATTTTTAAAGCCCTCCACGCCTGCTAATAAATTCCATCAATTCATCATGATAAGGCATATCGTTGGCACAACCCGGCTTTTGTACCACCCAGGCACCGGATGCGTTGCCCATCCTGCATGATTTAAAAAGATCCCAGCCTTGCAGGTAGCCGTAAATGAATCCACTGGCAAACGCATCCCCCGCACCCAGCACATTTAATACCTCTACCGGGTAACCAGGCACATCCTCCTGCCTGCCATCCTTATAATAAATACTTGATCCTTTTGCACCTCTTTTTACGATCAGGATTTCCGGGCCTGACTTCAATATTTTTTGAATAGACAAATCGATATCACCGGAAATTTCAGGAGCCGAAATTTGCTGATGTTTTATTCTCACCTGGTCGGTAGATTGTAAGGTAGCCGCGAGAATCTCTTCCTCTGTCCCGATCGCGATTTTTACCTTCGGCAACAGTGCTCTTATCATTAAACCAAATGAGCGGATGTCCTTCCACTGATCGGCTCTGAAGTCAATATCAAGAATGACATCGGTCTGGCTTTCACTTGCAACTTCTACCGCATAAAATGCAGCACTCCGGCTCGGCTCAATATTCAGGGCTGTACCAGATATCTCGAGAAGACGGTATTTCCCAATCTCAGCAGCAATGACCTGGTCAATTGTCACCTGGCTATCAGCCGCATTTTCCCGATAATACACCAGGGGGAACCTGTCCGGAGGTTCGATACCCAGCACAACCGCGCTTGTCCTTGCATTATCCAGTCTCCAAATAGCTGTTGTATTGATCTTTTCCTTTTCCAGGAAATGCAAAACAAAGTCGCCGATCTTATCATTGCCCAGTGCCGTAATAAGCGTTGCGGTGGCGCCAAGTCTTTTTGCGCCAACTGCGATATTGAGAGGTGAGCCGCCAACAAATGCGTCGAAGCCTTTTATATCAACGAAGTCTGTGCCTATATTCTGCGAATACAGATCGATAGACGAGCGTCCGAAAGTGATAAGATCAAATTGCTTCTGACTCATTTATTATTCATTTCTGCTGACACCATGGGAATACGTGGATCTTTTCCCATCCACGAATCATATATCCACCTATGCCCTGGATCCGGGGTATTGGCAAGCGACTGATCACTGCCAGCTAAAAAATTTAAATAATAACAATTATATCCATGGGCCGCAACTACCGGGTGATAACCATTTGGCACCATCACGATGTCATTGGTCCGTAGTTGCATCAATTCATTAAGACTATCATCACCCGTATACACCTGTTGTATCGCGTAACCTTCTTCTTTGTCAATTTTATAAAAATAAAACTCCTCCAGGCAGGCTTCCAATAGCTCACCATTGCTATCAATTTTACGCTCATCATGCTTATGTGGAGGAAACGAGCTCCAGTTACCCGACGGCGTGTACACTTCAACAGCCACTAATTTGCTGCAGCCGAAACCAGGCTCAATCAGGCTATTGATCTGCCTTGTGGCATTATTACCGCCCCTTATTTCAATGGCCGCTTCAGCCGGTGTTTTAAAACGCGGGGGAAACTCGCCCGTTGCTTCACACCACCCGGTTGCGATATCAAGTATTTCTGATTCGGCTCTCAAACTAAATGTTGTACGAGGTGGTAAAAACAAGGTATGCGCTATACCAGCAAAAACTGATTTTCTTCCGTTGTTTGTCTTCCAGGAACCCTTACTCGACTGAACAGAGTAATCGCCACTTAACAAAATGATCCCATACTCGTGTTCACCTGTGTCTCCTTCCCAAACGACGTGTTTCTGCATCAGGCGGGCCTCGAAATTCAAATGTTTCCATCCTGCTTCACTTGCCGAAACAGATTGATATACACCGAATCCTCCCGATGCATGACTTACCAGCTTATATTTATTATCCCTTATCATCAATTCAAATGTATGGCCGACGCTTTTCCTTTTGACCCTAATACTTCAAAACGCCCGATCATAAATTCTTTATATTCCTTCATATAATCCTTTCCAGGTACTACAGGATCAAATGCCTCCGGATGCTCGAAAAAAAATTTCCTATGTACCTTGGTCCAAAGCAGCCTCAGGTCTGTTGCGATATTGACCTTGCAAATTCCATAAGTTATGGCTTTTTTCAATTCTTCGTCTGTAACACCACTTGCATTTTCCTGTAACCTACCTCCATATAGATTGATTGCATGGACATCCTCCCCATTAATTTTAGAACTACCATGTAATACAAGGGGAAAATTGGGCAATTGCGCCTGAATCTCTCTTAACACCTGGAATTGCAACCCCTTTCCACCGCTGAACTTGTATGCACCATGGCTTGTACCTACTGCCACTGCAAGGCTGTCACATCCCGTACGATCAACAAATGCTTTGGCCTGATCCGGCTGGGTATATCGTGCGCTGGCTGTTTCAACTTCCATATCGTCTTCTACCCCACTCAATACACCCAGTTCAGCCTCAACCATTATATTTTTTAAATGCGCTTTCTCAACTACCGACTTTGTCCGCCTTACATTCGTAGAAAAATCATCATGTGAGGCATCGATCATTACCGAGGTATAATTATCATTGATCGCATCTTCAATATGCTCTTCCGTACCATGATCAAGATGGATAGCAAATAAGGCTTTAGGATAAATTGATGCCGCGGTATGGACCATTGACATAAGCATCTTTGGATGCGCATAATTTCTCGCCGCTGGTGTTATCTGAACTATAATTGGCGTCGACGTATCTTCGGCCGCCGAAAACAAACCATGGACCTGTTCCATTGTAAAAACATTTACAGCTGCAATGGCATATTTCCCGTAACAATGGTTATAAAATATTCTTGGTGAAACAGGATTCATCGGCAGCGATAAAAAATCGATAAATAAACAGTATGACTAGTTACTCTCATTTTTTAAGAATTCACCCAACTCCCTGATCCTATCTGTTCCGATCAAATCAACAGAAAGCTTCTTTTGCCATTTCCACGACAGCAGATTATCCGGCGCGGCCCAAAAACGGATAGGCTTACCGGCCCGGTGCACACTATCGATGATACTTTTGACGGGCAGTAACTCATCAGTAGCTGGCTCACGATCGCCTTTCCAATTAGATAACTTATTAAATGGCAAACTCACCAGCGCGACCCTTTGCCACTCAACTGCTGAATGCGGTTGCTTTAGGTCGGAATCAAAAAAAATAAAATCCGGGTAATTTTTGTACTCCTCCGGCAAAGGCCTTTCCCCGCTGATCACCACGGTAACAGGTTGACGTTCGCCTGGTTTTGCAAGATAAGGCTGCAGTGGTTCCAGTTCAGAAATTAAAAGCCGTAAACAATTCCTATGATCTTGCTTTATATCAATTAACAAAATCACCTG
Source organism: Bacteroidota bacterium (assembly GCA_023424015.1). GTDB lineage: Bacteria > Bacteroidota > Bacteroidia > Chitinophagales > Chitinophagaceae > Terrimonas_B. The sequence continues at coordinate 92,472 of JAFAEM010000032.1, read as the reverse complement.
ATAAGAATTTCCATCTTCCAACTCCTTTAATAGTGGCGCAATGTACAGCCTTGTTAGCGTATTTTCTTGTTTGATTTCATCCCTGGTGTGAGCCACGAGCAACTTTCCACCAACATTAAAAATATCTGCTTCGATAGAACCAAAACCGCTCTCATATGCCAGGTAAAATGGCCTGGGATTAAGATAATCATTATGCGCATGTCCGTTAGCCGTCGAGTAGCTCTTTTCCTGGCCAGTTGCGTTAACTGTCCAAAAAATAGACGCAAACAAGAATAATATACAGGATAAACGCTTCATCAGGGTTTCAGGTGAACCGAATCTCAATCTAAACAAAAAAATTTTCCAGTGATGGTACATACAAGCCAGTGCTTGCATGTACCATTTTTATAGCAATCTATAATTTAATACTCTTAGTACCCTTCATTTTGCACCAGGTAACCCGGTATACTCGATGCCCCATCGATAGCAGTTTGCGGAATGGGGAATACCCTTTTCTTTGGATCTGAATTGCTCTTCTCAGTCCAGGTTCCTTCATATTTTCCAAAGCGTATCATATCGGTACGCCGAACCATTTCCCAATATAGTTCAAAACCTCTCTCGCGGTATAAAAGATTCAGATCCATTGTCGTCAAAGGTGCTGGTACAATCCTTGCTGTTCTTGCCGCACGTATTGTGTTTACATCATTTAAAGCACCAGCAGCATCATTGGACCGACGCAATTTGGCCTCAGCACGCATCAAGTATACATCAGCCAGGCGCAATATTACAATATCGTGTTCGCCAAAATTTCTTCCACTAACCGATCCGCGGCTGAATTCATACTTTTCAACTCTGTAACCTGTATTATAGTTACTGCCAGGTACAGTAAAATCAATAAACTCTGTAAACTCCACCGGAAGATCGGGCCTTGATCTCGTTGCATTGAACAGTGGGCTTACTTTCATTTTCCCATCAGCACATTTTTTAAAAGAACCATCAGGATTTTTTGTTAATCCATATTGCTGACCACGTAAGATCCCCCTGTTGATATGAAAGTTGGCTGCATCCACACAAGTATCATTGGGATTAGAATATATAGTCAGGTTCTCTTTATAAAAACGGGGATCTGCATCGGCAGGATCCAAAGGCGCATAAGCGTCCTCCCAGGTTTGGTAAAAGTCCGACGTTATCCCGGGGCCATCAGTTCCATTGGCACCTGTATAGGCGGGTAAGGGAAACTGGTCACCAGACAATGAGAAATACGCCATCCTGTTGTGACCATTCAAGTCAGACCTTTGGTCAACCGCAAAGATTAATTCTTTGTTTGTATGGTTCGCGTCATCGAAGATTGAAAAATACTCCGCAGCCAGTGTGTATTGATTTGAACCAATGATCTTATCGCAATACTCTATAACTTTATCCATGTCCTCAGGTGTAAATGTAAAAGTGGCGGCATACCTGTCGCGATATACCGCAGCATTCAGGTGAAGCCTGGCCAGTAAGCCCCATACACCAGCCTTTGTAATTCGTCCAGGTCCTGTCGTATTGTCGAGGTCCGGCTCTGCCGTCAGGAGTTCTGATTTGATATACTCAATGGCTTCATCGCCTCTTACAACCGTAGAAATACCGCTCGGCGTTTCTTTTATAAATACCACTCCAAAAAGATCAAGTGTCAATAATGAATAGTAGGCCCTCATGGCGCGGGCTTCCGCAAGAAATATCTTCGCATTGGGATCAGTATTGGTTGAAAGCGAATTGATCGCCGTTACGGCACGAGATAGTCCAAGTACAATATTATTCCATGTATTCCTTACGTTCGGATCACCACTTGTTGTCTCATGCTTATGCAACGAAATATAAATCCCATTATCACCCCAGTCGGTACCACCCCGGTAAGGAAGAATAGCTTCATCAGTTGAAATTTCCTGCAGGGCAAAATATTGTGTGTGTTGAAATATTGTTGGAAGAACACTGTACACCGGCGCTATCGTACCCTCGGCCAGTTGCTTATCGGTCAGACCAGCTACAGATGCTTCATCCAGAATTTCTTCATTCAACTTAGTACAACTGTGCAATATGGCCACTGCCCCGAAAAATGTAAGAACCTTTATTATTTTCTTTTTCATTTTTTTCAGTTTTAGAATGACAGATTTAATCCAAAGATGAAAGACTTTGCTTTGGGATAACTTAAATAATCTATACCGTAGGAACTAACACTGCCTATATTACGGTCGATATTAACTTCCGGATCATATCCGTCATAATCAGTTATTACAAACAAGTTCTGCCCGGTAACAGATAACCGAAGTGCTGAAGCCCATTTCAAAAAGCCAATGGAACGAGTATTAAAATTGTAGCCGAGCGATACATTATTCAGACGGAGATAACTGCCATTCTTTAAATACCGGCTGCTCACTGAAGCAGGATTATTGTTTGACTCATTGAGATTTTCAGCAGCGGCACTGGTAGTGTTGGTGCTTTTCGCCAGTTTAGCTTTATAGAAAATTGAATTGGCGGTATTGTCATAAACCTTATTTCCGGATACACCATTAAAATTGATGGCCAGGTCAAAACCTTTGTAATCTACTGTTCCATAAAAACTATAAAGTTTGTCTGGTAAAGCGGTACCAACAGGCACCCTGTCCTTATCGTTTGAAATGGATCCGTTTTTATCAGCGTCAAGGTATGCACTCAGACTATCAGGTCCTATACCGGTATACTGTAGTAAGTAGAATGTACCGATAGGTTGCCCATTGATATATCCATTTAAAGTTGCAGACGTTAGTCCAGAGCCCTGGGCCGATCCCGATGGAATGATGGTATATGGCGAATTTTCGATATTATTCTTTATTAATGTGATATTACCACCCAAACCAACGCTGAGGTCCTTATTGATCTTTTTACGATAATTCAGATCGATTTCCAGGCCATTGTTGGTAATTGCCATGTCCTTTACATTGGTCCAGACTTCAGATGAAGGCTGTACCGGGTCTGCAGGAGTTACCTGTAATAATATATTGGTTGATTTTTTATTGAAATAGTCGATGACACCAGTAAGATCCCCATTAAAGAGTCCGAAATCAAGACCTATGTCCCACTGCTCTGATACTTCCCACTGGATGTCGGGATTAGCCAGTCGTACATAGGTATAACTTGCCGGATATGTGCCCGAAGGGTAAAGCGGATAACTTCCCCCAGTTGACTGAAACAGGGGTTGTGTGATCTTGGGTGGTATTTCCTGGTTACCGGTGCGTCCCCAGCCAGCTCTCAATTTCAGGTTGCTGAAAATATCAGAGTTTTTGACAAACTCTTCCTCAGATAATTTCCATCCAAGTGAAAATGAAGGGAAATAACCGTACTTATTGTTTTCACCAAACTTAGATGAGCCGTCCGCTCTGAAATTAATGGTCGCCAGATATTTGTTATCATACTGGTAAGTAACCCTACCAAAATAGGATTGTTGTTCATTCACATAAGCATACCCACCAGGTCGATTGTTCACCAGCGTCAGTTCCTGTCCCACACCGGGATTATATATTGGCTCCACTCCTCCAATCGGAAGTTTATTGATGCTAAAGTTTCTTCCCTGGATATTGAATTTTTGGAATGAATGGCCGGCTAACACTGAAATATTGTGTCCTGATTCGACAAACGAATAAGTAAGATAGTTTTCGATCAGTGTATTTCTGTTGTAGTTCTGATAAGAATCCAGTCTGCCGTCGCGGGGAGGGGTAGCACTGGCAAGCGCCTGCACATCCCGTACCCCATTAGAATTGTCAATACCAAAATTAAGTTTATAAATCAGCCCTTTAATAATGCGAACTGAAGGTGATATATTACCAATAAACCTGTTGATCGTACCGACATCTTTATCAAGTTCAAAATAAATGAGTGGGTTATTCAAAACATTCTGGTATATAGCTGGTTCACCATTTGCATCATAAGCCGGGTAAGTGGGGTTATTTCCCAATGCCTCGCCGATGATGCTTGTAATTGGCGGACGAACATTTTTTGTGTGCGCGACACTCAGATTTGCTTCAATGGTCAACCTATCGTCCAAAAACTTTTGTGTTGCATTAAAACGACCTGTGTACCGGTCCAGGGAATTATTTCGGATAATTCCTTCCTGTCTCTGGGCGCCAAAAGACGCGTAATAAACAAGATTATTGGCTCCACCACTAAGCGTTAGATTATAATTCTGAGTTAACGCTGTTCTCATCACCAGGTCCTGCCAGTCAGTCGACCCCCCTTTATCATCCAGGGTTCCGCCAATTCGCGGAACTTCCCTTCTAAATTCATCTGCGCTAAATACATCAATTTTATTGGCGAGGCTGGAAACCCCGAGACTCGTAGAAAGACCCAGAACAGAAGTCCCGGCTTTTCCTTTTTTGGTTGTGATGATGATGACTCCATTGGCACCACGTGCACCATATATAGCAGTTGCTGACGCATCTTTCAATACGTCAAAGGATTCGATGTCATCTGGATTGATAAAATTGAGGGGATCCCCACCGCCTGTACTTGAATTATCGAGCGGCAACCCGTCTACCACAAACAAGGGTGTACTGCCACTTCTCACACCGCCGGGCCCGCGGATTGTAATACCCAGCGCTCCGCCGGGTTCACCGGTAGCGGAAGTTACGTTTACCCCCGCCACTTTGCCCTGCAATAATTGCTGTGGCGAATTGATAATACCTTTATTAAAGGCTTCACTTTTCAACGTTTTTACAGAACCTGTCACATCCTTTCGGTTCTGGGTTCCGTATCCGACAACAACTACCTCACCCAGGTCAGAAGCAGTCGCCTTGAGCGAAATCGAGACCGTTTCGCTATTTGCCACAGGAACTTCGAGGGTGGAATACCCCACATAGCTTACAACCAAAACGGCATTGCCGTCACGCACATTGATGGAGAACCGTCCATTATTATCGGTTAGGACAACATTGTTGGTACCTTTTTCAGCAATGCTGGCACCAACAAGTGGCTTTGCACTTGCGTCATCCGAAACAGTTCCTCTTACCGTCAGCTCTGCCGGGCTTTCACCAGGCGGCTCCCCGGCCAGTAAATGGCTTGCGTAGAAAAAACTTACAAAAAACAATAGCGTAGCTGGAAAAGATGCGAAAGATCGCAGCGTAGTTAGGAGTTTACACATTGGAAGTAGTTTAGTCTTGGTTATTAATTAATATGGCAAGGATAACCAAACCCTTTTACCAGAATGTTAAATGCTCTCTCAATTTGGTTTTTTTTGAGTTAATTTTTCGATATTACATTAGCTTTATTTACGAAACCGTTTTCGTCGCCAAATCGTTTACAAGGCTGTTTTAACTGCTTATTTGCCCATGAAGAATATTAATATCAGAGAGCTAGCCAGTGAACTAAACCTCTCCGTCTCTACTATTTCTAAGGCACTGAATGATAGTTACGAGATTAGCGATGAAACCAAGCAAAGAGTATTGGCAACTGCGGCCCGGCTCAATTATATTCCCAATCCTTACGCCAGCAGCCTGCGCGGCCGCAGAAGTAAAAATATCGCACTGGTAATTCCGGAAGTGGCGGATAGCTTCTTTTCGCTGGCTATTAATGGCATTGAATCTGTGGCCAAGGAAAAAGGATACCATGTGCTGATCTGCCTCACGCATGAAAGTTTTGAAAATGAAAAAACGATACTAAAGGAATTCCAGGGCGGCCGGGTGGATGGTGTCCTGATGTCCGTTTCAAGAGAAACCTCCCAGACGGATCATATAAGTGATCTGATTTCAAACGGGCTTCCACTAATATTTTTCGACAGGGTTTGCGAAAACGTATCAACCGCGCAAATAACCACTGATGATTTCGATAGTGGGTACAAGGCTACGCTACATCTGATTAACCAGGGTTGTATTGATATCGCTTTCCTGGCAATTTCAGAAAGTCTGTCTATCAGTAACAAAAGACTCGAAGGTTATAAGAAGGCATTGTCGGACCAAGGTCGTCCGATTGATGACACGAGAATCCTGGTTTGCAGTAACGATACCAACGAAAATTATCAGCTAACAAAAAAGTTATTACAAAGTAAGAAACGACCCGACGGTATTGTTGCATCAGTTGAGAAGTTAACGGCTCCTGTGTACCAGGTCTGCAGTGAATTAAAACTCAATATTCCAAAAGATGTGAAGGTTATTTGTTTTTCTAACCTGGAAACGGCCCCTATCTTAAACCCTTCTCTAACTACTATAACACAACCCGCTTTTGAAATGGGTCGTGCCGCTGCAACCTTGCTATTCCGTTCGCTAGGAAAGACCAATTTCACTGTTTCCAATGAGAAGATTGTAATCCCTTCAGTCCTTATTCCACGAGATTCCACAAAAAGTTAATTAGTTGAATGTGGAATTTTTTATACACAATACTTTATTTACGTATTAAAATAACGATAACTGCCGGGCAGGAATGTATGTCGGAATAGAGGTTGGCATGAATGTGACTCTTTCTTCGAGCCGGATTTCAAACACCTCTGTCTCTTTGTATCGTGAAGCGATAACAATATGGGTATCACCCGCGACCCTGCTGAAAAGCTGTTCAACTATTGAAGGATTGTTATTATTTTCAGATAAATGTGATAAGATCAGGTACTGCAGTTGTTTCCCACGATACTTTGTAAAAAGCTCCAAAGCCTGGGAATTAGATAAATGCCCGTCGCCTCCACTGATCCTTTTCTTTAATATGAATGGATAATTACCATCTCTCAGCATGTTTTCACAATAATTCGACTCCAAAAAAGCTGCATCGCATTGACTAAAGTGAGTAATGACTTGTTTACAGGCATTACCAATATCTGTAAAAACTCCAATATTGATACCTCGCGACGAAATCATGAAACTATGCGGATCGATAGCGTCGTGACATTTCTTAAATGCCTTGATACTCAACTCTCCGATAGTTACCGGTTCTTCTATGCTAAAATGCCTGATATGTTCTTTCTCGAGTATCCTTCCCGAAGATCGAAGCGTGTCCGGTGTTATGTATACCGGCAGCCGGTACTTTTTCGACAGGACCCTGATCCCCGAAATATGATCCGCATGTTCATGAGAAACAAAGATCGCTTTAACCCGGTCCATTGATAATCCAAGCCGGGACATCCGCAGCACCGTTTCCCTGCACGAAATTCCCGCATCTACTAGAATTGCTTCGCTTGAATTGCCTATAAAATAGCAATTTCCATTGCTACCGGAACCGAGGGATGTTATAAACAGGGACATGGTCGTCAAAATTATTCGATTCGGCGTTTTTATCCCGGTTATGTTTCAAAAATCTTTCCCCATGCGTATATATCGCTATGGCAGACAATTTGCCCTGATCATTCTCAAAAACCTATGCACTGTCACCACGAATCTCACCAGGATATATCTAACCAGATCGCAGACCTGCTGAAGGGGCGGAATCAGACAATAGCCGTTGCAGAAAGTGTGACTGCCGGGCAATTGCAGACCTCCTTATCAATCGCAGAACGAGCCCTGGACTTCTTCCAGGGAGGGGTCACTGCATATAATCTTGGGCAAAAAACAAAATTGCTGGGTATAGATCCCATACTTGCTATGGACACCGATTGCGTATCCCAGCAAATTGCCATCACCATGGCTAAAAATGTCGCCCGACTTTTTAATTGCAACTGGGGCATCGGCATAACCGGTTATGCTTCTCCCGTCCCTGAAAAAAATATTGAGGAATTATTTGCCTGTTTCGCAATAACCTGTGATGACAATACACTGGTTTACGAAACGGTTACAGCAGAAAAACAAGATCCTTTTCTCGTACGCCAATTTTATACGCGGTATGTTCTTGAGCAATTACTGTCTTTACTCCGGGGGGATATCAACTAAAAAAAAGATCATCATGGCAGGGTAATTGCCGATGCTTTACTATAATATTTTGCTATGATAAACAGAGATGGCGCCTGTGTCAGCCTTTGGCAGGATAGTGCACAACCCTATACTCCGGCAAATAAACTTAACAGCAAAACAATCTATGACGTAATCATCGCCGGAGGAGGTATAACGGGCATCAGTACCGCTTTATCGCTTCAGAAGGCAGGTAAAACCTGTCTTGTTCTTGAGGCAAATACGTTATGCTTTGGCACCACCGGAGGAACCACTGCTCATATCAACACGCTACTCGATACTCCTTATACAACGATCAGCAAAAACTTTAATAAGGAAACAGCAAAACTTGTTGCTCAGTCCACAAAGGAAGCCATTGCACTGATCAGGAACAATATTAAGGAATATGGGATCGAATGTGGGTTTGAAGAAACAGATGCATATCTATTTTCACAGACGGAAGAACAGGAAAAAGAACTCGATAAAATCAAGGATGCAACAATAGTAGCCGGCATGACTGCAGAGTATTCAGCCTACATTCCTGTTCCAATAAACCATACAAAATGCTTGAAGGTCACCGGGCAGGCAAAGTTTATACCCACCCAATATGTATATGGCCTTGCTTCAGCGTTTGAAAAAGCTGGCGGCGTGATCGCGGAAAATTCCCGCATTACCAATGCGGAAGAAAACGACACCATAAAAGTTGAAACAAACGCCGGAGAATTTACCGGGAAGGCGTTGATATATGCTACTCATATACCCCCAACAGTGAACCTCCTACACCTGCGATGTTCCCCTTACAGGAGCTATGCAATGGCAGTCACTTTAAAAGCAAATAACTACCCTGAAGGACTTTGTTATGATATGTTTGATCCATACCATTACTACCGAAGCCAAAAAATAAATGGAAAAAACTATTTGATTGTAGGTGGCTACGATCATAAGACCGGACATGATGAGAATACGGAAAACAATTTTCGCAAACTTGAAGCACATATCCGGAAACACTTTGATGTTGATACCATTGCCTACCGTTGGTCTTCCCAGTATTTTGAGCCTGCGGATGGGCTCCCCTATATAGGACAGATGCCTGGTCATCCTGGTAAAATCTACACAGCCACAGGATATGGTGGTAATGGTATGGTTTACAGCAGTGTTGCCGCCTTACTCTTTAAAAGCATTCTGCTTAATGAAGAAAGTCCGTACCTGCATGTATATGACCCCAACAGGATCAAACCAGTTGCGGGATTCGTAAACTTCATTATGCACAATGCCGATGTTGTAAAACAATTTGTCGGCAAATGGCTTCCTCATGATGAACTGGATGAAACGTCAGCACTCGCGGCGGGTGAGGGTAAAGTGATCAAATACAACAATCAAAAGATCGCGCTGTTTAAGGATGAAAACAATGAATTAAAAGCCGTATCACCAATTTGCACGCATCTGAAATGTGAAGTAAAATGGAACAATGCCGAACGGTCCTGGGACTGTCCCTGCCATGGCGCGAGGTATGCAGCCAGTGGTGATGTACTTACGGGCCCTGCTAACTCGGGTCTTGAACCGATAGAAATAAAATCTCTAATAGAAAAATAAATTATTATGGAATCGACCTATCACTCCTGTATCGAGCTATGTATTCAATGTGCAAATGCCTGCGACCATTGTGCAGCTTCTTGTCTGCGTGAAGAAGACGTAAATATGATGTCAGTTTGTATCCAACTGGATCTAGAATGCAGTACTATGTGCAAAACGGCAGCACAGCTTATGCACCTGCAAAGTGCTCATGCGAATGCTGCATGCCAGCTCTGTGCAGACATCTGTGTTGCCTGTGCAGAGGAGTGTGAAAAACATGAACATGAACATTGTCTTCGTTGTGCAGCCATATGTCGACAATGTGCTGAATCCTGCATGAGTATGGCAGCAGCCTAAGAACTTCAATTCATAACCCACTAAATACTTATCAATATGGCAAAGTATTCAAAAAAAGCCCAGGAAAAGGTGGAAAAAGCGATGCATGAAAAAAAGCGAGGTACACTCAGAAGTGGGCGGAGTGGGAAAAAAGTAACAAGTCGTAAACAGGCCATCGCCATCGGTCTTTCTGAAGCAAGAGAAGCAGGGGCAAAAGTCCCCCGGAAAAAGGGAGCGGTAAAAAAAGCAGCGAAAAAGAAATCCGCATCAAAGAAAAGATCTTCGGCCAGAAAAGGCACATCATCGAAAAGAACAACTAGTAGAAAACGGGGAGCGGCAAAAAAAACCACATCAGGAAAAAATGCCGCTAAAAAAAGTAGATAATGGACGAATATTATTATCTCTACCTTTCGCCACTGGTATACTTCTTCATCCATTCGGCATTCTTAATGGCGGCCTGATTTGCTGTATTGTTAAAGAAGACAAATGCTTTTTTTATTCTTCCGTCCTGAAGATAAGGCTGAATAACTGACTTCAGGTTCCGATTTTCATAAGCTGAGTAATAAAGTAGTGGCACCCCATGAAAGCGATAATAAACTGTACTCCCATTAATAACAGCGTTACGAGGTAATTGAGGATGACTTATACCTGAGAAAATCACGCGCCTCCTTTTTAATTTATTATACACCTCCTTTGTCCACCAGCTCGGGTGACGAAACTCGATCACGTTCGTGATGTCGCGAGAAAGACTTTTGACAATGCTGTCCAGTAATTCCGGCTCGTAACGCATTATGGCAGGAAGCTGAAAGAGAACAGCACCGAGTTTACTACCTAAGCCGTCAACTGTAGTCCGATAAAAATCGCTCAGTAACGAATCGCAGTCCCTGAAGCGCTTATAATGAGTAATGAGTCGTGGAGCTTTGGCAGTGAAAATTAAATGGGTCGGGCTACTATCATACCAGTTTTGTAACATTTTTAGTTGTGGGAAACGGTAAAATGTGACATTTAGTTCCAAGGTGTCGAATCTTGAACAATAGTACTCGAACCACTTTCGCTGTGGCAATCCCTCGGGATAAAAGATACCCTTCCATTCCTTATAGTGAAAGCCTGAACAACCGATGTACCATTTCATCTGAAGCGCATTTACCAAATCATGCAAAAATGCATCCAGGCCAGTGGCTTGTTATTTGTATTATACTTCTAAAAGGATGGACAATGCCAGAAGGGCCTTCGATCGTTATATTGAAAGAGTTGGTCGAAAAATTTAAAGGTAAAAAGATAATAGCGGCAAAAGGGAATGCTAAAATAGATAAAGACCGACTAACCAATAAAAATATCATAGCATTTAAAAGCTGGGGCAAACAATTTTTCATCTGTTTGACCGGGCTTAATATTCGTATTCATTTTCTACTTTTCGGCTCCTACAGTATCGACGAGCAAACCAAACCCGACAGGAGTCTGCGACTCGCATTATCAACCAAAAAGGGCACGATGTACTTCTATACCTGTTCGGTTCGGTTGATTGACGATTCGCTTGACGATCTCTACGATTGGGAAACAGACGTAATGAGTGATAACTGGAATGAAAAAAAGGCAAGACTATCTTTAAAGCTGATACCCAATATCATGGTCTGCGATGCATTGCTTGACCAGGAGATATTTTCAGGCGTTGGTAATATTATTAAAAACGAGGTTTTGTATCGGATCCGGGTTCACCCGGAATCACTCATCGGTGATATTCCCCCAAAAAAGTTAAATGAGCTGATACGGGAAGCAAGAAATTATAGCTTTGATTTTCTCGAATGGAAAAAGGAGTATGTACTTAAGAAACACTGGCTGGCACATACTAAAAAGGTTTGCCAAAGATGCGATCTTCCCATCACTAAAAAATATTGTGGCAAAACAAACCGTCGCACTTTCTTCTGTGCAAACTGCCAGGTAAAATATAAACTTCGTAATCGATGATTTTATACAACAATTACAAAAGAAAACCCCGGCCGATGCCGGGGCAAGTTTTCAACCGTCCGGGTAATAAATCAGTTTTTCGCGATATCAAACTTCCTGAATATGGCTTTTATACTGTTTTGGATTTCCTTACTTGTCATATTCCTGCTACTCACTTCATCGGTAGCCCAGCCCTGCCATACAAGTTTCTCAGTTTTTGCATCGATCATGGATATCGTAACCGTTCCTTCTCGGGTATTTACGTCAAAGTGATCGTAGCCCATAAATCTTGAAGGATAGTAAACTCTGTAAAACCTTCGGGAGTAGGGATTATAAAATGTACGAACGAAGGGCCTCGAATACACGGGATCCGACTGTTGTTTTGTTGAGCGTTCTACCAATAGATCATAGCTCAGCAATACATCGGGGTTTGACTTGGATTCGCGCCATCCTGCTGTCTTTTCCAATTCCTTGCTGACTGCATCACGAACTTTCTGTTCTGCCAGGTCATTTTTCCTACTTTCTCTTTTATCGCTACGCTCTTTTTCTACCCAGGCGTAAGTTTTATATTTAGAAAAATCTGTATTGTCGTCTTTTTCGATATGCGCAGTGGAAGTACAACTTGCAAGCAAGAAGACGACTCCTAACCATCCACTCCACAGTTTCAAATTGCTCTTCATAGTTCCTCCTTTTATTTACTGAAGACACTATAAGAACGGAAAATTGTGTGCCGGGTTTATTAAGAAGTTGTGAAAATTATTTGGCCTTTAGGCTCTGGGTTCCAGTTCGGTAAGTATTACAATTGAAATTAACAAAACAGTAACGGCATTTGAAAATTAGGTTTAACCCAGGCCAATTTCTGAGTGCCGGGTAGGTATCTCAACATCCGTGAAACCTTTTCGCAAAAGCCGATCCTTAAACGCTTGTTGCACATCGTATTCGCCATGTACAAGGAAAAGTTTGCTGACGGCCCGGGGATCCTGGCAAGCAAGCCACTGACTAAGGTCCTCATAGTCCCCATGAGCGCTCATACTGCGCACAGAACCGACTTCGGCATGTACCTCATGTACGACACCAAAAATAGATACTTCTTTTGCACCAGCCATTAACCTGGCTCCAAGTGAACTGGGTTCACAATACCCCGTCATCAGGATGGTGTTCCTGCTGTTCTCGATATTATTACTTATATGATGCTTTACTCTGCCGGCTTCGGCCATACCACTCGCCGAAATAATAACACAGGGTTCATTTCTAAAGTTCAACAGTTTTGATTGATCAACAGTTTTGATATATTTCAGGCCTTGAAAAGAAAACGGATCCGAATCTGATTTAAGTATCTTCTGGATATAACGGTTGAAATATTCAGGATATCTCTTAGTGAGTTCAGTCGCTTCCAGGCTTAGAGGACTGTCGAGAAAATAATCAAGTTTTGGCAGGCGATTCTCCAACTCAAGCTGGTTAAGAGAAAATAATATCTCCTGTGTTCGACCCACGCTGAAGGCCGGCATGATCAACTTCCCCTTCTTCTCAATACAGGTTTTTTGTATCCATTCCAGCAAATGCTCTGGAGTAGTTCTCATCTCCTCGTGCAGACTATTTCCGTAAGTCGATTCAAGAATGATATAATCAGCCTGGGGAAATACTTCAGGTGATTTTAAAATAATATCCCTGTAGCGACCTACATCCCCACTGAAACTAATCTGCCTTGTTACCCCGTTCTCTGTAATTCGAAGATGAACACAGGCACTTCCAATGATATGCCCTGCATCAGTAAACATTACCTCAACACCTTCCATTATCTGTTGCCAGCTTCCGTACGGAACGTCAACAAATCTCTCAAGGCTGCTTTTCGCATCTTCCACCGTATAAAGCGGGTGTAACATCTGTTTACCTTCAGCCAGTCGCCTTTTATTACTATATTTTACATCACTTTCCTGTATTTCACCTGAATCCTCAAGGAGTATCCGGGCAAGGTCGCTGGTAGCATGCGTACAAAAGATATCTCCGGCAAAGCCATCTTTAACCAGTTTTGGTATGAGCCCGCTGTGGTCGATATGTGCATGCGACAGAATCATTGTATCAATTTCCGAGGGTTCAAACCCAAAGTCACGATTGAGTACATCTGTTTCACGACCCATACCCTGAAACATACCACAATCAAGTAATATTTTTTTGCCGTTCTTTAATGTGATCAGGTGCTTTGAACCCGTAACAGTTCGTGCCGCCCCGTGAAATGCTATCTTCATATTGTTTCCGATGAGCCCTAAGAATCACAATTCTCCTGGGTCGTTATAAAAAATCAATGTTAAGACTTTCGAATTTTAAAGGACCATGTTACTAAAAATTCAGCTACCACCTCTCCTTTATCATTTGTACCGATCGACCTTGCCTTCACCACACGTGCTTCGCCAGTTGAAATACACTCCTTTATTCCTTTTCGAAATGCTTCGCCATCACCGCAACTAAAATTGGTTCTACCGGTTGCCTTTTTGAAATATTCAGACTCGACCCTAACCACCAGCATGGAAACGGCGGGAGTTCTACGATACACGTACATCATCGCTAAAGCCCCGGTGCTCAATTCTGCAGCCATGGAAAGACAGGCAAAATATGTTGACCTGAACGGGTTTCGCGATAACCATTTATAAGGGACACTTGCAGTGCAATGCGCTTGGTCAATACTTCGGACACGCACGCCGCAAAATAAGGCACTTGGCAGATTTGTTAATAGGAAAATCCTGAATTTGATCGGATGTCTCACCATTTTCAGGTAGGAGTCAATACCTGTCTTCATTACTCCGTATAATTTTTTGGATTAATTGCTGCCGGTGACCAGTCTGATAGAAAGCTGACAACGGTTTTTACATTGTACCCCCTACCTTCTTCAAGGTAAGCTGAATTTTGGGTATGAATCAGTTCGCCTTTTCCATTTAAAATAAGAAACACAGGAAATCCGAATCGTTGTGGATATGAATATCGTGCCAACAACTTTTCATTTTTGTTTTCCTTACTATAATTAAGGTGATAGACTATGTAATTCTTGTTGAGTACGGAATCCACAGATTTATTGGTAGTCGCCAAATCGTTGAAACGGGCACACCAAATACACCAGTTGCCGCCAATTTGAACAAAAACATGTTTCCTTTCCTGCTCCGCACGGTTAATTGCTTCCGATAATTTCCTTTCAGCATCCTCATCAGGCTTATACAGATTAAATTTACTCAGATCCTGGGACAAGGTGGTTGTTGAAAGGAAAACCGCTGAAACTAATACAAGAAATAACTTCATACTCGTTATTTAGTTAATATACTGCCTATAAATTACTTTGTTTTGTCGAACGCAACAATCGTAGCAACGGCTTTATTATCATTCGCGTTTGCTTTAAAGTAAATGCTGCCATTCGCCCCGGTGCTAAAACTGGCAGATCGAATCAGGATGTTATGCAATGCATCATTCACCTTACCAGCATAGCTGGACTGATTACTGTTACTAATCGCTGCGTTCAGGCTATTGTAATCCAGCTCATCTTTACTCGCAACAATAGCGATATAATCTTTTGTGCCTATACTATCAGCTTCCAACGATTGTGATTTTGGGAACAAACGATAGCCCGTTATTCCACAATAAGGTGAATGTTTGGAAACTGTTTCACCAGGCTTTAGATAAGGGAACAACACAAAACTCTTTCCTTTTTCGTCTTGTCCGAAAATATAGATATAACATTCTGTTGCATTTTTAACTTCCATTTTAAACCTGGTGCCAACGCGTATAGGACTTGCTGTCTGAAATTCATTACCAAAGGTTGAGCGTAATTGGATGTTCTGTTTCGTTGAATTATCCACAAGTCCAATCGTGCACTCAAGAGGTATATTTGCAACAGCCCCCCTTTTAGGAAGCGGGTCGATTCCATAAGCTTCACGAACATAATTTTTGAAATCACCATACCTGACCCAGGCGATTCCTTCTTTGCCCCATTGCGGCCCCCAGCTATTCATGATCTGGAACGCCCCACCGAATTTTCTATCATCGTATCCTATTACGCACATGGCATGACCACCCATGCCAACCTGTGACGCATCCATGCCACCGGGTTGCCACAGTTCCTTTCCTATCATTTCCTGCATAAAACTCTGGCCGACCATCATGCCGATCACAACCGGGGCATCCTTAGCCAAATGTTCCTTGACGGCGCGAACATTAATGGAGTTGATGTTATCCCCGTTGGTCAGACGTGTAAATCCATGAATTTTGTATTGAGAAGCCTGCTGGACATGGCTGCTGTTAGGCTGGCGGGTGCAATCCTGCTCATCGTAAGGAAATTGATCAAGTGGTAGGGCTCCTTGTCTTGACATTTGGTCCATAGCCCTTTGAATATAAGATCCCTGGCAATCATCCAAACCAATTTGATTATACATAAAAGAAGGACTAAATCGGATCTGGTTGGGATCTACACCGGTGGACGCTGCTTCGAGAACCGTTCTGGCTGCATAAGCACTGCTCCATGCAACGCAGCTACCCTGTTGGCCCTGATCGCCGCGTTGGGGCGCGAAACGTAACAACGAAACTGCTTCAGGCAAGGGATTTTTTCCCTGATCGTCCTCTAGTCCTTCATAAACTGACGCCTTATTAAATTCAGCCGGGTTAAAACTATATCCACTTTGAGAGAAGATTGACTGAGCCAGGTCCTGAATATTGCAATTTCCGCG
Source organism: Bacteroidota bacterium (assembly GCA_023424015.1). GTDB lineage: Bacteria > Bacteroidota > Bacteroidia > Chitinophagales > Chitinophagaceae > Terrimonas_B. The sequence goes on along the minus strand of JAFAEM010000032.1, from coordinate 76,082 downwards.
GCCGAGTAAAAAATAGGCGCCTGCTCCCAGTACTAAAAGAAGTATGATGCCCTTCCCTTTAAACAAACCAAGCAATAACGGTAACAAAGAAAAAAGCCCTCCTCCACCGCCGCCGGGCACATTGCTCCTGCCGCCACGGTCATCGTTATAATCATTTTGATTTGGGTCGTGGGGATCATCTGTCATCCTGATTGGCATAACTCGAAGTTTTTATAAACTAAATGTAGCAAGTTCGATGCAATATTGTATCAACCCTTGTAATTAGTTAGATTTTTTCAACAACCTGCATCAAATTTGAATAAGATTTGTGATTTTTGATGTATGCGGACTTCATATTCGGCGATTCCGGTATTGCTGTTTTTTTTTATTGCGAGCCACCTGAATGTCTATGGACAAAAAATCCAGGGAAACCTTCATTTCAGTTCTGGAAAGACACTTAATGTCCATATGGATCTAAAGTCAATTGTAACACAACAGGCGATGAACAATGCCATCAGTTTTGAGGTGGACGGCGAAGCTCTGTTCAACTACAAAGTCTTGGAAATAGACGGAGCGAAAACTACATTACACCATCAAGCTCAGAGTATCAATTTCCGGTTTAATGGCATGGGACAAAAACATTCATTTAATTCGAATGACAGTTCCGATCTTGCTGGTCCTTTCGGCGATGACATAAAAAATATTCTATCGAAAAAATATGAGATGACAATCGACAACACTGGAAGGGTTATCTCCATAGATCCCAGGGAGTCGGATAAAATTATTGCAGATGAGAGGACGGCGATTGTACTGAACATGATCAAAGACATTTCTGACATGGCAAATCCCCCCCAGGAAGGCCAGGCCAGTTTTTTCAAGATCCTTCCCTATCGCAGTGTTGCCATTGGTGAAAGCTGGGCTGACTCCAGCCAGAATATAAATGGGAGTGTTAAGACTGTTTACACATTGTCGGGATTAACTGACTCAACCCTGATCGTCGATTTTAAAAATTATTCTACAATTATCTCCAGAACGACACTGATGGGAAACGAAACAACGACGACCTTAAATGGTACAGGGACCGGTAAAGTTTTTATTGATAAAGACACGGGTATAATGAAAGAAAAGTATTCTATAACTGAGACTGGTGGAACCGTGGAAGCCATGGGTGTTACTACGCCTGTGAATTCTAAGACAACTATCGTGGTTCGAATAAAACCTAAGTGATGAGTTTACCGGCTATACTTATAATAGTAGTACTTGTGGTTTTCCTTATCTGGAAAATTATGGGAACAAATTCAAGTCGCACAAGGCGCCAACCACGCCGGTTCAGTAGCGGTAGATATCGGAAAAAGAAAAAAGAATCTGATGGCCTAAAAGCGCTTTAACGATTGATTGGATAAAATCAGCACCTTTTTTTACCGATTATATACGCTCTGGGATCGCCTATTGAAAATTTCTTTTTACCTGGGATGCTATAAATTTCAACCAGGTCAAATCCGGCGGTATTTAATATTTCATCCATCTCATTAATGGAGTAGATATAGTCAATTGCTTTCTTAGATTCAGTTTTGCCGTCAGCGGCAAGTATGAGGTGATCCGTTTCTATGCGGGAAGGTTTTGTGAAGTATTTACTTTCCGTTATAAACTTTAGATCTCCGAACGTTGTCCAGGATCGTTCTCTGAAGTCTTTAAAAGCAATTTCTGCCAGCATCCACGAATTGATCAGCATATAACCGTCGGGTTTCAAATGCCGGCCCACCATCCTCAAAATTTTTGTTGTATCCTCTTTATCAAAAAAGCAAAGACTATTGCCCATACATAAAGCGAGGTCGTATGACCCCTCCGCCTCATATTCCACAACATCGGACTGGACGGCGTCAATATGTAGATTTTCACTCTCAGCAATTGCCCTCACTTCATCTATATAATCTTTCAGGTTATCAACGGCTGTTACATTCATCCCGCTTTTCGCCAACGCAATGGCATGACGACCGTTACCACACATTAAATCCAACACACAATTACCCGGTTGAAGTCTAAAATAGTCACGAATAAAGCTTGACTCACGGATAGTTAATTCTGTGGGTACAATATTTTTCCAGATATCCTTATAGTAACCCTCAAAATAGCTGTTGTTGATATTCTCCATAATAGAAAGGCTTTACCGATGCGGCAGCATAGGTTAATAATGAAACAAGAACAGCTATTCAAGCAGCTTGTTACGCATAGCATACATCACGAGCCCGGCGATGGTCTTAGCGCCGACCTTTTGCTTCATGTTTTGCCGGATGGTTTCGATGGTTCGCGGACTTAGAAATACTTCTTTTGAAATTTCTTCAGTTGTTTTATCCTCTGAAATAAGTTTTAAAATCCGGAGCTCTTTTTCTGACAGTTTTACCGGGTTAGGGTAAAATTGCCGGACAGTTTTTTTATGTTGGAGTTTCAACAATACGGCCTTGTTAACCAGTTCGTTAAAATAGAAGTCGTCGTTCATACAAGTTAGAATTGCCTGGTATATTTCGTCTGGATCGGTTGTTTTGGTAAGGTAGGCATTAGCTCCCATTTCCATCATTTTCGTAATCATTTCCTGGTCGTCGTACATTGTTAAAACAATGATTTTCAACGATTCATACTCTTTTCGAATTAAACTAATCGCATTGATACCATCTACCTCAGGCATTCTTATATCCATCAAAATTACGTCTGGTTGTTTAAGCTGGAGTTTGTGCATCAGGTCTTTTCCGTCCTCAGCTTCCCAAATAATCTTTAAGTATTCTCTGTCTCTCAAGGCCATTCTGATTCCGTCCCGGAATATCTTATGGTCGTCTGCAATAGCGATTTTGATTTCCTGGCTTGTCATGTATAATTTTGGTTTTAAGCAGTCAATAAATCTAATGGATAGGGTTTTCCCGTGCCAAATGTAGCTTTTTTACTTTTCTTATTTTGTCGTAAAATAGAATAGTCAGAGGCACAGAGTAAACCACAAAAACACCTTCGGGCTCTCCTATTAAACTCTGTGCGCTTGTAATAATTCAGATTCGGTTTACGTTTATCTAATATTAAATGTACTACCAGTCCGATTCGAATAGGATATATCTCCTTATTATTAATCCGTGCATTGAAGACTTCGATGGCGGGGATCTCTCAAAAAAATAGCATTTAAAGACGGCTAGCCCATCTCTGTCCAACACTTTTACCTAAACTATCGGAAATATCCTTGGTTAAAACACGATAATGTTCCGTATTTTTACTAGGTAATTATCGTTATTTTACTCTTTTTTCAAAGGTATTTTATCCTCGTAAATTAACCAAAAACATTTATTATTAGGGTTTTCGGTCCGGGTTAAGTGTTTTATACCTCTTATACCCCCGTGGAAAAGCGAGTTTACATTGCCAATTTTTACACCCAGAATCGATTCCAGAACAAAAAAACGTTACTGTTATGAAAAAGGCAATGATTTCAAGAGCAACTGTAAGAGTTGATGAAGTGGGTATCTTCGTTTGGGAAGATTAAACACACAAAAGTTTTATTCTCTTAAAAGTTTTTCTATTTTTGGATAAAATCCAAACAATAGAAAAGCTTTTTTATTATATCGTTACTTTCTCATATCTCCTTCTCCCCATTACTTGGCTTTTGTATCGTGACAAAAGTCGTCCATCACCTCATATAGGAATTTATGGCTTAGTCGTTTTCTTCTTACTTAAAGTAGTATTTGATAATCTACCAATTAAGTATCAATTGGTGTATCTAGATTTATATACACTGTTTGAATACTTGTTTTTTACATACCTTCTAGTAATTAACATTCTAAGTTCCAAATTAAGGCGAATTCCTTATATAGGGTCAATAATATTTGTCGGCTTTTTAGTTTTTCAAATTTTATCACAAGCATTTTTTGATGGAAAAATGCAGCGACTAGACTCCATGTCGGTGGGGATAGAAACAATTTTACTTTTTGTGTACATTTTCTTGTTTTTTTATGACCATTCTCGAAACATCCGGATGGGGTACATCTATAATCACTATGCCTTTTGGGTTTCTGTAGGAATACTCATTTATTTAGGAGGCTCGCTATTTTTCAACATCCTTGCGAATGTCATGACTTCTCATGAATTTTATAGCTATTGGCATTATACATATATTGCCGAAATATTGAAGAATGTTTTGTTTTCCTTCGCAATGGTAATGATATTTCGGCAGCATAAAAACAAACCAGTTAATTCCACGCATTTACCCTATTTAGATATGGATATGAATTAATCTTACCACCCTCACCACTATGTTTTTCCTACAAGCCACTAACCCATCCTCAGGAGTTTCCTCCGTGCTGTTTATCGGCACTATGGGGATGCTTGTATTGACGGTTGGACTGGTTTTATTCATCATCTTCCACCAACGTAAAGTCGCACGCTATCAACGCACTCTCCAAAAAATGGAAGAAGAGCAACAAAAGATCCTGCTCGATGCGTCGATCAGGCTTCAGGAGGAAGAACGCCAACGCCTCGCTGCTGACCTACACGATGACGCCGGCCCTTTGTTGGCTACAGCCAGACTCTACCTAAATGAAAACCTGGTAAACCAGGACAAAGCTACCCAGCTTCAGGCCATTTTCCAGGCGCGGCAGATCATTGACGATACTATCCAGCTTGTTCGGAATATCAGCCACAGCTTAATGCCGCCGACCCTCAAAAACTTTGGATTGGAATCTGCAATAAATGACGTATTCCAAAAAATAAGTGGCTCGGGAAGTATGAATGCCAGTAGCCGATTCCACGATTATCGTGAAAGACTTAAACCGGAAAAAGAACTTATCATCTTCCGGATTGTTCAGGAACTGATCAATAACATCCTCAAACACAGTAGTGCCAGCTTTATCCATCTGACACAAAACGTACACGGAGATAAGTTTTATCTTCGCATCCACCATGATGGACGCGGCATTATCCAGACTGATTTTGATAAATTAAATAAGAGTAACATTGGTCTTGGTCTAAAAAATATCAGCAGCCGTCTTAGGGTAGCAAAAGGAAGCATATATTTTGAAAAAGATATATCACAAACGTATTATAAAGTAACTATCGAGTTGCCAAAAGACGATCCGTACCAGTAATTGTGATTATTTGCTAATTTCACCGCATTATCTGAAACTATGGGAATCATTAAGGTAGCTATTGCTGACGATCACAAAATATTCCGGAAAGGCGTAATCCTTTCACTGAGACCGTTCACCAATATTAAATTTGTCCAGGAAGCTGAAAATGGAGATGAACTACTGGCCGGATTACCCCAATCCGAACCGGATGTGGTGCTTATGGACCTCCGTATGCCGGGAAAAGATGGCATCGAAGCTACAAAAATCATCAGCAAGCAATACCCTACCATAAAAGTGCTTGTACTAAGCATGTATGAGGACGAACGTTTCGTATATCATCTTATGGAGAATGGCGCTAACGGATATATGCTCAAGAACGCAGATCCCCAGGAAATCCGCAGGGCTATTATGGAGGTATTTGAAAAAGGATATTACCTCAATAACTTTGTAAACAGAATTCTGCTGAAAAAATCACATTCACGGCAGAAAGTTGTACCGTCACTTAACAACGAAATCACGCTGAGCGATAAAGAGCGTGATGTACTGCGCTTCATATGTATGGAATTTACCGCTCAGGAAATAGCGCAAAAAATGGAAATCAGCCCACGCACCGTAGAAGCTATCAAAGACCGGCTCATGGAGCGATTTGGTAGTAAGAATACAGCGGGTTTGGTATTTTTTGCCGTAAAGAATAACCTGATCGACTAGAGAATGGCTCAGAATTGCATTTCAGGTATCTCCCCCTCCATTATAAGATTACCCGCAGTTTTACTCTTGATCTCCTCCAAACTCACCCCCGGAGCTTTTTCAAGTAATTGAAACCCCCTGGAAGTTATATCGAGTACGGCCAGATCAGTTACTATTTTCTTTACACACCCGATACCAGTAAGCGGCAACGTACATACCGGCAGTAATTTAGATTCACCCTTTGGATTTGTGTGCATCATGGCAACGATAATATTCCTGGCACTTGCTACCAGGTCCATCGCTCCACCCATTCCCTTTACCAATTTACCGGGAATTTTCCAGTTGGCAATGTCTCCTTTCTCACTCACTTCCATAGCACCTAATACAGTTAGGTCAACCTTCCCGGCTCTTATCATACCAAAACTCATGGCAGAATCAAAAAATGAAGACCCCGGAACAGTAGTGATCGTCTGCTTGCCTGCATTTATTAGATCCGGATCCTCCTCACCCTCCCATGGAAAAGGCCCCATCCCCAATAATCCGTTTTCACTCTGAAAAACCACACTAATTCCTTCAGGAATATAATTCGCTACCAGTGTTGGAATACCAATACCGAGGTTTACGTAATAACCGTCTCTTAACTCCCTGGCAATCCTTTGTGCAATTTGTTCCTTTGTTAACGCCATAGAAAATGATTAAAACATGAGCAATCAGCTGGCATTCCTTTTCCGGACAGTTCTTTGCTCAATTCTTTTTTCGTAAGCCTTACCTTCAAAAATCCGGTGTACGTATATCCCCGGTGTATGTATTTCATTTGGATCAAGCGTACCCGCCGGAACTAAATGTTCCACTTCCGCAATCGTTACCTTACCTGCCATCGCGGCCAAAGGATTAAAATTCCGGGCAGTCCCTTTATAAATAAGATTTCCCATCGTATCTCCCTTCCATGCTTTAACCAAAGCAAAGTCCGGCTCAAAAGCAATCTCAAGCAAATAATCCTTACCGTTAAAATTCCTAACTTCCTTACCTTCTGCCACCTCCGTTCCGACGCCTGCTGGTGTGAAGATAGCGGGCATACCATAACCGGCTGCCAGGCACCGCGTCGCCAGCGTCCCTTGCGGTATAAGCTCTACATCAAGTTCACCACTTAACAATTGTCTTTCAAACTCTGCGTTCTCACCCACATACGAAGCAATCATCTTCTTCAGCTGCTTCTTCTTTAACAACATCCCAATCCCAAAATCATCCACGCCAGCATTATTGGAAATGCAGGTCAGATCTTTTACGGCTTTCCTTTCCAAAGCTGCAATACAATTCTCCGGAATGCCACATAATCCAAAACCTCCCAGGACAATTACATGTCCATCCTGGATATCATGAATCGCGTGGTCGGCATCCACTACAACTTTATTCATATCATTGTTTAAGTAATAAATTTAACAAACTTGGGAGACTATTCAGACATTATTGCGGTTTAATGTCCTTGCGAAGAATTCTTCGTTTGATAATCGAATCCCTCGACCGGCTCTTTACATCCGGGCCTGGAGCTACTGAAATTTTGGGACTATCGACTATCGCAGGAGTAACCCGCGAACTTGAATACGGCTGTGTAGGGATCTGCTTCCTGCTCAGTGTGTCGAGAATATCACGCATTAATCCGGGATGATTTTCATAATAGGCATAACTTTTTTCAAACTCCTCCTTCGTGATTTCATGCATTTGAAAAATTTTTTCATGCCATTTGTGACTTCTTGCGGTCTTATCGATAGCCGTGTCTTTAAAGAGTACGAATCCATTCAAAAACTCACTCGATCGAACCATATCCCACATTACAGCCTGCATCTTGGCTTTTGATAAAATCACTGAAGACGATTCCTTTTTGTCTTTACAACCCATCAAGAAGAAAATACCCGCTATTATAACGAAACTAATCCTCATTGGAGATCTTTATACCTGGCGTTATTTGAAATATCGATCCTGGTCAGTATATCGCGTGCACGCGTTTTTAAATCGTTGTTAGCGCGACTAAAAATCATCACAAGTTCAGAACTCTTCCCCTGAAAAAAGAATTGCATGATCATTGAGTTGGGATTCTCTGTATTAAGCGTATTCAGAAAGTTCAAACTGTTGATAATACCAGTCCTTCCCTGCTCTTCATTTTCATAAAAGATATCCATCCCAGTACGATAGTAAGAGTATAACGCATCGTGAATTAGGGCAAACCTGTTGTTGTTCAGATTCTCAGCAAGCCAATACCGGTTACGAATATTTTCAAAAGATTTCCATCCGGTGATATCACGGCTTTCCGGTGCGTTGTTTACAATATTCCAGGCTTTCTTAAAGTAGGGATCACCGCCCCTTAATGAAAACGATCCATAGTCAAATCCCAGTATGATATTGATATAATAAGCAAATATCGCGGGAAGATTGGCTGCTACCGGATCGTTACCCTGTACCCGGTTTTCGTTAAACTCAATGGGTTGAAATTCCTGGTATCGAAAAACCACATCATCATCCATGAAATTGATGATGGGAGAATCATAGGTGGTGCTGTAGATCGGGCGTGCAGCCTGGATGGTGAGGCGGCCCTTATAAACATTATTGCCCAGATCCTGCTCCACATTCAGCAGAAAATTACATTGAATCTTTTCGCCTGGCTGGTATGTGTCGGTAGTCCACCTCCTGTTATTGATAAAATTTATTAACGAAGTTTGTAAGGTCTGAAAAATGTTCTTGTTAACCTGGGTACTGATCTTATTGGCCATGACTGTTAACCGAGCCTGTATTTCCTGTGCCGGTGCTTTACTTACAAGAGAAAGGAACAGGAAAAATATAACTGCTTTCTTAAACATAATAAGCTTTTATAATAGTGTCTACAATATCCTTCGCCACATCCGCCTTTGACTTAATTTCAAAATTATACTGATGACCTCCTTTCTGAAAAATGGTGACCTTATTTGTATCATATCCAAAACCTGCTCCCGGATCATTTAAGGAGTTCAACACAATCATGTCAGCATTCTTCTTGTCCAGCTTTTCAATAGCATGAGCTGTCTCATTTGATGTCTCCAGCGCAAAACCCACCAACACCTGATTTTTTCTCTTTTTATTGCCCAGGCTTTTTAGTATATCTTTTGTTTTTGTCAGGACGATATCAAGATTTGCATCTGTCTTTTTGATCTTTTGTTCAGCTCTCTGAACAGGCGTAAAATCAGCCACCGCCGCTGCCATGACGGCCAAATCCGTGGTCGGAAACTCCGCCTGGCAGGCATCGTACATTTCGCTGGCCGAAGTCACCCGGATTATCTTCATTCCATGCGTATCAAAATTTAAACCCGACGGACCCAGTACAAGGGTTACTTCCGCTCCATTTCGCACTAACTCCTGTGCGAGGGCAACGCCCATTTTCCCAGACGAATGATTTCCTATAAAACGAACCGGATCTATTGCTTCGTATGTAGGCCCGGCAGTCACCAATGCCTTTTTGCCTTGTAAAGGCCTGTTAAGAGAGAAACGCTCATTAATGAACCGAAAGATCTGTTCCGGCTCCGCCATCCTGCCTTCCCCAAAAAGACCACTTGCCAGCTCGCCGCTTTCGACCGGGATGATCGTATTCCCAAATGACTTTACCAGTTCCAGGTTGCGCTTTGTAGCCGGGTGATGCCACATGTCTTCATCCATGGCAGGGGCGAGCAAAACGGGGCAGGTCGCAGATAGCCAGGTCGCCAACAAAAGGTTATCACATTGCCCATGGGCCATTTTGGAAAGCGTATTGCAGCTCAGGGGAGCGATAACCATGATATTTGCCCATCGCCCCAGCATGACGTGATTAGCCCAACTGCTTTCGTCAAACAGATCAGTGAGCACTGTGTTCCGGCTGAGTGTTGAGAGGGTAAGCGGGGAGACAAAATCTTTTGACGACGGGGTCATGATTACTTTCACTTCTGCACCTGCTTTCACAAATAACCGCGTAAGATGAATAGCTTTGTAAGCTGCAATACTTCCTGTAATCCCTAATAATATCTTTTTTCCCTGCATCGTCATCAAATTTATTCAATTACGTACTAAATACAAAAGCGACCCCGTTGTCGACGAGGTCGCTGTAAATATTTGAATAAGATAATATTTAGTCGAAAAGCTGGTCTTCGCCCTTACGGAAATAAACCTTGTCTTCCATGAATTCCTGGGTGGCTAATAGTGCTGGATTAGGCATTCTCTCGTACGCCCTGGATATTTCAATCTGCTCTTTGTTTTCATGTATTTCTTCCAGGCTGTCTGTATGACTGGCAAATTCATCGAGTTTATTATGAAGTTCTTCCTTCAGCGAGATATTGATCTGGTTAGCCCTTTTTGCAATTATGGCAATTGACTCATATAAGTTCCCTGTCTTTTTCCGCAGATCATCCAGGCTTTTAGTTTCAACATTACTGGCAATACCAGCACTAAGCTGACGTCTTAACTTGCTCATTCTTTAAATTATTTATATTGGTTTGCGATAAATTCATATAATCTTCCGCTTCTTTTCGGTACTTGCTCTCTGGGAAACGATCCACAAAGTCTTCATACTCATCGATCACTTTCTCAAATCTCTCAGGTTTTTTCTCCTCGATGCTCATTTCCGCGTACCGAAAATACGACTTTATGATCATGAGTTTATACTCATCGGCCCTGTTGGACTCGGGGTAACTGTTTAGCAGTGTGGTAAAGGAAACACCTGCTGCCCTGAATTGTCCCATATCAAAGTACAACCTGGCACTCTTATAATCCTTCACCTCCAACTTGCCCCTGCAAATATCAATGATTTCGGCAGCCTCCTTATTCCTTTCGGATCCTGGATGCGTATTGATAAAGACCTGCATCATACCCATAGCCTTGATCGTATTGGTTTGGTCAAGTTCCGGCTTGGGCGATTGCTTATAATAGCTATAAGCCCTCATGAAATCCATTTCCTCAGCTTTGGGGCTATTGGGAAAAATTTCAAGAAAGGTCTTAAACAGGTTTTCCGCATTCAAATAGTCGGCCTGGTTATAGGCGCAATAGGCATACTTGTAATAAATATCCTGGAATTCGGCTCTTGTCTTATAAAAAGGCATTACATCCTCGTACAGTATCTGCGCCTTGCTGTATTTCTTCTGAACAAAATACTTTTCGGCCATACGAAGCTTGTACTCCGGGTCCGGGTTTTTCAATATTTTGTTTATGCCTTTGCCACAACTGGTTAGAAAAAGCACCAATAAAAATACAGGTATCGTACGCATAAAAGGTGTGCAAAGTTAATAGATACAGGCAAAACTTGAGTAAAAAAGATAAGTATCCAAAAGCACTTCGTTAAGATTTTGATAAACCGCCGTCAATCCACCGTTCCACTAATCTGAAAATCAAACAATTGCCCAAATCAACCCGCATTAAAAAGCCCTCCCCTGATGGGGAGGGCCTGTTTTTATCAGCAAAAAGTAATCAACTATTTAATTATCTCTTGCGAAGGTTGGGGTGTGGAGGAGCCACAGTATTGGGTCCTTCTTCACCTTCAGCAGCACCGCGCAGATCAACTGTATCGCAGTCACCACCTTCCTGGCCATAGTTAAAGATAAAGCGATCAGCGCTTAAACCTTCCTGCTCTACCAGGTGAGTGATCACTTTATTTACATGATCCCAACTCAATTGCTGTTCTTTCTTGCTGGAAGAGCAGTAACCGATCACGACCACTTTACACTCAGGAGCGTTACGCAGTTTTGCAGCAACAGTAGCCAATACAGCTTTGTTGTCGTCGCTTAATGTATTTGAACCTTTGCGGAAAGATATGCTTGGCAAAGCTCCTAATTTTTCTGCACAAGCATTTGCATCTCTCTTGATATAATTCTCAAAGCACTCTTCAGCCGGGCATGGGCATTTGCCTACGCCATCAGCATCAACAGGTTGGCAATGTGTAGGTGTAATAAGTTCTTTATCCTTATAATCAGGAACACCGTCACCATCAGTATCGCGGCTTACACCATGTGAATCAACTGGAACACCTGCAGGTGTTTGTTCCTGGTCAAACTGGTCAGTGATACCGTCACCATCAGCATCAGGCAATACGGGTTTTGGCAACCTCATCAGGCGAGGGTTGCGGATTTCGCTGTAAGCGTAATCCAATGGATTAAGCCACCACAATGGCTCAACAGATTTTGCACCCAGGTTGAAGTTTAAACCAATGGTAGCATAGTTATAAGAGTCAAAATCGCGGGTAAGATCGCCTTGCTCAGCCCAACGCTGACCATCCAGAAGATCGTCTTTGATAAAAGTAACACGATCTTCAATCGCGATATTGATACGATTGCTCAGTTTAATAGCAATACCCAGACCTACTGTACCAGAAGGCTTAAAAGTATCGCCGAAAAGCTTAGGACGAGTGTCACCATGGCTTTCAGCAGCAGACTCATATGAATCATCCATAAGATCCTTCAGCGCTTTACGGGTGTCTTTCCTGTCTTTATATACACCACCGTTGATACCGCCAAAGTTATACGGAGTATTGCCGTTCAAGGCATTCACCTTAGTATCATATACAGTTCCACCTATACCACCAAAAGCGTAGAAGTTGAACCCTGTTTTAGATTTGTGGAAACGGATATTGTTCAGGGTAACTATACCTTGCAGTGACAGGTCCTGAACCTTTGTTTTGTAGTTATTGTAGTAAACCCCTGTATAACCTGCTGCGTTCCAAGGATTATCGGGAGTGGTTGGGATAATACCGGAAGGTTTCCAGTTCAATCCTTTACCAGTACCATTCAAATACTCAAGCCTCATAGAGAAAACATAACCAAAGGCTTTTCTAACATGGAGACCAAAACCCAATGTTGGGAATACCGCGGGAATATCACCACTAACTGTGAAAGCACCGCCTTTAATACCTATTTCCCATTGATTACGAGGCTTCGCCGGGAAATTGTTGGTTCCATTTAAAAATTCAGTGTGCTGGGGCATCCTTTTAGAAGGAACTACTGAAGAATCAGAAACGTCGTAGCTGCTACCAACTTGGGTTTGAGCGCTACTAAACGTTGCCAGCAGACAGAATAAGCCTGCCAATAAAAAGTACTTTTTGCTTATCATAACTAAGGATTAAGATGAGAAAACAATGTCCTAATAAAACGCAAAAATATGACATGCGGCATAATAACCAAATTTTTGTGAAAATTATTTCCGTGGTTTACTCTTATTTTTCAATTACTTAGTCAAAAAAAATCCCTATTTGAGCGGGACTTTACACATTAATTTTTTGCTCCGTAAATTGCCGCTTTTAACATATGAGCCTTCCCACCGGACTTATTGATGCTGAGTTGAAAATTTTTGAATCCCGCTTCCGCGAGGCCGTCAGGAGCCAGACACCCCTGCTTGACCGGATCATGCGGTATATAGTAAAACGGAAGGGAAAGCAGCTCCGGCCTATGTTTGTCCTTTTGTCCGCCAAACTATGCGGCCAGATCACTGAGCCGGCCTACCGGGCAGCTTCGCTCGTTGAATTATTGCATACTGCCACCCTGGTTCATGACGATGTAGTCGATGATTCCCAGGAAAGAAGGGGTTTTTTTTCAGTTTATGCCCTCTGGAAAAATAAGGTCTCGGTCCTGGTGGGTGATTACCTGCTGGCCAAAGGCCTTTTAATGTCGCTCAACCACAACGATCATAGAATTCTTACCATATTATCAGATGCCGTGCGGAAAATGAGTGAGGGTGAACTACTCCAGATCGAAAAATCCCGTTCGCTCAACCTCAGCGAAAGCATCTATTTCGAAATCATCCAAAACAAGACCGCATCCCTGCTTGCGTCCGCATGCTCTGCCGGCGCCTGGTCTACCAGCAATGATGATGCGATCGCCGAAAAAATGCGTTTGTTTGGGGAAAAAACCGGCATCGCTTTCCAAATAAAAGATGACCTTTTCGATTATTTCAGCGACAATGTGGGTAAACCTACGGGGAATGATATAAAAGAAAAAAAATTGACCCTTCCCCTAATTTATACGCTTAATAATACGGACCGGAAAACCCGGAGGAAGATCATCTACATTGTCAAAAACAAGAACCTTGACAAAGAGAAAGTAAAATGGGTCATTGACTGCGTAAAGGAAACAGGCGGGATTGAATATGCCGTGGAAAAAATGAATGCCTATAAAAAAGAAGCGCTTGAAATCCTTTACCAGTTTCCTGAAAACAATGCCAGGAAAGGCCTGGAAGATCTCGTACTTTATGTCACAGACCGAAAATATTAGTGTTGGAAAAACAGTGCAGGGAATGGAAAAAAGATGGACGATCATACCAGGAGACCCGGATAAAGCGGAAGCCCTGAACAGGGTTCTAAAAATCAGCCCGGTTTTTTGTAAAATACTCACCCAACGCGGCATTACCACTTACGATGAAGCCAGGGATTTTTTCCGGCCTCAGCTATCCCATCTGCATGATCCGTGGTTAATGAAGGATATGAACAAAGCCGTCGAACGAATATTGCCCGCGCTTGTAAACCAGGAAAAGGTGCTCGTGTTTGGCGACTATGATGTGGATGGAACAACGGCGGTCGCGTCGATGTACAGTTTTCTGAAAAAAAATGGATTTAATGTTGATTTTTATATCCCGCACAGGTACAGGGAAGGTTATGGTGTAAGTAAGGCCGGGATTGATTTTGCAAAGGAAAACGGGTTCACCCTGATCATCTCTCTGGATTGCGGAATCAAATCCTATGACCTGATAGCTTATGCGAAAACGGCAGGAATTGATTTCGTTGTCTGCGATCACCACCTGCCCGATGAAATTTTACCGCCAGCTATAGCCATACTCAATCCAAAACAATCAGACTGCCATTATCCCTATAAAGAACTTTGTGGTTGTGGTGTTGGTTTCAAATTGATAACTGCGTTGGCGGAGAAATTGAAACTTCCTGAACAATTCGTTTATGAATACCTCGACCTGGCCGCGGTAGCGATAGCCGCCGATATTGTTCCGATTACGGGTGAAAACAGGATACTTGCGTATTATGGCCTTCAAAAAGCTAATGAAAATCCCAATCCGGGAATAAAAGCACTTTGTCACCTGGGGGGTGTACAAACCCAACTACAGATCAATAACCTTGTTTTTATCATTGCCCCCAGGGTTAATGCCGCCGGAAGAATGGACGATGCCACTAAAGCCGTTCAGCTATTCATATCTGAAACGTACGAAGAGGCGCTGACTTTTGCAGAACAATTGCATAGCGACAATACAAACCGCAAGGAAGCCGATACCAGCACCACCCAGGAGGCGCTGGCCTTGATCGAAGAGAATGAAAACTGGATAAACAGCAAGTCTACCGTTTTATTCAAGCCTCATTGGCATAAAGGTGTAGTTGGAATAGTTGCTTCACGAGTGATTGAGCAATATTACCGACCTACTATTATCCTTACACAATCAGGAAACCTGGCAGCGGGCAGCGCCAGAAGTGTTCCAGGTTTCAATCTTTATGAGGCGGTTCATGCCTGCCGCGACCACCTGTTGGGTTATGGCGGTCATTTTGCAGCTGCCGGGATGACATTGGAGATTGACAAGATCGATGCTTTTCGTGCAAAGTTTGAAGACATAGTTGCCTCAACGATAGACCCTGATCTTTTAATCCCGGAAATTCTAATTGACGCGGAAATAAGTTTCGATGATATCACCTGGCCCTTTTACAATATCCTAAATCAGATGGAACCCTTCGGTCCCGAGAATCTGCGACCTGTATTTTTAACAAAGAATGTGGTAGACACCGGTTACTCCCGGATAGTCAAAGAAAACCATCTCAGGTTTTCACTCAGGCAGGGCGGTCGGACCTTTACGGGTATCGGCTTCAATTTGCACGATAAATATGAATGCCTCAGGCAAAAGCAGCCTAGCGATATCGTCTACAAACTCGACATAAATGAATGGAACGGTGAAAAAAGTCTTCAATTACGGGTAATTGATTGTCGGCTGTCCGGAAGCTGGTAAGTTATTAATTATTGGTTGTCATACATTTGCATAAATTATTCTCCTGCCAGGTCGCACATTTTTGTCCGTTTTCCAGTTTTGAAAATACAGGGTGTCTGGCTCTGGCTTTTCGCGTCAAATCCCTATCTTTGCCGCCCCATTGACAAAAGCAATGGGATAAACAAATTTTTAATCACAAACACACGTAAATGAACAATTACGAATTGATGGTGATTTTTACCCCAGTTCTGAGCGACGATGAGTTCAAAGCAGAACAAAAAAAATTCGCCGCGCTGGTCACCGAAAATGGTGGTACCATCGTAGCTGAAAACCCATGGGGACTGAAATCACTGGCGTATCCGATCCAGAAAAAGACAACTGGTCTTTACTGGGTAATGGAATATACTGCGCCATCCGACTTCAATGAAAAGCTGAAGATTCAGCTTTTACGTGACGAGTCTGTACTCCGTCACCTTTGTACCAAACTCGATAAATACGCCGTCGAGTACAATGCCAAAAAGAGAAGTGGTGTAAAAACAGGAGTTGAAAAAGAAGTGGAGGCATAACACATGGCAAAGAATGAGATTAAATACCTGACCGCAATTAAAAGCGATAAAAGGGTAAAAAAATTCTGCCGTTTCAAAAAATACGGCATGCACTATATCGATTATAAGGATATAGAATTCCTGAAAAAGTTTTTGAATGAGCAGGGTAAATTATTACCCCGTCGTCTGACCGGTAACAGCCTGAAATATCAGCGCAAAGTATCGGATGCGATCAAGAAAGCTCGTCAAATGGCACTTTTGCCTTACGTAACAGACCTTTTAAAATAACCTCACCCTAACTTCCCTCCGGGGAAAGACAGCCGGTTCCGACCGACTGGGTCATGGTGAACAAAAAGAAAAACATGGATGTCATTTTAATTCAGGATGTAGATAACCTGGGTGCTGCCAACGAGGTAGTGAAAGTAAAAAATGGGTACGCCCGCAACTTCCTGTTCCCCCGCCAGCTTGCCATCGAGAGCAATCCCGGAAACCGCAAGCAACTGGAAGAAAGATTGAAACAGGCTGCTAAGAAAGAAGCGAAAATGCTGGCTGAAATCAACAGCGTTATCGCTAAATTGAACGAAGCACCTTTGAAGCTTGGCGCAAAAACCGGTACAAGCGGAAAGATCTTCGGTAGCATCACTTCATTGCAGGTAAGCCGCGCCATTCGCGAGCAAAAAGGATATGAGATCGATCGCAAGAAAATCTCGATTCCTGAAGATGTGAAAGAACTGGGTACCTATAAAGCCACTATCGATTTCGGTAATGGTCATAGTACAGAACTGGACTTTGAAGTAACCGCCGAATAAGAATTCAAAAACTTTTTTAATGATAGTCCCCGGCTTCACCGGGGACTTTTTTTACCCACACTTCAATACAATTATTTATAAATCAACGAATTATACCCGAGTGATGCGTTCTCCCGCCCGACTATACAATAATTTCTCAAAATGTCAAAGAAAAATCCTTTATTTTGTATTGTCTTGGTGTTCTTTACAGTTTTATAAGTCCTGAACGTTTCGATATAAACGTAGAATGTTCATTGGTTACTGTTTACTGTTAGCACTTTTTTATTTTTTTAAAACTCTCAAAATGAACATTTACGTAGGAAACCTAAGTTGGAACCTGAAAGATCAGGATCTTTCCAATCTTTTTGCCGCTCATGGTGAAGTAACTTCTGCAAAAATCGTTAACGACAAATTCACCAACCGTAGCAAAGGCTTTGGTTTCGTGGAAATGCCCAATGACGACCAGGCCCAGGCTGCCATAGCAGCGTTGAACGGCAGCGAAGTTGACGGTCGCAATATTGTCGTCAATGAAAGCAGGCCCAAACCTGAAGGTGGCGCTGGCGGCGGTGGCTTCAAGAAAAGAAGCTTTGGCAATGGCGGCGGTGGCGGCTTCAAAAAAGGCGGCAATGGCGGCTATAACAAAGGCGGCGGCGGCGGTTACAATCGTGACCGTGGTGGATATGGCAATGATTATTAATCTGATTCCATAATATTCACAGGTAAGTCTGGCGGATCCGTCAGACTTTTTTTTTATTCACCTGATCCTAACACATTAGAAAAAGGTCCAGATTTTCTAACCGGATTTTTAACTTTCATTAGCGATATAATCACTACCTTCCGACCGACCGGAAGCAGGCCTTTCAATCTGGCCTCCCGGTTACAGGGCCTGATTTATAATTCAATAGACTGAGCAGGAAATCTGAACTTATCAGCACCATCATTCGTTTTCACAAAAGGGAAAAACAAAATATGCTTTCTGTAATTATACCGGCATTGAATGAAGAAAAAACGATTGGACAGGTCGTTCGGTTTTGTTTTTCTGAGGCATCAGTTTCGGAAGTGATTGTCGTAGATGATAAATCGGAGGATAATACTATTAGTATTGCGCAGGAAGCGGGTGCGAAAGTGATTGTAAGCGCAGCCCGGGGCAAAGGGATATCTATGAAAGAAGGAATCGAAGCCTCGAGCAATGAATTTGTAGTTTTTCTCGACGCGGATATTGACCCCTACCCTGAAAAGTCCATTGCAAACCTGGCAGCCCCGTTGATAAATAACGAAGCCGATTTTGTAAAAGGAGCTTTTGCCCGTAATGCAGGCAGGGTAACAGAACTGGTCGCAAAGCCTCTGCTGGCAATCATTTTCCCGGGGTTATCGCATTTTTCGCAGCCTCTTAGCGGAATGATCGCAGGGAAAAAATCATTTTTCCAAAAAATCGAGTTCTTCAACGATTACGGTGTTGATATAGGCATCCTAATTGATATGTACCTCATGAAGGCCCGCGTACAGGAGGTGAACATTGGATATATTGAAAACAAGAGTAAACCCTGGGAGGCCCTTGGAAAAATGAGTGGTGAAGTGTCAAGGGCCATCATCAGCAAAGCCCAGCGGCACCATAGTAATGAACTGAACCAGGAAAGTGTGAACTCCCTGGAAGCGATCCAGCGGGAAATGAACAATGTACTCCGGGAAAATCTTTCTTCCTACCAAAAGATGATCATCTTTGATATGGATGATACGATCCTGGTCAACAGATTTATTGACGAATGTGCTAAAGAGTTCGGATTCAAACCAAAATTGGACGAACTGCGTTTTAATGAAAAAGATCCGATCATCCTGACAAAAAGAATTGGACTTCTTTTAAAGAATAATACCATTGACGATCTATTGCATGTGATCAGCAGCATGGATATGGTGGAAAACATCAAAGAAGTAGTTAAGGTGTATAAGGAAAAAGGTTACCTGGTGGGCATTCTTAGTCATAGCTACTCATTGATAACAAACTATGTAAAACAACAGATCGGCGCAGATTTTTCCGTGGCACACCAGCTTGAATTTTTTGAAGGCAAAGCAACTGGTGAGGTGAACCTGCCTTCTTATTTCTTTGGATCACCTGATAGTATTTGTGGTCATTCATTTTGTAAAACGAATGCGCTGCAATATTTGTGTGAAAAGTATAACGTGAAATTGAACAACTGCATCGCCGTAGGTGATAGCAAAGACGACCGCTGCATGATAACATATGCCGGGAAAGGCGTAGCGTTTTGCACGACTGATGAATTACTTGAGAAAATTGCCGACAGCTCGATCAAAACCAGGGATTTCGAGCCGTTACTGGCATTAGCGTAAGAAATATTATTTTTATATCACGTAAAATTATTGCTTATGGCCAACAAGCTTTATAACATCCTTGTACCAATTGATTTTACGACCAAAAACAAATGGGCCATCGCGAAAGCGATAGAACTTTCCAATAGTTTTAACTGTAACATTCACCTGGTACATATCTCCGGGTCACACCCTTTATTCCGCCGAAATATCAACACTGAAATCGCGTTAAAAAAGCTTGAACAGTTAAAAACGCTGTATACCAACCAGCTTTGTGGTGAAGGAACTTTGGAGATCAGTGTTCTTTCGGGTAATAGCCAGTCGCAGCTATCCAACTATATCGGGCAATATGAGATGGACCTGGTTGTGACAGGCCTTTCCAAATTCAACCTTATTCAGCGTATCATTTCCTCTGTATCGATCAGCCGACTCGCCAAAAAAACGAATATCCCGGTACTGGCGGTAAGATCAGGTGGCCTGATCTGTCATTTTAAAAAGATCGTGTTGCCCGTTTCTGGCGAAATACCGGTCCGGCAAATCAGGCTGGCGGCATTACTTGGCAGAGCATTCAAATCAACGGTATACTTTGTTTCCCTGCGTAAACATGCAGGCGATAAAACGCAGACTATTCTCGACAGCGCCCTGGAAATGGTACAAAGTATTTCAACCATTCCGGTACAGTGCTTTTTACTTGAAGGTCAAAACCTCGCGAAAAGCACTCTCGAGTTTTCAAAGAAAATTAATGCCGATCTGATCATGGTTAACCCGGTCAAAGATTTTAGACTGCCAGGTTTTTGGAACCGCATTACTAACAAATTATTATCCTATGGTTCCAGGATTCCCGTTGTGACTATCATGAACAAAAGCTGATCTGGTTTCATAACCGTCATAAAAAAAGCTACCTGATAAAAGGTAGCTTTTTTGTTAAGTATTATACACGATTTTTAGTAATTCAACTTCAACTCCACGCGGCGGTTCTGTTGGCGACCAGGGGCGGTCTTATTATCTGCTACAGGCTGTGTTTCGCCAAAACCAGCAGCAGTAAGACGGTTTGGATCGACACCTTTTTTCACCAGATAAGTTTTAACAGCGGCTGCGCGGTTCTCGCTCAATTTCTGGTTCAACGCATCAGCGCCTACATTGTCGGTATGACCATCAATTGCCAGTTTTAAAGCAGGATCGGCTTTCAATACCTGCACCACTTCATCCAGGCCTTTAAATGACCTGGACAACAATGTCGACTTACCGGTTGCGAAATAAATATTCTGTGCGGCATAGTTTACCTTCTGTATTACCTCTTCATTAATCTCCGGGCAGCCCTGGTTGCTCGCTGGACCGGGTTCACCAGCGCATCTGTCTTCCTCATCATTGATACCATCCTTATCTGTATCCGGTATCGGGCAACCCTGGTAGCGGGCAACACCAGCCTGGTCGGGGCACTTGTCCTCCTCATCATTAATGCCATCCTTATCACTGTCGGGGATCGGGCAGCCTTCATATTTGGCCAGACCCGGAGTGTCGGGGCATTTGTCAAGGCTGTCAATCACACCATCCTTATCACTATCCGTTGGAGGAGGTGGTGGCGGTGGAGGCGGTGTAGGTGGCAATGCCTTCACTACAGGTCCCTTTTTGGGGCCGATCCTGCCGGCAATGCCGATCTGGTGTAAAAAATGGTAGCTGGCCGTTTCCTTGGTAACCGGGATCCGATACTGGCTGGTTACAAATAAATGGGTGTCATCAAGGAAGTTTACCTTAATGCCAAGACCTGTAGGTATAAATGCACCAAAATGCTTCCCTGCAAACATCTGGGCTCCCAAACCTGCGATCACATAAGGCTGAACCCAGTACTTTTCAGAAACCATCTTAAAATTCAGGGAAGCATCGGCTTCAAGCAGGAATTTATCACCGGATGAATTTTGGCGATTTTGAAGTTCATAATTCACGAAGGAACCTGCGAGCGTGCCTGCGAAATCAATATGCTTTCTCAAGCCTTTGAAATAGCTAATGGCAATGCCTGGCGACATCTCAGACAGTTTAGACCATTGCTTCTTCGATAAAACACTCGATAGTGATGAGCTGCGAATACGGTCAGCAGTAGTAAAATCATTAAAAATAAAACTTACGCCAATCGCTGCAGGCCTGATCTCATCGTCCTGGGAAAAACAGGACGATGCCACCATAAATATGGCCAAAAAAGCAACTAAAACCTTCTTCATAAGCAGTTATTTTGTTTTAAACCTGACAAAAATAGCGGGTCTACTGTACATCCGAAAATAAATTATTACCCATATTTTCAGTGCGGAAATCGGTATCAAATTGCCCCAAAAAGCATCTGGAATTATACCATCCGGGCCGGACAAAATTTGCTTTCTTTATTTCCCTGTAAAGTATTTCTCCCGGATGATTTTGTCGTCGCCGTAGATATCATCGTGAAAGATAACCTTACCATCCTGGCCTTCGCAGGTAAAATACCGGATATAGACAGGAAGGCGTTTTTTAACCGGTATCACATGTTTTTCCTTCCGCGTCAACCAGGCTCTCATCGAATCGCCCATGGCATAACGCTTTTCGCCAGTAAGGTCTCTGCTGTCGTTGCTTACGATATAATGAGCCAGGTCCTCCCATTTCTGCACTCTTACGCAACCATGGCTGAGCGAACGCTGATCCCGGCTGAATAGATATCGTTGATTGGTATCGTGGAGATAGACAGCATATTTGTTTGGAAAATTGAATTTCAGCACGCCCAATGCATTTTCATCGCCACTTCCCTGTACTACTTTATATGGGATGCCCTTCGTGTATTTCGACCAGTCGACTTCGCCGGGGTTGACGACATCGCCGTTTTTGTCGATCAGGCTATATCCCTTTCGTGCGAGGTAATTGGTGTCTCTTTTCAATGCCGGCAAGATCTCGCCTACAATAATACTGTTAGGGATCGTCCATTGGGGGTATGTGATCATATCTGAAATCGCACTGGTCAGCAGTGGCGTGGGCGTGATCCGCTTGCCACAAACTATTTTAGATTCCATCAAAACAGAATCCTCTTCAACCAACTTTAAATTGTAAGCAGGCAGGTTCACCCACACATAACGGGCTGGCATTTTCTCCGGCAGCATTTTGTATTTGTCGAGCGTAATGGCCAGCCTTACAAACCGGTCCTTGTCGGAATCGTTTAGCACTCGAATCGTTTCGTCCCCTACTTTCCCATCCACTTTAATTCTTTTGGCTTCCTGGAATCTCTTTACTGCTTCTGCCATCTGTAGTGAATCGGCCATGGTACTGTCGTAAGAGATATAACCAGCCTCATACAGACGGCGCTGCAACGCAAACGCAAAAGCCGGGTCCTTTTTGGAGACCGGCACTTTTGTATAATCCCGATTGTCGGCGCTGTCTAAAAAATTCCTGATGCCATTTTTTAACGCATGATAACCGGGATGAACAGGCTCCAGTCCATTAAAGACTTCTGTCAAGGCACCACTTTGGTGCACGGTCGTGAATAAATGGGTGTACATGCTATCGGACAATACAGAATCCTTACGCTGCGTCATACTATCTGCCGGAAGCCGGCCCAATTTGAGATCCCTGACGATATGAAAAAAAGCGTCGGTCAATGCGAGATCGGCTTTTGCCCATAAAACCGCATCTTTCCGGGCCAGGGTATCTCTCAGTAATCGTTTTGCAATTGTATCCAGCCGATGAAAGTGATAGTCTTCAGGAAATAACCCGTACAGTTTCGCATCGGCAATAAACCGGAGTAAAGAATCGGCAAGTGGTTTCCATTGTTCCTTTTGACTCCAGGCTGTTGCAAAACCGCTTTTTTCGTATACCGGCAACATCTGTGGTGTAAAGGCAAGCAATAATGAATCATCCAGCTTCCACTGATTCTGTTCGGCAAAACGCAGCGCGCTTTGAATGATCTCGGGTGTTTTCTTATCTAATTCTTCGGGGGTTTGGGCGATATCGGTTTCAGGTGGGGGACTGGCATCATTACAGGCAGCAATAAAAAGTAACGAGTATATGCAAATAAAAATGTAGAGAGTTCTATTACACATAATTAATGATGATACTTTGTACACTTTACGCATTTGTTCACAAGGTATACAACTAACAAAATAAGCAATCCTTTCTGCATTAGGATGATGCTATTGTTATTTTTTTACAAATACGTCATACAACTAAATCGCAATGACTTCTACTACAGCATCAGTATTGATGGGACCATAAACATGGGGAAAAGTGTCCTGTGAGGATGGAGACCAGTCGAAAACAAATTTGCTGGTTAGTTTATCGGTATCGATCACCAGTTTGACCAGTCCTTCCCTGGCAGAAAAATATCTTTCCAAAACACCGGCAACCTGGTGATCCTGGGAACAATGAATAAATCCTTCTTCCTTGAGTGATGGAGTTTCGTAAGATCCACTCGATTTTGCTGCATTCCACTCGGAAGCTGTCGTGACATGATAAATGATGGGCATATTGTCCTTCTTTATTTTGCTAATACTCTTTTAGAATGTTGCTCCATTAAATAGAAATCAACCAAAACTATTGCAGTTGCTGCTTCCAGTATCACAGGCGCCCGCAGCGCTACACACAGGTCATGACGGCCTTTAATTGAAAAATCCTCTACATTTCCAGTCTCCCAGTTCAGGCTGTTCTGTTGCTTTGGCGTTGAAGCGGTAGGCTTTATCGAAATGCGATAAACCAGTTCATTGCCATTACTGATCCCTCCAACCACGCCGCCTGCATGATTTGTGCGCGTCCTTCCATCCATATCCTCAATCGCGTCATTGTGCTGCGAGCCGAACATTTTAGCCGCCGCAAAACCGGCTCCAAATTCTACCCCTTTTACTGCAGGAATTGCAAATGCAATATGCGCCAGTTGGGATTCCATCGAATCAAAAAAAGGTTCTCCCAAACCCACTGGCAAACCATTCACCCGGCACTCTACAATACCACCTACTGAGTCCTTGGCATCGATTGCCCGCTGAAGTCCTTTTTCAAGATCTGCTTCACCACCAATTTCTGTCACTGCGGATTGAATGCTTATACCAGTCCCAAGTATTTTCTTAGCGATCGAACCTGCTGCTACCAGTCCCGTTGTCAGACGTGCACTGAAATGCCCGCCCCCACGATAATCCTCATTACCGCCAAACTTTTTATGCGCAACCCAATCGGCATGACCAGGACGGGGATAACTGCGTTGCTTTTCATAATCGCTACTCCTGGTATTGGTGTTCTCAAAGAGTATAGTGATGGGCGCCCCTGTTGTTTTCCCATTAAACAAACCGCTTTTGAAAAATGGATAGTCGGGTTCCTGCCGCGGTGTGGTACCTTTTTGCCGGCCACCTTTTCTTCTTTCAAGATCAGGCAGCAGATCGTCGGCCGAAAGATCGAGTCCGGCAGGACATCCATCGATCACAATACCGACAGATTCACCATGGGATTCGCCAAAAATATGAACCCGGAAAATGCGCCCGAAACTATTCATGTGATCTTATCTTATTATTTAAAGATACACCGGCACCCAATTTTTCCAAATCATTATAAAAATCGGGATAGGATTTTTTGACGGCCTGCGCTTCCTGTATTATAGTTTGCGTACCTGCTTTCAAAGCGGCAACCGCGCATGCCATTGCAATACGATGATCGTGTCTTGAATGAACAATAGCACCCCTGACGCCAGCACCGCCCTGAATAACCATGATATCATCTTCCAGCCTGATCCGTACTCCCATCTTACCAAATTCTTCCTGGAGGGTGAGCGCCCGGTTGCTCTCTTTATGCGTCAGGCGGCTTACGCCTCTTATACGCGAGTCGCCCTGGCAATATGCGGCGAGGGATACCATTGGCGGAAACAGGTCGGGACAATCAGTAGCATCGAATTCAAAGGAATTCATTTCCGTTGGGACCAGTTGAATTGCTTTTCCATCCATAGCGATACCGGCGTTTGCCGACATCAGGGCATCGACAATTGCTTTATCTGCCTGGGTAGAAGAAAGGTCGAGGCCCCTCACCTCTATAGGGCCAGCAATAGCGCCGGCTACCAACAAAAATGCACCGCCGCTCCAGTCACCTTCTACTGTATAGTTCCGCACCAACTGGGTACTTTGATGAGACTCGCTATTGAAATAAAATTCTTCATAATTCCTGTTCTCCGGTAGCTTCATTCCGTACTGCCTCATTACATCCAGAGTCAGGTCTATGTAGGGTTTGCTTTTTAAATGCTTTACCCTGATCGAAACACCCCGCGCATCCGCTGCCGCATAAGCGAATAAAAGGCCTGTCAGGAACTGTGAACTCAGTGAACCATCCACCTCAATATTGGCAGGCTGTAGGGGGCCCTGAATCACTAAGGGCAATTTCCCTTCATTACTATTGATCGATACCTGAAGTTTTGGAAAAACCTCATCAAAAAAATCCATGGGCCTGGTCAACAGGCTGCCTTCTCCTACGATGCTGATCTCTTTTTCACTCAGGGCGGCAATAGAGGCAAACATGCGTATACTTAAACCGCTCTCCCCACAATTGACCTTGCTTGCTACTGGATCTACACCATTGCTATCAACCTGCCAGTCACCATCGGTCAATTCTGTTGTAGCGCCAAGTGACTGAATGATCCCCAAAGCCGCTTTGTCATCATTGCTATGACCTGGATTTTGTATCACTGTTCGTCCCCTGGCCAATAATGCCGCGGCGCAGGCACGCTGCATGGAGCTCTTGGAAGCAGGTGCCTGGATTGCGCCACTTAGTTGTGAAGGTTGTATCGTTACTTTAAAACTCATTGATAATTCTCTCCAGTTTTGTTAAGGGTATTGTTTTAATGACACCCCTGCCTATTTTTCGCAATAACACATAATTCATTTCCTTCTTTTCCCTTTTCTTATCCATCTTCAGCACTTCAAAGACTTTCTGCTTATCAAACACCGAATATGTTGGAAGACCATATGATTCTAACAGTTTCACCACACGACTGGTTTGTTTAAAGCCGTTTAGCTGTTCTGAAATATGGCAGGCATAAGTCATGCCGATCGCGACTGCCTGGCCATGCATCAGTTCGTATTGGTTCTCGAGAGCATGTGCAAGGGTATGTCCAAAATTCAAAAGGCGTCTTTCGTTCTTCTCGAATTCGTCCTTTATCACCACATTTGCCTTGATCAATGCATTTCTTTGTACCAGATTACAAATGGCGGTTTTACTTTTCTGGTATTTCTTTAACGACATTGTCTCCAGCTCATCAAATAGAGCTGCATCTTTTATACAAGCATGTTTGATGATCTCAGCGAAACCATTTTCCCATTCTGCCTGGGGCAATGAATTCAGGAAAACCATGTCGTGCAGGATGAAAGCAGGTTGCCGTATCACGCCAACCATATTCTTATACACGCCTACATCAATACCATTTTTCCCACCGATAGAAGCGTCGACCATTGCCAGCAAAGAGGTCGGAATAAAACCAAATCTTATTCCCCGCATATATACCGAAGCCACATAACCTGTAATATCTGTGATAACGCCTCCGCCAATTCCAACAATTGTGCTCTTGCGATCGGCTTCCAGGGAAATCAGTTGCTCAATAACGGAATCAACAGTCGCCTGCACCTTGAACTCTTCGCCAGGTTTCAACACAATCGTATTCCACCCTTTAAATCGCCTGGCATGAGCCCTGAAAACATTTTCGTCTGTTATCAGAATGGTTTCCTTTGGATCTGTAATATCTTTCAAATGGCTGATGCCATAAGCAAAATAGAAATCGGTGGATGAACCCGAAAATTTGTAAGTACGCTTAGTCATAATTTACTGCAGCAGTAGCATTGAATAAAGCCGTTACTGGTCCATCACCTTTTTCTGGTGATTGATACTCTCCATGTGTACTGCGTCAAAGTACTTCGTTATGAATTCCTTGCTCAAACCCATTTTTTCCGCCTTCGCTGCAGCTCTCTCCAATATTTCATTCCAGCGATTGGTCTGAAGGATCGTGATATTGTTGTCCTTTTTATACTGGCCGATCTTCTCGGCAATCATCATGCGCTGACCCAGTATCTGCATCAGTTCGTCATCAAGGTGATTGATCTGCTGACGTAGTTTTTCAAGTGCCGCATGATATTCTTCTGAATTTACATCTTCTTTTCTCCAGATGATGGCATCCAGCATTTCTTTGAGTTGCTCGGGAGTGATCTGTTGTTTGGCATCGCTCCAGGCATTGTCAGGATCAATATGGCTTTCGATCATCAACCCATCAAAATCGAGGTCGATGGCTCTTTGTGAGATTGCCTGGATGATATCGCGGCGACCGCAGATATGTGAAGGATCATTGATGATCGGCATGCCGGGGTTCCGTCGCTTCATTTCAATAGCAAGATGCCACATCGGTGCATTGCGAAACTCTGTATTGCCGTAGGAAGAAAATCCACGGTGTATCAATCCGATCTGTTTAACACCTGCTCTCGCCACACGTTCTACTGCGCCACTCCAAAGTTCGAGATCAGGGTTGATCGGGTTCTTGATCAGAACTGGTACATCTACTCCGCGCAGGGCATCGGCTACCTCCTGCACACTGAATGGGTTTACAGTTGTGCGGGCACCGATCCACAACACATCTACATCAAATGTCAATGCATCCTGCACCTGCTTGCCAGTAGCAACTTCAACTGTGGTGGGCAAACCCGTTAATTTTTTTGCCTGCTGCAGCCAGGGCAAACCTTTGGCGCCAATGCCCTCAAATAAACCGGGCTTGGTGCGTGGCTTCCAGATGCCGGCGCGTAGCATATCCACCTTTCCAGTTGAGGCAAGGCGCTGCGCTGTTTCAAGCACCTGCGTTTCTGTTTCTGCACTGCAGGGACCACTTATAACAAGTGGGCGCTTGCCCCAGGCCCTTTGCACATCTTCCCTGGTTGATTTTTCTGTCGTTTGCATATAATTTATTGGTTTGTAAAGTTAGTACCCTCCGAATAAAGGGCGTAATGATATTTTTATTTTATAATTCTCCTGATCTTGTTGGCCTCTTCAATAAGACCCTGTAATAAGTTATGATCCCCTTTCTCGATACTTTCCTTAAATTTTGTCAGCTGCGCAATATGCTCGGACAAAACATCAAGTACGTTCACCCTGTTCTGCATAAAGATGGGCACCCACATCTGGGGATTACTTTTTGCAAGACGTACCGTGCTTTCAAAACCCGCGGAGGCCAGTTCGAAAATCGCATTCTGCTCTTTCTCTTTCTCAAGCACCGTATTGGCAAGCGCAAATGAAGTGATATGGGAAATATGGCTTACATACGCTGCGTGCAGATCATGTGACCTGGCATCCATTTCCAAAAGATGCATTCCTATTTTTTTGTACATGTCCTTTACCCAGCCCAGCGCATCTGCATCGCTTTGTTCGGTATCACAAATAATAACAGCCTTATTTTCATAAGCGCCACGCACCGCCGCCTGGGGTCCACTGTATTCGGTTCCCCACATAGGATGCGTGGCTACATATCTTCCCCTTTTAGGATGATCTTTAATGGAGGACACGAGCTGACTCTTGGTTGAACCGAGATCGAAGACAATTTGCCGGTCTACGCTGTCCATGATCGTGGGCAACAGATCTACCAGTTTGTCAACAGGTATTGCCAGTACGATTACATCTGATTGCTCGATCGCTTCAGCTAAGGGCAATACTTCGTCAACCAGTTCCAATTCTAATGCTTTATCCGCATGATCGGGATTAGCGTCGACGCCAATCAACCGTGATGACAACTTCTTTTCATGTAATTGAATAGCCAGGGAGCCCCCGATCAAACCTATGCCTACGATAGCGATTGTCTTCCGCGCCGCGTTTCCTTTGGCACCATCAGCTTTCAATGTCTTTGTATTTTCCATTTCAGTTTTTCTTTGAGTCGGGATATTAAACCATTTTTTCTACGGCTACAGTCCTGGCCTGCAATAATGAGTTTTTTATCCTTTTAATCGCTTCTTCAAATCTTTCCGTCGAACCGCATAAGCTAACCCGTATGAATTTATTTCCCGCATTTCCGAAAATCCCACCGGGTGTAATAAAGACCTGGCTGTTATAAAGGATGTCATCACTCAATTCATAACCATCCTTATATTTTTTAGAAATAGCTGCCCAAACAAAAAGCCCTGACTGGTCTTTTGAATACTTACAACCGACCAGGTCCAGCAATTCAAATACTCTCTCCCTCCGTTGATGATAAATATGATTCACGTTTTTATACCAACCATCATCAAGGCCTAGTGCAGTTGCGGCAGCCATTTGAACAGGCAGAAACATGCCGCTATCCATATTGCTTTTGAATCGCAATACTTCGTCTACTCTTTCTTTTGCTCCACATAGCATTCCGATCCGCCAGCCGGCCATGTTATGACTTTTACTAAGCGAATTCAACTCAATCACGCAGTCTTTTGCACCCGCAATGCCGAGCAGACTCATCGGTTTTTCATTCAGGATAAAACTATAAGGGTTATCATGAACAATTAGAATTTCATGTTGCCTGCCAATTGCCACGAGCTTTTCAAACAGGCGCCGATCGGGTGGCTGCCCTGTAGGCATATGGGGATAGTTGACAAACATCAGTTTTATACCCTTCTTCGCTTTCCGCTTCTGTAACATCTTTTCCAGCCTGTCAAAGTCGGGTTCGTAATGATTCTTTGCTATCAATCTATAATCGACGCATTTTCCACCGGCTAATTTTACAGCGCTTCGATAGGTTGGATAACCCGGATCGGGCACCAGCACTTCATCGCCCTTATCAAGGTAAGTCATACAGATATGCATAATCCCTTCTTTACTTCCTATTAACGGTAGTATTTCTGTATCAGGATCCAATTGCACCTGATACCATTTATCATACCATGCGCTGATCGCATTTCGCAATACCGGTGAACCTTTATAGCCCTGATATCCGTGTACACCGGCTTTTGAAGTTTCCTCCTGCAGCACTCTTATCACGTCCGGGTGTGGCGGCAGGTCAGGACTCCCGATGCCCAGGTTGATGATGTTTTTACCAGCCTTATTTAACTGATCTATCTCTCTCAGCTTCTGAGAAAAATAATACTCGCTGATGCCCTCAAGTCTTTTACTGGTTTGCATAGCTCCTTCAGATTTTTTTAAAGTGTAAACAATGGTTCACGTTGATGATTTGCCACTTTTATAAATACCATACACCCTTAGCTCTTCCGTCAGGGGTTTTATTTCTTTCATGATCGATTCGAACTGGTCTGCAGAATCGAATTCCATATCCGCATGAAAACTGTACCTGAAGTCGCTGCCGGGAATGGGAAAGCTCTGCAACTTGCTGAGATTAATCCCGCCGTTTGCAATCCGCGTCAGTACTTTAGCCAGGCTTCCCCGAGAGTGATCTGTATGAAAATTAACCGAAGCTTTATTAGCACCTTCAACCGGCAGAGCCAGATCTTCCCGTTGCACTACCAGGAATCTTGTGTAGTTGTTCTTAAGCGTATGGATATTTGGAGCGATCACTTCGAGGTCAAACAACTCAGCCGCAAGCCTGCTGGCAATAGCAGCAATATGTTTGCTTTTGTGCTGGTAAATATGCCTTGCGCTTAAAGCGGTGTCGTCAGTCTCCACCAGTTTCCATTTATGTTTATCCAGGAAGTCGTAGCATTGTTGCAACGCCATAGTATGTGAATGAACTTCGCGAATGTCTTCGATCCTGACGCCAGGATTCACTAAAAGGTTTTGGCGGATATGCAGGTAAACTTCGCCCGTGACCCTGAGATTGCTTTTTTGCAGCAGGTTATAGTTGGGTAAGATGCTCCCGGCAATTGAATTTTCAATAGCCATAATACCACCTTCACTTTCCTTTTTTGCGGAAGCCAGCCTGACCACCTCACGAAATGTGGCACATGGCAAAACCTCAACGTCTTTGCCGAAAAACTGGCGCGCTGCCACCTGGTGAAAACTTCCTTCGTATCCCTGTATGGCAATCCTGCCGGGTTTGCCTGGTGAAGCTAAGATAGCGGAACTGGTTTCTCCAGACGCAGTTTCGGGTTTATTTCCGGTTTCTTTCATTTTATATTAATTCAGGTTCATTGTCTATTCAAATCCCGCTGATATACTTTCATCGCCAATGCCAGGCATAAAAAAATCCCGGCGTTAAGCCGGGATTCTCTATGTTGATTTTAGTTGTCCTTCTATTTCAACAAAAGCATTCCCGGCTTCATTCTAAAGTAAAAGAAGCTAAAATAAAAACCGAAGAATGTGTTTGCTTTTGTCATTCGTGAACAAATATACTTTCGCGCAGGTTGCTGAACAATTATTTTTTTATTTTTTTGAAAATTTTCTGATGAACTGTATCAGTGGCCGTATCAGCTGCGCTCTTTTTTTCTGCCCCCGCCGGTGTTCGCATCGTTCATCCTGATCTTCCGGCCGCGATAGTTTTTGCCATCAAGTGCCCTGATCATTTTTTTACCTGCAGATGGTTCAATCTCAATCCAGGACGTCATTTCCTTCATGTCAATCCGGCCCAATACATCTTTCTTCAGTTCACTCATATCAAGGATAAACTGAAGAAAGCTGGCTTTATAAAATCCATCTTTTGTACCCAGGTTTACGAACAGTCGTTGATAGTTGCCATTAGCAGCAAACTTCCTGCCTCTTGTATCCACACCTCTTTCGCGTGCGGCACCTTCTCCCCTACGTTCTGTTCTTTTTTCCTCGCGCATATTCAGATCAGCGGCATTTTCATAATATTTAAGGAACCGGTCAAATTCGAGTGCCGCTACTCGTTGCAGGATCTCTTCTTTATCGATATGCTCAAACTTTTCTTTTAGCAATGGAATGTAGGTTTCGTATTCACCGTGACTAATATCCGCCTGAAGCATTTTGTCAATGAAATGAAAGAATTGTTTTCTGCACACGTCCTTTCCACTTGGTATATCCATCTTATGCATCCTGGTATTCAACAGGCGTTCGATCTGCCTGAGTCGGTAAAGTTCTTTAGGGGTGACAATTGAAACAGAGATGCCACTTTTACCTGCCCGGCCTGTTCTTCCGCTACGATGTGTGTAAACTTCCACATCATCAGGCAGCTCATAATTGATAACATGAGTGATCCCTGTTACATCTATTCCACGAGCGGCCACATCCGTCGCGATGAGTAACTGGATGCTTTTGTCACGGAAGAGCCCCATCACTTTATCACGCTGTTGCTGGGAAAGATCGCCGTGGATAGCATCGATATCATATCCCTCGCGTGTCAGCCGTTCTGCGATATCCTGGGTATCGGCCTTAGTACGGGCAAATACAATTCCGTATAAGCCTGGGTTAAAGTCGATGATCCTTTTTAATACTTCGTAGCGATTGTGATGTTGTGTTGTATAATATTGGTGATCGATATTGGCATTACCCGCATTCACCTTCCCGATCGTGATCTCAAAGGGTTTGTCCATATACCGTTTGCTAACCTGCCTGATCTCGGGTGGCATCGTAGCACTGAACAACCAGGTACTTTGCCGGTTGGGTGTATTCTTTAGTATAAACTCGATGTCCTCCTTAAAACCCATGTTGAGCATCTCGTCAGCCTCATCGAGTACTACATAGTGTATTTGATCGAGGTTTATGGCTTTTCTTTCGATCAGGTCGATCAGCCGACCAGGTGTGGCTACCACGATATGAGTACCTTTTTTCAGGTCGCGGATCTGCATCGAAATAGAAGTACCACCATAAACAGCAGTTACAGAAATATGTCCGGCACTTTTCTTGAATGAAGTGAGGTCATTGGTAATCTGGAGGCAGAGCTCGCGGGTGGGACAAACGATCAGGGCTTGGGGGAATCGGTCCTCTTTCCTGATCAATTGCAATAGCGGCAGGCCGAAAGCAGCCGTTTTGCCCGTGCCAGTCTGGGCAAGGCCTATAAAATCTTTTGTACCCTGTAATAAAACGGGGATGGCTTTTTCCTGGATAGGAGTAGGCTGGGTAAACCCCAGGGCCTGTATAGAACGTAATAATCCTTCCTCAATCCCTAACGAATCAAATGTAATCACTGGCTAAATTTATTTAATATGATCTCGCAAACGCCACAAAGGTAAAGTATTCAGGCGGTAGCAATCGATAACTGTATCCCGGTATATCACTTTTATCCAAAATACGTGATAAAAAAACCGCCCCACCTGGAGGTGGGACGGTTACCTAACGATTTGCTTGCCGATAGGAATTTCTTAGTTTGCTTTTGTAGTTGTATCTGCAACTACAGTAGTGTCTGCAGGAGTAACTACTGTTGTATCAGGAGTTGCTTCAACAGGAGCTACAACTGTAGTATCTGCTGTAGTGTCTGTTTCTGCTTCATTGTTGCAAGCAACAAAACCAAGGCTTGCTACTGCCAACACGATAAAAAGCTTTTTCATTGTGATGTTTTTGATTTTTTGTTTATGAAATATTTCAGGTCTTTATACCCTTAATTGGAAAAGGTAACCCAACTGTTAAAAAAAATTTTCCCGGGCTGCCATAGGGTTACTATTTTTAAAAAAAAGTATTAAAAAAAGGATAGTGAACGCAGAGAACCAAGAAAGGATCTTACTTCAGGGACTGGCACGCAACGATAAAAAAGCCGTTGAGACGATCTATAAAGAAAATTTCGCTACTGTTCAGTCGTTGATTATCAACAACAACGGCACTCCAGATGATGCAAAGGACATATTCCAGGAAGCAATGATCGTGTTGTATGAGAAAGCGAGGTCGGGAAGTTTTGAATTGAACTGTTTAATCAAAACCTATGTGTATTCAGTATCCAGACGACTGTGGCTCAAGAAATTACAACAGGCCAACCGATATAATGGGGAATTGAGTGGCGCTGAGGCGGCGGTTTCTGTTGAAGAAGATATTAGTGAACATGCCCGGCGGGATGCAGAGTTTGAAATGATGGGAAAAGCTATCATGAGCCTGGGGGAGCCCTGTAAAAGCCTGTTGGAAGCATTTTACCTGCAAAAACAGAATATGCAGGAAATAGCAGCCAGTTTTGGTTATACCAACGCAGAAAATGCCAAAACCCAGAAATATAAATGCCTGGTGAGGTTGAAAAAGATATTCTTTACGCATTATAAAAATGGAACCGCGGATGAATGAGAATAAAGACATAATGATCCTTGACGCTGTGGAGAGATATATCCGGGGTGAGATGAACCCGGATGAAAGATTGCATTTTGAAAACCTGCGCAAAACTAACGGCGAAGTTGACCAGCTCGTTGTTGAGCATACCCTCTTCCTCCAGCAAATGAATCGTTTTGGGGAATGGAAAAAATTTCATGCTACCCTTCAGGAAGTACATACCGACCTGGCCGAACAAGGTAAGATCAATGCGGACAGGTTAAAAGGCAACACACGGGTGGTTTATCTCTGGAATAAATACAAACGTGTAGCGGGTATTGCTGCCTCTATTGCTGGCGTCACTGCACTCACCATCAGCTCACTGGTTTGGTCTATTTCACCCAAACCTGATAACAAGAAAATTCAGGACCTGAGTCGCGACCTGCAAATGGTAAAACGTGACCAGCGCATCCAAAAAAACGAGGTGAATAATCTGAAAAGCCAAATCACGGTTGAAACAAGTATTCCTTATAAATCCGGCGGTACTGGATTTCTGATCGATGTAAAAGGTTTGCTGGTGACAAATGCGCATGTAGTGAAGAATGCACGCAATATTGCGGTACAGAATAAATCAGGAGCCAGTTTCAATGCAGTAATGGTATTGCTGGATACCGAGAAAGACCTGGCTATCCTGAAAATTGAAGACTCGAATTATAAAGCGCTTTCCCCTATCCCCTATACGATCAGCAAATCCTCAGCCGACCTGGCCTCGCCAATCTTTACCCTGGGCTATCCTCGTGACGAGATCGTATATGGCCAGGGATACCTGAGTGCTAAGACTGGTTTTAATGGCGATACGCTAAGCTGCCAGATATCCATCCCCGCCAACCCGGGTAATAGCGGTGGTCCCGTGCTGAATGACCAGGGCGAGATCGTAGGGATCTTGAGCACCCGTGAGACAGCAGCTGAAGGTGTGGTATTTGCCTTACAGGCCAAGCATATTTACAAAGCACTCACCGAACTGAAAAAGGACACCAGCTTCCATCGTGTCAGATTGCCTTCATCCAGGTCGACACTGGTGGGACTGGATCGCACGCAGCAGGTTAAGAAAGTAGAGGATTATGTATTTATGGTGAAAGTGAATTGAAACTGATCTGTTTTCATAAAAATAAAAGCCACCCATTTGATGATGGGTGGCTTTCTTATTAGTTCTTAACCCAGAGTCGCTCCGGGTATTCTCCTTTTTTGATTAAATCAAGAAGACTGTTCTCCACAAAAGGAGCATCTTCTTTGTAGGTGACACCAAACCAGGATGATGTTGTGGGAATAATTTCGATCCTGCCGCCTTCCCTGATAAACTGGTCGGCGACGATCGGTATAAAGAATTCCGATTTCAATTCCTGCCCATGCTGTTGTAAAAACTCGCGGAAAAGTTTCTGCGTATAACTAAAATAGGAAGGATCAAAGCACCAGAAATTCATCGACACTTTTGTATCCAGCGGCAATTCCTCAGGCGCCAGTCCGTCTTCGCAAACAATACTATCACCTTTTTTGGAAATATTGATGCGTTCAGTAATGCCGGCGAGGTTGCCCGATTCATCCAAGGTGCAAACTCCACGATTAACCGTACCATAATCTGACAGGGTTTTTAGCAGGTCATAACCGACGATCGCATAATTTTTCTCACTGCAATCGTTCACCAGGAAATCGGCTGCCATCTGGAACGCGTTGGATCCATAAAAATCATCAGCGTTTATTACCGCGAAAGGCTCGTTCACAACATTCATAGCACAGAGCACCGCGTGGGAAGTGCCCCAGGGTTTGCTTCTATCAGCAGGATACTGGTAACCTTCGGTGAAGGCTTCCATATCCTGGTAAGCATATTCCACCTGAATCCGGTCTTTCAGTTTCGGCTCAAATATTTCTTTGAAATCGTTGGCAAATTCACGGCGAATGATAAATACTACTTTACCAAAACCGCTTCGAATTGCATCGTAGATTGAATAATCCATGATGGTTTCTCCACCAGGTCCAAAACCCTGGATCTGTTTCATACTGCCATACCTCGAAGCCATGCCGGCCGCCAATATTACCAATGTAGGTTGCATATCCTTTTAAATTTTTCAGGGGCGAAAATAAACTAAATTCGCCACCAATACCAGCAATTTTATGCTTCCCGGTTTAGCGCTTGATAATATCACGATTGATGAAATATCAGGCTTCTTTAATCATAAAGCGGAAGTACACGTTCTGCGTCTCGATAAAATAAGTCCCGTTATTTCCGGCAACAAATGGTTCAAACTCCGGTATTATATTGAAGAAGCAAAAACACTACAAAAAAATGGCATACGCACATTTGGAGGAGCCTGGTCAAATCATATCGTTGCCACAGCAGCTGCCTGCGCAGCTGCGGGACTTCAATCAATAGGCATTATCCGCGGGGAACAGCCCAGGCAACTCTCCTCAACCCTGAAACAGGCTTTAGACTTTGGGATGCGACTTGACTTCATTTCGCGCACCGATTACCGTGACAAACGCATAACTGTAAAACCTGACGACAACTTTTTAACTGTATTTGAAGGTGGCTATGGCCCCAATGGCGCTAAAGGCGCTGCTACTATCCTTGATCATTGTAAATCGGATTACAACCACTACTGCTGTGCCATGGGGACAGGCACCATGCTTGCAGGTATCATCTGCAAGTTGCTACCCTCGCAGCAGGCAATTGGCATTAGCGTCTTAAAAAACAATTATGCCCTTCAGGATTCTGTTAAGCAACTTATCAGTGGATATCCACATAAAAACTGGCAAATTATACACGACTACGCCTGGGGAGGTTATGCCAAATCTGATCCGGCTCTTCTGTCGTTCATGAACGATTTTTACCTGCAAACAAATATCCCCTCCGATTTTGTATACACGGGAAAATTATTTTACGCGATAAACGACCTGCTACAGAAAAACTACTTTCCCTCCGGGAGTAAAATTTTGGTTATCCACAGCGGTGGACTGCAGGGAAATACGTCGATTCCTGCCGGAACGTTAATGTTTTAATATTTTTGACCCGGTGTGGTATATTTGTTGCTTATGGATGGCTTAATCCATATCTTTTTTACGTTATTGTAAGTATGAAAAAACTCAGGCTGTTACTCTCCATATACTTTTTTTCAGCATTATCCGTACAGCTGGCAGCACAGGATACGCTGCCAAAATTTTCCTTAAAGAATGTGGGCAACAAGCGGATCGTTATAGGCTGGTTCAACAGTTTTGAAACAGTAAAGCAGATTAGTATTCAGCGCTCCTTTGACAGTACTAAAAATTTCAAAACAATATTGACTGTTGCAGATCCCTCGCTCCCGGAGAATGGGTTTGTAGACACTAAAGCGGAGAACGACCGCATGTTCTACCGGCTTTATATTATGCTTGAGAAAGGCGCTTATCTTTTCAGTGATGCTAAAAGACCTGTACTCGATACAGTGGTAAAAAGAGATGCCGTCAAATCTCAACTGCCCGGAGTCAATACACCGGTGATCATATCTGACAGTGTGGTCATTGGTCCGATAGCTGGCAACTCCCGACCCAAAGCGGAATTATATGTTCCTTCGAAAAGAATTTTCACCTTTAAAGACGGCTACGTCCGCATCGTTCTGCCCAAAGAAGAAGAAAAAAAATATGATATTAAGTTCTTTACATCCGACGATAACCTCCTGTTTGAACTAAAGGATGTAAAGGAGCGTAGTTTTAAGATTGATAAGACCAATTTCTACCACGCGGGCTGGTTTAAGTTTGAGTTGTATGAAAACGGGGAATTGCTTGAAAAAAACAAGTTCTATATTCCCAAAGAGTTTTAACTGACACAGGTTGACTGATCAGCCCTGCACCAGTTCAGCTTCAAAAACCGTTGCAAAATTTTTTTTCAGTTTTTCTTTGGCTTCTTCATAATCAACCTCCCGGCCGAGTTCCCTGCGAATGGAAGTGACCTGCTTGTTCTGGATACCGCAGGGAATGATAAAATTAAAATAGTCGAGATCGGTATTTACATTCAGTGCGAAACCATGCATGGTTATCCAGCGGCTGCTTCGGACGCCAATGGCACATATCTTTCTTTCACGTCCCTTTATCTCCGCATCGATCCAAACTCCTGTTTCTCCCTTCGACCTGCCCGCTTCGATCCCATATTCTTTTAGGGTAAGAATGATCGCTTCTTCAAGGTTTCGCAGGTACTTCCCGATATCAGTATAAAACTTCTCGAGATCAAGTATCGGGTATCCCACGATTTGCTGCGGTCCATGGAAGGTGATATCCCCACCCCGGTTGGTTCTGAAAAAATCAATACCTCTTGCCTTCAGATTCTCCTCGCTCAGCAATACATTGTCCATATTACCGCTCTTACCCAGGGTATATACCGGAGGATGCTCCACGAACAACAGGAAATGGTTGGTGTCGGATTCCAGTACGGTGTTGGCACCAGACACATAAGACCGGTTACTTCCATTTCCACCTTCAACTTTCTCCTGGAAATCTTCAACAGGTTGTGGATTATTTCGCGCTTCGGTCTTTCGCCTGACATTTTCCATCAGCAGGTCCTCCTGGTAATCCCAGGCTGTTTTGTAAGCCATTTGTCCAAGGTCCCTGAAAATGATTTGTTGTTTGCCCGGCATAGGATTGCAAATTTACGGTGTATCTACTATCTTTTCGGCATCCATTAACTGCACAATACAGGTAGAAAACCGCAACTTTGCGGAATTGCCATCAGGCTGATATTACCCGGGAACCGATTAAAAAAATGATATGAAGGAAGCAGAAGATCTGGAAAGCCAGGAGTTTAGTGATAGCAACGACGAATTATATGAACGGTTCAACCTGACTGTTGACAAGGGTCAGGAACCTTTGCGTATTGATAAATTCCTGATCAGCAGGATCGAACGTGGTACCCGAAACAAATTACAACGTGCAATCAATAGCGGTATGGTGCTCGTAAATGGCAAAGAAGTCAGGCCAAACTATAAAGTAAAGCCAAACGACGAGATCATCGTGTATTCGGACTCCAACCCAGAGGAATCCGAGATCGTACCGGAAAATATTCCTTTAAATATTGTTTTCGAAGATGATTCATTGATGGTGATCAACAAGCCGGTGGGTATGGTGGTACACCCTGGCAGCGGTAATTATACCGGAACCCTGCTCAATGGTGTTGCATGGTACCTGCAACAAAAAAATCCCGGGCTTTCCGAAGATGTACTGCCGAGATTCGGATTGGTACACAGGATCGACAAAAACACGAGTGGTTTGCTGGTCCTGGCCAAGACTGAACATGCCATGCGTATGCTGGCCCGTCAGTTTTTTGATCATACCGTGAAGCGACAATATGTGGCCCTGGTATGGGGTGATATCAAAGAAGATGAAGGTACTATTGTCGCGCATATCGGAAGGCATCTCCGGTTCCGCAAGCAGTTTGAAGCATACCCCGATGGAGAACATGGGAAAGATGCCATCACACACTATAAGGTAATGGAGCGATTCGGCTACGTGACGCTGGTTCAGTGTGTACTCGAAACCGGTCGTACGCACCAGATCAGGGTGCATATGAAACATGTCGGGCACCCTTTGTTCAATGATGATTTTTATGGTGGCGATAAGATCGTAAAAGGAACTGTTTATGCCCGCTACAAACAATTTGTTGAAAATTGTTTTGCCCTGTGCCCCCGCCAGGCCCTACATGCAAAAACGCTGGGCTTCACTCACCCAGAAAGCGGCGAAGAATTATTCTTTGATACCGAGCTCCCTGACGATATGCGGCAGGTGATTGAGAAATGGAGAAAGTATACGAATGCTGTGGGGACTGGAAATTAGTAATTAGTGTCCATGCTATCCGGAATAAAATTTTGGATTGTTGTCAAGACCTTTGACCCGCGCTGTTTCAATGACAATTACTTTAACAGGTGCTTTGCTTTATTTTTCCTGGAGACTGTTCTCTTTACTGGTCCAGTTCAAATATCCCGATGTGTCAGGAAAACAAAGCGCAAAGAGCGAGCGGGCACTGCGGAGTATTAGCATGTCCAGTTTTCCGTAGCGGATTTTTAAACACGTAGACGGCTTTCGCTGTGCTCGCCGTGCGCGCCGTGGTTTATAGTATTCCGTTGTTCCCCGGACAATTATGATTAGGTATTAGCAGTCAGGAATTTGGGGAGCATGGTTTATTTCTCAAAATCGAATAAGGTAGCCGTGAAAACACCCCGCTCTCTTTTCTTTAGCACTACGTCCCAATTGCCTTTGTACCGTAAAGTTTTGGGGACAAGATAGTCGCCAAATTTTGTCATCTGCACTTCCATGCTTACATCAAAGTCATACACACCGGCGTCATAACTGAGGTTATAATTGCGGGCCAGCACTTCCATCGTCTTTGCGTCAAACCAGGTGATCATGTTATCGATAACGATCTTATCGTTTTGTCCCGGGGTGAGGGTTTCTTTTGATTTAATGGAAAAAAGATAACAGGACCTGCCTTCATATTCAACCTGGTCGATCTCAAAATCATAATAGACAGCCACATCCGGATCAAAAATGTTGATCTTATTGCCAATAAAAGGTATGCCTGGTATTTTCTTACCGGGGTTAAAGAACAACATCTTGAGTTGCTCCTTATGCTTCGCCGTTCCTTTTTTTCCACGTGCGTCGAACCTCGTGCCGTGCACAATATTACCTTCTCCACAAACTCGTCCATTTGTGAAAAACAAACCGGCATATAACTCCGCCGTGTAATAATTATAGCTCCTGCTATCAGTATAAAAATCGCCAGTGGTGGTTTCGCTGGTCGTTTCCATACTACGACAGTCGTTATCCCTCAACTGCCGGGTTCTGCTTTGCATCGAAGCTTTTTCACGTCCCTTTTTATCGAGGATCCGAATATCATTCAGGGAAGTGAAACCCAGGACATGCAGGTTTTTAAAGGCCTTGTAAAAAGTCGTGTCATTCTTAACACGGGCGATAAAATCAGCGACATTGATATCGCTGCGCACGACCACTTCCGAAAGATTGACCATGCGGGCCAACTTCTCATTATCGAGTGAATCGGTTTGCGCCCGAAGGGTGGTCAGCAGGACAAAGGTAAAAAGTATGCTGGCTGTATATTTCCGCATGAGCTATTTATCAGGAAAAAGCATTTTATAGTCTACGCTGATCTTCCCTTTTGAGATATCGGTCAGTTTGCCCTTCATCAGTTTCCTTTTCAGCGGAGAAATATAATCGATAAACAGCTTGCCTTCCAGGTGATCATATTCATGTTGTATGACCCTTGCGGAAAGGCCGGTAAACGTTTTGGTATAGGTTTCAAAATTCTCGTCCTGGTATTCAAGAGTAACCGTATCCTGCCTCAAAATGTCTTCCCTGATCTTGGGAATACTCAGACAGCCTTCATTATATGGCCATTCATCGCCGTCAAGCTCTACGATCCGTGCATTTATAAAAACAGATTTGATACCCGGTGCATCAGGAAAATCCTGTTTTTCATCATCATCCATGTTGGCAAACATCTGCGCGGTATCCACGACGAAAAGCCGGATGGGTTTGTTCACCTGCGGTGCCGCGAGCCCGACTCCTGCACTCGCATACATCGTTTCCCACATATCCTCGATCAGCTTGGGCAGGCCTGGATAATCGGGGTCAATATCGGTGGCCACTTTTCTTAAAACCGGGTGACCGTATGCTACTATCGGAAAGATCAATTTGACGAGTTTAAAAGTTGATTATTACTGCTAATTCAGGCTGCAAATTTAGGCCATATCCGCAGATTTACCTACCCGGGTACCGGGCTTTAACTATTTCTCATATACTCCTGGAGCATAATAGTAGCGGCGATCTCATCCACCAGGGCTTTGTTGCGGCGTTGTGCCTTTTTCAGGCCCATTTCGAGCATGGCATCCTTAGCCATTTTGGAGGTGTAGCGCTCGTCGACACGCTGTATGGGTATGGAAGGGAAGTTCTTTTTCAATTCCTGGATACATTTTTCCACCAGGGGCGTGGCATGGGTGTCGCTGTCGTCCCAGTTTTTGGGTTCGCCGATGATGATCAGTTCCACCTGTTCCTTCGAAAAATAGTCTTTGAGAAAAGGGATCAGTTGCTTCGATTCTATAGTTGTAAGCCCGGTCGCAATAATTTGCAAAGGATCGGTGGTGGCAAGGCCGGTTCTTTTTAGTCCATAGTCGATAGCAATGATTCGGGGCATAGAGTTGATTTCGGCGCGAAGTTAAGTATTACTTATACGATGCTGGTTGCAGAAGTGGGGCTTTCGCGTTGTTCACCGACCCGTCATTGTTCATTGTATTTACTGTGTTTAGGGAAACCAAATCGAAAACAACGAAGAGCAACCGATCCTTATTTGTTATGCTTAAAGTGAAACTCTTAATTAACGAACAGGTCAGCAATAACAAATACGGCAAATACTACACTGGCGATTCCATTTGCAGTCATAAAAGCAAGGTTTACCCTTCGCAGGTCGGTGGGCTTTATAATTGAATGCTGGTAAAATAACATTCCTGCAAACACTGCGATGCCGATCCAGTACAACCAGCCAAAATCACCGTAGAAGCCGGCGGCGATCACGCAAGCTGAACTGATAACATGTAATAATTCAGATACCCGCAGTGCTTTAGCCTTACCCAG
The DNA here is from genome assembly GCA_023424015.1 of Bacteroidota bacterium. Taxonomy (GTDB): domain Bacteria; phylum Bacteroidota; class Bacteroidia; order Chitinophagales; family Chitinophagaceae; genus Terrimonas_B. The sequence continues at coordinate 32,999 of JAFAEM010000032.1, read as the reverse complement.
GCTGGCCGGAATGGAATAGAGGTTTTGCGATTTATCAAACTCCTCATCCTGCAACGCGTAGATAATATCAAAACCGCTGACCCAGAAAATAACGGCCAGCGAAAAAAGGATCGGCAACAGGGAAAATTGACCCGCAACTGCCAGGTATGCACCAATGGGTGCAAGCGACAGGCCAAGTCCTAAAACTAAATGGCAAAGAGGTGTAAACCGCTTGGTATAACTATAACCTAATACTACCAGCAGAGCAAAAGGCGACAGGTAAAAACAAAGCCGGTTGATAAAAAAAGTGCAGACGATAAACAATACACAATTAATGATGGTAAAAAGTAAAACGTTGTTGGCCTGCAGAATGCCGGCCGGTATCTCACGAATGGCAGTCCTGGGGTTTTTTGCATCAAAACTCCGGTCGAGATAACGGTTAAAAGCCATTGCCGCACTGCGCGCAAAGATCATGCAGGCGATAACGAGCAACAATTTAATCGCTAACTGACCGGTAAAAGAAAAATATTGCGCTTCAGAAAACTCGTCAAGAAAAACAGGTGTATGCCAGCCTGGTACGATAGAGACAGCAGCCCCCGCTACGCCCAGGAAAAAGCCGATCATAGCGAAGGGCATGGCGAAGATGGTATGAGAGAATTTTATAAGAGAAAGATAGTTTTTGACAGTGTTCATGATGCAAATCTAGGTGTAATAAATAGTGTTTTTATACTGCCCATTGTTCCTAATCCTTTTCATTTGATCTTCTATACCCGATTCTCGCCCGTTTTACCTGTTGTGGCAATTGCATTAATTTCCGAATTGCGTCAAATATCACCGATAACTGGCGATCATATTTGCCTTCCAACTCGCTTATTTTTTTAGCAAGATCTTTGTTTTGCGACAATATCTCTCTCAGTTTTACAAAAGCGCGAACAACCGCTACACTTGCTGCAACCGCCACCGGGGTATTCAGTATTGCCGCCAGCATAATGGTGCCATGCTCAGTAAACGCGTAGGGATTCACCGTTGAGAATTTTAGCTGCCCAAGGTGGTCGCAATTTGCGACCGCCCAGTCCTTTTCCTCTTTTGTCAGCTGAAAGAAAAAATCGCTGGGAAACCGGTCTGTGTTTCGCCTGACCCGTTCATTGAGTCGCTTGGTAGTAGTGCCAAATACCAGCGCCAGGTCTGCATCCAACATCACCCGCTTGTTTCGAATAAGCAGTATGGCGCGGTCATTTTCTCGTAAGGAACAACAATACGCTTAGCCATAAACATTAACTTAATCCGGTCGCAATTTGCGACCGGCTGTCGCGCTTCCCATGAAAACAAAATAAATATAAAGGCTATGGAACCGGTTTTTTTAACATAAAACTATTCCGTAGCCGGTCGCAAATTGCGACCGGCTACGAAGCATTTTCATTGTCAAATGAAAGAAAATAGCATCAAATCCCTGCGGTGTTTTCACCTTTTTATGCCAGCCTTTTCCTCACCAGTTCCCATAAGACAACGCCAGCCGCGGTGGCAATATTGAGCGAGTGTTTCATACCCAGTTGAGGAATTTCCAGGCACCCGTCACACAGTGCAATAGTTGATTGCTCCACGCCCGTTACCTCATTTCCAAAAACGACAGCGATTTTTCCCTGGTTATCGAACTTCTCCAGCGATATGCTATTCTCTACCTGCTCTACCGCAAAAACGGTATATCCGTTTTGTTTCAATACTGTTATTGCTTCTTTTGCATTGGCAAAATGTATCCAGTCTACAGTTTCTTCCGCACCCAGGGCAGTTTTCCTGATCTCTTTGTGTGGGGGCCGGGCAGTATAACCCGTGAGATAGATGGCCTCGATCAGGAAAGCATCCGCCGTACGGAATACACTTCCCACATTGTAAGCGCTTCTGACATTCTCCAAAATCGCGATCACCGGGTTTTTGGGCGAATTCCTGAACTCGTCCACCGATTTGCGGCCCAGTTCTTCCATGCTTAGTTTTCGCATGGCGCAAAATTAAGGAAGTGGATAAGTAATACCGTCTGGTGAAGGGGGGCAGGTTTACCTCTACAATCCCATTCCCCAATTGATCAGTTCCCCGACCTCCTTCGGCGCACTATCTACATAATTTTCGGAACGCTTATGACCCAGCCTGACAATGACAATATCCTTTGAAGGGATAACTATGATATATTGACCAAGGATCCCCCTGGCATAAAAGACTCCGGTAACATTTGGATATATCCACCATTGATATCCATAATAATCACAGGGCGTTTCACCTTCGTCGGGAATTCCGCAGGCGGTGATGGATTGCCTATAAAAAGCTGAATCGATGATCGCCTGACCCCTCCATCGTCCGCTGTCCAGCATTAACTGCCCTATCCTGGCAAAGTCCCGGGCATTGGTATTGAAACAACAAAATGATTTTTCATTACCACCTTTTTTATCAAGGCTCCATTTTGCCGGATGTTCCGCCCCCAGGGGCTTCCACAATACATCTGATGCATATTGGCTCACTGATTTGCCGGTTGCTTTGGTAAGAATCAGACCCAGTAATTCTGTATCGCCTGATTTATAACTATGATAAGTTCCGGGCTCCCGCACAATCTTTACCCCGGTAGCTGTTTTATATAGATCACTGCCGTAATATGACTCTGTTGTAACCGACAAGGGATTGGCATAAGACTCATCCCAGTCACTGCCACTGCTCATGGTGAGCAGGTGCCTGATCAGAAGTTTGGCTCCCAGACCCTCCCTGAACTCTGGAAGGTAATTGCTGACCGGCTCGTCGATGGATTGTATTTTACCCTCCCTGATAGCTACGCCGATCAATAGGCTGGTGATGCTTTTTGCAACAGAAAATGAATTTGAATAGGAAGAATCACTATAACCATCCCAATAGCGCTCGTACAAGAGGGAGTCGTTTTTTATCACCACAAGACCCACTGTCTTTAATGAGCTCAATAGTTGATCGAGCTCACCAGGAACACTTATTTTATTGTAAGAACCGGAAACAGGCCAGGGCTGTGCCGTACCCGCCTCCACTATATTATTATCAAATATGGTATAGTCGTCGATATCTGCAAAGTTGTAGATGATGGCCTTAAACAGGTATGTTCTGCCGCTGGCAAATGCATAGATGGTAAACAAAAGAATGATGGCTAGCAATAATAGCAGAATGCTCTTCAGGATTTTTTTCATTTCAATTCATTTCTGGAAATCCTAAGCTAAAGATTGTTTGGCTAAACTGCCACGAAATAAGGTGTAAAATTCCCTTTTTTTTAGTTATGCCCGCAGTTCTAACAGTTATGCACGCCTGGTGTTTTCACGCTGCGGTTCCCCCTGCACTTCCTTATTTTTGCCACTCCCCAGGCGGGTACAGGATATGGCGAAGATCAAAACAGACGAAACACCTATGATGCAGCAGCACCGGGCCATCAAACAAAAATACCCGGATGCCATTCTGCTGTTTCGTGTCGGCGACTTTTATGAGACTTTCGGACAGGATGCGGTCATTGCCTCAAGGGTATTGGGTATCACTCTAACCAAACGAAATAACGGTGCGGCTTCCTCCCTGGAACTGGCCGGTTTCCCACACCATGCACTCGACACCTACCTCCACAAACTTGTAAAGGCCGGCTACCGTGTCGCGATCTGTGATCAGCTGGAAGATCCCAAACAGGCTAAAGGAGTTGTCAAAAGAGGTGTAACAGAAATGGTGACGCCCGGCACAGCGCTCAACGACAAATTGCTCGAACATCATAGTAATAATTTTTTGGCAGGGGTGCACTTTGCGGAAAATGAAAAGTTCGGTCTCGCTTTCCTGGATATTTCAACAGGAGAATTCCTGGTTGCGGAAGGAGACCGTGAATACGCAGATAAACTAATACAAAGTTTCAAACCTGCGGAAGTCATCTTTCAAAGACATAAGCAAAAGAATTTCAAGGAATGGTTTGGCGGCAAGATATATACCTACACCCTCGACGAATGGATCTTTGATACTGTATACGCGGAAGATACCCTGTTAAAACATTTCCAGACTCATTCCCTGAAAGGATTTGGGGTGGATGATCTTGACAATGGCCTGATTGCCGCCGGTGCTATCATCCATTACCTCAAAGACACAGAGCATCCCAATCTCCAACATATCACTTCGCTGCAACGCATCGACCGTGATGATTTTCTTTGGATGGATCGCTTTACAATCCGCAACCTCGAACTGATACCAACCGCTGCCAACTGGACCAGTGCGGAAGGCCAGCATTCTTTACTAAATGTATTGGATAATACGGTGTCGCCCATGGGAGCACGCCTGCTTAAGCGTTGGATCATTTTCCCGTTGAAAGACATCAACAAGATCAACGAACGCCTGGACCTGGTTGAGTTTTTGATAAAAGAAACGGATCTCCGTAACAAAATTTCGCATGCGGTCCGGCAATGTGGAGACATCGAAAGGTTGGTTTCAAAAATACCTACTAAACGGATCAACCCGAGAGAAGTATTACAGTTAGCTAAGGGACTGCAACAAGTAGCCATCATTAAAGAACTTTGTGCAGGTTCAGAGAGTGAATACCTGAAGCGACTGGGTGATGCCCTCAATCCCTGTCCTTATATCGCCGATAAGATATTCCTTGAAATTGTCAGCAACCCACCAGCCATTGCCGCTAAAGGGGGGATGATCAATGCAGGTGTGAATAGCGAACTGGATGAGCTCAGAAAGATCTCACACTCAGGTAAGGAATACCTGGTGCAGCTGCAACAAAAAGAGATTGAGAAGACAGGGATCAATTCTTTAAAGATTGGTTTTAACAACGTTTTTGGTTATTACCTCGAAGTGACCAACCTGCACAAGAACAAAGTTCCACCTGAGTGGATGCGCAAGCAGACACTGGCCAACGCAGAAAGATTTATTACAACCGAGCTAAAAGATTATGAGGAAAAGATAACGGGAGCGGAGGAAAAAATTCTCCGGCTGGAATTGCAGTTGTATGATTTACTGCTCAGCGAATTATTTGATTATCTCGCAGCAGTTCAAAACAACGGTAATATAATCGCTATACTGGATTGCCTTTGCTGTTTTGCCCAAAACGCGTTGCAACTCCAATATAAGAAACCGGTTTTACATACCGGTGTGGAATGGCAGGTAAGAGAAGGTCGCCATCCTGTTATAGAACGATACCTGCCCGCTGGGGAAAGCTACATCCACAACGATCTTGAGTTAAACAAAACCGATCAGCAGATCATTATCCTGACCGGACCCAATATGAGTGGTAAAAGTGCATTGCTACGCCAGACAGCGCTTATCACTTTGATGGCGCATATGGGGAGTTTTGTGCCGGCCACCGAAGCCAGGATCCCGCTTACGGATAAAATATTTACCCGCGTTGGCGCATCAGATAACCTTAGTGGCGGCGAATCCACCTTCATGGTTGAAATGAACGAAACCGCTTCGATCATCAATAATGTCACGCCACGAAGCCTGATCCTCCTGGATGAGATCGGGCGCGGCACATCCACTTACGATGGAATATCGATTGCGTGGAGCATCGCGGAATATTTACACAATACTCCGCAACAGCCGCTTACGCTGTTCGCAACGCATTATCATGAACTCAACGAACTGGAAGAGAAACTTGGACGAATAAAGAATTATCATATCACCAACAAGGAAATTGGAAATAAGATTATTTTTCTCCGCAAACTGGCCCCCGGTGGCAGCACTCACAGCTTCGGTATCCACGTGGCAAAAATGGCAGGCATGCCACCCGGACTGATCGACCGGGCAAATGAGATCCTGTCACAACTTGAATCCAAACATGTAGTGAATGGTGACTCTGATTCCGATGCCGGTAAACAGGAAGTTACCAGGGCTAGCGATATCAGGGAAAAAGTGAAAAGCCTGGGTTTACCTCAAATGCAGCTTTCCATTTTCGATGCGCATAGCGAAACTTTTGAAGAGATCAGGAAATTGCTGGATAACACAGATATAAACCGGCTGACCCCGGTGGAAGCATTGTTGAAGCTGCAGGAGATCAAGAATATGTTGAAGTAGTTCGGAAGGTTGAGGTTGAGGTTAAGATTAAGATTGAGGATGGTTTCAAATCATATCTGATTATTTTGCATGACTCAGTGTGCGTCAAACCAGAGCGGTTTGCTATCATTCCAGTCGCCATTGTAGTTGATGAACAACTCCTCTCCTGCCTTAATATGTCTTACGGTTTTGATGCGGATCAGTTCATTCTCATAATCCATTTCATATTCGCAATTGGACTTGTAGGAATGGTTGTAAATGGGAATATACCCCAGTGCCATACAACATTGTTTTTTCTTTCCTCCCCATTCAAAAATATAATCATGTAGCAGGGTCTTATCGAGATGTAACCTGTCCTCGGCAGTCATTACAATCACGGGGGAAATCTCAATGACTGTATCGGCTGCAATTGGCTCGGAGGTGAACACACCCCTGCCCATACCAGCAGCGGGGGCGATAAAAATAAATGGCAAAATCATAGTTTATGGAATCAGGCACGAAAATCGTTCATTTCACCACAATACAAATGCAGGTGCCGCAGTTCTGAATTTGTACTCGTATTTTTGGCCTATGTCATTGGAGCTGGAACAACCCACATTGAATGAACAATTCCAGTCTGTAATCCAGACGGAAGATAAACTGCAGATCCGGGATTTTCTGAATCATCAGAATATCAGTGATGTGGTAGAACTCGTGTATGAATTCCCAGATTATGAAAGCCAGATCATTGCCAATATGTCGGTGCACCGGGCGGCCAGCGTATTCAAGATCCTTGAATTCCCCACACAGAAGCGGATTATTCAGACCTTGCCGCCGAATACGATCGCTTCACTGCTGAACGAACTTCCTGCCGATGACCGTACCGACTTCCTGGAAGAGCTTCCTGGTACGGCTGTACGCGAACTGATCAAACTACTCGATCCCGAGGAAAGAAAGATCACCCTCTCGCTTTTAGGCTATCCCGAGGACAGTATCGGTCGTCTGATGACACCAGACTATGTTTATGTGTACCCACACAACACGATCGAAGAAGTATTTGCAACGATCCGAAAGTATGGCAAGACCAGTGAGACGATCAATGTGATATACGTGATCAATGAGAAGGGTGAATTGCTCGATGACCTTCGCATCAATGAGTTTATCCTGAATCCGCCGGATAAAAAAGTTTCAGAACTGATGGATGAACGTGTAGTGGCCCTCAATGCCTTTGACCACCAGGAAACTGCCAGTGAGATTTTTAAAATGAACAACCGCGTAGCGTTGCCAGTTGTCAGCAATACCAATAAACTCCTTGGTATCGTAACCATTGATGATATACTATGGGTGGCAGGCGAGGAATTTAGTGAAGACATGCAAAAAATGGGGGGTACTTCCGCCCTGGAAGAACCCTATATTGAAATGCCAATCGTGAGCCTTTATAAAAAAAGGATCATCTGGCTGGTCATCCTGTTTTTTGGAGAACTGCTAACCATTTTTGCAATGCAGCACTTCCAGGATGAGATCGCAAAAGTGGTGATCCTTGCTACCTTTATTCCCCTGATTATTTCAAGCGGCGGGAACAGCGGCTCTCAGGCATCCACCCTGATCATACAGGCCATGGCCCTGGGTGAGGTCACACTCGTGGATTGGTGGCGGATCATGCGGCGGGAAATTTTTTCCGGATTCATGCTTGGGCTTACGATTTGCACATTGGGCATCCTCGTCATAACAGGCTGGAACCTGGTATCGCCTGAAACATTTGGCGTCCATTACCTGCGCATCGCGTTTACGGTAGGATTGTCACTGATGGGAATTGTATTATGGGGATCACTAATGGGTTCTATGCTGCCACTGTTCCTGAAAAGGCTGGGTGCCGACCCCGCGGCTTCCTCAACCCCTTTTGTGGCAACCCTTGTGGATGTAACAGGATTACTGATCTATTTCTCGGTAGCCTATCTACTGCTGAGCGGTTCGCTGCTGTAAATTATAACGTATAGAAAATATCGTCTTCTTAAAGTTCCGGTTTTTGCAGCTGAACAACCGTTTGCATAACATAAATATATATCTATCTTTACGCACTAAAATCTGAATCTCTCTATGTGTGGAATAGTTGGTTATACCGGCCCCAGGGAAGCTTACCCCATCATTATAAAAGGCCTTAAACGATTGGAGTATAGAGGCTACGACAGTACCGGCGTAGCGCTCCAAAACGGTAATGGACTGAATGTCTACAAGAAAAAAGGCAAAGTTGCCGAGCTGGAAGAAGCGATCGTTGGCAAAAAATTGCATGCGCATGCTGGCATTGGTCACACCCGCTGGGCCACCCATGGTGAACCCAGTGATTGCAACGCACACCCTCATGTCTCAGCCAGTGGTAAGCTCGCCATGATACATAACGGGATCATTGAAAATTATGCCGCGCTCAAAAATGAGCTTATCAATAAAGGATATCAATTCAAAAGCGATACTGATACCGAAGTCCTGCTAAACTTTATTGAAGAGATCAAAACAAAAAATGACTGCTCCCTTGAGGAAGCCGTCCGCATTGCCCTGAAAAGGGTAGTGGGCGCTTACGTGATTTTACTAATGGATGAAGCCGATCCTGAAACCATCATTGCCGCAAGAAAAGGCAGTCCGCTGGTCATAGGCATTGGTAAAGGTGAACATTTTCTGGGTTCCGACGCCTCCCCCATGCTGGAGTATACAAAAGAAGTGGTTTATGTAAATGACTACGAACTAGCCATCATCCGGCCCGAAGAACTGATCTTAAAAAACCTGGGGAATGAAAAGATCACACCCTATGTTCAGAAGCTGGACCTGGAACTGGCAGCTATTGAGAAAGGCGGTTTTGATCACTTCATGCTGAAAGAAATTTTTGAACAGCCCCGCACTATCCACGATTGTCTGCGAGGCAGACTGGATGCAGCGGCCGGCACCATAACGATGAGCGGTATCCAGCAATATGCCGAACAGATCATGAAAGCCAGGCGTATTGTCATCATTGCCTGCGGCACGAGCTGGCATGCGGGACTGGTTGCAGAATATGTGTTTGAAGAACTTTGCCGTATCAATGTGGAAGTGGAATATGCTTCTGAGTTTCGTTATCGCAATCCTGTGATCGAAGAAGGAGATGTGATCATCGCGGTGTCGCAAAGTGGCGAGACAGCCGATACGCTGGTTGCTATCGAAACAGCGAAAGCCAAAGGCGCGATCATCCTGGGGGTCGTGAATGTGGTGGGCTCTTCCATCGCACGAGTTTCGCATGGTGGGGCATACACTCATGCCGGACCCGAGATTGGTGTAGCGAGCACCAAGGCTTTCACAGCGCAGCTTGCCGTACTGACCATGATCGCATTGAAAGTGGCTCACCTGAAAGGAAGTATATCACAGGAACGATACCTGCACCTGTTAAATGAGTTGGATGAAATCCCGGAAAAAGTTGCCTGGATATTAAAAAGCAGCGAACAGATAAAAATGCTTGCTGAAAAATATAAAGATGCCCGGGATTTTCTTTACCTCGGTCGGGGCTACAACTTCCCCGTGGCACTGGAAGGCGCCCTCAAATTGAAAGAGATCTCCTACATTCACGCCGAAGGCTATCCTGCCGCTGAAATGAAACACGGACCGATCGCCCTGGTGGATGAAACACTTCCGGTCGTATTTGTGGCTACCAGAGATTCATACCACGAAAAGATCGTTAGCAATATGCAGGAGATCAAAGCAAGAAAGGGCAAGGTAATATCAGTAATCACAGAAGGTGACGACCATTCGAAAGAACTGTCCAATGATGTGATGGTGGTACCTGAAGCAGATGAGATCCTCGCTCCCATGCTCAGTGTCGTTCCATTGCAACTTCTGGCTTACTATATAGGTGTCGTCAAAGGCTGTGATGTCGACAAACCCCGTAACCTTGCCAAGTCAGTGACGGTGGAATAATCCATCGATTTTTATCCGTGCCCCAATTGATCTTAAACCTAACCTTTAGCAAAAAACCATTTGCCCTGCTGGCAGTCCGTGTATGAATCAAATCACAAAAACACCCATTTCCGGTTTAGGATACAACTTCATCGATCATACTTATATACCTAAAGGGAAAGATGAGTATTACTTAAGGAATATCCAGAATTCAAACACCAGTCATTATCGCTCACTTACAGCCAAAGAAATAAAACAACTGGTTGCCAATGGCAACAGTTCGGACAACTGGAAGAATGTACTGGTCACAAATGGTTTTGATTGTTCCCTCGTGCAGTTATGTAAATTCTACGGATTGGTACGGATTGGCAAAATGGAACCTTACTACCTCGAATTTCATGATATACGCCTGCCAGTCGGTTTGTACAACAGTTCGATCATCAGTTGCGACCTGGGCGATAATGTAGTGATCAATAACGTTAATTACCTCAGTCATTACATAATAGGCAATGAAGTGATCATTGTAAATGTAAATGAGATCGAGGTTTCCAACCACGCCAAATTCGGCAACGGCATCATCAAAAAAGGAGAAAAAGAATCGGTCAGGATATGGCTGGAACTATGCAATGAAAATGCAGGTCGGAGCATCATGCCCTTCGATGGTATGCAGGCAGCAGATGCCTGGCTCTGGACACGCTATCGTAGCGATGAATTGCTGATGCAAAAGTTTAAAGAGTTTACGGAAAGAAAGTTCGACAATCGCCGGGGCTATTATGGCATGATCGGTGACAGGACGGTAATCAAAAACTCAAGGATCATCAAGGATACGCTCATTGGTACAGATGCCTATATCAAAGGAGCGAACAAACTAAAAAACCTCACCATCAACTCATCGGCCGAATCACCTACGCAGATCGGCGAAGGTTGTGAACTGGTAAATGGCATCATCGGATTTGGCTGCAAGGCGTTTTATGGCGCGAAAGCTGTACGTTTCATCCTGGCCTCCCATTCCCAACTGAAGTATGGCGCCAGACTGATCAACTCCTTTCTCGGAGACAACTCGACCATTTCCTGTTGTGAGGTATTGAACTCGTTAATCTTTCCTGCACATGAGCAGCACCATAATAATTCATTTTTATGTGCTTCAGCTTTAAAAGGCCAGACCAATATGGCAGCAGGCGCTACAATCGGATCCAATCACAACTCTCGTGGCGCAGATGGTGAGATCATTGCCGGGCGTGGCTTCTGGCCGGGACTATGCGTAAGCCTGAAACACAATTCAAAATTTGCCTGCTATACGTTACTTGCCAAAGGTGATTATCCGGCTGAGCTCAATATACCCATCCCTTTTTCCCTGGTCAGCAATGACGTGGCAAATGATAAACTGATCATCATGCCGGGTTACTGGTTCTTATATAACATGTATGCGCTGGCAAGAAATAGTGGCAAATATGAGGCCCGCGATAAACGTACATTCAGGAATCAATACCTCGAATATGATTTCCTTGCTCCTGACAGCGTGAATGAAATCTTTGACGCTCTACAGCTGATCGAAAAAGCTGTTGGCGATAACCAGTATAGTGGTAACGGTACCAAATCATTGTCGAACGAGAAGGCAATACACCTCGGAAAAAAACTATTGAGCCATAAAAATGAAATTGACCAGGCTGAGATTCTTATATATGGTATTGAAAACTCATCGCGCAAGGTACAACTGGTCAAAGCAAATGAAGCGTATCACCTTTTCCGCAAACTGATCATTTATTATGGAGTAACACAGTTGTTAAACCACATGGAGAAGGAAAAACTTCACAGCACTGAAGACCTGCTAAAAAGCCTGGGCAAATCATCCAGGCAGGAATGGTTGAATATTGGCGGGCAACTGGTTCCCAAACCGGTACTTAACAAGCTGATCAAAGGTATTCACCAGGGACATATTAAAAGCTGGGATGAAGTGCATCAGTATTATAAAGAAAGCAGCGAGTTTTATCCCTTTCACAAATGCCAGCACGCCTTCGCCAGCATGCTTGAAATACTCGAGATTGAACCCGCTTCTTTTTCAAAGAAAATTTTCCTGCAGTTATTGCAACAGGCCGTAGACACCAAGACCTGGATGGTAAATGAAATTTATGAAACCAGGGCAAAAGACTATGCCAACCCATTTCGCAAAATGGTCTACGAGTCTGAAAAAGAAATGGAGACGATCATTGGTAGCCTGAAGGACAACACATTTATCCGCCAGCAGCAACAGGAACTGGCCAGCTTCAAAAAAAGAGTAGTCGCGGTGAGTAAAAAGCTTAACGAGCAGCAGGCTATTTTTTCCTGAAAAACAAACGAATTGGCACCCCTTTAAAATCAAAATGAGCCCGGAGCTGGTTTTCCAGGTAATTCTGATAAGGGGTTTTTATATCGTCGGGGAAATTGCAGAAGAATGCGAACGATGGAACTGCGGTGGGCAGTTGTGTCACAAATTTTATTTTGATCGCATGTCCCCTTACCACCGGGGCATGATAGGATTCCATCGCTTTCTGCATTACTTCGTTCAATTCAGAGGTGGGCACTTTACGTTTCCTGTTTTCATACACTTCAAGCGCCGCTTCGATCGCTTTGAATATCCGCGTCTTTTCCTTTGCAGAGATAAAAAGAACCGGCACATCCTTAAAAGGCGCCAGTCTTTTTTTCAAGGTTGCTTCGTATTCTTTGGCGGTATTAGTTTCCTTCGAGACAAGATCCCATTTGTTTACCAGCACCACGATGCCTTTGCCTTTCCTCGCGGCGAGTGAAAAGATATTAAGGTCCTGCGCGGTGATCCCTTTTTCGGCATCCAGCAAAAGCATGCATACATCCGCTTCATCCAGGGCTTTGATCGCACGGATCACAGAATAGAACTCCAGGTCTTCATGCACTTTTGCCTTCCGGCGTATACCGGCAGTGTCGATCAGGATAAATTCCTTTTGATAGAGATTGTAATGCGTGTGAATTGTATCGCGGGTGGTACCGGCGATATCACTTACAATAGTTCTTTCCTGGCCGACGAGTGCATTGAGTAAAGAAGACTTGCCAACATTCGGCTGGCCGATGATCGCGAACCGGGGAAGCGCATCTTTTTCTTCTTCCTCCTCAGCGGCGGAATCAGGAATCAGGTCCGTGATGGCATCCAGCAGTTCGCCACTACCACTACCGCTGGCAGCTGCAATGAAAAAAACCTCGTCAAATCCCAGGCTGTAAAACTCAGAGGCCTCCAGCATCCGTTCGTTGTTATCGACCTTATTGACGGTAAGGAATACCGGCTTCCTGCTACGACGAAGTACCTGCGCCATCGAATCATCGAGATTGGTAAGACCCGTGTGCGCATCCACCATAAAAATGACAGCGTCAGCTTCGTCGAGGGCAATAAGCACCTGTTTCGCAATCTCCTTTTCAAACACGTCATCACTGCCTGCTACAAAACCACCGGTATCGATCACATTGAAATTTTTCCCATTCCAGTCGGCTACACCATACTGTCGGTCGCGGGTAACCCCGCTAAGATCATCAACGATCGCCTTGCGTTCTTCAAGCAGGCGATTGAAAAACGTGCTTTTACCAACATTCGGCCTTCCTACAATTGCTACTGTGAAACTCATAAATCTATTTTTTTCGTCACCTGGATTTCGAACGTGCGAGCCCCGAAGCTCGTAGCTCTCCGCTCATAGCTCGCGACTTTTTAATACCCGTACTCCTTTAGCTGCAGATCATTCTCCCTCCACTTAGGTTTTACTTTTACAAACAATTCCAAAAATACTTTTTGTTGCAGAAACCCCTCGATATCCGCGCGGGCAGACATTCCGATTTTTTTTATCATGCTACCCTTTTCACCGATCAGGATCGCTTTCTGGGTTTCGCGGTGCACAATGATATCCGCAACGATCTTGACCAGGCTCGACTTTTCTTTAAACTCCCGCACCAGCACCGCAGTATGGTAGGGAATTTCATCTTCCGCCAGTTCATATATCTTTTCACGGATCAGCTCGCTTACAAAAAATTTAGTTGGCAGGTCGCTGATATCCTCAGCGCTGTAAAACGGCTCACCCTCGGGCAGCAGTTCCAGTATGGGCCTGAGGAAAGATTTGGTATTTATCCCGCTGGTGGCGGATATAGTAATGGTATTCTTACAATATTTCTTTGCAGAAAAATAATCAATCGCGTCTTTTATTTTGCCGGGACCTGCCCGGTCAATTTTATTGATAACGACGATTGCCGGCACTTTCAATTTGAGTGCTTCGAAAATGGTATTGCACTCTTCCCAGTTTTCATTTACATCTACGATCAGCAGGGCCACATCGGCATCTTCCAGCGCACTTTTTACAGATTGCATCATCTTCTCGTGCAATTTGTACTTAGGCTCTATGATCCCCGGCGTGTCAGAAAAAATGACCTGGTAATCTTTTTCGGTCATGATAGCCTTGATCCGGTGCCGGGTTGTCTGCACTTTAGGTGATACAATAGCCAGTTTCTCACCCATCAATGCGTTAAGCAGTGTGCTTTTGCCGGCATTAGGCCTCCCAAATATGTTTACAAAACCCGTTTTCATTGTTAGCCACTAATCGCACGAATTGCACGAATGAGTGTTTTATAGTATAAGTTAACTCTTGTAATCGACTTCTGATCTTAATCGAGGCCAGAATTAGCCACGAATTGCACGAATGACACGAATGGACGTTTAATGGTTAAAGTAACAGGCATTAATTCCACCTTTGATATTTCAGAACCAGTATGAATCCAATTAGTGTATTCGTGTCTTCGTTGCAATAAAAACCTGAATCCGTAAAACTCTAACCAGATTTTAGTCAATTATTAGTGCAATTCGTGCAATTCGTGGCCAAAAAAAACCCCGCTTTTGGCGGGGCCTCTGTTGCGAAGGGGAGGATCGAACTCCCGACCTTTGGGTTATGAGCCCAACGAGCTACCGCTGCTCTACTTCGCGGTGCAAATGTAAGGTTGCTGTGCTTAGCAGCCAAACAAAAAATAAAAAGCTGCTGTGAACCAGTCATCCACAGCAGCTTTTTAACTTAGCTTTAATGAGTTTATGACCTCCGGGAGACCTTACTCGACCCACTCATTTTAATATCACGGATCAGACCGGTTCCCTTGTATTTTACATCGCTGGCACCACTGGCTTCAGCAGTCAATTCTTTATTAACTGTGATCTTGATATCACTGGCACCGCTGGCTTTGGCTTCACAATATTCAACAGCCAGGTCGTAACCCTTGAAATCACTGGCGCCACTGGCATGCACATCCAATTGGCCCGCTGTACCGGTTAGCGTAATATCTGAGGCCCCGCTCAGGTTGACCATGAGCTTCTGTGCATCTATTTTACCCTTTAAATTGCTGGCACCCGAAACTTCCATTTTCAGGTTCTCTGTTTTCCAGTCACCAACGATATAAACATCGCAGGCGCCGCTCACATCAATTTTATTTAACTGCTTAAAAGAAACATATGCCTTTAGTTTTTTATTCCCCGACATCCATTTACCCTTGCCGTCATATTTTATGACCAGCACTTCACCTTTCACTTCCACCCGGATATCTTCCCGGTATTTTGACTCCGAAGCACTAACGGCAACCGATTCCTCGTTGCCCTGGGTTAGGTACAGGTCAAAGGCATTCGATATATTGATGGCATTGAAGTTTTTGGCCTCCCGAACCTCCGCATTAGGATCATTGATCGTCTGGGCCAAACCTGCGGTGCCAAAAGCAACGATTGAAAGCAGTAATATTATTTTTTTCATAAACCTGTTGATTTTGATGTAATACGATGGACCCGGAAAAAAAGTTACAGCAGTTTATCATTTATTTTCCCTTTACCTTTGCATCGCCTTTTACAAGGTCAGTTCTTTAGCTTTCTTTACGAAAGCCATTAGTATTCAATGCCTGTCGTGTCGACAGGCAGGTTCCCGGGGTGTTCTTCCTACCGATCCGGCCGGAAGATCTGAGATTAAACCCGTAAACCTGATCAGGGTAATGCCTGCGCAGGGAAGGATGGCTATCATGCCCTTTCTCCACAGCATTTCCCTCTCATTTTTAACCGTTTAAAACAAAAAAAATGAAGAGGATTGCAATTACAGGTTGTATTTTATTTACAGCTTCTGCACTACTTGCACAACAGGAAACAGACAGTTTCTATCTACTCACACCCGTAGAAGTCAAGGCTATACGTGCGGGTGAAAAAGCACCGTTCACCAAAACCAATTTGTCAAAAAAAGAAATCGGGAAAAACAACCTTGGCCAGGATATCCCTTTTATCCTGAACCAGACACCTTCCGTGGTGGTCAATTCCGATGCCGGCACCGGGATCGGTTATACCGGGTTGAGGATCCGTGGCACTGACGCCACGCGTATCAACGTGACCCTAAACGGCATTCCCTACAACGATGCCGAAAGCCAGGGAAGTTTCCTCGTAAACCTGCCCGATTTTCTATCCTCGGTAAGCTCGATTCAAATTCAGCGCGGCGTCGGTACTTCCTCCAATGGGACAGGCGCTTTTGGGGCAACCGTCAGTTTGTCGACCCACGAAAACAATTTGAAACCCTATGCCGAATTGAACAATAGCTACGGGTCTTTCAATACCTGGAAAAATACCCTGAGAGCAGGTACAGGTTTGATAGATAATCATTTCACCCTCGACGCCCGTCTCAGCCGGATCAAGAGTGATGGCTATGTAGACCGGGCAAGCAGTGATCTCCAGGCTTTTTATATTTCAGGAGCCTATTTAACAGGAAATAGCAGTTTAAAACTGAATGTATTTTCAGGAAAAGAGAAAACCTACCAGGCATGGAATGGTGTGCCGGCCTATCTTTTAGAAACCGATCGTACCTATAATTCCGGGGGTAGCGAAAAACCTGGTGAGCCTTATGATAACGAAACCGATAATTATCGCCAGACACATTACCAGCTTTTTTTCAATACCAGCCTAAATAAAAACTGGAGTTTTAATACCGGAGCTTTCCTGACGAGGGGCATTGGTTATTATGAAAATTATAAGGGTGAGGAGGGGTTTTCTGATTATGGCCTGCCCGACCTGGTATTGCGGGATACCACCATTACCCATACCGACCTGGTGCGACAGAAATGGCTGGATAATTATTTCTATGGACAGATACTTTCAGCACAATTCAAGGATGACAAACACACGATTACCCTGGGTGGCGGCTGGACGATCTATGACGGGATCCATCATGGCGATATTGCCTGGGCCTATTATGGGATCGAAAAGGGATACCGGTATTATGATGTCGACGCGTTAAAATCAGACATCAATATTTATTCTAAATGGCAATATCAATTTCAACCGCGCTGGAATCTTTTTGCCGATCTGCAATACCGCCACGTACAGCATAAAATGAACGGGTTCTCCGACAACCCGGGACTGATTATCAACCGCCGGTTTGATTTTTTCAATCCAAAAGCCGGTTTATCCTTTAGTAAAAATGGCTGGCAGTCTTATCTGAGCTATGCAGTAGCCAATAAAGAACCCAACCGCGATGATTTCGAAGCTGGTCTTGATAACCAGCCCAAAAAAGAAACCCTTCACGATTTTGAAGCGGGCATTGAAAAAAGAACTTCCCGGTTTTCTGCCGGGGCCACGCTTTATTACATGAAGTATAAGGACCAACTGGTGCTTACCGGTATGATCAATGACGTAGGTGCTTATACCCGTATCAATGTGCCGGATAGTTACCGCGCTGGTTTGGAGCTACAGGGTGGTTATGTTTTTTCATCCTGGCTGAATGCGACGGCTAATCTCAGCATCAGCCGGAATAAAGTAAAGGCGTTTACAGAATACCTCGATAATTACGACGCCAACTGGGAATGGATCGACCAGCAACCCGTCACACATAGAAATAAAGACATTGCATTTTCACCCAATGTTACAGGTGCAGCCACTGTAAATCTTATTCCTGTAAAAAATCTGGAGATCAGCCTGATCAGTAAATACGTGGGCGATCAGTATCTCGACAATACACAAAACGAAGCCCGTAAACTAAATGCTTTCTATACACAGGACGCGAGAGTGATCTTCACCCTGCACAATAAATTATTTAAAGAATGGAATATCATCGGGCAGGTCAACAATGTGTTTGATAAAAAGTATGAACCAAACGGTTATACCTATAGCTATGTACTCGACGGGACAGTTACAGCCGACAATTATTATTTCCCGATGGCCGGCTTGAATTTTATGGTGGGGCTGAATTTACGATTTTGAACCAGTCGGGAGTCATTAGTCTGGAGTCGGGAGTCGGTAACCTCATTTAAAAGAAGTTCTTGATTACAGACTCCCGACTACCGACTACGGACTATACTTCTCCTGCCATGCCAGCATGCCGCCGACGAGGTTCTTAGTATTCTTAAAACCGAGTGTGTCGAGTATCAGGCAGGCCTGGCCACTCCGGTTTCCGCTACGACAATAGACGATCAGTTCCTCGTCTTTAAAAGGCTCGAGTTCGTCTACTGACATGGTTTGCACCTGGCCCAGGGGATATAGTACGCCGCCGATATTGAATTCCGCATGCTCATGTGGTTCGCGCACGTCAACAATATTCAGTTTTTCACCCGCATCGAGCCGGGTTTTCAATTCTTCAACAGTAATATTTTGCATATTTATTTATGTTTATTATTCTGGTAATTCATCAGTGGTAACCGTTGTGACGGTATCCAGTATCGGTTTATCTTTTTGCAACCACACATCCATCAGCTGGCCGGGACGTATATAGCGAAATCTTTTTTCATCATCAAAGCGACGTGGACGCTGGTCGTAAATATAAGCACTGCTGGTATCTTCAATACCCTGCGCAATGATGGCACCAAAACCCAGGCCATGCGCCTCGAGCAGGGATTTTGCCTGGCCATAGGTCATACCCACCAGCGAAGGAACCACAAACTGTTTGTCGCCTACGCCATCACCCAGCACGAGTGATATCTTACTCCCCATGCGTATTTGTGTACCTGCGGTGATTTCGTTTCCATTATAGCGCTGCTCCAATACGGCGTTCTTTGCGAAATCGGCTTTAAACGATGTATCGCCCACGCGAAGATTCGCATTTTTCAAAACCATTTCCGCACTGCGATAGCTATAGCCGATCAGGTTCGGCATTTCCACCATGGGCGGCACAGCCCGGTTGATGGTCAGGTACACCGTGCGATTAACCTTTACGAGTTCATCCGGCTCGGGCACCTGTTTGAGCACCTGCATGGGTTTAGCTGTGTCCCAATAAATAGAATCCTGGATCTCCACTTCAAATCCCTGTTTTTCCAAAAGCGACCTGGCATCTTCAAAAGATTTGCCGGTTACCTGTGGTACAGCCATGGCTTCATCATGATGTGTAAACCAGTTGAGCGAAAAAACGAAAATAAAAAAAAGAATAAACGCGATGGCGATCCCAACCAGGACGTTGACCCATAATGGCCGGTGTGTAATGAATTTGAACATGTAAATTAGTTTGTATCCCGGTTTAAGATAACTATTTTTTGAATGTTGAGGATTCTGGTTTAAGCTAGGAGCTATGAGCCGCGAGCTGCGAGACATGGGTTATCGGTTTTGTACCGTCAGCTTCTTCCACCAGTTTGGTATAAAAATCCCTCAGGTTCCAGCCCATGGCCCTCACCTGTTGCGGTATGATGCTGGCTTCACTTTGGCCGGGGATAGTATTTATTTCAAGCATATACGGATTTTCGCTTTGCTCATTATAAATAAAGTCAATACGCACCACACCCCTGCAATTGAAAACGGCGTATATCTTCCTCGCAGCTTCCCTGATGCGCTCAGCGATGGCATCGTCAACCTCGGCAGGTGTTGTTTCAGTAGACTTGCCTTCATATTTTGCTTCGAAATCAAAAAAAGCTTTATCGCTATGAGCTTTTACTTCAGTCATGGGCAACACCATGATCTCGCCTTTTGTTTTAAAAACACCCACCGTAAACTCGCGTCCCTGTACCATTTCTTCCACCAGCACCTGGCTGTCTTCTTTAAATGCTTTTGCTATGGCTTCTTCGAGGTCTTCAGGTTTCTCAACCTTACTCATGCCGATACTCGATCCACCGTTATTGGGTTTAACAAAGACCGGCATCTTCAGTTGTGCTGCCACCTGGTGGGCCGACACAGGGATATGTTTGAAGAGATGAACTGATTCCGCCACGGCTATGCCTGCCATTCTTGCGATAGCAACGGTATAACGCTTATTGAATGTAATGGCCGAAGTAGCTGCGTCGCAGCTGGTGTAAGGAATCGAAAGCGTATCAAAATAACCCTGCAGTTTTCCATCTTCTCCGGGTGTGCCGTGAATACCGATAAAGACGGCATCGAATTTTACTTTACGGCTGTCGAGTTGCAGGGAAAAATCGTTCTTGTCAACCTCCACTTTTCGGCCATCCACCATTTCATAAAACCAGCCAGTCGGGTTGATATCAATTTTATAAACATTATATAATGCTGGATCGAGATTGTTGGCGATGGTCACTGCACTTTTATAGGATATGACCGCCTCGCCGGAAAACCCTCCGGTGACAAGGGCTATGTTCTTCTTCATGAAAGGATTTTTTAAAGCACAAATATTGAGGAAAAATCGCGTTGCAGGAAATTTCAAGTGCTAAAAAACATATATTTTCTATTGCGTATGGAAAATTGATTACGAAGTCCTTAAATAATTCGGGAATTCACTATTTTAATCTGTGCATGTTCTACGCTCAAATTCATTATTCAGCCTTTAACAATAAGAAAGGTGAAGGCCGTTTCTCCTTCACCTTTTTACGACGGGAAATATCACCCGCCTGAAATTTAGCAGTTTGACCTGCTTTATCAGAATACACGTAAGTTAGAAAAAAAACCTCAGAGACCCCAGGTTTGGCCGCTGTTTTTTTACACATCTTACATGTGAAGTGCTTCTTTTTTCGCCATCAGTTGCTCCACTGTTTCCTGGTACATTTCGTCCGGCACGCAGCAATCGACCGGGCATACAGCCGCGCATTGGGGCTCCTCATGAAAACCCTGGCATTCAGTACATTTATTGGGAGTGATATAATACGTGTCAACGCTGATGGGAGCGTTTTTCTGATCGGCATCCACTACCGTGCCGTCGAGCAGTGTAAACGTACCTCTTACTGAAGTGCCATCCGCTATCGCCCATTCCACGCCGCCTTCGTAAATCGCATTATTTGGACATTCAGGTTCGCAGGCCCCGCAGTTTATACATTCATCTGTGATCTTTATAGCCATATCAATGATTGATTAAATGAGTGATCTTATTTTGCCCAACAAAATTAATCTTTGCAGATGAATTTACAACTGAGAATTGATTTATTGGCCCGACTGGGCGAATATATTATATCTGATGATACCATCTGGCAACAGGCAAAGGAAAAAGCCGGCCGGGAGAATCCATGGTTTATCCCGGAATTTATTGAGTTGTCGTTAAACAATATCGCACATTCATTTTTAAAAAAAGATAAACTCAGCGCCTGGTGCCAGTCATATGGCATACACGTACAAAATACCAATCCCAAAATAGTAGGCATTGTGATGGCGGGTAATATCCCCCTGGTGGGATTTCATGACCTGCTCTGTGTTTTTATCACGGGACACAAAGCTGTTATCAAAGCTTCTTCGAAAGATAATGCACTGATCCGTCACCTGGTTGATAGGTTGTGCGAGTGGGAAACGACAGTTAAAGAATATATCCGCTTTGCAGATATGTTGAAAGGTTGTGATGCGTATATCGCAACAGGAAGTAATAATTCCGCCGGTTATTTTGAGTATTATTTTGGAAAATATCCGCATATAATCCGGCGGAACAGAACATCGGTAGCTGTTCTGGGTGGAACTGAAACGATAGAGGAACTTGACCATCTGGCCGATGATGTATATTACTATTTTGGGCTGGGCTGCCGCAACGTTACCAAACTTTATGTACCGGAGAATTATGATTTTGTTCCGCTATTGAATGCTTTCCGCAAATACAACCATCTCGCAGATCATCATAAATACAAAAACAACTACGACTACAACCTGGCCCTGCATATACTGAATAAAAAATTTTACATGAGCAATGAATCCATATTGCTTATTGAAGATGTGTCGAGCTTTTCACCGATCAGCCAGTTGAATTACGAGTTTTATTCCGATAAACATGAACTGGCCCGGCGATTAAGTGGCAGCGGGGAGCTTCAATGTATAGTGGGACGGGATTTTATTCCCTTTGGAAAGGCCCAGGATCCTGGCCTGGCTGACTATGCTGATGGGGTTGATACCATGCAATTCCTGGTTGACCTTTAGTGCAGGAGTTTGGCCGGGAAGACGGAAAGAAGGGAACGTAAGATTTTTTCAACTATCTAAAGGAGTCTTGCTACGACGGAGACCACGGACAACGGACTCCGTTTCGATTAGCTGGCCGGAACGGGTGTTCCGGCATCCAATCCCTCCCCGCCTTCCCGTCTCCCCGGCCGAATGACACTTTCTCCAGCGAACTATTCTCCCCAAAACTGGTTAAATTTGTATTAAGTACGAAAGCCTTAGTAAATGATATGTTAAACTGAATTAGCGGTAATACAAGTTGTTATGACAGTTTGTTATTTTGTAGACCTAAGGCATATAATTTGGGATTAAATAAAAGAGCAACTTTTTCGAATAAACAAAAAATATTAAACGCATATGAAATGGAAACAACTTCTACTGATTGTTGGTGTTAGCGCCGCTTCAGCCATTGGAAGCGTTTGGACCTATGGAAAGCTGACAAAACAGAATGCCAATTTCGTTCAGACTACTGATGGTAAACTACCTGCCAATTATGCAGGATTTACAGGGAATATTGCTGGCTTACCGGCCGATGCCATTGATTTTACAAAGGCAGCGAATGCTGCAGTTCCGGCTGTGGTGCACATCAAGACCAAGATTCCGGCCCGGCGGATCAACAACGACCTGCCCAGGAGCCGCCGCAACAGTGCGGAAGACTGGTTTGAGCAGTTTTTCAATTTTGGCCCGCAGGTACAGCCCGAACAGCGTGCTTCGGGTAGCGGTGTGCTGATCAGTGATGATGGATATATCGTGACAAATAACCACGTGATCTCTGATGGCGGTAACGGTGTGGCAGAAGAAATTACAGTCACGCTCCACAGTAAAAAAGTGTACAAAGCCAAAGTGATTGGGAAAGATCCCAGTAGCGACCTGGCCGTGTTGAAGATCGATGGCACCGGTTTTCCCTACCTGGTATACGGCAATTCCGATAACCTGAAGCTGGCGCAATGGGTGCTGGCCGTAGGTTACCCGCTGACACTCGAAACCACCGTTACAGCTGGTATTGTGAGTGCCAAAGGCAGGTCTATCGGTATCAATCAAAGACAAAGCCGTACACCAATCGAATCATTTATTCAAACCGATGCTGCGGTAAACCAGGGCAATAGTGGTGGCGCTTTGATCACTACCGACGGGCAACTGGTTGGTATCAACTCCGCCATCCTCGCTCCTACAGGTACTTATGCGGGCTATTCTTTTGCTATCCCTGTCAACCTGGTAAAAAAGATCGTGAATGACCTGATCAAGTTCGGTGATGTAAAAAGACCTTACCTGGGTGTGCAGGTGGACGAAACGAAATTTGAAGCCGGCGACGGCGCACATATCGGCGCGGTACCCAAGGATGGTGCGGCTGCTACTATCGGTTTGAAACGTGGCGACATCATCACCGGCATCAACGATGTACCGGTTAGCTCCTGGACCGAATTGCAAGGCACTATTGCTTCCTACAATGCCGGCGATAAAGTGAAGATCACCTACAAAAGAGATGGAAAGACTCAATCTGCCATAGTTACCCTGAGCTCTAAGGTGGGTACTTATGATGAAACAGCTTCTGCTTCCAGTATCGGTGAATCCCTGGGCGCTGAACTGGAAACACTTGATAAGAAAAAAGCCGAACAATATGAAGTCAGTGGTGGTGTAGTGGTGAAGAAGATCAAAGAAGATGGCCCTATGAGCCGGACACGTATCCAGGAAGGATTTATCATCCTCAGCATCAACGGACAGGATATAAATTCTGTGCAGGCATTAGGAAGATTGCTGGGTACACAGGGTGGAACCGTGCAGGTGGAAGGTATCTACCCGGGTTATGACGGTATTTACCGCTATCCTTTAAACCTGGATAGCCAGTAATTCGAAAAAAGACTTTTAGAATATAATGCCCCGGTAGTATGCCGGGGCTTTTTGTTAGCAGCTTTGAGCCATGAGCTTTGAGCTTCGAGCTTTGGACAACATTCAACTATTTTCAACAATGTTCAACCACATTCAACTATATTCAACCCTATTTAACAAACACCCTATACTCCCATTCTTTCAACTGCATTTTTTTCCCGGATGAAAAATCTGTTTCGGCAGCGCTAAATGCATCTTTAAATTTCCCGGTAAGTTGTGAATCGGTTATTTCGATGTCCAGGGGATCGGTATTAGAAAGATTCAACACCACCAGCACTTCATGACTCCCATTCCGGCGCAGGTAAGCCATCACATGTCCGTTATGAGTTGTTTGCAGACGGTAGGTCTTTACAGCCGGGTCGCCGCCTCTCAGGGCGGGGTTTTCCCTGTGTAGGGTCAGCAGTGTTTTGTAAAAATCGTGCAATTCATTCCGGCCCGTCCAGGCAATGGGATCTTTTTCAAAAAACTCCAGTTTTTTCCGGTTAGGCAACTCCTGCCCACTGTATAGCAGGGGTACGCCGTTCCAGGTAGCGCTGAATACTGCCAATGCCGGCGCCATTTTCCCGTATTTATCGTATTCAGTACCGTTCCAGCTATTTTCGTCATGATTGGTAGTAAACCAGGCACGCATGGAGCCGTCACCAATATTACTATATCGTTCGAGAAGGCTATCAAGTACTGAGATGGGGAGTTGTTGCTGGTAAAAATCTTTTGTCTTATGCATCCATGTCCAGGTGTAGCTGGCGTCGAAAACTTCGCCGTAGTCGGGATTCTCAAGTTCATCAAATTCGCCGAGCCAGAACAGGTGCTTGACCGAATCAACACGGGGCCGGGCTTCGCGCCAGAAATCAACCTCCACCCATGCCGCCAGGTCGCAACGGAAACCATCGATATCCGCTTCCTTTACCCAAAACTGCATGGCTTCGATCATGGCATTGCGCAATTCGGGATTGTGGTAATCCAGTTCAATGATATCATCCATCCCGCTGGCGATTTTAAAATCATTGGTTGACGGGTCTTTTAAATAATAATCCGGGTGCTCTACCGTCCACACATGGTCCCATCCTGTATGATTGGCCACCCAGTCGATGATCACTTTCAGTCCAAGCTGGTGCGCCTGTTTTACCAGGTTCTTAAAATCGTCCAGGGTTCCGTATTCGGGGTTGATGGAAGTATAATCGGAGCAGGCATAGGGACTGCCGAGTGTGCCCTTTTTATTCTTTTGCGCGATGGGGGTGATGGGCATAAACCACAGCGTGTGCACACCCATATCCTTCAGTCTCTCCATATGTGGCGCAAAGGCATTAAAAGTGCCTTCGGGGGTATATTGGCGAATATTTACCTCATAGATATTTGTATAATGAGCCCAGTCAACAGATTTTGAATTTTTCATAGCGCTTTTTTCTTTAGAATCATTGTTACAGCCGGCTACCAGCATGATGACCGACAGGGAGAAAAACAATATCTTCATGAATCCTGTTTTGGTGAAAATAAGAACTAATTCCCTAACCAGCATGGATAGCAATCTTTGTCACCATAACTGAATTGCCGGGAGGCTGTGAAGACGGGACGGCACTTTGCAATGTTCCAGGTGCTTTGCCTTTAACTATTGTTAAGCAGTCATGCGCTTTAAAATCGGTAACTTGCGGTCCACTTTCCGGGCATATTAAAACCTGGAAAAAGGAAAGTTTCGCATGAAAAGCTTTGACGTACCAATTATCTATCGCAGCCCGCTGATCACCGCGATCAAGCAGAAGCGCAAGGAGGCCGACCGGATGAAAAAGGACTTCTCGCCCACCCTGCTCGATTTCGGCCCACTGCATATTTACCTGGCCCGTCATTTTGGTTTTTGCTATGGCGTGGAAAACGCCATCGAGATCGCTTTTCGCACGATCGATGAAAATCCTGGCAAAAGGATCTTTCTACTTAGTGAAATGATCCATAACCCCCAGGTGAATACGGACCTGCTTTCTCATGGTGTCCGGTTCCTGCAGGACACCGGTGGCCGGCAACTCATTTCATTTGATGAACTGTCGGCGGATGATATCGTGATCATCCCGGCGTTTGGCACTACACTGGATATTGAAAACAGGCTACGGCAAACCGGGATCCTGGTGGAGCAATACAATACCACCTGCCCCTTTGTAGAAAAAGTTTGGAACCGCAGCGAAGCCATTGCCCGCAAAAATTACAGCGTGGTGATTCATGGCAAACCCAACCACGAAGAGACAAGGGCCACATTTTCACATGCCGCCGTCAACGCGCCTTCGGTTGTAGTGAAGGATATGCAGCAAACGATTGAACTTGCAAAATATATCACCGGCGAAAAGCCGGCTGCCTCGTTTTATACAGAATTCGCCGGGCAATATTCCGATGGATTTGATATTGAAAAAGACCTGCAGCGAATCGGTGTGGTGAACCAGACCACCATGCTGGCCAGCGATACACAGGCCATCTCCGACTACCTGAAGCAGGTGATGATGCAGCATTATCAACTGGATGAATCAAATATCGCGGAACGTTTCGCCGACACACGCGATACACTTTGCTATGCCACCAACGATAACCAGACAGCCGTAACCGGAATGCTGTCTACTGATGCCGATCTTGCCATAGTGGTGGGTGGTTACAATTCGTCCAATACTTCACACCTGGTTGAACTCTGCGAGGAAAAGCTGCCTACCTTCTTTATCAATAATGAGGAGAAGATCCTTTCACGCGATACGATCCTGCATTATAATTTCCATACCAAAGAGGAGTTATCAACTACTGGTTACCTGCCGGCCAATACGCCGGTAAAGATCTTAATTACAAGTGGCGCGTCCTGCCCGGATGCACTGGTAGAAGCGGTGATCAGTAAACTCGCCGGCTATTTTTCATCACCTGTTTCGATGGAGCAGATGACAGCAAAGTTTCGTTAGAAATTCTTTTGAGAATTGTAATGTCTTTCCTAAAACTTTGTGTCCTTCATGTTACCTCCATACACTCCGTGTCATTCCCTCGTTAAATAGGTCACCACATCCGATGGGAATGCTTTACTTGTACAACAATTCATAATACTCATTCGCCATGCGGTTGCTGTCGAAGCGGAAACGAACATCTTCCATCCCATTCTTCATGATCTGGCGCCAGGTATTATAATTTTCATAATACAGGGGCAGTATTTCCTTCTCGAGGATTTCGTAGAGCATATTGAGATCATATTGATCCTGGTCGTGTGTGGTCATGTTGGTATAATCGGCCTTGGGCACTACAAATCCATTGTGACCATGGTTGATGAACTCGGGTATCCATCCATCGTCGGTTGAAAAGTTAACAGCACCGTTCATTGCAGCTGTCATCCCACTGGTGCCTGAAGCTTCGCGCGGCACGCGGGGATTATTTAGCCAACAGTCGGAAGCCTGTTTCAAACGTTTGGACAGGGTAAGTTCATAACCTGTGAGCACGGCCACATTTTTAAATTCCTTACTCAGGTATACCAATTGGTTGAATTCACTGATAGCGGGATGATCAACAGGGTATGGCTTTCCCGCCCAGATGATCTGCACGGGGTATTTTGTATTGTGTACCAGTTTCCTGAATCGCTGATCATCGGTGGTGATCAGACCTGCACGTTTGTAGCCGGCAAAACGTCTCGCCCACACGATGGTGAACACATCAGGATTAAAAAGTTTTCCAGTCTGGTCGGCTACGATATCGAAAGCTCTTTTCTTGAGGTATTTTTTGCGGTCGTCGATGCCATAATCATCACCGGCTTCCCTGAACCTGTATAACTGCTTATCCGCCCAATAGCGATAATTCTGCGCATTGGTTATAGAAATGATGGGACAGATGTCGTCATATTTACTCCACATGGCCCTTGATACATGGCCATGCAATTCCGATACGCCATTGGCCAAATGAGCAAATCGAAGGGCCACCAGTGAATGGTTGAAGGCATCGTCGTTATTCTTTGTAAGTTTTTTCACTTCGTCGACGCTGAGCCCGCAGAAATAGCTCATTTTATGACACAGGAATATATCATGCTTTTCATTGCCGGCTTCTTCGGGCGTATGCGTGGTAAAGACCAGCCTTTTTCTCACCTCTTCTATTTTGTGGTCGAATTTTTTATACAGGTAAAACGCAGCGGATAATCCGTGCGCTTCGTTGAGGTGATATAATTCGGGATTGAAACCGAGTACATCCATCAGCTTGGCGCCACCTACTCCCAATAAAATGTACTGCGCAACCTTGGTGGCCACATTGGCATCGTAGAGCCGGTGCGTGATGGTCTGCGATACATAATCATTCTCCGGTGTATCGGTCGACAATAGAAACAGCGGCGCTGATTTGAATGTTTCGGGATTGAGATAAAAAACTTTGACCCATACCGGGTGCTCATGCACATTGATCTGGAATTTGATACCGGTATCTTCGAGAAAACTGTATTGCTTTTCATTCCAGGCCACATCGAGGGTCTGGTCCTGGTGACGCTCCTGGTCGTAATAACCATATTTCCACAATATCCCAACGCCGATCAGGTTTTGTCTGAGTTCATAGGCACTGCGCAGGTGTGAGCCCGCGAGAAAACCAAGGCCACCGCTATAGATCTTTAGTGGCTGATGTACGGCAAACTCCATCGAAAAGTAAGCAACCCGCTTTGTATAGTTTTGTTCAACAGGATAAGGAACTTTATAACTTGTAAAACTCATCTGGTAATTTTTAGTTCAAATCAATGTGGTTTTTCAGTGTGTTTTGTTGACACGAACGCGCAAGATAAAGGTAAATTTATAAATGTTTGATTTTCGGCCCAAGTCCCGCACCCGCAATCCTTACTGGGATCGCATCTTATGTGTATCATCAAAACCCGTACACTTTTGTTCTCTCACGATTTTTTACCCGATGCCTTTGGCTTCGCTTCCTTCTTCCTCGGGTATACGCCATCGAAGGAACACCGGAGCCCGCGTCTTGATCCGCAGCCTTCGAGTTCTTTAACGGTCACCGAGGTGGAAGTAAATTTAAATTGCAAACGGCAGGGATCGCCACCTTCGCTGTACTCAGCAATAGTAGGCGATTTGATGATCGCTTCACCTTTTAGTTCACCGGTGCATTCACCGTTGTTTTTTTCAAAATGTATAAAAAAGCTGAGTCGATCACTTCTTCTCCCATCACGAAATGAAAATAAGGTCATTTTACCAGTGCCATAATCCGCAGTATATTTTTGCTTGCGTGAAAAAGTATCGATAGGATTGATCAATTCTGTCGGTTTCTCATCAGGCGCATCTGTCATGATCAACATAAACTCGCCCGCTGCGCTGTTGAGCACAAACACATCTTTGCCTTCCCGGGTGGAACCATCTTTATTTTTTCGCAACACGGAGCGTGTAATTGTTTTCCGGCGATCCATGACTCCTGTCTGACTGGTGGCCGTGGACTGGTCCAGACTCAACATAGACATTGCGGCGATGAACTGATTTTTTTTATCAAATGCCAGCACCAGCGCGGAACGCTTGTTACCGGCCTGCGCTTTCACAAACAGATAGGTCTCTTCTGCTGTCGCTTTGACCAGGGGATAGATCTTTGGTTTTGTATTTTTTCCAAAAAAACCGGCAAGTATGGAATCGGGAACAAATTGTGTAAATACGGCGTGACTGATCAGCAGGGAATCATTTTCCTTTCTTAATAAAGTGCTATCCGCTACTTCGAAGGGGAGAGCGGCTTCGGGAAAGAATGCAATAAAATCATCTACCTCAACCGGCTCGTCGCCAGATAATGTAACCTTCTTAGACTTGCAGGCAATCATTACAATAACCCAAAAAAACAAGCCATACTTTCTGAATATTTTCATGATGCTGGTTTGTAGCGGCAAATTAAGTGATTCCTGCTTTTTTGGGGTTCATTTTTTTGGTGGACCGGAAAGGCGGGAGAAAGGGAAGAATGGTGATTAGAATCTACACTTTTATAATTCGAGTTGGAGTAAGACGAATTAATCAGTTAGGTTTTATGCTGATCATCGACTCACCAAACGTCTGACGTCCCCGTCTGACGTTGGTGAATTCTCAATTTGCTATCGTCAGACGATTGATGGATTACCATCATATTATCGTCAGACGAGGACGTCAGACGATCCCCGCATGACGTTGGTGAATTCTCAATTTGCTATCGTCAGACGAGGACGTCAGACGATAGTGGCTTCCCGCCTTCCCGTCTTTGCGGCACTGCCGATTTTGCGAAATTCAAATTATTTTTTTAGGTTTGCCTAAAAATATATTTAGACGTGTTAAACTACTCGACCAGCGAAGAGAATTATATCAAGGCCATCTATCATTTACAAAAGGATGGTACCGTCACCACCAACGCGCTGGCCACGGAATTGCAGACCCGGCCGGCTTCGGTGACAGATATGATGAAAAAACTCAGCGCGAAGAAGCTGATCCATTATAAAGCCTACCACGGCTTCACGCTCACGGCCGAAGGTAAAAAGCTAGCCCTGCTGATCATACGTCGCCACCGGCTCTGGGAGTTTTTTCTTGCTGAGAAATTAAAATTCAGCTGGGATGAAGTGCACGTGGTGGCCGAAGATCTCGAACATGTAAGCAGCAAGAAATTAATAGATAAACTGGATGAGTACCTGGGCTTCCCACGTTTTGATCCGCATGGTGATCCTATTCCGGATGCGAATGGCCGTATCGAAACCAGCAAACAGGTTTGTCTCTCCGATCTGCCTTTGAATAAACCCGCGGTGGTTTGCTATGTAAGTGACCAGTCAACTGAAATGCTGGAACTGCTGGGTCATAAAAAGATTGGCATCGGCACTAAACT
This sequence comes from Bacteroidota bacterium, assembly GCA_023424015.1. GTDB lineage: Bacteria > Bacteroidota > Bacteroidia > Chitinophagales > Chitinophagaceae > Terrimonas_B. The sequence goes on along the minus strand of JAFAEM010000032.1, from coordinate 2,086 downwards.
CGAAACCAAAAGAAAATTCAATTTTGACAACTCACTCGAACTAAAGATCCGCCAGTCACGCTCCTCCAATACCACGCAGGTGAGCGGGGAACTGGCCAAAAATATTTTCGTAAAGTATGAAGAATAGGATCCACCCCGATACATCGCTCAGCGAGGTGCACGAAAGTGTAGATACTACCTCATCACACCGGCCACGCTGGCGACGTATACTTTCTTTCTTCGGACCGGCTTACCTGGTAAGTGTAGGTTACATGGACCCCGGCAACTGGGCCACCGATCTGGCAGGCGGTAGTAAGTATGGCTATGCGCTGATCTGGGTTTTGCTAATGAGTAATATCATGGCCCTGCTATTGCAAAGTCTGAGTGCCCGTCTCGGTATCGTACGGGGTCGCGACCTGGCACAGGCCAACCGCGAAACCTATCCGCGCAAAATGAATTTTGTGTTATGGGTGTTGGCGGAGATCGCCATAGCAGCGACCGATCTCGCCGAGATCCTGGGAATGGCGATCGGTATTCAATTACTGACGGGTCTTCCACTGATTTGGGGTGTTTCCATCACAGTGCTCGATACATTTTTATTGCTTTACCTGCAAAGACTCGGCATTCGTAAGATGGAAGCGTTTATCATCGGGTTGATCGCTGTGATCGGTATTTGTTTTCTGTTCAATATCGTGATCGCGCAACCCGAGCTTCATGATGTACTAAAAGGTTTCATACCATCCCTTCCCGAAGCGGCGGAACTGTACGAGGCAAGAGGTATGAGCAATGCCCTGCCGAAAGAAACAGCACTCTATCTCGCTATTGGGATCATTGGCGCTACCGTGATGCCGCATAATCTCTACCTGCATTCAGCACTTGTGCAAACGAGAAAGATCAAAAAAAGCAAAGAAGGTATTAAGCAGGCGCTGAAATGGAGTTTTATTGACAGCGCAGTAGCCCTCAATATCGCGTTTTTGATCAACGCGGCCATTCTCATCCTCGCCGCCACCGTGTTTTTTAAGACCGGCAGAACGGATGTAGGTGAAATCGGACAGGCCCACCAGTTGTTATCACCCATGCTGGGTTCATCGGTGGCCTCCACTTTATTTGCTATCGCGCTGATCGCATCGGGACAAAGTTCAACAGTGACCGGTACCCTCGCCGGACAGATCGTGATGGAGGGCTATCTCCGGCTGCGGATCAACCCGGTTATGCGACGGCTTATTACAAGACTGGTTGCGATCATACCCGCCATCATCGTTATCGCGGTTTTTGGAGAAGATGAGGTTGACAGCCTCCTTGTCTTTAGCCAGGTGGTGCTCAGTTTGCAACTTGGATTCGCGGTAATTCCACTGATACATTTTGTGAGTGATAAAAAAACGATGGGTGCCTTTGTGATAAAACCCATCGTAAAATTTTTCGCCTGGCTGATCGCCTCAGTGCTGGTGTACCTCAATCTTAAAATGCTAACTGAGGAAGCGATGGGTTATTTCTCAGCCTCAGACAACACCGTCGCGAAGGTGATCATTGTCATCGCCGGTGTGCTGTTTGTATTTTTACTGGCCTATTCGATCATCTATCCGATGCTTTCAACGGCTAAAAAAACATCATCGATCCAGATGCATAAGGAAGTGCCACAACTGCAGAATATAGAAGTGCCTGTTTATAATAAGATCGCGGTGGCGCTTGATTTCAGCGATAATGATATCAAACTACTTTCATCAGCGATCGGGCAGGCGCGAAAGCAAACGCGTTTTGTATTGATACATGTGGTTGAAAGTCCATCGGCTATTATATCTGGAAAAGAAACCGATGACTACGAAACTTTCCACGATCAGCAAAGACTGGACAACCTCGTGGCGCAACTAAAAGAAAAAGGATATGAAGCCGAAGGCATTCTCGGTTTCCGCGACCGGTCCCGCGAGATCACGCGGATCGTCAAAGAGAAAGGTGCAGACATGCTTGTCCTCGGTGCGCACGGGCACTCGGGGTTAAAGGATTTTATTTACGGAGAAACCATTAATGCGGTAAGGCATGAGCTGAAGGTGCCGGTGCTTATTGTACAAGTGTGAGTCGTGAATCGTGAGTGGTGAGTCGTGAGTGGTGA
>JAFAEM010000017.1 GCA_023424015.1 Bacteroidota bacterium | reverse complement strand
CGTGAGTGGTGAGTGGTGAGTGGTCAAAAGAGAAGTAGGGAAATGAGTTTAAAAATTATTCTGTGTTAATTCGTGTAATCAGTGGCTAATCATTCGTGTGATTAGTGTAATTCGTGGCTATAATATGAAATTGATAAAGTATCCAGACAGATCGCAGTGGCCCGCGCTGCTCCAGAGACCGGCGATGGACCCGTCAGCGCTTGAGAAGAAGGTGGGGAAAGTATTGGCCCGCGTCAAATCGGGCGGTGATAAGGCATTGAAAAAATTCACCCGGGAATTCGATGGCGTAAAGCTAAAGAAGATTTTAGTGAGCGAGAAAGAGATCGATCAGGCCGCCAAAAAAGTTCCTGATGATCTGAAACAAGCCATCGAAACCGCTCGTCAAAACATCACCCGGTTTCATGCTGTCCAATTGCAGGAAGAAACGGTTGTAGACACCATGCCAGGCGTGAAATGCTGGCGCCGGTCCGTTGGCATAGAAAAAGTAGGCTTGTATATTCCAGGTGGTACAGCGTCTTTGTTTTCCACCGTATTGATGTTGGGCATCCCTGCGAGGCTCGCCGGTTGCAAAGATATTATCCTCTGCACACCACCGCATCAGGATGGTTTGGTCAATCCGGTGGTACTGTATGCTGCAGGACAGGCGGGAATAACAAAAATATTTAAAGTGGGTGGCGCGCAGGCGATTGCCGCGATGGCATATGGAACAGAAAGCATTCCAAAAGTGCACAAGATATTCGGACCGGGTAACCAGTACGTGACCTGTGCCAAACAGATCGTACAATCTCAGGGAGTCGCCATCGACATGCCCGCAGGGCCTAGCGAGGTTTGCGTGTTGGCGGATGAGTTGGGCAATGCCGGTTTTATCGCGGCTGATCTTTTATCGCAAGCGGAGCACGGACCCGACAGCCAGGTGGTATTGGTTACTACTTCCGAAAGGATTATAAGAGAGGTTAAGATTGAGATTGAGGTTCAGCTGGCCTCATTACCACGAAAAGATGTGGCAAAGCAGGCTTTGGAGCATAGCAAAATGATTTTGACAGAAAATATTGATATAGCCATTGACCTGGTGAATGAATACGCGGCCGAGCACCTGATCATTGCCTGCCAGGATGATGAGGGGATCGCTGGCCGGATCATCAATGCCGGATCGGTATTCCTCGGCAATTACTCGCCCGAAAGCGCAGGTGATTATGCCAGCGGCACCAATCATACTTTGCCTACTAATGGTTATGCAAAAGCTTATAGTGGAGTAAGTGTTGATAGTTTTGTAAAAAAGATCAGTTTCCAAAAGCTAACGCAAGAGGGCCTGAACAATATCGCCCATGCCGTAGAAAGCATGGCACGCGCAGAAGGACTGGAGGCACACGCGAGGGCTGTTGGGGTGAGGCGTGAGTCGTGAGGCGTGAGTCGTGAGTAGTGAGTCGTGAGTAGTGAGGCGTGAGTCGTGAGTCGTGAGTACGATGTAACTAAACAACGTTAAACCACATTCAACCATTTTCAACCACATTCAACCGTTTTCAACATTAAATCTGAGCCAGTAATCATGAACTTCGACCTCCATAAACTTACGCGCCGGAACATTCGTCAGCTAAAACCCTATTCCTCTGCCCGCGATGAGTTCGCCGGGGAGGCAAAGGTTTTTCTGGACGCAAATGAGAACAGCCTGGGATCACCACTTCGCAAATGGTACAATCGTTATCCCGATCCCCACCAGCAGAAACTGAAGGAAGCTATAGGCCAGGTAAAGAATATTGATAAAGTCAATATCTTCCTGGGCAATGGAAGCGATGAATGTATTGATCTTTTGTTCCGGTGTTTTTGTGAACCGGGTAAGGATAATACCATCATTTGCCCGCCCACCTATGGCATGTACGAAGTAAGCGCGAATATCAACGACGTTGAAATAAGAAGGGCAAACCTGCTTCCAGATTTTCAGCTCGACCTGGAAGCGATCGAAAGTCACGTGGATGAGTCCACAAAAATCATTTGGATATGTTCTCCTAATAATCCAACCGCCAACAGTATCGACTACCAGGATATTGAAATTTTGTTGAATAATTTTTCCGGGCTGGTGGTCATTGATGAGGCGTATATAAATTTTTCGAGGCAGCGATCGCTTTTACCTGAATTGAAGGAATATCCCAACTTGGTGATATTACAAACTTTTAGCAAAGCCTGGGGACTGGCGGCATTAAGACTGGGTATGGCGTTTGCGTCTCCCGCTATCATTGATATTCTCGACAAAGTCAAACCACCTTACAATATCAACCAGGCTACACAGGAACTTGCCTTGGAAGCCTTACAGGAAATTGGACAGGTAAATGATATGATCAGGGAAATTGTGGCCATGCGGGACGAACTCGCCAGGGTATTTGAAAAAATGCCGCTTGTTCAAAAAGTATATCCTTCGGATGCAAATTTTCTCCTGGTAAAAGTAGTTGGCGCGACAGAAGTGTATGACTATCTCCTGCAACAGGGAATTGTAGTACGTGACCGCAGCCGGGTAGAATTGTGTGAAGGCTGCCTGCGGATCACCATAGGCACCGAAAAGGAAAATACCGTTCTTGTCGATGCCCTGATTGCATACATGAAATCTAAAGTGACTATAAATAAATAATCAAATGCCGGGTAGTGGTTTTCATTTTCACATTTCCACATCCCCACATTTTCACGTTTTATGAAAAGAATATTATTTATCGACCGCGACGGCACTCTGATCAACGAAGCGCCACCTACCTACCAGCTCGACTCGTTCGAGAAACTGACTTTTTATCCGGGTATGTTTGAATACATGGGAAAGATCGCAAGAGAACTGGATTATGAACTTGTGATGGTGACTAACCAGGATGGGCTGGGCACGGCTTCCTTCCCCGAGAATACTTTCTGGCCGCTGCATAACCTGGTAATGAAATCACTCGAAGGCGAAGGGATACATTTTTCAAATGTGCTGATCGACCGGAGTTTTCCTGCCGACAATGCGCCGACACGTAAACCAGGCGTCGGTATGCTTAAAGAATATCTCGATCCTGCCAGGTATGATATCCCTAATTCTTTTGTGATCGGCGATCGTATCACTGATATCCAACTGGCCAGGAACCTGGGCTGCAAAGGCATCTGGCTAAAAATTGATGAATCACTCGGCGGATCGGAGATCAGCGATAAAGTGGAAGAGTTAAAAAATACAGTGGCGCTCGAAACCAAAAGCTGGGCGGATATTTATTCCTTTCTAAAACTCGGACTTCGCAAGGTCGATCATGTTCGTAACACCAACGAAACAAAGATCAGTGTCTCATTAAATATGGATGGCAGCGGCAGGGCCGGTATTCATACCGGTATTGGCTTTTTTGATCATATGCTCGAACAGATCGCCCGGCATGGTAAGATCGATCTGACCATTCATTGCCAGGGTGATCTTCATATCGACGAACATCATAGTATTGAGGACACAGGAATCGCACTGGGTGAAGCTTTTGCGATGGCATTGGCTGATAAGAAAGGCATGGAACGATATGGATTCGCTTTGCCCATGGATGATGCCGAGGCGAAAGTGCTGATCGACTTTGGTGGCCGGCCCTGGATCGTCTGGAATGCAGAATTTAAACGCGAAAAGATCGGGGAGATGCCGACAGAAATGTTTTTTCATTTCTTTAAGTCTTTTAGCGATGGTGCCAAATGCAATCTCAATATCGAATGCAGGGGAGATAACGAACATCACAAGATCGAAGCCATTTTTAAAGCATTTGCGAGAGCGATACGCATGGCCGTCAGGAAAGACCCGGTAAGTAATTACCTCCCGAGTACAAAAGGTGTTCTTTAGGATCCGCCAGCTTTAACCATGAATCATGAACATATCAATCATAAAATACAATGCAGGTAATATCCAGTCTGTTTTGTATGCCCTGGAAAGAATAGGTGTGGAGGCTGTAGTGACGGATGACCCGGATCAGATAAAACAAGCCGACAGGGTTATATTTCCCGGGGTTGGCGAAGCCAGCACAGCCATGCAATACCTGCGTGAAAGAGCTCTTGACAACCTGATCAGGCAATTGAAACAGCCGGTATTGGGGATCTGCCTGGGCATGCAACTGATGTGCAGGTCGAGTGAGGAAAATGATACGGATTGCATTGGGATTTTCGATGTTGAGGTAAAAAAGTTCTCAACATCTGACCCCGGGATAAAAATCCCACAGATCGGGTGGAACAGTATTTACGGATTAAAAACAGGATTATTTGAAGGCGTACCCGAGCGATCTTATATCTACCTGGTGCATAGTTATTATGCCGGGCTCTGCGACGCAACCATTGCTACCTGCGACTATATACAACCTTATAGTGCCGGCTTACAAAAAGATAACTTTTATGGCGTTCAGTTTCATCCTGAAAAATCCGCGGCGATTGGTGAGAAGATATTAAAAAACTTTATCGGTTTATGACGACGATAAGAAAAGTAGCGCTGGACGAGATATGGAAGATGCGGCAACAGGTAATGTATCCAGCCGAAAACCTGGATTTTGTGCGACTGGACGATGATGCGACGGGTCTGCACTGGGGACTTTATATAAACGAGGATTTAGTTTCGGTGATCTCGGTCTTTCACAGGGGAAATGAAATACAGTTTAGAAAATTTGCCACGCTTCCTGCGGAACAAGGGAAAGGATATGGCACCAGGCTCCTGCAATTTGTGATGGACTGGGCCGTAGAAAATAAAAAGCGTTCGATCTGGTGTAATGCGAGAACATCAGCAACCTCACTTTACCGCAAATTCGGGATGAGTTTAACCGGTCAACGCTGGCACAAGTATGGGATTGAATTTGTAAAAATGGAAAAACAATTAAAACGTACGATGCAAATAATTCCTGCCATCGACCTGATTGATGGCAAATGCGTTCGCCTGACACAGGGTGATTACGCACAGAAAAAAATATACAACGAGCATCCGCTGGATGTGGCGCGGAAGTTTGAAGATGCTGGCCTGGAGCGACTACACCTGGTAGATCTCGACGGCGCCAGGCAAAAAGCGGTAAAGAATTGGAAAGTGCTGGAGGCGATCGCTTCCAAAACCAAACTGGTTATTGATTTTGGGGGTGGTGTAAGTACAGAGCGGGATGTGCAGATCGTGTTTGATTCGGGTGCCTCCTTCGCTACCGTGGGGAGTATTGCGGTGAAGGATGAAACGGAGTTTATAAAATGGCTGCTGAAATTCGGCGCGGATAAATTTATTTTGGGTGCTGATGTAAAGGATAAACTGATCGCCATACATGGCTGGATGGAAACGACGGATAAAAGCGTTTTTGATTTTATTGAAAACTATATCGCCCGCGGCGTACAACAGATCTTTTGTACAGATGTGAGCAGGGATGGAAAGCTGGAAGGCCCCTCCATCGCGCTTTACAAGGAGATCATCGAAAAATTTCCAAACCTGTTTTTTATCGCAAGTGGTGGCGTCGCAAATGTTGACGACTTAATCCAATTACAGGAAATTGGCTGCAGCGGCGTTATTATTGGGAAGGCCATCTATGAAAACAGGATTTCTTTACAGGATTTAAAAAGCTTCGAGTAAATGCTTACCAAGAGAATTATACCCTGCCTGGATATCAAAGACGGGCGAACAGTAAAAGGCACCAACTTTGTTGACCTGCGTGATGCGGGCGACCCGGTGGAACTGGGGGCGTTGTACGCGAAACAGGGCGCCGACGAACTTGTATTTCTTGATATCACCGCTACTCATGAACGCAGAAAGACCCTGGCGGAGCTGGTGAACCGTGTCGCACATCACGTGAATATTCCTTTTACGGTGGGTGGGGGTATCAGCTCTGTTGAGGATGTAAATATTCTTTTGAATAATGGAGCAGATAAAATCTCTGTCAATACCGCGGCGTTTCAGCGGCCGGCACTGGTTACGGAATTAGCTAAGGAATTCGGTAGCCAGTGTGTGGTTCTTGCCATTGATACCAAGCTCGAGGAGGATGGTGAATGGTATGTATATTTAAATGGAGGAAGAACCAAAACAGGTATACGCTGCATTGACTGGGCAAACGAAGGCGTGGAAGCCGGTGCAGGTGAAATATTGCTCACTTCCATGAACCATGATGGTACCAAATCCGGTTTTGCAATTGACATAACCAGGAAACTGGCCACTACTTTGCCCGTACCGGTGATCGCGAGTGGAGGCGGTGGTACCCTGCAGCATTTTTCAGAGGTTTTTATAGAAGCCCGTGCAGAGGCAGCCCTGGCGGCCAGCATTTTTCACTTTAAGGAAGTGGAGATCCGGGATCTCAAAGATTATTTAAGCAAAAAGAATATTCCAGTAAGATTATAAGTGGTTGAATAAAAAGTACAGGCATACTACAAATATGACTATGACAATAGATTTTGCAAAATACAGCGATGGACTTGTACCTGCGATCGTCCAGGATGCATCAACAAGAAAGGTGCTGATGCTTGGGTTTATGAATGCCGAAGCACTTGAAAAGACAGAACATACTGGTAAAGTGACTTTCTTTAGTCGCAGTAAAAACCGGCTATGGACAAAAGGAGAAGAGAGTGGAAATTTCCTGGCTTTGAAAGAGATCATTGCGGATTGTGACAATGATACCCTGCTCATCAAAGCAGATCCTGCCGGGCCTGTTTGCCACACAGGGGCCGATACATGCTTTAATGAGGTTAACAACAAAGATTTTCTACACACCCTCACGGATACTATTAAGCAACGTTATGAAGACAGGTCGGGCAAGTCTTATACCGCCTCACTCTTCGATAAAGGCATCAACAAAGTAGCCCAGAAGTTGGGAGAGGAAGCTGTGGAACTGGTGATTGAATCCAAAGATGATAACGATGAATTATTTTTGAATGAAGCCGCTGATCTTCTGTTTCATTACATGATATTGTTGCAGGCAAAAGGTTTTACACTGGAAAATGTAAAAAAGGTATTGGAGTCCCGACACCGCAAATAAGTAGGTAGTTTATTTTGAAATGATCCCCGCTTACTCACCGGGCAGTTTCGTTATATCCACCCGAAGAAAAAATTTTAACGCTTCAGAACGCGTTTATCACAGGCGCGTTTTTTTTCGGCAAATACATTTAGTTTTGACCACTTAAACTAAGCTATGACCCGACACAACTGGACAAAGGAAGAAATCTCGGCTATTTATCATCGCCCCCTGCTTGCACTGATCTATGAAGCAGCTACCGTTCATCGAAATAATAATGACTATGGCGAGGTTCAGATCAGCAGCCTGATCTCAATAAAAACAGGTGGTTGTTCGGAGGATTGCGCGTATTGCCCACAGGCGGCACGCTATCATACCGGAGTGGACGTACATGCCCTGATGAAGGTTGATGAAGTGGTGGAAACAGCGCGTAAAGCAAAATCTGCGGGCGCATCCCGGCTTTGTATGGGAGCCGCCTGGAGAGAAGTAAGAGATAATCGCGATTTCGACCGGGTCCTCGAAATGGTAAGAGCCGTCAATGAGATGGATATGGAAGTATGCTGTACCCTCGGCATGCTGACCTATGAACAGGCTGAAAAATTGAAGGATGCCGGTTTATATGCTTACAATCATAACGTAGATACATCTGAAGAAAACTATAAAAACATCATCACCACAAGAACCTATGACGATCGGCTTCAGACCCTGCACAATGTAAGAAAGGCAAACATCACCGTTTGTTCAGGTGGTATCATCGGGTTGGGTGAAACGGTTGACGACAGGGTCGGTATGTTGTATACCCTGGCCAACCTGCCACAGCATCCCGAATCGGTGCCAATCAATGCACTTGTGCCGGTGAAGGGAACGCCCCTGGAAAACCAGGATCGGGTTTCGGTCTGGGATATGGTGCGTATGATCGCTACTACCCGGATTGTAATGCCAAAAACCGTCGTCCGCCTTTCTGCTGGCCGTCTTGAAATGAGCATGCCTGAGCAGGCGCTTTGCTTTATGGCCGGAGCCAATTCCATTTTCGCCGGCGATAAACTTCTCACAACACCTAATCCATCTTTCAATGATGACATGCAGATGTTTGAAATACTCGGCCTCAAACCAAGAGAAGCTTTTAAAAATGAGAGAAAAGCAATAGAGGCCGACTACCAGTAATAAAACCAAACGCTATTTGTGAGTATCGAAGAAAAGACCATCCAGGATTCACTAAAGGATATTCTTGACAAAAGAAAACAGGCATCCCTTTATCGCAGCCTGCAGGTGAATACAGGACTGATCGATTTTTGTTCCAATGATTATTTGAGTTTTTCGAGGTCGCCTATCATACAGGAAAAGCTAAAGGAAATTACCGCATCACTTCCATCATTATCCGGTGCTACAGGGTCACGTTCAATATCGGGCAATACCGCTTTCGCCGAGGAACTGGAAAGGGATATCGCGTCATTTCACCAGGCTGAAGCGGGGTTGATCTTTAATTCAGGTTACGATGCCAACCTGGGTTTGTTTTCCTGCCTTGCACGAAAGGATGATTACCTGATCACTGATGAACTGATACATGCCAGTATCATCGACGGCTGCAGGCTAAGCTATGCCAACAGGTTGCGGTTTGCTCACAATGATGCAGCAGACCTTGAAAAAAAATTGCGGAAAGCGCGGCAAAATACGGGTGCCTCGCACGCAAATATTTTTGTCGCAGTGGAATCGGTCTATTCCATGGATGGTGATATGGCGCCCCTGACGGAATTGATATCCATTTGTAAAACATACAATGCCCATCTTATCGTGGACGAAGCCCATGCCACAGGTGTATTTGGCAGTAAGGGCAGGGGATTGGTCAGCGCGCTTGGGTTAGAGAACGATGTTTTCGCCCGTATACATACATTTGGTAAAGCTATTGGAAGTCATGGTGCGATCATTATTGGCAGCCGCGTTTTACGGGAGTATCTGGTCAATTTTGCACGCTCATTCATATTCACTACCGCACTGCCCTTGCATTCACTGGCCACCGTGCGATCTGCTTATGAAGTATTGCAATCAGAAAGCTTTTCAAACAAAGCTCTACATGATTTGGTAGCCCGGTTTAGAAAGGATTTTCATTCACCCGAAGATGTATACCTTATAGAAAGCAGTAGCCCCATCCAAAGCCTGGTTATACCTGGCGCCGAAAGGGCAAAAAAAATCGCGGCAATTTTGCAGGCCAGGGGTTTTGATATACGAGCCATCGTAAGCCCCTCCGTGCCGGCGGGTTTGGAGCGTTTGCGTATTAGCCTGCATCTTCATAATACCGAGGCACAGGCTGACGAACTAAAACATTCACTTCAACAAATATTTTTTTCATGAAAAACATAGTAGTGGCCGGAACCGGCACGGGTGTGGGTAAAACTTTAGTGGCGACGATACTTGCCGAGGCGCTTGAGGCCGACTACTGGAAACCTGTTCAGGCCGGTAACCTGAGTTTCAGTGACACAGATTATGTCAGGCATTTTATCTCGAATACGAAATCTTATTTTCACCCGGAAGTCTACCGGCTCGCATACGCTATGTCGCCACATGCGGCTGCTGAGAAAGAAGAGGTGAAGATTGAGGTGGAGCAGCTTACGCCGCCAAAAAGTGCCAATCGCATACTCATCGAACCCGCAGGCGGGCTTATGGTTCCGCTGAATGATGAATACCTGAATATTGACCTGATACAACGGTGGCGGCTACCGGTTATACTTGTATCAAAAACATACCTGGGCAGTATAAATCATACATTGATGTCGGTAACGGTTTTGAAAAAGTATGGCGTAAAAATAGCAGGCATTATATTCAACGGGGAGCCAAACGAACCGGCAGAGCGCGCCATCCTGCAGTATTCAGGCGTTAAATACCTTGGACGGCTCCAGGAAGAAAAAGCGATTAATAAAAAAACGGTACTCAAGTATGCAGAAAAATTTCGAAAGAGGCTGGAGGGAGTGATATGAGCAATCTGCAGGACCGGGATCAAAAAGCGATCTGGCACCCTTATACGCAGTCTGGTTTGGGTAAACCTCCCATTGGAATTGTAAAAGGAGAGGGTGTTTACCTGGTAGGTGAAGATGGCAGGAAATATATCGACGCGGTATCATCATGGTGGGTAAATATCCATGGCCATTCCCATCCTTATATCGCTGAAAAAGTTGCGGAGCAACTCCGCCAACTTGAGCATACCATTTTTGCGGGTTTCACCCACGAGCCTGCTGTATCGCTTGCCGAACGACTATTAAAAATTTTACCAGCCAGCCAGTCGAGGATATTTTATTCTGATAATGGTTCGACAGCAGTTGAGGTAGCTGTAAAGATGGCGCTGCAATTCTGGGCTAATAGAGATCGCCCGAGATTGAAGATTATCGCAATCGAGCATGCTTATCATGGCGATACTTTTGGTGCTATGTCGGTCAGTGCACGAGGTTCATTTACCGATCCCTTTTCTCCACTTTTATTTGACGTGATCCATATCCCTTTTCCCGGGGGAACCAGCGCGGTATTGAGCCTTGAGAAATTGAAAGAGATCATTGCACGTGAAAAGGACCAGGTCGCTGCTTTTATATTTGAGCCACTCGTGCTCGGCGCGGGCGGCATGTTGATGTATGAGCCCGGCACCCTGGAGACGATGATCGGCATTTGCAGGGAAAATGATATCCTGACAATCGCTGATGAGGTCATGACCGGATTTGGAAGAACAGGAAAATTATTTGCCTGCGATCATATAAATGTGGCGCCTGATATAATTTGCCTTTCAAAAGGTATCACAGGAGGTACCATGCCCCTGGGTGTTACATCGTGTTCATCGGAAATTTATAATGCTTTTTTATCGCACGATCGATCTAAGACATTTTTTCACGGGCATTCCTATACGGCCAATCCTGTAGCCTGTGCTGCTGCACTGGCGAGTCTTGACATTTTGCTGCAGGATAAATGCCTGGAAAACATAGTGCGTATCAGTCAAAATCACCAGGACTTTATTCATAAGTCCGACAGGAATCCCGCATTAAGGAATTTGCGTAGCCGCGGAACCATCCTGGCGATGGATTTTCATAACAAAAATGAAACATCATATTTTAATCCTGTCAGGGACAGGTTGTACGATCATTTTATTGAAAAAGGTGTGCTGTTGCGGCCTCTCGGAAACGTCGTTTATATAATGCCACCTTACTGTATAACTGATAATGAACTTCATACAGTTTACAATGCCATCGAGTCGTCAGTTTCGGTTGGTTAGATTGTTTTGAGTTTAACATTTTTTCTAATGCGGGAGGAAAAAATCACTCATTCCGCCCGTAAATGTTGATAATTGCGGGAGGTGGAATATCTTTGTATTTGCGATGGAAAAATTATCAATTCTTCTGGTAGACGATCATAAGTTAATAAGGGACTCCTGGTCCTTTATCCTTAACAGCGATCCGCGATTTACTGTGGTAGGTGAAACCAGTTCGGGTGAAGAAGCAATCGAAATTGTCAGGGCTAAAAACCCTGCCATTATATTAATGGACGTGAATATGTCGCCCCTGAACGGATTTGAAGCCACTGAGCAGATCCACAGGATGTCACCGGGCACAAAAGTGATTGCCGTTTCCATGCATACCATGCCTGCTTACGCGAAACGCATGCTGCAATTGGGCGCGATGGGGTATGTAACCAAAAATTCCTCCAAAGACGAAATGATCACGGCTATCGTGGAGGTCAGTAAAGGCAAGAAATATATTTGTGAGGAAGTGAAAAATATTCTGGCCGACCAGGAAATGGATGAGGTTTCGTACGAACTCAATAGTCTTTCCCGCCGTGAACTGGATATCATTAATTTGATCAAGAAAGGATTTTCCTCGCGGGAGATCGGCCTGCAACTGGAACTTTCACTCAAAACAGTAGAGGTTCACCGTTATAACCTATTGAAAAAGCTTAAATTAAAAAATACGGCCGCCCTTGTTAACTTCATCAATGCAAAGGGCTTATAAGCAAAAAGGGGCTGTTTCAAAAGTGCTCAATAGCCGGGAAGACGAAAAGGCGGAGAGTATTGATTTGCAGTTGATCTTTTCTTCCTGCAAAAATATACTTTTTAGACAGCCACTTATCCCCTGAATTTGTAATTACCCTGCGGATTGCCCGGGCAACCGCTTTTACGAGAAGATGAGCAGGAACTGGCAAAAATGGAAACCGCCATCAACATCAGGGCAATAAAAGCAAATTTTTTCATTTGAGGAAGAGATTATTTTTTAGTATAACGTAACCCGAAATCTTTTATTTTGCAAAAATAGCAAGGCTGGCACATTTATCCCAGCTTCCGTCTGGCGTATTCTGTTAAAAAAACGGTATTTCCGGGTCAAAATACATTTCAAGAAGCGCGGTAAACCCCTACCTTTACCGCCCTATATAATAAGAGAAATTGCGAATATAATGTTGAAGCTTACACGACCGCTGGCATCTATTGACCTTGAGACTACGGGCATCAATCCCGGAACGGACCGTATTGTAGAAATAGCGATCGTGAAAGTGCTTCCCGACGGTTCCCGGAGTGTAAAAAGAAAACTGCTGAATCCGGAAATGCCGATTCCCAGGACAGCGAGCGATGTACACGGGATCACCGACGAGATGGTGAAAGACGCTCCAACCTTTAAGCAGGTGGCCAATGAGTTGAAACAGGTGCTCGATGGCTGCGATATTGCAGGCTACAACAGTAATCGCTTTGATATCCCTGTGCTGATGGAAGAGTTTCTCCGTGCAAAAGTTGAGTTCGACATGAAAGGCCGCAGGCTGGTTGATGTACAAAAGATATTTCACCAGATGGAACAGCGAACACTCAGCGCGGCGTATAAGTTCTATTGCAATAAAAATCTTGACGGCGCACATAGTGCAGAAGCCGATGCTACCGCTACCTATGAGATCCTGGAGGCCCAGCTGCAACGTTACCCGGTGCTGGGCAATACCATTGATACCATTTTGAAGACCATCGGGGAGGACATCATTGTGGATTTCGCCCGGCGGTTCGTGATGGACAATGGCGTGGAGGTTTTTAACTTTGGTAAATTCAAGGGCCGCCCCGTTGCCGAAGTCTTAAGAGCTGAGCCTCAATACTATGACTGGATGATGAAGGGTGATTTTCCCCAGCATACCAAGCAAAAACTCACGGAAATTTACACCCGTACCATGCTGAAAAAGGCCTGATTTTGGCTGTATCCCTGTGAACAATTTAACAAAGTAGTCTTTTTTGATTGTTGTAAATTCGTTATCTGCCTGATATACGTGGAAAAATTAGTAGTCATACCAACTTATAACGAGCGTGATAATATCGCGAATATTTTGCATGCTATATTCAACCTGGGTGAAGGATTCCACGTGCTCGTTATTGACGATAACTCACCCGATGGTACAGCCAGGATCGTAAAAGATCTCCAGCAAAAATTTCATGGTAAATTATTCATCGAGGAAAGAAGGGGCAAACTCGGTTTGGGTACAGCCTATATTTACGGCTTCCGGTGGGCAATCGCCAATGACTATCGATTCATATTTGAAATGGATGCCGACTTCTCACACAATCCTTCAGATCTTTCAAAACTGTATCATGCCTGCAAATACGAAGGCGCTGATATGGCTATTGGATCCAGATACGTGAAAGGCGGAGGCGTAGTCAACTGGCCTTCCAATCGTATCGCCCTGTCAAAAGGCGCTTCTGTTTATACCCGGCTGATCACCTGGATGCCGGTTAAAGACCCTACGGCAGGTTTTGTATGCTATCGCAAGGAAGTGCTTGAGACAATTAACCTCGACGAGATCCGGTTTACAGGATATGCGTTCCAGATCGAAATGAAATTCGCAACCTGGAAACTCCAATTCAAGATCAGGGAAGTACCGATCATTTTCCAGGACAGGATGTATGGCAATTCCAAGATGAACAAGGGTATCGTAAAAGAAGGCATTTTGGGTGTATTAAAGCTTCGCTGGCATAGCTTGTTTACCAATTACCGCAAAAGGGTAAAGAAAACAGATGCGATCACCATGACGCCGATGCATAAAAGCGAGATGGTAGCCGAGGGTAAGTAGGATGCCGCCAGCTTTTTATTGTTGTCATGTTTTTACCTTCCATCTCAAATTTCATTTTTCCATTCCCCCGCATTTTATAGCTTCACCACCTGATGAGAAAAGCATTTCTTCAACTTCATGCGGCTGTATTCCTGGCTGGCTTCACCGGCATACTGGGCCGGTTGATCTCCCTGAACGAAGGAATGCTGGTCTGGTACAGGTTGTTTTTGACAACCGTCACCATGGTGATTTTATTCGGGTTGATGAAAAAGCTGCGAAAGATCCCGGTAAAAGATATCCTGAAGATCTGCGCAGTGGGGTTTATCGCCGCCATGCATTGGGTGACTTTTTACGCGTCGATCAAGTATTCAAATGTCTCGGTAGCGCTGGTATGTTTTTCGGCCATCAGCTTTTTTACCGCCATCCTTGAACCCGTTATCCTCCGGAAAAGGATCAACTGGACGGAAATGTTTTTGGGGCTAATGACTTTGGGCGGTATCTCTATTATTTTCCATTTCGACTCGCAATACAAAGTGGCGATCGTGATCGGGCTGGTCTCCGCGGTGCTTGCGGCACTTTTCCCGATCTACAACAGGCAGTTTTTAAAAAGGGTAAATGTGGAAACGCTGCTCACCTGGCAACAGTTCGGTGGCCTTATCAGTCTGTCGGTGCTGATGCCTTTTTACCTGCAGCGATTTCCCGTAGAAAGCCTTTTGCCCGGGATGGAAGATTTTTTATGGTTGCTGGTTTTATCCTGGTTTTGCTCAGTAATTGCTTTCCAGTTTTCGTCCAATGCATTGAAACGACTGTCCGCCTTCACTGTCAATCTTACATATAATCTCGAACCGGTGTATGGCATCCTGCTGGCATTTATAGTATACCAGGAAAATAAACTGCTCAGCAAATGGTTTTATATAGGTTTTGCCGTGATCGCCACAGCGCTGATCATTCATATAGTCATTCTTGCGCGCCATGAAAAAAGGCTTGTAAAGAATGCCGGTATCGTCGCCAGCTGAGAGGAGTATTAAAAAAGAATGCTATTCAATAGCCGGCCGCATATTTTCTACGCATTGTTTGCCCTGCGCATATTATCTTTAAAGCTTTAACTATCTAATGATGATGAGAATCCAGTTTTTATTTGCCTTTTCTTTCTTATTTCTCCTAAACGGTTATGCACAAAAAAAGCCTCTAGACCATACTGTCTATGATGAATGGCAAAGCATCGGTCAGAAACTGATCAGTAATGACGGAAAATGGACCGTTTATTCTATTGACCGGCAGGAAGGCGACAACGAGCTAGTAGTACAATCACTTCTGCCAGGCAACGAATACCAGAAGATCATTCCGCGTGGTTATAATGCAGAGATCACGGAAGATAGCCGTTTTGTAATTTTTAGGATCAAACCATTTTATCAGGATACCAGGCAGGCCAGGATCAAAAAGAAAAAACCCGATGAAATGCCAAAGGATTCGATGGGCATCATCGAGCTTGGTAAGGATAGTGTATTGAAGCTTGCAAGGTTGAGTGGCTTTAAAACACCTGCAAAAAGCTCGGGCTGGCTGGCATACCAGCTTGATATCAAAAAAGAAGAACCAAAGAAGAAGTCAGCTACAGCGACAGCAGATACCAAACTTATTACCGATAGTCTAAGACGGGTCATCGATTCTTTGCAGGCGCTGATCCCCAAAAAGAAAAAATCCAGGGGCCGGGATGATGAAGATTTTACAGTCGCGAATAATGGTGACGGCGATTACGGGTTTATGGATGCTGACGATGACGATGCATCAGCAGGAAGCGAAGAGAAAAGCATGGACCTATGGCTGCGTAACCTGGAAACAGGAAACGAGAAGTTGTTCCGGAATATTTCTGAATATGTTTTTAGCAGGAACGGCAAGAAACTGTTGATGAAGCAGGCTCGTGACGCTAAGGATTCGCTGAGTCAACCCGCCGTGTTACTATACGACCTGCATAAAGGTTACGCTGATACGATCAGCAGGGGTGGAAATGTGTTTAAAAATTTCGCTTTCAGCGATGACGGGTCACAGCTGGCTTTTATCGCTGAACGTGACGCTAAACCGAAAGATCTTCAAAAATATTACAGGCTCTGGTATTTTAAGGATGGTATGGACAGCGCTATCGCCCTGGTGGATAGGAATACGGTGAATATGAAGTTGGGGATGGTTCCCAGTGAACACAGCACACCTGAATTCAGCAAGAGTGGTAAACGTCTTTTCTTCGGCACAGTACCAATCCAGGCACCAAAGGATACTTCGCTGGTTGATATTGACCTCGTGAAACTGGATATCTGGCATTATAATGAAGACTATCTCCAGACAGTTCAATTGAGTCGACTTTCGCGCGACCTGCGTCAGAGTTTACTGGCGGTCTATGACCTGGAAAATGGCCGTGTGCAGCAACTGGCATCAGAAAAGATACCACAGATATTTCAAACCAACGAGGGCGATGGGGATATATTTTATGCCGCGACCGATTTTGGTAAAAGGGTGGAGAGCCAGTGGGCTGGAAATACTAAGAAAGACCTTTATGCTATTGACGTGAAAACCGGCACCACTAAGCTGATCAAAGAAAACGTCCAGGGATTCGTCAGCCCAACATTTGTTTCGCCTACCGGTAAATACCTGCTGTGGTATGACAGTAAAGCGAGGCATTATTTCGTGTATGATGGCAAAGATGTGAGGAATATCACTTCGAAGATAAAACTGCCTTTATACAATGAAGAGCACGACTCTCCAGGTGACCCGTCACCGTACGGTGTAATGAGGTGGCAGGATGATGAAAGCGCGGTGTATATTTATGAGCGCTACGGTGTCTGGAAAGTGGATCCCACGGGTGTAAAGGCTCCGGACAAATTTATCGATGGAAGGAAAGAAAAGATTGGATACCGGTATGTGCAAACTAACTCTGAAGAGCGGTCCGTTAAAGCAGAGCAGACGCTGGTATTCAGAAGTTTCAACGATGTGAACAAGCGATCCGGTTTGTGGGAATACCAATGGACAGGAGATAAGTACGTGATGTTTCCCGTCAGCGCAGATTCAAGTGTAAACCTCAGTGCTGTCAGCAAGGCAAAGGATAGTAATACTTATCTATTTACAAAGGAGACTTACTACCGCTCGCCCGACCTGTATAGCGCCCGGTTAGAAGATGGCAATAAGAACTCTTATGAAGTTGCAAAACTTTCAGCTATCAATCCTCAGCAGGCCAATTACAATTGGGGTACAGCGGAACTTTATAAATGGAAAACATTTGCCGGCAAATCAGCGGAAGGAATTCTATACAAACCAGAAGATTTTGATCCTTCAAAAAAATACCCGCTGATCTTATACTTTTATGAAAGGCTTTCGGATGGTCTTTACAATTATCATGCGCCGGCTCCCACGCCCAGCCGGTTGAATATTTCATTTTTTGTAAGCAGAGGATACCTGGTATTTGCACCCGATATTCATTATACGATCGGTCACCCGGCTAAAAGCGCTTACGACTTTATTGTCAGCGGCGCTAAGAGTCTGACGAAATTCAGGTGGGTAGATTCAAAGAATATCGGTATCCAGGGTCAAAGCTGGGGTGGAATACAGGTGGCGCAACTGATCACCATGACCGATATGTTTAAGGCAGCCTGGGCTGGAGCGCCTGTAGCGAATATGACTTCCGCTTATGGCGGAATTCGTTGGGAAAGTGGTTCCAACCGCCAGTTTCAATATGAAAAAACACAAAGCAGGTTAGGAGCCACTCTTTGGGAAAAGCCCTCGCTGTATATTGAAAACTCACCGCTGTTCCATTTGCCAAAGGTAAAAACACCCCTGGTGATCATGCACAACGATGCAGATGGTGCAGTACCCTGGTACCAGGGTATTGAATTATTTACAGGCATGCGCCGGCTCGGTAAAAAGGTCTGGATGCTTAATTATAATGGTGAAGCACACAACCTGGTACAACGTAAAAACAGAAAGGATATCCAGATACGCGAACAACAGTATTTTGACTGGCTACTGAAAGGAGAGAAGCCGGCTAAATGGATCGTGGAAGGTGTACCAGCTGTTAAGAAAGGAAAGGACTGGGGTTTGGAGATCGTTGATTAAAAAATAGATATAGTTTAAAGGGCATCAGGCCAATCAGGCTACTGATAGTTCGATAAACCTGGCGACAAATAATTAGATCCCGTAGTGCTGCAGCGCAGATATACGGGATCTAATTATTTCTTAAGCTGCCTGATCTGAAATAAATTTTACCAGGCTCCTTTTTGCGATAGGTAATAATGTTTCATCAACAGGGAAGCTCAGCCCTGTTTCTATGGAATACACTGCCGGGTTCGGCAACTGGTTGAAATGCCGGATCAACTCTGATTTAGTATGTTCATACGAACTGGTAATGCCCCGGCGCCATTTATTGATCAGCACCGTTTTGATGCTGCGATATTTTTCATCACGTTTTTCGAAAAAGGAGAGTCGGTAATGATAGGTCCTGGCGATCCGGCTGTTACCGGAACTTAAAAAGAAATAACCTTCTTTCTGGTCCAGGGGTATCAGACCCACCGGGCTGATGTCGAGTTTGTCTTCTACGAATTCATAAATATCCGCTCCGGCCTGAACGGTGGTCTTCAAAGTGTCGGCTGCATAGTGGATGATGTCCTCCAGTTCCTGCATCAATTCATCATCCTCGATCATCTGCTCATATAATAATTGCAGCTTTTCGATTTGAATACCGGTCATTTTTTTTGGGAAATGCTCCTGTAAAAACTTTTTGTTTTCCCGAAAGGCAACAAGGTTGTGATAATGAAAAACTACATCCGCGAGTTGGGGGTATAATTTGTTCTGGTCAAAATATTTATTTACCTCCTGGATGTAGGCGAGGAGGGTGTATTTTTTCAACTCGAAATCAATATAGCCTTCGGCGAACCATGTTTCAGATAATTGTTTCATAGTCGGGAGGTGGTTTAGTTATTCCAATTTACAAAAAAGAAATAAAAACCGAAAGGGGGAATTGTTAATTAGCATCTAATCTTATCCGGGAAATTCTGGCATCAAAAAATGGCTGCAAGTCAGGTGGTTTGCAATGTAGTTACTTAAACTATGGTTGCAAATAAACCACAGCGAACACCGAGAGCGCAGTGAAAACATTTAATTATCCAAAAATAACTGCCGCTGTGCCCACTGTGTGCGCAGTGGTTAGTTAATCTATAGATACTCATGAATCACGGCTTGCATAGAAAAATGACACCGGGAAAAAGGTTAAAGGCCTCCGGGGACTGGTATCGGAGAATGCAGATACTATTACTAAGTCCAAATCATTATTTTCCGGGAACTCGGGAATACTATAAACCACGGCGGGCACGGCGAGCACAGCGAAAGGCGTCTACGTGTTATAAATCTGCTACGGAGAACAGGACATGATGCTATACTCCGCAGTGTCCGCTGTGTGCGCTGTGGTTTCCTGACACATCGAGTCATTTGAACTACGACCAGCAAACGGAACAGTCTCCAGGAAAAATGAAGCAAAGACCCCGTAATCGTAAAAGTCATAGAACCCGCGTGTGTCAAAGGTTTTGACAATCATCCAAGATTTTATTCCGGACAGCAACCGAATTACTAATTCCAGATCGGGTCCAAACCACTAATCCCAAAATCCTTTAAATCTCACGATCCGGGTTAAAATTCTCCAATTCCTTCGCGACTGCTGTAAGGAAAGTTGCACCCAGGCTGCCATCTACAATACGATGATCATAGCTCATCGACAGGTACATCATGTGACGGATAGCGATGCTGTCTCCCTGTGCCGTTTCAATGACAACCGGGCGTTTTTTGATCGCTCCCACGGCCATGATGGCTACTTGTGGCTGGTTGATGATCGGCGTGCCCATCAGGCTTCCGAAAGTGCCAACATTGGTGAGTGTAAATGTACCGCCCTGCGTATCATCGGCTTTGAGTTTGCCATTGCGGGCGTTATCGGCCATATTATTTACCTGTTTGGACAAGCCTACCAGGTTCAATTGGTCTGCATTCTTAATTACAGGTACGATCAGGTTTCCGCTGGGTAAAGCGGTGGCCATACCGATATTGATATCTTTTTTAACGATGATCTTATCGCCATCCAGTGAACAGTTGACCAGCGGGAATTTTTTAATGCATTTCACGATCGCTTCGATGAACAAAGGAGTGAAGGTGATGCGTGTGCCTTCCCTTTTTTCAAAATCTTTTTTCACCTTATCGCGCCACATCACCAGGTTGGTGACATCGGCCTCAGTAAAGCTGGTGACATGCGGACTGGTGTGCTTACTTCGCACCATATGATCTGCGATAAGCTTGCGCATCCTGTCCATTTCGATGATCTCCACATTGCCGCTATAAGTTGTGATCTGCGAACTTTGTGTGCTTAGCTGAGCGTTTGGTTCTACAGAAGTTTTTTGTGACTGGCTATATTCTGGTTGCGGTTGAGCGGATTCCTGTTTGCGTGGACCGGCTGCTTTTCTATTGCTAACATACTGAAGAATATCTTTTTTAGTCACACGACCTTCATTACCGGTGCCGGGGATTTGTTCCAGCTCCGACATACTGATCCCTTCACTTGCGGCGATATTCAAAACAAGAGGCGAATAAAAGCGACCAGCTGAGCTGCCTGATTGATGCGGCTTAATCTGTGTGACCTCTACGGCTTCCACTGTTTCAGCTTCCTGTGTTTTTGAAGTTTGTTGCTGCTGTGAAGGCTGTGCTGCTACTGGCTCAGGAGTGGTTGTTGATTCGGCAGCACCTGTTTTTATCCTTGCGATAACGGCGCCGATAGGAACGACATCATTTACATTGAATAAAATACTTTCGATCGTGCCTTCCGCGGTACTGGGGACCTCGCTATCCACCTTATCGGTGGCAATGTCAAGTACGGTTTCATCCATCTTGACGGGGTCGCCCGGTTTCTTATGCCATTTTAAAATGGTTGCTTCCGTTATACTTTCGCCAAGCTTTGGCATGATCAGGTCAACTGTAGCCATAAATAGTTTTTGTTACCAGTTTTTAAACCGCGCCAAAGGTAATGAATTGACAATAATCACGCTATCAACTGTTAGCTAAAATGAATTTTCGTAAAAAATTCAGGGCAGCGGCAGCCGTCATCAAAATATTACGTTGGCGGTCAAACCTTAGGTTAAGCTTTAAGGTTTTGCAGGTATCCGTATTACCTACAGCTATCCACACGGTACCGACAGGCTTTGTTTCAGTACCACCACCGGGTCCCATAATACCCGAAGTAGCCAGGGCAAAGTCAACCCCCAGGTTAAGAATGGTGCCCTTAACCATTTCAGTGACGGTGGCTTCGCTTACTGCTCCATATGCAACCAGTGTATCGTGGGAAACACCCAGGATGTTTTCTTTAACTTCATTGGCATAGCTAACCACACTGCCTTTAAAATAATCCGATGATCCCGCAATGCTGGTGATAAGGCTGGCAATATACCCTCCTGTGCAACTTTCGGCGGTGCCCATGGTTTTACCTTTTTCCTTCAATATTCTCCCAACGACCACTTCAAGGCCAATATCCTCATCAGCTACGAGGTAATCCTTTAGGAGCGATAGCATTTTTTCGAATTGGGCTTGAATCAGGCTTTCGACCTCATCTTTGTTTTCACCTGTACTTGTCAACCTAAGTTTTACCATACCATAACTCGGAAGGTATGCCAGTTTAATACTGTCGGGTAGCGATGATTCGAATTCAAGTAGCCGTTCGGCGATCAGTGATTCACCCTGACCGGCGGTGATGGCGGTGCGATGAACGACCGCAGGCATTGTAAATTCTTTTAGCAAAATGGGTATCACTTCATCGTGAATCAATCCCTTCATTTCGTGTGGTACGCCAGGCAACGAAAAATACAGTTTATCTTCCTTCCGGAAAAGCATCCCTGGCGCCGAGCCCCGCGCATTATGTAATACCGTACACACATCAGGCACTTCAGCCTGTTTTAAATTTCTTTCCAGTATTGGTCCCGGGCGCAGGTACACTTTTTCAAACAGGTATTGCACATGTGCCCTCACATTTTCATCCACAACCATTTTGCCCCCAAAGTATTTGCAGAGGACGGCCTTCGTGATATCATCATCCGTGGGGCCAAGTCCCCCGGTAAGAATAATGATCTGTGATGACCGGGATTCTTCATCCAGGGTTAACCAGATTTCATCCCAGGTATCACCCACAGCTACGCGCCTGCGGACCCATACGCCAATGCGGTTTAGTTCCTGGGCAATGAAAGCACTGTTGGTATCGATGGTTTGTCCTATCAGAAGCTCATCGCCAATCGTGATGATAGATGCGTTGATCATGAGGTATGAGTGCAATTTGATGGGCAAATATCAGTTATTCTTCAAAGCCGACACATGGGCATGGCTCTTTTAGTATCATGTTTAAAAAATTTGTTGTCATCAGGCACGGCAATTCATATTTATACTTTGACAAAGACGCTTTAACTTCATTTTCCATAATTCAAATCTATTTCTATTTAATTTCAGCCAAAAAAGAGCGTAGTACATGAAAAGAATATTCCTGGTCCTGGGTTTTGCCATTTATTCTACGATTGCGTTGAGCCAAACTGTTACGCAAAAGCTGCAGAAGGCATTGCAGCAATTTGAAAGCGATCCCCAACTACAATTTGCGATCAGTTCTCTATATGTGGTCGATGCAAAGACTGGTAAGCCCGTCTTTGAAAAAAACGCGATGACTGGCCTTGCCCCGGCATCCACACAAAAAATTATAACCAGTGTAACCGCGTTTGAAATGCTGGGAAAAGATTATAGGTATAAAACTGAGTTTGCGTTGGAAGGGGATAACCTGATTATTATCCCCGGTGGTGATCCAAGCTTCGGCAGCTGGCGATGGAATAAAGAGGAAGCCAGGGCTCTGCTGAGCAGGGTGGTCCAATCGGTTTCAAAAACAAACACTTCTATAAGCGCGATTGTGATCGACGACAGGAATTGGGAGAATGGAGATATTCCCGACGGATGGATTTGGCAGGATATCGGAAATTATTACGGCGCCGGTGCAGGTAAATTAAACTGGCGTGAGAACCAGTTTGACCTGGTGTTATCGTCGGGTTCTAAAATTGGCGACCCTGTTCAAATTGTAAAGACGGAACCATCTCTGTTTGATTATGAGCTTAATTCCGTTGCTGTTGCCGCCCGAAAAGGTAGCGGTGACAATGCCTATATTTATTTTCCGGTGGGCAGCGAACAAGGTTTGGTAAAAGGCACCATTCCTGTTGAAGAGAAAAGTTTTACTATATCAGGATCATTGCCCTCGGGATCGGGTCAGTTTATAGGTGAGTTAAGTGAGGCAATGTCGAGATCAAATATTAATACAACTGGTATTGCTATCAGTGCACGGTCTCAAAACAAGAATATTGACCGGAAGAACTTAAGAATCTTGCACACGGAAACATCACCTGCCCTGGATTCCATTATATACTGGTTCAATAAAAAAAGCATCAACCTTTACGGTGAGGCTTTGATCAAAACGATCGCGCTTGAAAAAAGGGGATTTGGTGCGACCGACACCGGACTTGCGATCCTAACAGATTTCTGGAAGCAACAGGGCCTGGATGAGCGGGAGTTAAATATGTATGATGGTTCGGGCCTTTCACCGCTAAACCGGGTGACCACGCATGCGCAGGTGGAGATCTTGAAATATGCAAAAGGTAAATCCTGGTACCCTGCATTCTTTGGTGCGTTACCGGAGTACAACAATATGAAGATGAAAAGCGGAACGATCAATGGTGTCAAAGGTTTTTGCGGATACCACAAGTCAAAAGATGGCCAGGAGTTTATCTTTTCTTTCCTGGTAAATAATTACAATGGACGCGCCTCCACGCTGGTCAACAAAATGTACAAGGTGCTTGATGTTTTGAAGTGAAACTAAAGTAGTTTGAAATTAGTGATTGGGAATTGAGGGCATGGGAAAGCCTAACCTAATTACTTATTCCAATTCCTATCAGAAATCCCTTACTTTGTATTACGTAAATAAATAATACATGAAATTACTTTGGTCGGCCCTAATTATTTTGGTAATGGTTGCAGGATGTAATTCTAAATCTGATAGTGAAAACGATCGCCCCGGGAAAGAACTTTCCGCGTTGTTTGAACAGTATTATGAAGAATACCTTCAATTATTTCCCTTAGAGGCTACATTCATCGGTGACAAGCGCTACAACCACCTTCTTCCCATCGATTTTACGGACAGCTATCGTGAAAAGTATCGTGAATTTTTGAGGCGCTACCTTACCGAACTAAAGAAATACGAATCAGTTGAAAAATCAGAAAAGGACCGGACGAGTTATGATGTAATGGCATACGACCTGAATATGGCTTTGGAAGAACTCAATTATCCAGACAACTATTTTCCATTCCACCAGATGTTTGGTATGCCGCTTACATTGGCACAACTGGGCAGCGGCTCCAGTTATCAGCCTTTTAAAACAGTTAAAGATTACAACGACTGGGTGCAACGGGCTTCTGGCTTCCCCGCCTGGGCTGACAGCGCTATTTCTTATTTTAAAAAGGGGTTTAACGCACAATTCGTTTTTCCCAAATCGATTGTTGAAAAGTTAATTCCACAAATGGAAGCGATACCGGCGGCCAGCCTGCAGGAAAGTATTTTTTATAGCCCAATTACCACAATACCTGCTGAATTTTCTGAAGCAGATAAAAATAAGATTACGGAGGATTATGCCAAACTCATCAAAGATCAATTGGAACCCGCGTACAAAAAACTGGGTAATTTTCTAAAAAAGAGTTACCTGCTCAAAGCCAGGACGAGTTCGGGAATTGGGTCTTTGCCTGGCGGCGAAGAATATTACAGGTTCCTTTTAAAGAAGATGACCACGACCGACAAATCGCCACAGGAGGTTTATGAGACGGGACTAGCCGAAGTAGCGCGGATAAGGCATTTAATGGATAGTGTAAAGCAGTCGACAGGTTTTACCGGTGATCTTCCGGCATTTTTTGAATACATGAAGACTGACAAAAGATTTACACCCTTTAAAACGCCGAAAGATGTACTCGATGCTTTTGAAAAAATACACCAGGTTATGCAGCCTCATCTAAAGAAAATGTTTAACCGGGTGCCCATTACACCTTTTGAGATTCGTCAGACAGAAGCATATCGTGCCGAGAGTGCGAGCGCTGAGTATCATGCCGGGGCTCCGGATGGCAGCAGGCCTGGTATTTTTTATGTTCCGATCCTGGACGCAACAACCTTCAGCGTGACCAGTGGTATGGAATCACTCTTTCTGCATGAAGCAATACCGGGTCATCACTACCAGATTTCCCTACAACAGGAGGATACAAGTTTGCCGCGATTCCGGCGCTTCGGTGGTTACTCCGCCTATGCCGAGGGTTGGGCGCTGTATTGTGAGTCGTTAGGCAAAGAACTCGGGCTTTATACTGATCCCTATCAATATATGGGTGCCCTGGGCGATGAAATGCACCGCGCCATCCGGCTTGTAGTGGATGTGGCGATACATCTCAAGGGCATGACAAGAGAAGAAGCCATAAAATATATGATGGCCAATGAAGCGATTTCCGAACAGGGGGCCACTGCGGAAATCGAGCGATACATGGTTATGCCAGGCCAGGCCCTCGCATATAAAATTGGTGCGTTGAAAATCGCTGAGCTTCGTGCAAAATACGTAGATCAGTCAGGGGGCAAAGTTTCGCTGGCTGAATTTCATGACGAGGTATTGAAACATGGATCTCTGCCACTAACACTGCTGGAAGAAAAATTGGATGAGTGGGCAAAAAGTTTAAAACACCGGTAATAGCAACCTCAACTAAACATTTAAGTTTGTCTGCCGGATCAGAATCCAAACCGGCTAAAAAAAGACAAATCCATATTGATCAGCCAGGGTGAAGCTATAGCTGCCAGCCAGATGATAAGTATAATTAATTTGCCTGCCACTGATACATCCTGGATCAGGTTGCGATGAAGCAGGCTTTGAATGGTGAGCATGATCTTTTCTTCTTTTGGACTGTACTCAAATGGCGGCGCCGTTGGTATGTCTTTGAATGAGGGATGTTCATTGATAAGAATATTCCTGATCTTCCAGTAGTCTTCATCCGGAAGATCTTCGTAAGCGACATTGAGATCAAAGCCCGCGGTTTCAATTTTTTTCTCAATAGTACTTAACCGGGTATCTCCAAACATTCTAAACAACATCATGGCTGGAAAAATGAGCAAGGGGTAAAAGGGCCGGTTCATTCCGTAAAGTGCAAACCAGCTGAGAAAAACAATGGACAATAAAACAAACAGGCGGCTCAGCCAACTTTCTTCATCAAGGAAAACACGGTTGAGCAATTGTCCTCCGTCTAGTGGATACACAGGAATAAGATTGACCAGGTTGAGAAAAATCAGCGATACGGACACCGTATAAAAAGAAATACTGCCAATATAGTGATCATGATTGTACTCGTAAAGAAAATATAAGATAATTCCCAGGATGATTCCAGGTAAAGGGCCTGCAAGCAATATTACCGCAGATTCTTTCTGCGAGACCTCTCTTTTGCTTCCGGAAACATAAGCGCCAAGAAGCGGAATAAAGAATATACCGAGATCTTTATAACGGTAAAACTTCATGGCAAAGAAATGACCAAGTTCATGAAATACAACAATTGCTGTGATCAGCAATAGCATTTCAAAACTGTGAAAAATATAATAACCGAGGATCAGGTAAAGTGCAAGGCTGGCGATAGATTTAAGCCATACATTAGTTGCCTGCTCCGGTGGCTTTTGGAATTTTGGCGGGTACACAAATAGTTCGTCAGTCGATACTATTTGCTTATCGCTGCTTAAGCCCTGTGATCCTGCGTAATCTTCCATCGTTTAAAATTAAATAAATTAAGGCTTAAGTCTATGTGATTATCAAAATGAAATAGGGGTATTTCCTAACAGCTTTGTCTAATGAATTAAACCGTCGAGAAGATGGAAGCCAGTTTATCGGGCTATTAGTCTATCGAGACTAACCTTTCCAGGCCCGGTAAACATCAATGCCAGGTAGCCAAGCAGGAAAAGAGTGGGTTTTTCGGCATCACCGAAGAAGTCGGCGTTATGAATTTTGAATACGATCACTGCCATGGCGATGATCAGTGGGATGCAGGCAAGGCGGGTAAACAATCCGAGTAAGATAAACACGCCACAAAAAAACTCTGCGAAGATCACCAAGGCCAGGGAGGTTGGACTACCAATATGGAACGGATCGGAAAAATTAGCTGAGCGTGAAGCGAAATTGATCAGTTTGCTATATCCATGTGGGATGATAAGTGCTCCGAGGCCAAGGCGCATCAGGAGTGCGGCTATTGTAATCCCATTGTCGGTATACCTGATACTTAACAGTTTTTTCATTTGATATTTAATTTAGGGTTGGTCCACTCCCCAATATAGGGCAATGTCCAATGCGGTGCAATAATACAGAAGAAATTTTAATTGCTTTTTATCGATTGAAGATGATTGATTTGTTAAACTAGATGTAATATCAGACTTATCCACACCTGTTTGGAATGATGTTTGGCATTGGTTGAAATAATTTGAATATTCGCAGCGTTTATCCCCCAACGGTTTAAAGGACATTTGGCATGAAGCAAACTTTTTCGCTAGCAATAGCTACTGTTCTGTGCATGGCTGTGCGCGCACAGCAAACGATCTATTACTCCGACCCTCACACAAAATTCAAAGAAGCCAAGGAATATTTTCAAAAAGAGCAGTATAGCCTTGCTTACCCTTTGCTAAAGGAATTGAAGCAATCCGTACGTGAGACAGATATCGTTAACAATCCCATAACAGTTCAGGAGATCAATTACTACGCCACCGCATGCGCCTTAAAGCAACAGGAGGAAAACGCGGTTGACCTGGCGATTGATTATATCGATCTTGAAAAGAACACGGCGAGGGTTCAAATGATGAACTTCCAGCTGGCCGAGTATTATTTCCGCCAGCAGGACTTCAAGAAGGCCCTTGATCACTACGAGCAATCCAATATTGCCAATCTAAGTAATAAGGATATCGCTACCATGAAATTTCACCAGGGGTATTCTTATTTCACTCTTCAACAGTTTGCGCAGGCAAAACCCCTGTTCAATACCATTCGCACCATGAAGGATGATCCCAATTATCTTGATGCGAATTATTATTACGGATTCCTGGCATTTAGGGATAAGCAATACAACGAAGCTTTGCAAAGCTTTAAGATCGTGGAGAATGAAAAAGCCTACTCGACAGTCGTCCCTTACTATATCGCCCAGATATATTACATACAGGGGAAAAAAGATGAAGCCTTGAAATATGCTGAAGCAAAGATCAAAACCGGTCAGTCGCAATACTATGACCTTGAATTAAAACAAATGATCGGTCACGCCTACTTTGAACGTAAAGAATTTGATAAAGGACTGCCTTACCTGGAGGATTTTGTAAAAGGTTCGCCAAAGGTTCGGCGCGAAGACTTGTATGAGTTGTCGTATGCCTATTATATGAACAACAACCTGACCAAGGCGATCGAAGGTTTCAAGCAATTGAGTGGCAAAGAAGATACCTTAAGCCAAAGCGCCATGTACCTGTTGGGCGACGCCTACCTAAAGACCGGGCAAAAAAGCAATGCCCGCAATGCGTTCCTGTTTTGTGCTTCCAACAGCAGCGATAAGAAACAACAGGAAGTTTCCCGTTTCCAATATGCCAAGCTTTCTTATGAACTCGGTTACCAGGATGAAGCCCTGAACAGTTTGAGATCATTTTTGACTGATTACCCCAATTCCACTTACAACACTGAAGCAAAGGATCTGCTGGTAGCTGTTTTAACAAATACAAACAACTACAGGGAAGCGCTATCGTTGCTCGATGGTATGAAAAACCCAACTCTCAATGCGAAAAGATTATATCCAAGAATACTCTATGGCCGTGCTACGGAGTTGATCAATGATGGTCGTCTGTCGGAAGCGGATGCGCTGCTTGATAAAGCTTTACAAGATCCCAACAATGGAGCCGTGCTGCCCTTTGTGAATTTCTGGAAAGGAGAGGTGGCATACAGGAGCAACAGGCTTGACGAGGCGATTAAACATTATAATGCCTATATCAGCGCCGGTTCACCGGCAAGTGGTGAAGCCAATGTATCGAATGCAAGGTATAACCTGGGTTATTGTTACCTGAGAAAAGAAAACTACCAGGCGGCACTCGGCTTTTTCGAACCCCTGGGCAGAAACCCCGGACTTAGCTCTGATGATCTCACCCAGGACGCGTACCTGCGCGCCGCGGACTGTTATTATATGGAGCGTAATTTTTCAAAGGCCAAAACCATGTATGAAAACGTGATCCGTTTTTCATGGCCGGCTGAGGACTATGCCACTTTCCAGGATGCCATGATCACCGGGATTAAAAGTTCAATGGAGAAAATTAAGCTGCTCAACACCATGAACAGGAAGTTTCCTTCTTCACCCCTGATCACCGATGCCAACCTCGAGATTGCCAATACCTATATGGCCGATGAAAAATTCAGCGAAGCAATACCATACCTTAATAATGTAATAAAGAGCACAGGTAATGCAAGCCTGAAACCACAGGCTTATCTCAAACTGGGAACTTCATACTATAATTTGAATAACAATAATGAGGCACTAAAACATTACCAGGACCTGGTGGCGCAGTACCCCAACTCACCTGAAGCAGCAGACGCTTTGAATAACGTGAAACTGATTTATGTAGAACTGGGTCAGACAGACGAATATGCCGCTTTTATGCGTAAGTCAGGTAAGCCACTCAGCGTCGATACCGAAGATTCTCTTTCATATGCTGCTGCCGAAAACCAGATTGCGAATGGTAACCTCAATGCGGCGCTCACATCATTGAACAACTACATAAAGAAATTCCCCAACGGTGTTTATTTTGTTGATGCCCATTTCTACCGTGGTGAGATATACTATGGTAAAAAGGACTGGGCTAATGCATTGACTGGTTATGAAACGGTGGCGGCCAATGCTCCCAATAATTATGCGGAAAGAGCAATACTGGCAGCAGCCCGTATCAACTTTTTCGAGCTGAAGAATTATGCGAAGGCGGAAACATATTATATCCAGCTTAAGAAAGAAGCTTCCAACCAGGAGAACCAGCTGGAGGCGATGCGTGGACTACTACGTAGCCAGTACCAACAGGAGAAATGGTCGGATGCGGTGGCAAATGCAAAAGACCTGGTAGACGCTAAGGGAAGCAGTACCGATGATAAGGCGCTTGCGAATATGGCAATTGGCAAATCTCATTCCGTCAACGGACAACACGACCAGGCGATATCCAATTTCAAAACTGTAGTGAATTTAAACAAGGCAGCCCTTGCAGCGGAAGCGCGATATGAGATTGCGGATAGCTGGTTCCAGTTAAACAAACTTGCCGACGCGGAGAAAGCGGCTTTTGAAGTGATCAATAAATCTGGCTCATACGATTATTGGGTAACCAAAGCCTACCTTCTGCTCGGCGATGTTTATTTTAAACAGAAAGATTATTTCAATGCCAAAGCCACTTTCCAAAGTGTGGCTGATAATACGATCGAACCGAACCTGAAGAAGGAAGCCGAAACGAAACT
Source organism: Bacteroidota bacterium (assembly GCA_023424015.1). Taxonomy (GTDB): domain Bacteria; phylum Bacteroidota; class Bacteroidia; order Chitinophagales; family Chitinophagaceae; genus Terrimonas_B. Next base: position 113,328 of record JAFAEM010000017.1, on the reverse strand, counting down.
GGCACAGGTGACGGAAGAGGAGGGTAGGAGTAGTAAGGTGGGCAATTAGGGATTAGTAATTCGGGAATTGATTACGAAGAATGTTTTATTAAACATATTGATAAATGAATATTCAAAACAATATGCAGGTAGCGAAGAGGAGGCAAAATGCGGGAGTTGGTTTGAAGCAAGGGGGACTGTTAAACAGGATTATTTTGTTGGGTCTTGGCATCATTACTTTCACGGTATCTTCGGCACAGGATCCGAACAAACCGAAAGCTATTGATATCACGTCGGCGTTTAAACCGGTTCTGCGTGATGCGGCTAAGATCAATTTTAATCCTTCACCACCTTCGTCGGATACTTCAAAGCCGCGACTGCAATACGATATCCCGAATCCCAACCTTTTGTTTGCCTACCAGCCCGGCACGCTCAAGCCGCTGGCCTTACAGGTAGACTCAACGGGAATATTCGATAATAGTAATTATATCAAGGCGGGTTTTGGTAGCCTGAAGACGCCATATATTCAAGCTGGTTTTTCTTTTGGTGACGGTAATACAGCGGGAGCTAATATTTATGCGAAACATGTTTCATCTCAGGGCAAAAGAGATTACCAGGACTTTACCAATACAGAGGTTAAGCTTAGTGCGTTCTATAAAACAGTAAAGAACCTGGAATGGAATGGTAGTATCGGGATGAAACAAAACAGGACGTATAAGTATGGTTACCAGCCCGAGACACTCTCCTTCGTAAACGACTCGATTCGTCAGCGTTTCCAGACCATTTCGGCTCGTATCGGAATGCACAATATCAACAAAACGGAATATGGCCTTTCTTATGCGCCCGAGATCAGGATCGATATATTTGGCGACCACCTGAAGAATAATGAAAGCAATACCGTGGTGAACCTTCCACTTGAGAAAAAGGTAGGACAGGACTTCGCGGTTCAGCTCGGTGTTACTTTTGATCTTACCCGTTATTCGCCAAAAGCAAAATCTGTTGTTAATAATACTGCCTGGTATATTTCTCCCGCGGTGTTGTACAAAAGTTCGACACTCAGGCTGCAGGGAGGAATAAGACCATCCTGGGATAACGGATCATTTAAGATGTTTCCAAATATCCTCGCGGAAGTGGGAACCTCAGACCAGCGTTTTACCCTCCAGGCTGGCTGGACCGGATATATCCGCAAGACCACATATCAGTACCTGGCTTCACAGAATCCCTGGTTATGGGCGCCGTCCGAACAGTTGAATACCTGGGTCGAAGAAAGATATGCCGGATTTAAAGGCGCCGTGGGGGATCATTTTACCTATAGTGCCAAAGTGGCTTTCAATAAACTCAATAACCAGCCTCTTTTCATCAATGATACCACTGCAGCGGGTGATGGTAAATCATTCCAGGTTGTGAATGCAAGAAGGGTCAATGTAGTGAACCTGGGTGGTGAACTGGGTTATACGATTGAAGAGAAATTCTCTGTGGTCACCAGTCTTCAGTTCAACCAGTTTACCGGCCTTCAGGGACAGCAAAAAGCCTGGGGGCTGATCCCGCTTGAACTGAATACCGCCCTGCGCCTGCAGATCATCAAAGACCTCTGGCTCAAAGGCGACCTGTTTGCCTGGAATGGTCCAAGGTATCTTAGGAAAGATGGCAGTGATGGCAAGTTAAAAGGCGCTGTTGACCTGAATGCAGGGCTTGAATTCAAAATTCAAAAAAATATCAGCCTTTGGACGCAGTTTAATAATATCTTCAACAAAGAATACCAGCGCTGGAATCAATACCCGGTGTATGGATTTAATTTCGTGGGCGGTATCATTTTTTCCTTTGACCAAAAGAATTAAAGATGTACGGGGAACTTTATCAATACCTCATCCTGCATAAGCAACTGAGTATGCCGGGTATCGGCACTTTCCTGCTTGAAAGAAAGCCTGCGTATATTGATTTCGTCAATAAGATAGCTGAACCACCGGCATATACGATAGCCCTGCATCACGGTAATGTACCAGCATCCAAGAATGTTTTTGACTGGCTGGCTTCGAAGCTGGAAATCTCAGAACTGGATGCAGTAAAGCGATTCAATGATTTTTCATTTGATATAAAAAATAAGGTGCTGGCGGGTGACAGGCTGCTTTGGGAAGGCGTAGGTGAATTTAGCAAAGGTATGGCCGGTGAAATTCGTTTTGAAGCCGTCCTGAAGGATAAGAAGGCCGGAGTGCCTATTCCGGCTGTAAAAGTGATCAGGGAGAATGCAGAGCATACGATGATGGTCGGTGAGGATGAGAAGACATCTTCACAGATGAAGGAAATACTTTCGCCATCTCATGAAAGAAAGTTTCAATGGTGGGGTATTGCGCTTATCGTGTCTTTGCTGGCATTTATCTTTATAGGTGTTTACCTATCCACAAAAGGTGTCAAAACCTCTTCTGTCGGTAATCAACAGCAACTGACACCTCAAAAAGCTTCCCCAACCTACCAGCCGAAACCCTGATCCATCCAGCATCCAGTATCCAGTATCCAGCATCCAGTATCCAGCATCCAGCATCCAAAACTATGACCGATCTCATACACTACACATCATGCCCGGCCTGCGCTTCAACAGCATTAAAAAATGTTTTCCAGGTTAAAGATCATACCGTAAGTGGAGAAACGTTTACAATCCTGGAATGTGGAAACTGCACACTGCGTTTTACACAGGATGTACCGGCTGTAAATGCGATAGCACCTTATTATAAGTCGGATAATTATATTTCACATACCAATACCGCGTCGGGATTGATCAACCGGCTTTATCATATTGTCAGGAAGCGAACACTTAGTTCAAAAAGGAAACTTGTTCAAAGGGTAACCGGGCTCGAACGTGGAATGTTGCTGGATGTGGGAAGCGGCACCGGTTCTTTCGTTAATGAAATGAGGCAGCACCGTTGGGACGTGTTGGGACTGGAACCGGATGCAGATGCGAGAAAGGTTTCAAAGGAATTGTATGGGCTTGAGATGTCAGATACAAGCCAACTGTTCAATTTACCTGCCGCCCATTTTGATGCCATTACACTCTGGCATGTTTTGGAACATGTGCATGACCTGCATGACTACCTGCAACAATTAAAAACAGTCCTTCGTGAAAATGGCAAGCTGTTTATCGCGGTACCCAATTACACTTCTCATGACGCGGAGGTATATGCTGAAAACTGGGCCGCCTACGATGTACCGCGACATTTATACCATTTCTCTCCCCGGTCGGTCGAACAGCTTATGGCAAAACACGGCTTAAAGATCTCACAATACCTGCCGATGTGGTATGACAGTTTTTATATTTCCCTGATGAGCAGTAAATATCGAAATGAAGGTAAAGGCCGACCCGCAAAATCAGACTGGATATTTTCCTTCTGGAATGGGCTACGCTCAAATTGGAAAGCGATGGCGGATAGGAAACGATGTAGCTCGGTGATTTACGTGATCACGAAGTGAGACGGGATCAGTATTTAGGAACTTGGAATCATTATTGTCCGGGGAACTCTGGAGTGCAATTAACCACGGCGGGCACAGCGAGCACAGCGAAAGTCGTCTACCTGTTAAAAATCTGCTATTGAGAACAAAACATGATGCTAATACTCCACTTTGTAAGCTGTGTGCACTATGGTATCATGACACATCGGGACATTTGAACTACGACAAGCAAAGAGCACAGTCTTTAGGAAAAATAAAGCAAAGCCCCTGTAAAAGTAAAAGTCATAGAAGCCGCGCGGGTCAAAGGTTTTGACAGCAATCCAGAATTTATTCCGGACAGCAGTGACTTGGAATTAGGTATGAGACTCTGATTATGGAAAGGGTCTCCCTAATTCCAAATCCCCAATAATGCTAGCGCTTCGCACTAACTTCAGCCATATCCGGAATCGCTTCAGCCTTATACTTGCCGGCGTCCAGTTTTTCTTTTGTAACTGAAAAAGCGTTTAATGTTTCTTCGATGTCCTCATCGGTGTGAACCGCTGTTGGGATCAGTCGGTAGATGATATGTCCTTTGGGAATGACCGGGTACACTACGATGGAGCAGAATATCCTGTAGTTCTCACGCAAGTCCATAACCATAGCAGTAGCTTCTTCCACGCCACCCTTCATATATACCGGAGTTACCACGGAATCTGTATTGCCGATGTCGAAACCTCGTTCTTTGAGGCCGTTTTGAAGTTTGAGAGCGTTTTCCCAAAGCTTATCTTTTAACTGCGGCTGTGTGCGCAACAATTCAAGTCTTTTCAGGTTACCTATCACCAGCGGCATTGGAAGACTTTTCGCAAATATCTGCGAGCGGATGTTATAGCGTATATAATCTATGATCTTACGATCGCCGGCGATAAAAGCTCCGATCGAGGCCATTGATTTTGCAAAAGTTGAGAAATACAGGTCGATCTTATCCTGCACACCCTGTTCTTCACCGGCGCCGGCACCCGTTTTTCCCAAAGTGCCAAAGCCATGGGCATCGTCTACAAGAAGTCGAAACTGATATTTGTTTTTGAGGGATGCAATCTCAACCAGTTTACCCTGGTCGCCGGCCATACCGAATACGCCTTCCGTGATTACAAGAATACCACCGGCATTTTGTTTTTCGATCAGGGTGGTGGCGCGCTGTAACTGTTTTTCAAAATCTTCAATATCGTTGTGCTTAAAAACATAACGGTGGCCGGGGTGTAACCGTACCCCATCGATGATGCAGGCATGACTTTCCGCGTCATAAACTATTACATCATGACGGCCGCACAATGCATCGATCAAACTCACCATACCCTGGTAACCGAAATTGACCAGGATGGCGTCTTCTTTTTGTTCGAAAGCAGCTAATTCTGCTTCGAGTTGTTCGTGAAAATTGCTATTACCGCTCATCATGCGGGCACCCATGGGCAAAGCAAGCCCGTATTTGGCCGCGGCATCCGCATCCGCTTTTCGAACTTCGGGATGGTTGGCAAGACCGAGATAGTTGTTAAGACTCCAGACGATCATGTCTTTTCCGCGGAATTTCATCCGGCTGTTTATTTCACCTTCCAGTTTTGGGAAGGCAAAATAACCATGCGCTCTCTCCCTGTGCTGGCCGATAGGGCCATAATTTTTCAATAAACGATCAAATATATCTGCCATAATATTAAGTTGTCGATGTGCGGGTCACCCGGCTACACTTATATCACTGCTGGAACCGCGTGAAACTGCGCAAAGGTAAGGGTTTGAAAGGCAGGTTCAAATAGGGGTAAATCATGTGTTAATATGTTGTATCTTAATGTTTATGAATTTAAAACCTCTGGAGAATCTTCCCGGTACATATTATCTGCGAGATGTTCACGAGGTGGAGTCGGGCTTCCGTATCCATTCCGACCAGGTCTTCCAGTTTTTCCTGAGTCATGGTGCCCTTGACCGTTATGGAGCAGGCAAATGGGCCATTGAGGGCAGCGAGATCTCCTTTCACAGTCGCGCCTGGCCGGGACAGGATTTTGCATTTAACGGAAGCACCGCCACCAATAATAACTTTGTTGCCATTCGAGTTACAGATAAGAACGAGAATATTTTAAGGTTCGTAGCGGGCAGTATCAAAAGGGGAGAGCGTGGATCGTGGTACCAGGCAGATGAGAAAGGGTTTATTTATTTTCCAAAACAGGACGTGACAAGTATCGCGCTGATCTCTGAATTTAGCGCTGAACGTGTTTCGGTGTTTAATATCGAATCTTCTTCACACAACTATTTTGAGTTCCGGTTTGAGCCCTGGATCATGGAATATTTTTTTGTGGACTTCAGGCTGAGTATCACGGATTCAGGACTCAAGGGTAAGCACCCGATGCTACAGGGCGACCAGTATGTTTATAAAAAAAAGAAGAATATGTTTTGGTGAGTTTAGGCTCCGAAAAAACGCTGTAGCTTCGCTTTTTTTATAATGGACTTAGCGGCTCGAATTTGAAACTAGCTGATGAAACTTAATAATCTGATAAATATTGACGGACAGGCTTACGTCATATTGGACGTTGCAGGCAGTTTTATACACTAATCAACTTTTCAATATGCTCTCTAATCTTTTTTCTCTTTCTCTCAGTTTCTCCAAAATCAATCCAACCTCCATCCGAATCATGGCCTTGCAAGCTAAACGCAAAAAGATGATCGTTATAGAAAAAGTGTAACGTATATTTTGATTGCCACCATCTTCGTTTCAGTTGACCTACAAAGTAATTTGTTTTAGTCTCGAAATAAAAACCACAATATTCCGATGCAATCGACGAGGCAATTTTTTCTTTTTCAAACAACTTTTTGGATGAATAAATATCAATTATTTTATACCTATTAGGAAGTAGGCGAAACGCAGATAGACAACAAATTATTAGAAGTATAGTGACGACTGGATACACAACAAAGTAAGTGTGACGAAATTTATCTGGATTTATAAAAGTGATATAATAAAGCCCAAACAGGAAAAACAATCCAAATGAAATTGCTACAATGTAATGCCAATATTTATCAAATACATTTTTGCGTTTAGTAACCTTTTTAAAATCTTCATACGTCATATAGAGGAGAAATTTCGTGCAACCCAGTAATTTATGCACTTGATGTAAGAGGCTTTAAACATTTAAGTTGGTTTTCAAACCAGCCCCAATGAAAATTACGTTTTTGATCCGTGTTTTACTCATGGTTTCCTCAGGAATTTGCACTACCAGATGTCAGAAGCTTTAAGTGTCTGACAAGGCCTGAAATTAATCCCCGATAAAAAAACGTTTCAACACGTGTTTTACCCGCGGTTTTCCCAGGAAATTTCGCTACCAGATGTCAGAAGCTTTAAGTGTCTGACAAGGCCAGAAATTCATCCCCGATAAAATAACGTTTCAACACGTGTTTTACCCGAGGTTTTCCCAGGAAATTTCGCTACTAGATGTCAGAAGCTTTAAGTGTCTGTCAAGGCTTCACCATCGAAGCTAAATCATCTCATTTTCCGATATCTCCAGGCTTGAAAACAGTATTTGACAGACGAAATTCCAAACCCGATAGCTACCAGGCCTAAATTCCTAATCCCTTTAAGACTAAACAACCAGCAATGCATCCCCATAACTGAAAAACCGGTACTTGTCCTTGATCGCTTTTTTATAAGCTTCCATGGTCAGTTCATAACCGGCGAAGGCGCAGGTCATGATCAACAGGCTGGTTTTAGGTAAATGAAAATTGGTGACCAGTGAATCCGCAATATTAAACTCATAAGGCGGGTGAATAAACATATTAGTCCATCCTTCGGATGGCTTCAGCAGTTTTTGTGCGGTAAATGAAGATTCCAGCGCTCTCATTGTAGTAGTACCTACCGAACAGATTCGATGTCCGTACTCCTTTGCGCGGTTAACGATCTTGCAGGCGGTTTCGTCGATATTATAGTACTCAGCATCCATTTTATGTTTGCTCAGGTCCTCCACTTCTATAGGCCTAAAGGTACCAAGGCCAGTATGAAGGGTAACTTCGGCAAAACGGATACCTTTTATTTCCAGGCGCTTGATCAGCTCACGGCTGAAATGGAGTCCCGCGGTTGGGGCGGCCACAGCGCCTTCGTGCTTGGCATAAACAGTCTGGTAGCGCTCTTTATCTTCTTCGTCGGGTTTGCGTTTGATATACTTTGGCAAGGGTGTTTCGCCCAGCGCTTCCAATTGTGCGCGGAAACCTTCTTCCGAACCTTCCCACAGGAAACGGATAGTACGACCGCGGCTGGTGGTATTGTCGATCACTTCAGCTACCAGGTCTTCCTGGTCGCCAAAATACAGTTTGTTGCCCACGCGGATCTTACGGGCAGGGTCTACGATCACATCCCAGAGACGGTTGGGACGATTTAACTCTCTAAGCAAAAACACCTCGATCTTGGCGCCTGTTTTTTCCTTTCTACCGTACATACGGGCAGGAAATACTTTTGTATTATTAACCGCAAAAACATCCTTATCATCAAAATAATCCAGGATATCACGGAAATGTTTGTTTTCAATCTGGCCGGTATGACGATGAACCACCATCATTCTGGCGTCTTCACGTTTTTTGGCGGGGTTTTGGGCAATGAGGTTTAAGGGCAGGTCGAAACGGAATTGTGAGAGCTTCATTGATGAATTTTGTGGTTTATAAAAGGCCCACGACATACACCGGAATATAGAGGGGGTTGTTCGTCTCCGGGCAGACAGGTTGCTGCAGGATCAGTCGGAGCGGCAATCCCCGGTCTTACGGCACCGGGATCTGTCATGCGACAGCTATAAAAGCTGGCAAAGGTAAAGATTTAACGGCAGATTTGACCGCATCCGCGCAATATTTTTTCAAATGGGCAGTTTCAGGAAAGCAGCGCTAAGAGTCCCGGTTTAAGTGAGAATGTAGTATTTTACCTGCCACTGAAAGAAGAAATTATGAGGAGGATATTCATACTGGGGCTGATTTTATTGCCATTTTTGTTAACCGCCCAATCTAAAATAAAGCCCAGGAAATACCCAAGCCTGTTGTGGGAGATCACCGGAAATGGGCTTAATAAGCCATCCTATCTTTTCGGTACCATGCATGTCAGCAGCAAACTGGCGTTTCACCTGGCAGATTCTTTCTTCCTGGGTATCCGCAATGCCGATGTGGTGGCACTCGAAACAAATCCCGAATCCTGGCAGGAGGATATGAGCAATTACGAAATGGAATATGGTTTTCGGAATTACGCTGGCTATGCAGGATCCAATTATGTAGAGCTTCCCAATGAATATCTCCGGCTTAATACACTTAAGTTTTATAAGTACGATAAAAAAATTGCGAGGGCATTGTATAGCAACCCCTCTGCGATCAACAACTTATTGTATCGTTCCTATGGTAACGAATCCAGCGACTTCGAAGAAGATACTTACCTCGATATGTATATCTACCAGTGTGGCAAAAAATGGGGAAAGAAAGTCGCTGGTGTCGAGAAGTACGCGGAAAGTATGAAGCTGATGATGGAAGCCTATAAAGATGCGGCTAAAGACAGGCAAATAAAAGAACGCAGTTACGATAGCGAAAACAGTTATTCGTTCAACAAACTACAGGAAGCATATCGCAGCGGCAACCTCGACTGGCTCGACTCCATCAATAAATACAATAGTTTTTCGCCAGCCTTTGACGAAAAATTCCTGTATCGTCGTAATGAGATACAGGCTTCATCTATCGACTCGATACTACGCTCAGGTCAGTCACTTTTTGTAGGTGTAGGTGCAGCTCACCTGCCAGGCAACCGGGGTGTGATAGAAATCTTGCGGGAGCAGGGATATAAACTGCGGCCCGTTAAAATGGGTGCCCGCGACAGCCAGCATAAAAACCAGGTAGAGAAAGTAAGGGTCCCTGTAAAGTTTTCTACCCAGGTACCTGATGACAGTCTTTTTAAAGTCAGTATACCGGGGAAGTTTTACAAATTCGGTGAAGACCCAAGTCTCGACCAGCGGCAATATGCCGATATGGCCAACGGCAGTTATTATATGGTGACCCGGATCCTGACCAATGGATGGATGTGGGGACATAGTACCGATAAAGTGTACAGTACCATCGACAGCCTGCTTTATGAAAATATTCCGGGCAGGATCATATCCAGGCAAAAGATCACGCGTAATGGTTACAAAGGAATCGATATTACCAACAAAACCCGGCGTGGTGATGTGCAACGCTACAACATATTCGTAATGCCATTTGAAGTGGTGATCTTTAAAATGAGCGGCACGGGTGATTATGTATTAAAAGGAGAAGAGGCTTCAAAGTTTTTTAGCAGTATTCAGCTGAAAGGATATACATCCGACGTCACCACAAAATGGAAAACCTATTCACCTCCTTATGGCGGATTTGCAATTGACCTTCCGCATGCACCTCATGTCAGCAATGACGGGTCCTGGATATTTGATGCCGGGGATCCCGTGTCCGGGGCAAATTTCAGGGTCATTCGGACCGACATCCATAACTATAATTTTGCGGAGGAAGATAGTTTTGACCTCGAACTGATGGCAGAAAGCTTTGAGTCATCGGAATTCATCGACAAGGCAGAAAGCCACTACGCATTAACTCACCAGGGATATCCAGCCCTCGACGGTAGGTACAAAGCAAAAAACGGGTCCGTATTTCTCACCCGTTTTATCATCCAGGGCCCCCATTATTACACGCTGGTTGCATTCGGAAGAAAAGAAACGCCGTCGATGAAGAAATTCCTCGATTCGTTTGTAATCAAACCTTACTACTATGACAACGCGACAACCCGTCGCGATACGAGTTTGTATTTTACGGTCAACAGCCCGGTTTTTCCCAATGAAACAAAAGAAAAGCTCGGCCTCCCGCGATTTAATGATGAAGAAGATGATGAGTCCAGAGAGGACGCCCGTCTTGAGGATGGCGCTTTTCGAAGCACAGTGATCGCACATGACTCAACCGGTGAAAAGATCTATGTATCATTTTTTAAGATGTCCCGTTACCAACAGGTAAAGGACAGCGCGAAACTGGAAAAAGAGAGTCCTGTCTTTTTCAGTGATTCTTCTGGCATAGTTCGTAAGAGAAAGGATTTCGAATTACCGGGAGGCATCAAAGTTTGGGAAACCGTCCTCTCTGACACCGGTAGCAGCCGCACCATCTGGTCAAAGACATATTATAAGAACGGGATCGGATATGCCCTGATGACCCAATCCGATACATTAAGTAAGCCCAGCGTATTTGTAAAAACATTTTTTGAAAGCTTTCAACCCGTCGACTCACTTAAGGGACTTGATCCTTTTGCCAAAAAATCAAAACTTTTCTTTGATGATTTCACGAGCGATGATACCACCGTTCACAAGCGGGCGGTGAAAGGGATCCATACTGTAGGCCTTGATTCCGCAGATCTTCCGCAACTGAAAGCGATCATCAATTCTCTGGACTGGAAAGAGAAAAAATACCTCGAGGTTAAAAAAGACCTGGTGGGTAAGCTTGAAGATATCAAAACAAAAACTTCATCTGACTATTTGCGGCAATTGTATTATGCCGCAGGAGATACTGTTGAATTGCAATATAAAGTCCTCGAAACATTGTTGGAGCAACAAACGTCCTATGCATTCAACCTGTTTAGAGGTATTATGGAAAATGATCCGCCAGTACTGGAAACAAGTACTGGGCGCTCGCGGGATCTCCTTGATCGTTATTACCGTGAAATTGGGTTGAAAGCAGGCTGGCAGTCCCCTGGTGACGCCAGTTTTTTGGGAGTGCTGAGAGATTCGCTGCAACTGACCGCCGGTATTTTCCAGGGATTACTTCCTTTAATTAATATCGACGATTATAAAGCCGATATGATGTCACTGCTGGCGGAACTAATCGATAGTAATCTCGTGCATAAAAACGATTATGATTTTTACTTCAGCAAATTCCTGGTGGAAGCCAGGCAGGAACTGAAAAAGCAGTCTATTGCGGAGAAAAGAAAGGCGATTGAGCGGGCTGAGAAGGAAAAACTGGACAGGAAGACCATTGAACTATTGACCGATGACGCTGATAGTCCGGCAAATGAGAAACTCGATTTGTACACGGTTTTACTAATGCCTTACTGGGACTCAAACCCTACAGTTAAAACATTCTTCAACCAGGTATTTAGCACCAACGACAGGCGATTGAAGTATAATACCATGATGTTGATGCTTCGAAATCAGAAACCTTTCAATGACAGCCTGATAAACTATTTCGCAGTTATGGACGAGTATCGTTATGGTTTATTTACTGATCTCGAAAAGCTGGGTAAACAGAATTTATTCCCGGCTAAAGTTAAAGGCCATGTGGAAATGGCTAAGAGCAGACTCTTATATGAAAGTTGGTCTGAAAAGCCGGATTCGTTGTTGTTCCTCGAGAAATTGCCTGCAACCGTAAGGAATGAAAAAGGATATATCTACTTCTTCAAATACAAATCAAAGAAAGATGACGCTTTTTGGAAGCTGGCTTCAGTAGGATTGGTACCTGATCAGCCGGGTGTCTACAAATATAAAAGCGCTCCACGCAGTACAAATGATTATTCCCCTTACAGATCGCGGAATATCGATCCCATGGATTACACGGAGTTTTCAGATACCAGGATCAGCGACGAAACCTCGCTGGACGAGCAACTCCGTAAAGAGTTGAAACGCCTGCTTTATTCACGCCGCAAAAGCGCAAGAGAGTTCTATGACAAGTCCGAAGGGAATCCTTATGCCGGTATTCAATAAACTATGATGAGAATTAAACTGTAATTCCTTTTGGTATCGAAGCGATAAGTTTTTGTGTATAGGCTGTCTGCGGATGATAGTAAATATCATCGGCTTTACCGCTTTCCTGAATTTTGCCCCGATTCATCACCATGATGCGATCGCTGATATATCTCACCACCGAAAGGTCGTGCGAGATAAAGATGATGGTAAACCCAAATTCCTTTTTCAGATCATTCAATAAGTTTAGTACCTGCGCCTGAACGCTGACGTCAAGGGCGGACACTGATTCGTCGCACACGATAAAGTCGGGGTTGAGCGCCAATGAACGCGCGATCACGATACGTTGTCGCTGGCCGCCCGAAAATTCGTGCGGGTAGCGATTAAAATGTTCGGGCCTCAGATCCACTTTTTCGAGCAGATCAATCACTTTTTCTTTTCTCGATCTTTCCGTGGGTAATATTCCATGAACTTTTAAGGGTTCCGCGATGGCTGATCCAATAGTGAGTCGGGGATTCAAGGAGGAGTATGGGTCCTGGAAAATGATCTGCAGGTTTTTTCGCAGTGATTGCAGCTCATCTTTTTTCTTTGAAGTAAGATCTACGCCGTTGTAAACGATCTTCCCGCCGGTAGGTTCTACGAGTCGAAGCAAAGCCCTGCCCAGTGTTGTTTTACCACAACCGCTTTCCCCAACCAATCCCATCGTTTCGCCTTTAAAGATCTCAAAGCTGACATCGTCGACGGCTTTTGTATAAGTAAGGGGTTTGCCTAAAAAAGTTTTTTTGGCAGGAAACCAAACCGAAAGATTTTCGACGCGCAACAAAGGGTCGCCGGGTTGAATATAATTTGAGTCGGAACCTAATGCAGTGACCTGTTCCTTCACTCCAGCTTCTTCGTGCACTGTTGTCCCGCTTCCGGTATCCTCATTCGACTCCGCCAGTTTGAGAAACTCGCTCACCACAGGTAATCTTTGTCCTTTTTCATGTAAAACAGGCCGGCAGGCAAGCAGACCCCTGGTATAGGGATGGGAAGGACTTATAAATATTTGGGTCACGGTTCCCTGCTCCACTATATCACCCTTGTACATCACGATCGTACGATCGGCAATTTCAGCTACCACGCCAAGGTCATGCGTAATGAATATTACCCCCATGTTGGATTGCTGTTGCAGATCACGTATCAGTTCCAGTATTGTTTTTTGTACGGTGACGTCCAGGGCTGTAGTGGGCTCGTCACAGATCAGCAGGGAGGGTTCGCAACACATAGCCATCGCGATCATGACCCTTTGCTTTTGTCCGCCGCTTAGTTGATGAGGATAACGATGGAAGACCTGCGCCGGCTCGGGAAGTTTTACTTTTTCAAACCATTCAATGGTCTTTTCCCGGGCTGCTTCCTTTGAAAGTTTTTTGTGGGTTCGCAAAGCTTCCATTACCTGGTGACCGCAGGTCATCACGGGATTGAGCGAGGTCATGGGTTCCTGGAATATCATCGCGATCTTATTACCGCGGATATTTTGAAGGGAATAACGATCTTTTTTTAAGAGATCATCCTGGCTTGTTCCGTCTTCCGAAAACAAAATTTTTCCCGAAACATACCGGGCAGGTGGAGCGGGTATTAGTTGTAGTACAGACAGGGAGGTCACCGACTTACCGGATCCCGATTCACCAACCAGGGCGACGATCTCACCACGATGTACGGAAAAGGAAATATCCTTCAATGCCGTTGTTGTAATATCACCGGAGCTGAAAGCAACAGTAAGGTCCTGTATACTTAATAAGGGGTGCACTAGTTCTCGACTACTTTAATGGATAATTTTTTGGGAGGGGTGGGATAGTAGGCCATACAAACAGCGCATTCCTGTTTTTCAGAGCTGTCGATGCGGAAATAGAACTCGTCACCTTCTTTGATAGTATTTGGAAAAGTGCAGGGTGAGCCAAGTGCAAAAACATTTTGGTAAGATTTGCCGGTCGACTCATCTGTCCAGTTGGCAACGACCTGTGTTGTATCCAGATCACCTTCGAGTAAGCGGAGGGTATAGTTCATGCAAATCCCTTTGATCTCCAGTTTTGCCTTGTAAGTGCCGGTATCAGATTTTTTATCGCTGCCACATTTGTCGGCGGAAACGGCAAGGATAAATATTGCAGGCACAAAGAATAAAAATTTCATAAAATATTCTATTTAATATTTAGAATTTAAGGTGTCTTACCGTCATTCCATCGTTGATCAGTTGTTTTAGTGAGTCAATTCCTATTTTGATATGATTGTCCACAAATTGTGCCGTAACACTTTTGTCACTTTCTTCAGTTTTTACTCCTTCAGGTATCATGGGTTGGTCGCTTACCAATAATAAAGCACCGGTAGGGATCTTGTTGTAAAAACCTACTGTAAAAATAGTAGCGGTTTCCATGTCGATGGCGTAGGCCCTGATATCCTGCAGGTAATTTTTGAATTCTTCGTCGTGTTCCCAAACCCTGCGGTTGGTTGTGTACACTGTGCCCGTCCAGTAATCAACACCATAATCGCGAATGGTGGTCGAAACCGCTTTTTGCAGGGCGAAGGCGGGCAGAGCAGGTACTTCGGCGGGAAAATAATCATTGGAGGTACCCTCGCCACGTATAGCCGCGATTGGTAAGATCAGGTCGCCGATTTTATTCCGCTTCTTCAAGCCGCCGCATTTCCCAAGAAATAAAGCGGCTTTTGGTTCGATGGCGCTTAGCAGGTCCATGATCGTTGCAGCAGTTGGACTGCCCATCCCGAAATTTATGATCGTGATATTGTCAGCGGTGGCGCATTGCATCGGTCGTGTTTCGCCTACCACCTCTACATTATTCCATTCCGCGAATTTGTAAACGTAGTTGCTGAAATTTGTTAGAAGTATATACTGTCCAAAATTCTTCAATTTTTCCCCGGTATACCGTGGAAGCCAGTTTTCAACTATTTCCTCTTTCGATTTCATATTACCGATTTAGATATGAAAGCGAATTTAATCATTTACTTTTGAAGCATGCTGCTGATACAATACCCCGAACCGGTATTCCAGGTAAAAAAAACGGGGACGCAGGAACTGATTTTTGATCCCCTCCGAAAAAAATGGTTGAGACTTACGCCGGAAGAGTGGGTGCGACAAAACTTTGTCCAATACCTGGTCCAGGTGAAAAACTATCCCGCCACACTGATCGCTATGGAAAAGATCATTCACCTGGGTGAGTTAAAAAAGCGCTTCGATATACTTGTCTATAACAAGCGGCATCAGCCCTGGATGATGATAGAATGCAAGGCGCCTTCTGTCAAACTGGATGAACCGGTATTATTGCAGTTGCTGCGATATCATATAAGTGTTCCTGCCGGATTCCTTGTTATCACAAATGGCAACATGAGTTATGCCTGGAAGAAAGAAGGGCGGGATCTGATGCTAATACCCGAATTGCCAGATTGGAAATTACAAGTGATGGATTAGCCAGGCCTGGTAAAATGTTATGCTATCCGAATAGGTCACTGCTAAGGTAGCGGTCGCCACGATCGCATACGATGAAAACGATCAGCCCGGATTTCAATTCCCCTGCTAACCTGATAGCAGCGGATGCCGCGCCGCCACTGCTCATACCTGCGAATATGCCTTCTTCCTTTGCCAGATTACGTGCCATCCCGGTTGCTTCCTGTTGCGAAACATCTATGATCCTGTCCACCCGTTCCGGTTCAAAGATCTTTGGCAGGTATTCCGCAGGCCAGCGCCTAATGCCGGGGATAGACGATTCCTCTGTTGGCTGGCAGCCCACGATTTGAATCGATGGATTTTGTTCTTTCAGGTAACGCGAACAACCCATGATCGTTCCGGTCGTTCCCATCGAGCTAACAAAATGTGTGATCATATGCCGGGTATCTTTCCAAATCTCCGGCCCGGTCGTTTTATAGTGCGCCTTGTAATTATCGGGGTTTGCAAACTGGTTCAGAATAAAGTATTCACCAGTTTTTGATTTTTCTTCTGCATAGTCGCGGCATATTTCGATACTATCGAGCAAAGTCACTCTGGCGCCATAGGCTTCCATAGTCAGTGTTCGTTCGCGGGTGGAACTGGAGGGCATGACCAATTCGATTTCCAGGTCAAATAACCTTGCGATCATGGCCAGCGCAATACCGGTATTGCCGCTGGTGGCTTCAATTAGTTTACTGCCTGGCCTGATTTCTCCCCGTTCCAGCGCAGACCGGATCATGTTCAGTGCCGGCCGGTCCTTTACGCTTCCCCCTGGATTGTCTCCCTCAAGTTTTGCGAATATCTTAACGCCTGGATTAGGATTCAGTTTTCTGAGTTCGACCATCGGAGTATTGCCAATCAGGTCAAGTATGCTCGCCATATTAAATTTTTGTTTTTTGATCCACGACTTCGATTTCCGATTTATGGTAAACTGTTGTGTAAGGAGGAACACTCTTAGTTAACCAGACATTACCGCCGACGATGCTATGATGACCAATAACGGTGTCACCTCCCAGTATAGTAGCCCCGGAATAGATGACCACATGATCCTCCACAGTGGGATGCCGTTTTACATGCGAGAGGCTTTTGTCAACGCTAAGCGCACCTAATGTAACGCCCTGGTAAATCTTGACATGATTACCTATTAATGTTGTTTCACCAATAACAAGTCCGGTTCCGTGGTCAATGCAGAAATATTCGCCGATCTCAGCGGAGGGGTGAATATCGATACCGGTTTTGGAATGGGCATATTCGGTTAGGATGCGTGGCAACAGGGGAATATCGAGATCAGCCAGCGCATGCGCAATGCGATAAAAGGAAATGGCATAAAAACCGGGATATGCCCTGATGATCTCAAATTTACTTTGTGAAGCCGGATCGCCCTCGAAAATGGCATCGATATCCGTATTCAAAACCCGGTACATTTCAGGGATGGCCATGAAAAATTTTCTCGCTTTATCAACATTATCGCATTGGAGGCAGGCTTTGGTGGCATTGAATATCCTTACCAGCTCTTTTTCCAGGAACATAAACTCCCGCTCTACTTCTTCAACTGAAGTGGGACTATTTTCTGATTTTTCCGGGTATAAAAGATGGATCAGCCGAAGTGTCCAGGAGGCGATGACTTTATTGGGAGGGACCGCTTCAACGCCTTGTTTTTTTTCAAAGATGTGCTGGTAGAATTTTTTATTCATACACCGGTTAATGATTAGTCGACAAAACTACCATAATTATAAACATTCCATTTCCGGCCAGCCCTGGTATTTGATAAGGAAATGATAAATCGTGAAGAGTGGAATTTTCGGTGAAAAATATGTCAACCTCCGATAGATAACTGTGCTATTCCCCAATCCATATTGCCTGGTTTGTAAACATTTTTCTATCCAGAAGATAACCTGACCATACAGGCTTATTTTTATCTGGGTAAAAATGGTAGACCCTATGAAGTGTTATCTAATCTGCCTTGGAAATCGGGTAGTAAAAAATATTATTGAATATCAATAAATATTTATTATTTTAATTATAATTTTGTGTATAATAAGTCATAACCATCATGACCAAATAAAATGAGCACCAAACTAACACACTTCGCTATCTACACAGACGACATGGAACGGGCCAAAAAGTTTTACGACAGTATCTTCGAATGGGGATTCAATTCTTATGGCCCGCAGGATTTTCTACAGATCAAAACAGGGAAGTCAGATGACAGTGAACTTATCGGTGCGCTTCAATCCCGTAGCTACTCACCGGTAAAGGAGAAAGTAATCGGCCTGGAGTGTTCATTCAGTGTCCAAAATATAGATGATCTTATTGAAAGAGTAAAACGAAACGGTGGCGTGATCGTGATGCCCCGTACAGCGGTCCCTTATGTTGGCTGGATCGTCAAATTCCTTGACACAGAAGGCAACCTGATTTGCGGCATTCAATACGACAATCAGCCAAATGAAAGATAATAGAGCATTGCCTCCCGAATTTCAAATTTTACTTGACCTAAAAAGCCAGGAGCTCAAAGAATTGTTTTATGATCTTCGGCAATACATACTGGAGCTATGTCCCGATTGCAATGAACTTCTTTACCACACACATGCCCTGACTTCAGTGTATTCGGTGTCGGACAGGCTCGCTGACGCGTTTTGTATGATTCCCATTTATACCAGTCATCTCAACCTGGGATTTAATAAAGGTACATTGTTGAAAGATTTAAATAAGCTGCTGACCGGTACGGGTAACCTGATCAGGCATATTGATGTGAAAAAGCCATCGGACTACAGAAATCCGAAACTGAAGGCGTTAGTAAAAGAAGCGATGAATTTTGCTATCAATGATATGGACAAACCGACAAAAGCAACCGGAAAAACAATTTCCAAAATTGGCAGGAAATGAAAATCAGGCAGGATAAAATAGACCATGCTATAATTAAAATAAGTACCCGTGAAAATTAGATCAATCGCCGAGCTATACTCTATCCTTCCCGAAGAGGAAAAAATAATCGTCGATGTGCTTCGACAGATCATTTTGGAAATGCTTCCGAAGAATTGCAGGGAGAAAATATCTTATAATGTTCCATTCTTTTATGGAAATAAAGGTATCTGTATCGTATGGCCGGCCACTGTTCCAGGAGGTGGTATTAAATCCGGTGTACTCCTGGGCTACTGGTATGGCAATAAATTAAAGGACGAAGATGGGTTTCTCACGCATGGCACTAATAAGCAGATATTTTACAAGATCTACCAACGAGCGGAGGAAATAGATGACAGGCCGATAAAAAAACTATTGAAAGAGGCTTTTAAGTTAGATGCCAGCTTTCAAAAATAATGCTGTAAAAATGCAGGGATTTGTCTTAGTTTAATTGTCGCTTATACAACTGCACCGTATTTTCAAGACCAAGATAGATGGAATCACAGATCAATGCATGTCCAATACTCACTTCATCAAGCCAGGGTATATTTTCTTTGAAGAATTTTAGATTGTTCAGGTCCAGGTCATGCCCGGCGTTGAGCCCCAAACCCAGGTCACGGGCGGCGCCGGCAGCTTCTTTATAAGCCGCAATTGCTGAGTCCCGGTTGCCTGTTGCAAATTGTTTTGCATAACCTTCCGTATATAGTTCGATTCGGTCAGTACCTGTCCTGGCGGCTCCTTCCACCATTTTTACATCGGGATCAACAAAGATCGAAACCCTGATGCCGGCGCCTTTAAATACACCGATCATCTCTTTTAAATAATCTTTATTGCGGATCGTATCCCAACCATGATCGGATGTGAGCTGCCCCAAGACATCGGGCACAAGTGTTACCTGGTCGGGTTTGGTTTCAAGTACCAGGTCCACGAATTTCTGCTCTTTACAATTGCCTTCGATATTAAATTCGGTTGTAATGATCTTTTTTAGTTCCCTTACATCGCTGTACCGAATATGTCGCTCATCGGGACGGGGATGCACCGTGATGCCATCTGCACCAAATGCCTGGATATCGATTGCTGACTTTACTACATCGGGATTATTACCTCCTCTTGAATTGCGCAGGGTTGCAATTTTGTTGATATTGACTGAGAGTTTGGTCATGAAGCAAAGATACGAGTGAGTTTGGTAGTCGTGAGTCGTGAGTCGTGAGTCGTGAGACGTGAGTCGTGAGTTGTTAGGGGGGAAAAGCTTTTATTAAATATATTTCCTGCAGTTGGCGGCACCGCATTGGCAGGGGAGTTTCCCATCATGATGGGTTTCTCCATAGTCGCAGGTGAGTTCTTCGCCCTTTTTTATTGGCCGCCTTGTATAAAACTCAACTTTCTGATAAGCTCTGCGCATATATGTATTAGGATCGCAGGAATGATTGATATATCGAAGTTCATTACTGTTGACGCTGGCATCGAGTGCGATGTCATCGTTGTCAAACTCGACCATAAAAAGGACATTACCCGGCTGTTTTTTCACCCTTTTTTGTGCTTCACGGTACGAAATGATTTCACCTCCCATATTACCTAGTTTCCTGCGTGCAGGAATATTCTTCATGGCAAAAGCACCCCGCCCCGCAATCCTGCTTTTACCCACTTTCAAGGGAAAATTCAATTCCATTTTGATAACAACTTTAATTATTAATGCATTTCGCGATCAAAGCCTCATCCTCAACCCCTCTCCAAAGGAGAGGGGCCAATGTCCCAGGTTATATAAATGCCTTGGGTCATCCAGCATCCAGCATCCAGCTTCCAGTATCCAGCATCCAGTATCCAGTATCGGCCTCACCCCCAGCCCCTCTCCCAAGGAGAGGGGAGCTAGAAACACCAGCATCAAGTATCAAGCATCAAGTATCAAGCATCAAGTATCAAGTATCAAGTATCTAGTATCTAGTACCCATTTCCTCCCGCCTCACATCTCCGCCCAGGTATGATCCGCCAGCAACTTCACTGCCGAGATAAACTTCTTAAATGGTCCATTCGGGCCCCATTCTTTTGGCGAAACCAGCGATAGTGTATGACTACCATCCTTTTTTTCATATAAATAATAAATCTGCCCGATATTGGGTTTAAACGTAAGCTTGGCGTTATAGATAAGCATCGAAAGTTCTTTTCGTTTCTGTATTTCCTGTGCCTGCAGAGCCAGCAGCTCGATCTGTTTACGTATCTGCTGCAGTTGCATATTGGTTTGTTCTTCCATTGCCGTCAGCGCCTTGTGTTTGATCATACCCTCTTCGTTGGCCCTGACCACCGCCCCGGCAACGGAGGCGGAATATGGAAGAACACTTAATTGTTTGTGGTATTGTTCGGTATTGGTATAACGGGTGCCATCCTCTCTGAATCCCTGCTGGATAATACGCAGGTAGCCATTGGGCATGATATCGTGCACGATATGCAGCACCACTTCCCCCTTGCGGTAGAAATGTATTTCGAAACTAATACTGTCGATAAAATTGACTTGTGCCTGGTCGGCCAGCTCGTGCTGATCAAATGGGTTGAGCGAACCATCGGCAATAACATGGTATTGGGAGGTAAGTGCCTGGTTTTCCAGCGTCACCCAATTCTGGTTTATGATCAGTTCTTTTTTGCCTTCGGGCGACTCGATCTTATAGAAGCCGCTTTTGGGTCTTTCACCGTGTTCATAGATCCCTTTCTCAGGAAACAATTGCCAGGCTGCCAAAAAATTATAAGCTTGGACCATACTGCGTTCAATAATACCTTGCCGGTGGGCAAAGATTTTATTTTCCAGTCATATAAAAAAAATCAAATTATTAGATGAGTCAGGGCATAAAAAAACAGGATGCCCGCAAAAGCATCCTGTCGTTTACAAACCGTCCAATGATTTACTGATGTTGTTGAAGTTCGTTCAGGATATGCTCATTGAGCTGACTTTCGTTCTCAGTTACCCAGGTTGGAAGCGGCTGAGGCGAAATTGCCCAGTTCGAATTATTATCTCTTCTCATATAAAATAAGATCCTGTTGCCACGGTCGTCTACCGTGTCAACCGAAAATATATCTTCTTCTAATTGGCGTAATTTCCTGAAATTAAACTCTCTTAGGCGGCCACCGGCTTTGATAAGGCGGGTGAAGTGTACTACTTTGGTGAAATGTATCTGCATAGCTGTTCGGTATTATAGCCTTACTTATCAATTTCTGTGCTAACTATGTGAATGGACGTGATAATTTGTTCACAAAAAACGGAATGTTCGGGGCCGGTTAATACGAACCCACTTTACCGGGCTTGTGTAGCTGTTCTCGTAATCATGATCACCAGAATTTCATTGCCAGTGTCATCACAGCAGAAAGCGCCATCAGGCCATCCAGTACGAAATAATATAACATATCATGAAAATTTCTGCTGGCATACCGATAAAGCAGGGCTGTGATGAGCCCGGGGATAAGCAGGATGACGACAATGCCGGCGGAGTAACCGTAATTAAACAGCATTACCGTCAATACGGCAAAAACCAATAAGGACCCGGCAAAAAGACGGGTGATATTCTTAAAGCTGAGCCAGGTGATCAGGCTGCGGATGCCCAACTGTTTGTCATACTCCCGGTCGCGATAGTCAAAAAGGATGCAAATGGCGTAGATCAGGAAAAACCTTCCGCCCGCAAAAAGTAAAGAATCAGTATGCCAGGGCGCCTGGCTGATCTCAATGGGCAGGCAGGTGGTTACATACATCCAGACAAAAGCCAGGAAAATGGTTTTGGCGAGCGCCACTTTACGAAGCGACCGGAAAAGGGGGTGAGGAATCTTGGGTGCAGAATAAAAAAATGTGATGATAGCTGCAAGCAGGAGCCAGTGCCAGTGATCCAGCAGGAAAAATGCCGCTGACGCCGCGCCGGCCAATCCGATAAAAAAAAGGACAAGGTGTACCTGCTTATTACGGCTTAACCATTGTTCCCTGGGTGTGTTTCCAAATCCTCCCGCAGGCGTAAGCCACCAGTGAAAACTATAACTGCAGATACTGGCGAAAAAAATGAAAAAGATTAAAGGAGCAGGTGGGCGATCATGAAGTACTATCTGGTAGGTTTGTGCCACCATTAATACCGCACAGCAGGCAATGAACAGGTTGCTATAAACAAAAAAACGGAAGGTTTTTAATAAGAAGCTCATTAGCTTAAGGCAGATAGATCACTATCTGGTCGCTATCGACGGTATCGCTTTTGTTGCCAGCCAGGTCTTCCACGGCGAAGCGGAACATGATCGTATCATTTTCTACCAGACTTTCCTTTAGAAAATCGTAAGGAAGCTCAAAGCTGATCTCGCCATTATCTCTTGTCGGAAAATCAGGTAATGGACGACTAAATGTGTCCTGTTTGTCCTGACCGCCCGGCAACGGTAACATATTAATGCGGCGTAGGAGACCGAACATGGGGGCGCCGTTCAGGTCACCTTCTTTATCGTAATAATTAATGCGGATAAGTAAAGTCTGTCCTGGGAAGATATGTTTTTCGCTATAGCTTTTTATTTCCAGCCTGGGCTTGGTTTCAAACTTATCTTTGCCACATCCAAACAGGATCAGGACCATGGAGATCGCAAACATTGCCGGAATCGCTTTCATGAAAAGAATTTTTCAGTGGTCAATAGCATCAAACCTAAACAAATATAACACCTTTTAGAGTAATGCATGAGTATGCAATGTCAATGGAAAGATAAAGTTTTAAGCGTCACAGAAAGTGGATTTTCCGAACTGGCCCTGGAGACATTCCGGTACCAGTACCAGCATAACGAAGTATACCACCAGTACGTCAATGCGCTCTATGGAGGCAGTGACGGGGTGAAAACATTGACCCAGATTCCTTTTTTACCCATTCGGTTTTTTAAGTCACACCAGGTAAAGACAACCAGTTTTGAAACGTCCCTCATTTTCGAAAGTAGTGGTACTACTGGCAGCGTAAACAGCCGGCATTATATCAAAGACCCCGGTATCTACGAGGCCGGTTTTACAAAGGGATTTGAAATGTTTTATGGTCCGCTCACCGGCTGGTGTATCATCGGGCTTTTACCATCTTATCTTGAAAGAAAGAATTCCTCGCTGGTTTATATGGTCAACCAAATGATCAGGTTGAGTGGCAATCCGGCGAGCGGTTTTTACCTCGATGAGTTCGATGCATTGCTGGATGTTTTAAAAACTCTAAGGGACGCTAATCAAAAAGTTCTGTTGATAGGAGTGACCTTTGGGCTCCTGGATTTCGCCGAAGCCTGTGGGGGGCATTTTCCTGCAGGACTATTCGATCATACCGTTATCATGGAAACAGGAGGAATGAAGGGTAGGCGGAGGGAAATGATACGCCCGGAAGTGCACAGTGTATTAGAAGGCGCTTTCCAGGTACCCACAATACATTCTGAATATGGTATGACGGAACTGCTCTCGCAGGCCTATTCAAAAGGTGAAGGGGTATTCAACTGCCCGCCCTGGATGAAGGTAATAGTCCGTGACGAAGAGGACCCGTTAATGGTCAGCGAAGCCATGACCGGATTTCGCGGGACCGTGAGAGGTGCACTCAATATTATTGACCTGCTCAATGTTTATTCCTGCAGTTTTATTGCCACGGACGATCTTGGTGTTCTCCACCATGATGGTAGTTTTGAAGTGATGGGCCGGATGGATAATAGCGACCTGAGAGGTTGCAGCTTAATGCTCGCCTCCGGCATATAACCCTCACCCCCAACCCCCTCTCCTGAGGGAGAGGGGGCAGAACCCTCGAGCACAAAATAACCTGCTTATCCAACAATCCAGTATCTGAAATCAAGTATCCTGTATCGGATCAACTCACGACTAACGACTCCCGACTATCGACTCCCGACTGCTCCAGCATCCAGCTCACGCATTATGCATCCACTCCCTAAACTGCGGTGCCATCTCCTGGCTGATGATGACACTGTGATTCAGATCGGGAAGGGTAAGGTCAACGATTAGTTTTACTTTTTCATAAGCTTTGAATCCGCGGATGAAGTTGATGTTGACAATGTACTGGCGGTTGGCGCGGAAAAAAGTATTTTCATCTAGTTCGTTTTCCATTTCGCCGAGGTTCTTATCGGCCAGATATTTTTTACCCCAGCGATCCACTACATACACGATCTTATTCTCGGTATAGAATAATACGACATCATCCAGCCGCAGGGAAATATTCTCCATTCCTTTTTTTACGAGAATGCGTTTTTTCTTATGATCACCGACATATTTCAACAGGCTGTTGAGCGAATGGTGGTTGGTAAAATGTTTTTCCAGCATCCTGTACTTGGTAAGCGCTTTACGGAGATCATCTTTATCCACAGGTTTGAGCAGGTAATCAATACCGTTGTATTCAAAAGCGTTCATCATAAACTCATCATAGCCGGTAATGAATATAACGGGTACACGAACATCGCCCTGGCTAAAGATCTCGAAAGAAAGTCCATCATTTAACTGAACATCGCTGAAGATAAGATCGACAGCTGGTTGTTGGGAAAGGTATTCTATACTCTCCCGCACACTGGTCAGCCGGGCTGTCACCTGTATATCGTCAGCAATCGTCGTAAGAGTGGTCACGAGGTTTTCCAATGCCGGTCTTTCATCTTCAATAATTACAGTGTTTAACATGGTAAAAAGGTTTGGTTTAGGTTATCAACGGTAGTTTAACAGTGAAATTCTCACGGGTTGTTGAAATGGTGATGTCTTTGCGAAAAAGGAGCTTATACCTCGAACTCAGGTTTTTTAAACCAATGCCGGTTGAGTTGACCGCGTATAATTTCGGCTTGGTATTATTGCTCACCTGCAGGTAATGATCATTGAGCGAAACCTTTATATGCAAAGGGTTACTATCAGAAAATTCGTTGTGTTTGATGGCATTTTCCACCAGTATCTGTAGCGAACAGGGTGGGATCATCACTTTCGCCAGTTTCTCATCCAGGTGGGTATCGAGGTGCAGTTTATTGTCGTGGCGGATCTGCAGCAAATAGAAATAGCTTTCAATAAATTCAAGCTCATCCTGGAGCGGGATCAGTTCCTTGTTTTTATTGATCAGGAAATATTTGTAAACCTGTGCCAGCCTGTTGTTGAACAGGTGCGCCTGTTTAGGTTCGTTGAGGATAAGGTAGTTTAAAGTTGTAAGTGAGTTGAACAGGAAATGCGGATCCATCTCGTTAGTCAGTACCTGCAATTCCGCCTGGGTAAGTTCTTTGTCGAGCTGGTCCACGATCCTGTTATCGATTTCGCGTTCTTTACTCAGGAATAGAATTTCATATACCAGGGTAAAAATGATCACTGCGGCAACGCAGGCCAGGATAAAAGTATAAACACCGGGCCAGTTGAAGGGCTCACGGGTTATTTTCAACCATACCAGCGCGGAAAGTCCGCCTGTGCAGGCACCATACAAAGCAGATACCAGGCATACGGCTGCGATTTTTGAAAATGGATTAGAGATAGGCCTGTAAAGCGGTCTTAGTTTGGTATGTATCCAGTTGCAACCGGCCCAGATCGAAAAAGAAGTAAGAATGAAAAATAAATTAGCAGCGATTAACTCGAAAACAGAATACCTGTTATAGTCGATGATACGGGAAATGAGCGGAAGCCCAATCCCCAGCAGCGGAACAAACACAATTCTGAGAACCAAATCCTTGATCATAAAAGCAGCGGTTACGGTTTATAAATAAACCTGTTGTTTTCTCTGTTTTTCTCATGTGTGGTGGTAGAACGTTTATCAGCTATAAAACTATCTGTACATCTTGTTAACTAAGTACAAAATTTTGTTTCGTGGACGATTTCCATTACGAATGGTAAAAAATACTCTACCACACCGGTGGACCATCGGAATAAAGAGACCCCGGGGGCCGATAACGCTGCTTCACTCATCAAAGTTCATTGCCCGGTATTTTACTGGTGTTTGAAACTTTTTTATTCATGCTCCGGTATAAATTCAAAGCATTTGATCCAATGCTTCGATGGAATTACTTCATGCTTTAGCGGAAGGGCAGACTCCCATACCATTTTGCCAGGAGAGTAACGGCATTCCTGGGGCAATAACTGGTCTGATCCATAGCTAACCATTTCAATGACGAACGGCAGTGTGTTAGATCCGAAAAATGTAATTACAGTTCGGCCAATCAAAAGCTTACCTATACTTAAGCTGTTTTTAGATTTAAAATTTCATGGTTGAGTAAATCCACGAAATAAATCGTGGTTTACCGTGGTATATTTATAAAGAAATAAAAAATCCCGCTAAAGAGCGGGATGATCAATAAAGAGTTTTCTCATGTGAACGGTCCAAAAGACCAAGCAGGTGGTTGTCTAGCCGACCTGCTTTTTTATGTCATAAATGTACGGATTTAATGGAATTCAAAAAAGGTCAGCCTGTATTTTTTAGGTAATGCCCATCCGATCCTGTTTTTAATTATCTTTTTGGTTTTTATCAAAAGATACAATGACATTACTGATCGTTCTCCTTGTATTAATAGCATTAATTGTATTAATCGCTGCATTTAAAGTAAATCCCTTCCTGGCTTTCCTGGTCGTTTCGGTCATCGGGGGACTATGCCTCGGTATTCCATTATCGCGGGTAACACAATCAGTAGAAAAGGGGATGGGCGATATCATTGGTGGTAATGTGGTGATCATTGTGGCAGGTGCGATGCTGGGTAAACTGATCGCAGAAGCCGGTGCGGCCCAACAGATCGCTTCCACGATCATGAAAAAAGTGGGGTTGAAGAATATTCACTGGGCCCTGGCCCTCGTGGGGTTTGTGGTTGGCATTCCCCTGTTTTATAATACCGGTTTTGTATTGCTGATCCCACTTGTATTTTCATTGGTAAACCAATACAAATTACCCGCCGTGGCTACAGGTATCCCGCTACTGGCAGCGCTTTCAGTAGCGCATGGTTTTTTGCCGCCACATCCGGCCCCCTCGGCCCTGGTTACGCAATTCCAGGCAAATATTGGTGTCACGATGTTTTACGGGATCATCATTGCCATTCCCACCATAATCATTGCAGGACCATTGTTCTCGCGTCTCCTGAAGAAAATTCCTGCGACACCGCTCGCCAGTTTTCGGCCGCCGGATCTGCTACCGGAACAGCTGCCTGGTGTTTTCAATAGTTTTTTTGCTGCACTTCTACCGGTTGGTTTTTTCGCTTTTACGGCCTTGTTGCCATTTATTTCGCCGGTACAGTTTCATGGCCTGATCTCTTTTTTTTCTCAACCGTCAATCGTAATGCTGATAGCACTCGTGGTTGCCACGTTTACCCTGGGTATATGGCGGGGAAAGAAAATGGGTGAAGTGATGTCGGTTTATGGAGAAGCCGTAAAAGAGATTGCGATGATCCTGTTAATTATCGCCGGTGCAGGCGCGTTGAAACAGGTGCTGGTGGATAGTGGCGTGAGCCGGCAGATCGCCGACATGCTACAGGAAATTCCGTTGTCTCCGCTTTTTCTGGGCTGGCTTACGGCCGCTATTATACGCATTGCCGTGGGATCGGCAACGGTAGCGGGTTTCACTGCGGCGGGCATAATTGCACCATTGCTGGCGCAATCCGGTACGGATCCAAACCTTATGGTACTTTCCATCGGCGCAGGTAGTCTTATGTTCTCACATGTGAATGACGCCGGCTTCTGGTTGTTCAAGGAATATTTCAATATAGGTATTAAAGACACTTTCAGGTCCTGGTCCATAATGGAAACCATTGTTTCTTTTATGGGACTTGCAGGTGTCTTAATTTTAGATATTATTTTATAAAGCTTAAACAGAACTATGTCACAAACAGCTGAACAAAGATTTTCGCAACTTGGTCTCAATCTTCCACCGGCACCTACACCGCTGGGTGTCTATAAACCCTGCCTCGTGGTTGGAAACTTTTTATACGTATCAGGTCATGGTACCGTGAAAGACGATAAGAGCCTGATCATTGGAAGGATCGGTAAAGATATAAATATGGAAGAGGGAAAACTGGCTGCCAGGCAGGTAGGACTTGCGATACTTGCAACGATAAGGGCTAACCTTGGTAGTCTCGATAAAGTAAAAAGGGTGATAAAAGTCCTGGGCATGGTCAACTGTGTTCCTGAATTTGAAAGGCATCCCTATATCATCAATGGTTGCAGCGAACTTTTTGCACAGGTCTGGGGTGAGGAGCACGGAGTAGGGGTGAGAAGCGCCGTAGGCTTTGGTTCTCTGCCCGATAACATTCCCGTCGAGATCGAAGCGATGTTTGAGTTAGCCTAAATCTTTAACCTGTTAAACCAAGAATATGTCCGACTGGTATGAAATTGAAAACATACAGGAGATAGATACTCCCGCACTGGTGATCTATCCTGAACGTGTGAAACAGAATATTGCCACAGTGAAATCCATGGTAAAGGATTTGGATCACCTGAGGCCACATGTAAAAACAAACAAAAGTGCTGATGCCTGTGCACTGATGATCGAAGCGGGTATTTATAAATTCAAATGCGCAACCATCGCCGAAGCGGAAATGCTGGGTACTGTTGGTGCGCCGGATGTATTGCTGGCATACCAGCCTTTTGGACCTAAGATCAGCCGCCTGCTTAATTTGATTAAGAAATTCGCGGTCACACGTTTCTCATGCCTGGTGGATAATACAGCGTCTGCAAAGGCTATCGGTGATGAAGCCGTAAAAAACGGGATCGTCATTCCTGTTTATTTAGATCTGAACGTGGGAATGAACAGAACTGGCATCATACCTGGGAAGGATGCGATTGACCTTTATCTTGCCTGCGAAAAAATAAATGGAATACGACCGGTAGGCTTACATGCTTATGATGGGCATATTCGTGACATAGACCTGGAGACAAGGGAAAAAAGATGTGCCGCAGCATTTGAGCCGGTAGAACAAATGATCGATTCGATAGTAAAGGCTGGTATGCCCAAACCAGTTCTTGTGGCCGGAGGTTCTCCTTCATTTCCCATACATGCTAAATGGGGAAAAGCGGAATGCAGTCCGGGTACCTTTATTTATTGGGATGCGGGATATTATCAAAATTATAAGGAGCAGGCTTTTCTACCGGCAGCCCTGGTGGTAAGTCGTGTGATATCCTTACCCAACGAAACAACGATCTGTACTGATCTTGGGCACAAATCAGTGGCGGCAGAAAATCCCTTAGACAAGCGCGTGTTGCTCCTGAATGCACCAGGTCTTGAGTTCAAGGGACAAAGTGAAGAACACCTGGTATTAGGCGTACCAAAGGACCATACATATAAGGTAGGCGATGTTATCTATGGCCTTCCTTATCATATTTGTCCTACCTGTGCATTGTATGAAAGAGCCTGGACCATCAATGGTAATAAGGCCGACGGGGAATGGAGAATAACTGCCCGGGATCGTAAAATCAGCATTTAAAACTGCTCTACCATGTTTACCATTGATGCACACCTGGACCTGGCCATGAACGCGATGGAATGGAACCGCGAACTTACGCAGCCAATAGCTCTGATAAACGAGCGGGAAAAAGGTCTTACCGATAAACCGGATCGTGGCAATGCTTTAGTATCACTTCCTGAACTAAGAAAAGGGAATATAGGACTGGTGGTCGCGACTCAGATCGCCAGGTTTGTCGCGCCTGGAAACCCGCTTCCGGGCTGGCACTCGCCCGCACAGGCCTGGGCACAAACACAAGGTCAACTTGCCTGGTACCGGGCCATGGAAGAACTTGGTGAAATGGTACAGATTAACAATCTGCCGTCCTTGGATGCACATATTAATAATTGGGAAAATAATAAGCGGGATGATCGCAAACCCATAGGTTATATCCTGAGTCTCGAGGGAGCAGATTCGCTGATCAGTTTGCAACATCTTGAACGTTCATGGGAACAGGGATTGCGGGCTGTTGGTCCCGCCCACTACGGACCTGGTCGATATGCGCAGGGTACAAATGCCAGCGGTGGGCTGGGAAAAAATGGGAGAGCGCTATTGAAGGAAATGGAGCGCCTTGATATTATACTTGATGCGACACATTTGTGTGATGAGAGTTTCTGGGAAGCGATGGATCATTTTCATGGGCATGTTTGGGCCAGTCATAATAATGTAAGGGCACTGGTGGGACATAACCGGCAATTCAGCGATGAACAAATAAAAGAACTCATCAGTCGTGGCGCGGTGATCGGCGGCGCACTCGACGCGTGGATGATGGTGCCTGGATGGGTAAAAGGAAAATCGACACCCGAATCCATGCAATGCAACCTTGATAAACTCATCGATCATCTCGATCATATCTGCCAGTTAGCGGGTAATGTTTTACATATTGGAATTGGCTCGGATCTCGATGGCGCGTTTGGTTCCGAACAGGCGCCGTATGATATGGATGGCATTTCGGATTTGCAAAAACTGCCGGGTCTTTTACAAAAAAGAGGCTATTCCGATACGGATATCGTGAACATAATGCATGGGAACTGGCTAAGATTCTTAAGAAAAGCCTGGGAAAAGATCACTTAAAAGGCCTGTTTATTCTTCTTCATCGTCTTTGATGATATTACCCTGTATGCGGGCAGCCAGGCTGCTTAGCGCATGTGCGATGCCAATTTCGATGACCAGGTGGTTTTCGACTGTAGCGACCCCCGCAACGGATGCCGCCATTTTTTCAGAAAGCTGTTTTTCATTTTCTGTATCACTTTTTCCTTTTAAAATCGCGACACCGTCTCTTACTTCGACTTCTATTTTACTGGCATCAATGGCCGGGTGATGTTGAAGCTTGTCCAATATCTGTAGACGAATTTGCCCGTCTTCAGCACTGTTATATGGATTGTTTTCGCTCATAGGTTTCTATTCTGTTATGAATTTACAAAATTTCCCGCCTGTAAGTATCAGGCAGATCAGAATTCTCAGGCATTGTGAACATTTGATCTTACCGGTCAACCCAATTTGGCACACTTGTTAATCTACATAGATAGTATGAAAAAGAAAGATATACAGACGACAGAACATACCTATCACCTTGTAGTGGATAAAGTGCCATACATGGTAAGGGTGACACCATTTTTGTTTAATGAGGAGAAGCGTTTCCGGATCAGCGTAAATGGTGATGACGGGCATGTCTTTGCCTGGGATCCTGATCTGGTGGGCCTTACTGCGCTGGATGAGGACGCTTCTACTTTACCGGCAGGCCTTGAAAAGGCGATCAGCGACAAACTGTTCAAAACAGCAGTGCTGTAGTCAGGAGTTTATACAGCTTTATCGGCCTTTTAAAAAAATGTTTTAAAGATCTGTCGCTGGCACGCTTTTTACGGTATTAAGAGATTCTCTTAGGGGTGTTTCTGTAAAGAAACTGAGATTATACCCACAGCTACCTGACCAGGGTAATACCTGCGGAGGGATAGAGAATAGGAGGCCCGGAAACACCGGGCTTCTTTTTGTAAAAACACCTCAACCATATGGCCGGTTTTAGCCGCAATAACAGTATCAAGCTTCTGCATGCGGGTCAGGAATTTTTTGATTTATTAGGAAAGCTTATTGCAGATGCCAGGCATTCCATTCATTTGCAAACTTATATTTTGGGGGATGACGAGACAGGTAACATGGTGGCCAGTCAGCTCGTCGAAGCAGCTGGCCGGGGAGTAAAGGTTTATATGTTGGTGGATGGGTATGCTTCCAGTAGTTTGCCGGCAAATTTCATAAAAAATCTTACGGATGCGGGGATTGAATTTCGTTTTTTCAAACCGCTTTTTAAAAGTCGCACCCTCTACTTTGGCCGCCGGCTCCATCACAAAGTAATTGTCGTCGATGGGATCAATGCCCTGGTAGGTGGTATTAATATAGCCGACCGCTACAATGATACGCCCGATGAACCGGCCTGGCTCGACCTCGCTGTTTATGTGTATGGCGACGCGGCGAAAGAATTGTACACGCTTTGCTGTCGTTTATGGACCCGCAGGCGTTCACGACGTTTTGCTTTACCGGATACGCTTCCTCCAAAAGCCGCGTATATTGAAACCTGCGACAATTGTCAGGTCAGGGTGAGACGCAATGACTGGGTAAAAAGGAAACAGGAGATATTTAAGACCTACCTGGAAATTTTCAGAAGTTCAAAAAAGAATATTACGATCCTTTGCAGCTATTTTATGCCCGGCACTTCATTTCGTAAGGCCCTGGAACGCGCTGCCAGGCGAGGGGTTTGTATCAGGGTGGTTTTGACCGGTCAGTCCGATGTTCCGATCTCAAAATACGCAGAGCGCTATTTATATCGGTGGATGCTACGCAATAAAATTCAGATATATGAATACAAGCCCTGCGTCGTACACGCCAAGATGGCTATCGCGGATGGACGTTTATTGACCATTGGTTCTTTTAATATCAACAATATAAGTGCTTATGCCAGTATCGAACTAAACCTCGACATCGATGAACCTGCGTTTTCAAAACAAGTACATGAGGAGCTGGAGGGAATTATTTCAAACGAATGTGATGTGATCGATTCTAATACCTACAAAACAAAACTTTATTCTTTCAGGCAATTGTTTCAATGGGGCGCCTTCCAGTGCATACGTTTTATGCTTACCGTGAGTACATTTTATTTTCGGCAAAAAGAGTAGGCTGACAGGTTGGAGAAGAATCTTTCAGTTTCCCCTGATCCTCCTGATAAAAGAAGAAATGGTTTGTTTGTCCCATTTTTCAAATCTTCCCCTTTGTGCCACTATTTCATTGGAGCCGGGCCGGTCGAGGTAATAATAAAATGCGAATTTTTCTTTTGGGTTATGCCAGCCGACCACCTGGCCAAAACGTAACACATTAAATACGATCGTATCGTTCCTGTTCTCCACCGTATAGTATTTATCGGCAAACACGATCATATCCTCCAGTTCTTCCTGGTTTCTTACCTTGTTTAGCAACGAATCATTTCGTGGAAACCAGGTAAATGACATTTTCTTTTGGGAATCGAATACCGAACGGTAGGCGACGGAATAACCCGTGGTATCCCTGGCAACGATAAACCAAAGCCAGGAATTGAAAGGAGTAGGCGTTACGATAAAATCCCTGGCAGAAATCCCCTGTTCGGCCAGGCTTTGCCTGGCCCAGCCGGTGACCACAATTTTATTGACAACAGCATATGCCAGGTAAATGACAGAAAGCCCTATGCCAAGTTTCCAGGTGATACTGCGTATCGGGTTACTATTTTTAAGTCGCAGTAATACCAGGAAAGCAAAAAATGGCCAGATAGAAAACAGCGGATCGGCAACAAAAAGTACATGAAAGGAATAACGCCTCGCCGAAAATGGTTCAAACCAGCCAATACCATAGGCGTTGAAGCCATCGATGAAAATATGAACGAATATATTTATCCCAAAAAGCAAAAACCAAAGCTTCCAGGGAAGGTTTATTTTCCTGAAAATATACCTCGCCGCCCATGATAAAACAAGTGTGGCGATAATAGCAAAAAGTATGGAATGCGTAATACCCCGGTGTGAAACGATGTCTTCGGAATCGGACAGGAAAAAAGTAGTGATAAAATCAATGTCCGGAACGCTTTGGGCAAGTGCACCAAGCAACATAGCCTTTTTGCCAAGCTTTTTGCCAGCAACTGCTTCGCCGATACAAGCCCCAAGAACGATATGTGTGAGCGAATCCAGTGGATTTGTTTTGGAGTGTAATTTACATGATGAATGACTCTAATCGTCAGTGTAAAAATCATACCCCGCTGCCATCGCAATAAGAAAACTGCGCCAATATTATAACATTATCATATTTAACAATTACATACCACACCCCCAACGAATGATACGGATATGTTCCGAATAATTATTGGGGCAGGTTTCTTGACAAATAAAAAAAGGCTGTAAAACAAATGTTTACAACCTCTTTAAGTGCCCGGGACTGGATTCGAACCAGCACACCTCGCGGCGCCGCCACCTGAAGACGGTGCGTCTACCAATTTCGCCACCCGGGCGGTTTAGTCGTCAGTCTGAAGTCTGTAGTCGGAGTTCTTAGGTTGCTGAGAACATACTCCTGACTATAGACTCCCGACTGCATCGGGGGGTGCAAATATAGGAAATGATTCAATTTATTAAACTGAAACATTAAAGTCTCTCAGGGCGTCGTTAAGACTGGTCTTTAGATCGGTACTGGGCTTACGCTGACCAATGATCAGGGCGCAGCTAACCCCATATTCGCCGGCAGCGAACTTCTTACTATAGGTGCCGGGTATGACCACGCTTCGGGCTGGTACACGACCTTTGGTTTCGCGGGGCTCGGGCCCGCTTACATCGATGATCTTTGTAGACTGGGTCAATACCACATTAGCGCCTAACACGGCTTCCTTTTCAACAACCACTCCTTCCACAACAATACATCGGCTGCCGATAAAGCAGCCATCTTCGATGATCACGGGCGAGGCCTGTAAGGGTTCCAGTACACCACCGATCCCAACACCGCCACTCAAATGAACGCCTTTACCGATCTGTGCACAACTGCCCACGGTAGCCCAGGTATCGACCATCGTGCCCTCATCTACGTAAGCGCCGATATTTACATAAGACGGCATTAGTACCACATTGCGGGCGATATAAGCACCATACCTGGCGACAGCATGTGGTACAGCCCGAACACCCAGTTCCCTGTAATTTTTTTTCAGCAGCATCTTATCATAAAACTCGAAAGGCTCCAGGTCCCATGTTTGCATTTGCTGGATACCGAAATACATCAGGATCGCCTGTTTTACCCATTCATTCACCGTCCAACCACCATCGCCTGGCGAAGCCACTCGCAATCTGCCCTTATCCACCTCTTCGATCACGGCGCGGACAGCGCCGGTGTATTTTTCGTCCTTTAATAAGTCCCTGTTATCCCAGGCTTCCAGTATAAGTTCTTTCATCCTTTTAAATTTGCTGCGAAAATAACGAAGACGTGCATGCTTTCGACATAGTTTAGATGGATTATTTAGACCTTTATGATTCCACTCAGGAAAACGAATACATGATGATCGATTTTGAAGACGATATACACAAATGCCTCGAAGTGCTAAAACGAGGTGGCCTGATCCTTTATCCCACAGATACTGTTTGGGGTATCGGCTGCGATGCCACCAACCCCGAGGCTGTTGAAAAAATTTTTCAGCTAAAGAACCGCCCGGATGAGAAAGCCATGATCGTACTGGTAGCCGATGAAAGAGATGTGCTCCGGCATGTAGCCGCAGTAGATCTTGGCGTATTCGACTATATACAACAACAGCAAAAACCCGTCACCGTTGTATATGATGGCGCAATTGGCCTGGCAGAAAATCTCGTGAGCAGAGATGGATCGATCGGGATCAGGATATGCAATGACAATTTCTGTAAACATCTCATCAGGCGGTTTCGCAATCCGATCGTTTCTACATCGGCCAATATTTCGGGCAAGCCAACACCATCCGCATTTTCTGATATAGCCGAAGAAATAAAACAATCCGTCGATTATATCGTTCAATACCGTCAGCTTGACAACACACCCGCCAAGCCATCTTCCGTTATCAAATGGCAGCATGGAAAAATCAGTGTCATTCGTCCCTAAAGTTACCTCGGGCGCAATCCGGATCTGCCTGATGGCTATCCCTCATCACTTATCTTTGCACACGCATGGACATTAATTGTACAAAACAGGAATTACTCATTTTTCAAAGAATTGGTGAAGCAGCCGCGCAGCTTGGATTGGAGACCTACCTGGTAGGTGGTTTTGTAAGAGATAAGATCATGGGCCGGCTCACCAATGATGCCGATATTGTTTGTGTGGGTGATGGTATTAAACTTGCCAAAGCAGTTGCAAAATTATTTGATCCCCAGCCAAAAGTCAGTTATTTCAAAAATTTTGGCACCGCACATATCAACACACCACTGGCAGTGGAAACTGGCGATGACAGTCATCACGGCAGGGATATTACTTCAATACCATTCGATATAGAATTTGTGGGTGCAAGAAAAGAAAGTTATCGTTTTGATTCACGTAAACCGGCGGTAGAACCCGGTACCCTGAAGGATGATCAAAGAAGACGTGATTTCACCATCAATGCTATGGCCATCAGTTTAAATAAAGATGATTTTGGCAAACTGGTGGATCCCTTCGACGGTATGAAAGATATTGAAAGCCGATTGATCAAAACACCGCTGGAACCATCGCAGACATTTAGCGATGACCCGCTCCGGATGATGCGTGCGATCCGGTTTGCCTCCCAACTCAACTTTACCATCGATCCGCAAACGGTACAGGCAATCCGTGAGAACAGGGAACGTATCTGGATCGTTTCACAGGAGCGCATCACGGATGAGCTGAACAAGATCATATTATCGGCTAAACCGTCAATTGGTTTTGAACTTCTCTATAAAACCGGACTGCTTCACCTGATCTTCCCACAAATGGTGGAACTGGCTGGTGCGGAATACAAGGACGGGCACGGACATAAGGATAATTTTTATCATACCCTGCAGGTGCTGGATAATATCTCGCAAAACACGAATGATCTCTGGCTGCGCTGGGCGGCTATTCTGCATGATATTGCGAAACCCGCCACCAAACGCTTTGAAGAAGGTCATGGCTGGACCTTTCATGGCCATGAAGTAGTAGGAGGCAGGATGGTTCCCAAAATTTTTGCAAGGTTTAAATTGCCCATGACGGAAAAGATGCGTTTCGTTCGGAAAATGGTGGAACTGCATTTGCGGCCGATCAGTCTTACAAAGGAGAATATCACGGATTCGGCGATACGGCGACTCCTGTTTGATGCCGGTGAGGATTTTGATGCGCTGATGTTGCTTTGTGATGCAGATATCACTTCAAAGAATAAGCAGAAAGTGAAGAGATACCAGGAAAATTTTCAACTGGTCAGGCAACGCTGCAGAGAAGTTGAGGAAAAAGATCATATCCGGGCCTGGCAACCGCCTATCAGTGGTGACGAGATCATGGAAATGTTTGACCTGCCGCCTTCCAAACTGGTGGGTATTTTAAAGAATGCCTTAAAAGATGCGATACTCGACGGCGTGATCGAAAACACTTATGATGCAGCATTTGAATACCTGGCTGAAAAAGGAAGGGAAATGGATTTAAAAATAAAGAAATCGTAAATTCGCGATATGGCTATTTTAAAATTCAGAGTTTACTACGAAGAAGATGAAAGCGTTTATCGTGATGTGGTGATCCGTCATACCCAAACTTTTTTCGACCTGCATGAAACTATTCTGAAAGGATACGAGTTTGATAATAAGCATAAAGCCACTTTTTTCCGTAGCAATGACCACTGGCAACGCGGAAGGGAGA
The DNA here is from genome assembly GCA_023424015.1 of Bacteroidota bacterium. Classification (GTDB taxonomy): domain Bacteria; phylum Bacteroidota; class Bacteroidia; order Chitinophagales; family Chitinophagaceae; genus Terrimonas_B. The sequence goes on along the minus strand of JAFAEM010000017.1, from coordinate 75,561 downwards.
TCACCCTGGAGAAATACGACAAGGAATATAAGGCCGAGCCATTGCTGATGAAAGAAACTACCATCGGCTCTGAAATAAAAGATCCCAACCAGAAATTCATTTACTGGTACGATTTTAACAAGAACTGGACATTTTTGGTAGAGCTGATCAATGTATCAAAAGAAGAAAGCTCACGCATTAGTTATCCTTCGGCAGTCAGGTCGGAAGGAATTGCGCCCAGCCAGTACGGTACCAAAGGGTTACTGGGTGAAAAGTTTGCCGACGTAGAAGAGAAATATGATCTCACACAGGGCGTTGACGGATTTGCTGAAAAAGATGAGGACGGCGAAGATTTGGGAATGGAGGAGGAGAGTAGCCAGGACGAAGAAGAGGTATAGTCATTAGTCATTAGCCCGGAGTCTGTAGTCTTTTTAGCTTGCGCTTTGGGATTGGTTTTCATATCAACATTTTATTTGTTAGGGCAGTTAATCCCATCTTTCAAAAGGGAGCTGACAAATCTGTTTTTCTTGAAAAAGTCTTCCAACAAAACAGTTATTATTATCGCTGGGCCTACGGCTGTTGGGAAGACGGCTGTAGCCATAGAAGTGGCCAAACATTTTCAGACCGAGATCATTTCCGCCGATAGCCGCCAGTGTTTTCGCGAGATGAATATTGGCGTCGCCCGGCCATCCGAAGAAGAACTCCGCCAGGTACCACATCATTTTATTGCCTCACATGGTATACAGGATGAGGTAACTGCCATCACATTTGAGCAATATGCTTTACAGAAAACAGGGGAATTATTTCAACACAAAGACTGGGTGGTGATGACAGGAGGCACTGGTCTTTATATTAAAGCATTTTGTGAGGGGCTGGATGAAATACCGGAAGTGCCAAAAGAGATACGTTCAATTATTACCAAACATTACGAACAACAAGGCCTTGAGTGGCTACAATATGAATTGAAACGCAGGGACCCCGATTTTTTTAGTGTGGGCGAAATAAAAAATCCCCAACGAATGCTGAGGGCGCTTGAAGTGTTTGAAGCTACCGGGAGGTCCATACTCGAATTCCGGAAAGGAGAAAAGCTGGCAAGAAATTTCGGGATCATCAAGATAGGTCTTGAACTTCCAGTGGATACACTCAGGCAAAGGATCAATGCGAGGGTAGACCAAATGATGGACAAAGGGTTGCTTGAAGAAGTGAAAAATTTGTTAAGCTCAAAACATCTCAATGCCTTACAAACGGTTGGATATAGCGAGCTTTTTGATTACCTCGAAGGACAAACTGAGCTGCAAAATGCAGTTGAAGAAATAAAGATTCATACGCGGCAATATGCTAAGCGTCAAATGACATGGTTTAAGAAAGACAAAATATTCGAATGGTTTTCGCCCGATGCTGCTATTGTTATCGATCATCTAAAAAAAAGTATATAAATACGCGAACATTTTCTGACCGCTGGCATTATTTCATTGATTGAGGACAAAGGTTCGATGCGATTGGTTATCTTTACGCCTCTTTTTTAACTACCATAAGCCCATCTGGCTCGACAAGTTTTTTATAATCCTATCCACCGGCACACAGCAATGCTGACATTGCCGTTATCTCAAACAAAAAGCATGAAATTTATCTTAACAATTTTTGTCACGCATTTATTTGTCCAGATCCTTCACGCGCAGATCGAACGGGAGCAGCAACCTACCCCGGATATCCCCGGTATGAGAATAAACTCAAACAGGCTGTTTGGCAAACTGGTTGACAAAAATTCAGGCAAGGGTATTGAAGCAGCTTCTGTCCAGGTTTATAAACAGGGCACAGATACACTGGTTACCGGAATGCTGACCAAGCCAAATGGAGATTTTAGCTTTACTAATCTGCCCGACGAACCTGGTTTCAGGCTGGTGATCTCAGCGATAGGATACCAGCTATTCGAACAAACCATCGAAAATGGCGGCAGTCTTTCAGGTGAACGTGATCTTGGGAATATAGAATTATCGGCAGATGTACAGGAACTGGGCGGGGTTACCGTGGTTTCCAACAAGCCGGTACTGGAACTTGGTATCGACCGCAAGGTTTATAATGTTGCTAAAAGTCTTACTGCAACGGGAGGTACCGCAATTGATGTGATGAAAAATATCCCATCACTGAAAGTAGATATTGATGGAAATGTTGAATTACGCAACAGCTCACCCCAGATTTTCATTGACGGGCGTCCTACCATACTTACTCTCGACCAGATACCTGCTGAGAATATTGAAAAAGTTGAACTGATTACTAACCCCTCAGCCAAATATGATGCTGCCAGTTCAGGCGGTATACTTAATATCGTGCTAAAGAAAAATAAAAGAGTTGGGTTGAACGGTATCGCATCGGTTTCAGTAGGCACCCCTGAGATTCTCAATGGCAATCTTAACCTGAACATGCGTGAGGGTAAATTCAATATTTTCGCCAGCGGCGGTTATAACCAGTCGGGTGGCAAGGCCCGCGGGGAAACAAAAAGACAAAACAAGTCTAATGGTGTTGTCCAGGATTATTTTAATCAAAACACCGTCAATGACAGGATGCGGCGATTCAGGTCGGTGCGATTTGGCGTGGATTATTTTATTGACAACCGCAATACCCTTTCGCTCTCCCAACATTTTGGTGCCGGCAGATTTTCCAATGAGGAAAATCAGGACCAGCAATACCTCAATAGTAACGAGGTGATGGAGTATTTCGGGAATAGGAGTGCCACAGCTCGTTCCAGGTTTGATCGCAAAAGCTCAAGACTGAATTACAAACATAGTTTCCCGCAATTGGGAAGAGAACTGACAGCCGATATCACCTACAACTCCGGTGAGAACACGGAAAATTCAACTATTCTCAATTCCTATTCGTACCCCGACGGATCAGTATATCGCCCTTCTTCGAGAGTTCGTAATGAAGGAAGTGGTAAAAACGACCAGATAACATTCCAGGCCGACTATGCACATCCATTTGGCGAGGAGTCCAAGATCGAAGCAGGTATCAGGAGCTTTCACAACGATTCGAGGAGTTTTTACAATGCGTTTTCTGTTGACAACATTTCAGAGACAAAGCTGCCGCTGAGCAATAATTATAAATACAACGAAATGGTGAACGCGGCGTATTTTACGTATAGTACCAAACGCAAAAGTTTTTCTTACCAGCTTGGCCTGCGTGGTGAGTATTCCAGGTTCCGCGGTGAGCTGATTGACAGCGCGCTGAAATTTGGATACGAGTATCCTGCAGACATCAAAAATATCTGGGACGCACTATTCCCCAGTTTATTTGTCACCAAACAGCTTAATGAATCTGACCAGTTGCAATTTAATTATTCCAGAAGGATCCGTCGGCCGAATTTCTGGCAGATCAATCCTTTTATCGATATCAACGACCCGGTCAACCTGCGCCAGGGGAATCCCCAGTTGCGGCCGGAGTTTATCAATTCCTTTGAGGTGAATTATAGTAAGGATTATCCTAAAGGTAATTTTTTAACCTCGCTGTATTTGCGCAATAACCCTGATGATATCACCCAATACAGTGACACCATCACCGCGGCACAATATGCCGACCTCGCTGATGCGGGTGTGGACCCTAATGCCATTCTCAATACATTTATCAACGCAAATACCACCAATCGCTATGGTGCTGAGTTTGTACTGCAACATAAACTGGGCCCCAATTTCAATATCACTCCTTCATTTAACCTGCAATACCGCACCGTGAAGGCCGAAGTAAAAGGGCTCGATCTTAGCAATGATGGTTTCAACTGGGAAGCGCAACTGACCGCGGATTACAAGATCGTCACTAAGCAAAAATCTATATTCAATAATTTGAGTTTCCAGCTTAACGGTGAATATGAATCTGAGGAAGTGATACCGCAGGGACGGCGTAAACCGGAATTCGCGGTAGACCTGGCCATGCGAAAGGATTTCCTAAAGAATAATAAGGCAACCATCACGTTTGGCATCAACGACCTGTTTAATACACAACGCTGGGGCACCATCTATGATACGGAAACATTTTACCAGGATTCATACCGCCGATGGAATGTCAGGAATTTCAGGATCACCTTCAGCTATAAATTCGGCGATGCTGATTTTAGCCTGACCAGGAGGAATGAGAGGCGTGGAGGAGACGATGAATAGTCGGTAGTCTTTAGTCGGTAGTCAGGAGTCGGGACCACCAGCGTCTCACGTCCCCGTCTGACGCGGTGATCCAGATGGGAGTCTTTAGTCGATAGTCGGGAGGTGAAGAGGTACTTGATACTTGATACTGGATACTGGATACTTGATCGTTGCTAATCAAATTATCTTACAATTCAGGGTTCTACTCCCCCTCTCTTTAAGAGAGGGGGTTGGGGGGTGAGGCCTGGCTGATTGGGGAGAGGCCGGGTTGGGTTAAGGCTTTTTTAGATCTTAAACCCAAATGTTAGCATCACATTACTTCCGGAGCCTTTTGTATTAGCAAACGTATTGGCCTTGTCGGGGAGGCGATAAGGGAAGTTCACGTCTTTGTTTAATGCATGGATATAGGTCAGATCGATAAACATACCCGCGTGCCTGTAACCAAGTCCACCACTGAGGAACATTTTATTTCCCTTCAGCGCTTCGTCAGAATAGGGATTACCATAATAAGAAAATCCCAGCCTGGTCATGATGGTAGTAAATTTCAATTCACCGCCCAGCCTGAAATTGAAAGCTCCCTTATAATAATCCTTCATGGTCTCATTCACGGCCTTGTAATAACCATTATCGGTAAACTCTCCCGAGTTGGAAAAGCGATTGCTGCTATGGGTGACATATTCGACGTCGGCACTCAGAAATCCACGCTGTTGACTTACATCTTCCGTTTCTCTCAGCACATAGGATCCACTTAGCATAATTCGCCAGGGCCCGGTTAGTTGATACTCGTACCTTGGTATTTCACCCTGGTTCAATATATCGTCCATTTCCACCGTAAGCGCGCCTGGCGTGGTACGATAATTTTCCAGGTCGGTTGTCATGCTTCCATTATACCTGTCTTTGAGGTTATAAAAAGTGGGAGAATGAACCGCAAGACCAAGCCGGACAAATGGTGAAGGTTTTGCAATCATACCCAGTTTCAGGTTGAGGCCAAGCCCTTTGGTATAAAAATATTCCGTTACCTGGTTGAACTTAAAATTATTGTCATTGTTCCCGGTAGCGTCTTCTTCCAAAAAAACGGACTTCCTTTTATAATTAACGATCGGCACGCCTAAGGAACCTCCGAGATAGAAACGGTCGTCCATATTGGCCGCATATCCAAATGATATTTCTGTAATACCGCCGCTGGTTTTAATGGAGTGGGACTGATCGAGCAAAAAGTCACCGCCGTTCTTTAGCTGGTCCCACATCGCCATGCTAACAATATCAATGCCTGCATGGCCGGGGATCGTAGCCGTGTCTATCATATAATTCCACGCAGCGAGCCGGGTGCCATACGATACATTTTGATTGAAAGGCAAATCATCGATAAATCCTCCGCCCACTGCATCCGCGGCATATTGTTCAGCTTGTGAGCTAAAATCATTCTGTCCGCGATAAAATATTTTACTGCTGAAATTGGCAGTGCGGGCAATGCCGATACTAATAGCTTTGCTGGTCCAGCGGCCATTACTTTGCCAGCCAGCTACTATACCACTGGTACCCAGGTTGAACCAGGAGTCCTTATCAGAAGCATCGGTGCCGCGGAAATTCGATTTGTTCTTCTGGAAAGAGAACCCCGGTGAGATCACTACCTCGCTGGTCTTAAAAAATCCAAGTCCGGCGGGGTTGACGTAAAGCGCTGAAATATCACCGCCCAGGGACCCCATGGCACCGCCAATCGCACTGATACGGGCGGTTCCATTGACTGGCTGCCAGGAATATTTAAGGACATCCTCCGGCAGCTGGGCAAAAACTGCAACGGAAAACAGGCTAAAGAGGACCAGGCTTAGTTTCTTTTTCATGTCAGATATATTTCATTTTCCGTATAGACATAGCAATGTAAGGATACGCTATAATAACCAGCGGAATCGGAATGCTGTGTATAGTTATAGCAGTATGATTTCTCGCGTCGATAAAATTTTAACTTATTACGATCAACCTGTGAATCGCGGGGATCAACATCCTTCATTATCAAGTCACGACTTATCTCGGCGGTCGCTTTGAACCTCCACTGCTGCCGCCACTGCTTCGTGAGCCCGAAGAAGATGAAGAAGATGATGACCTGTTGCTATTTGAAGAAGGTTCATAGCTCCGTGAAGGAGTTGAATAGGAATTATTATTGTTGCCCGAACCAGAAAACACCTTCCTCATGGACTCACCCAGGGAGCCAGCATTACGGTTGCGGTTGTTCGTATTATTATAATTGTTGTAGCGGGAATTATTGTTGTTGTTGGTGTTGAATATACTCCTCGAACTGGTTGTCCGGGTATTTGAGTTATTCAAATAACTGTTGGGGTTAAAGACCGATGCACGGCTTGGTGGTGTTGACGCGATAGGGTTTTTAATAATAGATCCGCCGCCGTAATGGTAATAAGGTAAACCGCCGCAATAGGGATTGTAAGGATTATAAAAACTGTTCCATGCCCAATAACTGTTCCAGGGACTGTACCAGTTGTTGTATCTGCCATACGCGTTGTAGGCATAAGTATTATAGAAATAATAATCGTCGAGTGCCGACCAGCGATACCGGTTGTTCAACCTCATTCTCAGGAAACGATCTTCATAATAATCCTGGTCATTGCCTCGGTAGTAGCGGTCGTCCCGCTTCTCCATATTCACATATTCCTCCCGTGGCTGTGTGGGAGAATAATACACATCGTCAGGTGTTTGGCCTGCTTTGTATGCCGTGGAGCAACTGCTGAAAACGGCCAGGGTGACTGCCAGAACAGGAATATATGATTTCATGGCAAATGGGTTTATCGGTTTATGTTGAAGTTACTACTTTTGTGCGACTTAAGTTTTGCCAAACGGTCGTTTGTCCAAAGTTACATCGATTAATGGCAGTTTATTGCAGGAGAAGGTGTTAAAGAATGTGAAAATTTGAAAATGTGGGAATTTGAAAATGTGGGAATTTGAAAATGTGAAGATTTGAAAATTTAAGAATGTGATAATGGGAAGGTAGGGTCGCAGTCATGAAAACCCTATGATCAATAAAACAAGATGAACATTAAAATATGAGCAAGGAAATTACTTCAAGAGCACAGGATTATGCGCAATGGTACAATGATCTTGTGATCAAGGGCGAGCTGGCTGACTACTCAGCAGTAAGAGGTTGTATGGTTATCAAACCTTATGGATTTGCGCTCTGGGAAAACATGCGTGATGCACTCGATAAAATGTTTAAGGATACCGGGCATGTGAACGCTTATTTTCCATTGTTCATTCCAAAAAGTTTTTTAAGTAAGGAAGCGGCACACGTGGAAGGTTTTGCGAAAGAATGCGCCGTCGTCACGCACTACAGGCTCAAAAATGACCCGGAAGGGGGCGGGGTGATCGTGGATCCCGAAGCAAAGCTGGAAGAAGAACTTATAGTAAGGCCCACAAGTGAAACCATCATCTGGAATTCGTACAAAGATTGGATACAATCCTATCGTGACCTTCCATTATTGATCAATCAATGGGCGAATGTAGTTCGCTGGGAAATGCGGACCCGGCTGTTTTTACGAACCGCCGAATTTTTATGGCAGGAAGGACACACGGCCCATGCCACCCGCGAGGAAGCGGTAGAAGAAGCGGAAAGAATGCTGGAAGTCTATGCCACTTTCGTGGAAGAGTTTATGGCCCTGCCGGTGATTCGTGGTGTGAAAACGGAAAGCGAACGTTTCGCCGGCGCCGAGGATACTTACTGTATCGAGGCCCTGATGCAGGATGGGAAAGCGCTGCAGGCGGGTACTTCCCATTTCCTTGGTCAGAATTTCGCAAAGGCATTTGATGTAACATTTTCCAATAAGGAGAATAAACTGGAATATGTTTGGGCCACGAGCTGGGGTGTAAGCACCCGGTTGGTTGGCGCGCTGGTGATGGCGCATAGCGATGACCAGGGCCTGGTGTTGCCTCCCAGGATCGCGCCAATACAGGTGGTGATCGTTCCGATTTACAAAGGTGATGATCAGAAATCGAAGATTGATAGTAAGGTGAAGGAGATCACCGATAATTTGAAAAAGTTAGGCGTACGGGTGAAGTACGATGACAGCGATAACAATCGTCCCGGCTGGAAGTTTGCCGAGTATGAAATGAAGGGCGTGCCCATCAGGCTGGCCATCGGTGCGCGTGACCTGGAGAATAATGTGGTGGAAGTAGCCCGCCGCGATACGAAGGAGAAGAAATCAGTAAGTCTTGATGGCATCGCGCAATACACTGAGGGACTTTTGCTGGAAATACAGAATAGTATGTTCAACCGGGCAAAAACCTACCAGCAGGCGCATATCACGAACGCTGATAGTTGGGACGAGTTTGAAAAATTACTGGATGAAAAAGGAGGGTTTGTATCCGCTCACTGGGACGGTACTGCTGATACCGAAAATGCGATCAAGGAAAAAACAAAAGCTACTATCCGATGCATTCCGCTCAACAACCCGAAAGAAGACGGCAGGTGTATTCTCACCGGGAAGCCATCCGGGCAAAGAGTGTTGTTTGCGCGTGCTTACTAAACAACTATGATTTCGCAATCAAACCAGCACTAATCCCCAGGGGAAATATTAAATAAAAATGAACCCATGGAACAAGATCAATCTTTATTTGACCTGGAAATCGACCATCCTGCCGGTGAGGAAATGGTGGATACATCGCGTTGGCAAAGAATGCTGGGTGTATTGCTCGTGATCAGCATCGGCCTGGTCTTTTTAATGTTGCTCCTGGGCTGGAACCAGGTCGGGGTCCTGGTGGACGAAGCCTTTGGTGGCGGAGGCTCGCAGGGAGCGATGGCATTTATCGTGGTGCTGTTGCTGCTGATTGCAGTAATAATTGGCGTGATGGCTGGTCTGCTCATTCGTGGCGCCAGCCGGATCAGGACGGCCATACGTACTAAGGATCAGGACGTCTTTAATAGTGGCCTCGCCGATCTCAAATCTTTTTTTATTATTTATGGTGTCATTAGCATACTAAGTTTGTTGGGTAACCTCGTGACCTTCTTTTAATCTTATTTTATGGAATCACAACACGATATTTTCTCTTCTGAATTAAAAGTTGACGCGACAGCCAAAGCGCATATCCGCAGCCTTGCTTCATGGGCGATGGTGGTGGTGACGACAACCGTTATTGGGTACCTGCTTAATATCGCCGAGCTGGTCACAGGGGCAGACAGTGAGCCGGTGGGCTTGCAGCAGGAAGGTTTTTCGGCGGCCATTTTTTCGGGTGAAAAAAGTGTGGTGGGCACCATTATTACCGTCCTGATCGGGCTGGCGATCAATTATTTTTTATACAGGTTTGCCAGCACCGTTACCAGCGCGGTCGCCAGCGCCAGTCCTGAAAGGCTCAGTCAAAGCTTCCGTAACCTGAAAACCTATTTCGCCATCACCAGTGTTTTTATGATGCTGTTTTTGCTGATCATGCTGATCGCGGTCGTGGCGCTTTTATAATAAGTTTGTTTACGCGGTAAATTTTCCTGGTGTATTTCGCCCCTGGATTACCCTTTCAGCACTTCGAAGCCTGTTCTTCTATTTGACAAAAAAGCGAAGTATATTTAGTCTTCACCAAAACCAACTTTTATGGAACAACAGGGATCAACAATTTTCGGACTCACGGTCGATCAAACTGGGAAAGCGCACCTGGCTGAGGCTGCCCGTTGGGCGAGATTTCTTGCCATCGTAGGCTTTGTCGTTTGTGCACTGGTCGTACTGATCGGTATTTTTTTCAGTTCATTTATCGGTGTGCTTTCAAACAGGTATGGCGGCGATAGTGCCTATGGGGATGTGTCCGTTACACCCGGGTTAGGCGCAGTCATGGCCGTTTATTATATCATCATTGCACTGATCTACTTTTTCCCTTGCTTGTTTTTGTTCCGGTTTGCCACAAAAATGAAAGTGGCACTGGCATCCAATGATCAGGAAACGCTGAATACTTCATTTCAAAACCTGAAAGCGACCTTCCGATATATGGGTATCGTCACCATCGTGATGCTGGTGTTCTTCCTACTGGCATTCCTGGTAGGCTTTTTAGGAGTACTGACGGCCGGATCGATGTAGGCTTATCAATGATTTTTTGCAGGTGGAGTGTTGGGGATTGAGTAAACCTCGGTGGAATATTCAGTTTTCAACATTCCCTTTTTACAATATCCGGTTTTCGGCTGATAGACGAAAATTACAGGAATTTTAAGCCCGCAAATCAATTTTGCAGGGCTATACTTATATTTGCACCCCCGACTCCCTAGCTCAGTTGGTTAGAGCTACTGACTCTTAATCAGTAGGTCCTGGGTTCGAGTCCCAGGGGGGTCACCAAATCAGATCGACGCGGTTTATCCGCGTCGTTTTTTTTCATAAATAATCAAAAAAATCCGCGTCCCCCTCTCTTCGATCAAAGGGTTCTAAGGTCATGGAATGTAGAACGCGGATCATCATGATGGTCATGATTTATATGATCTGATCCCGCTATCCAAAAAATCATAACTGATCATAATAATCATAACAATCCGCGTTCCCCATTCTCCGATCAAAGTGATCTAAGGCCATGGACCGTAGAACGCGGATCATCATGATGGTTATGATTTATTATGATCTGATCCAGCTATCCAAAAATCATAATCGATCATAATAATCATAACAATCCGCGTTCCCCATTCTCCGATCAAAGTGATCTAAGGTCATGGACCGTAGAACGCGGATCATCATGATGGTAATGATGATGATCTGACCCCACTATGCAAAAAGCATAACCCCCTGGAAATCCGATTACCTGCATATCAAGCATCAAGCATCAAGTATCAAGTATCAAGTATCCAGCATCCAGCATCCCGACGAACCCTACATCTTAATAAACTCCACCCTTCGGTTATTTGCTTTTCCTTCCGAGGTATCGTTTTTATCCGCCGGCTGGGTTTCACCTTTGCCGTCAGTTTGCATCCGGGAGGCATCTACATTGTATTGATCGGCCAGCGCATTTTTTACAGCAGCCGCCCGTTTTTGGGAAAGTTGGAGGTTGTCGGCGTCGCTGCCGTCGGAGTCGGTGTGTCCCACAATCTTAACCTTTATAGTTGGGTTATCGTTGAGCACGGCAGCAATGTCCTTTAATATTCCGGCGGATTCCGGTTTTATCTTGTCGCTATTCACATCAAACAGGATACCGCTGGTTACAAACTTACCTTCTGTGATCAGTTTGTTGCGGGTGTCCGGCGCGCCTGCCGCCAGCCGGATATTACTGATCAGGTAACGATCTTCTTCGTTGTGCATACCGCTCCAGACATCAAACAAAAGTGTACTATATGTCTTACCGGCAGCGAATGCGCGGGGCAGGTCAAAGACCTTTTCCTCATCAAAGTAAACGCGAATACGCTGCTTTTGCCGCCAGATAGAAACCTTTACTTTTGGCTTGCCCAGGTTGGAAGCAAATCGCATGGTTTTTACATCGTTGCGGATTACGCGGGCGCCGTCCTCATAAGTATCGATATAACCCATACCACCCTTCAACCTTGCATCAGACGGATGGATACCGATCTTTACACCCGATCTTTTGTCATGAGGAATAAAGCTGTGTTCAAATACACGTTTGTCGTTGCTGCCGGTAAGTATCAGCAAATCGAGCGCATTAGAATAATAACTGAATTTATCATTGCATACCAGGTCAAACTGCAGCGTGAAATTTTCCGGCAGGTCCCTGATATGTTCCGGGATATACCGACCTTTTTTCTTAATCATCAGCCAGTGTCCATCCATACCCGCGGCCTTCACCACTTCACCACTCGCATTCGTATTCCATTTGACCGGAAAATCACCAATAGCATCCTGCGAAAAATCTTCTGCTACCAGGATCTTTTCTCCCGGTACAAAATCAAACTTGGAATACGTGGCAAGATCCGGTTCTTTTGTCAGTGATGGTTTATCCGTGCTTTCTGGGTTGCCGGTGGTTGAGGTTGAGCCCTTGTCTGTTCCATCACCAGGTTCGGCAGGGGAATCCTGTTCTTTTTTCTTTTTCTTCTGACCGGCTTCATCGATCGGTTTGGTTGCGGCATCCGATACTTTTTCCGATACCTTTTCGGCAACCTTGTTTTCGGTTTTTTGTTTAGTCCGATCAGCAATTCGTTTCAGGATCTGAGCATCGGATTGCATCGCGAAAAAAATTAGAGAAAGAGATAACAGTCTTTTCATGATCCGTATTTTTTGATTTGTAAGTTACATGGCTGAGTAGGTACGGACCAATACTACTAACAGGGTATGGGTTTATAGCAAAAATCACGCCCTTGTGGACAGTCGGTGGTTGGCTTGCCCGCCGAAGCTACGGTGAAGGGGTACTGGATACTTGATACTGGATACTTGATACTGGATACTTGATACTGGATACTGGATTCTGGATAGAACCTTTATATTTCTGGGTTCTAAGCCCCATCTTTTTCGGTGAGGGGGGTGGGTGTGAGGCTTTCTTCTCTATGAGGAACTGGGTTAGCGTTGAGGCTTTTGTAGTGAACAATTCCTTCCAGCACACCACGGGAAAGTGGATATTTTGTGAAATAGATGAACTTATTTTTTTTCAGCTGTTCCAGTTCGGGACTGTAGTTGGCTACTACAATGCCTTTGATCTTGCCGGTCAGCATATCCTTGTCATTACCACTGTTGCCGGCCGTAATGAAATCTTCAAGGGGCACTTTCCATTTATAACTAAGATAACGCACCGCGTTCCCTTTACTGGCCCGAAATGGCAGGAGGTCAAGAAATTTATTTTCCGTGAGCAGGATCTTGGCCCTCAGTTTATGATCGTCAAGAAATTTGTACAGATTGGCCATATCATCTTCGTTAAATTTCTCACCTACATAGTAACTTAATTTGAATTTTCGCTGCGCATTGGCTTCCTGAAGATGAATACCCGGAAACTTTGAAAGAGTTTTTTCGAGTTCGCTGCGTTTCCATTGGTAATCGATATGGCTTTCCCAGCCATTATCAGGGATGAAATTCCGGGTATAGTAGATCTCGGAGCCGGCTGAACAGATAAGAATATCAGGAGCCGGCAGATCGTAAGTTTCAAAAGCTTCAGCTGTCAGTTTCATATTACGACCGCTGGCAATTCCAAACACCACTTCATCCTGCCGCTCATTGATCCATTGTTTTAATTCACCAAGCCCATCCGTTTCACTGCCGTCTATCAGCGTACCGTCCAGATCGGTTATTATATACTGCCGTGCTTTTACCAGCTTTCTGCCATATGCCGTCTTTTTTGCCATACGAAGATCAGCTTCATTGCGGTTGAAGAGATTGGCCACGATCTCCATGTACTTATTACAATGCGCTGTCCAGGAATATTGCTGGCTTGTAGCCACGATTCCATTTGCGGAATATTTTTCCCATAGCGTCTGGTCGGAAATTATCTTTTTCAAAGCGTCGGCAATAGCTTTTGGATCCTCCACATCGACCAGCATGCCATTGTCGCACTGTTCGATGATCTCCTTGGGACCGCCTGTAGGGGATGCCACCACTGGTAATCCGCAGGCAGCCGCTTCAACAAGTGTAAGTCCAAAATTTTCGCCAGGTGTTGCGTTTACAAATACTCCCTTTTTGCGGGCTGCAATACGGTAGATCTCAGGCACTTCCAACTTGGGATCATTCTTTTTAGGAATGGCCATCTTTCCATAGAGATCGTATTTGTCCAGCAACAATAAGAGGTTGGTCAGGATATCCTGTTCGTCTGCGGCCATTTGCGTAATATCTTTTCGCACTCCGGCGAATATTGCGAGGTTGGCCATTGCCTGGAGTTCCTTGTCCTGCCCATAAGATTGAATGATGGCCTCGAAATTTTTTCTTTTATCAGCCCTTCCGATCGAAAGAATAAGGGGTTTGGCAGGGTTAAATAAAAATCGTTCAATATCCGAGTTCAAACGGTACAATGCCTGTTCCTGCTCGATACTCATCTTAAAGGAAGGCATATCGTAGCGATAAAAAGGGTAGAACTGTTCATTGTTAACACCGGGTGGTATCACATAAAACTTCCCTTCTTCTTTATTCTTATAAAGACCGTATTGCGTGTCGATCTCGTGTTGCGTACTTACGATCACCGCATCCGACGACTTCAGCGTATGTTCCTCTTCATCGATGCGACGCTGCATATTGAATTTTTCATCGATCTTCTCTGCAGACATTCCGTCTTTAAGCAGGATATTTTTTTTATTGCGCCCCAATGAATGTCCAGTTGCTATAAATGGAATGCCAAATACTTCGCTGATTTGTCGTGCCAGGTAATTTCCATCTGCATAGTGACCATGTACTACATCCGGAAAATCATCCTGCTTCTCTATAAAGCGGATGGTCTTATCAATAAATTCATCAAGGTGATCCCACAATACTTCTTTATGCCTGTATGCATTACCGCCACAATTCACGCGAATGATGCGTGCTTTTTCATTGATGATCTCTATTTCTTTTTCGTAAGAGGTGGACACTCTTTTATCAACGATGCGGCGGGTGAACAGGTCTACTTTTCTCACCTGTGGATGTAGTGATAGGTGTTCAAGTAATTCGAGCACATATTTCACCTGTCCGCCTGTGTCTTTGTCGCGCCCTATCTCCGGATCTGTATGCCTGATAAGCCCATGTGGGCTGAATAACTGTATGTAAAAACCATTTTCCATAGAATTATTCATTTGATGTGAAACCTGCAAATTTAACCAAATCGGGGTTAGCGGAAGTATTTTGTAATTTTAAGCAAACAGAAATAGTAATTATTATGTATTCAGGCTCTGGCTTCAGCGATTGGGAAATTGGCGACATTACGGTTATCATACACAAAGGTGTTTATCATTTATTTCATTTGATCATACCTAACCATGACTACATAGCTCATGCCATTTCTAAAGATGGCATCTCCTGGCGGCGGGTTAAGAATGCATTATTTGTGGGTCATCCGGGCGAATGGGACGATGATATGCTCTGGACAATGGACGTGTGTGAGGTGAATGGTAAATTTGAAATGTACTATACCGGTTTGCAAAGAAAAGATCGAGGCGTAGTCTCAAGGATTGGTCTCGCGGAGTCGGATAACCTGATCGATTGGGAAAAGAACCGTAAAAATATTTTTCCGATTGAGCCACGCGGTATTTTTTATGAGACATCGACAACCAATCCACGCACCTGGCTGAGCTTTCGTGATCCTTTCCGCTTCGAATATCAAAATGAAGTCTACCTGCTTGTGGCTGCGCGAACGATTACCGGTCCGGTATCGAGACGTGGTTGTGTAGGGATCGTGAAAATCACCAATGATGAAGTGGAACTTATGCCACCATTATTATATCCGATGGTGTATGATGATATCGAGTGCCCTTGCGTTTTTGAGCTAAACGGCAGATTTTACCTGGTAGGTTCTATAAGGGAGGATATAAAAGTCCGTTATTGGTTTGCCCCTGATTTCTTTGGGGAATATCATTCTTTTCATGCAGATGTACTGTTACCACAAGGCAACTATGCCGCCCGCACGGTTCGGGATGGCGATCACCTGCTGGTCTATAATTTTTTCTATGCCTACGGGAAAATTGATGCGTTACGGGTGCTGCCTCCACCAAAAGAACTTGATACTGACAGCAGGGGCCGGCTGGTGTTGAAAAGCTACTACCGCTGGGAACAGATGGTTAAAAATGTCGTAGGCCAGGATGAGTTTAGCAATAAACGGGCTTTATTGACAAATCCAACTGCCTCTTCCTACGAGGAGCCGGGCAAATGGGTTTGCGGCTCACGCAGCGGGTATGAAATTTTTTGCTTTGACAAACCATCAGCCAGTTTTATCTGGGAAGGCATACTCACGGTGGAGGGGATGGGCAAACTGGGGCTTGTTTCGGATATCGATGATGATGGCAACGGTTATTTTATTTTTTTCAATGTAGCCAATGGTGTAGTGCAACTCCGCGCCTGGGGATTCAATCCGCTGAATGCAAGACAGAATTTTATTTTCAACGATATCCAGGCCAATGTTTTTTCCACCAATGAAGAAAATAAATTTCATTTCAGGCTGATCCGGTATGGTCACTATATTGAGTTGTCTATCGATGGTATCGTCAAACTGACGCTTATTGACTATACATATAGCGGACAGGGAATTGGCCTCTATTCAGCTTCATCGGTACTTTCGCTCCAGGACTCAGTAGTCAAAATATTGCCCGATCCGCAGAATGAGTATGCCAGCCAGGAGGAAGCGCAGAAGCTTGAGTAGTCGGGACTCGTGAGGCGAGAGTCGTGAGACAACGTGTGACGTTCTGAAGTTGGGGTAACGGACAAACAGTTAAAATAAAAAGCGAAGGAAATGATAACAGAAGAAGTGATGCTGCTTGCTCGTAAATTATGGGATTATCATCAGGTTAACCACGATCTGGCGAAATCGGATTGTATCCTGGCCCTGGGAAGTCATGACCTCCGGGTAGCCGACAGGGCGGCAGAGTTATACCTGGAAGGCTGGGCACCCCTGCTGGTGATGTCGGGCGGATTGGGAAATCTTACCCAGGGCATGTGGACAGTGTCGGAGGCGGATCAGTTTGCTGCCATCGCCATAAAGAAAGGTGTGCCTTCGGGGGCGATACTGGTGGAAAACAGGTCCACTAATACTGGCGAGAATATCCTGTTCACACAAAAACTTCTGGCAGAAAAGGGCCTCGACCCGAATTCTTTCATCGTAGTGCAGAAGCCATATATGGAAAGAAGGAGTTTCGCGACATTTAAAAAACACTGGCCCGATAAAAAACTGCTGGTTACCTCGCCCCAGATCCCCTTTGAATCATATCCAAACGAAGAGATACCGCTGGAGCGGGTGATCAATATCATGGCCGGTGATCTGCAAAGAATAAAACTCTATCCCGCCAAGGGTTTCCAGGTACACCAGGTTATGCCGGATGAGGTGTGGGAGGCGTTTGAGAGACTGGTGGAGTTGGGGTATGATAAGCATTTGGTCAGGATGGATACTTGATACTTGATGCTGGATGCTGGATACTAGCATTATTTCCACATTTTCACACTCCCACATTTTCAAATTTTCCTTAATCTTTTGACAAAATACTTTCCTTATGTCAATTCAGTATGGTTTTTGTTCAATTCATCATCCTGGCCAATCCGTCCCCCACCATTTTGATTAATATTGTTTTTTGAACCTTAACCTTATTCCGAGATGAAAAAAAAATTACTGAACTGGTCGATCAACGCTACGCGCAACGCCCATCTGTACACACAACGGTCTTATATCTACAAAAACCTTTTTGGCTTTTTTGTTGTTATCATTCTTTTACTGACGCTTGTCATTGGCCCTAAATGATTTATTAACCAAAAGGCTTTGACTTGTTATGAAGGAAAAAAAATCGCAAAGTTCCAAAAACCAAATTACGGGCATTTCAAATCAAAAAAAGAAACCAGTAATAGTAAACCACCTGTCCAGTTTCGGTGTATTAAATCGCAATGGTCTTGAAATATCCACCGGCATCGAAAACGAGGTTGCTGACAAGGAAGAAGATACCCGGTCAGGTGAATTTGTTAAATGGTCCATGCCCGAGCAAAGACCTGGATTTATGCAGGTAAAGAAGCATGATTTTTTCTGATCTACCGATTTCCTCCCTTACCATATACATTAATAGTCTCAGGTGACGGGGTTTTACCCCAACATTCCTGTCAGATACCCAATTGGGGGTATTGAGTTTTGGAAAAAAAATGATTTTATTTGTCGTTTTATTAGCCACCAAAACTCCGTACCATGAAATTTATTTGCATTATTCTTCTGGCATTAACAACGGCCAGTGCTTCTGCGCAAAACAATTGGACTGCCATCATGAGCCAGGGAACGATGGCCCAGGGCTATAAAGCATTCTATGATTTTGAAGACGCAGAAGAGTATTTCCGCGAGCAGGCCAAAAAGGGAAGGGTGGTCACGGAACTGGAATATGCTAATAGTAAATGGTATGCAGTAACGACTGAGCGGGCGGGCACCGTAACCTTCGCCTGGGAGAGATCCAAAGATTTTCCCAAGACATGGATATCCGAACAATGGGGTAAAGGAAAAGATATTACAAAAGTGGCCTGGGGCGATGGCAACTGGGTGGTCGTGATGACCGATAAAACAAATTTCACTCTTCAGAAATGGGCTATCCGTGATACCTGGGCCGACCTTGAAAAATGGATGGCCGAGGCACGCCGGGAGAATACTACTTACAATATCTCCGAACTTGCCTATGGTAATGGCAAATGGCTTGGCGTGATGTCGATCATGAACGTTTATGAACCACAGAGTTATACTTTCAGCAAGGAGTTTCCCACCAAATGGATACAGGGTAAATATGACCAGAAATATAATATCATCGCCGTGGAACACGACGGAAAGGACTGGTATGTGGTGATGAACAAAAAATCCACCCAGTTGAGTGAAACGATATTAAGTCCGCAGGAAGCATTCCCCGAGGCAAAGATCAAGGAGCAATGGGACAAGGAAAGAAGAATTAGCGGGCTGGTATTTACTGGAAAATCCGCCCGGTACTCCACGGATGAAGACGTGGATTTTTGGGCTGCATTTGCAGATATGTATACAAACGAGTTTGATGACCTGAAAAAATCAGGGGATCAGAAACTTGCCAATAAAGACTATTCCGGTGCGATCAAAGACTATGAGGAAGCTGTGAAAATTGATAAAAGCAACCAGGAAGTATGGAATAACCTGGCCTGGGCGAAGTTTAATGCCGGATATTGTTACACAGCTTTATCTGATGTCGATAAATCTATTGCTTTAAATAGTAACCGGTTTAACCAACATACCAAGGCGGCCATTCTTAAATGCCAGGGGAAGTGCGCTGAAGCAATACCTTATTTTAATGAAGCGATCCGGCTGTACAGGTCCGAGAACGGAAAAATAGACAATATCATTTATTACCTCGACCGGGCCGAAGCAAAACAATGCCTGAAAAATTATTCGGGTGCACTTGATGACATTGACCTCGCACTTAATATTGAGCCAGCCAATAAAAAACTCTTAGAAAAACAAAAGGAGCTGAATAAACTTCTAAGCGGTGTAAAATGATCTATTAAAAATGTGGGAGGCTGAATTGCAAACCTGAGAGCCTTGGCTTGTGTAACCCCTTGTTTTGAATTAAAACTTTGAACTTCCGTCCCATCCCTGCGAGAAAAGTGTGGATCATCATGGCTTTACCGGATGGGGATAGAGATTTCGTTGTTGATTTTATTTCTTTTTGCTGTAAATGACTGGTGAGGCCCAGGCCAAGTAGAAAATTCGCCTGGCTTGTAAATCCACAGCATTCGAGCCCGTTTTGTATACCCCAATGCTGCAGGGCCGAAAAGTTGACATGAGTAGTAATATCCTGCTCACCGATATGCTGATATGGACTGTAATTAACCTGGTGGCGGTGGTAACAAACCAGGGTGCCTTCACTTCGGGCGGTGCTGTACAATTCTGCAGAGGGGCAGCCGTAATCAATCGTGAGTACAAAACCTTTTTCCAGTATGGTCGCTACTTTCCTGATCCATTCGATGGCTTCGAGATTGATCTCCGTCCGAAATCCATAGGGTAGCCGTACGCGGAGTTGAGCAAGATATTCCTTTAGTTTACTATCCGCGGGTTTCAGGGTTTCAACAAAACCATCATTGTAGTCAACAAATACCTCCATGAGTTCATCCTGCATTACTACAAGGGAGGTGGAAAGATTATCCAGCAATTCATTTGAAAGGACACATCCATTTTTCACCGGCCCGATTTCATCAGGGGATTCATGCCAGCTTTGAATACCGGGAATCTGTTTTTTATCTTCTTCCCGCAGTCTTCCTTTTTTTTCAATAATGTGATAGCGGAGCCGGCTATACAAAACGGGATTATTCTTCAGTTGATTTAGAATATCCATACAGAGGGTGCCATCTCCGCCTCCGAATTCAACGACCGTAAAATCTTCTTTACCCAGTAGTGCCCACATTTCCTCTATCTGGCGGGCCAGCATTTCGCCCAACACGCTGCTTAGCCAGGGACTCGTGTAATAATCTCCGTTTGTTCCAATCCTGCTATTTCCCGATGTATAATATCCGAGGTCCGGGTAGTACAGCGATATTTCCATAAAGTCGCGAAATGATATGGGACCTTTCTGCTCAATTTCCCGAATGATGATCTTTTCCAGTGACCCCTTTTCATTTGCCATGATGCCTGTTTTATAATTATTCGTACTGTGGTTGCAGGATGGCAGGGATATTATGCACTACTCGTCGCGCGGTTGCAATACTGGCTGGTCCGCATCATTGCTTGTATTATTCCGCATCCTTTGTTCGAGCTCGCTTGTTACCTGTTCAAGCAGTCTTTTGCACTTATAGAATTCATTGGACTTGTCATTATCGCTAAGCATTTGAGTATAGTCGGTTGTATATCGTGCAAGCAGGTCAAGTAGGCTGGTATGACTCATCTCACTAAACTGGTTCATTTGGTTAAGTTTTAATCATAAGCGGTCCGCTGATAGACAACCGGAGGCTCTTTGAGTCGAAAGTCCATGACCAGTTTGACAAATGAAGCGAGCGCCAGTATCCAGATGCCGGCCCAGGCTACAATGGTTATCGATCCTGGATCCTTTACAGTGTCGTCGGTATTAGAGATAATACCAACCAGTCCCGGGATTATCATAAGACCAAAAACAATATTGTGACGGATAAAAATGATCAATAATGTGACAAAGATCAATACACCAACCAGCACCGGGTGCCATCTTCCGGTATCAAGGCGGAAATATTCGCTAATACCTCCCATGAATAAAAATGAAAGCCATGCTGCATAGATACTCATAGGCACCTGCGTACATAAGGTTGACCTCATTCTGCGATATCTTCTGTATATGTTCAACTCACGATGTATCACCGAGATCAGTAATATCTGGAAACCCAGCAAAATGAGGGAAGTAATGAGTTGACCAAGGGCGGTAGTCAGAAACCAGCCGGTTGCAGCCAGGTTATTGATAATAAAAAACATATCCACACGCCTGGCATCCTGATTAGCAGGATACTTTTCACGGTGGGTGAACGCCATTAGAATATGGTAGAGGCAAAATATTGCCAATGCTGTGTATAGAACTCCCCAAATAATAACCGAAATTTTTTTTGGAGGCATCAATAAGGAATGATAAGGGATGCTAATATCTCTGACAGCCCCCAGGTCGAGGACTTGAAACTGAATCGCATAGAACAATCCGGCAGGAATGATGAAACTTATCGCGTTGAGTACGGTAAGGGACTTTATTTGTCTCATGGCCTAAATTATCGAGATAGCAATAAAAAAACTATGCCGTAAGCTGATTGGCATATTTCTTTCATCTATTTCGCAGTGCCCGAGTGAAAAATTAAACAAATTCTTTATGAAGCAATTGTTGCTGGTTGCAATGATTCATTTGCTGATACTCCATCAATACCAGAAAGATCAAAAAGAACCATTGGCCCCAAAGCGTGAAACCCTGACAAAATCGACAACGCCTGGAAGCTACCACTTAAGCTGGTTAAAGACCAGGCAAATTCAACAATCAGATAGTGTAATTTATTCCACTTATCAACACTTCCCCTATCGGCCTGTTGGCTATCCAATAAGTTATAACAGCCCATACCTTCGTTGATATCCTGGTAAGACGGTCGCTATCGTTCCGGGTTGGCGTATTTATTGAAGTACAGCAATCGTAATTCAATAAAACATCAGGTTATGAAGAAATTAATTTCCTCCTACAGTGTTAGATTCGTTGCATGCTGCATCCTTATTATGAATAGCCTTGTCAGCCAGGCCCAGGAAAAGGTTGAAATCGATACCCAACAGGCAGTGTCGTGGTTTGAGCGCAATTGGATCTGGGTGGTTGCCGGCCTCGTGCTGATCATTATACTGGCAGCCCTTGGTCGCAATCGTAATCGCACTACAGTGACCGGAGGCAAAAGAAAAACTACTACCGTCGTAGAAGATGCAGCGGGGAATATCAGGGGTGTTACAACTACCGAAGAGAATCTTTAAACAATTGCAAGCCGCTTCAAATTATGGCAGCCAGGAAACCAATACCAGCCCAGCGTAAAGGTGTACGTGCGGATATCATCGAAATCAGGATAGCTCCCGATCTGCAGGAAGCAAAGCTGCTTTTCCTGAAGACCCGCGAGCGTCTCTATGATATCAGCCAATGGGGCGATATCAGCGATGGGCTTTCCGCCGAATTTAAACTGACCGACGACACAGGTTTGTTGAAGAAAGATTTTCCAGTACCCGGGGACTATATCCGTATCGATATTCCCGGGCCGGGATCTGCGGCTGGTGATGGTTATGACTGGGTAAAGATCGAACAGGTGGAAGATAAAAGGATGCCCGAAACTGACGAGGAGTGGAGCTCGATGACGGTAAGACCGGCGGAAGATCCTGTGAAGAAAGAAGGGACTGCACATTTTTTTGAGGATAGTGCCACCAGTACCTTTATTGTGAAAAGAAAAGACACCATCGTAAGCGCGCAGGTGCATGGTCGCAACGAGAAGCCAAATACTTCTGCAAAAAAATTGGCTGACAAAGTCCGCAATGTTTTAGTTGGTACCGCTGCTGCAACAGGTGTTTCCAAAATTCAATGGCAGAAGCTCGTCAAAGGCCTGCTGAATAAAAATGATCCAGAATAGAAAAACCGGTTTCTAATTCATTAAATACACTTATAATTCACGAACTTGGGCGCCGACCCGTGTTACTGAAATTATAGTGCGCACGCATTAAAATTATGAATGGTTCAGGATGGCCAACTGGCACAGCATTTCTACCGACGATACACTAAAGCAATTAGGCAGCAATGCCGCTGGCCTGGATAACGCCACTGTGCAACAAAAACTCACTGAATTTGGGAAGAATGTCCTGACCGGGAAGAAAAAGATCAATCCACTAGTCATCTTCATTCGCCAGTTTTTAAATGTAATGATCCTGGTACTCGTAGTAGCCGCGGTCATTTCATTTTTTATTGGCGAAGGATCCGATACGATTGTCATCATCGTCATCATCATTCTCAACGCCATTATTGGATTCATACAGGAGTTTCGTGCCGAAAAGGCTATGGATGCATTGCAAAAAATGTCAACCCCCACTGCAAGGGTTTTAAGAGAACACAACACTGTAGAAATTCCCATTGAAGAAATCGTTCCGGGTGATATCGTTTTGCTTGAAGCCGGAAATACCGTTCCTGCGGATATGCGGTTGCTGGAAGTCGTTTCGTTAAAAGCTAACGAAGCAAGTCTTACCGGCGAGTCCAACCCCGTCGACAAAACCATTCACGAGCTTCCCGGTGACGATATTGATCTGGGTGACCGGACAAATATGGTTTTCCGTGGCACACAAATTACAAATGGGCACGGTACCGGTGTTGTTGTCGCTACCGGAATGAAGACCGAACTCGGTAATATCGCCGGAATGCTTGAAGGCGCCGAAAGTACTACGCCATTACAACAGCGACTGGTTGGCTTTAGCCGCAGGCTTACTGTTATCATCATTGGCTTATGTATCGCTTTTTTCCTGGTAGGTTACCTTCGGGGTGAGGATTTTAACCAGTTATTGCTTACTGCCATCTCTCTTGCTGTTGCTGCTATTCCGGAAGCGCTGCCCGCTGTTGTGACCATCTCGCTTGCCCTGGGTGCCCGCCGGTTGATGCGGCAGAATGTGCTCATCCGGAAATTGTATGCAGTTGAAACACTAGGCTCCGTCACTTATATCTGTACAGATAAAACTGGCACACTCACCCGTAATGAAATGGTTGTGCAGGATGTGTGGACGGTTGATGAAGCGGGAAGGTCTGAATTATTACAGGCCATGAGCCTGAATCACGACCTCAGGGAAAAAGATGGGGTATGGACCGGTGATCCAACTGAACTGGCCATGGTTGATTACGCGAAAGAGCAGGAGAAATACAAACTGGTAGGTGATATTCCATTTGATTCAGACCGAAAGGCCATGACAACCATTCATGAAAAGGACGGGAAATATTGGGTTATCACCAAAGGAGCAGCAGAATCGATAGCGGAAATTGTGAGCAATGCAGAGATGAGAAAAAAAATAAAAGCAGAAGAGGAGGTTATGGCCAGGGAAGGTATGCGGGTTATCGGGTTCGGTGGAAAATGGATCGATAATTTACCGGGTAATTTAGAACCTGGAACAATTGAAAGAGATCTGGAGTTTATTGGCCTGGCAGGACTTATTGATCCACCGCGGGAGGAGGCAAAACGTGCTATACAGGAATGTAAGGATGCAGGCGTGGTGCCCGTGATGATCACCGGCGATCACCCTCTGACCGCTGCTTCCATCGCCCGGCAGCTCGGTATCATAGAAAATGAAGAGCATCTTGTTGTCACGGGGAAAGAGTTGCAACAACTAAGGGAGGAAAAACTTGAGGCCGGGGTAGAAAAGATCAGGGTGTATGCGAGGGTATCGCCCGAACAGAAGTTAAGGATCGTAGAAGCTTTACAGGATAAACAACAGTTTGTGTCCATGACTGGAGACGGCGTCAATGATGCACCGGCTTTGAAAAAAGCGAATATCGGAATTGCAATGGGCATCACCGGTACTGATGTTACCAAAGAAGCGGCGCACATGATCCTGCTCGATGATAATTTTGCCACAATTGTCAAAGCTGTGAAAACGGGTCGTCGTATCTACGACAATATCCGCAAGTTCATCAAGTATATCCTGACAGGTAATACAGCCGAGATCTGGGCAATTTTCCTGGCGCCACTGATAGGCCTGCCCATTCCATTATTACCGGTTCATATATTATGGGTAAACCTCGTAACTGATGGTCTGCCTGCGCTGGCGCTTGCTGCCGAGCCTGCGGAGAAAGATATCATGAAACAACCACCCCGTCAACCCGGGGAAAGCATATTCGCACATGGACTCGGCATTCATATTCTCTGGGTAGGCATATTTATCGGGCTGCTCACGATCGCGACACAATGGATCGCGATAGAAAGTGGCGATACGCACTGGCAAACCATCGTGTTTACAGTGCTTTGTTTTAGCCAGCTTTGGCATGTCATGGCGATACGCAGTGAAAAGCGTTCGCTATTTAAATTGGGATTTATGAGCAACAGGCCTTTATTGTGGGCCGTACTCGGAACAGTGCTGCTTCAGCTTGCCGTCATATATGTTCCCTATCTCAATACATTTTTCCATACACAACCACTGACAATCGGTGAACTCGCGATTGCGATCGGGGTTTCTTCCATTGTATTTATTGTCGTCGAGGTCGAGAAAGCAGTAAAAAGGCAGTCGTTAGGCGATAGTCGCTAGTCGGGAGTATAAATGTGATATTAGAAGTTGGGTTGAAAAGGACGTGCAACGTTATACCCTGGGTGGGTGTCATAGCGTCATGAAGCAATTTATTTTACTGGTCAGCCTGGTTGTCATGATGATTGGCCTGGGTTGCGAAAAGAACGATAGCAATAAACCCCCATTTTCAGATAGCCTTGTGGGTACCTGGGAGTTGCGACATGCATCAGCAGCGATGAATCCTCAGGTGAGCACACCGCCACCAGGTAATGGTCATATTTTAAAATTTACTAGTACCGGATATGAAAGATATGAAGCCCACCAATTGGTGAAAACGGGGCAGTATGCTGTTATTCCGGACCCTACAGTCGAACTAAGCGTTTGTTTATTGTTCCCGGTCGGCCAGTTTACCAACCGGATCGAGTATGATAATAATAACGCTGCTGAAAAACAGTTCATCCAATTATTCGGTAACAAACTGGTGATTGTTTCGGGTTGTTATGCCTTAGACGGCGGATATCGTCTGGAATATGAAAAGATTTCTGAAGGTGATTAGTAGTTAATAAAGGCAGAAATAATTTTTGATTCAACAAACGTCGCAGGTCTTTTTAATAGATATTCCAGGAAGCGATTGGGCGATTAAACCTCGTGCCTACGGCGCTACGATCCTCGCTGCGTCAGACGCTCGCCGCGCCGATGGACCTTAATATCAATTGTCCAGGTGGCCTGAACCCCCTGGGAGTGACGTTATGTCAAAAACTTCTAACGGTTTTTTACTTCATTGATGGCCTTTAACAGGGAATGTTCATTATTACTGTCTCCCAGCAATTGCCAGATCATCACACCACCTGCTTTTCGGTCTACAGCCAGCGAAACTTTCTGCCGGATCGTTGGAATACCATTATAATATATGTTGCCTCCTGTGGCCAGGGAAACTGAATCTGATAAATGTGCACCAGGATACGTGCTGATAATATTTTTATAGGTCATGCTCGTTGGCGCGCCATTGCCAAACCCGTACCCGTAAAATGGCAGGCCAATAAAAATTTTTTCTGCCGCGATCTTCCTGTTTTGATTAAAATAATTGAAATCATCCTGCGCCATCGAAAAGGGTGAATGCTGTCCCGGGCGCGACAGATTCCAGGGACCGGTTTTGTCATACGACATCACATTGATGAAATCAAACCTGGCAAGTGTGCTGTCATGGATCTGGTTGGCATTCCAACTGGCCAGGGCAGCGGTCAGGATTTTGTTTTTGGGCTTCAAAGCAATTGCCAGTTCATAGACAAAGTCGGCGTAGTGCTGGTTGATCAGCGCATTTTCAAGGTCCACATCTATCCCATCGAAATCATAAGTTTCTGCCACGGAAACCAGGCCCGAAATAAAAGCGGGTCGTTGTCCCTCTTCCATCAGGTGCTCCAGGTAGGCGGGTGCACTGCCTCCGCCAAAGGAAAGGAAGACTTTTACCTGTTTATCATGTGCTTTCCTGATCACTTCGTGATAGGCCGCATTAGTTTCAAAACTGCCAGTTGAATCCGGATTAATAAATGCCAGGTTGAGATCTGTGATTCGCGAGAGGTCAACGCTGTTGACACCCGTCACCCAGTCCCATGGACTATGCAGATAACCCAGTACCCGCAACTTTGACCCGTCACCGGGTGGTGCGACGATCGCTTTATTATTACAATGAGTGAAAACAACAAGGAGACTAATCAAACAAAGGGTATTTATTTGTTTCATACGATGATTCCTGGGAAGAGTGGTTACAGTTTTTTTATTTTTACAAGATAAGCAAAAAGCGGTCATGAATACTTACCAGGATAATGCAGTCAAAGAATTAAGAACGTGGCAGCGAAAAATGCGGCAAAAGCCATCGTTTTTCAATAAGCTATCAAAGCGTACGCAGGATAAGATCAATTCCTGGATACCTGAGAAGGTACACAATGCAATCACCACAACGATTAAACAAATGATCCGGGGCGTGTTGTTTGGTGCAAAGCATACCACTGCCGACCCTTTAAAGAATGTTAGCCTGGAAGTGCGCGAAGCAAGGGTGGAGGAGAAGATAAAATTTTACCGGACAACAGCCGCTGTGGAAGGAGGTATCACCGGGGCGGGAGGCATATTCCTCGGACTGGCTGATTTTCCTCTGCTGATAGCTATTAAGATTAAGCTGCTGTACGAGATAGCTGCTGTATATGGATTCAATACAGATGACTATAAAGAGAGGCTTTATCTTTTGCATATTTTCGAACTTGCCTTTTCAAGTCAGCAGCACCGAAAATCAGTGTACCTGGAGATGGAAGACTGGGAGACAAAAAGCAGAGAACTCCCCGATGACATTCATCAGTTTGACTGGAGAAAATTTCAACAGGAGTACCGGGATTATATTGACCTGGCTAAAATGGCCCAACTGGTACCTGTTATCGGTGCACCTGTGGGTGTATGGGTCAATTACCGGCTTTTGCGAAAACTCGGCACAACGGCCATGAACGCGTACCGGATGAGACTATTCGACGATCAACGTGGGTTCAGCTGACATCGTTCCTATATTTCCCGGGTATAGAAGAATTGGTTGTCAGATGATAATTAAAAAATAATATCTTCCCCGTTCCCCGCCTCACTGTCAATCAAATCGACGCAGAAGGAAAATAAAAAAACAAAAATATTTCTTCCTGCCTCCCCGTCTCCCCGGCAAAAAATTATTAACTAATGATCCAAAAACAATTCGCCGATAAGATCACCCGAATTTTAAAAGACGATCCTTCCGTGATGGGCCTTGCCGCAGCAGGATCATGGATGACAAACGAACTCGATGAGTATTCTGATCTAGACCTCGTGCTTGTTACAAAACATAGAGTGTCCGGAGACACAAACCTGATGCTTTCCTATGCTGAGAGATTTGGAAAATTGCTTGCTGGTTTCACCGGGGAGCATGTCGGCGAACCACGGGTACTGATCTGCCTGTATGATGAACCGCTGCTGCATGTCGACATCAAATTTCTCGTGCCAGACGAACTGGACCAGCGTATCGAGGATCCGGTGGTTTTGATGGATAAGGAAGGTGTTCTGCAGGAGAAATTCCGAAAATCAGAACCCAAATATCCATATCCGGACTATCAATGGATCGAGGACCGGTTTTGGATATGGATACATTATGCCCTTGCCAAAATTGGCCGGGGTGAATATTTTGAAGCTCTCGATTTCCTGGCTTACCTGCGTATGACTGTGTTGGGCCCTTTACTCCAGGTCAAAAACGGGCAGCTTCCAAAAGGGGTTCGCAAGATAGAAACGCATATTGAACCGCATGACCTGGATCTGATCAGGCGAACTATAGCAGATTATAAGAAGCAATCACTCCTGGAGGCTGTTGATAACTGTATATCACTGTACCTGTATTTGAGGCAGCATTTATATAAGGATATCACATTGAAAATCGATGCTGAGCAAAGGGTGATTGATTATTTTCACGAGGTGAGGGGATAGGATATCTCATTCTGGCATGTTTTTTTATCCACTATCCTTAAAACCTTGTTATGAGAGCAATCTGGACGGGATCCATCGGCTTTGGGCTGGTGAATATTCCCATAAAAATGTACAGCGCTGTGGAAACCAGTACCCTTGACCTGGATATGCTCGATAAGAAAGATCACGCCAACATCAAATACAAAAGGGTCAATGAAAACACCGGTAAGGAAGTAGCCTGGGAGAATATTGTCAGAGGATATCTTGTCAATGAGAAGTACGTTGTTTTGGAAAAATCCGATTTTGAAAAAGCAAGCCCTGAAAAAACAAAACATATCGAGATCTCACAGTTTGTCGATGAAAAGGAGATCGACAGCACTTATTTTGAAGTGCCCTATTTTCTCGAGCCTGATAAAACCGGTACCAGGGCTTATGCTTTGCTCCGCGACGCGCTTAAGAAAAGCGGCAAAGCCGGGGTGGGATTGTTCGTGATGCATAACCGGGAACATGTAGCCGTCATTAAAGCCAAGGATGATGTTATCATTCTTAACAGGATCCGTTTTGCTGAAGAGCTTCGTTCTCCTAAAGAATTGAAACTTCCTGGTACGAAAAGCAAACCCGAGGAACTCAAGATGGCGGTTGCCCTGATAGACCAGCTCAGCCAGAAATTCGACCCGAAAAAATATAAAGATGAATATTCCGAGAAGCTCCTAAAGATCATCAATGCAAAAGCAAAGGGGAAAAAAGCTCCATTCAAACCAATGAAGGTCGTTCATTCATCTACTAAAGACCTGATGGAACAGTTAAAGGCCAGCCTCTCGTCGGGTAAACGTAAAGCATCATGAGCCTGGCTACATACAATAAAAAAAGAAACTTCAAAAAAACTTCGGAACCTGCGGGAAAGAAGGGGGCGGCCAATAAATTCAGGTTCGTTGTTCAACGTCACCACGCCACACGCTTACATTATGATTTCCGACTTGAACTAGGTGGCGTGCTTAAAAGCTGGGCTGTTCCCAAGGGGCCCTCTTTGAATCCATCTCAGAAAAGACTGGCAGTAATGGTAGAAGACCACCCCGTGAGCTATATCGGGTTTAAAGGCACCATTCCAAAGGGAAATTATGGCGCTGGTAAAGTAGAGATTTGGGATAATGGCAGTTTTACTCCGGTAGATGAAAAACAAGATCCCATTACAGAAAAACAGGCGCTGCAGGCCATAAAGAAAGGCGAGCTTAAAATCGAACTGAAGGGAAAGAAGTTAAAAGGTGGATTTGTACTGGTGCGTCTGAAGGACGATGATAAAAACTGGTTACTTATTAAACATAAAGACGACCATTCCACCAATACAGTGTATGATGCGGAAGAACAAGTGGGAAGGAACGGGACGCCAAAAACAATTGGATCAATCCGGCATGGGAAAGGAAAAAAGGTGAAAGGGTTTGTCAAACCGATGTTAGCAACGATCACCAAGACCCCATTCAACGATCCCGACTGGATATACGAGATCAAATGGGATGGATATCGGGCGATCGCGGAAACCGGTGCTGATGAAATAAGATTTTATTCTCGTAATGGGCTTGACTTCACGGAGCGTTTTCCGGGAATTGTCCAGGCACTTAAAAAAATAAAACACCAGGCTGTGCTGGATGGAGAGGTTGTGCTGTTGAATGAAAAAGACCTGCCGGATTTTCAAAAGCTTCAGCATTATGAAACCAACCTGAATTATCCTTTGGTGTACTATGTGTTTGACTTGCTGGAACTAAACGGCAAGAATATTGAGCGCCTTCCACTTATCGACAGGAAAAAGCTGGTAAAGCAACTATTGAAGAAGAACCCGGTGATCAGGTATTGCGATCATGTGGAAGAGAACGGGATTGGTTTTTTAGATACAGCAAAAGAACGTGGCCTGGAAGGTATTATCGCCAAACGAAAAGATAGTGAGTATGCACGCGACACCAGGAGTCGTGAATGGCTGAAGATGAAGAATGTCCAGAGCACCGAAGTGGTGATAGCAGGCTATACCGAACCGAAAGGGGGGAGGTCTCATTTTGGTTCGCTGGTACTGGCCAATAAAAAAACGGGTGGCAATGGTAAAGCCGCAAAGAGTACGGAGTGGGAATATCGTGGACATGTTGGTACCGGTTTTAATTCAGCCATGCTGGCTTCATTGAAAAAGAAGATGTCAGCCCTGGAGACCGGGAGTTCACCATTTAAATCAAAGGTGCCCCAAAATGGGAAAGTGACCTGGTTAAAGCCAAAACTGGTTGCCGATATCGCGTATACCGAAGTGACCCGCGATAAAATTTTCCGGCATCCGGTCTTTATTCGATTAAGGGATGAAAAAGGGGTTAAAGATGTGAATGAGGAAATAGTGGAAGAGATCACAGATGTAAAAAGAAATGAAACCATGAAAGTGGGAAAATTTGATGTTAACGTCACTAACCGCCACAAAATATTCTGGCCGGATGAAGGTTATACCAAGGGCGATGTAATCGACTACTATGATAAGATATCGAAATATATTTTACCTCATCTAAAGAACCGGCCCCTGTCGCTGAAAAGAAATCCCAATGGCATCAGGGATGAAGGATTTTACCACAAAGACGCAGGCGAGAATGCCCCGGAATATGTTGATGTGCACAAAGTGGAAAGTGAAAGCAGCAATAAAATTATAGATTATATCGTAGGAAATAATAAGGCTACTTTATTGTACCTCGCCAACCTGGGTTGTATCGAGATCAACCCCTGGAACAGCACCACCCGGAAGCCGGATCATCCTACCTGGATGGT
Source organism: Bacteroidota bacterium (assembly GCA_023424015.1). Classification (GTDB taxonomy): domain Bacteria; phylum Bacteroidota; class Bacteroidia; order Chitinophagales; family Chitinophagaceae; genus Terrimonas_B. Next base: position 43,933 of record JAFAEM010000017.1, on the reverse strand, counting down.
GATCGATATCGACCCTTCCGACAAGAATAAATTTACCGATGTCGTGGACGTAGCGCTGGTCACAAAAGATGTTTTGGATAAAGCCGGCGTAAAAAGTTATTGTAAGACTTCAGGGGCATCCGGGCTGCATGTTTATGTGCCAATGAAGAATGAATACGATTATGATGCCGTGAAGGACTTTGCTCATATCGTGGCTTCCCTGGTGCAGGAGCAATTACCACGCACCAGTTCCCTGGAAAGATCGCTGAAGAAACGCGGCCCAAAGATCTATGTGGATTACCTGCAAAACCGGAGTGGTCAAACCCTGGCATCTGTTTACAGCCTTCGACCACGGAAAGGCGCTACTGTCTCCACCCCGCTGGACTGGAAAGAAGTGAATCACAAATTACATCCATCACAATTTAACATCGGGAACATCCTGGCAAGGCTTGAGAAAAAAGGTGATCTCTTTAAACCGGTACTTACCGGTAGTACTAATATTGAAAAAGCGTTGAAAGTATTGCACAGGGATTTATAATAATTTTTACCTCAGACTGCATCCGGCATTTTATCGTTGGAACTTGACAACAAGCCCATTTTTTAGGATTGAAATTCGTAATTTCCTCGAATGGAAGAAATACGCTGGGGGATGATCGGTTGCGGTGATGTGACCGAGAAAAAAAGTGGTCCGGCTTTCAACAAAGTAAAACAGTCGAAGCTCGTAGCGGTGATGCGGAGAAATGCTGCTCTGGCGGAGGACTATGCGAAGCGTCACCAGGTGGCACGCTGGTATACCGACGCGGAAGACCTGATAAATGATCCCGAAGTTAATGCGATCTATATCGCCACACCTCCTGCATCGCATGAGGAATACGCGCTTCGTGCGATGTCGGCTGGTAAGCCGGTGTATGTTGAAAAGCCGATGACGGTAAATGCTGCTTCTGCTATTTGTATGATGCAATCAGTTGAATCATCTGGTCAAAAACTGGTGGTAGCACACTACCGAAGGGCACAGCCGCTTTTTTTAAAGATTAAAGAGTGGATTCATGAAGAACGTATTGGGCCGATAAGATTTATGCGCTCATCCATATATAAAAGACAATTGTCAAAGGAAGAATTAGCGGTGGAGAAAACGGCCTGGCGGGTGGATCCAAAATTAGCGGGTGGTGGTTTGTTTCATGACCTCGCGCCGCACCAGCTCGACCTTGCTTATTATTTTTTCGGTGAGATTGAAAAAGCATCTGGGATTTCGGGCAACCAGGCTGGTGCATACAACGCTGATGATATCGTTACCGGGAATATTTTATTTCGCAACGGCGTTCATTTCGATGGTGTTTGGTGTTTTAATGTGAGTCCCGGTGACGAGAAGGACGAGTGTGAGATCATTGGTGAAAAGGGCAGGATCGTTTTCAGTTTTTTTGAACATAAACCTGTAAAAATATTCGCCAGCGGATCGGTGGCTGAATACGCTTTTGAGCCACTGGAACATGTACAGCAACCTATGATCGACAGGGTTGTTCAATATTTCCTGACCCATGCGCCTAATCCCTGCAGTGCGGCGGATGGTGTGGAAGTGATGAGGCTGATAGATAATTTCACTTCGAAATAATAAATAGTTTTATGAGATCATATTTTACGTTATTGGCCGGTCTGCTCTTTGTCGGCATTATTCAGGCTCAACAAGGATCAAGGCCGAATGGAAAACTTTTTATTATTGGTGGTGGTGAACGCCCGCCATCGTTGATGCAGGCTTTGGTAAAGACAAGCGGGTTGTCACCCAATGATTATGTAGTGGTATTGCCTATGTCAAGCGCCAGTCCTGACAGGGCTTATGAATATTTTAAGGCCGACCTGGAACCATTTTGTCGCAACACTATTGTCAATTTTAATTTTACACCAGAACGCGTGAATGATCAAAACTGGCTGGACTCATTACAAAAAGCGAAGCTGATCTTTATTACCGGCGGCGACCAGGATCGTTTTATGAAAGCTGTTCAGAACACGGCGGTTTACCAGGCCATCCATCGTGCTTTCCAGAACGGTGCAACGATCGGGGGTACCAGTGCAGGAGCTGCGGTGATGAGTGAACATATGATCACCGGTCATGAATTGCAGGATACCGTTTACCGGTCCACCTTTAATAAGCTCCGTGATAATAATATTGAGTTCAAGCAGGGACTGGGCCTGTTGACGACTGCCATCATAGATCAGCATTTTATTGTACGAAGCCGCTATAACCGCCTGCTCTCGGCGCTTGCCCGCTTCCCAGCGCTTACCTGTATCGGCATCGATGAAGAAACGGCCATTATTGTGGATGGGTCGGTCGCAACCGTTACAGGGGAAAGACAGGTGGTAATAATGAAAAAGCCTGAGGAAATAAAAGCACTTGATACGGGTCTCATCAAAGTGAAGGAGATGCAGTTCAGCATTTTTACATCCGGTGACAGCTTTCAATTAAATTGAAGACCATTATTCAAATAAGATTGTTTAGTGTATGAAGTTCAGGGAAGCGGACGCTAAAGACATTGACGGTATCCAGATCGTAAGGCGACTTGTTAAAGAAAATCGCTTATCGGACCCTGGATTAGTTAGCGACCAGGATGTGAGCGATTTTATTTCGGATCGGGGTAAAGGCTGGGTATGTGAAGAAGGCGACGAAATACTTGGATTTGCTATCGCCGACTTAATGGAGAATAATATTTGGGCCTTATTCATCCACCCCGAACATGAAGGAAAAGGCATTGGTAAAAACCTGCACGCGCTAATGCTGGATTGGTATTTTAAGCAGGGAAAAGACCAGGTGTGGCTATCCACATCTCCCGGTACGCGGGCTGAAAAATTTTATCGTAAAGCCGGCTGGACTGAAACAGGTATATATGGAAAAAACGAAATAAAATTTGAGATGACACGATCAGAATGGCTTACGCGAAAACCGGAACCAGCAGGCAGTGAATAAGCTTGTTTGAAATTCTACCCATCAGATTCCAGATATGGTAACTAATGGGTAGAAAGACTCTATTATTAACAAACCCCGATATGAATGATCATCTCTTTCTTTTTTGAATTTCTTCAGGTGAAATAGGCGCCGGAACGACATTATGCACAGGTGTAGTGGACTTGAGGTAAGTATAGATCGCTTTGATATCATCATCTTTCAGGATGCTAAACTGGGGCCAGGGCATGGGTGGCAAAAGATCCCGGCTGTTATCAAGCCCTTTGTATTTACCTTTTGTTAGCGCCTTTTTAAACTGTTCTTCCGTCCAGTTCCCAATCCCTGTTTCATCGCTCGTCAGGTTACCGGCAAAACTTACTCCCCAGGCTCCGGCAATGGCTGTAAAGTCTTCATTGAACAGCGTCCAGCCGTTTTTGATTTCGGCGGGATCGATATTTGGCAACCGGGTACCCTGCCGTGCACCTGAAAGACGGAGTTCGGGTATGATCTCAGGTCCGTTTGGCCCCATTTTTTTAGGCGAATGACAATCGTCGCACAGCATCGTGTACACCAGGTATGAGCCACGGTTGATCAGGCTGTCTTTGCTGATCACGATGGGCGTTTCTTTTTTCCCCCTTGCATTCGTCTGGCAGGCTACCAGCGCTACAATCGTTGCGACCGCCAGCAGGGTGATCGCTAAAAATGAACTTTTCATAAAATTAATGTTTAAACTTTGATTTAGCGAATCTATGTCAGGATCAGCCCCGGGTCAATGGAAGAAAGCATGAACTGGTATAAATTGGGAATGAAATGTGAAGTGGCGCTTTACCGTGGTATGAACAAATTCCTGTGTCAGCAGGATAGCGCCAAAAAAAGAGACTGTCTGCTATGTTGTGATGCTACACAAACATAGCAGACAGCCTCTTGTCATTTGATCAACTGTAATTACTTTTTATTATGGATTAAATCGAACCGCAGATATACCGGTTCCGGTTACAGTTTTTCCAGCCTGCGGTTTATAAACGAAATACAGTTTATGATATTTGGAATCATTGATAGCTTCGATTGGTATCCGGATGGTCCCGCGTCTTTCATTTTTGTTGGGTATCGAGAGTGTGCCTTTTCCGATCAGCTGTCCGCCTGGAGCACCTTGTCGAACCTCAAGCTCGAACGCCGCAGGCGTTATATTTTGCCAGGCCACAACCGCGCTGATGGATCTCACGCCGGTGAGATCAATGCTGTCCATCGCAAACCAGCCTTCATCCTGTGGCACGATCAGGTAGAGGATACTATTGAAATAAAAATCGTCAAAGCCTTTCATTTCCTGTTTTTCACTGAAAGGAACTTCGTTGGATGGAAGACTGAAAACACCAGAGCCTGTCAGGGCTTTGCTATTGGTGCCGCCCTTATCGGTATAACTGGCCGACAAAACCAGGGTGGCGCCCGGTTTCTTGTCAGACGCAGCTATGATCTGTCCCTCGGCAGGCAGGGATTTTTTAACCGGTATTGTTTTGTTAAGTGACAGTATCCAGGATACGATCGACTGTACATCGCTAACCGGAATGCTGGCATGTGGCGCCATCGCCACTTCGCCCCATACCCCTTTGCTTCCCTTGACGATCTTGTCACTCAGATAATTCATGGCATCGGTTTGCCTGCCATATCTTTTGGCAACATCCAGGAACGATGGTCCGATCGATTTTTCCGCTTCTTTATGACAGCCTTTGCAGTCAAGGGTTTGTGTCAGCACCTTTCCGCTCACCAATACCTGTCCCTGCTGGTGGCCCATACTAGCGCCGGCTTTATCAAATCCTTCCACATAATCCGTAGAAACATACAGGTTTGCGGGATCAATTTCGGTATCGTTATCTTTCACTTTTACAGCATAACCAACAGGTCTGCCCGGAAGATAAAATGACTTGTTGCCGGATGTCTGCTCTATGCTCACGACCGGCTCTTCGTTGCCCGCATATATCGCGATGGTTTGGCTGGTTGTAGAGTCACCTTTATTATCTTTTATCGTTACGGAAATTTTATAATCGCCAGGAGTATCAAAAACGTAATTGGCTTCCGGTGTTGTGGTTTGAATTGTTTTGTCCTCACCAAAATGCCAGGTATAGCTAAGCTGGTCTTTTTCCGGATCGCTGGCTTCTACTTTTGCTTTTATCGCAAAGGGCAGGGTGCCGGTTGTTTTATCAACTGCGAGCGCTTTTATTTTTGGTGCCCTGTTACCACTATTATAATCGATCCGGTATAAGCCCGCGTCGGGGTTTTGACTGAACCAGCCTGTACCATATTCAAGGAAGTATAATTTTCCATCCGGACCTACTTCCATATCCATTAGTGCATTCACTTTTATATCTGCAAGAAATGGTTCCATTTTATCGAAATCGCCGTTTGGTAAAAGCGTAACGGCTTTTATCCAGCCCCGGATCCATTCATAAATGATCAGCTTCCCATCGTAGTAATCAGGTAGCCGCGTTTCTTTGGGATACATATCAGTATAATAAACCGGGCCGGCCATGGCGTTTCTGCCGCCGGTGCCTACCTGCGGAAAATCATGTGAAGGACCATAAGGATACCAGATGAATGCCGGTTGTGCCGCCGGGAGTTCCCTTAGTCCTGTATTATTTCGTGACTCGTTGATAGGTTTCTTCGGATCAAATAATTCGCCGGACTGACCAGTGGCATAATCAAACTGGCGATACGGATAGTTTTTGCCAACAAACATCGGCCAGCCAAAGTTGCCGGCCGTGCGTGCCTGGTTTACTTCATCATAGCCTTTTGATCCGCGAGTTTTAAAACTGTCATTGGCCGCATCAGGACCCACTTCACCCCAATAGAGGTTGCTATTTTTTTGGTCGACAGCGATACGATAGGGATTTCTATTGCCCATTACATATATTTCAGGCCTTGTCTTATCTGTTCCTTTGGGAAAGAGATTGCCTTCAGGTATTTCATAGCTGCCATCGTCATTGATTTTGATGCGGATGATTTTCCCACGGAGATCATTGGTATTGGCCGAGGATCTGCGGGCATCATATTGTTCACGACCGGGTAGATCATTCATGGGGCCAAAGCCGCTATTGACATATTTTGCCCTGGGTTCATCAAAAGGTGTTGAGTTATCACCTGTAGATAAATATAAAAGTCCATCGGGACCAAAGGCGATAGAACCACCGGTATGGCAACAGATATTGCGCTGTGATTTTACTTCCAGTATCGTCTTTTCTGTCGCCAGGTCGATAGTGTCATTCTTTAATGTAAACCTCGACAGCCGATTCACTGAGCTGTCGATAGGGCTGTAGTACATGTATATCCAGTTGTTCTTATTAAAATGGGGATCTTTTGCGACCCCCATCAAACCTTCTTCCGCATTGACATAAGGAACTGTCGCTTTCCAATATACATCCAGCAAACCCGCGCGTTTTAATTCTTTCGTCTCATTTTTATACAGCAGGATCTCGCCGCGTCTTTGCACAACGAGTATATCCAGATTGGGAAGGATCGTCATTTCAGTGGGTTCAACAAATTCACCTTCCACGAGTTTGATTTTCGTAAAGCGATCTTCGTCAGGCGGGTATTGCGATTTAGCCTTCTTGTAAGCCAGCACCCTGTTTTCACCAATCGCGTACTGAATACCGCCAAGCAGGTGTTTGAGGTAAGTCGGATCCCTATAGGCTTCATCTGTATGACCCAGTGCTGTATAGAATGCTCGGCCGCCATCGTACTCATGATACCAGCTCATGGGATGATAAGCGCCATTTGTCCCGCCTTCATAGCTGGACTCGTCGATGGTGATGAGCACTTTGACATCCGGGTTAAGTTTTTTGAAATTATACAACTCATCGGTATGCTGCCAGATCGTATCCGTGAAGAAGCTCGTTGCAGCAATTGATTTGTCCTTGATGATGAATTTCGCTGGTTGTGGCCTGGGGTGACTTTCAAAATAGGCGCCAACCATCCGGCCATACCATCCCCAGTCATACTCCGTATCTGTGGCCGAATGAACACCCGCGAAACCACCACCGGCCTGTATATAGCGCTCAAAGGCGATTTCCTGCAGGTGGTTCAGTACATCACCGGTTGTGTTTAGAAAAACAACGGCGGAATATTTCTTGAGTGTATCCTCGGTAAAAAAAGCTGCATTGCTGGTCGTATCAACTTCGAACCCATTTTCTTTCCCCAGTTTTTTTAAAGCTTCAACACCTTTGGGAATGGACTCGTGCACGAAACCCGCTGTTTTGGTAAATACAAGAACAAGAGGATTTCCACTACGTTTTTTAGAACAAGACACTAGAAGACAGGTGATTGCCACCAGGGCCAGGAAGGTATTTTTTTTCATCATGGTTTTATCGAAGACTACTTTGCAAAAGATAAATTTAATGGAAATTGAATTTCCGAAACCTGGTTTTCTTTCCCTGAACACGACTGGCAGGCCATTTCAGACAATGATTTGTACACAAACTGTGGATAAGCGGGTCGCCCGTGGCCGGTTACTTTTTTGCTGGCATGGTATTAATGGCCGATAGACAAGGTTTTTTTAACATATAAGCAGGCATTATTCAAATGATCCTGCGCAACTTTGCGAATTAAAAAATGATTTGAGTTATGGGAAAAAAAGTAACATTCACACTGCCGGCTGAAATAGTGGGCGAAGCAACAAGCGCCGTTTTACTGGGCGAATTCAACAACTGGGACTATAGCAATGGCATCAGCCTCAAAAAGCAAAAGGATGGTTCGATGAAGGTGACCACCACGCTGGAAGGCGGACGCACTTATCAATACCGTTATCTGCTCAACGATGGCCGCTGGGTTAATGATCAGAAAGCTGATGATTATGTTCACGTTTCTGGTTTCCAGGTTGAAAACTGCGTGATCGCAGTTCCCGCAGAGGAAGAAATTGTAACGGAAACGGCTACAGCACCAACTAAGGCACCAAAGGCTGTAAAAGAAAAGAAAGAAAAAACCGTAAAAGTAAAGGCAGAAACAGTTGCTGATGATCTTACTAAAATTGAAGGCATTGGTAAAAAAATCGCTGCTTTGCTGACTGTGGAAAACATATTGACCTTTAAGGATCTTTCGAAAACTACAGTGAAAAAATTGAAAGGTATTTTGGAAGTAGCCGGTAGCAAATACCAGTTACACGATCCTTCTACCTGGCCTAAACAGGCTAAACTGGCCGCAGCCGCCAAATGGGAGGAACTGGAAGCCCTGCAAAAAGAGCTGATTGGCGGGAAATAGGATTTCTAACACTCAAAAATAAAGGAACCGGTCGCTATTGCCGGTCAAGTTCCTTTATTTGTTCCTGGTAAGCAGCCGGAAGGATCAGGCTTTTGATGAAACCATCAAGTTTGACCTTCCGGCTTAATTTATATGTAAACAGCACCGGCGCGATCCAGTTGACTTTACCTAGTCCAAGGAGATTGTTCACGTGCTGTGGTACGACAAGCTTTTGCGATTCCTTAAGTATAAAAAAACGGGTAGCACCCAGATGTTTTTTGTACTGCTTGAAGAGGTCGATTGTATAGTGACTTTTTTCCAGGTTGCTGTGCAGGTGTTCATCACGTTGTGTAAGCCATTGATCGAAATGTGGGGACAGATCTTTTACCCCCATCCTTATACCCATCCGGTAAAAAACGTCGTAGAGATCTTCTTTTTCTTTATCATCGAGTTTTCTTTCCAGCAGTTCATATGATGCCAGGGAATAATGAATGAGCATAAATAGTACATCACGGTAAGCCCAGTCGGGTATCTGGTCACCACGGGCGGTTTCTATGGCTTTATGGATCGATGTGATCTTATCGATCGTTTTTTCCGCCTTTTCTTTTTCAGAGAATACGATATCTCTCGCGTACATGACGGTTGAAAATAATCTTCCCAAAGGGTCGGCGGGCAAACGCCCGGTAAAGTACAGCCAGTCCACTGCTTTGTTGAGGGCAAATTCAGCCGATGCTCCAGCAAATACAAACAGAATAGTGTCGCTTTTGCCCCAGATCTTACGCACGATGGATTGCCTGTCGACAAAGTATTCCATAGTTACTTTTTATTCCAAACTGCTATTCGCCATTGTAATATCACTTTTGCTTGCTGCCGTGTTTGAGCTCGATCGACTCGCGATTTCTTCTGAGTCGCATATTGAGCAATTCCACCACCAGCGAAAAAGCGATCATGGTGTAGATATAGCTTTTATCGATCTTTTGATGAAATCCTTCAGCTACCAGCATGATGCCGATCGCGATCAGGAATGAAAGTGCAAGCATTTGTAACGTCGGATGTTTGTTGATAAACTTACTGATAGCGCCTGCGAAGATCATCATGATCACGATAGAAATGACCACCGCGATGATCATGATCGACACTTCATCCACCAGGCCGATCGCGGTAAGAATGGAGTCGAAAGAGAATACCGCGTCGATTAGTACAATTTGCAGGATCACCGAACTGAGTGAAGCATGTTTGGGCTTTGCCTGTGTGTCGTCCGAAGGCTTTTCAAGTTTGTGGTGTATCTCCAGGGTGCTTTTAAATATCAGGAAAATACCGCCCGCCATCAGGATCAGGTCCTTCCAGCTGATATTGATCGGCTGACCTTCATCTTCTATAAAAGGTAAGGTGAACAGGGGATCCTGCAGCCGCATGATCCAGGTAATGGTAAGAAGCAGGCCAACCCTGAAGACCATGGCCAGGATCAAACCGATATTCCTCGCTTGCCGCTGTTTCGAAGCTTCCAGTTTATCGGAAATGATCGAAATGAAAATTATATTGTCAACACCGAGTACAATTTCAAGAAAAGTAAGGGTCAATAGACTGAGCCATACTGAAGGATCTCCAAAATCGGGGAAATGCATAAAGGGGAATGATTTTGTGCAAAGCTAAATTATAAAGCTCACACTGGGTTCTGCCTGCGGCAGGGATTTTAGCCACGGATTGCACGGATCACACGGATAACTGCCTGCGGCAGGGGATTGGCCACGAATTGCACGAATCACACGAATGAGGCCACGGATTGCACGGATCACACGGATAACTGCCTGCGGCAGTGGATTGGCCACGAATAACACGAATCACACGAATGGGGCCACGGATTGCACGGATCACACGGATAACTGCCTGCGGCAGGGGATTGGCCACGAATAACACGAATCACACGAATGGGGCCACGGATTACACTGATTTGCACGGATCAATTCTCCCTGAACTTCGTGTCTCCTTCGTGTATTCCGTGTCCCAATGAGATTTGAATTGGCCACGGATTGCACGGATTACTCAGATTGATTTCACGGTTTTGGTCTACCGGATTTTTTAGTTGAATATGAATAGCTTTGTAAAGTCCTGGACACTGTTCAAAACAAAAACACAACCTGATGTTCACTATCGAAAACGAGTTTTTTGAAATAGACATACTGCCAAAAGGGGCGGAGCTACAAAGCATCTACAATAAAAAACTTTTCCTGGAATACATGTGGGAGGGTGACCCCGCATTCTGGGGCAAGCGCTCCCCGGTACTATTCCCGATAGTGGGCTCTCTAAAGAATAATACTTATTTCTATGAAGGCAAGCCATACCACTTACCACGTCATGGTTTTGCCAGGGACTCGGATTTCAAAGTGACCGATCAGTCAGGTTCATCCATCAGTTTTACCCTCGTAAGAAATGATGCGATACTCGAAATCTATCCCTTTCAATTCAAATTCGATATCATTTACGCCATCCAGGACAATCAACTATTGGTTACCTATCGTATCGTCAATAAGGGCGAGATCAGCCAGAAACTTTATTTTTCGGTAGGTGGACATCCCGCTTTCAAATTGCCACTGCTTACCGGAACAGCTTACACAGATTATTACCTTGAGTTCAACAAAGTGGAAAATGCGGGGCGCTGGCCGATCACAACCGATGGGTTGATCGGGAGCAAACCAACAACCCTCCTGGAAAACACGCAACAGCTTCGCCTCAATAAAGAACTTTTTTTTAAAGACGCGGTGGTTTTTAAAGACCTGCGTTCAGACAAGGTAAAACTGGTATGTGATAAAGCGGGTGAACTATTTGAGTTCGATTTTTCAGGATTTCCTTACCTGGGAATATGGGCAGCAAAAGGCGCGGACTTTGTTTGTATCGAACCCTGGTGCGGAATAGCCGATAGCGAACAGGCCAGCCAGCAACTTACCGAGAAGGAGGGGATCATCGCGCTGGATTCAACCGACCAGTTTGAGCGAACCTGGAAACTGACGATTTATTAGTGATACTTTGATCGCCGATGCCCTTAGCGGTGCCTCAATTTTATTTCATTGATTTGTACCACCGGCTGAATATTGGTATAGTTTTTAAAATCATTGACAATCGCGTCCCGGTTTTTTGCAATGGCTTCGTTATATCTCGCGACATCTTCAATATTAAAATAGCCAATCGCTACAAATGGTGGTTTATCATTGGAGGTTCTTCCGGATATACCTAAATCGATTTCATATGATTTCAAGTTGTCTCCTAAAAAAGATGCTACCATTGGCATGTGTTTTTTTTCATAGTAGCCCATATCAAAAGTTTTATCATCTCCATTCGGATAGAGTATAGCCACGCGGAACTTTCCGGATTCTGCCTGGGATGCAGGACTGGATTGACTGGTTTTGCACCCCGCTAATCCTAACACAAGGAATATTGCAAGACAAAGAATAAAGCTGTTATTCATATCTATAAAATTTAATGTTGATCAGACTTTCCTGTTTTCTTTAATCTCTTGTTCCATTTCCAAATCTCAAACCAAAATACCGAAACCACTGATACGCCTAAGCAAATTCCCAGTTCGGAAAAGGAAAGCGAAACCAATTTGAAGAAGGAAGTCACTGGCGTAAGATATAGCATGATCACCAGCAGGATAAGTGTTATGAGAATGATACCTCCAAGTAGGATATTCCTGTTACTTAAACTATCGATGAAAGAAAAATAAAAAGAGCGATTTACCATCGAAAGGAAAATATTGCCAAAAATTAAGGTCGTGAAGATCATGGTCCTTGTCAGTTCTTCACCTGCACCATTTTGCACCATGTATTGATACAATCCCAGGAGAAAGGCGGAAATGATCAATCCCTGGACAATGCTGATCCCCATTTCCCGCCATGATAAAAAAGTATTGCTCATTTTTCGCGGCGGTTCCTTCATGGCGTTTTTTTCTATCGGTTCGTTTTCGTATACGATCGAGCAGGTAGGACCCATTATCAACTCCAGGAATATAACATGTACCGGTGTAAAGATGGCGGGGTAGACCCAACCCAGGAACAGCGGCAGCGATACTGTCAGGATAATCGGAATATGAATAGAGATAATATATTGTACTGCTTTCTTGATATTGGTATAGATCCTTCTGCCTGCAGCCACCGCTTCAACCATTTTAGACAGGTCGTCGTTCACCAGGATAAGAGCAGCGGCAGATTTTGCGATCTCCGTTCCTTTTTGCCCCATGGCGATACCAATATGTGCAGCTTTTAACGCGGGCCCGTCATTTACACCATCGCCGATCATCGCCACCACCTGGTTATCTTTTTTCAGTGCATTGACGGCAGCAAGTTTGGCCTCAGGAAACATACGGGTGAATATGGCATTGTCGTGTAATTGCCTGATCATATTGGGTTCATCAAGTTCCATCAGGGCTTCCCCGTTTATGGCAGTTGATGCGTTGCGAATCCCAGCAAACTTTGCAATGGCCATAGTGGTGATCTCATTGTCGCCGGTAAAAACCTTTACATCGATACCCGCATCGTAAAACTGGTTGAATACCTCCTGTATATTGGCCTTCGGGGGATCATAAAAGATCACCAGCCCCGAAAAATCGAAAGAAAGAGATTGTTGCTGTGCTGGGAAATTGTCTCCGCTAAAACTAGAACTGGCCACACCCAGGACTCGGTATCCTTTTTCAGCAAGCCCGGCTTCCACTTTTTTGATCTCGTTTTTTTCTGCATCACTGAGCCGACTCACTACCAGTATGGCTTCAGTAGCGCCTTTAGCTGCAATGATCCGTTCGCCGTTAACACCATTAAAGATATGCGTCATCATCGGCGGTTTGCCATCGAGTGGGTATTCGTAGACCATGGTATAGCTACGACGTTCATCTTTTTCAGCCGTCGATTCGTATACCTGGTGCAGGGTCTTTTCCATTGGGTCGAATGGCACAGGTTCGCTGGCCCACATGGACATTCGGATCACCTGCCTGGCTGCATCGTGATTCCAGTTATCGGCCTGGTATATTACGCGGTTACTGAAAGCATAAACGGCCTGCAACACCATTTTGTTTTCTGTGATCGTACCTGTTTTATCGGAACAGATAACAGTAGCGCTTCCCAGTGTCTCGACGGTCCTGGTGCGTTTTACAATAATACCCTGCTTCATTAATCGCCATGATCCCAGCGCCATAAAAGTGGTAAAAGCAACAGGTATCTCTTCGGGCAATACCGACATGGCAAGTGTTAGTCCCTTCAGTAGACTGTTTAATACATCACGACTGTCAACAAAATTAACGATCCATACCATCACGAAAAAAAAGATACCGACCAGGGCCATCCCTTTTACAAATCTTTTAATCTGTGATTGAAGGGGAGTGGGTTCCTCCCGAATTTCCTGCATGGAAGTGCCCAGCTTGCCGATGCGTGTTGCCGTACCGGTTTTTTCTACCTGGTAAACCGCCAGTCCCGAAGCGACCAGCGTGCCGCTATACACCTTATTGTCTTCGCTGTCGGCCGACTTAAAAACCGACCAGGCTTCACCGGTAAGTGAAGATTCATTCACGGAAAAATCATTGCTGTGTACGATCCTGCCATCAGCATTGATCGTATTGCCTTCTTCCACGATCACAAGGTCGTTAACCACGATATCGGCGGTGGCTATTTGTTTTACGATACCGTTCCTGATCACGGTGCTCAGCGGCTCATTCAGGGCTTCGAGGGCTGCGAGGGCTTTACGGCTACGGTTGTCCTGGTAAAAAGAAATTCCCGATACAATGACGATGGCGGCCAGCATAAACCAGGCCTCGCCATATTGCCCTGTGATGAAGTAAATGATGGCCGTTGCCACCAGTAATATCAGCATTGGCTCCTGCAGCACATCGAGCAACAAACGCCACCATTGGTTGGCGTCTGCCTTCTGTTGTTCATTATTACCGTGCTCAAGTCGACTCTCGGTGACCTGCTTTTCATTAAGGCCTGATAAATGGGCAGGAATATTGATCGCTCTGGACATACAGCAAATTAAGGTAAGGATTTTTGATATATGTCGGTGAGTAATCTATCTTCTACGATTCGTCTTTATGTTGTAAATTAGGGAAAGGCTATTTATGAGAACGGCTTGTCTGTTGTTTGTCCTGGTTTATTATTCACAATCTCTCTCTGCCCAGGATCTGCGCAGGCAATTGCAGGCGCAGTTTATTGAAACTCCCGATGGCTCCGTGATAGACATTCCCGAAGGAAATTTTAAAATGAATATGGCATTATGGATGGATGGCAAAGCCAATATTATCATCCGGGGCAGGGGGATAGACAGGACGATTTTGTCATTCAGGGACCAGCTGGCCGGTGCGGAAGGCATCAAGATCACGAATTGCACGAATATCACGCTAGAAAATCTTACAGTGCAGGATTCAAAAGGTGATCTGATTAAAGCACAGCACGTTGACGGGCTTACACTTCGTAACATAAAAGCCGAATGGATTGGTAAGCCTTCTAAAGATAATGGTGCCTATGCCTTATACCCTGTACAATGTAAAAATGTACTCATTGACAGCTGCATTGCCATCGGCGCATCCGATGCCGGTATTTATGTAGGTCAGTCACAGCATGTGATTGTTCGAAATAGCAAAGCTTATCACAATGTTGCCGGTATAGAGATTGAAAACACATTGTTCGCAGATGTTTATAATAATGAAGCCACCGAAAATACCGGCGGCATTTTGATATTCGACCTGCCCAACCTCGTACAAAAGAAAGGAGGACATGTGCGGGTGTTTAACAATAATATCCACCATAATAACTATCCCAATTTTGCGCCTAAGGGAAATATCGTCGGAAAAGTACCGCTGGGTACAGGGGTGATGATCCTGGCAACCAACAATGTTGAAATCTATAGTAATAGAATCGTCAATAACAGAACAGCCGGCACCGCCATCGTCAGTTATTATATTTCTGAAATACCGATCAACGACCCATCCTACTATCCATATCCTGACCAGATCTATATTCATGATAACAGTTATGCACGTAAGAAGCAAAGAACCACAATGAAGGGCCGCATGGGTTTGATGTTTCGCCTAAAAGTCAGGTTCGGCAAGAATGTACCGCATATAATTTATGATGGCATTGTCGATAAAAAAGCCAAAGGTCAAGGCATTTGCATCCGCAACAATGAAAATCAGTCATTCGCCAATATAAAAGCTGCTGAAAAGTTTAAGGGCATTACGAGAGATATAACGGCCCATGATTGTGAAGGAGTAGGGCAGGAGCCGGTGAAGCTGGCACATGATCAGCCCTAACTCAACCAAAATTTATAGTTAAAAGTTTATCATAGTCAATGAAGAAATTTGTAATCATACTCGTTTTGGCAGGCATCGTCATTACCTGTCTGTCACTGTCTCCAGGTGGCGCCGGCAGTGATTTTCAAAGAAAACAAAAACTATCCGAATACGATTACTTTACCGGGAGACTGGCCGATCTGCAACCTGCTAGAGGTGTGATACCTTATGATATAAATGCCGCATTATTTTCAAACTATGCAGAGAAGCTAAGATTTATAAAACTTCCTGAGGGCCAAAAAGCAAAATACACGAAGTCGGGTCCTTTAGATCTGCCCGTTGGTACAGTGATCATCAAGAATTTTTATTATGAAAATGATTTTCGCAGGCCAGGTAATGGAAGGAGGATACTGGAGACCAGGTTACTGGTTCACGAATCAAACGGATGGAATGCATATCCTTATGTCTGGAATAAGGAACAGACCGAGGCTTTTTATGATGTGGCCGGTGATATCAGGAAAGTTAATTACATCAATCATGATGGGAAAAAAGTTGAGATCGATTACATCATACCCAATAAGAACCAGTGTAAGGGTTGCCATATCAGGGATAATAAAATACTGCCCATTGGGCCTGTAGCTTCGCAATTAAACAGAAACTACACATATTCAGGCGCGACACAAAACCAACTAAGTTACTGGCAGCAGCTGGGTATCCTGGAGGGACTTCCGGAATTGGATCATGTTGGGAAAATGCCGGCTATAGACGAAATGTCAAGATCACTCGATGACCGGGCCAGGGCCTACCTCGATGTTAATTGCGGAACCTGTCATCATCCGCAGGGTCCAGCCAACTCCTCGGGACTGTTTTTACATTATGACCAGGATCCTACCGTGGAATTAGGCATTATGAAAAGCCCTGTGGCGGCTGGCAGAGGCGCAGGGAAAAATGATTATGATATAGTGCCGGGAAAACCGCACAAATCCATTCTTACCTTTCGTATGCAAACCAGCGACCCGGGAATCGCGATGCCTGAATTGGGGAGGGAACAGGTACACAAAGAAGGTGTGAAGCTTATCCGCGAATGGATCAGGCAAATGGACAATGGGAAAAAATAAAAACGTGGCATGTTAGCGAACTAACTTACCACGTTTATTCTGGCAGGTATACAGAAACTTTAATTCGTCTTTATGACCTTTATAAACTTCCTTTGTTTTCCTTTAATCACTTCTACAAAATAAAATCCGCTGCGCCATCCGCTACCAATTTGCAGGTTTTGACCGGCGGGAATCCGCTCATGTTTTTCCAGTACTTTTCCTGAAGGATCGAATACCCGAACGTTTGTGCTATTTGTGTTATCTCCATTGACGATGACCGTAAAATATGTGCTACTGGGATTTGGCATTACCGTTACTTCAAGGTCTTTAGATATGATCTCATCCTGTGTGGAACTGACAAGCTCTATACTTCCTGGCCTTGAGGCAGTTGAACTGCCCGAGATCGATGCAGGTACGAACACCACATCCACCCAATAATTGGAAGCGTTGTAGGTGAAGTTGGGAAATTCATTCGTGTTTGTGTAACGGTACAAGCCATTAGGTCCATCTTCACCATTGGCGAGTGCACGCAAGGGGCCATTCACTGTGGCCTGTGTAAAATAAGGATCCGTTGCACAATAATCACCCGAACTGCTGAACACAGAAACGACATAAGTTATACCCGCGGCAATACTTACCGGGTTGGTAAAAGATACCTGTTGCCAGCCGGAACTGGTTTGGTTTGTGAAACCCGCTGAAGCCAGTTGCGTACCGCTGCTACTCCATAAGGTACCTGTATGTATGCCGCTCGTGCCTGCTCCTTTATAGAATCGGATACCCGTTATAAACCCACTTTGTGATGACCTGAATTTTGTACCTACTACAATGCCACCCTGCGAGTCATTGGCAAGTGGTTCTTCAGGCCGGTCGGTGGTCTGGAACAGGGTATACGAACTGGCACCACCGCCTGCACCTGTCGTGAATGTCCAGCTAAAATCACTGGCCAGCGCATTGCCTGCAAGATCCTTTATACCTGAACTGCCACCTTTTAACAACACCGTATAAACGGACGAATAAGACAGCGCTGAAGAGGTACTTATAGTTATACCCGACGCTGACAGTGTTATTGTTGCGGGGATAACAGCGGCACCTGCTTTCAATTGTACCGTAGAAGCGCTTACAGTGGACGCATTGATCGCTTCAGAGAAATTTGCCGTGATAATTGGATTGACGGAAACACCGGTTGTTCCGTTGGTGGGTGAGATCGATGTCACCACCGGCGCGGTAATATCAGCACCAGAGCCGGGTGTAAATAAAATATCGACCCAATAGTTGCTGGAATTATATCCATTATTGGGGAATACAGGGCTGGCAGAATATCTGTATAAACCATTGGGGCCATCTTCACCATTAGCCAGGCCACGAACCGGTCCATTTACTTTCGCAGAGTTAAAATAAGATCCTGTGGCCGCAAAGAATCCTGAAGGGCTATGATAAGAGGCAACATAGGTAAGCCCGGCAGTTACCGGTACAGGACTGCTGAACAAAGCCTGCTGCCATCCCGATTCCGTCTCATTGGAGAATGTAACAGAGGCAAGCATAGCGCCTGAGCTGCTCCATAGGTAACCGGTTCTTGTACCGGTCGTGTTTGGTCCCTTATAGTATCGAATGCCATTGACAACTCCATTTTGAGTCGTACGGAATTTCATTCCTAGTGAAATACCCTGGCCATCATTGCTGCGTGGACTTGAAGGCAATTCGCCGGAACCAAACAGCGAGACAGCAGTTCCGCTACCACCACTGCTTGTAACAGTGAGCGTCGCATTATTACTCGTTACAGAGCCTGCCGCATTGCTGACTACAACGGAATAGGAGCCCGCACTTGTTGTGCTTACCGAACTGATACCGTAAGATGAACCAGTCGCGCCACTGATATTCGTTCCATTCCTTCTCCATTGGTAGCTCAACGGGGCCGATCCGGTGGCGGTAACGCTAAAGTTTGCACTGTTGCCAGCCACTACGCTGAGACTTTGTGGGTGCGCAGTTATAACAGGAGCCGCCGTGGCCCCGGTAAAGTTGGCTGTATAAGAAGTATTGTTTACCGGGGTGGCTATATTTTGTATTTGCGAACCACCATGCGACCAGTTGCTAAAGTTGTAGGAGGAACCATTAAGAGTTTGTGGACTGGAAACACCGATTGACCTGACCACACCTTCTACGCTGGAAACTGTATAAGGTGCAGTGTAGGGCTGCCCATCCAGGGTTACACGAAGGCCTTGCGGATTTGTGTTAATAGTAATGGTAGACGTGCGTGGCAGGATGTCGCGATACGTCGTGTCTTTTGCACCCTGTGGATCCGTAACGACCAGGAAGAGACGGTAGAATACATTGGTTGCGGTTTCACCCGAGGTAGGTATAGTAAATGACCCACTGGATCCATTTGCTGTAACCGTAGGACCGGGGTGATTGTGTGTATCATGGTGAAATAGCACATACCATTGATAAGCCGATGACCCAAGCGTACCACTTTCAGGATCCGTTGCTGTTCCGCTGAAATTGATAACATTCCCGCCTGAATAGGTACTACCCGTTGCTGGTGTAGTGATCGAAGCGGTAGGCGCCTGGTTGGGCGAGGTGACGGTGAGTGTTGCATTACTGCTGGTTACAGATCCATTGGTATTGCTGATCACAACGGAATAAGTTCCCGCATGCGATGAGGTGACATTTGAAATATTATAGGTAGCGCTGGTCGCACCACTGATATTGTTTCCATTTCTTCTCCATTGGTAGCTTAACGAAGTTCCTGATGCGCTGACCGAGAAACTGGCATTATTGCCCTGTGCAACTGTGATACTTTGTGGCTGGTTGGTGATAACTGGCGCCGATCCGGTTCCATTGTACACGATCTTATAAACGGCACTATTGTTCCTTGAAAGAAAATAAAGATTTCCATCGGTGCCGGTTACCAGCGACAATGAACTCCCGGCAATATTGCTCGCAAAATTTGATCTTGATACCGAACTGCCACTTATTGTTAGCATATCAATCCAGTTGTTACAAAAATCCATGTAAAAGTATCTGCCGATATAGGTTGAAGGGTAATTGGTGGCAGAAGGATTAAAAAAAGTTCCGCCGGTGATAGCGCAACCTGTTCCTACCGATGAGCCATGGCCATAGGCATAAACGGGGTTGCTATAATTGCTGTTGCCACCTTCCGCATAAGGCCATCCAAAATTCTTTCCGCCGGAAGTGGCATCGTTGATCTCCTCCCAGGTATTACCGCCCACATCATTCACAAACAGTTTGCCCGTGCCAGGTTGAAAAGCTATGGTATATGGGTTTCTAAGTCCATATGCCCATATCCTTTGTCGCTGGTTGCTGCCACTGGTGAAGGGATTACCTGGCGGCACACTACCGTCGGCATTGATGCGTAATAGTTTTCCATGATAAGTGTCCATCGTTTGCGCCAGTGCCGCGTCTGCATTTTCACCGATACCAACATAGAGCTTTCCATCGGGACCAAATTGCATATTACCTCCATTATGATTGGTGGCACCGCTCAGGGGATCGAGATTCAAGATAACCTGTTCGCTACCGGAAACAGCTACATCACCATTTGCTGTAAAGCGACTGATACGATTATACGCACCTGATGAAATGGTATAATATAAATAAACATACCTGTTGCTATTGAAGTTTGGATCAAACGCGATACCCAAAAGTCCTCTTTCTCCGGAGGAGTGGACCGAGAGACTCACAAAAGGTTGTGATAACAACGCACCATTCTTAATAACCCGCACCTGGCCAGTTTGCTGGGCCACAAAGATCCGACCATCGGGCGCAAAGGCCATGACGGTTGGGTTGCTGATACCATTTGCCACCATCACCTGGCTAAAACCAGGAGGCAGGTTTTGCGCATGTGCATTTGAGAAAATCAAAAAAGAGAAGAAGATCAACGAGAGAGCTTGCATTTGCAACCGGGCTGATATGGCATGGCCAGCCTGATACGGGTGTAGAGGTTTTTTCATATAATATTTATTTGAATCAGTAACCTTATCAATAACATTTAGTTAGACACATGGCATGCCAATAACTTATATATGTATCATTTTGTTGATGACAGGTTATGAATGAGCAAGTAAAAAGAATGAAAAGAAACCTGCGTTTCAATCAGCAGTATCAGGTAAAAAAGCGGATCAGTTGATATTAATTTCATGTGATGTACTCAATCTGCAACAGTGATTGGAAGTGTCGTGTGAAAAAAAATGGCAGAAGAGATGAATTAAAAACTATATGAGCTGAAACCCTTTACTATAAAGGGTTTCAGCTCAAAACTGAGTTTTTTTATTTTATAAAATACGGCTTCAGGTAATTTAAAGGGCAATGATGTTTTTTTAGTTTGACGGGCACAATATCGATCGAATACATTTCACCTGCTAGAATCGCAATGTTCGGCATAATGTGTATTGAACCTGTGGGGCGAAAAATTTTTTAGCGATCTCGGTTGATTTGATACTCGAAACGGGAAAATAATTACACCTGGAGAGCCTTATCGGGGAACATCGGTTACGTTATGGAAATTCATTGTAGAAACAATTACTCAATACACGCTAGACTCAGTAACGAAATATTTATTCTCATTAAAAGTGCTAAGATTTTAAATCGCAGAGGATTAAATCATTTTGCAATATCCATTCGCACTTTTTTGTTTTTAATCTTCTGATCTTTTATCAACCTAAGGGTTTCACCCATCTTATTTTTCCTGATCGCAACAAAAGAGGAAAAGTCTTTCACGTCTATCAGGCCAATATCTTCTTTTTTTAATTTTGCTTTATTTCCCAGGAAGCCAACAATATCAATTTTATTGACCTTGTCTTTTTTGCCGGCAGCGATGAAGAGGGTAGACCATTTAGGTTTTTCAGGCAGCGCCAGCTCTTCGGGTAATTTTATCTCTTCCACTTCTTCAGGAATATAGGCCGGCTTTTCTTCTGCTGGAGACAAGATCAGAATGGCAGTACCGCTGGCATCCATACGCGCGGTGCGACCATTGCGGTGAGTAAAAATATCTTCCGTATGCGGCAGATGATAATGAACGATATACCTGATATTGGGAATATCCAGTCCGCGGGCCGCCAGGTCGGTTGTTACCAATATATTGGAGGTGCCGCTTCTGAATTTAAACAACGCACTGTCTCGTTCATGCTGTTCCATCGCGCCATGATAAAATACATTGATGATGCCTTTTTCTTTTAAGAAGGCGCTGGTTCGTTCCACAGATTCACGATGATTGCAAAAGACTACGGTGGAACGATTTCCCAAATGACAGATCAGCCTGAACAGTGTTTCCAGTTTGTCTTTATCCGGGCTTTCAACAATCCTGATCGCCAACTGCTCTGGCAGCTCGCTGCCGGTTTCAAGAAAACTCAGCCTGGCAGGGTCTTTCAAACCAATAAAATCCGGTATGGCAACTGCTTCGGTTGCTGAGGTTAGATATCTTTTATTGATCGCCGGTAATGAACCAACGATAAATGAAACTTCTTCTTCAAAGCCAGCTTCCAGTGATTTGTCAAATTCATCAAGCACCAGGGTTGTGATGGTATCGACCGTGATATTATTCCGGCGGATATGATCGGCCAGTCTGCCTGGCGTGCCAATTAGCAGGGCAGGGGGTTGAACAAGGTTGTTTTCCTCAATTTCCCGTTTATGCCCACCATAACAGCAGGTAACTTTAAAATTAGTTCCGAGTGATTTGAAAACTTTCTCAATCTGTAAAGCGAGTTCCCTCGAAGGAACAATAATGATAGCCTGCGTCTTTTTGTTCCTGGGGTCGAGTTTCGCAACTATGGGGAGCAGGAAGGCCAGCGTTTTACCCGTTCCGGTAGCAGAAAGCAGTACCAGGTTATCGTGTTTTTCGCTGGCATCAATAAACGCCGATTGCATTTCATTCAGCGATTCAATATCCAGTCGTGAGATGATGCCGGCTATCCATTCAGAAGTGTTCTTCATGGAGGCAAAAGTACGGGATGAGGGTTAAGATTAAGGTTGAGGTTGAGATTAAGGTTAAGATTGAGGTTGAGGTTGAGGTTGAGGTTGCCTCAGCTAAATAGTTTTTTCCAGTAAAGCAACCAGTCAACCATTCGGCTTGTAAACCCATATTCGTTATCGAACCATGCGATCAGTTTCACATGATCGCCCACCACGGATGTGAGTGTGCCATCGATGATACAGGAATGGGTGTTACCCTTTATGTCGAGAGATACGAGCGGGTCTTCCGTATATTCCAGGATGCCCTTGTACTCGTTTTGTGCTGCCTTTCTAAAAATAGTATTGACCTGCGCCGCTGAAACTTCACTGCTCATTACCACCGAAAAATCAGCCATCGCGCCGTTTGCGACCGGGACGCGGGTGGAGACGGTGGCGATCCTGCCCCTGATGCCAGGCATCAGTCTTTCCAGCGATTGGTGCAGGTCGATCTCTACGGGAATGATGGATTCGGCTGCGGCTCGGCCCCGGCGGAAATTGCGGTGTGGTGCATCCACCAGTTCCTGCCGCGAGGTATAAGAATGCAGGATATTGACCTGCGCTGACCTGATGCCGATAGATTGAAGCAGGTATAATATATGTATCGAGCAGTTGGTCATACAGCCGCCGGGTGACACAATATCCGTTTTCTCAGCAAGGCCATTTTGATTGAAGCCGTAGATCATGAGCGGAATATCATCCGAACCGGTTGTCGATAAAAGCACTTTCCTGGCGCCGGACCTCAGATGTTCGCTCGCAGAAGTCTTGCTGGAAAACTGGCCCGTGCATTCAAGGACCACATCCACCTCCAGTTGTTTCCATGGAAGCAGGGTGGGATGATCGAGTTGTAAAGCGGAGAGTTTTTTTCCATCAACGAAAAGCTGTTGCCCTTCCAGTCGCAGTTCTTTATCGAAAGTGCCATAGACCGAATCGTACTTTAATAGGTACAAGAGATTGTCGGTTGGCATGATGTCATTGATCGCTACCAGGTCAATACCGGGTTGGTGGATCAATTTCCTGAATAAAAGCCGCCCGATCCGACCCATTCCATTAATAGCTACCTTCATCTTCCTCGCAATTTTTTTGTGCAAATATCATAAAGAAAGCCATTGCCCGGCTATATCAGTTATAAATTAAACAACCGTATCAGGTAGTAGGGTGGCTCGCAGCTCACAGCTCGCAGCTCACAGCTCGCAGCTCGCAGCTAAAAGGAATATCTTCGCTTTTATGAAAACCGCATCCGTTCATGAGATAAAACAGGAACTCGCATCCCTGAAGCCAGCAGCTGTAACGGAACTTTGTCTCCGCCTGGCCAGGTTCAAGAAGGAAAATAAGGAGTTGCTTACTTACCTGCTTTTTGAAGCACATGATGAAGAGGCTTTTGTGAATAGCATTAAGGCCGAAATAGATGAATTGTTTGCTTCCATCAACCAGTCACACCTTTATTTTGCGAAAAAAACGCTTCGAAAGATCATTCGGGTGATAAACAAATACTGCCGGTATAGTAATGTCAAACAAACCGAGGTGGAACTTCGACTTTATTTTTGCAGCAGCCTTTACAAGTCGGGTATTTCACTTTTTAATACCGCGATCAACAATATATACCAGGGACAACTTAAGAAAATAAATGCGGTGCTCGAAACCCTGCATGAGGATCTGCAATACGACTACTATAAGGAACTGGAGTCGTTAAAATAGTAAAATACGCTTAACTTTCGCTCATGGGCGCGCAACTTATTACGAATATTAAACTGCTTGTCAATACCAGGGATCAGCAAAAGGTTTTGCGTGGCGCTGAACTCGCGGATCTGCCCTGTATTGAAAATGCATTTTTGATTGTTGAGGACGACGAGATTGCTGCATTCGGGAAAATGGATACGCCTGGTGCACCGGCATCTGGTTTTACAAATGTCTACGACGCCACTGGCCAGTTGGTTTTACCTGCCTGGTGCGACTCTCACACACATCTCGTGTTCGCTTCAAGCCGGGAAAGCGAATTCATCGATAAGATCAGGGGATTGAGCTACGCTGAAATTGCTGCCCGGGGTGGAGGTATTCTTAATTCAGCAAAAAAGTTAAATGACACATCCGAGGATGAATTGTTCAGGCTGGCCTGGGATCGTCTCTTGGAAATACAAAAGCTGGGTACCGGCGCCGTTGAAATAAAAAGTGGCTACGGGCTTTCTGTGGAGGGTGAGCTAAAAATGCTGCGTGTGATCAAAAGGCTTAAAGAAAGATCAGGGGTCTTGATCAAATCAACATTTTTAGGCGCTCATACCTACCCGGCCGCATTCAAAGAAAATCATCAGCCTTATATTGACAGTATCATCAATGAGATGCTTCCGGTGATAGCACGGGAAAAGCTCGCGGATTATATTGATGTTTTTTGTGAGACCGGTTTTTTCTCACCGGCTGAAACAGAAACCATTTGCCGTGCCGGGATGGAATTTGGTTTGAAACCAAAGCTTCATGTGAACCAACTCAACAGTATTGGCGGCCTTCAGACCGGTATCGCGCAAAATGCTGTATCGCTCGATCACCTTGAAACTATGACAGAACAGGATATCAGGGACCTGGCGGGATCTTCGTCAATTGGCACATTGTTGCCAACAGCCGCATTCTTTTTACGGATGCCTTTTCAGCCTGCCAGGCAGTTGATCGACGCAGGCGCTGCCATTGCCCTGGCAACGGATTTCAACCCGGGGTCATCACCCAGTGGTAATATGAACCTCGTCGTCGCCATGAGTTGTATCCAGATGCGGATGCTTCCCGAAGAAGCGATCAACGCTGCAACCATCAATGGTGCCTATGCTATGGAAATACAGGACCAGGCAGGTAGTATTACGATAGGAAAAAAGGCAAACCTGATCCTTACCAGGCAAATTCCTTCACTGGCCTATCTTCCTTATTCTTTTGGCAGCAACCTGGTAGACCGGGTTATGATAAAGGGTGAATGGGTGTAGATATTTTCTTAATTTCACCCGATGCAAGTCATGAATACGGAGGAGATACTCATCGTCATCTGTACGCTGATTGTCCTGTCTTATTTATTCTCTATCGCCAGTCAGTATGTCCGCATTCCATCGGTGCTGCTACTGTTGTTTGCAGGTATCGGTTTCAGGGCACTGGCCGACTTCAACCAATTTGAAATTTCATTTTCAGCTAAACTGATCGAATCACTCGGGGTGGTAGGTCTGATCATGATCGTGCTGGAAGCCGGGCTCGACCTTAAATTGGGCAGGGACAAAGTAAAGCTGATCCGGGACTCTTTTTTCTCGGCCTTGTTCATTTTTGTCATTTCCACGGTGCTGCTAAGTATTATTCTCAATTACTGGCTGCAGGAGCCATTCAATAAGTGTATCGTATATGCTATCCCATTATCGATCATGAGCAGCTCTATCGTTATACCGAGTATCCATCCACTGACTGCTCAGAAAAAAGAGTTTTTGGTTTATGAAGCTTCGTTTTCAGATATCATTGGGATCATTGTTTTCAATTATTTCATCGCAGGTGATGTGATGAAGTGGAAATCCATCGGGATGTTCGGTGTTAATATTGGTTTGTCCATCGT
Organism: Bacteroidota bacterium; assembly: GCA_023424015.1. Lineage (GTDB taxonomy): Bacteria > Bacteroidota > Bacteroidia > Chitinophagales > Chitinophagaceae > Terrimonas_B. Next base: position 17,903 of record JAFAEM010000017.1, on the reverse strand, counting down.
TCTTTCACTTTTGCTTTCATTCCTGCTATTGATCATCCTGGCCAAGACCCGTCTCAATATTAAATTTTTCCTGATCTTTTCTTTGTTGATACTGATCTATGCGGGCGGTAAGATATTTCACCTTCCTTCTTTGCTGATCATCCTGGCATTTGGATTACTGATCAATAACTGGGAAAAATTGAAATGGAAAAAGCTATTAAATTATTTCCCCCATGAGCAGGTGGAAGCCCTGCGGCATTTATTGCATTCGGTAACGGCTGAGACCTCTTTCCTGATACGGACATTTTTCTTCCTGCTATTCGGGTTTTCCATTTCGCTCAACTTCCTGTCCCAGTCCGAGGTGGTCATGGTGGGCAGCCTGATCGTACTCGCTCTCTTTGTCATCCGGATCCTTTACCTGCGATTTTTTGTAAAAACCAACCTGTTTCCGGAGTCGTTTTTTATTCCACGCGGGCTGATCACCATCGTCTTATTTTATAAGATCCCGGATCACCTGAAGCTGAATTCCTTCGACGATGGCATCCTGTTTTATATAATACTTACCACCAGCATCATCATGACCCTGGGAATGATTTTCTATAAGAAAAAGCCCGACCAGGTGGTGGAGGAGGGGCAGTTTTCAGAGCGCTCGGATCTTTTGTAGTGAGTAGTGAGTAGTGAGTAGTGAGTAGGGAGTAGGGAGTAGTGAGTGGGGAATGGTCAGTTTTGGTAAGAGGTACTCGCGATTTCGAAATATTGCTATCCGGAATAAAATTTTTGAATAGTTGTCAAAACCTTTGACCCAGGCGACTTCCATGACTTTTACTTTTAAGGGGGCTTTGCTTTATTTTTCCTGTATACTGTTCACTTTGCTGGCCTTAGTTCAAATGTTTCGATGTGTCAGAAACCACAGCGAGGTGCTAGCATAATGTCAGGTTTTTTAACAAGTAGATGCCTTTCGCAGTGCACGCTGTGCCCGCCGTGGTTTATAGTAGGGATTGATAGCATAGCGATACTCTTTTTGCTGTTCTAAAATATCAGCATATATACTTTATTCCCTATAGTGCAGGACCAGGGAAACACATAAGGGATATAGTAAAATAGAAAACATAGAAAGACACTATAGTAGCAATCTAGGTCAACTATGTTCCTGGGCGTACCTTTTTTCTGGCCAATGGGAAGAGGTAAACTTGTCACAATTAGGAGATCATTTTAAGACTTCAATCACCAAAGTGCCGTAGGCACGACGTTATGGTAGAATATAAATTGCCCTAAGATAAATGAACCCCGTAGGGGTGACGTTATGGTGGTGGATTCGTTTTGAAAATATTCTTTCTAAAAATGTATCGATCATTTTATTGGACAAAACGTCGTGCCTACTGCACTCAATTACCAGGGGATTCGCGGGCTACCAAAACGCCGCCCCCCTGGGGCTGTGTCCCCCGATAAATTCGATGTTACTATGTGTTCCAAAAAATACCTGCTATGAAAAGCAAGACATGAAAATAAGGTAAAGCCTCCACAAGAAGAAAATCCGTAAAAACCATGCTGCGCCTGGCTTCTATAAATATTCTAAACTTTATTCTGGACAGCAATGTTTACCAATTCCAAAATCCTCATTCCAAATTCGCCACTCCCCACTCACCACTCACCATTCACCACTCGCTATTCTTCCGTGCCGTATTGATTTCTTTCAGTAAATTGGTATCATAAACTCATCCATGCAGCATTTCAGGTTCTACAACAAGCAGGACATCCTTTCCTTAACCCGGCTTCGGCGTTTTGAGACCAAACTGGGGGAACGTTTGCATTTTGTAAGTCATCCGGCGGAACTGGAAGCGTTTCTTGCCCAAAGCCCTGCTAAATTCGTTTTATTTGGAATCCCGGAGGATATCGGCATCCGTGCTAACGGTGGTATTGCGGGTAGTGAATCAGCTTGGTTATCATTTCTTCAGTCATTTTTGAATATTCAAAGCAATGATTTTTGCAGTGGCGACGATATTATCCTGGCAGGCCACTTTGATTTTGGCGACATACTACACCTGGTGGAGCATACCGCCAGGACCGACGATGAAAAACTTGAGGCCTATCGTCATGCTGTAGGCACGATTGATGAAGAAGTGGAAAAGCTGGCAAAGATCATTACCTCGAGCCAAAAGATCCCGGTCGCAATAGGAGGGGGGCACAACAATGCTTACCCACTGATCAAAGGTAGCGCCAAGGGCTGGTACAAAGCCGGCAAACTACCGCTGGCGCAGATCAATTGCATCAACCTCGATGCGCACGCCGACTACAGGCCACTCGAGGGAAGACACAGCGGAAATGCCTTTCGCTACGCTGAGGAAGACGGCTATTTGCAGAAATATTGCATCGTGGGACTGCATGAGAATTATCTTCCTCAAAATATCTGGATCGATATTGTAAACAACCCCTTCATTGATTGCATCACGTACGAGGATATTTTCCTGCATGGAAAAAGGAGTTTTATGCAGGCAGTTATGCATGCAACAGGTTTCACCGAAGATACCCTTACCGGTATCGAGGTTGATCTTGACGCAATACAAAACGCCCTGAGCAGCGCCTCCAGCCCTTCTGGTATTTCACCGCTACATGCCCGCCAGTTTGTTTCCATGTCAGCAGCCGATGCAAAACCTGCTTACCTGCATATATGCGAAGGAGCAGCCAGGCTTGCAGATGGCAGGATTGATGCCTCCACAGGAAAACTAGTCAGCTACCTGGTAAGCGATTTTGTAAAAGCGATGACTGTAATTGATTGACCCGCCATACTTTGGTCGCGGCGTGCACGATGTACACACGAGAGCACGGTTGAATCACGGGAGACACAATGTAACTTTTCCGGATTTACACTCCCTTTATTGCTTCACGACTTTTTTAGTAATTACCTTACCGCCCTGTTCGATGCGTACGTAATACACTCCGCCCGCACTGGCAGACAGATCAAATTCTGCTTTGTTTCCCTTCACTTTTATTTGCCTGACAACCCTGCCTTCTGCATCCAGTACCTGGATCCTTGCATTATCAAGCGCCTTACTGAAAGTGACTGAAAACCTGCCCGTAGTAGGATTAGGATACAGCGCATCCACCTGTTGGAACTCAGTCGTTTCAGCCTGGTTTGCCAAAGTATCTGCTGCAACAGTTGTATTCCGTCCTCCAGGCCGCTGCGGGTAAGGATCGCTGCCGTTATTGCAAAAATAAGTCCGCTTGGTCCGGTTACCGGCTGCATCATAAATATTGACGATGCCGCAACTGCCAACGGGTATTTGCTGGGCGAATATTGATATAGAAATCATCGAAAGCGTCATCATAAATAGTATCTTTTTTTGCATAGCCTGATTTTATTAAAATGTAAATTCACCTGTCTTCATATCAATGACTGAAGCCTCCGGTTGCCTTTTTGTGATATAGGGAATAGACGTGACTGAGTATAGCCGTTCAGCAGATGAATAGGCGATAGCAGCCCCGGTTATTCCTCCCAAAAAGCCTGCTGCAGCTATGCCCCGGTTTCTCCTGTTGGCCTTATCAATATAGTCGGAGATGATAAATTCGTTGCGATATTTTTCAATAGGCACCAGCCTGTTTTCATGATACTTGTAGAGTTCTCCTTTTTTACAAAGGCCCCATGGAATGATCTCCTTTTTTGTGCTATCCGGGTTAAAAGAAAATATTCTTGCTGTACCGATGCTTTCGGGCTCTACATCATATAATTTCAGGGAGGGATCGTTTGACAAAAATTCGTGGAAATTCAAATACACCCCTTCCCTGTACCGCCCGGTTTTTTGAATAGGGTGCAGCTTTATTTTTTTCGCATTGCTTAATACCGAATCAAGCACGACTCCTCCTGGTAATGCAGACAGGCCGTTTTCCGCTTTATTCAGTGATTGAACGATTAATTTGTGCAGCGCAGCCGCTATATTCTCCCCGTGAAAGGCAGTCACATCCATTCCGCGATACACCTGTACCGTATCCATATTGGCAACAAAGCTATACAGGCTGTCATCCTGTGAAATATAAGCATCAGCATGTAGCCTGGCAAAAGCGCGTTCAGCCGAAAAAAATGTCGACTCATTGATCCGCAGATTTTTAACCACCAGCAGCAGTTTTACTCCTTTACTTTTAAAATCATTTTTATACTGCTTTGTAATATAGTCCTGCAAAAAGATGGTCAGGTTGGATGCAGGTACGGCTTTCATTTTCTGATTATTGAGTCCCTTTTGTAAGAATCCTAATTGGGTGCTGTCCGGCACAGCCTGTTCTATCCTGATATCGGCCACGCTGATCGACTTTTTAGGAAGCGAGGCCTTATAATACCTGGGCATTTTTACTTTCCGGGTCTTTTCTTCTCTCCAGTTCCTGGGCACTTCCTGACCGGCAACAATGCCGCTAAGAAAAAGTATAAAAATAAAGATCAATAAAGTTGATTTAATCATTGCTTAGGATTTTTTAAAACATCTATCATATTATTCTTGGTTGAATGCAAATAGATCATTGCCCGTGTTTTTTAAATCCTATCGAACCTTTTTATATTTAATGACCATATCTTCAATACCTGATGATGAAAAAATCAAATTTATATCTCCTTTAAATTGATCAGCATTACCATGAAAATATAATCCCACGAGTGTGTCTGAATTTGGAGGTACCATTATATCTTCCTTTGTATTTTCAAGCTTGCCCAATTCAAAAACTACATTCTGAATTTGAATCGTATCTGTTAACGTTAATAGATACGATCTTTGAAAATTAAATCTTTTAACATTATCTGTACCATTAATAATTTTGAAGCCAATTGTACAATTCGCTTCATTTTTCCATTTTTTAAAGTATACTGTTTGTGGTAGTACTTCAATCTCTTTTTGTACAATTGGTTGACCTTGATATTTATAAGTTTCCTTATATGGGCAACCTGATATAATAAAGCAGGTCGTAACTAAAGCAAAGTATTTAAAGAAAATCAATTTTGGAATTTTTATTCAATAAAATCTATTTTGCTTTTTCTGCCGCCTTTAAAAAAAGGATCACCTTATCTTCATAGCTCAATTTAAAAGTATTAGTACTTAAAGTTTTGTTGTACTCTTTAATTGATTTTTTTTTATGTGTTCTAAAAGTCAAAACATAATTTTCAAAACTTTCATTTGGGGGAATTTTTAAGATACTATCATACAACTTAAGCTTAAGCTTCTGGGAATTTAACTTTTCAAATCGACTGGTCAAAAAGCTAGTTTGATCAGATAATAACATAAACTTTTCGGGTCGAAAAATGATTGTGTCTTCAGAATTGTTCAAAATATCGCAAAATACCCCCACCTGGTGCTGATTTTTTATTGAACTTGACAAGGCATCTTTGAAAATAATTTCTACATCATTATTAAGCGTCTGGATTAAACAATTTTCGGCTATTTGATTTGGACAACTCATCATTAGCACATCGGGTGTTCTGTTACAGGTTGTAACTCCTAACAAAATATATAAGAATATAATTCTCATAAGAAAGCTATTGAAGTCTATTAATAAAAGAGTTTTCGTAAATTCTCGCCCCAAATTCATTTGTTCCCCACGTTAAATAGGGATTATGTCCTTGAATTGGGTACATCCACCACTGCTCATGAATCCCACGCATAAACTGCCCTGCCCATCCTTGTGTCAATTGTTGATAGTAATGAAAAGATTCATGGACCCAGGCATTGTAATTACAATCAATACCTTTATTCGAAATCATTAAAGAGCGCCCGCTTGCAATTCCGCCTAAATTCGGCATAATTGTTAACAGGCCTCCCGCTCTATAAGTTGGCCCATATGCTCCTGTAAGATTTATTCCCAGATCAGTTTCCATTTTACTCAGAGCAGTTTTAATATCACCCGTTGGCCTGATAGTGGGGCCCAAAACAGCAAGGTTAATTCCCGTTCGGACTAAACCGCCAACCGCCCCGCTTCTTGCACCCTGCTGAAAACTGCCGCCTCCTATTGCTGAACTAATACCGCCAATCAATCCTCCTCTTGCTGTATTGATTGACATTTCAGCAAGGGCATTCACAAGACCCGCCCCAAATCCGTATTTTTTGAAAGGAATTCCTTTAAACTGCGGTATAGTGCCATCTATAATGCCTCCCATAGCTGTCCCAAATACGCTGCCTGCAGTTATTTTGTTCCCGAAGGCAACATCTACTGCCAGGTGCGTGGCCATGTTTTGCATAATACCAAATGCCATAGATTGTCCGGCCGGTCCAATAGACTGGCCTATCATGCTAAATCCTCCTCCTATTGCGCCCCCAAAGGCACCCATCCCGGCCGCCCTTCCCCAATCGTGAGCATTTAGATTTTTCCAGGTGCCGCCGTCTATGAAGTTAGAAGCAAAGTATATGGTACTGGCTATTGCTGCACCTTTGACCGCACCCATTATAATAGGCATAAACCACAAATTCCCATCCGGGTCAATATAGCTTAACGGGTTATTATTAGCATAGCCATAACGATTATATCCTTGTGTACCAAAAGGAGTAGGCACATAATTATCCGGGCTCAGCATCCTGCCTTGAATAGGATCATATATCCGCCCATTCATGTTAATTAATGCAAACTGTGGGAGGTGTTCGTGCCCGGTATAGCCTCTATATAACCATGTTGGTGTAGCCGGTATACTTGCATATTGCCAGTTGGCGGGATTACGCTTACGTCCCCAGGCATCGAAGTTTTGCTCGGTTGTTACAGTCCCTGCCGCATTGGTAATGGTCAGTATGCTACCAAGATGATCGGTGTAGACATAGTAAGGTGTGACGGTTCCGCTTTCTTTTACGAGTATGGCGCAAAGACCATTGCCTCCGCCTATGTAATGGATTTCCCGGGTTGCGCCTCCGGCTATTATTTGTTTCTCATAGCTGCCTGGCCCGTGTTTCTAAATTATCAAAGAACTTCTTTCAACCATGTTCGTCGTACACTAAACCATGCCGAAAGCCTGTTCACACCTGGTAGGATAAACTTCGATATACCGATTGTCACATTCGTTTCATCTTAAACACGATCACTCCATCCGAATCAGTTTTTTCATGACTAAACTTTGAAATATCTCCACTATTCAATACTATATCGCTTACAGACACCTTATCAGCAGAGAGTTTGAAGTCAGATAAGATGTCATTCAATTGATCGGTGAAATATGAGTTCTTTATTAAAGCAGCCACTTTCGAACCATCATGAATTTCAACCTTCCGATTATAAAGCTTGAGAAATTGCGTTTCTATCGCCTCGGAAAAATCAGGAACATGCCTAATTTGGAATCGTAAGGATCTTAATTTCTGCAAATCAAATTCTTTTGCTATAAACTTTAGTAAATACTTTAATTCTCTTAATTGCAGTGAGGATGTTATCTCCTGCCTGGGAAATATATTATTTTTCACAGTAATTCCGGTATCAATGATAACAGCAATAGTATCTGTTAAACGTTCAATCCCGAAATTTTTCTTTGAGTCAAAATCAAATTTTCCCGTAATGTATCCTGATTCGTTATTGGAAGAAATAATAATAGACAGCCTTGAAGTATCCCCGTGAATAACGAGGAAGTACTCCTTTTCGGAGTAATTCGGCGGTAAAAGCTCAACTGGGGAATTTATAATTCCAACAATAGTGTCGGTACTGTTCTTACCATTGCTTATAAGTATTTTAGGTTCATACTTAGCATTTTCTCTAGTTGGTCTTGTCTCGCAGCAATACGAAAAAAAAGCCAATATTATATATAAATATTTCATGATATCCGAATGTCAATAGATGTCATTCCCATTATGACAACTGCAGCAATACAGGTATATAGCTTTCCGGAAAAATACTTTTTCATTCTTTTATTCATTACTGGTTATTTTAGGAAATATAATAACAGAGGAATCCCTGATTCCGGTTCGTGGACACGAACCGGGGCAACCGGGGCCGTCAGCGCTTCACCACTTTCTTTGTAATGGTCTTTCCGTTTTGCTCAATGCGTACATAATAAACACCGGCGGCATTCGCCGACAGATCAAAGTCAACCTTACTGCCGTTTGCTTTCACCTGCCTGATCGCTTTGCCGCCCGCATCTAAAATATGGATCGTTGTATTATCCAATGCCTTACTGAATGTAACAGAAAATATTCCGGTAGTGGGGTTAGGATAGAGGGCATCCACATCCTGGAACTCTGTCGTTTCTGCCTGGTTTGCCAAACTGTCGGCTGCAACGGTTGTATTTTGTCCTGCCGGCCGCTGCGGGTAAGGATCACTGCCGTTATTGCAAAAATAAGTCCGTTTAGTCCGGTTACCGGCCGCATCATAAATATTGACGATGCCGCAACTGCCAACGGGTATTTGCTGGGCAAATGTCATCATTGCAATTATTAACAGGAACAAGGTTAAAAAGCTTCTTTTCATAAATAGTTATTTCGTTGCTAAAAACGTTTATTTTTTGATTTGTTCTTTATAAAAAAGTTGACACCGAAACTAAAAGTCACAGGTCACAGTTTTCGGTCAACTAAGTTTTCAAGCTCATCATAGTCCTTACGGAAAGATGCGTTGCGAAAGGGAACTAAAGCTGCAAAACTTATTTTGTTTCCGTTCTATCTTTTTGTATATCTAGTCCCGCACCAGCAGATATGCCATAATAACTTTTTCGGTGGTGATCATTGCCGCAGCCAAAAGGACCGCGGCTTTTGATCGTGACTTCAGCACTAGAGCCATACATCGCCGCTATAATTGGAACCACTTTTTTGTTAGATGTTTTTATCGATACCTGCATTAAACCGGGCTCCACAAAATTGTAACCTACACCGGTAAAAAGACCAAGCCCTTTTACAAGAATAAATCCTCCTTTGAAGCCGAGGCCGCCGTAGTCCAGGCCTACGCCGAGACCGAAATAGGCTTTGCGGCTTTTTCACTTAGCTTCCTTTTGACCGAAAAGACGGAGTGCGATAATTATCAAAAAAAATCCAAATAAATTTCATTTTACTAAGTATTATGTTCATAAAAAATGACAAATCCACTTCATTTACTAAAAAGTCACCGGATGGAAATGGTAAACATTGAAATATTTTGTGCAATTTTTCGCCTTTAAATCAAAACTTTTTGTCCTTGATCGTATTTCCGTCATTTTATTGAGTATTTTTTCTTAAAAGTATTTAATACCGAATCGAAATCATCCTTACATAAACGCCCAACCTGATAGAGCAATTTTTCATAATCATTATAAAGGGAATGGAACTGTTCTGGTCGTGACCTGAATGCATTAAGCGAATCATGTACTTCTTTTGCGTAAGTGTTGTATTTATCTAAGTTCTTATAAGAATTCCATTTCATTAACTCCCTTTTTCCCGCAATAACATATTTGTATAATTTATCTGAATATTTATTATTCAAATACCGGACATAATAATTTGAGGAGCCATTTATTTCCAAATTTAAAGTTTTCCCCGTGTAGCAGTTGCAGTTAGTATCAAAATATAAAGTATCAGATCCCGTAAAATAGGAAGGCTTGTCGAAAACCCGATATTCATAGAAGGCACTGTCTTTCTGTAAGATAATATACGCAGAGCCTTTAGAATATTTAAGCAACACGCCTTTTTTGCTGTTGCATAGCGGCAATTTAGCAATTTTCTTGGCTGTGCATCCTCCTAGTATAATCACAATCGTGAATGCGCTGAATAATCTTGTGAAAATTGAATTCATTTTCATCACTATCTTATTAAATACGGTGAAGCAAATATTCCTGCCTGTCGGATCGCTAACTGAGCGTATAACACCATAGGATGAATATTAATCGGTAAAGTGGGGACACCTACTCCCCAAAGTGCATGCGCCACATGGCTTTGACATCCAAACAACGACGTACCATAGTTCAGCTTTCCGATGCCCCACATCCCAATTTCGTTTTTGATGCGGCTTGTCATTGAAACAAGCCAATTACCATTGACGTTATTCAATTGCAGCTTAGAAAATTTATCCCCCAACTCTCCATAATATTTTCCACGAACAATGTGTGTCGCCCAATACCTCGCATAGTCCAAGCTGTTTTTTATGTCACTGGGCCCATCATATTTATATGATCCCGAAGGCGCCGGATCATGAGCTACTGAAATATCAATTTCCTTTTCTGAATACTCACCTTTCATTCTTGCATGTGGTACACCACCTTTCTCTGCCCTGTATTCAGCGGTAATCCCGTTTACGCCTGCTACCATATCCTGCAAATTTGCCAATGCTCCAAACGTATACCCAAAGTTTGTCAAGAATGAATTACCCTTTTTACCCAAATAATTAAACTCGCCAGATTGAAAGCCATACGATCCAAAACCAAAACCAGCTGAGACAGGCATTTGGCCTCCGGTTAACATGTTCATACCAACCGAATTAAAAAATGAACTTGATAGAATTCCAGCAGTGTTGGCAAAAGGCATTCCTGAAGCAGCTACGGTACCACCAATATATCCCGCTCCAGCACCGATTACTGCACCTCCTAACATAAAGCCCCATGTCCTTCCAGAATTCCAATCCCATTTTACAGGATTCAATTGTCCATTATTAGCTATCAACCCACCGCTATAAGCTCCAATTGCGGCTCCAATGACTATTGCCAAGGTTACAGGATCATTTCCGTCGGGATCAATATAACTTAAAGGGTTATTCATTGCATAAGAATACTTGTTGTACCTTTGCGTGTACCATGGCGATGTATTCAAATTATCCGGACTCAACATCCTCCCCTGGATAGGATCATAGATCCGCCCATTCATGTTAATCAATGCAAACTGTAATAAATGCTCATGCCCGGTAAAGCCTCGATATAGCCAGGGGGGTGTAGCCGGTACACTTTCATATTGCCAGTTGGCGGGATTTCGCTTACGTCCCCAGGCATCAAAGTTTTGCTCGGTTGTTGCCGCCCCTGCCGCATTGGTAATAGTTAATATACTGCCGAGATGATCGGTGTAAACATAATATGGCGTTACAACACCTGCCTCTTTAACAAGAATGGCACACAAACCATTGCCCCCGCTTATATAATGTATTTCCCTGGTAGCGCCACCTGCAATTATTTGTTTTTCATAACTGCCCAGGAAAAGCCTTGTTTCCTGCAGCACACTATTATTTTTCAACAATGTTTTCACTCGTTCATAATCAGGGCCGTAAGTAAACTCCAACCCGTATGGCGCTTCGGTAACCGTTGCTGTTTTTAGAAAAGGCATGTAAGTGATCTGTTGCTCAATGGTAGAAATATTGTTAGGAGGCGTTTGCGCACCGGCCAGATTGGTGATATAAGCTACCGCATGTATCTTATCCGTTTTATAGACATAGTTGCCGGCATCGGTTTTACTGATGATATTACCTTTGGAAGAACTGGCCGTACCGTCGTAAGTTATGACAAATTGCTCTGTGCCGTTTACTGTGGCTGTCTTTAACCTGTTCAGGTTGTCAAAGGTGAAATTCTCGGTGATGGTTTTAATGGCATCGCTACGGGTCAGCAGGTTTCCTTTGGCATAATCCCATGTAAAATTCAGATCCTGCACACCTGCAGTGTAATAGCGGGTAGGTGTGCCGTAATGATAGGTGTGCTGTGCCGTTTTCCCATTGCCAAGCGTAAAGTCGGTGTATTGGCCAAAGCCATTGACAGCCGTGGCAGTGAACAGGGTAACCGGCGACCCGGCATTGCCACCCGTTACCGTCAACAAACCACCATTGGCATCATAGGTTCTATTTTCTTCTATGCCAGACGGATACACGGTCCTGGTTAAAGCGTTGTAAGTGTTGTAAGTAAATGAAGTGGTATAGGCTGTTCCGTCTATCGTTACCTTTTCGGTGGCCGGCCGATTATACGGGTCGTAAGTGTACTCCTTTTTAACGCCGTTGAACCCCGTGATCTTGACAGGACTGTTATTAATGCAATTGCCGGCTGTATAATATTCATAGGTAGTGGCGCCCTCGGGACCGGTGCGGCTGGTGATGCGGCCAAACCCGTCATAGAGCATGGTATAGCTATTGCCTTTGGCATCAGTTTGCTGTGTCAGTTGACCATATGCATCATATACATAAGTGACGAGACCGGCATTTTTATCTGACAGACTGGTTTGCCGGCCATAAATATCAAATACAGAAGTGATTAAAACAGTGCTGCCGTGCTTCACCTGGGTTTGGTTGCCCCGGCTGTCATACACAAAGGTTAGCGAACCGCCGTTGTCGGTTGCCGTTATTACCCTTCCCGCGGCATCAGTGGTCTTTGAAGTGGTTTGCCCGCTGCTGGTTACAGCTACCTTTACCTGGCCGTTGCTCAATTTAGTGTAAGTGTTGGTAACGGTAGCCAATGTATTAGCCGAGGAAATGGGCCTTCCGTATACATCATAAGTAAACGTAGTTGTGAGCGGCGTTTCGGCTGTATAATAATCATTGGTTTGCGTGACCGTATGCCCTTTCGCATTATAGGTGGTTTGACGGGTAAGCCATTGGCCACCAAAACCGACAGTCTGTGTTTTGGTTTCACGGCCCAGCCTGTCATACCAGGTTTTGGTGTCGGGGCTGCCGCCGGGATAATCGGTAAGGATATAATACACATTGTCATCTGAAACGTCCCAAACCAATGAGCTGTTTACCGAAAAGCCCTGCGGGAAAGTGGTTTTCTTTAAACCGCCAAAAATATCGTACTCAAAAGACGTAGTGAGGCAATCGCCTGAAATCTGTGAAAGCGGTTTCCCCCACTGGCTGCTATAAGTATAAGATTCCGTTTGCGAAAGACCGCCGCCACTATTCGTTTTGTTTAATACAAAACGTCCTTTCGTATCATATACATTGGTTACTGTTCTGCTGGTAAGCCCCGCGCTGCTGGTTTCCGCTGTCAAAGGGTTTCCAAAGAAGTTGTAGGTGTAGGCTGTGGTGATGGCCTTTGCCAACCCATTAAAATCTTTTTTTGATGCAACAAGACCTGTGGCAGTATAAGTGTAAACTGTAGTGGAATTTAGTGAAGGCCTACCCGTACGTAGGTTCGCCACGGTGATGCTGCTAGGTCTTGCCGGAACAGGAGTATTATGAGTTCCATAGGCGGTGGTAGTGGTGGCAGTTTCAGTTGCAATAACGGTAGTCCCCGACAGAACCCCGGCTTTGCTTACATTAATGGTAACGTTGCCATGGCTGTCATAGGTATTCACGGATTCGGATGCACGGCCATTGAGATGGTCAATGCTCAACATTTTATCAACTTTTTGCAGGTAGCGTACATCTCCATTGCCCGTAGAAAGGCTGGTAAAAGTATTTGTGGCCTGTGTTTCGGATAGAAGCTCGCCTGTTGCAGTTAATAGTGTTGTTTGCTTCACGTTGTAAGACACGGCAAACTGGCTATTGATCTCGTTTTCCGTAACGGATGTAATGCCTGTAACAGCATTTTTTGCAGTCACCTTTTTAAATCCGAGAAAGCCTTTTGCTGCCCGGTGAATTACTGCATTTTCATATTCAAAAGCTGTAGTGTTATTTCCTCCTATGCCATCCGGTATAGTCATTGACGAAATTGCATACAAAGGAAGTTGTATATAATTATAGGGATTTTGGTTGGCAGGGTCATCGAGAGAAACAGTACGATTATAAAAATAAGGATAGGTAGATTTATCGGTTAGCAATTTGTATTCAAAAGAAGTGGTAACATTATGTCCGTCGGTTACTTTTGCCAGAAGCGTTTCTTTTCCCGAAGGTTTAATTGAAATAAAGTCAGCAGGGCTGTTTATATTGTATCGATTTAGTAAGTCTGCTCTCCCATCTCCATTAAAATCTCCAAGTACGAGCCCCGGTGACGTACCATAATTACCATAGGCTATCGGATTATTATAAATATATTGCTCATAATAAAAAGGTGTAGCTGCTAATGATCCTTTGCCATAATAAAGCGAAAGCAGTGATTGATCAGGAGATGAACCATTAACAATATATCCATGCAGAATATCGCTCTTACCATCACCGTTGAAATCTGAAACTTGTAAAATATGATCAGTATTGTTTCCGTTAAAACTAACGGACTGATTAAACGTAAAAGGAGTGGCGGAAAAAGCAATGCCTGTACTATATAATATCTTCCAGGTGTCATTGTTATTTCTTACCAAAAGATCGGTTTTCCTGTCGCCGTTAAAGTCCCCGAGAAATACATGATTATCTTTTGCAACTTCTGTAGTTGTATAAATAACTGAAGCCGCAAAGGAATAGCCTGTAGCCACTGAGACTCTTTGAATGGCTAGAACATAACTTGTTCCGTTTTTTGTAACCAATATTTCCATTTTTCCGTCTCCATCGAAATCCAAAACATTTATTGCATCGGCGTTAGCAAAAGTTCCTGCATAATATTCTTCTCCATGTGGATTATAATCAAAACCAAAATTTGCGATCTCGATATTTATTTCGTTTGTACCTGGGCTGGTAATAAAACCTTTGAAATCGAAATCATAGAAAGGTAGTTGGTCAGTTCCGCATGCACCAGTCAGTCTTTTCTTTGCCAGAAACAAAATATAATCCTGGTTGCCATCTCCATCAAAATCGCCAGGGATAAAGAAACTCCCGGTGCCTGAAACAACCTGATAGGAGTATCCCAAGCCGTCCACTGGATAAGGTAACGACTGTGTGTCGTAGTCAAAATACGAGGTTTGCGGATTAAAGTTTTTTGTATAATTAATGACCACTCCATTAATTATTCTGCGATAGTTTACATAGCAGTTTAATTGCTCTACAGTCGAATTTATCTGCATTACATCGTCCCTTCCATCTCCATTGTAATCGGAATTCAAAAAACTAAAATGCTTTTTATCTGAAATTACTTCAGATGAAACATTTTGAGGAAGCGTCTTTGTATATAGAAGGTTATATCCACTTTGATTTACATCGCTTACTAATGAATACTCTGTGTGCAACCTTGTATGAGCATCGTTATCGAAATAGCTTTTTGCTGCTAACAAATCTGCTTTCCCATCAGCATCATAATCGCCGGCAAAAAAATCATATTCCCCTGTAAGCGCTGTTGTCGACACAGCAACTATATTCTGAGGTTGATCTCCATATAAAAATATAGTTGAATTTAAAGCAGTTCCATCATTTGTTGATTCAACTACTTCTTTCAATAAAGAATTGACATTATCAAAACCATAGTTGAACTGGTAGTTTTTAACTATTGTATTATCATCGACGGTAACGGTTATTTTATCTAACAAATGTTGGGATGATAAAGACCCACCAGCATCATAACTGGCATTTTTATCGGTACGGAGCTTATATTCAAAGCTGACAGTGTTATATGGTGTTAAGCCTGTATTGATATTGCCGGTGTATTTAATTGTTTTGATCCGGCTGTCGCGAAGGTTGTTATCATAAACAAAGTCAATATAATTTCCGTTAATGTCCTGCACCCTGTTCAATCGCCAAAGCATTACACTTGACCCGTTTTCGGTCATTACCCGGGAATCCGCTGTATTGCCAAACTCCATGATACTTCCGTCTTTGGCGGTGACTTTAAACCAGTCCGGGTTATTGGCTGATCCTGCTGTATTAGAGATTATTTTGGCAAATGATTCGGCTTCGGTCGCATAGACAGTCCCGTTAGCCCCATTTGAGCCCGTGATGACGTTGAGACGCATACCATCCAGCAGGAATGCGTCAGAACTAGTATAAGTAAGGGGAGCTGCAACACCATCATGATAAATGTTTTTACCGGTACGGCTTATCACTGATAAACCTGAAATATTCCATCCCCATCCGGCTATACCAGATGAACCCTGCGAATTATAAGTAATGCTGACAGAAGGTTGCATTCCATTTGTTCCGGGTGGAGCATACACAGGAATCGAATAGCCAACGCCCCCGGAAGAAGTAATGCCGGGGGAACCAGCTACCGTTCCTACAGGCCTGGTGAGATCGATCGTTTTTGTGAAATCGGAACTGGTGAATAATGGCGTATAGGTTACAGGTGGTGACAATACAGACACTACTACCAATGTTGGATCTGTTAAACAAGTGCCATCACTACTTATACCTTTTACCTGGTATGTATAAGTGCCGGCTGCAAGGCTGGTAGGCGTAGGAAATTGTGATCCGTTATATACTAAATTTCCGCCAGCATCATACCATTTGAAATAGGGAGCAGCACCGCTTGCTGTTAACGTGGTGGACGACCCCTGTGTTACAGATAAATTCCCTGCCACAGAGGGACCAGTCGCTGTGATCACGTCAAACCATAGCTGGTAGTAAAAAGGCATAGAACAACCAGAGGGATGATAAGCTTTTGCATAATATTTATCTGCTTCGCCAGGATTGAAGCCAGTGATCTCAAAATACCCGGTGCTGTTGTTTTGTATCATTTGATAGTCCTGAACCGTTCCATAAACAGGATCGTAATATTCAAATAACTCATACAATTGAAAAGTAACGCCAGTCAGGTTGCTGCTAAGTTGCACTTTAGCCACTTCATTCCTGCACTTTTTAGCATAATCCTGGATAACCGAAGGAGTACTGCTGACATAAAAGGTATATGGCGTTCTATATGACTCACAACCGGTATTGTAGTTATAGAAACTAACCCATACACTTGTCCCATGGTTAGCGAATATGCTGTAGTCAGCCGTCAACAAACCCCAGGAGGAAACATAATTTGTTTGTAAGGGAATTTGTCTCGGTTCATTGTTGGCGTACCAGCGAAACTCGCCTTCCACAGGCGACCCGCCTGAATAGTATTCCGCCCGAAGCGTAGCAGTCTGTGGGGAGCAGAGCAGTCCGTAAGGATATATCTTGTATACATCAAAATTTTCATAGCATTGGGCCCGGGCGGAAAACGAGGAGAGGAGCATCCCAATTAATGCTATAGATACGGTATGAATATATGATATGGTGAAAGAACGATTCTTTCTCATAATGGCAGGCTAGTTTGTATTAATTCAGTTTTTTCAGTAACAAATCAGTAATCTCAATTCCTCTTTTTCTATCAGGCTGATCTTTGGCGAACGGCCTGATATCTGTAAATCCGCCTTCAGTAACAACTGCATCTATTGCAGCATTGATTTTCCGTTCATATTCCTGCATGACAGTTATCCTATCCTGGTTTCTTTTCGATTGCGCCAGTTGGTTTTTTTGTATGATCTCCGACCGCCGGGAAGAGTCCTGGCTCATTATCTGGGCCCGGCCTCCGCCACCATTAAGGCTATCCTGCGCTAATTGATCTTTCGTTTGCTTGTCTAAAAGCTGCAAGGCCTGCTCCATGGATTTCTTATCAGCAACATTTTCTTCAGCCAGCTTTTGCCTGGCAGCAGCAAATTCCTTGAACTCTTTCCTCAACCGGGAGTGATCGATATAGGCAACCTTAGTTACTTTATCGGAAGCTGTAAGCTGATGCTGGGCTAAGGCCTCCAAGGGCGGCACTAATATCATTCCTAAAAGTAAAGCCGCGCAAGTTCGAGTATAAAATTTTAAGGAGATATATTCTTTCCGTTTTTTGTTCATTACTATAGGGTTATTTTGAAGAATACATTAACAACAAACATACAAGCTGTATCACTTATTCAACAGCAGAAAATTTGCTCGACCTTGCCGTAGTAGAAATTTGCCAGATTAAAACGCAGTTGGAAGGAGAGAAATTTCATAAGCAATAGAGTTGGATTGGATGAACAATTAGACGCAGCTGCATCGTTTGGTAATCCAATATAAAGTCTATTTACCTAAAGAAAAATAAAAAATTATTAACTAAGTGTAAACTCTTAAAATCACATAAATGATCTCGATATTATTGCCTTTGTAAGCTCCCCCTTTTTTAGTACCAGTGTCAGTTAGAGTTTTCAAATTTAGTGTTCTTTGATTTCATCGCTTTATCCACGACCGGCTGCGCTTCAATTTGTAAATGATTTCCGCTTGCCGGTGTGGATAAAGCTGCCTCACTTCTTTTCAGCTCG
>JAFAEM010000015.1 GCA_023424015.1 Bacteroidota bacterium | reverse complement strand
CGTGATTTTCCAGAAGCCCCTATCCTTTCTTCACCAGTACCGTCTCATAAGCCGGGTATCCACGCTCCCCATTTTTAGTCAAAGCGGTAAACCTGACCTTATAATAATTACTATTGCCGTCTTTGATAATGTAATACCGGTCACTACGCACAGCCGGACTCACGCCAGGTCCACCACCTGAACGCCAGTCGGAACCAATAGCAGTTTGGTTAGTCTTCCAGTCGAGCGCAAGACTGGCATCTGTCAGGGAAGATTCATTAAATGCACTGAACGTTTTGGTCGCTTCCATTACTCGCGCCACTTCCACATTCCTGTTGATGATAATGATGTCCTGGAACAGGTAAGGTACTTCGCCCGCACCGAAATTGGTAGCATTGGAGAAATAAGTCCACGCAAAATCCCATTTGTCTTTGGCCGGCTCGACTTCAACCAACCCATTCTCGAATGAGATATACTTGAAGAAACTGTCACTATCCCTTGAAATTTCCACCGTGGTGAATGTTGTGGCTGCGATATCCGCATGCTGCAAGGTATATCCGCCATTACCATTACGGATGACACGCACTTTCTTCCAGCCCCGTTGAGGAGCGGGACTACCGATGCCCAGGCCGCGGTTGATGATATATACTTTGTTCTCCGAAGCCGTTGCGGAAATCGGAGCGATCGCGGTCTTATCAAGATCACCACTGGGATGGTCAATAAATGCCATTGACTCCACCGTGGGTTCAGTCTGGCTAAATACAACCAGGTTCGCAAATCCGGCAGTATCGGCGCTGGTCACTGCATTCAGGTCATTCTTATCGATTTGCTTAGCCATCATAGCGGTGGATGAATTCAATATCACCCGAAACTCGTTTGCATCAGCATAAAAACCAAGGTCCCATTTAGTTCGTTGTATGGCGCTTTGCCTGTTGGCGCTGAGGTCGACAAAAACTTTGTTAGGGTACAATACACCTCCTCCATTTATGGTCGCAGACCCCGTGCCGGCGATCAACTCAGCAAAAGTCAGGTTGAATTTCTTTGAATTCGAAATCAATACCGGAGACCCGGAGCTATATATCTCAAATGATACGCTTTCATCACCATCATATAAGGCGCCAGGTACTTTACTGATAGTAATAGATGCTTCATTGTTGCCGGAAGGTATCACGAGCTGGATCTCACCCGTTGCATTCACGGCAGGTGCTGTAGTAAAATCGGTGCCCAGCTCTAGCCCACTTGTAACCATCTTGACAACCAGCGGAATGTCTTTGTCAGTATTTCGTGACAGCTTTAATTTGACTGTTATACTATTTTCGCCTGCAGATAATCCCTGCGAATCCGTTTCGAAGCTTACATAATTATCGGGCAATAGGGCGTCTTTTTTTCTGCATGCCGAAAACAATATGCTTACACTGAAAATAACTCCGATCAGTTTAAAACCAAAACTCTTCATTGCTAAAACTTTTTATATTGTTTACTTTTTTGTCCAATTGAAATTGAGGCCGGCAAAAAAAGATCTGCCCGTGGCAATATTCCTGGTACCACCGGAGGCGTGTATTCCATTGCCCACAATAACGCTGTTGATCCGGTCAACGTCAAACAGGTTCCTGATACCAGCATTAAATCTGAAATACTTAAATGCTTTCTTACTAAACGAAAGATCGGCCATATGATAACCTTTCTGTTCTGTCAATACATACTCCTGGCTGGAGTTGATTACATAGTAAGGTCTTTTGCCGGTAAACTTGTAAAACAGACTTGCATCAAGTCCAATTGATGAAAACGTATAGCCGAATAATGCGTTTGCTTCTGCCGACCATTGCATGGTAGGCAGGGAACTATTGGCTTCGGCGTAGTCATTGTAGAAACCGGTATAAGAAGCTCCGACGGAGACATTCCAATTTTTGTACTTCGCAATAGAATTAAGACTCACGCCGGCAGTGCGACTATCCGACACATTGGTCAGAATAAATATATTAGGATCGCTTGCCGAAACAGCATAGTCGATCAGGTTTTCTACATCATTGTAAAACCCACTCAATACCGTCGTGTACACTACCTGTTTGGGACTTATCTTTTCCCAATTCAACGAACCGGTAAAACTGTTGGATGTTTCCGCCTTCAGATCCGGGTTGCCTAAAAGCTGGTGATTGGCATCAAAGAAATTAAAATAAAGTTCCCGGAGAGATGGTGAACGGAAACCCATTGCATATGCCAGTCGCAGATCCAGGTTCGTGGTCAATGCAAACTTTGTATTTATTGAAGGAATAACCGGAGGCGCATTATATACAGAGTTCTCAATGACCCTGAAACCGGGGCGGATATTTATTCTTGAACTGGGTGTGATCTCGGAGGTTAGAAAAAAAGCGTAGTCAGAGATACTGTTCTCACCTTCCTTCAACCTCTCGCCCTCACCTTTGTCGATATTGATGTCAATACCTGGTTGAAAAGAAACAATATCGGATAGTTTATATAACACAGTACCCCTCGCGGTAAAACCAGTAAAATCGATCACAGCCTGGGCGCCTGGGGCGGTGTTTAAACGAACATCACCTGTATTCTTGCTGACGGTTGTTGAAAAGACCTGGCGGCTATAATCGCTATACGAGGATTGCAGCTGAATACTAACCCGGTTATTTACAAACAACGAGCTTTGCAATTGATGCATGGCTCTTTGCGAAAGATATTCCTGGTCAACAGCCAGCACATCGCCTGTATTTTGCTGGGGGTATAAATAATTACCCGGATTAGTGATGATCTCATCCAAACCATCAAACCGATAGCGTATACTAAACTTTCCTTTACTATAACCAATAAAACCATTGCCAAGGATCTGGTCCTTTTTATGCCAAACCAGTTCCCGCCCGGTCGCGGTATCCTTCCATCCACCAAAATAATTATAACCTATTCCCCCTCCTACTTCCCAGTTATTGTGACGGAAACTTACAGATGCATATGGATTATGTATTCCCTGTTTGATTCCGTATTCATTTCCGATTGTCTCTTCGTGCAGCCGTACAGAAACGGAAACTTTATTAGCCGACGCCTTACGAGTGATTATATTGATAACCCCGGCTAGTGCGTCTGCTCCATATACTACCGACATTGGCCCCTCAACGATTTCAATACGCTCTATACTGTTGATGTCGACCTGGTTGATATTAATTTCATTGGAAGCTCCCTGGCGTCCTACCATGGGCAAACCGTCAATGAGGATCTTTACATTCTGTCCCTTTAATCCCATCATGGTGATATCGGAACCACCTGTTGCAAGGTCCTGTGTAAAACGGATGTTCAATTCATTGTTTAGTACGTCCTGCAGTTTTGCCGCTCCTTGTTTTTCAATCCTGTCGCGGGAAATGATGCGAACCTGGTAAACAGAGTTCTTCGCTGTCTGGGGTTTATACTGGCCGGTTACAATTACACCGGCGATTTCTTTCACCAGTGTATCCTCCTGGGAGAATCCTGAACATGCAATGAGCAGCGAAACTGCTGATGCGTAGAATTTTCTCATAAATCTTTAAAATGTGTCTTTGAATAAATCCGGACCAACGTTACTCATGTGAGGACGGTAAGGCAATCGCGGTGCTGAAGTTTCATCGGTTGCACCAATGATTTTGTTGCACCGGCGCAAATATCCGCCGAAGAATTGTAGAAAATATTGCTGTATCGGGAAAACGGCTTGCGCAATAAGAAAACTGACTTTCTCATGACAAAAGCAAGGCTGATAAGGCTTGTAGTCAATCTCACCGCAAATAAAATATTAAGCGGTCACCTGGGTGGTGGATTCTTTGAACACCGCGTGTTCTTTACCAGGAACTACTTTCTTCCTGCGCTTTTTCTTTAATTTATTTATCCAGATCATGGTGCCGGTTATGGGCAGGCTTGTCGCGATCAGGCAGGCGATAAAATATATAAGCTTTGTAAAAGTTCCATAAACATTACCAACATGAATGGCTTTGATTGAACCCGCAATTCTTTCATTAAACGGCTTGTCCTTAAAAATATCAGCTTTTAATACCTGGCCGCTATATTGATCTATGCTTAATCTGTCAGCAGCGGCCGGCGCAAAAAACCCAAGTTTTGTTTTACTAACGACTGCAATAGCTATGGAATCTTCCGGCAAGGTAACTGTGTAATTACCGGGATAGGTCAACACCTTATCAGCCTGGCTGACATAACCGGCGATTGAAAGTCTGTCTGCTGAAATTCCCTGTTCGGGTAATAATGATCGCAACGGCTTTTCTTTGGGTACGTCCTTTGGTTTATAGGTGCCGAGGGTTTTTTGTAACCCCGTCCGATACCAGTCGAATGACCATTGCGGTCCGGTCAAACCCATTAAAAGCAAAAAGAAAAGAGCATAAAATGCAAGAGAATTATGAAGGTCATGGTTGATCCTTTTCCATCCAGCACGCCATTTTATCTTTAGACCCTGTCTCCAGTTCCTGGTTTTTTGTGGCACCCAGATCACCAGTCCTGTTATGCATCCAAGGGTGAATAAAATCGTTGCCCAACCCGTAATGGCACTACCCAGTTCGCGGTTAGTCATGCCTTTGATGATCGGCTTCTCCACTTTATCCAACATCAACCAACGATGCAGGCTGAACATGGTGCTCATAAATTCTTTCGTACCATTTTTTTCTTTTGTAGTACCAGTTATCTCACCCGTGTAAGGATTCACCATAAAACCTATACCACCACGACTGTTATCACCTTCCTTTTTTACATTAAACTGGTAGGTCCTTTCCATGTCGGCAGGAATGATAACACTTACGATTGTGCCACCTGAAGCCTGTTCAATTTTGCCCAACAATGAATCAACAGGTAAACGCTGCTGTCCGTCTGCTGGCTTTACCTTGTAAAGTTTAGGTGCTGCACGCTCGGTGAGTTCAGTATTAAAAACATATATTGTTCCGCTAAAACATACCGCCACAACGATAATTCCGCTTGTAAGACCCAGCCAAAGATGTATATCATTGAATAACTTTCTTACTTTCTGCCATCTTGATTTCTGTTGCGATATCCTTGCCATTTTTTCCTGATTGTATTTTATGCCAAAAGGGATCACGTTTGTGTCCCTTTTGATTGTATCTGATTATGATAAATTAAAACCTGTAAGCCACTGTCGCAATAATCTGCCTGGGTGGAATCGGGTTGATACTATAATTTTCATGCACATAGTAATTGTAAACGTTGCCCAGGTTTGTCACCCGTGCCAGCAACGACCATTTCTTATAACTATATCCCGCTGAAAGGTCTACCGTGGTAAAACCATTGACAGGCATCAGCCGCGAATAATTTTGCGCCTGATCGATCGTATTATTCCATCCGCCAAACCTGTCTCCAACATAGTATACAGCTGCACCAAATTTTAAACCGTTAAACAAACCCCTTGAAAAAGTGTACCAGGCGCTGGCATTCGCAGTATGTGCCGGACTGTTTACAAGTCGTTCCCCAGTTACATAACTTCCTTTCGTGCCCGGAGTTTTCGTATAAGTCATATCGTTATAACTATACCCGGCCATAACTGAAAGCCCCTTTATGAAATTTGTCATCACATCCAGTTCCACACCGTTGCTGGTGGTCTGGCCTGTCAATTCTTTCAGGCTGCTGTTGCTGTTGGGGAGGCCATTAACATCAAACTGTGCCGTTTGTGCCAGGTTATTGTTGATGATCTTGTAAGCGGTAAGGTTTACCGTCAGCTTTCCATCCATGAAAATATTCTTTACACCTAGTTCATACTGGTCGATGATGGATGGAGGTAAAACATTGTTGTAAATATCCAGACCCGAATTGATGGAGAATGAATTGGAGTAGCTGGCAAAAAACGAAACATTGGGTTTTAACTTATACACCAGTCCCAACCGGGGAGAAAACGCATTATCTGATTTTGACTTTCCTTTTGCTATAGAATCATTTTTCTGCAGGTAAGTGGTGGTAGCGGCAGGTGATTCCTGCAATGACCATCGCAGACCTGCCAGTAATTTCAATTTCGGGGTCAGGCTGATCAGGTCCTGTACATAGCCCCCAAAACGATTTACCGGGGTTTCAACATAGGTAAGCCTGTTGGCTTCGGGAATATCGGTACGCTGTGCAAATTTCACGGGATCAAGCAGGTTGATCGTGTCGTAAATCTTACCCTGTATGTCGTAATTGTAGGTTTCAGTGAGATAATGATCAGCATCTACTCCTGCAAGCAGGAGATGTTCAACAGTTCCGGTCTTGAACTTACCAGTAAGGTTGACCTGCCCGGTGAAGAAATTTTCCTTTGTATCAACACGGCCAAGTGGGCGTGCCCAATCACCGTTTCCTTTGGCCTGAATTCTTTCTACCGAAAAATAATCACGCTGATACTGCTGGTATGACACCACACCGTTGATCTTCCAGTCAGAACTTATTTCGTGGTTGATCGTTGCAGACGCAGTAGCCTGGTCGGTTGTATTATACTGCCAGCTGGTACCCATAAACCTTGACCTTGGCACATCCGCAACTTTTGTATTATCAAGAGAGCCAATCCCAAAATCTGGAGTAAACTCATGGCGGAGATAATCACCTTCCACTATGAGTTCTGTGCGAGCACCTAACTTGAATAACAGGGATGGATTAACGTAGTAACGGGTAGAGGAAACCTGGTCGCGATAGCTGTCGGCAGATTCAAAAGTTCCATTTACGCGATAAGCAATTTTCTTGCTGATGGGGCCATAGATATCAACTGCAGGTTTGATCAAATTATAGCTACCGGTACGGAAACTCAGTTCACCACCGGCTTGAAATTTGGGTTTTTTGGTTACCATGTTCAACACACCGCCCGGCGCTACATTACCATAGAGAATAGCAGCACTTCCTTTCAGGATTTCAACACTTTCCAGGGAGCTCATCTCGGGCATTGAACCGGTATTGACCCTCGATCCGTTCTTAAACATATTCGTAGATGAAAACCCGTACCCCCTTGCGTAAAAGCTTTCCTGTGTGCTGGCTCGGGTCGTGGCAAGATAGACGCCGTTTACATTCTTCACAACATCGCTGAGCCTTTGTGCCTGCTGGTTGCGGATCACACTCTCACCAATCGTCACCACTGCCTGGGGCAGGTCCATTGGTTTAATAGGTAATTTGCCAATGGTCGCCGGCCTGTTATTAACAGAGCGGTTAGCGGTAACCACGATCTCGGCCAGTTCAGTTTCATTTTCTACCAATTCAAAATCCATTTTACTGGTTTCCGCACTAACCGATACTGGCTTTTGTATGGTTTGCAGTCCAATAAATGAAACGATGATGGTATAACTTCCTGAAGGAATATTTACAAGCTGGTAGGAACCATCGTCTGCGGTGATCGTTCCTCTTTTTATTTCTTTTAATTGCACATAAACATGGGCGGCAGGCTTACCATCGCTGGTTCTAACTACACCCTTCAATTTCCCGGCTTGCCCAATGGCTGAGAGACTTAAAAACAAAATTCCGAAAACAAGGATCAGTGCCTTCCTGTATTTACTCATGGGGTAGCGAATCTTCATACTCTTCTTATTTTGCTGGCAAAGGAACTATGAAGAAGTATTTAGAACTTACGCTAAAAGGAAAATAGTTTCCGCAACCCGAAAACTGACAATTCATTGACAAAATATCACAATAAAAAAAGCCGTCTTATTGTAAGACAGCCCTTTATATAGTTAATATATTTCGTTACTCAACTACAACAATTCCTTTCGCTGTCACCCTGATCTCTTCAGCGGGTTTGGTGATCGCATCTATCTCTTCTTTTGATTTTTTTGCATCTTCAGCATAGTGTTTTAGTTCAGAGACGGAAATGGTCTTCTTTTTTATTTCACCATCGATCACCACGGTTTTGCCTACAGCGGCTACCGGCAGGAAAAATCCATAATCCTTCATTTTCACCATGGCTGTCTCTTTGTTATCGAGCTCAAGCTTGAGCCAGCAACCTTTTTTGGGGCAGACCTCCAGAATTTTGGCCTTAACTTTTGTATTAACAACTTCGTCGTCTTTACCAAGTTTCGCCACAGCATCGGTGATAGGCACGGCACCGTCGGCGGTTATTTTATCACCATACCAGTCTCCGGGCTTCGCTTCGCCGGCAGGTGGCTGTGCGTGAAGAGTGATGGCAAACAACACAACAGCGGCGATGGAAAATATTCTTTTCATATGAATTCTTTTGGGTTGATTAATGACCAGTTAACAAAGATATATATTATAGTCGTGATTTAATAGCTGTTGGTTGCGGGGAGAATGGGGTTTTTTGAGCATCAGGGTACTACCGGCTTATCAAAGGGCAGAGGTTCAGCAGAGATAGCATGCAAAAAAGCCAGCAGATCAAGCTTCTCCTGCCGTGTCAGCCCGAGTGGTTTCAGTAATACATCTTTTCCTGTCGCCGGTTTTCCTTCGTTATAAGCTTCGAGAATTACCATCAGGTTTTTCTGGCTGCCATCATGCATCCAGGGTGCTGTCTTCATTACATCGCGCAAAGAAGGTGTCTTGAATTTACCTAAGTCGCCTTCAACATGTGTTACCTGGTAAAGCCCTTTGTCATCACCTGCGAAACCGTTGTTGTGAAATTGATTGTCGCTGAACAAGGCACCGTGATGGCAGTTCAAACACTTCGCCTTGGTCCGAAACAGATGCAATCCTCTCAATTGGCTATTGCTTAGCGCCTTTTTCTCACCGGCTAAAAATCTATCGAAAGATGACGGGCTGCTGACTATCGTACGCTGAAACGCTGCCATAGCCCCGGCGATCCGGTCAGGATCAATGCCTGGATCACCATAAGCGGAGTCAAACAGGGACTTGTAAGCTTCTATCCTTCTCAACTTGCCCGGAAGTTCCCGCATATCGCCATGCATTTCACTTTCACTATTAATGGGTGCGAACGCCTGGTCTTCGAGATCCCTTGCCCTTCCATCCCAGAACAATTTTTTGTAAAACCATACATTCTGGAGACTGGGTGAATTCCTTTTATTGATCGTTCCCTCATGACCCAGTGATTTTTCAAGACCATCGGCCCAGGAAAGTTCCGGCTGGTGACAGGTGGCGCAGGATATTTTTCCCGAACCACTTAACCTGGTATCGAAAAACAAAATCTTACCCAACCCGATCAAATGCTTTAAAGAATCCATGCGATGCTGAAGCGGTCCCGCTGGCAATTCGCCAAGTTCATCCCAATGAACTCCTTCGGTTACAAAAGGTGCAGGCCATTGCGCCGGTGGGCGTGAGTAAATATTCCTTAATCGCATGCATTCATCCTGTATAAAGGAGGTGGAAACAAAAACGACCAGGATCAATGATGAGATAGCAAGACAATGACGCATCCCACAAATTTATAAGCGGAAAAATGTTTTTGAAAGCCAATTATCTTTATATGAGATAAAAAATTCGAGAGAAACCTGTCTACATGTGTTTCAAATCACCTGACCCAGGTAACTTTCTCGTCGATCGGTAACCTGGTAGCTCCTGCGGAAGGAATGGATACATGACCGATGTAAAAAAAGCCAAGTAATTTATCTACATCACCCAGGCCGAAAAAAGTTTTCGCCCGTTCATTATAAGTAACGCCACCGGTGGTCCAATAGCCACCTAACCCGTATGCTGTGACAGAAAGATAAATATTCTGAACAGCACAGGCCACCGCTTCCACGTCTTCTATTTCCGGAATATTTTTATTGGTTGACCGTTTCATACCAAGGGCGATCACATGTGAAGCCTTCAATGGGTTTGATTGCAGCTTCTGATAACTGATCTGTTTAAATTGTTCACCAGCATCCTGTTTATAAATCTCACTTTGAAAATCGGCGAACCTTTGTAAACCTTCGCCGGTAAACACGGTAAAATGCCAGGGCTCCTGCCGGCCATGATTAGGCGCCCAGGTCGCATTGATCAGGATCTGTTGTATAATCGCGTCATCAATCTTTTTCCCGGGCACAAACTGATCCGGGAAAACCGATCTCCGGTTTCTTATTAATTCATTGAGTTGCTCTGGATTCATTTTAGTCATTATTGTTGTAAATGTATATCTATTACAAAAGACCCCATCATTTGTTTGAAACCTGCATCGCAACTACACTTAAGCGGTTGCTGAACTTTAACATCTGAATTTCGCCATAAATTTTTGCACCCATTTCTTATAGAAGGAAATCATAATTCACCAAAAAAATTATTCCCCAAAATGAAAAAGTTTCCAACATCGGCGGTAAAATCACGTGAATAAGGGGCAAAAAAATCTATGCACACTTTGTGAAAAACTCCCACGGAATACTTCGATGATTGATACTACATTCGTTTTAGTTCTTAATAAATAATTAATACCGGTGCGAGGCAGCATATATGTTATTATCTGCCTTGCTTAATAGGGAACCGTGTGAAAATCACGGGCTGACGGGCAACTGTAAAGCCAATCCCCTATCGCATTTGGGAAAAGACCTGATCATCGAAGCCAGGGTTTGTCGGAACGGACATACGGACAAGGCGATTTTGTCGGGGCCAAGCCAGGAACCTGCCGGGATTAAAATATTGTTTGGAACCTTCCCGAGTAAGGTACTGCAAGGATCAAATCAGCTTCACTCCGAGGCCTGCATTTTCGTCTC
The DNA here is from genome assembly GCA_023424015.1 of Bacteroidota bacterium. Taxonomy (GTDB): domain Bacteria; phylum Bacteroidota; class Bacteroidia; order Chitinophagales; family Chitinophagaceae; genus Terrimonas_B. The sequence goes on along the minus strand of JAFAEM010000015.1, from coordinate 16,791 downwards.
CTGTCGTGCCGCAAATCTGACATTTTAAAATTAGTATACCATGCACGACCAGCAGGAAATTTTATTAAAAGAAAACAAAGATCGTTTTGTCATTCTCCCGATCAACTATCCGCTTATCTGGGAAAAGTACAAGCAACATGAAGCCAGCTTTTGGACCGCCGAAGAAATAGATCTGAGTGGTGATATGAAAGACTGGAATGGTCTTAATGATGGTGAACGTCATTTTATCTCACATGTACTGGCATTTTTTGCAGCAAGTGATGGTATTGTGAATGAAAACCTGGCAGTGAACTTTATGAGTGAAGTGCAACTGCCTGAAGCCCGCTGTTTTTATGGCTTCCAGATCATGATGGAAAATATCCATTCAGAAACATACGCCCTGCTGATCGACACCTATATTAAAGATCCCAAAGAAAAAGATCGCCTGTTTCATGCCATCGATACTGTTCCCGCAGTAAAGAAGAAAGCGGAATGGGCACTTCGTTGGATCGAGAACGGAACTTTCGCGGAACGCCTGGTAGCCTTTGCGGCAGTAGAGGGGATCTTCTTCAGTGGCAGCTTCTGCTCGATCTTCTGGATGAAAAAAAGAGGCCTGATGCCGGGACTCACTTTTAGTAATGAACTGATCAGCCGCGACGAAGGTCTTCATTGTGAATTTGCCTGCCTGTTGTATAGCATGCTGAAAAATAAACTGACTGAAGAACAGGTACATTCTATCATTGGTAATGCCGTTGAAATTGAAAAGGAGTTTATTACCGATGCATTACCAGTTGACCTGATCGGCATGAATGCCAAACTCATGCAGCAATACATTGAATTTGTTGCGGACAGGTGGCTGGCAGAACTTGGCTATACTAAGCTTTTCAATGCTACCAATCCTTTTGATTTCATGGAACTGATCTCGCTGCAGGGAAAAACAAACTTCTTTGAAAAACGTGTGGGCGAGTACCAGAAATCAGGGGTGATGAATGATATTAAGGCGAATACTTTTTCGATAGATGAAGATTTCTAGAACAGTCGGGAGTCGATAGTCGGGAGTCGATAGTCAATCCCCGCTATCGAATCTAGACTAATCAATTTAACTACTAACTAATCAAACAATACTAGGACATGTACGTACTAAAACGCAATGGCAAGCAGGAAGCTGTGCACTTCGACAAGATCACATCCAGGGTAATGAAACTCAGCTATGGCCTCACCCTGAAGTCGGATGACATTATCGAGATAGCTAAGAAAGTAATTGTTGGTATTTATAATGGAGTACCGACAACCGAACTTGATAACCTGGCTGCGGAAACTGCCGCTTCGTTCACTACCCGTCATCCCGATTTCGCAGTGCTGGCGGCTCGGATCGCAGTGAGCAACCTGCATAAGAATACGACCAAATCTTTTTCAGCCACAGCAAAACTGCTCTATCATTATATCGATACGAAAACCGGCGATAAAGCGCCCCTGCTGGCAGACGATGTTTTCGAGATCATCCAGCAAAACGCTGACCGCCTCGATGCCTCCATCATTTATGAAAGAGATTATCATTTTGACTACTTCGGTTTCAAAACCCTGGAAAAGTCATACCTGCTGAAAGTAAATGGTAAGATCGTGGAACGCCCGCAACACCTTTTCATGAGAGTGGCACTTGGTATTCACAAAACTGATATCGATGCGGCGATCGAGACATACAACCTGATGAGTGAAAAATGGTTTGTGCACGCCACACCTACCCTGTTCAATGCCGGCACGCCAAAGCCGCAAATGAGCAGCTGTTTCCTGCAAAGCATGAAAGAAGACAGCATCGCCGGTATTTATGAAACCCTGAAGAACTCGGCGCTGATCTCGCAGTCGGCCGGAGGTATTGGGTTAAACATCCACAACATTCGCGCTACAGGTAGCTATATCAAAGGCACCAACGGAACCAGCAATGGTATCATCCCTATGTTACGAGTATTCAATGACACGGCCCGCTATGTAGACCAGGGCGGTGGCAAACGCAAAGGTGCTTTTGCCGTTTACCTCGAACCCTGGCATGCAGATATTTTTGAATTCCTCGACCTGAGAAAGAACCATGGCAAGGAAGAAATGCGCGCCCGTGATCTTTTCCTGGCACTCTGGATCTGTGACCTGTTTATGAAGCGCGTTGAGTCAGACGGTCAATGGAGCCTGTTTTGCCCCAATGAGGCAAAGAACCTGCACACCACGCACGGCGAGGAGTTTGAAGCGCTTTACGAGAAGTATGAGAAAGAGGGCCGCGCTAAAAAAACCATTCCCGCCCGCGATCTATGGAATGCCATTTTGGAAGCGCAAATAGAAACTGGCAATCCATATATGTTGTACAAGGATGCGGCAAACAAAAAATCTAACCAGAAAAATCTCGGGACCATCCGTTGCAGTAATCTCTGCACCGAGATCATCGAATACAGTGATGAAAATGAAACAGCAGTTTGTAACCTGGCATCTATTTCCCTGCCCCGGTTTATAGAAGGGAAAAACTTCAATTTCGACAAGCTGCTCGAAGTAACGCAGATAATTACCCGCAACCTCAACAAGATCATCGATAATAACTACTATCCCCTGGAAGAAACAAAACGGAGTAATCTGCGCCATCGTCCCATCGGTATCGGCGTTCAGGGACTTGCGGATGTGTTTATGCTGCTCGGCCTGCCTTTCGATAGCGAAATGGCAAAACTGCTGAACAAAAACATATTTGAAACGATCTACTACGCTGCACTTGTGGCATCGAAAGACCTGGCAAAAACGCAGGGAGCTTATGAAACATTCAAAGGTTCTCCTTTATCGGATGGTATATTCCAGTTTGATATGTGGGACGTACAACCCAGCGACCGGTACGACTGGGAAGAATTAAGAGAGGAGATCAAAACGCATGGCGTTCGCAATTCTTTGCTGCTTGCGCCGATGCCAACTGCTTCCACCTCGCAGATACTTGGAAATAACGAATGTTTTGAGCCTTATACCTCCAATATTTATAACCGCAGGGTGTTGAGTGGCGAATTTGTGGTAGTGAACAAGCACCTGTTAAAAGACCTGATGCGCCTTGGGCTCTGGAATGAAACCATGAAACAAAGGATCATTGCCGCCAATGGCTCGGTTCAACATATCAATGAAATACCTGCCAGCCTGAAAGAGATCTATAAAACGGTTTGGGAAATTAAGCAACGTACTATCATCGATATGTCGGCTGATCGCGGCGCGTTTATCTGCCAGTCGCAGTCGCTCAACCTGTTTGTAGAACAGCCAAATTTCGCGAAGCTTAGCTCTATGCATTTTTATACCTGGAAAAAAGGTTTGAAAACTGGTATGTACTACCTGCGCACCAAGGCAGCTACCGATGCGGTGAAATTTACAGTCGATACGGACATGATGAAAAAGACCCTTGCTGATAAAGAAGAAGCAGTAGAACAAATAGCCTGCTCTCTGGATAACCCGGAAGGGTGTATCGCCTGCGGATCTTAAATAAGAATACTTACTGACGGTTTATACATGGGGAACGGGAAACCGTTCCCTTTTTTTATTCGCCCTCCCCCCTTGAGGTCTCCGGGGATTCTGAATTTAACTTAAATTAGCATTCAAACAAACTTCATGCTATGCTCACGAAATCCATGCAAGACGCACTGAACAACCAGGTACAGATGGAAGCTGAATCATCTCAGGCCTACCTGGCCATGGCTTCCTGGGCAGAGATACAACCAGGTCTGCAGGGCGTTACTGAATTTTTCTACAAACAATCCGATGAGGAAAGGGTGCATATGCTGAAGCTAATCCGCTTTATCAATGAAAGAGGCGGTTACGCCGTGGTACCTGCCCTGGCGCAACCGATCGTAACCTTCAAGTCTCTCAAATTCATGTTTGATGAATTCCTGAACCACGAGTTGAAAGTCAGCAATAGCATCAATGACCTGGTTCATCTTTCACTTACGGAAAAGGATTATGCCACGCATAACTTCCTTCAATGGTATGTCAACGAACAAATGGAAGAGGAACGCACTGCCCGCACGCTGAATGAAAAACTGGAACTGGTCGGCGACGACAAAGGCGGCCTTTACCTGTTTGACAGGGATGTGATGATGTACCGGGGCGCTTCCGAAAAAGGCGGTCATTAGCCACGGATTACACGGATTACACGGATTGTAATTATATAGGGTCTGCTGGTTAAGAAACAGGCGATTCTCAAACTTCATGTCCATTGTGGTCCTTCGTGTTCCTGGTGTCATTAACCTTGTGGTTTTCTGGGACACAAAGACACCTTAAAATAAAGTGGCGATCCTTCTGACGTCATAGACGAAGTTTAACACCTCCATTGATGACAAAACCGTCAAGCGGGGCATAGATATCCTTAAATACGGGGTTATCAATAGTACCAGTGTAAATGCTCCCAAACCTTGTTTGACGAGTATCGAGGAAATTTTCAAAGTTGATATACAAAGAAAATTTTTCCCAAAGCTTTTCTGCCATAAAACCTGTTATCCAATATGGTTTGCCGGTATCACCATCGCTTAAGCTTTGTCTGCTGAAATAGTAACCCTCCAACCCCAGTTTCCATTTTTCATGTACCTCATAAAACAATACGGCATTGACGCGATGTCGGGGTGTCAAAAAATTTTCTATTTCAAAAACTCCCTGGTGCAAATATGCTTTTGTAAATGTATATCCGAGAAACAACTTAAAATCACGATAGCCCAGCTTTACATTTGTTTCCATCCCCCTGCTGTCGATATGCCCTGACACGGATCTAAAACGATAGTTACTCCCGTCGGGGATCAGCAACAACGGATCGGCAATACGGGTATAAAAGAAAAGATGATTGATGCTGAATTGAAGATCGCCGTCAGCAAAAGTAGTTTTATAATTAATATCTGCATTGATACCATAACTTCTTTCCAGTTTACTGGCATTATCGTCGATGGGCAATACGTTTTTATACTGGAGCCTTTCACTTTCCTCTGTAAAAATGGATGGCGTCTTATACCCCAGCCCCCCGCCCACACGTGAACTGAGTTCATTAGTAAACCTGAACAACGCCGACACTCTTGGCAAAAAGGCAAAACCATAGTCTTTTACATGATCGGCCCGTATCCCAGACTCCAGGCTAAACTTTTCATTAACCCGGTAGTTATTTTGTACAAAAACACCAGCTGTAACCTGGTTATAATTACGCAAGGTAGTTGTGGTTGTTTTCACCTCACTGAACTGGTCCGTGTACAAGTTCAGTCCGGTTATCCATTCCAGTTTTTCCCCATGATAGGCGTAGGTAGCCTCAGTAAAAGTCCCATTTTGCGTTCCACTAAAAACATACCCCGGGAGTGCCATCCTGCGTTTGAAATGATTAAAACTGTTTTTTACCGTAATATGGCTGCATATTCCAAAACGGTGTTCAAAATTGAATTGTGTACTGATGCGGTCGCTGTTGTTTTGCTCAAAAAATCCGGTTGGCTTTTTCTTTTTTATATAATCAAGATCACCTCCCATCCGGTCTTCGGTTGAAAAATTCACACCCAGGTTCATTTGTGTTTGCGGGTTGAAATACACGAAGAACCTTGGATTGACCGCATACCGCTCAAACTTTGGAATCGCTGTCAGACCTATCCCGGCGGGATCATATGCCATGTTACTGTTACGCGATACAAACAGTGTCAGGCCTGTTTTACCATACTTTTCACCATAAAAACCGCTGGTATTAAGTCCGCCACCAGAAGTAGCGTCGAAATGAAATTTTAACTCACGTTCTTCTGTCGGCATCTTGGAAACAAGATTTACCAGGCCCGCAATGGCGCCGCCACCATATAATGTGGAGGCTGAACCCTTGATCACTTCGATCTGTTTCAGGTCGAGTGGTGGCGTTTGGAGCAAACCCAACCCTCCACTAAACCCTGCATACAATGGCATTCCGTCTTTTAATAGTTGCGTGTACCTGCCGTCCAGTCCCTGGATACGTATAGAAGCATTAGCAGATGTAGCAGAAGTTTGTTGTGTCTGTATGCCCGTACTTTCTGTCAGCACCATCCGGATATCACCGGGTTTCATGTTGGCTTTTTCATCCAACTCTTCGCCTGCGATGAACTCGACCCGGGTAGGAATATTCTGAATGGTTCGCGAACTGCGTGTAGATTGTATAACTACTTCCTCTTCCTCCTCATGTTCTTCGTGTTCGAGTAGCACTTCGTATGGCTGGCTGCCTTCAAAAGGAAGGGTTATCATTTCTTCTTTGCGTTCAAACCCAACAAATGTGAACCTGAACCTGTATTTACCAGCCTGCAGGTTATCAAAACTTATCCGGCCGGTTGAATCAGTAAACCCACCAGCTTTTGTCGCGATCATCTGCACTGATGCACCGGGTAATACTGACTTGTCTTCCGAGTTTTTTATCAAAAAAGTAATAGAATGCTGTGCTTGTATTGTGACAGTACATAATATTGCCGTCACACATAATATAGTTTTCATGTGTAAAATTTAGATCAATGAATATTTCCAAAACTCATCAACCTATTTTGGGCGGGTGCCAGAAACCGTAAGAAACTTCTGGAATAGAGGGAGAAAGAAACCCTGTATAAACCTGTTGAACGGGTAAAGCATCTATGCGTATAGAAACCTGTTCCACAGTGACGGGAACAGATGCACAGCCTTCGCAATTAAAAAAAGGTGAACAGGTACCACAGTCCTCATCGCCGTTTTCATGATTGTCAGCCTGTTCTGCGACGGCCTTATCATTAGGGCATTCGTCGATGGTACAGCAGGGGAATACCGACAGCAGCAACAAATAGCATAATAATATATAGCTCAGCCTTTTCATCGAAGCAAAACTATAAACGCAGGGGGAATAATAATAGTATCAGGAAAAAATTATTATCGCAACAACAGTTCACATGGCTTTAAACCCGTGTGTTTCTTAAAGGCGGTAGAAAAATGCGAAATAGAAGAATAGCCGAGTAGCATAGAGACTTCGGTAACACTTAACCCCTTTTCATATAAAAGAAAACGGGCGTGCTCCATACGTTGGCTTTGGTAAAAATCGAAAATAGTAGAACCGAACATTTCCTTAAACCCTTTTTTAAGGTAACATTCGTTCATGGCCACTTTCCGGCTCAATTCTTTGATGGTGATGGGTTCACCAATATGCTGGATCAGAATTTCCCTGGCCTTGTTGACTTTGTCGCGATCGGCCTCGTTGGCGAGAAACTTACAGTTGATCACATCGATCTCCTTGTCGCCCACCATGCAGTCCATACTGTACAGCAAAAGCATTTGCACCTGCGCGTTGATATAAATATTTTCAAGTGTATCGGTGTAGTTGTGATTCAAAAGCGATTCAATCACTACACGCGTTTTATTACACAGGGGAAGGATCTTTGTAAATGAAGACGCTCTTTTGAAATTCAGGATGTTTTCACTCAGCGTATCGGTGGTATTCCTGGGTTTTATAAATTGGGACAGTAGTGCGGGTGTAAACCGGAAAGCCAGTACATCGAGGCTTTCTTCCTTTTCGGCACAGTTGATCGACAATCCCGAACGACACATATTACATTCCTTCTGCCTCTGCCGGCAATACATGTTACCCGAAACACAGAATTTCAACTCCAGGTAATTTTCCCTGGCGTCATCCTTTTCGTAATGATATACCATAATCCCTGTGTCCTCAATATTCCATTGGGTATTACGGCTGTACCTTTTAATGGAATATTGTACCGAACCGGGCATTTGCTGCTCCCTTTCGTGTAACAGGTTCAATTGCTCCTGCATCGGGGCCTGCTTGTACGCAAGCGTCAGTATATCAGGTGGGTTAAACATTCGGGACTGCAAATTTACTGATTGACATGCATTCTACCATCATATTAACAGAAACACACCTACCTGGTAGAAATTCGGCCGGGAATCCGGAAACATCGGAAGTTCCAAAAAATAATCCATTTTTGCCATCCCGATAGCTATCGGGATTACCTTTGCACGGTTTCTGCCGGCAACGGACTAACTTTTGGGACAAAACTGCATGATTCATCCGCATACATACATTCACCCTAATGCTAAACTGGCGACTAACGTAAAGGTTGATCCTTTTACAGTTATACACCAGGACGTGGAGATCGGGGATGGTACCTGGATAGGTTCAAACGTAACCATTATGGAAGGATCGCGCATTGGGAAAAACTGCCGGATCTTCCCGGGCGCAGTTATCGGCGCCATTCCCCAGGACCGGAAATTCGATGGCGAACGGACAACTGTTGAGATCGGGGACAATTGCACCATTCGGGAGTTTGTCACCATCCACCGGGGTACTTCAGACCGTCTCAAAACCGTGGTGGGTGACAATTGCTGGATCCTGGCATACAGCCATATCGGGCACGATTGTATTATTGGCAGCAACTGTACCCTGAGCAATAATTCGCAGCTTGCAGGTCACGTGGTACTGGGCGACTGGGTGGGTATTGGAGGCGTTTGTGCTGTACACCAGTTCGTACATATCGGAGCGCATGCTTTTATTTCGGGCGGATCTCTTGTTGGTAAAGATGTACCTCCCTATATCAAAGCAGCCCGCCAGCCTTTGAGTTATGCCGGTGTAAACTCAGTAGGTTTGAAACGCCGTGGTTTTACAATCGAAAAGATCAACCATATTCTGGATATATACCGTATCCTTTACAACAAAGGACTCAATACTTCCCAGGCTCTCGAATACCTGGAGGAAGAATTCCCAGCAACCGATGAACGCGACGAGATCGTCACTTTCATCAATGAAAGCAGCCGGGGCATCATCAAACGTTTTGCAAAAGGTAACGGCGATGAAGATAACTCTCTCTGATGCCGGTAAACGTTTTAACCGCGACTGGATATTCCTCCATTTCACTTACAGTTTTGAATCCGGGAAATCCTATGCTATCACTGGGCCTAATGGATCGGGCAAGAGCACGTTGCTCCAGGTATTAAGTGGCGGCATGCATATGAATGAGGGCAATATCCAATATTCCATTCTCGATGTGCCGCATTCGGTTGATACAATCTATCGACACGTTTCTATCTGCGCACCTTACCTCGAACTGGTAGAAGAAATGACGTTGCGTGAGTTCCTGGAATTTCACCAGGGCTTCAAGCCCCTTTTACACGGTATAACCATCGACTCCATCGTGGCTACACTTGGTTTGGAAAAAGCGGTTGACAAGCAGATACGTTATTATTCTTCTGGAATGAAACAAAGGGTAAAACTGGCGCAATGTATTTTTTCAAACACAGCGATTGTACTCCTGGATGAGCCCTGCACAAATCTGGATGCCGCAGGAATTGAACTTTACCAGGCACTGATCCTGGAATATTGTTCAGATCGCCTGGTCATTGTGAGCAGTAATGACAAAGTGGAATACAGCTTCTGCGACGAGATAGTCAATATCACCGATTATAAGTAAAACGGTTTTTTATCGCTTGTTGAGCTTTGAAAACAGCTTCACTTAATTGATCGCATCGATAAGTTTCTTTTCACCCACGATCCACACCACATCACCTTCCTCAAAAACCACAGTCGACTCAGGATTCAATATCCGCTGACCACCCCTCTCAATACCCACTACCAGGCCATTGGTGCTGGTGCGAATACCTGATTCACGTATCGACTTATTGATAAATGATGAATCGTGCTCAATGGTAAATTTATCCAGTTCCACCTGCGCATCTTTCTGGCTTTCCACCAGTTTTTTGTCGGGTCTTAGAATGGCATTCATCTTTTTCTCCTGCTGGTCGGTGCAGATAATAAACAACTTATCTCCGGGATAGATGCGATCATACTTTTGAGGTGTGGTAATAGTCAATAGCCCCCGCTTGATCATGGCCACATTCACGCCGATCAGTTCTCTCCAGCGAAGTTCTTCCAGCGTCTTCCCGATAATGCTAACCTCGGGATCCACCTCGAATGTAGTCATGTGTGCATCCCATGGTGCCAGGGCTACATTGCGTTTACTGGCCTGCTGTTCCAGCAACCTTATCTCTTCCTGCAATTCTCTGTCATTGAGGTTGGCGATAAAGCGGCTTTCCAGTTTATCATATAACGCCTGGATCTTTTTGCGAAACGCAAAGAAAAGCGTGATCATCACGATAGCCGCATAGAATGCGATGGTCAGTGAGAAAAACCTGCTGAGAAGAAATATAATGGAAAACAAAGCCAGGGCAAGTTTTACACCGCGCATCAGCAATATTGGGCCGCGGTACTGTTGCTGCGCATAAATTTTCACGAAAGATTCATTACGTTCATTTCTCACAACCAGTCCCCAAAGAAAAGGCGCCATAAATAATAAGGTAAGAACTGCCGCGGTGATACCGCCAAAGGCATAATCTGTATTTGCTGCCACCCATGGCTTTACATAGTTTGACGACAGGAAGACAATAGCACCTACCAGCACGGAGAACAATACAACATTGATCAGGTAGGATTTTAATACCTGCTGGAAATCACTGGCGGCTGTTATAGTAGTGGCCTCCGAACTATACCGGTTAAGGGATTTTCTCCATTTCTCTGGCAGGCGTTTATCCAGCCATTCATAGAATGGCGCGCTGGCCTTTATCAAATAAGGCGTGGTGAATGTGGTGATACCAGATACCGCAACAATGATCGGGTAAAGGAAATTGCTGGTGGCACCCAGAGTAACTCCGAGCGCCGCGATAATAAAAGAGAACTCACCGATCTGCGCCAGGCTCATGCCCGTTTGTAGCGACACCTTCAGCGAATTACCCGAGATATAGGCACCAAAACCGGTGGTAATAATTTTTCCGATGATGCAAATCACCGTAATAAGTAAAATAGGCAGAATATAATCGCCCAGTGCTGCCAGGTCGATCAGCATACCGACTGAAACAAAGAAAATGGCACCAAATAAGTCCTTTACCGGCTTTACTAAGTGCTCGATACGCTCGGCCTTGGTTGTTTCAGCCAGCAGGGATCCCATAACGAAAGCTCCGAGGGCGGGTGAAAAGCCAACTTTGGCAGCCAGGTAAACCATTAGCAGGCACATCGAGATCGAAACGATGAGCAGCGTCTCATCCGACATCAGGTTTCGCGCCTTCTTCAATATGGTCGGGATGAAAAATATACCAGCTACAAACCAAAGGATGAGGAAGAAAATTAGTTTCAAAACAGATAGCAGCATTTCCGAACCGACAAACTGCTGGCTTACGGAAAGTGTTGTCAGCAAAACCAGGATTGCTATCGTGATCAGGTCTTCCACGATGAGGATACCAAAGACCAGGGTCGCAAATTTTTTCTTTTTCAGGCCGAGTTCTTCAACCGCTTTAATGATAATTGTTGTGGAAGACACCGCCAGCGCCGCACCAAGGTAAATGCTATCCATGGTGGACCATCCCAAAAGTTTACCGCAGGCATAGCCGAGGGCGGACATTCCAATAGCCTCTACAAAGGCCGATACTGATGCGGATCCGCCCACCTGTGCAAGTTTTCTAAAGCTGAACTCAAGACCCAGGCTAAACAACAGAAAAATAACGCCGATCTCTGCCCAAACGGTTACATTGTCGGTCTCAACGATGGAAGGCAGCCATGTAAAATTCGGGCTTACCAGTATACCCGCAATTATGTATCCAAGTACGAGAGGTTGACGCAGCATCTTAAACACCAGCGTCATAATCGCTGCTGAGCCCAATATCAAAGCCAAATCTGTTATCAGGTTGGGTAAATGATTCATGAATCTTTAGTTGATCGTAAAAATTAAAGCCTGTTGTAACGGAATAGTAGTAAAGTGTACCGATGAAGCCGGTTGTATGTCTAATCTCAGCCTTCTACCAGAAATAATGGGACGGAAACAGGTGCTGCAGGTAGTCGTACATCAACATCTCCTTTTCAGCTGCAACCAGACTTATCCCATGGTTACGATAGCAGGCAACCGTGATTGTATTTTCCTTTATTGCCGGAAAAGCCGAGATTGAAAGCAGTGTCCTTGTACGAAGGCTAAGTAAAATGGAGTTGTCGCGCTGTTGCTTATTTTCCAGCCCAACGACAAACCCTTTTTTCAATTTCAATCCCTGGGTGTAAAACGTTGGATTTTTATCAGTGGAACTAGCATGACCGGTATATGCGAGGCCCAGAAAACCCAGAGCAAATGCATATATGATCAGCCATTTTTTCATCGTGGCGAAGATAAGGAAAAAATGCAGGTTTGGGAGGGCGGAAAGACGGTCTGCCGCTTCAAAGAAAGCTGTAGTAAATAGGTTTATCGCTGGCTTGCAATGAGCAAATTCAGGTCGGTGTACTTCAGGTCAAAGCGCTCACTCAGGTAAAAATTGGTAAGTGATCCTTTAAACATATAAATACCACTGCGAAGATGAACCTGGTGCCACACAAGTTTTTCAAAACCACCTTCCTCTCCAGCTTCCAGCAAAAGCGGCATCAGCACATTGCTGATCGCCTGCGATGCCGTCCGGGCAAAACCGGATGGAATATTCGGAACGCAATAATGAATCACCCCGTACTTCATAAAGATGGGATGCTCATGCGATGTTATTTCGGAAGTCTCAAAACAGCCGCCCCGATCAATGCTCACATCGATCACAACAGCACCGGGTCGCATATTACTCACCATTTCCTCCGTAACCACCATGGGCGTGCGCCCGGTTTGGGAACCCAGCGCTCCAACCGCCACTTCACAGGTTTTTAATTGCTTTGCCAACATCCTGGGCTCGATCACCGAGGTCCAGAGCCGGTGACCAATATTATTTTGAAGTCGTTTGAGGCGATAAACGCTGTTGTCAAACACCTTTACGGAAGCACCCAGGGCAAGCGCTGCCCTCGCCGCGTATTCACCGACGATCCCTGCGCCAATGATAATGACCTTGGTAGGCGCGATGCCGGATATGCCACCGAGCAACACACCTTTGCCGTGATTGGCCGAACCCAGGTATTGGGCAGCGATCAGCATCACGGCGCTTCCGGCAATTTCGCTCATACTGCGAACGATGGGATAAGAATCGCTGTCATCCTTTAAATTTTCGAAAGATATGGCGGTGATCTTTTTTTCCATCATCGACTCCAGTATCTCTGCTTTTAACACAGAAAGGTGGATCGGGGAAATGATCACCTGGTTCATTTGTAAAAGCTGAAGGTCTTCTTCGATCACGGGAGCACTTTTCACCAGGATCGGTGCCCTGTAAACTTCGGCCCTTTCATATACGATCTTGGCGCCGGCTTCGCTATAGTCTTTGTCCCTGAAGTGCGAGGCATCGCCGGCATTGTGTTCAATTACCACCTGATGCCCGTTGCTAACCAACACACTTACCGCGTCGGGGGTAAGGGCTACACGATTTTCCTGGAAAGCAAATTCTTTTGGTATGCCGATCATCATCCCTTCAGCATCTGGCTTGACGTCAAGCGTTTCTTCCAAAGTCTCGTATTCGTAACTAAAGGATGAACTGATCCTTGGTTTTTGCTGGCTCATGAAGTTGGTTAACAGTAGTCTAACTGACTGCGGCCAAAATTAGTTAATTCCCGATTATTCTGAGCTTCCGTTGTGATGATTCCAGGGTATCGATAAAGACATGGATAGTATCTTCCGGGAAAATTCCCGGTGCGCGGTCAGGCCATTCTACGAAACAGATATGATCGCTATACAAACAATCCTCTACACCGGCCTGAATCGCTTCCTCTTCATCCTTTAGCCGGTACATATCAATATGAAATATTTTGCCAGCTTCGCCATTGCTGTAGATATACTCGTTTATAATAGAAAAAGTCGGACTTCCTACTACATCCTTCACACCTTTCACATCGCAGAGCGCATGAATAAAAGTTGTTTTCCCCGCACCCATGTTGCCGTGAAATGCAAATACTTTCGCGTCCCCAACCGATTTCCAAAACATGGTTGCAGATTCCGATATGTTTTCCAGTGAAAAAATCAATTCCATTTCACAAATTTATAAGAATAGCAACCCTGTTGCCAATATTCCTGCCACGAAACTATTGGCTGTTTGATTACGCTGGTAATTTTGCAACAAGATCCCAAGCCTATTGTTATAATATCAAGCAACTATGGAAAAGATTCAATGGAAAGTAGATGGTATGGACTGTTCAAACTGCGCACTCACGATCCGTAAATATTTGGAAAAGCAGGGTATGCGGGATGTCAGGGTCAATTTCGCAACAGGAGATGTAAGTTTTGACAGAAGTGGTATTGTGGGTGATAAACAACTGGCAGCCGGCATTAAGGACCTGGGCTATGAGATCGTCAATTCACAGGCACCGATATCCGGTTCCAGGCGTCCAATTCTTGCCACCCACTTTCATCGTTTTCTCTTCTGCCTTCCCTTTACCGCGGTACTGATGCTGCATATGATACCTGGTCTCGAGCTACACTGGCTAATGAATCCCTGGTTGCAGCTCACACTTTGTCTTCCGGTATTCATTGTGGGCATGGAATTTTTTGGTAAAAGCGCCTGGAAAAGTATTCGCAACGGCATACCGAATATGAACGTGCTGATCGCGATGGGTGCGCTGGCATCTTTTATTTATAGTTTATATGGTACTCTTTCCGGGCAGGCCGCAGATTATATGTTTTATGAAACGACTGCAACCATCATTACCCTGGTATTTCTTGGTAACTATATGGAAGAAGCCTCGGTCCGTTCCACCCAAAAAGCGCTGAACAAACTCGCCAGCTCGCAAAAAGTAATGGCCAATATGATCGCCTATGACGATCAGCACCAGGAACAGGTCTTCGAAGTGGAAAGTGAACAGCTCCGAAGCGGTGACCTGGTCCTTATTAAATCGGGCGAACAGGTACCCGCTGACTGCAAGATACTTTGGGGCGAAGCTGAAGTGAATGAAGCAATCATCACTGGTGAAAGTATTCCTGTACATAAAACAGGCAAGGATAAATTGATCGGCGGAAGCATCCTGGTAAATGGAACCGTCAAAGCATATGTAACCGCCGCGGGTGAGGACACAGTTTTATCGGGTATAATCAAACTGGTAAAACAGGCGCAGGGTGAAAAAGCACCTGTTCAGCAGCTGGCGGACCGGATTAGCGCCATTTTTGTACCCGTTGTGCTGGTGATCGCGGCAATTACCCTTATTGTCAACTGGGTCATTTTGCAGGATTTCACAAACTCACTGATGCGAAGCATTGCAGTTCTCGTTATTGCCTGTCCCTGCGCGATGGGACTTGCCACCCCGGCTGCCATCGCCGTGGGCCTTGGTCGCGGCGCAAGAAATGGAATATTGTTTCGCAATGCGCGTAGCCTGGAGCTTTTTAAGAACATCCATCAGGTCGTGTTTGATAAAACCGGAACGCTGACAACGGGTGATTTCAAAATAAGTGACTGGCATTTTGAAAATAATGCTGTAAGCGCTGACGAGTTTAGGAAGATTATCTTCTCTCTTGAAAAATATTCAAACCATCCCATCGCGAAAAGTATCAGCAAAGAATGGAAAACAAAAGATGAGATCCGTTGGAAATTCATTGAAGAAATAAAAGGGCTTGGTATGCAGGCCAGGGATAAAGAAGGTGATATCTATAAGGCCGGTTCTTACAAGATCGCTGAAAAGTATACCAGCGATAACAGTCATAATGTTTACCTGGTAAAAAATGACCAGTTGCTGGGATGGATCGATGTAAAAGATGAGATAAGACCAGAAGCTAAACAGGTGGTTGACTACCTACATTCGAAAAACATCAAGACCATCCTGCTGAGTGGAGACCGATATGATAAGACTAAGGAACTGGGTAATAATCTTGGTATCGATGAAGTAATTGCCGAACAAACCCCTGAACAAAAGCTGGAAAAGATCGCTCAACTTTCTGCAATGGCCTCAACCGTGATGGTAGGTGACGGTATCAACGATGCGCCCGCTCTCGCCAAAGCAACGATCGGCGTATCGATGAGCGATGCATCGCAAATTGCCATGCAATCCGCGCAGGTTGTATTGATGAACCATGGTTTAAAGAAGTTGCCGACCGCGCTGGGACTCGGCAGGCATACCTTCCTTACCATCAAACAAAACCTGTTCTGGGCTTTTGCTTATAATATTATAGCCATCCCGGTAGCAGCTCTCGGATTTTTGAAACCAGGTTTTGCCGCATTAGTCATGGGTTTAAGTGATGTGGTGCTGGCGATCAATTCGGGAAGACTATTTGTGAAGAAAGTGACGTGAGGGTGAGACGTGAATCGTGAGTAGTGAGTAGTGAATCGGGTGGGGTAATTCCCGGTTATTTATGATGATTTCACCAGGCATCCAATAATGTTTTTTGTTAGCTTGGGAAAAACAAATTTTATGTTCCTCGAATTGTCTCATACGAAACTTGATGTTTTCATAGTTTCGAAATCATTTGTACTCGATTGCTACAGGCAAACGAATTCGTTTCCCCCGGCGGAAAAATTTGGTATGATATCTCAAATCAGACGGGCGGCGCTGTCTGTTCATCTTAATATTGCAGAAGGCTGCTCAAGAAAATCACTAAAAGAAAGGAAAAGGTTCTATGAAATTTCCCGCGGATCGTTGATAGAAGTTGATGCAGCCTTGGATATAGCAGTTGATTTGGGTTATGCAACAAAGCAGGGTCTTGAAACGGCAGGCATGTTGATGGTTCGCATTTTCCAATTAGTATCCAGAATGATCTCTTATGATCGTGAGACATGAGGCGGAAGGCATGTTTTAGAAATGTTTTTAAAGTTGACAAATTTTATGCTCCTGATGCAATTGGTATTTAAATTGAAGGAAAACATTTAACAAAGCAAATACTCGAAAGTAAAATCATTTCCCAATGCCTTCTCACGACTCCCACCTCACGCCTCACGCCTCACGAC
>JAFAEM010000028.1 GCA_023424015.1 Bacteroidota bacterium | reverse complement strand
CCATTCGTGTGATTCGTGCCATTCGTGGCTACCCCTGCCGTCAGGCAGCATAAAATTAATCTGTGTAGTCTGTGCAATCAGTGGCCCCATTCGTGTGATTCGTGCCATTCGTGGCTACCCCTGCCGTCAGGCAGCATAAAATTAATCTGTGTAATCTGTGCAATCGGTGGCCCCATTCGTGTAATTCGTGCCATTCGTGGCTAACCCCTGCCGTCAGGCAGCATAAAAATAGTCTGTGAAGAACCGTGCGATCAGTGGCCACCTTATGCCGAAAGCATCCTATCCGTGTAATCTGTGTAATCAGTGGCCGTATTAGTGTGATTCGTGTAATTCGTGGCTAACCCCTGCCGTCAGGCAGCACAAAAATAATCTCTGAAAAACCGTCCAATCTGTAGCCACCTTATGCCGAAGGCATCGTATCCGTGTAATCTGTGTAATCAGTGGCCGTATTAGCATATTTTCATTACGTTTGCCACATAACGATTCTTTATGGCAACTGACCTGCTCCGTCAATTGGATGAGACAATGAAATTTCTGCAAACCCTGCATCCCCCGAAGCCAACTATTGGTATCGTGCTGGGTAGCGGACTTGGCAATTTTATTGATGAGATAAAAGTGGAAAAGGAAGTGCCTTACCAGGAGATTCCGGTGTTTCCAGTCTCTACGGTGGAGGGTCACCAGGGTAAACTGGTTTTTGGGACCATCGCAGGTAAAAATGTAGTGGCGATGGCAGGGCGGTTTCATTATTATGAAGGCTATACACCCCAGGGGGTGGTTTATCCTATCAGGGTAATGAAAAAGCTGGGCGTTGAAACCCTGTTATTGTCCAATGCCGCAGGTGCGGTAAACCCCGACTTTAAAGTGGGTGATATCATGGCCATCAGGGATCATGTAAGCTTTTTTACACCCAATCCATTAATTGGTAAAAATATTGACGAACTCGGTCCCCGCTTTCCCGATATGAGCGAACCGTACAAAAGAGAATTGATCAAAAGGGCCAAAGAAATCGCGGCGAAAAACAAATTTGATCTCAAAGAAGGGGTATACGTCGCAGTGACAGGCCCCACTTTTGAAACACGAGCCGAATACCAGTTGATTAAAATACTGGGGGGTGACGTGGTTGGTATGAGCACGGTACAGGAAAACATTGTTGCTAATCATATGGGCATGCAGGTATTTGCCGTGAGTGTGGTAACCGACCTGGGAATCCGTGATGATGACAATGTGATCACCCATGAGGAGGTATTACAGGCCGCCCGTGGAGCCGAGCCCAAACTGGCAGTCCTGTTCAGGGAATTGATCGCTTCACTTTAACCATATAAGAGCCAGGTATCATTTAACATTTTAACACGATAATAATTGGTGCCTCACCTAAAATTCTGCCGCAATCGCTGCAATTTTGCCGATAGCAATAACTTTGCTGCTTAATTGAAAAAAATTCTCCATTCTGGTAATCCGACTTACATATCTACTACTCTTACTGCTCCTGTTTGTTTCCGTGGATGCCTTTTCCCAACGCAACCTGATCCGGGAGGGTGGAAGTCGTATCCGGCAGATGGGCAGCGGGATGCGCGGAGGTGGTAGTACCGATAGCCTCAAGCGGCGCGACAAAAACGAAGACTCGATCACCATAAGATATCGTTATCTCGATTCTACCCGCAATTATATGCTGGATTCCTCGATCGTTGACTTTTCCAATCGCTTCCCGATTCCGGCAACCAATATTTATCTTGGCAACAATGGCAGCGCATCCCGGTCGATCCTTTTTTCACCGCAGCTCACACCAGGATGGGACCCGGGTTTTCATTCCTTTGATATTTATAAATGGACGATGGACAAAGTAAGGTTTTTTAATACCACGCGTCCTTATTCTGAACTGAATTACATGCTTGCCAGTCGCGCCGAACAGGTTATCGAGCTGATGCATACGCAAAACGTCAAGCCCAATTTTAATTTCCTGCTCCAGTACCGCCTGATCAATGCGCCTGGATTTTTTAAAAACCAGAAGACAAATCATAATAATTACCTGTTCTCTTCGAGGTTTGAAACTGTAAACAAACGGTATAACCTATACTTCGTGGCCCTCGGCAATAAATTGCAGTCAGGGGAGAATGGGGGAATTCGCGATGATAGCCTGATCCACGATCCCGTGTATAAGGACCGGTTTAACCTGGCTACCAGGCTGGGTGGCGATGATATTTACCAGACAAACTTTTTCAGTACCGACGTTGGCACAGGTAATAAATATTCTGATGTCAACATTTTGGTGCGGCAGCAGTACGATTTTGGGAAAAAGGATTCTATTGTGACAGATTCATCCGTTGTGCCACTTTTTTATCCCCGGCTGCGACTGGAACATACATTCCGTTTCTCTCGTGAGAAATATGAATTCAGTGATGATGTGGCAGATTCGGGTTATTACAAATCGTTTTACAATTTGAACTTTCCTTCGCCTTTGGATAGTTTTCGCCTGATCGACAAATGGAAGAATATGATCAATGATTTTTCCATCTACCAATATCCGGATGCAAAAAACCTGCACCAGTTCTTCAAGGTTGGTGCAGCGGTGCAAAACCTAAGCCTGGAAAACGATAGTGTGGGCAAACGAAATTTTTTCAATGCTTATGGTCATGCGGAATATCGTAACCGTACCCGCAACCAGAAATGGGATATGCAGGCTAATGGTAAATTATATTTTACCGGGCTCAACGGCGGTGATTACCGGGCATATGCCAGCCTGCAGCGTTTTGTCGGCAAACGCATGGGTTATATACAACTGGCTTTTGAGAATGTAAATCGCACCCCTTCCTTTGTATTTGACAACCGAAGTATTTTTTATATCGGGCCTTCCCGCGATTTTAAAAAAGAAAATACCACACATTTATTTGCTTCCATTTCCCAGCCTTCGCTTCGTTTAAAGCTGGCCGGGCATTATTACCTGGTTACAAACTATTCTTATTTCAAGAATTTTTACGAAGCGCACCAGGAAAGCACATTGTTTAATATGTTGCAGGTGTCATTGCAGAAAACGATAAAACTAGGGAAGCAATGGTTCTGGCATGCCGATGTGTATCTGCAAAAGAAGATTGGCAACGCCGAAGTCAATACACCCTTGTTATTTACACGGAATAGAATTGGTTACGAGGGTAAACTAGGCTTCAAGAACCTCGACATTGCTTTTGGTACGGAGATAAAGTATCATACACCCTACAAAGCGGATGGCTATTCCCCCGTCTTAGGCCAGTTTTTTTACCAGGATAGCGTAAAGGTTGATAATCCACTGCCGGATATTGCCGGCTATGTACATTTCCGGATCAAGTCTTTCAAACTATATTTTCGGGCAGAAAACCTGAATACAGCCGAGGTGACAAATAGTGCATTTGGGTTCACCAACAATAACCAGCCTGCACCCGGGGGATATTATTATCCCGGTCTGCAGATCCGGTTGGGAATTTACTGGAGTTTTGTAAATTGATTTAACGTTTCTAATTATTACCGGGAAGAAGGAAGGCGGAAATTTGGGATGGGGAATGAATAGAAGATGTTGATTATCAATGTTGTTTATTATTGAGTCAGGTTCTGGTGAGGTAGTGGTGACTTAAAATGAGCCGGTGATAAGATTTCTGTTTATGCATTAGGAGATTATCTTTGCATTGGATATGAAGAAGCTAATAGTGACCATAGTATTCATGAGCTACCTGGCTGTCAGCAGCGGGGTGATCATCAATCTGCACTATTGCATGAACAAGCTGGCCTCAACTGACATTTTCGGAGCTGAGGCAAAACAATGCGGTAAATGCGGCATGGATATCCATGAATCTGACGGGTGCTGCAGAGATGAAGTTCAGTTCTTAAAAATGGACGAGGACCAGAAGACAAGTCCCGTTATAAACTTTGAATTGCCGGCGATCGGTGATATGGTTGTAAGGCCTTCTGAATTTATTATTGCTTCTTTCCATACGTTAGCGCAACAAAGACATTTTCTAAATCATTCTCCCCCTTTATTATCAGCGCAGGATAGCTACCTGGTGCATAACGTTTTCAGAATTTGAGACAGTTTCCCATCGAAGCAGGATAATTCGATGAGGATACACTATATCCATGATTATAGTTTCAAATTTTTTATCACTTCCGAGGAATGACTTCGGATAAATTAAATTTCATGAAAACGTTTAAAATATTTTCTGTTCTGTTATTCACTTTAGCCATTGCCGGTAGCTCCTATGCCCAAAAAGCAAAAACTGAAACCATTCCGGTATCGGGTAATTGCGGTATGTGCAAATCAAAAATTGAAAAAGCCGCTAAAACTGCCGGAGCCAGCGAAGCCAGCTGGAGTGCAGACACAAAATCTCTTACCGTTAAATACAATAGTACTTCTACCAATGCCGCAAAGATCCAGCAGGCTGTTGCAGCCGTGGGCTACGATACCCGCGATGTAAGAGCTACCGATGAATCTTACGACAAACTTCATAGCTGCTGCAAATACGAGAGAGCAGGCGCTGCTGCCGAAAAAGCCCATGCTTGTTGTGGCGATAAATGCGAAATGAAGGATGGCAAATGCACAGACATGACTGCGTGCAAGGATAAAGGTTGCTGCGACGCCAACGGCGTTTGCAAAGCCGGTTCAGAATGTAAGCATGCCAAAGGTGCAGATGGCAAAGCCAGCTGCTGCCAGTCACATTAATTCATAAAAAGTAGAAGAATGAAAACATTAGTGTTAGCGATAGCGATCGTTTTCGCTGGGTTGCCGGGCTACGCGCAATTCACGAAAGCTGATCTACAGGCGACAGGACTCACCTGTGCGATGTGCAGTAATGCGATCTATAAAGCATTACAGGCGGTGCCTTTTGTGGCCAACGTAAATCCGGATATAAAAAACTCGGCTTTTCATATAGAGTTTAAGAAAGACCAGGCCGTTGAGATTGACGCTTTGAAGGCAGCGGTCGAAGACGCTGGTTTTTCAGTAGGAGCCCTGAAAATAACCGGGAAGTTTGACGGCATAAGAATTGGCGGGGACAGTCATGTTGGGATTGGGAAAGATGTCTTTCATTTTCTCAATAACCCTGGCCAGGACCTGAATGGCGAGAAGGAATTAACTGTTGTCGACAAAGATTTTGTCACGGCGAAACAGTTTAAAAAGATCAGTTCTTCCAGCCGTGCAAATTGTCTGAAAACCGGCCGCGCAGCAGAGTGTTGCGTGAAAGCAGGTGCTCCGGCACAGGCAAGGGTTTACCATGTGACAATCTGATAAAGATCATATCGGGGTGTTGAAACATCCAAACTTGTTGGTTTAACACCCCGTTTCAAACAAAAACAATATTAATGAAATCAGGAAAGTTATTGGCCCTGGTACTATTGGTTTTCTCGTTTGGGAATCTCAATGGCCAGGAAATTGCGAATATTACAGATCCCAGGCTCGACATAAAACTCCCTACTGTAAAGGGTGATACGATATCCCTTGCATCTTTAAAAGGGAAAGTTGTGTTGTTAGATTTTTGGGCGAGCTGGTGTGGCCCCTGTCGGGTTGCCAATAAGCAGTTCGTAAAACTTTATGCAAAATACAAACCTCAGGGTTTTGAAATATTCAGCGTATCGGTTGATGACGACAAACGTGCCTGGGAAAAAGCCATTGCAAAGGACAAGATAACCTGGCTGCAGGTCATTGATCCGCGTAACTGGGGTGCCCAATCGGCTGTCAACTGGGGAATTTCCGTTTTGCCTACCACTTTCCTGATCAATAAAAAAGGCGATGTGGTGATGATCGATCCAAAGGAGAAGCAATTGGATCATGCGATCAGCCAGCTATTGCAGGAATGATCCCGGTGTAATATGAAATCATTATCTATTATCTTTTTGCTGGTTTGCTCCCTTGGAGTGAAAAGCCAGGAGCTGTACGTTTATTCGGAGCCCGCATCAAATATGCCCGCGCATTCGATCAGTACCAGGCTCAGTGCAAATTTTATCACCAGTCAGGCTAGCAGTGATCGGTTCATGCAGCGCTATACACCTGAACTGATGTTTGGGATCAACAAGAACTGGATGGTACATGTAGGCGCGAGTTTCGCCGACATGCATACACGCAATTTTAGATGGGAATCGGTTTATGTGTATGGAAAATACCGGTTCCTGTCAAAGGATGAATTGCATTCGCATTTCCGGATGGCTGTTTTTGCCGATGCAGCTTATAGCCGAAGTCCTTTCCATTTTGATGAATTGAGCCTGATGGGTGACAAGAGTGGTGTACAATTCGGTCTGATAGCGACACAACTTTGGGGCAAGTTCGCTTTATCTGGCACAGTTAGTCATACCCAGGGCTTACACAAAGACCGGAATAAGGAATCTATTGTATTTATACCCTCGCGGATATACCAGGTGATGAATTACTCCTTATCGGGTGGTTACCTGGTATTGCCTTTACAATATACCGGTTACCAACAGACCAATTTGAATGTTTATGCCGAACTGCTGGCGCAGCAATCACTGGATCGCAGTGCTTACCTGGTTGACCTGGCCCCGGCCATACAGCTTATCTTCAATAGCAATGCAAAACTCAATCTTGGCTACCGGTTTCAATTGGATGGCAATATGCAGCGAATGGCGCGTAACAGCTGGTTGATCGCGTATGAAAGAACATTTCTAAATGCGTTGAAAAGGAAAAAATAATGGAATTACATGTCAAGAATATGGTATGTGATCGCTGTATCAAGTCGGTGAAATCCATATTTGAGCAAAATGGCATTATCCCGGAATCGGTTTATCTGGGTCATGTGAAATTGATTGAGGAGATTGACCCGGATATAGAAAGTAAAATACGGGAGCAACTGAATGCTGAGGGTTTCGAAATGTTGGATGATCAGAAGGCGAAATTCCTGGAGCGTATCAAAGCTGCGATTATAGAGCTGGTTCATTATGGTGAGCTGGATGAGATGAATAAAACACTTTCTGCTTACCTGACCGAAAAACTTGGTAAGGACTATCACTATATCAGTCATCTTTTCTCTTCGATGGAAAATTCAACCATCGAACAGTATTTTATACTTCAGAAAATAGAAAAAGTGAAAGAATGGCTGGTGTATGGCGAATACAGTCTGGGTGGTATTGCTTTTAAGCTCGGGTACAGTAGCGTGGCCCATTTATCGGCCCAGTTTAAAAAAATAACCGGTTTTACTCCCAGCCAGTTTAAACAATTAAAAGACCATCAACGTAAACCTCTGGATAAGATCTAGCGGTGTTGTTGGAATTATGTAAGAAAACCTCATGATTATGTAACAGTTGCGGCTGTGTTTTGAAGGAGATTTGCATCGGAGGTTTAAATTATGACACATCAATATCAAATAGAAGGCATGACTTGTGGCAGTTGTGTAGCGCGTGTAAAAAGTGAATTGTTGAAGCTGGGAGATATTCTTTCAGCCGATGTACAACTGCAGGCGCCACAGGCAACCATCAAGATGAACCGGCATATCAATACAGCTACCCTGCAGGAAGCAGTCAATAAGGCCGGACACTATACTATTACAGACACTACTGGTGGACATACTGCCTCAGCAACTCCTGTTAAGACCGAAGAGAAAAGTTCGTATTATCCCATTTTTCTAATATTCGGCTATATCGCTGGGACAACAATCCTGATTCAGTACATGCAGGGAAGTTTTAACTGGATGCAATGGATGAGCCATTTTATGGCAGGATTTTTCCTCGTGTTTTCGTTTTTCAAGCTGATAAACCTGAAAGGATTTGCAGAGGGATATCGTTCGTATGATATTGTCGCAAAGCAACTGCCCGCCTGGGGTTTTGTGTACCCGTTTGTAGAACTTGCCCTTGGTATAGCGTTTTTAACCGGGTTTGATCCACTGGTAACTAACCTGGTGACCCTGGTGGTTATGTCGGTAAGCACAATAGGGGTGGTACAAAGCCTGGCAAGGAAAACGCCTTTTCAGTGTGCTTGTTTGGGAACAGTGATAAAGCTGCCACTTAGTAAAGTGACCTTGTTTGAAGACCTGCTCATGGTAGCTATGAGTGCCGTAATGTTGATCAATATGATATAAAAGGGATGAAAAAACTGATTTTCATATTCACCTTTCTCGCATTTTCGTTTTCCTCTTCTGGAATGACCCTGCATGTGCATTTCTGCTGCGGAAGGGTGGATGCGGTTAAGTTGGTACCAATATCGGACGAAGACTGCCCCGTAAAAAAGGAAGAGAGAAAAAAAGGATGTTGCGATGACAGGCAGGTTGACATAAAAATAAAAGATGATTACAATAAGGAATCGGCTCGGCAGTTAAAGCTGAAAACCCAGGACACGAATTTACCAAACACATTCCACCCGATTCTTATAAATGAAGTAGATGTATATCCGGTAGGCCACCTAAGTTCTTCATCACCCCCGCGGGATTCGTCTTTCCCGCTATATAAGCAACACTGCATTTTTAGGATTTGATTGATACGATCTGAACATGTGTTTATCAAACAGCAAACACCTGGCATTCGTATTACTAATATCAAATTCTAAAAAATGAAACCAATACTAAGGATAATTATTCTTCTTCCCCTGATTTTTATTTCAGTTCAGAAAGCTTTTTCACAGCGAAATCCCGTAACCGGAACAGTTAAGAAGGATTCTACCATCTCATTTCATGTAGCAGGCGCTTGTGAAATGTGTAAAGACCGCATTGAAAAAGCGGCAAGGGGTAAGGGAACCGTGACGGCAAACTGGGATATGAATAACAGCTTGCTCACACTTACCTATTTACCTTCTGTTACCAGTCCAGAAAAAATTCAAAAAAGAATTGCCCTTGCCGGGCATGACACCGAACTCGAGAAGGCCGATGATCGAATTTACAATGAACTCCCTGCCTGTTGCCTGTATAGGGAAAGTTATATAAGTGAGAGCCCGATGAATGGAGATGATATGGGACCCCGTATGGTGGTGGGTGTTGTTTTAAAAGAAGACGAAAAAGGTTCTTTCAGCCCCCTGGCTGGTGCAACAGTTAATTGGTCGGATACAGATCGCGGTGCCATTACCGATTCATCAGGTGTATTTAAGATTAACCGTGACAGCTTGTCTGAACGCCTGGTCGTGAGTTACGTTGGGTTTACTCCTGATACGATCAAAGTGGTGGATGGAAAAGCGCTGATGATTGTTCTGGCATCAGGCAATCAACTTGGTGAAGTGACGATCAGATCCCGTCGGCGGGCGACTTACTTGTCTGCCATGAGCCCGATACGCACACAAATAATGACGGAACGCGAATTATTCAAAGCAGCCTGTTGTAACCTGAGCGAGAGTTTCGAAACCAATCCTTCGGTTGACGTGTCTTATAATGATGCAGTCACGGGATCAAAGCAAATTCAATTACTGGGTTTAAGTGGAAATTATACGCAATTAACCGTCGAAAACCTGCCGGGGCCGCGCGGTATCGCTACGCCTATGGGTTTGAACACGATTGCGGGCACCTGGGTGGAATCGATCCAATTGACTAAGGGAATAGGCTCGGTTGCCAATGGTTACGAAAGCATCGCAGGGCAGATCAACGTAGAGCTGAAGAAGCCGGAAACCGCAGATAAGCTTTATGCAAATGTGTATGTCAATGACATGGGAAAAACTGATCTCAACCTGATTCTTTCGCAAAAGATCGGCAGGAAATGGAGTACTGCGCTGTTGTTGCACGATGCATTTCTTACCAATAAGAAAATTGATTTCAATAAAGACGGATTTCGTGATCTTCCAATCGGAAATTTATTCAGCGCTGTCAATCGTTGGAAATATGAGGACAATAGCGGTTTTATGACGCAGTTTGGGATAAAATATCTGGATGACAGTCGTACCGGCGGTGAGCTGGATTTTAAACCCTCAAAGGATAAGTTTACAACCAACCGCTATGGACTTGGAATTGACACGCGGCGGTATGAAGCCTTTGCAAAACTCGGTTATGTGTTTCCCGGCAAGAAATATAAAAGCCTCGGTTTGCAATTGTCTGCTTTCCGGCATGAGCAGGACTCTTATTTTGGAATGACAACCTATAATGCCGAGCAGAACAATTTTTATGCAAACCTGATCTACCAGTCGATTATCGGGACATCGGCGCATAAGTTCCGCACCGGTGCAAGCTTTGTTGCGGACAAGTATGACGAGGTTTTCAATACCAACCTTTATAAAAGAACGGAGAAAGTTCCGGGAGCCTTTTTTGAATATACATATACGCCTGTAGAAAAAATAAATGTTGTTGCGGGTATCAGGGCCGACCATAATAGTTTGTTTGACTGGTTTATTACTCCAAGGCTTCACTTGCGGTATGAACCACTGCCTGGCACAACGCTGCGGCTCAGCGCAGGCAGAGGACAAAGAACTGCCAACATATTTGCTGAGAACTCAGGTTTGTTTGTAAGTGCAAGGCAGGTGATGATCCTGGCGCAGGCAGATGGTAAGGCCTATGGATTAGATCCGGAAGTGGCCTGGAACAAGGGTATTAGCATGGATCAAAAGTTCAGGTTGTTTAATCGTGATGCGCTTTTGAGTGTGGATTATTTCCGAAATGATTTTGAAAACCAGGTGGTGGTTGATATGGAAAACCCGTCTGAAGTGAAGTTTTATAATCTGGATGGAAGATCATATTCGAACAGCTTCCAGGCAGAAATCAATCTGGAGCCTGTCAGAAAACTTGAGCTGAGGCTGGCTTATCGTTATTTTGATGTACAGACTAATTATGGTGGCAAGCTTCTGGATAAGCCGTTTACGGCGCCACACCGGGCTTTTGCAAACCTAGCTTACGATCTTTCCGGATGGAAATTTGATTACACTGTAAACTATAACAGTTCAAAGAGGATAACAGATCATGATGCAGATCCAACTGGTGTAGTAAGCGGTATGAGATCACCTGATTATTTTCTGATGAATGCGCAGGTAACAAAAACGCTTGGCAGGAATCGTCCATTCGATCTGTATGTAGGTGTAGAAAATCTAACTGACTTTTTCCAGAAAGACGCGATCAGGTTCGCTGATCAGCCTTTCGGCCCCCATTTTGATGCATCGATGATATGGGGCCCTGTAAGCGGAAGATTGTTGTATTTAGGCTGGCGCTTCAAAATAAAATAAGCATGACATGAATGTTTTAAAGAAAATACTCGGGTTTATCAGGTCTTTATTTGTAAAGAAAAATTGTTGCAAATGAAAGCGATCATAACGACCGTCACGGTGTGTATGTTGATATTCACAAACGCAGGCATTGCCCAGCACGAACATCACCAAAAAGATACTATACCTGTAAAAAAGGATACGGCAAAGGTGATGGATCATTCAGATCATAGTATGCACGGTAAAAATGATGTTGATGGAATGCCGACACATGCGTTCTCAAGAAATCTGCCGATGAGCCGCAACGGCTCGGGTACTGCCTGGAGTCCTGACAACAGCCCGATGTATATGTGGATGAAACAGGGAACCAAGACAGACTGGATGTTTCATGGAAATGTTTTTCTGCGATACACCAATACCGATATTTACAATAGCGGCAGCAGGGGTAGTGCCAAGTGGGGTGCGCCAAACTGGTTTATGGCAATGATGAATAACCGGGTTGGTAAAAAGGGGCTGTTCAATGCCACAGCGATGATCAGCCTGGACCGGTTGACAGAAGGAGGCGATGGTTATCCCATATTATTTCAGTCAGGAGAAACATGGAAGGGTAAAAGATTAGTTGATCGCCAGCATCCGCATGACCTGTTCTCAGCACTAAGCCTGGGTTATACACATGCGCTCAAAAAAGATATGGATGTGTTTGCGTATCTCGGTTACCCGGGTGAGCCGGCCCTGGGTGCTCCGGCATTCATGCACCGTGTATCTTCAATGAATAACCCCGATGCTCCGCTGGGTCATCACTGGCAGGATGCAACGCATATCACATTTGGGGTGGCAACACTTGGTTTTCGTTATCGTAAGTTTAAGATTGAAGGTTCTTCCTTCACTGGTCGTGAACCGGACGAAGAGCGGTATGGTTTTGATAAAGCCAGGTTTAATAGTTATTCCTACCGTTTATCGTTCAATCCCGATATAAAATGGGCGATACAATTTTCGCAGGGCTTTATTAAAGAACCTGAGGCCCTGGAACCCGGTATAGATATTACCCGCACAACAGCCTCGGTATTGTATGCGGGGAAGAATGGCCCAAATAGCCATTTGAGTGCAGCATTGATCTGGGGTTTAAATGATAAAGGCGAGGATCATAAAGAACATTCGGTTTTGCTGGAAGGAAATTACCAGTTTGCGAAGAATGCAATATTCAGTCGCTATGAATTTGTACAAAAGTCGACTGAGGAACTCGACCTGGAAGATCAGTTGGGGCATGTGACATTTGATGTTCATGTACTTTCACTGGGTTATAACCGCAGCCTCCTTCAAAAAGGCGTGTTCGAACTTGCAGCGGGTGCGAAGACAACCCTTAATTTACCCCAGGGAGAACTAAAATCCTTGTATGGAGAGTTGCCGGTTGGGTTCCAGGTGTTTCTTCAACTAAGGCCTGCGCTACACAAACATTAACGTTCTCCGGTTCGACTGCAAATTGAATCTATTATCGTAACTTAATTAGCCAGGCATGGATCACGAACATCATCATCATCATCACCCCTCAACACACCAGCAACGAGGACAGAAGTTTACCTGTCCCATGCACCCTGAGGTGATAAAGCCCGATCCCGGTCAATGCCCAAAGTGTGGGATGGATCTGGTGCCGCTGGAGAATGGTCCGTTACACACTACGCAAGATGCGCACCAGCATTCACACGAAACTGATTCATCGCACAAGGGTCATGCTGATCACGCCATGCACGATAAGCATGCAGGCCATCATACCCATGATTTCCTGAAACGTTTCTGGGTCTGTCTTATCGTAACGATACCGGTATTGTTATTATCACCGATGATCCAGCACTGGCTGGGTTTGGAGTTTAGTTTTCCCGGTGATAAATACCTGTTGCTGGCGTTAAGTTCTTTTATATACTTCTATGGAGGTATGCCTTTCTTGAGCGGGATGGTCAGTGAAATAAAGCACCGTGCGATAGGTATGATGACGCTGGTTGCCATCGCTATTACGGTGGCGTTTATTTATAGTACGGCGGTGGTGTTTGGATTGAAAGGGATGGATTTTTTCTGGGAACTCGCCACGCTGATTGATATTATGCTGTTAGGGCACTGGCTGGAAATGCGTTCTTCTATGGCAGCGTCAAGAGCTTTGGAAAGCCTTGTAAAATTGTTACCATCTACTGTACATATTGAAAGAAACGGTGAGATGGTTGACATAAGCTTAAAAGAATTAAGAAAAGACGACTTTGTCCTTGTTAAACCCGGTGAAAAAATCCCCGCCGATGGGAAAGTGCTGGAGGGAAGTTCATATGTGAACGAGAGTATGCTGACAGGTGAAAGCGTCCCCGTGAAGAAAGAAGCCGGGCAGGATGTGATTGGCGGTTCGATAAATGGTGACGGCGCATTAAGGTTACAGGTAGTGGCCACAGGCAACGATAGTTACCTGAACAAGGTGATCGACCTGGTGAGTTCAGCCCAGGCATCCAAATCTAAAACGCAGCACCTTGCCGACAGGGTAGCAAAATGGCTCACGATAATTTCCATTACTGTTGGCGTGATCACCTTTGTTATTTGGCTCAATAGTGGAAACGATATGGCTTTCGCTTTGGAAAGAATGGTCACTGTGATGGTGACAGCCTGTCCACATGCCCTTGGCGTGGCGATACCTCTGGTGATCGCAATATCTACCAGCCTGTCGGCTACTCATGGCCTGCTTATCCGAAACCGCACGGCTTTTGAATCGGCCCGCCGTCTAGATACAATTATATTCGATAAGACCGGTACACTCACCAAAGGATCACACGAGGTTGTGCAGGTGGTGCCCCTTGATATATACACCGTGGATGAGCTATTGCAATATGCTGCATCAGTGCAGCAAAATTCAGAGCATCATATCGGCCAGGGTATCCTGCGCAAGGCTAAGCAAAATAATTTATCATACTGGCCTGTCTCCGGATTTGAGTATTTGCAGGGTGTGGGTGTAAGTGGCAATGTAAATGGCAAAAAAGTGATCTCAGCTGGTCCAAATTATTTTCGTCAGCATAAGCTCGATATACCTGAGACGCCCCCGGGTATAGATAATACAGTTGAAACCATCAGTTACCTGATGATCGATGATAAACTCGTCGGTATAATTACCCTTGCAGATGCTATCCGGGACTCGGCTGCCGGGGCAATCGACGATCTGCGTAAGATGAATATTCGTTCTTACCTCCTGACTGGTGATAATGAAGAAATAGCGAAGTCGGTGGCTGAAAAATTAAAGATGGATGGTTATTTCGCCAATGTTTTGCCACATCAGAAACAGGAGAAGCTCAGGGAATTCCAGCAAAAAGGGCGAATAGTGGCTATGACCGGTGATGGGGTCAATGACGCGCCAGCCCTGGCTCAGGCCGATGTTGGTATTGCCGTAGGCTCAGGTACTGACGTGGCTGCGGAGACCGCTGACATTATCCTTGTGAATAGCGATCCCCGTGATGTGGTGGGGATGATAGATTTTGCAAAAGCTACCTATAGTAAGATGATCCAGAACCTCGGCTGGGCAATAGGATATAATGTGATCGCCATTCCCCTTGCTGCAGGTATTCTTTATCCACACTTTACCTTAAGTCCTGCTATGGGCGCCGTTTTAATGTCGCTGAGTACTGTGATCGTCGCCTTTAATGCACAGTTACTCAGACGCCGGTTTCAGGGTTAATTGATTTTGACTAACCGGCTCTTCAATTCCAAAACATTGTGGTCCAGGGAACTCCTAAGTACGATTAACCACGGCGGGCACGGCGAGCACAGCGAAAAGCGTCTACGTGTTAAAAATCTGCTATGGAGAACAGAACATGATGAAAATACTCCGCTGAGTCTGCTGAGTGCGCTGTGGTTTCCTGACACACCGGGACATTTGAACTACGACCAGCGAGGGGGACAGTCTCCAGGAAAAATAAAGTAAAGCCCCCGCAAAAGTAAAAATCATAGAAGCCGCGCGGGTCAAAGGTTCTGACAGCAATCCTAAATTTTATTCCGGGCAGCAATGATTCCATCCCGGAACTTGGCCATTCCAGGACTAATTCTTACATTTGACTAAATATATTTTTAGGCTAGACTAAAAAATATATTAGATAAACTTAATTATGAAATGGATTTTGCTGTTTGGCTTCCTGGCATCCTGTGTCGCTTCGTCGGCGCAGCGTGTGATAAATGGAAGTGTTGTAAATACCGCCAATGGGGAAGGGGTGGCCGGTGCTACTGTACAGTTGTCTGATTCTTCGCGTTCCGTGGCCTGCGATGCAAACGGAAAATTCTCCATCGAAGTACCAAGCGCAACAACTTTAATTGTCAGTGCTACTGGTTTTGCTACAAAAACAGTCACACCGGATTCAAAAGGAAATATTACTATTTTACTAAACCCATTTGAAAAAGAAATTGATGCGGTGGTGGTAACTGGTACGATGAAAGCTGTCAGTAAACTGGAAAGTCCTGTCGCGGTTGAAGTTTATACACCGCAGTTTTTTAAGAAGAATCCCACACCCAGTATTTTCGAATCGCTTCAAAATATCAATGGGGTGCGACCGCAATTGAATTGCAGTGTATGCAATACCGGCGATATTCATATCAACGGACTGGAAGGACCTTATACCATGATAACTATCGACGGGATGCCGATCGTCAGCAGCCTGGCATCGGTGTATGGCTTATTTGGCATTCCCAGCCAGTTGATCGAGAGGGTAGAGATCGTGAAAGGACCAGCTTCCGGTCTCTATGGATCAGAAGCTATTGGAGGGCTGATCAATATCATTACCAGGTCTGCAGATAAAGCACCCCGGTTCAATGTCAATGCCATGACCACAAGCTGGCGGGAACACAATCTTGACATTGGTACAAAATTTAAGCTGGGTAAAAAAGCTGTGTCCCTGCTTGGTGTGAACTATTTCAATTATCAAAAGCCTTTTGATAGGAACGATGATCAGTTTACAGACGTGACACTGCAACACCGGGTGTCGGTATTCAATAAGATAAGTCTTAACAGGAGGCAGGAGCGGGTGGCTTCCCTGGCGGCGCGGTATTTTTATGAGGACAGATGGGGTGGTGATATGCGCTGGAATAAACATTTCAGGGGCGGTGACAGCCTGTATGGCGAAAGCATTTATACAAAACGTTGGGAGCTGATCGGTAATTACCAACTTCCCGTCAGCGAAAGAATGTTTTTTTCTTTTTCTGCAACAGCACATGACCAGAATTCTTATTACGGAACCATTCCTTATATGGCTAAGCAAAAGATCGCTTTCGGCCAGTTAACCTGGGACAAACAGGCAGGTCAAAATCATAACCTGCTGCTTGGGTCGGCACTTCGGTACAATTACTACGACGACAATTCCACCGCTACAGTAGATACATTAAACGATAGTAACAGACCTGAACGTTATACGATCCCGGGACTATTCCTTCAGGACGAGTGGAAGTTTCACCCAAAACACCTGCTTTTGCTTGGCATGCGCTATGATCATCATCCGGCGCATGGTTCCATTATTACTCCAAGGGTTGCGTGGAAATGGTCCTTGAAGGACAAACAGGTATTTCGCCTCAATGCAGGTACAGGTTTCAGGGTGGTTAGTTTGTTTACCGAAGAACATGCGGCGCTTACCGGGGCAAGAGCTGTTGAGATCAGGGAAGAGCTGAAGCCGGAACGCAGCTATAATATTAATTTGAATTATACCCGGCAATACAAATGGCAGCAGGTAGGATTAAATATTGACGCATCGGCCTGGTATTCGCATTTTACCAACCAGATCATTCCTGACTATGACAGCGATCCCAATAAGATCATTTATCAAAACCTTCGTGGATATTCCACATCGAAGGGCGTAACATTAAATACCGAACTAAATTTTGGTCACCGGCTAAAAACCCTGATGGGTGTTACGCTGCAGGATGTAAGTAAAGTGGAAAGCGATGGTAGTGGAAAGAAATCCAGGATTCAGCCTGTGCTGACTGAAAAATGGAGCGGTACCTGGGCTATCACGTATAATTTACCAGCCATAAAGCTCAATATTGATTACACCGGTAATATCTACGGCCCGATGCGTTTGCCGTTGCTGTCTGATAATGATCCGCGACCCGGTTCTTCACCTGTATGGAGTATTCAGAATATTCAGTTGACCAAACTGGTCAATCGCCACTTAGAATTGTTTGGGGGAATTAAAAACCTGTTGAACTGGACACCGGCTAAGAGAGCCCCTTTCCTCATTGCCAGGTCGCATGATCCTTTTAACAAAAATGTTGAATACGATGCAGCCGGGAAGGTCATTGCCACTGCTGAAAATCCATATGGATTGAGTTTTGATCCCGCATATGTGTATGCGCCAAACCAGGGAATACGGTTTTTTGGGGGAGTAAGATTTACTTTGAGGGATTGAGTTATTGCCGGCAGGAAGGTAAACGGTAAGGGTATGGGGACCCGATGCTAGCTGTTTTGGAATTAATGGAAGTACCAGAACATTACAAGCAAATTCATGGCTCCTGCATTGCATGTTGTTTTTTATGTCATTCCCAGGTAGGGGTGGTTTTCCTGTTTTCTGTACGAAGCTTATCTTTGCGACGTGAAACGCCTGATAGGTATATTATTCATAACGATTCATGTGCTCGCCTATACCGAGTTTCACCAGCTTTTAAAGATTCCATTCCTTATCGAACATTATCAAACTCATCGTGAAGCTGACCCGTCTCTTGGATTTTTTAGTTTTCTTGAAATGCATTATATCGGTCCTTTTCTGGTAGACGATGACTACCAGCAGGACCAACAACTTCCCTTTCGGAACGTGAATATTGCACTGATGAGCATTCCGGTCGTTGAATCGGATATATTGTTGATTGAAATTGCACCCCCATCAGAGCTGGCAAAAGAATTTCACAGTTTTAACGAGATCAATCATCCCCGGATTTCTGCATTTGACATCTTCCAGCCTCCCCGTTGTGCCTGATCGATATTATCTGAATCTTTTTTGGCACACGAAATAATTCAACATGTTACATGCAATTATTCGCTTTTCCGTAAGGAACAAGCTTATTATTGGTTTATGCACTCTCGCATTAGTTGTATGGGGTGTACTAAACCTTCAAAAACTACCAATTGATGCGTTGCCGGATATAACCAGCAACCAGGTGCAGGTGATCACGGTACTGCCATCGCTGGCGGCACCTGAGGTAGAACGCCTCGTTACTTTTCCTATCGAACAGGCAAACGCCAATATCCCGGGCATGATCGAAATGCGTTCGATCTCCAGGTTTGGTTTATCAGTCGTGACAATAGTCTTCAACGATGAAACCGATATCTATTGGGCAAGGCAACAGGTGTCTGAGCGGCTATTGATGGTAAAGGAACAAATACCCGCGTCGGCCGGGATCCCTGAACTCGCGCCCGCTACCACCGGGCTGGGCGAAGTGTATCAGTATATCCTCCGGCCCGAAAAAGGGTATGAAGCAAAATACGATCTCACCGAGCTGAGATCTGTCCAGGACTGGATAGTAAGACGACAATTGTTGGGCATACCAGGCGTAGCGGATGTGAGTAGTTTCGGCGGCTACCTCAAGCAATATGAAATAGCGGTGATCCCCGAGCGGTTGAAGAGTATGAACGTGACACTTGCTGATGTATTTGACGCGCTGGAGAAAAACAATCAAAATTCAGGTGGCGCTTATATAGAAAAAGGACCCACAGCATTATTTATCCGCACAGAAGGTCTGGCTGCCAACACCGAGGAGTTGGAAAAAATATTTGTTCGTCATACAACAACAGGTATCCCGGTTTATATTAAAGATGTGGCTGAAGTAAATATCGGGCATGCCGTTCGTTATGGTGCGATGACATATAGCGACAAAGGTGAAGTGGCCGGCGCAGTCGTGTTGATGCTAAAAGGCGCGAAC
The DNA here is from genome assembly GCA_023424015.1 of Bacteroidota bacterium. GTDB lineage: Bacteria > Bacteroidota > Bacteroidia > Chitinophagales > Chitinophagaceae > Terrimonas_B. The sequence continues at coordinate 17,865 of JAFAEM010000028.1, read as the reverse complement.
GCTTCGGAAGTGGTAGCGAATGTGAAGGAACGTATTGAGCAGATCAGGCAAACACTTCCACAAGGAGTAAAGCTTGAGGTTTTTTATGACCGTACCAAAATGGTGGACAACGCCATGGGCACGGTAAAGAAAAACCTGCTGGAGGGTGCTTTGATCGTGGTGCTGGTACTGGTGCTTTTCCTGGGCAACCTTAGAGCGGGGCTTATTGTAGCTTCGGTGATCCCACTGGCCATGCTATTTGCTTTTATCATGATGAATGTATTTGGGGTATCGGGTAACCTGATGAGTCTCGGAGCGCTCGATTTTGGTCTTATCGTAGATGGAGCCGTAATTATTGTCGAGGCAGTATTGCATCAATTGACACATGGCAAAAAGCTTTTGGGGGCACAGAAAATATCGCAGGATCAACTTAACGGCGAAGTGGAACTCTCAGCAGGAAAGATGATGAGTGCCGCTTCGTTCGGGCAGGTCATCATTCTGATCGTGTATCTGCCCATACTCACATTGACAGGTATTGAGGGGAAGATGTTCAGGCCCATGGCACAGACTGTCACTTTCGCACTGATCGGTGCCTTCATACTTTCTCTTACTTATGTCCCCATGATGTCATCTCTTGTATTGAGTAAAAAGCTTAATCACACCGATACCTGGTCGGACAAGATGATGAGAAAGCTGGAGAAACTATATAAACCACTATTGCAAAAAGCATTGGCTTTCCCCCGTATCCTGCTTGGAATTGTAATCGCGTTGTTTGGGGTCTCTGTTTTTATTCTCTCAAGACTGGGAGGTGAGTTTATACCAAAATTACAGGAAGGAGATTTTGCAGTAGATGCACGAATCCTCACAGGGAGTTCGCTGACAGAAACGATCAACACTTCGCAGAAAGCTGCGAGGATACTCGAAACACGCTTCCCCGAAATCGAAAAGATTGTGACAAGGATTGGGGCTAGCGAGATACCAACAGATCCTATGCCTCTTGAGATGACCGATATCATCATCAACCTGAAACCAAAAGACCAGTGGGTCTCGGCATCTTCTTTCGACGAGCTTGCCGACACGATGAGCAAAGCGTTGCGTGCAATACCTGGTATGACTGCAGGATTTCAGTTCCCGGTACAGATGCGATTTAATGAACTTATCTCAGGTGCCCGCCAGGACATAGTCTGTAAAATATTTGGGGAAGACCTGGATAGTCTGTCAGATTATGCCAACCGCCTGGGAAATATCATCGGTACTGTTGAAGGTGCAAGAGATCTATATGTCGAAGTAGTGACGGGTCTGCCGCAGATCGTTGTGCAATACGATCGGGATGCGATGGCGCGCTACCAGTTAAGCATAAACGACGTGAACAGGTTGGTTCGCGCTTCTTTTGCGGGTGAAAGCGCAGGTTTGATCTATGAAAATGAGCGGCGCTATGATCTCGTGGTGAGATTGAAGCAGGAGCTCCGGCGGGATATTCGGGATGTACAGCAGTTGTTGATACCTACAGCAAGCGGCATACAGGTACCGCTTTACCAGGTTGCCTCTGTTGAAATAAAGGAGGGGCCAAACCAGGTGCAAAGGGAAGATGCGAAAAGAAGGATCATTGTAGGATTTAATGTTCGTGAAAGGGATGTGGAATCGGTGGTGGAGGAGTTAAGTAAAAAAGTTAGCACACAAATGAAATTGCCGTCAGGCTATTACATCAAATATGGTGGCCAGTTTGAAAATATGATTGAAGCGGAGAAACGTCTTTCGATTGCTGTACCTGCCGCGTTATTACTCATTTTGGTCATGTTGTATTTCGCCTTCGGCTCGCTTAAGTATGGCTTGCTCATTTTTACAGCCATTCCACTTTCAGCTATTGGCGGGGTCTTCGCATTGTGGATGCGTGGCATGCCATTTAGTATTTCCGCCGGTATTGGTTTTATCGCGCTATTTGGCGTAGCGGTATTAAATGGGATTGTGTTGATCTCAGAATTCAACCGAATAAAAAAACAGGGCATCGCAGACATAAAACAAATTGTTATGGAAGGGACAAGGATCCGGTTGAGACCAGTGCTGATGACTGCTGCCGTGGCATCGCTGGGCTTTTTGCCAATGGCATTGAGCCATGGGCCAGGTGCGGAAGTACAGCGGCCGCTGGCTACTGTAGTGATCGGCGGGTTGATCTCCGCAACATTTTTAACCCTTGTGGTTTTACCAATACTTTTTACCTGGCTTGAAAGAAAAGCTTTTGGCAGATCGAAGAAGAGTATTGCGGTGATCATAACCTTACTTATTTCCCAGCTTGGTTTTACCCAAAAGGATATGAGCCTTGATGAAATGATCAGTTTGGCTAAAAACCAAAACCTTTCCCTGCAAGCAGAGCGAAAGCAAACTGAATACTGGCGACAATTGCAGAATGGGGTATTCAGTCCTGACAAAACCCGGTTTGAAGTAGAGTATGGTAATATCAACAGCCTGAATAATGATACCCGGTTTTCAATCAACCAGGCGTTCAGTCTGCCCGTAGTATACAAGCGACAACGGCAACTATATGAAGCACAGGAAGAGGTGCAGCAGCATTGGGTGAACTGGCAGGAAGCAGAGATCGTGAGAGAAGTCAAGATGCTGTTTTACCAACTGGCTGAAATGCAGGAACGTGGAAAAATGCTGAACAGGCTTGATTCTGTATTCAACCAGTTTCAGCAGTCTGCAGCATTGCGCCTGGAGGCCGGTGAAACAAATATGCTGGAAAAGGTAAGCGCTGAAGCACAGTCGCAGCAACTTAGTTTACAAAAGCAGCAACTTGAGGATGATTTGAGGATCGTCCAGCTTCGGTTGCAAAGATTTCTCAATACAGAGGATCTTATATTGCCGGCTTATTATTCTCTAAAGAAAGTCCAATCAGGGGTTAACCTGGCTGATACGATGAGTATTGCCGGGCATCCCCAGTTGCAGTATAACCTGGTACAGGAGAAACTGACAGCCGCACAAACGCAAAAGGAGAAAACGCTGCTTTCTCCAGATATTGGAGTTGGTTATAGCAATATGTCCATTGTGGGTTATCAATCCAGGGACGGCATGAGGCAGGAATATTTTGGTGGCGGCGATCGTTTTAATGCTTTCAACCTCACCCTTGGAATTCCATTAATTAACAAGGCTACTAAGAACCGGATCAGGGCAAGTCGTATCAACGAGCAGGTAGCCCGTATGCAAACTGAAATTACAGCTCAACGGGTGAGGTTGGAAATTGAACAGGCCCGTGAGGAAGTAAGAAAGTATCAGCGAAGCCTGGCGTATTATGAGCAGGGAGGCTTGAAGCAGGCCGGGCTTTTGGTCAGCCACGCTCAAGAGGCATTTAAAAATGGCGAGATTGGCTATGTAGAGTGGACGATGCTGATGAATAACGCCGTCAATATCCAATTGGGATATATTGGCGCTGTAAGCCAGTATAACCGGGCTTTGATCGAACTTGAATATTTAACTATTAAATAGATTTTATGCGTTATATTATTTTAATCATTATTACTACGGTCCTATACGGCTGCCAGGCGAAGGAGAAAACGCAGGCCGTTCAACCGGTTGTTGAAGATGATGTTGTATCGTTGACTGAAGAGCAGGTCCAGAATGCAGGAATCGAGACAGCTGTGATCGAGAAGCGTCAGTTAAAAGGAGAATTGCAGGTAAATGGCCAGGTGGATGTGCCTCCCCAGAATATTGTCTCGGTAAGTTTCGCCATGGGAGGCTACCTGAAACACACAAAGCTGATGCCGGGTATGCATGTGAGCAAAGGAGAAGTGATCGCAACGATGGAGGATCCCGCCCTGGTGGAATTGCAACAGGAGTACCTGGTTGCTGTATCGAGAATGCAATTCCTCGAGCAGGATTTCAAACGCCAGCAGCTTTTGAATCAGAACAAGGTAAATGCCGACAAAGTATTACAGCGTGCGGAGTCTGAGTATAATTCACAGAAGGTTTTGGTGAGGGGATATGCTGAGAAGTTAAGGCTGATCGGTATTAATCCAGGCAGGCTGAGCGAGGGCTCAATTTCACGAACTGTACCGGTGTATTCTCCGATTAATGGATTTGTTTCCAGGGTAAATGTGAACATTGGAAAATATGTGAATCCCGCGGATGTGTTGTTTGAATTGATCAATCCTGATGATTTGCATGCCGCGCTGACAATATTTGAAAAGGATATCAGCAATGTAAAGACGGGTCAGCCGGTAATGGTGTCCTTTATCAGTGAACCGGGTGTTGAATACCCGTGCCGGGTCATCCTGGTTACAAGAAATGTCGATGATGACCGCACTGCCCTGGTGCATTGTCATTTTGATCAGAAACCTAAACAATTGTTGCCGGGGATGTTTTTGAATGCACGTATTGCAGTCAGTGATTCCCTTACCCTGGCGGTACCAGATGCCGCGGTGGTCAGGTACGGGAGTGGGGAATATATACTGGCAGTGGAAGGGAAGAATACATACAGGCTGATGGAAGTCAAAACCGGCAGAAGAAATGGAGCCTGGGTGGAACTGAATCCAGGTGATTCAGATCTGCAGGGCCGGGAGATCATTGTCAGGAATCCTTATCCAGTGTTATCGGCATTGAAAAATACGGCCGATGAATGACGACAGGATGGTTGATTTGGAGGGTACAGAAAAGATGATATGTGTCGCGATTTATTTCCTGTAAATAAAAAGTGAACAAAACAAATTTTTTTCGTTTACGGCTGGCTTTACATTTGCTACCCCTAAAGAAAGGATTACGATGGAATTGAAATACGCACAGGAAATCTCAAAGACATTAGGATATTCTTTAAAGCAGGTTGAAAGTATTGCCGGCTTGCATGAGGAAGGTTCTACCATTCCCTTTATTGCCCGTTACCGTAAAGAAGCGACCGGGAACCTCGACGAAGTACAGATAGGTGATGTGATCGGGAAGATCAAATATTTTGAAGAGCTGGGCAAAAGAAAAGATACCATTTTAAAAACGATCGACGGACTGGGGAAACTAACGCCGGAATTAAAAAAACGCATTGAGGATTCGGTAGACGCCACCGAATTGGAAGATATTTATTTGCCTTATAAGCCTAAGCGTAAGACTAAAGCCTCTGTTGCCATAGAAAAAGGACTTGAACCTTTGGCTACCTTGTTGTTTGAACAAAAAAATATAGATATAGAATCAGAGGCGAGCCGTTATATCACTGAGCAGGTAAAAGATTCAGTTGAAGCCTTGCAGGGCGCCAGGGATATTATCGCGGAATGGGTATCGGAAAATGAACAGGCCCGCAATGCCGTACGTAAACTTTTCCAGGATACAGCTATGTTCTCATCGCGGGTACTTAGCTCTAAGAAGGAGGAGGCGGAAGCGCAGAAGTATCGTGATTACTTCGAGTTTAGCGAACCTCTGGCCAAATGTCCATCCCATCGCATCCTCGCTATCCGCAGAGGCGAGAAAGAAGGCTTTTTAATCATGGAAATTTCTGTTGAGAAAGAAACAGCTGTTGGATTGTTGCAACAGTTATTTGTCAAATCGTCCAGCCCTTCATCGGAACAGGTGAAGCTTGCGGTAGAGGACAGTTTCAACCGCTTGTTGCGCTTTTCCATTGAAACCGAGTTCAGATTGCAGAGCAAAACAAAAGCGGATGAAGAAGCCATTCGTGTTTTTGCGGAGAACCTGCGGCAACTACTGCTGGCTTCTCCACTGGGACATAAACGGGTGTTGGCACTGGATCCAGGGTTCAGAACGGGTTGCAAACTGGTTTGCCTTGATGAGCAGGGCACATTTCTTTACAACACAACGATCTATCCCCATGCGCCGCAAAATGAATGGGAGAGATCGGTTCAGACATTGAAAGACATCGTTTCGAAATATAAAATTGATGCGATCGGCTATGGGAATGGTACTGCCAGTAAAGAAACCGAACAGCTGGTGCGCAGTATCGATTTTGGCAGGTCTGTTTCAGTTTTCATGGTAAATGAAAGTGGGGCCTCTATTTATTCTGCCAGCGAGGTAGCCCGTGAAGAATTTCCTGATGAGGATGTGACGGTTCGGGGATCCATCAGCATTGGACGTCGTTTACTTGATCCTCTCAGTGAACTCGTAAAGATCGATGCAAAAAGTATAGGGGTGGGACAGTACCAGCACGATGTAAATCAGACCCGTCTGAAGGAGTCGCTGGACCAGGTAGTGGAAAGCTGCGTAAACTATGTGGGTGTTGATGTGAATACTGCCAGCAAACACTTGCTGACGTATGTTTCGGGTTTAAGTGCCACTGTGGCGAAGAATATTGTTGAGTATCGCGTGAAAAACGGCAGCTTTAAAAGCCGCGAAGAATTAAAGAAAGTACCCATGCTTGGTCCCAAAGCCTTCGAACAAAGTGCGGGATTTTTACGCATACCAAACGCTTCAAACCCGCTCGACAACTCAGCTGTGCATCCTGAAAGTTACCAGGTGGTGGAAGCGATGGCTGCCCGGTTAAATTGTACCATCGAAGACCTGGTCCAGAAACCTGATACACGGAAAAAGATCAGGGTTCAGGATTTTGTATCGGAGGCGATTGGGCAGTACACTATTGAAGATATATTAAAAGAACTGGAGAAGCCCGGACGTGATCCCCGATCACCGATTGAAGAGTTTCGGTTTGCGGAAGGCCTGGCTACTATGGAGGATTTGAAGCCCGGGATGAAAGTGCCGGGTATCGTGACCAATATCACCAATTTTGGTGCGTTTGTAGATGTTGGTGTAAAGCAGGATGGGCTTGTGCATATCTCACATTTGAGCAACCGGTATGTTGGAGATCCCAATGAAGTGGTCAAACTAAACCAGAAAGTGATGGTAACGGTACTGGAGGTGGAACCTTCGCGGAGAAGGATTGCTTTATCAATGAAGGATGGTGCGAAGAGCGAATCGGGAGACAGGAGCGGCGGCCAGGTGAGGAGACCGGTCGGTGCTAAGATCAGGGAGGAAAAGTTAAATCCATTCCAGGCGAAGCTGATGGAGTTGAAGAAAAATTTTCGGGATTAATGATAAGTTATGTACCGGGATTTAGTGTGAGAGGTGTGAAGGTGTTGGGGAAAATGCTGAGTGGTATTTTTGATGGATAGCAAATTTTCAGGATTTCGCTTCCGATTCAGATTTTGCTGCCTCCGGCGGGCCCTCCCCAATTGCCCTCCCCCGCCTTCCAGCACACCAAAGTTTTCAATTAGGTAATGGGTCAACCAGGTTGTTACTTCCAGTTGACGTGTGAAATTTATGTTTGACCTGAACCTTTAGGTCTAATCAGTGGTTTGATTAATCAGGATGTGAATATCCGACCCGTATTTGCCAAAACCAAAGTGAAAAAACGAAAAAAAAAAGGAAAATAACGGACCGCGATTTACAGGATATGAAGTATCTAAATCAATTAACCCATTATCACATTTCCACATTCTCACATTTCCACATTTACCTATAGTCTTCCCTTACCGGGTTGAAAACATCAATCACCTTGCAATCTGTCACAGCTACAGCTCCGTGCGGAACATTAGAAGGGATCACATAATACATGCCTGTACTTAAACTACAGGCTTCGCCACCAATGACCATATCCAGCTGGCCTTCGAGAATAAAGGTGATCTGTTCATGCGGGTGTTGATGTTGTGGCAGGTCATTGCCAGCTTTAATTTCAATATAACCCAGTGTCAGATCTTTTCCATGGATATAGTGACCAGTAAAACCCGGTACCAGTTCCCTGGGGGGAACGTTTTTTATTTGTTGCATCGGTTGGAATTAATTTAATGATAGATAAAACAGGTTAGGGTATCATTCTTTCGATTGCAAGTTAATATTTGATTATACCTGTGTCCGGTTTATTTTTCAAATACACAATAACTGCCGCCAACCCATTCTTTGTCCTTGTTGTAACGGACACCGATCATTTTGCCCTTGCTTAGTCTCGCGAGGTTGTTGACCGGCACAGGTCGTGCAGCGCCATTTTCCCAAAAATAAAATATCCTGATCTCTGCTTTTGCTGGCACATCCGGTGTGGCAATCACATCGGCATATTTTACTTTCCGTTGCAGGATCCAGTTGCCGGGGTCTTTTACACCCTCGATGTCATCTTTTGTGAGGTCAATGACCACACCCTGGCCCGCGAAGGAGAACAAAGGTTTAAGAACATAGTTTTCCAGGTCTTCAGGCAATTGTGTGACCTGGTCGAGAAAAAAAGTGGGTGGCACATATGGATGCCTGATCAGGGGCAGGGTGTATTTACTGATTCGGTAAAACCAGGAAGGGTGTGGCACCCATTCCACGTCGAGCTCTTCGAAGAGGATCTTTCCTTTTTCCTGCACCTCGGGTGATTGCTGTTGAAGGTCGTCGAAGATGACACGGTTATAAATACGTTTCACTTCTGTTTTCTTCCCATCTTTCAGGTAGTATATCTTTTTCCCTTCTTTTATAAGTTCGGTTATGCAGACGGGTGAGACACCCGTATATTGTTGTGTGCAATAAAAATCGATCCTTGTTTTTTGTTCATGGGGAAAGATCTCGAGCAGGATCACATTTTCAGGGGCATGATCGCCCAGCACAATGTCTTTGAAAAGTTGGATATAAGACTGTTTATCGTAACCACCCAGGTATGCCGAATAGTTTGCTGGTATTTCGAAATGATTTCGGAAGACATCATCCAGCGCTACTTCATATGCAAACAGGCTGGGGAATCCCTGCATTTCTATCAACTGAGGTTCATAATGGCCTTCTTCATTGATACAAATTCCGAAGTCGAAGGCGATAAAATGAGAATGGTCATTCTGTTTGGGTACTATAAGTTCAGCAGGTATTGCATTTTTTGTCAGATCACCAAATTTGGGATCTATAATAATGTCGACAATACTTTCGCAGGCGTCGAGCAGTTTTGCAGTAAAATCTTTTGGTATAAAAAGGGGCGTTTCAGCAACACGGAATTCGATGGCTCCCGGGTGCAAGCCATGCAGCTCTTTTAAAAATGCATCATATTTTTCTTTTGTGAAGTTTAAATTGAATTGCTGGCGTAATAATGGAACCATGCTGACTGATTTAGTAAGGTCAATTTACAGCAAAAAAGTTCACGAAGGCCTGGAATATTAGGTCGTGAAGGCGTGGTGCGCATTTTTTTAAATGATGAATCGCTGTATTAAATCGCTTCCACCAGGGCCAACTGTCCGATAGACTGGTTGAGGAAATTGGGAAGGATATGCGAATAAGTCCAGCGGATCTTATCGGGATCATTAAGTTGCTCAAGCATGCTTTTGAGCTTTTGTTCGCCATGGTTTTCAATCACAGCCTTTCTTTTCTCCTCTGTTTCAAAGTGGCGGGTCATACCTTCGGCGTCGGCTTCGGGGTGAAACTGAGTACCGACCATGTTCTCATTAAAACGGATTCCCATCACGGCACGTTCGTAAGGCACATGTGGTCTATCTTTTTCAATACACAGCAGGGATCCTCCCATTTCGCTGATGATATCATGGTTTGGTTGAATGACCTGGTGATCTCGGCTATCAACTGCATAAAAGGGGTCATTAAGTCCCTCGAATACAGGTTCTGTTTTTCCTTCTTCCAGCATATGTACCGGGAATACACCAAACGAGGTCGATTTTCTCTTATAGACAAGCCCGACATTGAAAACCCGGCAAGCCAGTTGAAACGAATGACAGATAAAAAAGACCTGCTTTTTTTGTGTGTTGGATGGATTATTATTCCACCTCATCATTTCATCCACCCATTTGCACCAGGCAATATCCCAGTCGTCAAAGCGACTTTGAAGCGGGTCGCCCGGTCCGCCACTGGAGATATAGATATCAAAAGATGTATCGGGGAGTTCATTTTTTTTACGCACATCGAATTCAGTGACTTCAATGGCCTGGTCGATCGCGTGTGACCAGTCATGGATGATCTGTCGGATACAGCGCATACCCTGGTTGGGTAAGCCATCATTCAAATCGAGAATGGCAATACGGATTAGTTTTTGCTCGTTCCAAATCATCCGGCAAAAATAGTATTTTTTTGAAGGAGTCGGAAGTTGTCAGGGATAAGAATTGGCAGCAGGGTTCTGAATAGTTAAATATGCACTAAAGTTCCGGGTGTTTAGCGAGGTTCAGTAAACATGCTGCTGGTAATAGAGCAAAAAAAATGATTTATGTCAATGCCTCCAGTTATAACCTGCTTCTTTTGGCGACTGCTAACACTCCCTATCTTTGTCGCATGTTAAAGTACGCTGTAATAGTAGCGGGAGGCAAGGGAACACGCATGGGAGAAGGACTGCCCAAGCAATTCCTGATGCTTAAAAATAAACCGATACTATATTATACGTTGAATGCATTTCTTGATGCTTATGATGATATGAGAGTGATTTTGGTTTTACCAGCAGACTATACCGATATGGGACAGGAGATCATCGATGCGTATTTTGACAGCGATCGCATTAAACTTGCTGCTGGTGGCGACACCCGCTTTCAATCGGTGAAAAATGGCTTGCAACTGATCAATGACGAAGCTATCATCTTTGTACATGATGCGGTGCGTTGCCTGGTGACAACGACTTTGATCAAGGCTTGTTATGAAAAGGCAGTAGAGACCGGTTCGGCAATTCCTGTCATAGCCTGCAGGGATAGCGTACGCTTAGTGAATGAAGAAGGTAATGACCCTTTAGACCGAGAAAAGGTGAAGCTGGTACAAACCCCGCAAACATTTCATAGTAAAATTTTGTTGCCTGCGTATCAGATCGACTACAAAGATAAATTTACAGATGAAGCAACGGTGGTGGAAGCCTATGGTATGAAAGTGTCCCTGGTGGAAGGAGAGGAAAGAAATATCAAGATCACCCGGCCCCTGGATCTTATTATCGCCGAGAGCCTGATTTTAGGGTAAATGGCAATCAGGAGTCATTTTTGTCCTGGAACTCTGGAGTACTATAAACCACGGCGGGCACGGCGAGCACAGCGAATGGCGTCTATGTGTTCAAAAATCTGCTACGTAGAACAGGAAATGATGCTAAGCCCCTTTAAAAATTTTTATTCCCAACACCAATTGTTAGGAATTGGGAGTTAGATGGTGAACCTGATTCCTGGGATTACTACTGACTCCCGACTGATCCTGGCTCGCGACTCACGATTCACGACTCAATCCTTTATCCATTTCAAATAGAAGGGCAATCGATTCTCCTTAATGGCCGCATAGTTTTCTTCTACGGCACCGAAACTGCTGTAGAAAAATGCCAGGCTGGGAATATCTGAACCCTCAAAATCAAGCAGCATCTTTTTGTCGGCATGATCTTTTATAAACGCATCGATCAGCATATGGGAAGCACCAATGGTCCTTCCGTCGGGGTGATTTCCAACAAGCAGGTAGTAGGCACGCTGATGAGAAAATACAAAGACGCAGGAAGCGATCAGTTCTTCTTTTGGAGATAAGATTCCATAAGTGATTGCCTGCTGACGACTATGCAGATAATTATAAAGATTGCGAAAGCGGGCCGTATTTTCTGCCGATTCTTTTGAATAAGTTTTCATCTGCTCTATTGCCAGCGCGATCATCTTTTCTACATCAAAGTTGATCACGGGTTTACAACCCAGTTGCTCAGCTTTGCGTGAATTTCGTTTTATATTATCCCGGTAGGAAGTGTAAATTTTTTCATAAGACCGGTCAAGGTCAAGCACAAAATTCCTGCGCTGGTATAACTCGTGCTTCTCGAGGGAGAAGACATTTCCATGGTTGAGATAAATATCCCAATAGCGAAACCGCGATGGGATTGAATTTAGAAATGATTCAACCAGCACCGCATCAATATTATGGCCGAATATACCCAGTTGAGCTGTGAGAAAGGGCTGGTATAAATAGGCAATTCCAAATTTTTTATTCCAGGTAATCGGCATCACAGCTTCATAATCGTTGAGCACAAGCCCATCCCATTGCTGCGCCATTTGATCGAGCCACCAGGAGTAACCATAGATCAAACCATTGGGAGCGCTGGCGATACAATTGTCCCATTTTACCAGGTCAATGTCCTGGTGTCTGAGATATGATATGCGCGGCTGAGGATTCATCAGTCCGCGAGGTTGCGATTTATTTTTCGGGGATTGAAAGCTGACATATTGATTGAAAATGAAATCGTTTTCAGGAATCGATTTTTCTTTTCCAGTGTGGATTTGATATAGTCTTTATATACTTTGCTATACAGCAATGGTATATAGATATTAACTGTCTCTTTGAAAAAGGGTAACTGCAGACCGGCGTTAAAGAGAAACCTGTCGCCTGTTGCATTTCTTTCCCAGGCATTACTGTACGTGCCGATGTCGGCGAACAGTTTTAGGGGGATTTTAATGGGCAGTACGTTCAATGGATTTATATTGGATGGAATGGTAGTACTTAGATTTATTGCCATCAGCCAGTCATCGGTTTTCCCGATCTTTTCAGCCAGCAATTCAGTTCTTACCTTAAAACCACCATCGCGGATCATCAATTGCTGACTGGCCAGACCTTCAAACTCGTTTCGTCCGAGGAAATAGTCACTATAGGTATAGTCTTCATATCCATTCGGACCGGTCATATTCAAATGGTAGCGATCCGTTTCAAATTGTTTACGAACTGTTTTTTCACCTGAATAAAAGAACTTGCCGGCAAAGAATCTCAGGCTCAGGCCGCCACCTTTGGCATAATTGAAAAAATAATTTCCCGTAAAGGCCGCTCGTACGAAATCTTTGCCCTGTTCAAGTTTTAGTTCGGCGCTGTATGGATATAAGGCCCTGTTGTTTTCAGAAACCAGTCGCAATTGATTGAGCAACCTGTTATCCTTGATCGCTCGTGCCCTTGTTACGAAACTCGTATCGTTGGCCGACCCGATAATGGTATCCCGGGAATAGCTGAACGCCTCTTCATTAATGAAGAATGATTTGAATTGAATAAACCGGTGTAAGGTACTGCGTGGAGATTTTTCTTTTAATACAAATTTCAGGCTTGGAACGAGTTTGGAGAAGCTGGTAAAAGATTTATCACCGAGTTCATCTTCAAAATCATTCATACTAAAGCGTGATCCATTCAATCCAAGTTGTATTTTTTGAAAAACACGGGACGGATAAAATGAATAGTTGATCAAGCCCATGCCTGTCAGCGCCTTCGATCCGGTTCCAAACATGGGTGCAAAAAAGAATTGAAAATGGGACGGGGGCAGCTTATAATTGGTGATCATGCCACCAAGCATCAATTTATCATAACTATTAAACCCGATGGCAGGGCCGAAGGTGATATAATTTTTAGATGGATTATTGATATAGTCAGCATGCGATTTGAAACTGAATATTAAACCGCTTTTTGTTCCGGTTCTTTGCTGGTTAGGCAATAACCCTTTTTTATTCAACAAAGCAAAGGCTGAGTCCAGGTTTTTCCCACTACTTTCCTCCAGCACCTTTTTAAAATCGGCTGGTTGCGGATGTTTAAACTGCCAGCGACGGTAGTATTCCTGCATGGCTTTGTCCATGGTTTCCTTGCCTAATGTTAATTCAAGCCATTCCAGCCAGGCCCCGGTCTGGTAGTAAGAGATCAGTCCATAGTTCATCATGGACAGGTCTTCGCTTTCGGTATTGATCGGTTGGTCTTTCTTGCTGATCGCCCTGGTTTCAAATAATATTCTTTCCCCGGCCCTTATACTCACTCGCTCCTTTCCTAGTTGTAGTTCCCCTTTGTCACCATATTTCCATTGGCTATACCTGTTGTCATAATAGGTATTCAAGCCTTCATCCAGCCAGGGATGTCTTCTTTCATTGCTGCCAAGTACACCATAAAACCAGTTGTGCCCGATCTCGTGGGCAATAGTAAAATCCAGCAGGTTCTGGTCGCGGGTGGGCGAGATGACGGTGATCGTGGGGTATTCCATGCCGCCTCCAAAACTTTCGGGACCCTGCACCACGCTTACAACAGAAAAAGGATATTCTCCGATCCATTCAGATCTTGTTCGGATGGCATCCTTTGCAAATCCCACACTCTTTTCCCAATACTTTTTTTCCGCGGATGTGTAGTAACTATAAACTTCCACCACTTTGCCAGAGGGTAGTTGACAGGTATCCTGTGAAACAATAAACCGCTTGTCGGCAAACCAGGCAAAATCATGCACTCGGTCCTGTTTGTAGCGAAGGATTTTAATACCATTTGAAGAAACAGGGAATTCCTGGATGATCGTCTTTGTTGTGCCCCCTTTTTTAATTCGTTTTTTTTCTGGCTCCCATTCAAATGAGGCCCTTTTTTTCAACCATTCTTTTTCTTCCTCATTTTGCAAAACTCCGGTTGCGGCCACTACATAATTGTCGGGGACTGTAATGGTCACGTCGAAATTGCCGAATTCGCTGTAAAACTCACCCTGGTCGAGGTAGGGCATTTCATGCCAGCCGTTTTGATCATATACTGCCGGCTTGGGATACCATTGCGTCACCTGGTACGATTCACCATCATGACCACCGCGGGAAAAATTGTAAGGCAACTTTACATGAAAAGGCGTTGTGATCGTAATAGTCTTTCCCGGGGCCAAAGGGGAGGGGAGTACCAGTTTGATGATATCAATATGTTGAGGATGATCTTCCATTTCAGCGGTAATATCATCCACTTTAAAATCGAGGCGGTTGATATAGCCTTTCTCTTCTTTGTCGGAGAAGTAAAAACCGGTATTACCGTTTTCCAGCAGCTGGTCGCTGAAAGCGGTCTTATCATTTTTATAGGCATTGGGCCAGATATGAAACCAGATAAAATGAAGTGTATCGGGTGAGTGATTTGTGTATTCAATTTTTTCAAAACCGGTTAGGGTATGTTCCCGGTCATTCAGGGAAACGGTGATATTATAGTTGACTTCCTGTTGCCAGTAATTCTCAGGTTGGCAGAAAGCGTTTTGCAGTATGCAGGGGAACACGAGGGCAGCCAGTAGTTTCTTCACCAGGATTCGTTTTTTCAAAAATAAACCCTTCTTCTTGTAATCGCAAGAGCAAGTCGTTAGTCATTAGTCGTTAGTCTGGAGTAAGTGTTCTTACCTCTGAGTCTGCTATATGGACTAGCGACTCCTGACTAGCGACTCCCGACTGTTTTATTTACCTTTTCCTTTAAAGATGATTCTCAATGTATGGATCATGATCTTAAAATCGAGTGCCAGGGAGATATTCTCGATATATAGCAGGTCAAATTTGCTACGCTCGATCATTTCTTCAACATTCTCGGCGTAGCCATACTGCACCATACCCCAGCTGGTGACGCCTGGTTTCACTTTCAATAGGTATTTATAATAGGGGAATTGTTCAATGATCTTGTCGATATAAAACCGGCGTTCGGGTCGCGGTCCCACCAGGCTCATGTCACCTCTCAGGATATTCCACAGTTGGGGCAACTCATCCAGCCGCCACTTCCGCATCGTTTTACCAAATCGGGTAATACGCGGATCGTTGTCGGAGGAAAGTGCTGGTCCGTTCTGTTCCGCATCTTTCGCCATCGACCTGAATTTATACATCGTAAAGGGCCTGCCTTTGTAGCCGACTCTTTGCTGGCGATAGAGAATGGGTCCCGGTGAACTATATCTCACCCGAAGCGCTATGAACAGGATAAGAGGGGAAAGTAAGACGAGTCCCAATAGTGCTGTGAAAACATCCAGCAGGCGTTTGATATGTTGCTGCCACTCGGGCATCAGACCCGTCTTTAGATCTATCAGGGCTGCACCCAGTACATTGTTCGTTTTAACCGAACCGGATAATATATCGAGTGTATCCGGATGAATTTTTATTTCAACGTCTTTTTCGCTCAGCCGGTTGATCACCGATTCCATCAGGGGTTTTTGTGATTTTTCCATCGCCAGTACTACCTGCCTGATGCGATGACCATCGATGATCTGTTCGAGTTCGTCGATAGAACCGAGGCGGGGAAATCCTTCAATATCCGCTGTTATATGATCCGGGGCCGCATAACCTACGTAGTGATAGCCGCCATCCCTGAGGCTGTCTGCTGTTTCCCGGATAATTCGAATGGCTTTATCAGGACTGCCCACCATCAGGGTGTTGAAACTGATTTGCCCCGACAGCAGTTGTTTTTTTACCCTGTCCAAAAGCAACCAACGTCCGATGAAAATAAACAGCAGGTGTATAAAAAATAATCCGAGAAAGGACACGTAATAGTAATAGTAATTGTCTTTTACATCGTCGAGCAGGAAGGCGAAGAAAAGTACAACAGATCCGATCAGGCAGCAGATCAGGGTCAGGGTGAATTCAGACAACCTCGATTTCTTATAGAGATCGTGGTAAGAACCTACGAGGGCAAATAGAAGGATCCAGCCCGGCGGAATAATCAGTATTCCCAGCCAAAACGGCCGGTCGATGGAAGGATTACCATTCTCGTCGACCACTTCAAGCCCCAGCAATGCTTTCCTGATAAAATAAAAAACAGCCCAGGCGAGTACAGCGGCGATATAATCTGCCAGTACATACCAGCCTATGGATATTTGTTTGCCAGCGCTCATGAGTGTGTGATCACGTTGTGCCCGATCCGGCTCAGGATATTGTGCGCCACATCCATTGCCATCAGGCCATCCATATCAGATACAATGGGTTTTGTATTGTTGCTGATCGCCGATACAAATTCTTCCAGCTCTTTTTTGATCGCATTTACTTCGGGGACTTCAGGATTGGCAACGGCAATTGTTTTTTTACCGGAAGGAGTTTCGATGTCAAATGCGAATACATTGGAGTCCTTTGGTTCTTTCAGCTTGATGATCTCAGTTTTTTTGTTCAGGAAGTCGACCCCGATATAGGCGTCCTTCTGGAATATCCGCATCTTACGCATTTTCTTCATCGATATCCGGCTGCTGGTGAGATTGGCTACACAGCCGTTGTGAAATTCGATGCGTACGTTGGCGATATCGGGTGTTTCGGTTAAAACCCCGACACCGCTGGCTGATATGCTTTTTACATCACTCTTTACAATGCTCAGGATGATGTCGATATCGTGGATCATCAGGTCGAGGATCACACTTACTTCAGTACCGCGGGGGTTGAATTGCGCCAGGCGGTGCACTTCGATGAACATGGGATTGAGTGCAACATTTTTCAAGGCCAGGAATGCCGGGTTGAATCGTTCCACATGGCCTACCTGCACTTTTACACCCGATTCCTCCGCCAGTTTCACCAGCTGCCTGGCTTCTTCCATGGTATGGGCAAGCGGCTTTTCTACAAAAACATGCTTTCCTTTTTTGATCGCTTTTTCACACCACACAAAATGGTGGTTGGTCGGTGCCACCACGTCGATCGCATCGCAGGCATCGATCAGGGCATCCGGGTCGAGAAAACGCGGTATTTGGTATTTTTCAGATACCTCCGCGGCTGTATCGTCATGCGGGTCATAAAACCCGATGATATCTGCATCCGCGATATCCTTCCAGTTGTTTAGGTGAAATTTTCCCAGGTGGCCTACGCCAAAAACCCCTATTTTGAGCATGCAGGATTAAATTTTGGGCCTAAAGATAATAAAGCGGCGGCAACCCCCATGGAGGCAGGCTATGTTGTAGTTCACCATACACATCCTGAGAATATATTTTATCAATGTTTTTATTCAACCTTTTGGCTGTACTTCGAACATGATTTTTTGGTCACGGAGGACACGGAGATTTGCACAAAGGGCACGGAAAAAATTCAATAAAACTCCATGTTCTTCATGTTCCCTTCGTGACCAAATACAGGACACGGAGATACAGAGTAAGCACAAAGAACACATAGGTTTAATTCGCTTCACCGTGCCCTTCGTTTGTGCCATGAAGTAAAGTCGTCGATAGACTTTACATGCTCTTTTAAGGATGATGGAATTAGAGGTGCTATTTAATGACCCATCGGCAGCGCTGTACAGGCGGAGCTGCCAAACCACTCCACG
>JAFAEM010000010.1 GCA_023424015.1 Bacteroidota bacterium | reverse complement strand
ATCACTGGGAGAAAGGGTACAGTACAGTTATCAAGAAATGACACGAGCCGTATGACAGGAGACTGTCACGTACGGTTCTGTGAGAGGCTTGCGGGTGAAACTCCCGCTTGCCTACTCGGCGGTTTATTACTCAGCACTATGGACATAAAGACCAAGGAGATATCTAATTCGTGTCATTCGTGCCATTCGTGGCTAATCCCCAGCCGTCAGGCAGCATTAAAAAATAATCCGTGTAATCCGTGCAATCCGTGGCTCCCTTCGTGCAATTCGTGTCATTCGTGGCTCCCCAAACTCACCTTTCCACATTTTTTCACATTCCCTATCTTTGGCGCCTCAAAAAAAAATTTATCACCAGCTCATGGCTCGCAGCTCGCGGCTATCAGCTCAAAGCTAAATGTATGGCAACAACAGCAGATATCAGCCGTGGCCTCATCATCAAACTGGATGGCAGTTTGTATTCCGTCGTGGAATTTGGAGAAAATAAGACAGCCCGTGCGGCAGCGAAGGTATGGGCCAAACTGAAAGGTGTTGACAACAACCGTTCTATCGAAAAAACCTGGAACTCAGGTGATGTGATACACCCCGTTCGCGTAGAAAGAAAGGACTATCAATTCCTGTATAAAGACGATACGGGGTATAATTTCATGGATAATGAAACCTTTGAACAGGTAGCCGTACAGGAGAACCTGGTAGATGCACCGCAATTTCTAAAAGAGGGACAAACAGTTTCGCTCCTGATCAATACAGAGACAGAATTGCCCATGAGTGTGGAACTGCCCGATAAGATCGCTGTTTTGGTGACATACACCGAGCCGGGTCTGCGGGGCGATACTGCTACCCGCACCCTTAAACCCGCCACCATAGAAACCGGGGCTACAGTGAATGTACCCTTATTTGTGAACGAAGGTGAAATGATTCGTATCAACACTAAGACCGGTGAATACCTGGAAAGAGTAAAATAACCCTTGCGGTTCTTTATAGAAAAATGGCCCAAATTCCCCTGATTTTGGGCCATTTTTGGTCAAAACTCGCCGGATTTTGGCCAAAACGGCTAAAATTCTTGATAATCTGAACTCGATTTCCTTACCTTAGCCGTCCATTTCCATCATCAATTAAACTGTCTATTAAATTGAAAAACATGGACTTCAAACAAATCCAGGAATTGATCAAAATGGTCAATAAATCAAACATTGGTGAATTGACCATTGAGCAAAAGGATTTCAAAGTGACCATAAAACAAAAGGAAGAACATATCACACAGGTTTTATCGGGTCCGTCAGGAAGTGCTTTTAATGCGCCTGCCCAGGTGGCGACACCGCCACAACCTATTTCACTGCCACCAGCTCCGGCTGGTGAAAAGACTAAATCCGCTGCCGAGACACCCGCCTCCAACCTGGTTACCATCAAAAGTCCCATGATCGGTACCTTCTACCGCAAATCAGCACCCGACAAGTCCAACTTCGTAGAACCGGGAGATGAGGTTTCAAAAGGGAAAGTGGTTTGCATCATTGAAGCCATGAAACTTTTTAATGAAATTGAAAGTGAAGTAAGTGGAAAGATCGTGAAGGTTTTGGTTGAGGATGCTTCTCCGGTTGAATATGATCAGCCGTTATTTCTCGTAGAGCCTGCGTAACAATATGCTAATTAGCTAATGTGCTAATTTGCCAATGAAACCAAAACTTTCGTTATGCAAAAGAAACTTATTGAGGATAATGCTATTCTTAAACTATCATTTGAGTTTTCACTTATGATATTGGACTATTGCGAACGATTGGATGGGCTGAAGAAATTTATCATTTCAAAGCAGCTTTTACGATCAGGAACATCGATAGGTGCTAACGCATTTGAGGCTCAGAATTCAGAAAGCAAAGCGGATTTTATTCACAAGATGAAAATTGCTGCTAAAGAAGCGGATGAAACGCAGTATTGGTTAATGCTTTGCAGTTATGCGAAAGAATATCCCGATCCGCGGTTAGTTCTTCAAATGCATGAGGAAGTGACTAAAGTACTGAATGCAATTTTGACAACTGCAAAAAGGAAAAACCCTTTAGTAATTTTTTAAGCTTATTTATTTTTTGACCTGCCGGTGTGCAGCGGCATTAGCAAATCAGCACATCAGCACATTATCACATTGTCTTCATGTTTAAAAAAATATTAATCGCAAACAGGGGTGAAATAGCCCTTCGCGTTCTGAGAACCTGTCGCGAAATGGGTATTAAGACCGTGGCGGTGTATTCAACTGCCGATCGCGACAGTCTTCATGTAAAATTTGCTGATGAAGCGGTATGTATCGGGAAGCCCCAAAGCTCCGACTCTTACCTGAATATGGCACACCTGATGGCGGCCGTGGAAATTACCAATGCCGATGCCATTCATCCGGGATATGGATTTTTAGCAGAGAATGCAAAATTCTCCGGTATATGTAATGATCATGGGATAAAGTTTATCGGGCCCACACCAGAGATGATCAATCGCATGGGCGATAAAATAACCGCCAAGGAAACCATGATAAAAGCCGGTGTACCGGTTGTTCCAGGTGGAGAAGGTCTGTTGCAAAGCCTGGATGAAGCCAAAGGCCTGGCAAGAGATATGGGTTACCCCGTCATTCTGAAAGCAACCGCCGGTGGTGGTGGTAAAGGGATGCGCATCGTGTGGGCAGAAGCTGAAATGGAAAAAGCTTATGACACTGCAAAAGCAGAAGCTGCGGCATCATTCAAGAATGATGGGATCTACATGGAAAAATATGTGGAGGAACCCCGGCATATCGAGATACAGGTAGCCGGTGATCAATACGGTAATGTTTGCCATATGAGCGAGAGGGATTGTTCGATCCAGCGCAGACACCAGAAATTGGTTGAAGAATCTCCTTCGCCATTCATGACCGACGAGCTTAGGCAGAAAATGGGCGAAGCCGCCAAGAAAGCAGCTTCGGCTATTAATTATGAAAGCGTCGGTACTATCGAATTCCTGGTTGATAAGCATCGCAACTTCTACTTCATGGAAATGAACACACGTATCCAGGTAGAGCATTGCGTGACCGAAGAAGTGATAAATTTTGACCTGATAAAAGAGCAAATAAAAATTGCAGCAGGCGAGAGAATTTCCGGTAAGGACTATATTCCGGAAATGCATTCGATCGAATGCCGCATTAATGCCGAGGATCCCGAGAATGATTTTCGTCCTTCACCCGGCCGTATCACCACCTTACACCAACCCGGCGGTCATGGGGTGCGTGTTGACAGCCATGTATACGCGGGTTATACCATTCCTCCATACTACGATTCCATGATCGGTAAACTGATCACGATCGCCCGGACAAGAAACGAAGCGATCGATACGATGTATCGCGCATTAAGTGAATATGTAATTGAAGGCGTGAAGACTACGATACCATTTCACCTGCAACTTATGCAGGACGAACGTTTCCGTTCAGGTGATTTCAATACCAAATTTTTAGAGTCATTTCAAATGAAATAACAAGTGCCAGTTGACGCAGTTGCACGTAACCATTTTCGGGCAGGACGGGAAGTCGGGATAAATATAAATTTCCGGCTTCCCGTCTTCTTTTACATCATTCCTCTGGATGAGCTGGTTTATATTTGGATAACCTGGGAACAGTTATCATAGATGTCAAAATTTTTATTATGATTAGACGATTTCTTTTCGCTGCAGCCACATTTAGTTGCATGTCCGTATCTGCGCAATCCTATCAAAAGCTCCACCAGAAAGCAGTTGTAGTTGATACGCACAATGATATACTCTCTTCAGCTGTGCTGGATGGTAAGGATATTTCAAACAGGATCGCGGAAGGCCATAGTGACCTGGTTAGGTTCAGGGAGGGTGGGGTGGACCTGCAGTTTTTCTCCGTTTACACGGGACCTGAGCCACGTAACAAAGAGGGCGCTTATAAAGATGCCAACGAAGAAATTGATTCACTCGAAAGTATTGCGGCGCGCAACCCCGACCGCATGGTGCTTGCTAAAACCGTGGCAGAAATTAAACAAGGGTTGCGTAAGAAAAAGCTGGTAGGATTGATTGGTGTCGAGGGCGGCCATATGATAGAGGACGATATTCAAAAACTGGAAGCCCTGCATGCACGGGGCATGCGATATCTCACGCTGACCTGGAACAACAGTACTTCCTGGGCCAGCAGTGCCATGGATGAATCTGGAAGTTCCTCTCATGTTTTAACGCATAAAGGGTTAAATGATTTTGGTCGCCAGGTTGTAAAGCGTATGAACGAGCTTGGGGTCATCGTAGATCTTTCTCATACAGGCGAACAAACTTTTTACGATGCACTGGCCGTTACCACCAAACCCGTCTTGTTATCACACAGTTCTGTCTGGAATATTTGCCCTGTATTCCGCAATGTAAAAGATGACCAGCTCCGTGCTTTAGCAAAAAATGGTGGCGTGATCTGTATAAACTTCTATTCAGGGTTTATCAGCAAACCTTATCATGAGCGTTCAGAATGGTTAAGCGGACCTGGCAGAAAAGCGATACAGGATTCATTATTCAGCATCACGAAAGATTCCGCTGAAATGAGGAAAAAGTGGAGGGAGTATTTCAGGGCCGAATTAAGTAAAGTACGTCCGACAATCGATGATCTTGTCGATCACATCGACTATGTCGTTAAACTGATCGGTGATGATTACGTGGGTATTGGTGCCGATTACGATGGTGTTAGTTCACTCCCGTTAGGCATGGAGGATGTGACCACGTATCCCAAGATCACGGAAGCTTTACTGAAAAGAGGTTACACTAAAAAGTCAATCAAAAAGATCCTCGGGGGTAATGTGATGCGGGTGATTGAAGCGAATTTCGGTAATTAGTAATTAGTAATCATTATTGTCCGGAAACGCTGGTGTACTATAAACCACGGTGGGCACGGCGAGCGTAAAAAGTCTCCAGGAAAAATAAAGCAAAGCCCCTGTAATAGTAAAAGTCATATAAGCCGCGCGGGTCAAAGGCTTTGACGATAGTCCAAAATTTTATTCCGGACAGCAATGACTAGGAATCGGGCGCAAGACCCAACTCCTAATCATTAAATCCAAATTACTCTGATAACGTTCATCTCAGGAATAACATCTCCCTGTACTTCGGCAGGTACCATTCCTTATCATCCACCAGCAATTCGAGTTTGTCGGCGTGATAGCGGATCTGGTCGAAGAAGGTATCTTTCACCTTGCTTTGATAGGCGAGCGCTTTCTCTCTTGTATCTTCTATATTATTGCAAACCTTCCGGGCTTCGATCATTTGTTCCACCAGGTCGCTGGCTTTGTTGATATGCTCGGATATCTTATCCAGGATTTGTTTCTGGTTGCTGTAGGCTGACTCGGGCAGACCAGCTTCTTTCAGGCCTTTAATGTTCGAAGCGAGCAGGTTTTGATAACGTATCGCCGGTGGCAGGATATGGCTGGTTGCCAGTTCACCCATAATGCGACCTTCGATCTGTACTTTCTTGATGTACTTCTCTAATTCTATTTCATGTCTTGCTTCCAGTTCAGAATGCGTATAGATATTATTATTCTTGAAAAGTTGTTTTGCCTTTTCAGTAACCATGGCGTCCAGGGCAGACGGCGTGGTTTTTACATTGGGTAATCCTCTTTTTTCTGCTTCTTTTGTCCAGGCTTCGCTATATCCGTCGCCTTCAAACAACACTTTCTCACTTGATACGATATACTCACGTATGACATGCATAATGGCGATCTCTTTTTTCTCGCCTTTCTCGATCAGTGTATCAACCTCTTTCTTGAATTGCTTGAGTGTTTCCGCCATGATAGTATTTAATACTGTCATCGGGTTTGCGCAATTGGCAGATGAACCTACTGCACGGAACTCAAATTTATTACCGGTAAACGCGAATGGTGAAGTACGGTTACGATCGGTATTATCCATCAACAATTCAGGGATGTTTTTATGGATATCGATCTTCAGCATGCTTTCATCCTGCTCATCAAATTTATCACCTACTCTTTCTTTCACTTCCTGCAGCACTTTGCTCAGGTACTGGCCGATGAATACAGAAATGATCGCGGGAGGCGCTTCGTTGGCGCCCAGCCTGTGGTCATTGGGCGCTGATGCGATAGAAGCACGCAGCAGATCCGCATAATCATGAACCGCTTTGATGGTATTGACAAAAAATGTCAGGAACATCAGGTTGGTCTTTGGCGTCTTACCGGGAGCCAGCAGGTTGATGCCGGTATCGGTAGACATACTCCAGTTGTTGTGCTTGCCACTTCCGTTTATACCAGCAAATGGTTTTTCATGCATCAACACACGGAGATGGTGACGGCGGGAAACCCTGTCCATGACATCCATGAGCAGCGAGTTGTGGTCAACTGCCACGCTCACCTCTTCAAAAATTGGCGCACACTCAAATTGAGCCGGCGCTACTTCATTGTGCCTGGTGCGCAGCGGAATGCCGAGTTTGTAAGCTTCATTTTCAAAGTCGCGCATATAGGCATATACTCTTTCGGGGATCGAACCGAAATAATGATCTTCCAATTGCTGGTTCCTGGCGGAGTTATGCCCATACACGGTACGACCGCACATTACCAGGTCGGGACGCGCATTGAACATAGCTTCGTCAACGACAAAATATTCCTGTTCCCAACCCAGTGTGGAAGTAACCCTGCTTACATTTTTATCAAAGTAGTTGCAGACATCTACTGCGGCTTTGTTAAGCGCCTCCGCGGCTTTTAGCAACGGTGCCTTATAATCCAATGACTCACCGGTATAGGAAACGAAAATAGTAGGAATGCAAAGCGTTTTGCCATTTCCAATCTCCATGATAAAGGCAGGAGAGGAGGGATCCCAGGCGGTATAACCGCGGGCCTCAAAAGTTGCCCGGAGTCCACCACTCGGAAAAGAAGAAGCATCTGGTTCCTGTTGGATCAGGGCATCACCTTCAAACTGCTCGATCGGTGTGCCATCTCCTTTCAATGTAAAAAACGAATCATGCTTTTCAGCAGTGGTGCCGGTGAGTGGTTGAAACCAATGGGTATAATGCGTAACGCCTTTGGCCTCAGCCCAGGCACGGATACCCGTAGCTATCTGGTTAGCTACCGCACGGTCGATCTTTTGCCCGGCTTTGATGGAACCGATCAGGCTTTTATAAGCCTCGTCGCTCAAATATTCGCGGGCGGTTTTTAAGGTAAAAACATTGCTCCCAAATATGGAAGTGACTTTTGAACCCTTCTGCTCCCCGTTGGCGCTGGTGGACAGGTTGGAAATTGCTTTAAAACGCAGTGACATATTTCTTTTTTAATTTTAAGCAAAACAACGGATTTCGCTCTATTATTCAAATATTTTTTTCAAAATCCCGATTTTTGTGAGGAAAATTGGTGAAAAAAGTAAAAAAATAATCGATCCGGGGCTGAAAATTATCTGAAATTCTGTTACTTAATTAAATTATTATTTTTTTTAAATTGATTCACAATGTTGTTAAGCCTGTGCCAATTGGTGTGAACGACCACAAGGGTGATCAGAAGAGGGATAGTGATGCTGCGGTAGCGAACGATCGCACCAAGGTTATTTACCGAGAAACCTATCGCCAGCAACAAGGAAGCGGAAAAAAAGATGCAGAAATAAATGACATTTTTCGATCTGGCTATATTTCGTACCGGGAATACCAGGAACAAAAAGAAAAGAAACCACATCAACACTGTTTCGGCAGCCGCTGCCAGCGAAAGCAGGTGATGTACATCACTGGGATATGGGCGCAGCGCAGACAAGGCAATGGCTTGTGGTGTATTGCGGATAAAACTGGCCAGGCTCGGATCCAGTTCATTGATGGAGACACTCGAATTTCCCACCAGCTTTAGAAAAGCCTGCTGTTTTTCCACCACTGCGGAGGGAAAGTCGAGTTCTGGTACTATGTATCTTAAACCAAAAAAGCAGGCGGCACATAATGCGTACACCAGCGCAAAACTTGCCAGGGCATATTTCGGTTTTTTATTGGCCAGTATCCAGGCTAGTATGGGTGGAAGGATAAGCGCTAATACAAAATTTCGCAATAGCAATAAGATCGACAGCCCTAACAGAACACCCAGCCACCGGACAGGCTTCCAGTTTTTTTCCTTGTTGGCAAAATAGATATGATAAATGACCAGCGCAACACCGATAAATAATAATCCTTCTTTGTGGAGGCCACTCGACCAGTAAAAAAAGGAGGGCACCATAAAGATGCTGATCAGGATCCCGGTCTTTTGTACAGGAAATACATCTGCCATCACCCTGTAGAAGGCCATGGGCCCAAAGAGTGAGATATAGGAATACAGGATCACATTGACGTAATAATGGCCGAAGCTGAACAGGTCAAGAATAGAGAGAAACTTAATAAAGACATTGGCTTTGAGATCGTTCCAGTTTGAGTTCTGCGATCCGAATAAGGAGTGTAATATGCCGCCTTCATCGTAGCGGTCGAAAATGGTATTGAAATAGGCAGAGGGGTCGTTGAGCAAGAGGTTATATTCGATCAGGGCACCGTGGTGATAGCTCCAGGTGTCCATCATCTGGGCAAAATTTCCGTAGAAATGTCCCATCCAGCCATAAAATATTCCGGCGATGACTTTTATTAAAAAGATGATGACAAGTTGCGGTTTGGTCAGGCCTGTCTTGATAAAAAAACGGCTTTTGGTGATCAGCCAGGCAAATAATACAAGGTAAGCGGCGAAAAGGATATACTCCAAACAGGGTTAGTTTTAGCGTTGCAAAATAGCCATATTTTGGGTAAACCGCCGGTGACCTTTGTGCAAATCTTCGTGCCCTTTGTGACCAAATTCAGGACACGAAGGACTCAGGGGAAACACGAAAGCGTGGAAATTAGGCATCGATTCATCCTTGTATTTACCCATCGGCATCATTCACGTTTTTGTTCAAAACTTCGTCCCCGTTTTACTTGCTCTATTTTCTTAGCTTTGCCGCTCCTTCAACCAATTTATTTTTCATGGAAATAACCCTAAAAACAGCGCAACAGCTCCGGCTTACGGAAGAAGAATTTGAATTAATTCAGAAAAAGCTCGGCAGGATGCCCAATTTCAATGAGCTCTGTGCATTTTCCGCGATGTGGAGCGAGCATTGTAGCTATAAGAACTCAATAAAATGGTTGAAGACATTACCTCGTGAAGGCGGGAAAATGCTTGTGAAAGCAGGAGAGGAGAACGCGGGGCTGATGGATATCGGTGACGGGCTTGGCGTGGTATTTAAAATCGAATCCCATAACCATCCCTCTGCCATTGAACCCTTCCAGGGCGCTGCCACCGGTGTGGGTGGTATTCACCGCGATATATTTACCATGGGTGCAAGACCGATCGCGGCGTTGAATTCGCTGCGCTTTGGCAAACTGTCGGAAGATAAAACTCAACACCTGCTTTCAGGTGTGGTACATGGTATCGGCCATTATGGAAATTGCTTTGGAGTGCCTACGGTTGGCGGTGAAATTTATTTCGACGAACGTTATCATACCAATCCTCTTGTGAATGCCATGAGCGTTGGCATTGTAAAAGCAGGTGAAACCGTATCTGCCACCGCGCTGGGTAAAGGCAATCCAGTGATGTTTGTGGGGAGTGCCACCGGCAAAGACGGGATCGGCGGCGCTTCATTTGCTTCTGCCGATATCACCGAAGACAGTGCACAGGACCTGCCTGCTGTACAGGTGGGTGATCCTTTCCAGGAAAAGAAATTACTGGAAGCCTGTCTCGAAGTGATCCAGACAGGTGCAGTGGTAGGTATGCAGGATATGGGTGCCGCAGGCATCATCTGCTCCACCGCCGAAATGAGTGCGAAAGGAGAGGTTGGGATGCGTATTGATCTCGATAAGGTGCCCACCCGACAGCAAAATATGAAAGCATGGGAGCTGTTGCTGAGCGAAAGCCAGGAACGAATGCTGATGGTGGTAGAGAAAGGCAAAGAAGATATTGTAAAGAAAGTATTTGATAAATGGGATCTTCCCTGTTCTGTCATTGGAGAAGTTACCGATAACGGGATACTCGATTTTTATATGCATGGAGAACTCGAAGCATCCATACCTGCGTATGAACTGGTATTGGGCGGCGGCGCTCCTCAGTATGACAGGGAATACAAAACGCCAGCCTATTTTGAAGAAATACGTAAGTTCAACATTTCGCAAATACCCGAACCAACCGATAGCCTGAAATCCATTGCGGAGCAGATCATTCAACTGCCATCGATAGCATCGAAACGATGGATCTATAACCAGTACGATAGTATGGTGGGTACCGTGAATACATCAACCAATGCACCTACGGATGCTGCTATAGTATTGGTAAAAGGAACAAAGAAAGGGTTGGCCGTTACCACTGATTGCAACAGCAGGTATGTGTATGCTGATCCATATAAAGGGGCGATGATCGCCGTGAGCGAGGCAGCCCGCAACATTGTATGTAGTGGCGGTCAGCCGCTGGGTGTTACCAACTGTCTCAATTTTGGTAATCCGTATGATCCTGAAGTTTATTACCAGTTTGTACAGGCCATCAAAGGAATGGGAGAAGCCTGCCGCAAGTTCGATACCCCGGTTACAGGTGGTAATGTTAGTTTTTACAACCAGAATCCAGACGGCCCGGTGTATCCAACACCGACCATCGGTATGGTGGGAGTGCTGGAAGATGCATCGCAAAAGATGACACTTGACTTCAAGGAGGAAGGCGATGTGTTGTACCTGGTAGGAACGAGCCGCAACGATATCAATTGTTCGGAATACCTGCACAATGTTCTTGGCACTAAGTCATCGCCTGCTCCTTATTTTGACCTGGAAGAAGAGTTTGCGTTGCAGCAAAAAATTAGTGAGGCCATCAGTAAAAAACTGATCCGGTCAGCGCATGATGTAAGTGAAGGTGGTTTGTTTGTTACGCTTTGTGAAAGCGGGTTCAACAATGAACTGGGTTTTTCTGTCATCAGCAGTAATGAGTGTCGTAAAGATGCCTGGCTTTTTGGTGAAGCACAAACACGTGTTGTTGTCAGTGTGTCGCTGGATAAGGTAAGCGAGTTTGAGAGTTTCCTTGCCGGCGTTGCATTTGAAAAAATCGGTGTGGTTACCAGTGGGGAGATGGTGATCGATGGTGATTTTTGGGGAACGATCGACTGGTGGCAGGAGAAATATGACACCTCGATTGAAAACTATTTGTCGAAAGAAGAAGCCGGATCGGCATTAACAGCTATTTAAGGATAAATCAATGGGAAAAAAGATAGCAATCATCGGGGGAGGAAACCTGGGCACCGCCATTGCGGAGGGCTTATTGAAAAGCGGGTTTAGCAACGCGCAGGATATCATTATTACACGTCGCAATACGACGGCATTAATGCCACTGCAGGAAAAAGGCGTTGTTGTCACAAACGACAATGGAGATGCGATCAGGAGATCAGAAGTGATCATTTTAGCAGTAAAGCCATTTCAGGTAGAGGAAGTGTTGGGAAAGGTTGCGAAAGAATTGAATGAACAAAAGATCCTGATCTCCGTGGTAACCGGCGTACTGATGAGTGACCTCGAGACAATTGTCAGAAGCAGGATCCCTTATTTCAGGGCAATGCCCAATACGGCCATCGCGATCCAGGAAAGCATGACCTGTATTTGCAGCCGTCACGCCGGTGATGATGCAATCACCTATGTTATTGATCTTTTCAGTAAGCTGGGAAAATGTGTTACGATCGATGAAAAACTGATGGAAGCTGCTACCATCCTGGCGGCATGTGGTACCGCATATGCTATGCGATATATCCGGGCCAATATCCAGGGTGGTATTGAGATCGGTTTTGATGCCACCACTGCTTCACTGATAGCTGCGCAGACAGTAAAAGGAGCGGCAGAACTATTACTACAAAAGGGTTCACATCCGGAACAGGAAATTGATAAGGTAACGACCCCCAAGGGTTGCACCATTGCAGGTTTAAATGAAATGGAACACCGGGGATTCAGTTCTTCGCTGATCAGGGGTGTGGTGGCGAGTTATAAGAAGATAGCAAAGGACGTATAATCCTTTATCCGCCATTCAACTAATTGTTTTTCTACAAAAAATCACCCGGTTTTCCCCAATATAAATTTCAAATTTCAACAGGATAAAAAATTGCCGTAGCTTTGCATGACCTCTTGGAAATTTCTTGTTTACCTGAATTTACCGAAGTCTCCGTTGGTCATGGGTGGGGCTGTGTTTTCAAACAACTTGTAGAACTTTAAATTGGTACGGCTGCGTTTATTGCTGAGCAAATAAGTATTTGCCCTGTCCCTGCTTTTTTTATAGGATCGAAAATTGACCATTTTATGGCTAAATATATTTTTGTTACAGGAGGTGTTTCATCGTCATTGGGTAAAGGTATTATCGCAGCATCGCTGGCAAAGCTGCTCCAGGCAAGGGGTCTGCGTGTGACGATACAGAAATTCGATCCTTATATCAACGTTGACCCGGGTACATTAAACCCTTATGAACACGGTGAATGTTTTGTTACCGAAGACGGTGCCGAAACAGATCTTGATCTGGGTCACTACGAACGTTTCCTCAACATCTTTACTTCCCAGGCAAATAATGTAACTACGGGCCGTATTTACCAGACCGTTATCAATAAAGAAAGAGAAGGAGCATACCTTGGTAAAACCGTACAGGTAGTACCACATATCACCGATGAGATCAAACGCCGGATGATGGTGCTGGGTCAGGGTGATAAATATGATATCGTGATCACTGAGATCGGTGGTACCGTCGGCGATATCGAAAGTCTTCCTTTTGTAGAAGCCGTTCGCCAGTTGCAATGGGAACTGCCGGAAGAAGATACCGTTGTTATACATCTTACACTGATCCCATATCTGAAAGCCGCTAAGGAATTAAAAACAAAACCCACGCAGCATAGTGTTCGTATGCTGAGCCAGGAAGGCGTACATCCGGATATCATTGTGTGCAGGATGGAAAAACCATTGTCACCTGACCTGCGAAGGAAGATTGCCCTTTTCTGTAATGTGAAACCTGAGGCCGTGATCGAAGCCGTAGATGCTCCAACTATATATGAAGTACCACTGATGATGATGCGTGAAAAACTGGACCTTATCTGTTTGAAAAAATTAAATATTACCAGTTATAAGGATGCAGAACTGACAAAGTGGAAAGAGTTTCTTGATAAACTGAAATACCCGAAAAGCAAGGTTACTATTGGTCTGATCGGAAAGTACCTCGAACTGCAGGATGCTTATAAATCGATCCTGGAATCTTTTGTACATGCCGGTGCGATGAATGAGTGCCAGGTGCAGGTGGTGAATGTGCACAGTGAATTTATAACCGAGGTGAATGTTGCTGAGAAACTAGCAGGTATGGATGGACTGTTGGTAGCGCCAGGATTTGGCCAGCGTGGGGTGGAAGGGAAGATCATAGCGGTGAAATACGCAAGGGAAAAAGGTCTGCCATTCTTCGGGATATGCCTGGGTATGCAGATGGCGGTGATTGAATTTGCCCGCAATGTGCTGGGCCTGGCAGGTGCCAACTCTACCGAAATGGATCCACAGGCCAAAGATCCTGTGATTGACCTGATGGAAGAACAAAAACAGATCACTGCAAAAGGCGGTACCATGAGGCTTGGCGCTTACCCCTGTATCATAAAGGAAAATACACTGGCACACTCCATTTACGGAACTACGTCGGTAAGCGAACGCCACCGTCACCGTTGGGAATTCAATAACCGGTATCTCGAGCAATTTGAGCAGGCGGGCATGATCGCCAGTGGGAAAAATCCGGCTACCGGACTGGTTGAGATTGTCGAACTACCTGACCATCCATTCTTTATCGGTGTACAATACCATCCCGAACTTAAAAGTTCGGTGGAAAACCCACAACCCCTGTTTGTGAGGTTTATAAAGGCTGCCAAAGCCTATGCTGAAAATGCCACCGAAGTTAAAAGCCCGGCATTACAAAAAGCTATGATATAAAAGTAACATCCAGCATCGGCCTCACCCCCAGCCCCTCTCCCAAGGAGAGGGGGCTAGAAACATCCAGTATCCAGTATCCGGCATCTAGTATCCGGCATCCAGCCCCATTACCCTATCTTTGCGGCTCTTTAAATTTTTAGGCTGATGAATTTTGACCGCAATACCGTCATAGGATTTATCATTTTGGCGGCACTTTTCCTGGGATATTTTTATTATAACAGTAAAGAACAGGTGGCCATGAAAAGGGAACAGGCCAGGTTGGATTCTATCGCCAATGCCAACAGGCCCAAACCTGATACTGCTGCCATAAAAATAGATGCTGCAAAAGCCGATTCATTGGGCCGCATCAATAAAGCCGGTGATTTTCAGACGGCTGCCATGGGCACAGAGCAGTTAACGGAACTAAGCACTCCACTTTTCACCATCGCATTTACCAATAAAGGCGGACAGCCAAAATGGATCGATCTCAACCATTTCAAAAGCAGGGATAGCGGGCTGGTAAGGCTGGCCGGAACTGATTTTGACAGGCTCAGCTATTCTATCAATACAGGAAATAACAATAGCGCGCAGACAGCGGAATTGTATTTCCAGCCCGGAACCGTTGAAAAAAACGCTGACGGAACACAGACCGTTTCTTTTGTATTACAATCATCAGATAGTGCTGGTACAGCTTCTATCACTCACCTATACACGGTGAAGCCCGATGATTATATGATCGATTTCAAGGTGCAACTAAACGGTGCCAATAAATTGTTGACAGGTGGTATAATGAACCTCAACTGGCAGTATACCGCTTCACAGCAGGAGTCAGATATTGATTTCGAAAAACAAAATACGCAGGTTGGTTATGTTGAAGACGGAGAGTTTGATTACCATACTATCGGGAGAAGGAGCAGCGTGAATTTTAATGATCCGGTAAAATGGATAGGGGTCAGGCAGCGGTTTTTCAATTCCATCCTCATTGCCAAAACGAATTTCACGTCTGGTAAAATGAACTGGGAAGTGCCGCCGGACGCATCAGAGATAGTCAGCAAGACTACCACTGATATGCGTGTTGAACTTCCGGTAGCTTCTGAAACGACAGCTGATTTCAGTATCTATTATGGCCCGGCCGATTATCACCTGTTGCAGAAATATGATATGCAATTGAGCAAACTCGTTAACCTGGGACAGGGTATGTACGCGTTTGTGCGCCCCTTAAACAAATATGTTGTATTACCCGTTTGGGATTTTATCAAAGGATTTGTTAGCAACTATGGCTGGGTAATTGCCTTTCTTACCCTGGTGATCCGTCTCATCATTTCACCTTTGTCGTATAAGAGTTACCTGAGCGGTGCAAAAATGAAGGCGCTACGTCCCGAGATCGCTGCGCTAAAGGAAAAATTCGGCGGTGATCAGCAGGCCATGAGCATGGAACAAATGAAGCTATTCAGGGAGGCTGGTGTAAACCCGCTGGGAGGATGTATACCTGCGTTGTTGCAGATCCCGATCTTCTTTGCGCTATTTAGTTTCTTTAGTTCCAGCTCGGATTTGCGAGGGGCAGAATTCCTTTGGGCTAATGATCTTTCCGCCGCTGATGATGTGATAAAGTTTGGATTTCATATTCCGCTACTGGGAAGTCATTTGAGCATGTTCACCATTACTGCTGTAGTAACGAGTTTACTTATCTCGATTTATAGCATGAGCCTGTCACCCGACCAGAGCAATCCTGTGTTGAAATACATGCCGTATATTTTCCCGATATTCCTGTTGTTTATCTTCAACAGGCTCCCATCAGCGCTTACCTGGTATTATACCGTTTCAAATATCATCACGCTCATCCTGCAGTTTGTGATCCAGAATTATATCATTGATCATGACAAGATCCTTGCGCAGATCGCGGAGAACCGCAAAAAGCCAAAAACAAAATCAAAATGGCAGGAGCGTATGGAGCAGATGCAGGAGCAGCAAAAGCGGATGAAAGAAATGCAGCAAAAATCAAAACGCTAGTTTCGATTCGTTAAAGTACTCTTAAGGATAGCCGGGTTCATGTTTGCAGGAACCCGGTTTTTTTTGTTAAGCAACTTATTATAATTTGGTGCGTCTTTAATAAAACAGATCCTGTCATGAAAAAAGCCTTTTCGATCATAGCCGTTGCTTTGGCGATGTTGTTTGTTAACACAAATGCTACTGCACAGAAAAAGCTGACGGAGGCCACGATTTCTTATGATATCGTGATCAATACAAACAATACCACGCCACAGGTAGCGGATCTGCTTGACGGCGCTGTGAGTGTGATCTATTTAAAGGGCACATCGAGCCGTTCGGAAATGATCAGCTCGCTGGGTACCCAGTCAACCATCATTGATGGTAAGACAGGGAATGTAACGATCCTGAAGGATTATGGTGAGCAGAAATACATGATCAAGATGACACCAGCCGAATGGAAGGCTTCCAATAAGAAATATGAAGGCAGCACTTTCACTTATGAAGAGGACTATAAGACGATTGCAGGTTACAATTGCCAGAAAGCAATAGGCAAACTGGCCGATGGCAGCACGTTTACCGTGTATTTTACCAAAGACCTGGTACCGGTCAATAAAGACTTTCAGTACCTCAATAAAAACCTTCCGGGCCTGGCTATGCAATACGAAGCAGTAATGGGTAACCAGAAAGTCACCTACACCGTATCAAGCATCAACTTCAATTTGGTGCCAGCTGCTAAATTTGACCTTCCCAAAGCGGGTTACAGGGTCATGAATTATGAGGAAACTAAAGGTGGAAATTAATTAGCGGGTAGCCGCATTCGGATTGAAAGTAAGTTTACCGTTCAATACGACTTTTTTCTTCAGAGGAACAGTATAAGTGGTATGTCCTCTTTGGTAGCTAACCATTGTGTTGACGTTCAGGTATTTACTTTGCTGGGTATTGATAACCTGGCTACCCCGAAAATCGTAACCGGAACGAAGCGAAAAACTGCCGGTATAGGTAGTTTTCTTACTGGAAAGCAAAGACTTAGTAGTTCCTTTCCGGCCTTTGCCCGGAGTGCCCAGCATAGCGAAAGTGCCAACTGTAGAAGAAGCCAGCAGTGCCAGGATGATCAATCTCCTGATAGAACGTTTCGATATGGAGTATTTCTTTTTCAAAGCTGGAACAAATTTAACACAAATTGAAGGATAATGTCAAACCGCTCGTCATTAATTTTAATACATCTTTAACGCCAGAAATCGGGAAATGTTACAAATACGGGAAAAAATCCTGCGAATTTCTGCACACATGGGGAAACAAAATACGGGGTCGGATCGTTTTATTAACATAACTTGTTGATAGTAACGGCCAATGAGCTTTTAGATCAGAGAAAGTAAAAGGGCGCTTTATTAACATAAACCGCGAAAATTAATGAGAGAGAATCCCTACCAGGAAGACCGGGAGCAGATGCGGGAATTGCTTCGGCAATATGAGAATCTCAGGACCGGTCGTAGTCACTCCTTTATCGACGAGGAAGCATTTGAAAGGATCGTCAACTATTTTGAAGAAAAAGAGGAGTTATCAAAAGCCCTTGAGGCAGCAAATACCGCCATCGAACAGTATCCTTTTTCCTCTACATTATTGATCCGCAAAGCGGACCTGTTGCTGGACCTGCGCCGATACCGGGCAGCGCTGGAAGTCCTTGACCAGGCTTCGCTTTTTGGCGACAATGATATCAATCTTTACATCCTGCGCACAGATGCTTACCTGGCTCTCGATGAGCAGGAGAATGCAGTCGGTCTGCTCGAGGAAGCATTGAACAAGTTTGATGGTGAAGAAAGAATTGACCTGTTATTTGAACTGGCGGACGTGTATGATGACTACGAGGAATTTGAAAAAGTATTTGATTGCCTGAAGATGGTGCTGGAACAGGAACCCAACAATGAGGAAGCGCTGTACAAAATATGTTTCTGGACCGACTTTACCGGTCGAAACGAGGAAAGTATCAGGCTGCACCAGCAGATCATCGATGAATACCCATACAATGAACTGGCCTGGTTTAATCTCGCGGCAGCATACCAGGGATTGAAGTTGTATGAGAAGGCAATTGATGCTTATAAATACGCGATCGCTATCGAAGAAAAATTTGACTACGCTTATCGCAATATGGGCGACGCATTTATCCGTCTGAGGAAATACAAGCAGGCGATAGAGGCTTTGGAGAAAGTAACAGAATTATCCAAACCGGAAGTAGTGATTTATGAAGCAATCGGGCATTGTTACGACAGGCTAAAAAACTTTGCCGACGCGAGGTTCTATTATCGCAAAGCTTCACATCTCAACCAGGAAGACAGTAAATTATTTTATAAGATCGCCTGCACCTACTACAACGAAGGACAATGGGAGAGTTGTATCAAGCAACTTGAACATGCAATCAGGATACATCGTCCGCAACCAGAGTACAACCTGTTGATGGGAGAATGCAAGATGGAGCTAGGTCTTTTTAAAGATGCAGTACAATATTTTTCCAATGCTGTACGGTCGCGGCCGCGCAATGTAGCTGGCTGGGAAGCGCTGATCCGTTGTCTTTACAGGGCAGGGTTCATGGAAGAAGCGCTTGAACAGGCCAATGCAGCTTTGCAGGTCACCAACGATAAGCCAATTTTTCTTTTCTATAAAGCATCTATATTGCTGGCCATGCGTAAGACCAGGGAGGGCATCCTGCAACTCGAAACGGCCATGAGCCGGGCTCCCAGGCTGTTGAAGAAGTTTATAGAACTCAATCCTTCGAGCCTCCAGCACCAGCAGGTGGTGGATGTGGTGGCCAGGTTTAAAAGAAATAAGTCTATCTGACCCATGCAGGACCTCACGCAGAGATTTTTTATAAGCAATATTCTCCGTGCCTTTCGTGTTCCCTTTGTGCCCTCCGTGTCCGCAATAAGGTCACTGAGTTATGCAATGAAATCGGGCATTGGCCTAAGCCACCGAAAATTGCGTGTGAGCAATTCAATCTTTCCTATTTTTGCCCGCCTGAGCCAGGAAAGGTTTTGGAACCGTCGTGCATTAACCAAATACTTTATTGGTTTTCTGGATATGGCCAGGCCTGCATATATCAACTAAAACTTGAAAAAAATTTATACCGCATGAATTTTAATCTTTCCCAGATGCCGGATCGCAACAAACGACCTCGTACTGCCGGTATCACTATGGTTATGGATAAAGGACTAAGTGTAACTGAAGCGAAAAATTTTCTCAGTGTTTCTTATCCTCATGTGGATGTGATCAAATTAGGTTTCGGTACTTCATATGTGACACCCAACCTCCGGGAAAAATTAGAATTATACCGTTCATATGATCTGCCGATCTATTTCGGTGGCACATTGTTTGAAGCCTTTCTTATCCGCAATCAATTTGAAGATTATATCTCTGTTTGCAAGGATTTTGGTATCAACTATATGGAAGTAAGTGATGGATCGATCACGATACCTCACGCGGAGAAATGTGGATACATCGAGAAACTTACAAAACACGGTGTGGTACTGAGTGAAGTGGGTAGTAAAGATGCAGCGCATATCATTCCGCCATATAAATGGATCGAACTGATGCGGGCTGAATTGAGTGCGGGTGCTACTTATGTGATAGCGGAAGCCAGGGAGGCGGGAAATGTTGGTATCTATCGGGGTTCGGGTGAAGTAAGGGAAGGCCTGGTGCAGGAGATCCTGACCCAGATACCAGGTGAAAAAATTATTTGGGAAGCGCCACAGAAGGCGCAGCAGCTCTACTTTATAGAATTACTCGGTTGTAATGTAAACCTTGGCAATATTGCTCCCACCGAAGTGATCCCCCTGGAAGCCATGCGTATCGGGTTGAGGGGTGATACCTTCGACCTGTATCTCGACAAAAAAGAATCCTGATGAAACAATTCGGACTGATCGGTTATCCGCTTGGACATACATTTTCGCAAAAGTTTTTTACCGAAAAGTTCAAGACAGAAAATCTCGGGGATTGCCGCTACGATATTTTCTCCATACCCAATATAGGGGAGCTACCGAATGTTTTAAAAAATAACCCGGCACTTTGCGGCCTTAACGTCACTATTCCTTATAAAGAAAACGTGCTTTCTTATCTGCAGGTGAAAAGCCCGCTGGTAAAAAAGATCAATGCCTGCAATTGTATCAAGATTAAAGAAGGTAAACTTATCGGCTATAATACCGATGCACCTGCATTTGAGCAGTCACTTAAAAAGCAATTGCAACCTCATCACAAATCGGCTTTGATCCTGGGCACAGGCGGCGCGGCGAAAGCAGTAGAGCACAGTCTCCGGGAACTGAAAATATCCTACAAACATGTATCCCGTAAACCATCCGCAACGAGTTTTTCATACGAGCAGCTGACCGATAAGATCATGCAGCAATATTTGCTGGTGATCAATACCACACCGCTTGGTATGTTCCCCAATATCGTGGAAGCGCCACAGATCCCGTATCACGCGCTAACGGCAAAACACTATCTCTTCGACCTGATCTACAACCCGGCAAAAACACTTTTTTTACAGAAAGGGGAGGAGATGGGTGCCAGCATCAGCAATGGTTATGAGATGCTGGTATTACAGGCGGAGGAAAGCTGGAGAATTTGGAACGACCCGGAACGTTAATTACAATTTCAATTTATCAACCGCTTCAGCCGGTACGCCTACGATTTTTTTCTTCGCATAATCATAACATATCATACCTGTCCTGGCAATGGCCGCTGTGACCCGCCTGCCTGATATTTCTTTTTCAAGTTTATAATAAAGGTCAAAACCTGCACTTGTAAAATTGGTACAGGCTACAGATGCCAGCACTACATCACCATAAAAAAGCTCGGCTTTAAATTCGATCCCCACATCCTTCATGATCATACCCACGCCACCGACATTCAGTTCTGAATACTCATAATGCTTCAGGAACTGCATTCTCGCTTCATGGATAATGGACAACACCGAGTCATTTCCAACATGGTTGCCGTAATTCACATCAGTAATGCGTATAGGAATGGAAGTAGAAAACTGAAATTGCCCGGGCAGGTCAATCTTTATTCTTGACATGATGTTGTTTTTCGATAAAATTAAGTGAAATGAGCGCGGTTACAATTCCCTGCTCTCGTTGATGGAATTGATCAGTCCAAGGATATCCATAAAGTTACCAGGTGCCGGTGCCAGTGAGGAGCTGGCGATCTTTTCCTGCCATTTCTTAATCTGGTTTTTGCAGTTTGCATCCTGCTCTTCACCTGACACGCAGCAAAGCAGGTCACTCCATTTCTTCGACATCCTGATGATATTTCCATCCGGCGTCATCAGCATCACATACCGGTCGGCAATATCAGGTACATAGTCAGCATAGGCATAGATAGATTGCGACAGGTGCGGGTCTACCTGGTGATGCTGCGTATAAACTGCATTCGCAACTGTTTCCTGCTCTCTTTTTGCCGGCCTGTCAACGGTTCTTACAGCTCTTGGCCGTGCCCTGGAGGCAGGTTGGTCAATTTCAACCTTGGAATCGTCCTGTCTCACCAGATCATTACCCTCATCGGTAGATTCTGATGTAAGAGTACTTTGGTTGGAGTCGACAGCCTGGGGTGCGGTTGAAGAAAATGCTTCGTTGTTATCGTCATTGTTGATAGTAAATCGGGTGATGCCAAAAGCTACAACACCGATCAGGATGGCGGCGGCGGCGTAACGAAACAAAGGCGCCAGGCGGCGAACGGGCGCGGGTTTAGCGTCGCTGTCCGGGCTAATGGCTTTTCGGATATTTTCCCAGGCGGTTTCGGGTGGTGTAGATTCCACCTGGTAGAGGCGTTTTGGAAAATTGTTCTGCAATTCCGATTCATCCAGGGCAGCAGCAATCCGGTCCCAGTTGCGACTGGGTGGGGTCACTTCATAATCATACATTTTATCGTGTAAGCTGCTCATGGTTTTTTTGCGGCCTCTTTTTCTTCAATATATTTTTTTACCATATCCTGGAGGATCACTTTAGCTCTTGAAAGCTGCGACTTGCTGG
Organism: Bacteroidota bacterium; assembly: GCA_023424015.1. Taxonomy (GTDB): domain Bacteria; phylum Bacteroidota; class Bacteroidia; order Chitinophagales; family Chitinophagaceae; genus Terrimonas_B. The sequence continues at coordinate 186,793 of JAFAEM010000010.1, read as the reverse complement.
TGCCTTCGCTGATACCGAGCATATCGCCGATTTCTTTATGTGTGTACCCTTCCACTACATACATGTTAAACACCGTTCTGTATCCTGGCGACAGCTGCTGTACCAGTTCCATAATATCCCTTTCGGCCAGGTTGTCCAGAACGGAAAGATAATTTCCTTCCAGGGTGTTTTCTTCTTTTTCCGTTACGGGCTGCAGATACCGTTTGCGCCGGAAATGCTCAATTGCTGTATTGACAAAGATCCTTCGCACCCATCCCTCAAAAGACCCCTCGCTCCGGAAGCTCGAAAGCTTTTTAAAAACCTTTATGAAACCTTCCTGCAGGATGTCTTCTGCTTCTTCTGCATTGCCAGCGTAGCGGAGGCAAACAGCATACATACGGGGAGAAAAGCGGCGGTATAATTCTTCCTGCATACGCCGGTTGCCATCAATGCACCCATTGATTAAGTCGCTTTCGGTAATATTTTGGTTGCTTCCGGTGTTCAACTTTTCAATTTTGGTTCCAGCTCATTCAAAAATGCTACCAGCTTTTCCGTCGCTTTCTTGCGGTGGCTGAAGCGGTTCTTTTCCGCTATTTCCATTTCAGCAAAGGTTTTTTCGCTGCCGTTGGGCACAAAAACAGGATCATATCCAAAACCTTTGGTGCCTTTTCTTTCTGAAATGATGCGTCCTTCGCAAATGCCTTCAAATAAATGCTCTTTTTGATCCAGCAGCAGGGATATCACGGTCCTGAAACGGGCGCTCCGGTCAGTTTTACCGGCCAGTTCGGCCAAAAGTTTATCAATATTTTTGTCAAAGGATTTGTCGTCTCCGGCATAACGTGCGCTTTTCACGCCGGGACGGCCGTTGAGGGCATTCACTTCCAGGCCGGTATCCTCGCTAAAGCAGGCGGTTTTTGTGAGGTCGAAGATCGTTTTTGATTTCGCGGAAGCATTTTCCTCCAGGGTATCGTAAGGCTCGGGAATATCAATATCAATACCGGCTTCCTGCAGGGTCAGCAGTTCAAAAGAGGAGCCGATCACCTCCCGGATCTCCGTTATTTTGTGCTGGTTATTAGTGGCAAAGATGAGCTTCACGACGACAAGATAAGGAGTTTTTGAGTTTGTCATATATGGTCACGGAGTACACGGAGGATGTCACGAAGGACACGGAAAATATTATTCGTGTAATTCGTGGCGACTTCAACCTCATCCATGCAATCCGTGCATTCTGTGGCTAATTCGTGTCATTCGTGCAATTCGTGGCAACTTCAACCCCATCCGTGCAATCCGTGCAATCTGTGGCCAATCTTTGGTCACGGAGTACACGGAGGATGTCACGAAGGACACGGAAAATATTATTCGTGTAATTCGTGTAATTCGTGGCGACTTCAACCCCATCTGTGCAATCCGGGCAATCAGTGGCCCATTCGTGTGATTCGTGCAATTCGTGGCAAACCTATTCCGTGAAATCAGTGTAATCCGTGGCCAATCTTTGGTCACGGAGGACACAGAGGATGTCACGAAGGACACGGAAAATATTATTCGTGTAATTCGTGTAATTCGTGGCAAACCTATTCCGTGAAATCAGTGTAATCCGTGGCCAATTCGTGTGATTCGTGCAATTCGTGGCAAACCTATTCCGTGAAATCAGTGGAATCCGTGGCTAGATTCCGAAAATCGTTTTGAGGCCGGCCCACAACTTCCTTTTTTCTCCTGCGTCATCTTTCAACGCTTCCAGTTCCGGGGCATACAGAAACGTAGCGTTCGCCAGGTTTTGCACCTGGTAATGCGGAAAATTGACAGGCAGACCAAATGATTGTGGATCTATACCAAAAAGAAAGATGATCCTGCTGTTAAACTGGTTTGCCAGTTCGGGGTAATGCTGGTCTTTGAAGTTATTCTTATTAATGATCGCCACATCACCAAGACTTAGTGAGCAGGCCCCAAGCATATTCGACAATAAAGCCAGGGACTCATCGGGCAAATGCACCGCATCGGTGTAATTTACTACTACCAGGATATTTTTCTTATTATCACCCAGGTGCTTCAATTTAGGCTCCACAGCAGGTGACGCTGGCACTTCGGTTTTTTTGTACTCAGCCGGGGCAAGGATTTCATCCTGCTCGAGGCTGACCAGTGACTGGGGGTAAAGTGCAGAAATCAGGGCTGGTGGTAATCGCAGGTCATTTAATCCCATATTTTACAAATGAGTGTTAGCTTTTTTTTGTTTCTTTGACGGTTCAAAAATAAACTTTATGACGGAGGCTTTTACAATTTCAATTACGAAGACTGAAAGAAGCAAATTACAGGATATCAACCTGGAGAATATTCCTTTTGGCAGATACTTTTCCGATCATATGCTGGAGGCGGATTATGAAAATGGCGAATGGACCAGTGTCGAGATCAAACCGTATCAGCCATTATTGCTGGAGCCATCACTGGCTGCGCTCCATTATGGACAAGCAATTTTTGAAGGTATTAAAGCTTATAGAGATAAAGAAGGTAATGCCTATATCTTCCGTCCGTTTGATAACTTCAAAAGGTTCAACAAATCGGCTGAGAGAATGAATATGCCCACTGTACCTGAAGAGATTTTCATGGAAGGCATGCGTCAGCTGATCGCTATCGATAAAAACTGGATACCTGCAAAAAAAGATCATTCATTGTATATACGCCCGGTGATGTTTTCCGCTGATCCGATGCTGGGTGTAAGGCCTTCAGAGACCTATAAATTTCTTATCCTTCTGAGCCCGACAGGTCCGTATTACGCTGCACCGATGAAGATCCTGGTGGAAGAACATTTTACAAGAGCTGCACCGGGTGGCGTTGGTTTTTCGAAGAACGCGGGCAACTATGGCGGCAGCATGCTGGCTTCGAGCCTGGCGAAGGAAAAAGGCTATGACCAGGTATTGTGGACCGATGCTTTCGAGCATAAATGGCTGCAGGAAGTGGGTATGATGAATGTGTTCTTTGTAATCGACAACGTGGCTATTACTCCTTCGCTCGAAGAAGGTACCATACTTGAAGGTGTGACCAGGGCCAGCGTGATACAGGGTTTGAAAGATATGGGAGTGAAAGTGGAAGAGCGCAGGATCAGCATTGATGAACTGGTGGAAGCCTACAAGGCGGGCAGGGTATCCGAAGTGTTTGGTACCGGCACAGCCGCCGTTGTCGCACCGGTAAAGGAGTTAAATTATAAAGGATATTCCATGGACTTTGATACCGACAAGTATAAAATTTCTGGAGCTGTCAAAGAATGGCTGAATGGAATCAGGGAAGGCCGTGTCGCAGACAAATATGGCTGGATGTGGAAAGTATAAATAGCCTGGAAGACAAAAGGTTAAAAGGGTTGGATCGTCAAAATCACCCCGGGCGGGTTGGAATACTTTGAACGGCCGGGGAAAGCTCAATAAATATAACTGCGATTTTTTGGTATTTAAACAGGAGCCCTTTACCTTTGCCGTCCCAAAAATAAAGGTCAATAATGCCTACTATTCAACAATTAGTAAGAAAAGGAAGAGAAATTATCAGGGCGAAGAGCAAATCAAGGGCCCTCGATCAGTGCCCGCAGCGCCGTGGGGTATGTACACGTGTGTACACTACCACACCCAAAAAGCCTAATTCGGCACTTCGCAAGGTTGCCAAAGTTCGTTTGACTAATAAAGTAGAGGTGATTGCCTATATTCCGGGTGAAGGTCACAACCTGCAAGAGCACTCCATCGTGCTGATCCGTGGTGGTCGTGTGAAGGATCTGCCAGGTGTACGTTACCACATCGTTCGCGGTTCACTCGATACTGCAGGTGTAAAGGATCGTAAGCAAAGCCGTTCTAAATACGGAACCAAGAAAGAAAAAGCAAAGAAATAAAAGCAGTCGAAAGCTGATTACCTAAAAGAAAGAATAACAATTTTCAGATATGCGGAAAGCACAAGCAAAAAAACTCCCCCTGGCACCCGACCCAAAATTCAATGACAAACTGGTTACCCGTTTTGTCAACAACCTGATGTGGGAAGGAAAAAAGAGCGGAGCTTTTACCATCTTTTATGATGCGCTGGATAAAGTTGCCAAACAAACAAATGAAGATGGATACGAGATATGGAAAAGAGCACTGGCTAATGTAACGCCCGGTGTTGAAGTTCGCAGCCGTCGAATTGGTGGCGCCACTTTCCAGATCCCTTCCGAGGTACGTGCCGACAGGAAGATTTCCCTGAGCATCAAATGGCTGATCCGCTATAGCCGTGAAAGAAACGGTCGTAGCATGGCTGATAAGCTGGCTGCCGAGATCGTTGCTGCAAGCAAAGGCGAAGGCGCTGCTTTCAAGAAAAAAGAAGATACACACCGTATGGCTGAAGCCAACAAGGCTTTCGCTCACTTCAGGGTGTAAAAGATACAAGCACATAATCCCAGGAGCCGCCCTGATTTCAGGGTGGCTTTTTTGTTGGATAGATGGCAATAAAAAAACCGCTTCGGGTTACGAAGCGGTTTTTTTATATGAAGAGTTCTATAATCAGAATGAACTGGCGCCTGGTTCGCTGTCATCAGTACCGGTAATGCTGTTATTATCATCCATGATCTCAGCCTGTACCGGAGTGGGCTCTTCCACCGGTGCTTCCTGTTCGAGGACTGGAGCGGGTTTAGGCCGTGGAGCCCTTTTGGGTGCCGCTTTCTTTTTGGCGGGTTTACTTGCTTTTTTAGGGGCTGATTTTTTCTTGGGTGCCGACTTTTTCTTTGGCGCAGTTTTCTTCTTAGATGCAGCTTTCTTTTTAGGTGCTGCTTTCTTTTTAGGCGCAGCTTTACGTGCGGTTTTTTTCTTTGCTGCTTTTTTAGGTGCGGAACGCCTGGCTGATTTTTTTGCCGCTTTTTTAGCAGCCTTCTTTTTCTGAGCAGCCTTGCGTGCGGTTTTTGATTTTGCAGCTTTTTTAGGAGCGGCTTTTCTTTTTACTGCTGATTTTTTAGCCGCTTTTTTGCGTGAAGCTGGTTTTGCTTTCGCTTTCTTTTTAGAGGGCATACTACAAGATTTTGGAGTTAATGATGAAAAAGAGATAATTAATCTGTACTGAAGTTACAATTCATTCAGAATTGTCGTAATAATTATCGATATTTTTTTTACTCTATAGTTGCCGCTATTCTAATTAAAGACATCACCATCCGGTTCGCAGGAATATCCTTCTGGCGTGGCAATGATATTTCCACCATCAGTATCCCCCATCCGACCATGATTTTTTCAGGGCGCCGAGGAAAGTTTCACTGTCCTGTGCACCATAGACGGCGTATTTATCATTGAATACAAAATAAGGTACTCCTCTTACGCCTATTTGCTGCGATTCATAGATGTCGTTTTCCACTGCATCCGCATATCCATTGCCATCGAGCATGGTTTTGATCGCTTCCTTTTCCAGTCCAGCAGTAAGTCCCAGGTCCAGAAGCGTAGCAGGATCTGCAATATTTTTTCCTTCTGTGAAGTATGCTTTAAATAATAGTTCTTCCATTGCATCGCCTTTTCCCTGGCTTTTCGCCAGTTGGATAAGCCGGTGCGCATCGAAAGAATTGGCGACAACAGCTTTGTCAAAATCATAGGTCAGCCCTTCTTCCATCGCCATGTTGGCTACCTGGCTATTGACCTGCCTTGCATAGTCCAAACTCCAGCCCTTTGTTTCACTCAGGTATTCGTGAATATTTTGACCTGCCGGAGCGTTCAGGCCCGGGTTGAGCTGGAAACTCTTCCATTCCACTTCGATTTTATCGCGTTGGGGGAAGTCCGCCAGTGCTTTTTCAAAACGTCTTTTACCGATATAGCAAAAAGGGCACATGATATCTGACCAGATCTCTACTTTCATAGCAATATTAACAGGAAAGGGATGGAAAAGTTGCCCCTTTCCGGCTGTGCTTAGTCGGTCAGGAAGGGTTGTGAAAAATTAAAAAGTTTGTAGCAAAATCACTACGACACTGTTGTCCGCAGGCAGCCAGGGAAGATTCCCAGTGGGGCTGAAAAAGGGTTGGCGTAAAAGGGCTATTTTCCCTGCCATTTTTTGATATTTTCCCCTACCTTTGCGCCCTAAAATTTGGCTAGTTGCGCCCGACCCGGAATCTGCCGGCAGTCGCGGGAGCCCAACAAAATACATCATAATCAAAAACAATGGCAGACTTAAAATTTCAAAGAAACTTTGGTATTGCGGCGCATATTGATGCCGGAAAGACGACCACGACGGAGCGTATCCTCCGCTACACCGGTATGATACACCGCATTGGTGAAGTGCACGACGGTGCAGCTACAACCGACTGGATGGAGCAGGAAAAGGAGAGAGGTATTACGATCACTTCGGCTGCCGTAAGCTGCCAGTGGAACTTCCCAACCGTATTGGGTAAAGCAACTTCAGACACAAAGAAGTATTCCTTCAACATCATCGACACTCCGGGTCACGTGGATTTTACCGTAGAGGTAGAACGTTCAATGCGTGTACTGGATGGTCTTATTGCCCTGTTCTCTGCGGTCGACGGTGTGGAGCCTCAATCGGAAACCGTATGGCGCCAGGCCAACCGTTATGGTGTACCCCGTATAGGTTTTGTTAATAAGATGGACCGTTCCGGCGCTGACTTCCTCAACGTGGTGAAGCAGGTTAAGGAAATGCTCGGTTCAAAAGCCGTTCCCCTTCAGCTGCCGATCGGTGCAGAAGACAGCTTCAAAGGCGTAGTTGACCTGATCAAAATGAAAGGGATCATCTGGCATGCAGAAACAGAAGGTATGACCTTTGACGAAGTGGATGTACCAGCTGATATGGTTGAAGAAGCGGAGGAGTGGAGAGCTAAACTTGTGGAAGCTGTAGCTGAATATGATGATAAGCTGATGGAGAAATTTTTTGAAGATCCCAATAGCATTACAGAAGATGAAATGCATGAGGCGATCCGTAAGGCGACTATCGACCTGAGCATCGTACCTATGATGTGTGGATCGTCGTTTAAGAATAAAGGTGTTCAGGCTGCGCTCGATGGTGTTTGCCGTTACCTTCCTTCACCCGTGGATATCCCCGATACAGTTGGTACACATCCTGATTCCGGGGATACCCTTACGCGCAAAGCGGATCCAAAAGAGCCATTCGCAGCGCTGGCGTTTAAGATCATGACCGATCCTTTCGTTGGTCGCCTGGCGTTCTTTCGTGTATATTCCGGTCACCTCGACGCAGGATCTTATGTACTTAACGTAAGAAGCGGTAAGAAAGAGCGTATCAGCCGGATCATGAAAATGTTTGCCAACAAACAAAACCCGATCGACTTTATCGAAGCCGGTGATATCGGCGCGGCCGTTGGTTTCAAAGAAATCAAAACAGGTGATACCCTCTGTGATGAGAATCACCCCATCACTTTGGAAAACATGTTCATCCCCGAGCCGGTTATCGCTATCGCGGTAGAGCCAAAAACTCAGGCCGACGTTGACAAGATGGGTATGGCAATTGCCAAACTGGTGGAAGAAGATCCTACACTGCGCGTAAACACAGACGAAGATACTGGTCAAACCATCCTGCGTGGTATGGGTGAGCTTCACCTTGAGATCATCATCGACCGTATGCGTCGTGAGTTCAAGGTAGAAGTTAACCAGGGTGCACCACAGGTTGCTTACAAAGAAGCATTTAATACAACAGTAGAACATCGTGAGACGCTCAAAAAGCAAACCGGTGGTCGTGGTAAGTTTGCCGATATCCAGTTTGCACTGGGCCCGGTAGATGCGGAGTGGAAAGCTGAGAATCCGGATAAGAACTTCCAGTTTGTGAACGACCTGTTTGGTGGATCAATTCCCCGTGAATTTGTACCTGCTATCCAAAAGGGTTTTGAACAATCCATGACCACAGGTGTACTGGCCAACTACCCGGTTGATAATATGAAGATCCGTGTGTTTGATGGTAGTTTCCACGCGGTTGACTCCGATTCTATGTCATTTGAGCTTTGCGCCAAGCAAGGTTTCCGTGAGGCCGCCCGCAAAGCAAAACCTGTACTGCTCGAGCCGATCATGAAGGTGGAAGTGATCACACCTGCCCAGTACATGGGTGATGTGACCGGTGACCTTAACCGCCGTCGTGGTATGATGGAAGGTATGGATACAAGAGCAGGTGCTGAGGTGATCAAAGCCAAGGTACCGCTGAGCGAAATGTTTGGTTATGTAACCCAACTGCGCTCTCTGAGCTCGGGCCGTGCATCTTCTACCATGGAATTTTCTCACTATTCACCTGCACCTAACAATATCGCTGAAGAAGTGATAGCGAAGGTGAAAGGAAAGGTGAGTGCTTAAGATTGATCTTACACAAGTATACAAACCCGGCCCAGGCCGGGTTTTTCTTTTGAAAGCGGAAAAAGAAGCGTTCTTTAAAAAAGTTCTTCGATTTTTTTAAAAAGTCCGACCTACATATTAACTAATTTTAACAATGGCATTGATTTTGCTGAAATTTGCCCCGGAACTCACTCCGTTTTTAAAAATCCTGTCATTAAGGCTAGAATAGCCATTTTATGAAAAGCAAAAGATTTAGGTTAAGGACTCATTCCTGGGTCCTTTTTCTTTTGTATGCGCCGGGAATTTAATGCGTTAGCGAGGAGTTTTTCAATTCTGCTCTCCTTTTGTATCTTACCCTTTTGTACGTCCCGTCTCATAAAAACGGAGCAATAATGATCAAAAGCTTTGCCCTGAAATTTATAATTGTTGCCGCCACCCTGGCTCCGGGTATCCAATCCCATTCGCAGGAAAAAGCACTTGTGCAGGGCTTGAAAATCAAGCAATCCATGAAGATCCGGAAGGGAGTGTACAATCTACCATCGCCGGTCCGGGATTCTGCCGCGGTGATCATCATCGAAGGCAATAATATCACCGTAGATTTTAATAATGCTATCCTCCTGGGCAGCCGCCAGCCCGGTCAGCCCGACAAATTTTATGGCATCGGGATCCTGGTCAGGAATGGAAAGAATATCACCATCAAAAACCTTAAAGCAAAAGGCTATAAGATAGCGATCATGGCTATCAGCGTGGAAAAGCTCAGCATTCAAAATTGTGATCTCAGTTATAACTACCGGCCCCGGCTCAACAGTACCCAGGAAAAAGAGGATATCTCAGACTGGATGAGCTATCATCAGAATGAAAAAGATGAATGGCTTCGTTATGGTGCAGCCATCTACCTGCGGGATTGCCAGTTCCCGGTGATAAGGGACAACAAAGTGACAGGGGGGCAAAACGCCCTGATGATGACCCGCAGCAATGACGGGCAGATCTACAACAACGATTTTTCTTTCAATTCAGGCATCGGCATTGGCATGTATCGTAGCAGTCGCAACCATGTGATGCATAACCGGGTCATCTTTAATGTGCGTGGGTATAGTCATGGCGTATATCATCGTGGCCAGGATAGTGCGGGTATACTGGTGTACGAGCAGAGCAGCAACAATATTTTTTATAAGAATAATGTGACCCATAGCGGCGATGGTCTTTTCCTGTGGGCCGGCCAGTCCACAATGGACAGCGGGCAGGGAGGCTGCAACGATAATCTAATCATCGGGAATGATTTTTCATATGCGCCTACCAATGGGATCGAAGTTACTTTTAGCCGCAATATAATTCTTGACAACAGGATATTTGAATGTGATCATGGTATCTGGGGTGGATATAGTTACAATACCTTAATTAGAGATAACAGTTTCCGAAATAACCGCATTGCAATTGCCATCGAGCATGGACAGGAAAATAAGATCAACCATAATCTCTTCTCAAAGGATAAGGAAGCAATACGTCTTTGGTCACGGCGCGAACAACCCGCGGACCCGATAGCTATCGGGTGGGGATATGCGCAACACCGCGATACAAGGAGCAGGGGATACGAGATTGTCTCTAATAGTTTCAACAGCAATGAGGTTGTGTTCAATATAACCCGTTCAGACAGCCTGCATATATTCGGTAATACGATTGCCGGTACAGAAACGCCTTTTAAGATCGACACGACTGTTACCCGGCTTGATACCACTTTGTATGACGATATTATGGAAAATGCTTCGGAAGACCCCGAATTTTCCCTGCCGCAGGTGGAGAAGCCACTTGATGCCTTTAAAGAAAGCGGCCGCCTTGCCGGTCGTAAGAATATTCGGGTTACGGAATGGGGGCCCTATGATTTCAGGTATCCCATTATCTGGCACATCAATCCCACGGATACCTCGCAGCAAATGAAGTTTGACCTGCTGGGGCCTAAAGGAAAATGGCGGATCAAAAGCATGCGCGGTGTAAAAGATATATCAGTCCGGAGCGGGGTTTTTCCAGCCACCATCACGGCTACCAGGCTGGCGGATGAGCGAACCGACATTTCCATACAACTTGAATACGTTGGGGAAGCGGTGATAACGCCATTTGGACAATCCATCGCCAAAGGCAAACCATATGAATTTAGTTTCTCCAAATTTTTCCAACCCATCAACTTCCAGGTGCGGTGGTATGCGATGGATACCGCGGTGCATAACCCCATTGCTACCGGTGAGCTTTTCCCACCCAATGTCCGATTGCAGCCCATAAAAACTGCAGAGACTGACCGGCTCGACTATGCATGGTGGGGTGGCATAAAAGGGGAGGAGACATACCGGCAGTTTATTACTATTGCTGAAGGTGAAGCCACAATTGAAGAAGGGGAATACGAACTCGGTCTTACCTGGGATGATGCAGTACGATTGTATGTGGATGGTATGTTACTGGTTGATGAATGGAATCCTTCCCAATATAAATTTGATGAATCGCCACACCGGAAAATTACACTTAAGCTCGGGGGGAAACATCGTTTCATGGTTGAACACCTCGAACTGGGAGGCTTCGCGACACTCAGTCTGCGTTTAAAAAAAATTAGTCGTTAACTATTGACTTTCGCGTCAACTGAAATATTTTTTTACTACTTTCAGGCAATTATCCCCGTGAACACTGTTCCTGCCGTCACCTCTTTTAAATAATTTATAATTAAAACAAAACTAACTATCATGCGAAAGTTATTACTTTCCCTTGCCTCCGCAGTGGCGGTTTCTGCTGCAATTGTTTTTCCCGGGTGTAACAATGAAAGTCAGAGCGAAGCTTCAGCGGATAATAATTCCGCAGATTCCCTGAAAGCAGTAGTGGAACGGGGCGAGTATCTTGCCAATCATGTCGCAGTCTGCATTGACTGCCATAGCAAACGCGATTTTACTAAATTCTCTTTCCCGCCTCTGCCAGGCACCGAGGGTATTGGAGCTAGTTTCCCGTTTGGGGAAGCTGAAGGCATCCCGGGTGAGATCTGGGCGCCAAATATCACACCCACCAGGTTATCCAGCTGGACCGATGACGAGATCGCGAGGGCGGTTGCGCATGGTGTCAATAAAGCGGGGGATACCTTATTCCCGATCATGCAATACTACAACTATAGCAAACTGGCTAAAGATGATTTGTATGCGATTATAGCCTATATCCGGACGCTTGCCCCGAGCGACAGCACGGTGCCACCGCGCAAACTATTCATCCCGATGTCCGCCCTGCCGCCGCTGCCCGAGTTTGCCCCTGAGAAGAATACCCGACCCGATCCATCGGATAAAGTTCAATATGGTCAGTACCTGGCTACCATTGCTTCCTGCGGTGAGTGCCATACGCCCCGCACTAAAGAGGGTGCACCCGACTTCAGCAAGGCCTTTTCCGGTGGATTTGTGTTCAAAACCCCCATGTTCAAGGTCGCGGTATCTAATATTACCCCCGATTCTACCACCGGTATCGGTAGCTGGACTGAAGATGCTTTTGTAGCTAAATTCCGGAGCAATTCGGCTCCCGAAATGGTCAACAAGGATCCAGGCGCCATGAATACGATGATGCCCTGGGCGATGTACGGAAAGATGAAGGATGAGGACCTCAGGGCAATCTATGCCTATCTACGGTCTTTACCGCCTGTTGCCAATAAAGTGGAGAAATGGCCTAAATAATTTTTAATCAATTAGTTGCAGAATGCCGGGCGGGTCCCGGCATTTTTTTTGTGTAAATTGCGGCAAAGCCAAAAAATATTACCCAACTATTTGGCAGATATGGTCTTCCCCCCTACCTTTGCACTCCCAAAAGAAAATTGGGTTTTACACAATGTCTCAGCGAATCAGAATCAAATTACAGTCTTACGATCATAACCTGGTGGACAAATCCGCGGAAAAAATCGTAAAAACTGTTCGCAGCACAGGTGCTGTAGTAACAGGTCCTATTCCGTTGCCTACACGTACAAAGATCTTTACTGTATTGCGTTCGCCGCACGTTAATAAGAAGAGCCGTGAACAGTTCCAACTGGCTACGCATAAGCGTTTGCTGGACATTTATACTTCTTCCAGCCGTACGGTTGACGCGTTGAGCAAGCTCGATCTGCCCAGTGGTGTGGAAGTAGAGATCAAAGCCTAGTCCTGCGCTTTCCAGGTGGAAAGGGTTGCCGTAAAAAGCGAATTAGTTCTTATAAATAAAAAGTAGTTAACTCTCAATTCCGCATTAGTGGAAGAAAAGAGCTCTGACGTAAAAAATTCCCTGTCCTTCGGGATGGGATCACATAAAAACAAGCCGTTCAGGGTTTGTTTACTGTCGGTACTTCCAACATCCAGGATAGCAATTGCTAGAATGGATATGAAACCCAGCCTTCGCAAAAGCTTTGTTGGGTGAAAAGGGAAAAGGTCGGTAGCAAACTGGGATTGAATCCGCTCCGGTTCTAATGATGGTTCCTGATACAAGAATCATGATAACGAACCAGGTCACGGATGTCCCAATAATCCTGCAGGCATAAATTGAAAAACAATGAAAGGTATTATTGGGAAAAAAATTGGGATGACCAGCATCTTCGATCCCTCGGGCAAACAAACAGCCTGCACGATTATCGAAGCAGGTCCCTGCGTAGTAACCCAGGTAAAGACGATCGAGTCTGATGGTTACAATGCGCTCCAGGTTTCATTCGGCGACAAAAAAGAAAGCCGCACAACAAAAGCCGAGAAAAATCACTTCGCAAAAGCAAGCACTCCGGTAAAGAGATTCTCAAAGGAGTTCCGCAATTCTTCCCTTGATAAAAATATTGGTGACACCATTACTGTTGACATCTTCACTGAAGGTGACAAAGTAGAAGTGGTGGGTACTACAAAAGGAAAAGGTTTCCAGGGTGTGGTAAAGCGTCACGGTTTCCATGGCGTGGGCCAGCAGTCACACGGTCAGCATGACCGTCAGCGTGCTCCAGGTTCATTGGGTAACTCTTCCGATGCCAGCCGGGTTATGAAAGGCATGAAGATGGCCGGCCGCATGGGTAATGACCGCGTCAAGCTGAAAGGTTTGAAAGTGGTAAAAGTATTCCCTGAGAAGAACTATATCCTGATCAGCGGTTCAGTACCCGGTCATAACGGATCAATTGTTTTAATTCAAAAATAACGGACGACGGAACGTTGTTCCGCTATTAAAATAGAACGAAAATGCAAGTTGAAGTATTAGATATAAAAGGAAAGAAAACCGGCCGGTCGGTGGAATTACCCGACGATATTTTCGGTGTGGAGCCTAACAGCCATGTTGTATACCTGGCAGTAAAGCAATACCTCGCCGCTCAGCGCCAGGGTACCCACAAGGTAAAGACCCGTGCCGAAGTGCAGGGAGCCAGCCGCAAGCTGCACCGCCAGAAAGGTACAGGTGGTAGCCGTAAGGGTAATATCCGCAACCCTTTATACAAGGGTGGTGGTACCATCTTCGGGCCAAAGCCTCATGCTTATGATATCAAACTGAACCGTAAGGTGAAGGACCTGGCTAAGATCTCAGCCCTGGCAAGCAAGGCAAAAGAGAACGCGATCGTGGTGGTAGAAGACATCAGCCTTGATGCACCCAAAACCAAAGCTTTCATGGATATCCTGGGCAAACTGAAAGTTGCTGACAAAAAAGCAATGGTGATTTTCCCGGAATACAATGAGAACCTGCAGCTGTCTATCCGCAATGTGCCCTCTGTACTGGGTGTATTGCTGAGTGATATCAACACTTACGATATTGTAAATTCTGAAGTGCTGGTGTTGACAGAAAGCGCGGCTAAAATATTTTCTGAAGAGGAAGAAACAGTGGAAGCTTAATAAAACGAAAATCTGGAAATGAATAACTCATTTTCAAATTTTCAAATTTTCAAATTTTCAAATTAAGAAAGATGAAACTTTCTGAAGTACTGGTAAAACCCATTTTGACTGAAAAGGCAAACGCACAGCAGGAAAAACTGCGTCGTTATGCTTTCAAAGTGGCGAAAAAAGCGAATAAACTGGAGATCAAAAAAGCGGTAGAAAGCTTTTATGGTGTCACAGTTACTGACGTGAACACAACAGTTTCTCCGGCCAAGAATAAAAGCCGTTTTACAAAAGCCGGTGTAATATCAGGTCGTAAGCCTTCTTACAAAAAGGCTTATGTAACCGTGTCGGAGGGAGAAACAATAGATCTTTATTCAAATATTTAGTCTCGTAGTCAAATTACGGGCAAGGAATGGCTTCAACAGCCTGCGATGCAGGTAAGCCGCTAATGTTGAAATAAAAAAGAGTTTTAAAAATGGCATTAAGAAAATTTAAACCGATGACAGCAGGCACACGCTGGAGAATCGGTAACGCTTTTGCAGAGGTAACGACCAACGTGCCTGAAAAAAGCCTGGTAGAAGCAAAGCCCAGGACCGGTGGACGTAATTCATCCGGTCACCTGTCTATGCGCTACAGGGGTGGTGGCCATAAGAAGAAATACCGTATCATCGACTTCAAACGTGATAAGTCTGGTGTTGCAACGGTGCTTTCTATCGAATATGATCCAAACCGTACAGCATTTATCGCGCTGTTGCAATATGAAGATGGAGAGAAGCGCTATATCATCGCTCCTCAGGGATTGGAAGTAGGTGCGAAAGTAGAAAGCGGTGACGCGGTAGCGCCTGAGGTAGGAAACGCGCTTCAGATGAAGAATATGCCCCTGGGTACCAACGTACATAATATTGAAATGCAACCTGGCCAGGGTGGTAAGCTTGCGCGCAGTGCAGGATCAAACGCGCAATTGACCAACAAGGAAGAGAAATACGCGGTATTGAAAATGCCTTCTGGTGAGTTGAGAAAAGTATTAATCAATTGTTACGCGACCGTAGGTGTGGTAAGTAATAGCGATCATAGCCTGCAGAGCATGGGTAAAGCCGGTCGCAACAGGTGGAAAGGTATCAAGCCAAGAAACCGTGGTGTGGCAATGAACCCTGTAGATCACCCGATGGGTGGTGGTGAAGGTAAGGCTTCTGGTGGTCAGCCTCGCAGCAGGAACGGTCAGTATTCAAGAGGTTTGAAGACCAGGACGAAAGGAAAAGGTAGCGACAAGCTGATCATTCAACGTAAGAACGGAAGTAAGCTGGCAAAATAATGTAAAAAATGTGCAGGTGTGAAAATGTGAAAATTTAATTCATGCTTGTTAGAAAAATAAAATAAAAAGTTTTGATTGTGGAGATCATTTTCACATTTCCACATTTTCAAATTTTCAAATTTTAACCATGGCTCGTTCGATTAAAAAAGGTCCTTATGTAGCAGCTCACCTCGAATCAAAGGTGGTCGCTATAAATGAAGGCAAAAACAAAAAAGGTGTTATCAAGACTTGGAGCCGTCGTTCCACTATTACACCGGATTTTGTGGGTCACACGTTTGCAGTGCACAACGGCCACAAGTTTATACCGGTGTATGTAACGGAATTCATGGTTGGACACAAGCTGGGCGAGTTTGCACCCACCCGCCAGTTCAAAGGACACTCCAGCAAGAAAGGAGATTAATAAATAGTCAGGAGTCATTAGTCGGGAGTCGGAAAAAGCCCCGGTGCCAGGCTTCGAACTAAAAACAAAATAAATGGAAGCAGTAGCAAAACTGAGAAATTATCCCACATCGCCCCGTAAAATGCGGTTGTTGGCAGACCTGATCCGCGGTCAGAAAGTGGAGAAGGTGCTCGCGGAACTTGAGCATAATCCCAAGCATCCCGCTGTGCCCCTGCGCAAGCTGGTATTGAGCGCTATCAGCAACTGGAAACAGAAAAATGAAGGCGGTGATGTAAGTGAGCTGGTTGTAAAAACCATTTTCGTGGACGGGGCAAGAACCCTGAAGCGTATGCGTCCCGCGCCCCAGGGCCGTGGATACAGGGTTCGCAAACGCAGCAACCATGTAACAGTAATTGTTGACACGAAGTAAAGAGATAAAGGTGCAGGTGTGATAAAGTGAAAATTAAATCCCGCCTGTATAAAAAATAAAACAAAAAATTTTGATAGTGGAGATCATTTTCACATTTCCACATTTTCAAATTTTCAAATTTAAAAAATGGGTCAAAAAGCAAATCCGATTGGTAACAGGTTAGGCATCATCCGTGGATGGGAATCTAACTGGTACGCTGATAAAAAGAACTATGCTGGCAGGCTGATCGAGGATCATAAGATCAGGACATACCTGAATGCCCGTATCAACAAGGGAGGTATTTCCAAGATCGTGATCGAGAGAACGCTTGGCAAACTGATCATCACTATACACACATCCAAGCCGGGTATTATCATCGGTAAAGGCGGTGGTGAAGTAGATCGTATCAAGGAAGAGTTGAAGAAGCTTACCGGTAAAGACGATGTGCAGATCAATATCCTGGAGATCCGTCGCCCCGAGCTGGATGCCATGATCGTGGGTGATACCATTGCCCGCCAGATCGAAAACCGTATCAACTTCAAACGTGCCACCAAGATGGCGATCGCTTCTTCACTTCGTATGGGTGCTGAAGGGATCAAGATCAAGCTGAGCGGACGTTTGAACGGAGCAGAAATTGCCCGTAGCGAAGAGTTCAAACAGGGACGTGTGCCTTTGCACACCTTCCGGATGGATATTGACTATGCCAACGTATTTGCACAAACAGTGTATGGTAAAATTGGTATCAAGGTATGGATCTGTAAAGGTGAAGTATTGAGCAAAAGAGACCTGAACCCCAACTTTATCGCGGGTGGCAAAAATGAAGGTCCTGGAGGTGAAAGAAGAGAGAGAAGAGATGACCGTCGTGAAGACAGGAGAGGTGGTGAGAGAAGAGGCGGTGGCCGTGGAGGAGACAGGAGAGGATAGTGATAATGATGTGTAAATATGCAGATGTGAAAATGTGAAAATAGATAGCATCTGTATTAATAAATGTAAAAATTTTGAATGTGGGGATCATTTTCACATTTCCACATTTTCAAATTTTCAAATTTTCTTAAAATGTTACAACCGAAAAGAACGAAACACAGGAAGATGCAGAAAGGTCGCATGAAAGGCGACGCGAAGAGGGGGACGACTATATCTTTTGGTTCTTATGCTTTGAAGGCATTGGACAGCCATTGGATCACCGACCGCCAGATTGAAGCTGCGCGCCAGGCGCTTACCCGCCAGATGAAAAGGGAAGGTAACGTGTGGATCCGGATTTTTCCTGACAAGCCTATTACCAAGAAACCTGCGGAAGTGAGGATGGGTAAAGGTAAAGGTAACCTGGAGTACTGGGCTGCCGTGGTACAACCTGGTCGTATCATTTTCGAGATCGATGGTGTGAGCGAACAGATCGCCCGTGAAGCGCTGGCCCTAGCTGCCGGTAAACTGCCAATCAAAACAAAGTTCATCGTTAGAAGAGATTTGGTAACTGCATAAAAGGGACTCGGAAACAGCCGGTTCAGGATGTTTCCAGGATTTCTAAAGGCAGTAGCCGGGTTCAAAAACTATCAAATTAATAAAGATGTCAAAGAAAGCAGATTTTGTAAAAAGTATCCGCAGTTTGAACGAGAGCGAGCTGGTAGCGCGGTTGGAGGAAGAGAAGCTCCGTTTGAAAAAGCTGGAGTTTGCGCATGCGATCTCTCCTTTGGAAAATCCAATGACGATCCGTGGTGTACGCCGGGACATTGCCCGTCTGCAAACGGAACTGAAGTTAAAGCAACAGCAAGCATAAAAAGCTAATAAAATGCAAGAAAGAAATTTAAGAAAAACAAGATTAGGGTTTGTAACAAGCAACAAGATGGAAAAGACCATCACTGTTATTGTTGAAAGAAAAGTAAAGCACCCGATCTATGGGAAGTTCGTAAAAAAGACAACCAAGTTTCATGCGCATGACGAGAAAAACGAGTGCAGTGTTGGTGACCTGGTAATGATCATGGAAACCCGTCCGCTGAGCAAGACCAAGCGCTGGAGACTGGTTGAGGTGGTAGAGAAAGTGAAATAAGAAAAAAGCTACGAGCTACGAGCGATGAGCTACGAGCCGTAAAATGATAAATGATAGTTATTAATTGCTAAATGCTCGGAGCTCGCAGCTCGCAGCTAATAGCTCAAAGCTTAAAAATATGATTCAGCAAGAAAGCCGGTTAAATGTTGCGGATAATAGCGGTGCCAAGGAAGTTCTCTGCATCCGTGTACTGGGTAATAGCGGTCAGCGTTATGCCGGGATCGGCGATAAGATCGTAGTGACCATCAAAGACGCGCTGCCTGCGGGTGGTATCAAAAAAGGCACGGTTGCCAAAGCAGTGATCGTTCGTACTACCAACAAGCTTCGCCGCAAAGACGGTTCTTATATCCGTTTTGACGACAACGCGGTGGTGATCCTCAACCAGGCTGATGAGCCCAGAGGTACACGTATTTTCGGACCAGTGGCCAGGGAACTGCGCGACAAGGGTTATATGAAGATCGTTTCACTGGCGCCCGAGGTATTGTAAACAGCTACGAGCCGTGAGCCGCAAGCTACGAGCCGTAAAAAGAATAAAAGTTAGTTGTTAATTGATAAATGCTCGCAGCTCGCAGCGCGCAGCGCGCAGCTAAAAGCTCAAAGCTTAAAATAAAATGAAGACAAGATTTAAACCAAAGTACAACATTAAAAAAGGTGATAACGTGATCGTGATCACTGGTGATGACAAAGACCTGTCAAAACCCCGTGTTGTAAAAGAAGTGTTGATTGATAAAGCAAAGGTGCTGGTGGAAGGAGTGAATATTGTGACCAAGCACACCAAGCCTTCAGCCCAGAACACAAAGGGTGGGATCGTAAAGACTGAAGCCCCGATCCATATCAGCAATGTTATGCTCTGGGACGCCAAAGCAAAAGCGCCTGCCAAAGTGAAAAGAGAAAAGGCTGATGGTAAATCAGTTCGCATATCTAAAAAATCGGGTGAAAGGATCTAATTCACCAACCCCTGAAATAATTGAATAGTATGACAACGAAAACATATACCCCGAGACTGGCAGACAAGTACAGGAAAGAAGTGGTACCTGCCCTGGTTAAAAAGTTTGGTTACGGATCAGTAATGCAGGCTCCCAAGCTGGAGAAGATCTGCCTGAACCGTGGTGTGAATGGTGCAGTAACCGATAAAAAACTGGTGGATATCGCGGTGGATGAGCTGACGACCATCAGCGGACAAAGAGCAGTAGCGACCATGTCTAAAAAAGACATCTCCAATTTCAAACTGCGTAAGAACATGCCGATCGGTGCAAGGGTAACCTTGCGTGGTGTGAAAATGTATGAGTTTTTGGATCGCCTGATCGCCGTAGCCCTGCCACGTGTACGTGACTTCAAGGGTGTAAATGAGAAAGCATTTGATGGTCGTGGTAACTATACACTTGGTGTTACTGAGCAGATCATATTCCCTGAGATAGATATCGACAAGGTAAATAAGATCACTGGTCTTGATATCACCTTTGTGACAACAGCCAATACCGACGAAGAAGCTTATGAGCTGCTGAAAGAGCTGGGGATGCCTTTCAGAAACGCAAAGAAAGAATCTAATTAGACTGAAGTTAAAACTGAAAATAAAATAGATTATGGCTAAGACATCAATTAAAGCCAGGCAACTTAAGAGAGAGAAAATGGTAGCCCAGTACGCAGCTAAACGCGAGGAGCTGAAGAAAGCGGGCGACTGGCAGGCGCTGGATGCGTTGCCTAAAAACTCTTCTAAGGTTCGTTTGAAGAATCGTTGCCAGCTCACTGGTCGTCCTAAAGGGTATGTTCGTTATTTCGGCATCTCCAGGGTGGCATTGCGCGATATGGCTTTGAATGGCAAAATACCAGGGCTGAAGAAAGCGAGCTGGTAAAAAAAAATCGTGAGTCGCGTATCGTGAGTGCGACTCCTTAGTGTTGAATTTTTGATAACTGACGATTGACGTCTCACGAAATAAATTAAAAACTGATAATAGTTATAAAATGGTAACAGATCCTATAGCAGACTTCCTGACCAGAATCCGTAATGCACAGATGGCGGGTCACCGTGTAGTGGATATTCCTGCTTCAAACCTGAAGAAACGGATGACTGAAATTTTGTACGGACAGGGTTATATCCTGAAGTACAAATTTGAGGATGACAACAAACAAGGCGTGATAAAGATCGCCCTGAAGTATGATCCTTCTACAAAGCAACCTGCCATTAGGACCATGGAAAGGGTCAGCCGTCCTGGTTTGCGCCAGTATGCTAAACCCGCTGATTTCCGTCGTGTGAAGAATGGACTGGGTGTGGCTATCGTGTCCACTTCCAAAGGAGTGATGACCGATAAAGAAGCCAAAGCGCAGAATGTGGGTGGCGAGGTTCTTTGTTATATATATTAATAATGAATTTGGCAACCTGAATTTTTCGGGTTGCACTGATATAAGTGTTGAATGATAATATAAGTTCTCTATACGGTAACTGAACACATTCAATACATTTTAAAATAACTCAATCAAATTTGAACTCATTATGTCTCGTATAGGAAAAAAAATAATCTCTGTTCCGGCTGGTGTAACCATCAGCGTTGGTAATGATAATGTGGTTACTGTGAAGGGCCCTAAAGGTGAATTGAAGCAGGCGATCGACCGCGATATCAAAGTGGAGGTAAAAGATGGCCAGGCTACTGTAACCCGTCCTACCGACCAGATCAGGCACCGCGCAATGCATGGACTCTATCGTGCGTTGATCGCCAACCTGGTGAAAGGTGTAACAGATGGTTATAGCCGCAAGCTCGAATTGATAGGTGTGGGTTTCAAGGCTGCCAACCAGGGCAATGTACTTGACCTGGCACTCGGCTTTTCACACAATATCATTTTTGAAGTACCCAAAGAGCTGAAAGTGGCTACGGAACAGTTGAAAGGTCAGAACCCAATCATTACGCTGGAAGGTATCGACAAGCAATTGCTGGGACAGGTTGCGGCAAAACTTCGCAGTCTCCGTAAACCTGAGCCTTACAAAGGAAAAGGTGTGCGTTATGTGGGTGAAGTGGTTCGTAAGAAAGCCGGTAAAGCAGCTGGTAAATAATTGGTTTGAAGTTTTGAAAACCCATTTTCAAATTTTCAAATTCACAAATTTTCAAATTATCCTGGCAGCATCAGGATTGTAAAATAGAAAGAAAATGAACGCAAAGGTTAAATCGACAAGAAGGCAAAACATCAGGTACCGCATTCGCAGGAAGATCGGCGCCGGCACGGCTGAAAAGCCAAGGCTGTCTGTTTTCAGAAGCAACACGGATATCTATGTTCAGCTGATCGACGATCAGAATGGCCAGACTCTGGCAGCTGCATCATCGAAAGACAAAGCTATCGCCACGCAAAAGGTCAATAAAGTTGAAAAGAGCAAACTGGTGGGCGAAGCTATCGCCAGGAAAGCTTCCGAGCTGGGCATTAAAAATGTAACCTTTGACCGTGGTGGTTATTTATACCATGGCCGTGTAAAATCAGTTGCTGACGGCGCCAGGGAAGGTGGTTTGCAGTTCTAATTTCAAAATCCAACCTGGTTCAGTCCGGGTTCAAATTTCAAATTGAAATAATGTCAAAAGTAAATTTAAACAGGGTAAAAGCCGGTGATCTCGAGTTAAAAGATAAAGTGGTTTCGATCAACCGCGTGGTTAAAACAACCAAGGGTGGCCGTGCCTTCAGTTTCTCTGCTTTGGTAGTAGTAGGCAATGGCGCCGGTGTGGTTGGCCATGGTCTTGGTAAAGCCAAGGAAGTACAGGAAGCCATTACTAAAGGAATTGAGGATGCTAAGAAAAACCTCATCAAGGTTCCGGTTATGCATGGCACTATACCGCACGATCAATGGGCAAAGGAAGGCGCTGCTAAAGTGATGATCAAACCCGCCGCTCAAGGTACCGGTGTAATTGCCGGAGGTTCTATGCGTGCTGTACTGGAAAGCGCCGGTATCACCGACGTTCTTGCCAAATCACTCGGCTCTGCTAACCCGCACAATGTGATCAAAGCAACTTTCAAAGCGTTGGCCATGCTGCGTGAGCCCATAACGGTAGCAAAGACCCGTTCACTGGGTTTGAAGAAAGTATTTAATGGATAAGGGAACCCGGCGTTTGAAAGTTTAAAGTTGTTTCTTTCATCGGAATTCAAGCCTTAAACCCAAACCTGACCCTAAACTTTTCAACACATGAAAAAGATCAAGATAACATTAGTAAAAAGCCCGATCGACAGGCCTGAGCGTCAAAAGCTGACCCTGAAAGCCCTGGGCTTGAATAAAACAAACGCTTCCAAAGAAGTAGAAGCCACACCCCAGGTATTGGGAATGGTACGTAAAGTAGAGCACCTGGTGAAGGTGGAGGAAGCCAAATAATGAGGTAATTAGAAAATGTGGAAATGTGAAAATGTAAGGATCCTATTTCCACATTTACCACACTCTCACATTTTCACATTAAAATAAGCGAGCCCCGCATCTCCAACAGCTTTCGGGGCGCTGAGTAAAAAATAAAAGCAAAATGAAACTACACGAATTAAGACCTGCAAAAGGCGCAACACACAAAGACAAAAGAATTGGACGTGGTGATGGTTCAGGCCATGGTGGTACTTCTACAAAAGGTACTAAAGGTGGACAAAGCCGCGCCGGTTATAAAAGAAAAATGGGCCATGAAGGCGGACAGATGCCTATCCAGCGCCGTATTCCAAAACGTGGATTCAAGAACCCTCACCGTGTTGAATACACTGTTCTCAACCTGGGACAGATCGAACAACTGGCTGAAAAATACAATATCACTGAATTCAACCTCGAAAACCTGTACGTAAACGGGTTGATAGGTCAGAATGAAAAAGTGAAAATCCTGGGCAATGGCGAGTTGAAGAACAAATTCAGTTTCAAGGTGAATGCCGTAAGCGAAAAGGCAAAATCGGCTATCGAAGCAGCTGGTGGTACCATTGAAATTGTTAAGTAAATTTTACTAAATTGCAAGGCGCTAAAGTAAAATTGGCGTCTTTTTGTCATAGGGCCCATAAATCTGTTTAACTCCCGTGAAGAAATTAATTCAAACGCTTAAGAACATCTGGGGTATAGAGGAACTGAGAAGTAAGATACTTTTTACACTGTTGCTCATTACAATCTATCGCATAGGTTCTCACATCGTATTACCCGGTATCGATCCTGTAAAACTGGAACTCGGTGCAGGTGAAGGCAATGGTATCCTCGACCTGATCAATACATTTGCCGGTGGTGCCTTTAATATGGCTTCGATCTTTGCCCTCGGGATCATGCCTTATATCTCCGCGTCGATCTTTATGCAGCTGATGACTGTACTTGTACCCAAGTTTCAAAAGATGCAAAAGGAAGGTGACAGCGGTCGCAAAAAGATCAATCAATACACCCGTTACCTGACCGTGCTGGTAACACTGGTGCAGGCTTCTGCTTATATCGGTTACCTGTACCAGACTTCATCTGGCGCTATCATCACCGCTTTTGAACCTTATTTCAAATACTCAACCGTTATCATTCTTACAGCAGGTACATTGTTCGTGATGTGGATGGGTGAAAAGATCACTGACAAGGGCCTTGGAAATGGTGTCTCGCTGATCATCATGATCGGTATCCTTGCAAGGTTGCCACAGTCCTTTACACAGGAGTTGGTAGCCAAGTCAACGCGTACCGGTTCCATCCTGATCTTTATCGTTGAAATAGCTATCCTGATCGCGATCATCCTCGGATGTATCCTTTTGATCCAGGGCGTACGTAAAGTGCCTGTGAATTATGCTAAGCAAATTGTAGGCAACAGGCAGTTTGGCGGAGCACGTCAGTTCCTTCCGCTGAAGGTGAACAGCTCCGGTGTAATGCCGATCATCTTTGCACAGGCGATCATGTTCCTGCCAACTCTGATCACGCTCGGCAGCAAGGAACCCAACGAACTTTCAAGAATGTTTACCGACCCCCAGAACGGATTCTATATGCTGATCTATTCAGTGGTGGTGATCGGTTTTACATTCCTGTATACCGCGTTGATATTTAATCCTAAGCAGATTGCTGATAACCTGAAGCAGAATAATGGATTCATACCTGGTGTGAAACCTGGTCAGCCTACTGCAGATTATATTGGCAGTGTGATGGATAAGATCACGTTCCCCGGCGCGATCCTGTTGGCGTTTGTTGGTATTCTTCCGGGTATCGCCCAGCGCCTCGGTGTTACTCAGGGCTTCTCTACTTTCTTCGGCGGTACTTCACTGCTGATCATGGTAGGGGTGGTACTGGATACTCTCCAGCAGATCGAAACCCAATTGCTCATGCGTCAGTACGACGGTCTTATGAAAAGTGGACGTATCCAGGGCAGGCAGACTACTTCAGCCGTACAGTATTAATGAAAAGATTAATGATAAGTAAAACCCGGCGATCTCACTTGCCGGGTTTTGTTTTTATTAGGATATTTGCAATATGATAATTATCAAAACAGACGAACAAATTGAGTTGATGCGGAAAAGTGCTTTGCTGGTCAGCAAAACCCTGTCTGAGATCGCGAAAATCCTCAAACCCGGGGTGACCACGAAAGCACTGGATAAAACGATCGGTGAATACATTCTTGACCATAGGGCGATTCCTTCATTCCTGCATTATAACGGTTATCCATTCAATTCATGCATTTCCGTCAATGACGTGGTAGTGCATGGCTTTCCCAACGAGAACGAACTGCAGGAAGGAGATATAGTTTCGATAGATGTGGGGGTTGTTCTCGACGGCTGGCATGGAGATCATGCTTATACATTTGCCATTGGCGACCCGGGTAAAGAAATAATGGACCTGATCACACACACAAAGGAATCTTTGTATAAAGGCATTGAAAAGGCCGTAGCCGGCAACCGGATCGGCGATATTTCAGGGGCCATCCAGGATCATACCGAGAAGAAATATGGTTATGGTGTGGTGAGAGAACTCGTGGGTCATGGACTTGGAAAAAGTATGCACGAAGATCCGCAGGTGCCTAACTATGGTAAAAAAGGCAATGGCCCCAAACTCAGGGAGGGTATGGTACTCGCCATTGAACCAATGATCAATCTTGGCAAGAAAGAGGTGTATACGGAAAGCGACGGCTGGACCGTTCGCACAAAAGACGGCAAACCCTCTGTGCATTTTGAGCATGATGTCGCCGTACGTAAACACCAGGCGGATATTCTTTCAGATTACTCTATCATCGAAAAAGAAGAACTGATCAACCCTTACCTGTTTACTGCCGGAAAGGCAACAGCTCCGGTTGAAACCATTTAAGTGTTTTCTATTATTCTTTATTAAATGATGGCCATGCAAGAAAATTCCCGGCCTGAACCCAGTGTGCATGGTAACTCATCCAAACAGGCCAGCGCCCAACTAATCGTGATTGGCGGCGGCGCGGCTGGTTTTTTTTGCGCCGTTAATGCGGCCAGGCTTCACCCGGGACTCAGGGTCACCATACTGGAGAAGTCAAATAAGATTTTAGCAAAAGTCAGGATTAGCGGGGGCGGCCGGTGCAATGTTACCCATGCCTGTTTTGAAATTACTGAGATGAGCCGGAGGTATCCACGTGGAGGCCATTTTGTAAAAAAAGCCTTTCATCAGTTCTTTACAACAGACACGATAAAGTGGTTTGAAGAACGTGGTGTGGTTCTCAAAGCGGAGGCAGATGGCAGGATGTTTCCTGTTACCAATTCATCACAAACTATCGTGGATTGCCTGCTGAGAGAAGCAGATCGACACCGGGTTGAGGTAAGGACCGGTATGGAAGTAAAAGAACTGCAGGTAAAGGATTTTGGCTTTCAACTGGTCTGTTCCAATGCTGAGACCATTCGTTCAGAATATGTTTGCGTTGCTTGTGGAGGTTATCCTAAATCTTCCATGTTTGAATGGCTGTCACGCACCGGGCATAGCTTCGAAGAACCTGTCCCTTCTCTTTTTACTTTCAATATTCCTGCCGGTATGCCGGGGAGTGCGATCACGAAATTGATGGGAGTGAGTGTTGAAAAAGCCGTTGTAAGGATCGCTGGTACCAGGTTGGAACAGGAGGGTCCCTTACTGATCACTCATTGGGGTTTGAGCGGCCCCGCGGTACTTAGGCTCAGCGCCTGGGCTGCGCGGGAACTCAAAGCACGTAATTGGGAATTCGGGATCATCGTCAACTGGCTGCCCGGTTCTTCTGAACAGGAGTTGATCAAAAGATTCCAGCTTTTAAGATTTGAGATCGCTTCCCAGAAAATGATCAACCGCAATCCCTTTGGTTTGCCGCAAAGGCTTTGGGAATTTTTCCTGGACCAGGCCCCGATAGATAAAGAAAAACGCTGGGCCGACCTGCATGCGAAGGATCAAAACAAGCTCATTAAAAACTTATGCAGCTTCCCGTTTTCCATCAAAGGGAAAACCACGTTCAAAGAGGAATTTGTAACGGCAGGAGGAATCAAGCTCAGTGAAGTGGATCCCAATACTATGATGAGCAGGAAAGTTCCCAATCTGTATTTCGCGGGTGAGATCCTGGATGTGGATGGCATCACTGGTGGTTTCAATTTTCAGCATGCCTGGAC
This sequence comes from Bacteroidota bacterium, assembly GCA_023424015.1. GTDB lineage: Bacteria > Bacteroidota > Bacteroidia > Chitinophagales > Chitinophagaceae > Terrimonas_B. The sequence goes on along the minus strand of JAFAEM010000010.1, from coordinate 160,073 downwards.
CAGTGGTTATATTGCCGCGAAAATGGTAGCCAAACTTTAATCGTCTAATTGTTTTTTCACCTGCACATAACACCAGGCAGTAAATGGCATTAACAAAAGCAGCAAAAAACTGTAGTAAGTGGCGGTGAAAAAGTAAACGATGGTGACAACCGCTGCAAGGTAAACCGGGTAAATCAATAATAGTATCGCGGCCATGGCGGAATCATAGTGATCGTTGTCGGCAGTTTGTTTATACGTGATCCTTTGCACCGGCACATAGAGTGGGAGATGACTTAGCCAGCCCAGCATCGCGGGAATGCTCAGCAATGCACTTAGGTATCCAGGCAATTTTTTTTCCAGCAATTTTTCTTTTTTTATTTTATCTGTCTTGTCGATCTCATACACCAGTGACTGAAGTTGTGTTTGCAGGTTTGTATTGAACGCCTGGTGACGGATACCGTCGGGGGCTTCAGCGGGTATATCATCATATTCAATAAGCTCGCCGAAATTGATGAACACATTTTTTCCAAAAAGTTTAAAGGAACTGTAGTTGATACCGACGGGCAGAACCTTTAACGGGATGCCTTCTTCCCAGTTGCTGATCGCAAGCCTTGCAGTTCCTTTTTTTAAAGCGCGGAGTTTCCACTCGTTTACACATTTACCCTCACTGAAAATTAAGACGATCCCCTTGTTACGAAATACTTTCTTGCAGTCTTCAAAGGTTTGGTAATTGCTGTTGAGGTTTTCAACCCCTTCACTCACCCTGTACACCGGGAATATCTTTAATGATCGCAGTATGCGGGCGACCCATTTGTTCTTAAAAGCGTCGCCACGCGCAAGGGACCAGATCGGCTTGTCGAATAAAATATCAAGCAAAATGGCATCGAGAAAAGAATTGGGATGGTTGCTAGCCAGGAGCAGGGGGCCTTCCATTTTGAGCAGTGACCTGTTATTGACGATGATCCTGCGACAGAAAATGAACATGGCTATGCGGACAATAATCTTCAGCGTTTGATACAGCAACCTGGGCTAGTTTTGATGAATATAATAGAAAATCTGCGGACGGAGCAAGCCACCCCGGTATTTCCGTTATAAAGCTAGAAAAACCAATTGTTTAGGAACCTGAATAATTTCAAAAATCCTTGCCCCGGCCTCCCTGTTTACACAGATAAGGCTTATCTTTGCTGCCCCGATTTAAAACCGTCGGGCTTATATCATGTTTGAAAACATTATTAAAAAACAACTAAACGCTGATGCACAGGAGCATGCAGGCGCTGACACACCGGCTGAAACCGGTACGGCCGAAGCATCTACAGCGACAACAAATGAACCTGTACAAGCTCACCCGGCTCCCCACGAAACGGCACACGACGATTTCGACTGGAGCGTTGACAAACGTAACGTTACTTCTTACACCAAAGAAGAAAAAGAGAAGTATGACAAAGTGTATGACAACACTTTTGTTCAGCTGAATGACGGAGAACTGATTAAAGGTACTGTGGTAGGTCTTACAAAGACTGATGTGGTGCTGAACATTGGTTTCAAAAGCGATGGTTTGATCTCATTGAATGAATTCCGTGATCAGCCCGGCCTCAAAGTGGGCGATGAAGTGGAAGTAATGGTGGTAGACAAGGAAGACCGCAACGGTCACCTGAATCTCAGCCGCCGCCAGGCCCGCATTACCCGTGCATGGGAAAGGATCATGGAAGTGCATAAGACTGGTGAAGTCATCACAGGTTTGGTAACCTCCAAAACCAAGGGCGGCCTTATCGTGGACGTATTTGGTATGGAAACCTTCCTGCCTGGTTCACAGATCGACGTAAAACCTGTTACGGATTACGATCAGTTTGTGGGCAAGACCATGGAATTTAAAGTAGTTAAGATCAATGAAACGATCAAGAACGCCGTGGTATCACACAAGGCACTTATCGAAAGCGATATCGAAGCACAACGTGCGGAGATCATGAGCAAACTCGAGAAAGGCCAGGTGCTGGAAGGTACGGTGAAAAATATTACCGACTTTGGTGCATTTATGGACCTCGGTGGTCTCGACGGACTTTTGTATATCACAGATATTTCATGGGGTCGTATCTCGCATCCTGCTGAAGTGCTGAAGATGGATCAGAAGATCAACGTGGTGGTACTTGATTTCGATGATGAGAAAAAACGTATCAGCCTCGGTCTGAAACAGCTTACACCGCATCCATGGGATGTATTGCCTGAAACAATTGTGGAAGGCAATGTAGTGAAAGGTAAAGTGGTTAATATCGAAGACTACGGCGCGTTCCTCGAGATCATGCCTGGTGTGGAAGGCCTGGTTCACGTAAGTGAGATCACATGGGCTAATACACCGATCAACGCCAAGGAATTCTTCAAGCTGGGCGACGAGCATGAAGCAAAAATCGTTACGCTGGATAAGGGAAGCCGTAAGATGAGTCTTTCTATCAAACAGCTTTCTGATGATCCCTGGAATGATATTGAAACAAGATTTGCTGAAGGCAGCCGTCATACCGGCCTGGTTAAGAACATCACCAATTACGGTGTGTTTGTAGAACTTGCTCCTGGTATCGGTGGTATGATCCATATCAGTGACCTGAGCTGGCTGAAACGCTTCAATCACCCCAGTGAGTACACGAAAGTGGGCTCCAATATCGACGTGGTGATCATGGGTATCGATAAAGATAACCGCAAGCTGCAGCTTGGTCATAAACAACTCGAAGAAGATCCCTGGAATGCCCTTCAGGATACTTTCGCGATCGGAACGATCCATGAAGGCACTGTTACCCGTCGCGATGACAAAGGCGCGGTAGTTCAATTGCCTTATGGCCTCGAAGGATTTGCTCCCAACCGTCACCTTACCAAAGAGGATGGCAAGAGCATTGGCGCCGATGAAACAGCCCAGTTCCTCGTGATCGAATTTGACCGCAACGAGAAACGCATCGTGCTTTCTCACAGCCGTATCTGGGAGCAGGGTCAAATAGAAGAGAAAGAAGCGCAGAAAAAAGAAGCAAGAGCAGAAGCCGACAAAACCAAGAAAGCTGTTAAGAATATCCAGGGTAAAGTAGAAAAAGCCACATTGGGCGACCTGGGTGTGCTGGCCGACCTGAAAAAGAAAATGGAAGGTGGTGAAGCAGCAGCGGGTTCGGAAGAAGCAAAGCCGGAATAATCCTTACGATTGATTTTTTGTTGCATACAGGCTGATCGACGAAAGTGGGTCAGCCTTTTTTAATTTGCATTGTTTAATTTCATGTGTCGTTTCCGGAATAAAAACTGACTATGAGTTCGATAAGAGAGCGATTAAAAAATTTTCAACTGGTCCGTAAGATCGTGTATGCTATTGTTGGCCTTTTTTCCTATCCCGGTATCGCAATGATCAACAAACTGAAAATTTCAGGTACCGAGCACTTAAAAGATCTTCCTCGTGAAAATGTTTTATTTGTCAGCAACCACCAGACATATTTCGCCGACGTCATTACATTTCTTCATATTTTCTGCGCCGTGAAATGGGGTAAAAATGATAAGCTGGGTATTCCATATTATTTATTGAATCCATTTACCCGTGTAAATTATGTAGCTGCCGAAGCTACCATGAACGGAAGCTGGATCAGCAAACTGTTTACCCTGGCTGGGGCGTTGACAGTTAAGCGAACCTGGAATGCCGAGTCGAAAGAAACCCGCAAAGGACTTGATCCCTCTGATACCCGTAAGATCACCCGGGCGCTTGAGAAGAATTGGGTGATCACGTTCCCCCAGGGTACCACCAAGGCATTTGCGCCTGGCAGAAAGGGCACCGTACTGATCATCAGGCAAAGCAGGCCGATCGTAATTCCAGTAGTGATAAATGGTTTCTGGCGGGCTTTTAATAAGACCGGTTTAAAACTGCGCAAGAAGAATACCCTGCTTACCGTGCGTTTCAAACCACCCCTGGAGATCAATTACGACGCCAGTTCGGACCTCATCCTTGAGCAGCTTATGGATGCCATCGAACAAAGCAAGAAATTCATGCACGCCAGGGAGAATGTGTCGGCATGAAAGCGGCGCAACTGATTTTTCTTCGTTTTAACACGCAGCTGTGTTTTGCGTATTAACTTTGACCCATACATCGACATGACCCAAAAGCCCGCTACGATAAAAGAGATCGCCCGCCGACTGAATGTTTCGGTATCTACGGTATCGCGGGCATTGCATGATCATCCCAGTATTGGACTTCGTACCAAGATGCAGGTACAAAAGCTTGCGGCGGAGCTCAACTACGAGCCCAACCAGGCAGCTATATCTTTTAAGCAGGGAAAGACATCCACAATTGGTGTGATACTTCCCAATCTCGGTGAAGAGTTTTTCTCTACCGCTATCAATGGTATTGAAAATATTGCTACGGAAAATAACTATACCGTGTTGATCGGGCAGTCGCACGATGATATCGAGCGCGAGAAAAAGATTGTCGACACCATGCGTCGCCACCGTGTGGATGGACTGATCGTGTCGCTTTCAAAAAATACAGTTTCATACGATCATTTCAGTCAGTTGGAAAAATATTCCATACCGGTCGTTTTTTTCGACCGTGTGCCGGATCTGGCAGGGGCATTCACAGTTTCCTGCGACCTAAAAAACAGTTCGATGCAGTTGGTCGACTGGCTGGTGAGCCGGGGTTACCGCCAGATCGGTTTTATCAATGGCCCTGATACTATGTTGCCCTCGGGTGAAAGACTAAGTGGTTACCAGGAAGGTTTGCAAAAGAACAAGATCCAGTCCGACGCGGCATATATTGTCAAAACCGATCTCAGCAAGGAATCTACATTTGAAGCCATGCAGCGACTGCTTGATCTAAAAAAGCGGCCTGTAGCGGTGATTGCCTTTAATGATTATGTGGCACTCGACGCTATCAAGTACTCACGGGGGCAGGGGCTGAAGATCAACAAGGATATTTTCTTTGCCAGTTTTGCCAACCTGCCGATGACCAGTTACCTCGACGAGCCACCCCTGGTTTCAATAGAGCAATTCCCATATGAGCAGGCCGAAAAAGCCACCAGCATCCTGATCGACCTGATCAATAAAAAGGAAGTGATCGGGGTGGGAGAGAGCCGTAATGTGGTGATGCAAACAAAGGTGATGGAGCATGCCGAACAGCCGGAGAAGCCCCGGCGAAAATCTGTGTAGTCCGTGTAATCCGTGGCCCAATCTTTTCCCCTAAAAGAATTTACAACAGCTTTATCTTCCCTCAGTTGCCAGGCAGAATAAAATCTGTGTAATCCGTGTAATCCGTGGCCCAATTCTTCCCAATCTTCAATACTTATTATAATTCAGATTAATACACAAAATCATTTTGTGGTTTTCATTCACGCCCTTACTTTTGCGCCGGAGAGATGGCAGAGCGGTCGAATGCGGCGGTCTTGAAAACCGTTGACTGTCACAGGTCCGGGGGTTCGAATCCCTCTCTCTCCGCAATGCCCACCTTTGCTGAAGCTAGGGTGGGCTTTTGCATGTCCGATATTTACTGTTTTCGCTAAACCTCTACGGGTGCTTTTCATTTAATTTCCTCTCTTTTCTTAAAAGTTATAGCCAACAACAACATAAACACAGGAGCTGTAATCGCCCAGGGTGTTGCAAGCATCAATAGATTATTTGAAAAATCCGGGTAGAAATAAACAAATGCAATTAATGGAGTAACTGCTGCATGGGCCAGTAATGAGTACCTGACCCATTTTTGGGATCCCTGTTTTGCGAATACTGGTGCAGCAAAAAGTGTTGCCAGCCCCATAAAAATATATCCCGCCGCATCAAAGTCCCAAAAAAGGGAATGTGGGGTTTGCCTGAGCAACTGAATGTCGCCAGCATTACCCTGGATCGTCATGGGAATGACTGTCGCCAGTTGTACCACATAATTTGCGGTTACAAAAACCACATAAATAACCGTACACAACAATGCGCCATGACTCCAAAATTTTTTCGTAGGTGGAGCTATGTGATGCAATGCAAGCATCTCTATCAAAAAGGGAATCGTGATACAAAGCGAAAACCCGTAGATCAAAATTTCATCCCATGGAAAGCTAAGGGTGCCCCAGATCTGCAGCATCTGAACAATATAAAATGCAAGTGTTGCTGTTAAGGCAACAATGCCTGACCAGTAACCGACATTTTTAATTGTATTATCCATAGATTGAATTTTTCACTTCCGTTTATATCTTTTAAAAAGAATAGGAAATGCCTAAACCAGCGGATACATAATTTAAGTTAACAGGAATTTTTTCGTTCCCGATTTTTATATCCCTTGATAATGAACGATACCGAATCTCGGGGATCAGGTTCCATCTGTTACCCAATGGGATTGAAACACCAGCGCCTGCCTGCCAGCCAAGGCCATGGCCTGTATCATTAATTATATTTCCGGCACTGTTTTCTGTTTCAATATGGTTGTAGATACCGCCTGCTTTAATCAAATAGCTGATGTTCGAATTTGAAAACGGGTGAATAAACTGTAGTCCGAAACTATAGCCTGTTTCTTCAAAATCTACATCGTTTCCGGCAAATGATTTGTCAGCATTGAACTTATTCCAGCTCCATCCGGCATAGGCGGCCAGGTGCGGCATAAACCTGTATGCAAGTACTCCCTCAAAACCAAAACCGGTTTTAAGCTTTGCGTCATGAAGATCTTTGGTGGGAAAACTGACACCGGGTTTTAGTTCAAAACTCCATTTTTTTTGGGCATCCGCGTTTTGTGATGACAGGATAAGGATTAAACCAATAACAGCTGCGAAAAGGCTTCTATTCTTTTTCATGATAGTTAGTTTTAATGGCTAATGGTTTAAAAGTGTTGGTGTTGCAAAACTATTCTGTGGTTTAGCACCCGATACTGACTTGTACAGCATCGGGGGCTGATTTATGTCAGTAGCTCTTATTTAGTGTGGCTTGAGTATTCACACTCGATTAAGGGGTGAGTTATAAACTGAGAGTCGCTATATAAAAAAAGAGCGGAGATGAAAAGGTTTTTAATCCTCTTCCCCCGCTCAATCTTCAAAGCAATTTCCAGGTTTAGTTCATTGCAAAAAACTATCTATGTAGTCGAATAACACAGCTGTCTGATTCATCAGGCCAACATGATCCTGGTTTGGTACAATTGCCAGTCGGGAAGCCGGTACCGGTTGCAGGCCTGCTGCAACACCTCCTCCCAGCAGGATGTAAGTTTTTGCGAGTTCAATTTTATCCATGCCATCATTGTCGCCGGAAATGATTAAGACTGGTGAAGTAAGTTTGGCAATATTCTCGTCTCCCATATTAAAGGGCACAACTGTCAGTTCGAGCATCTGTTCAAGAAATTTCGTCCATTTGGTTTTATCCGGTGCTACTTCATTGTAAGCAGTGTGCATGGGCGAGTTTGTAAACAGTTCAGGTTTCATGTTTTTGAACACCTCGTTAACTTCAGGCACCCAGCCCTCAGTTTTATAGACCGAGGAAATGATGACCAGTTTTCGCAGTCTCTTTGGACTTTGTATGGCAAACTGGTAAGCAACCTGGCCGCCAAAACTATATCCGGCCACATCCGCGCTATCAATTGCCAGGTGGTCCATTACTTTCTCTACGTCGCTGGCCAGTATTTCCCGGGATAACTTTCTCTCTGAGTAAGCTGTATGCCCATGGCCCTGCAGCTCCAGGGCAATCACTTTTCTTGATTTTGCCAGTTTAGGTATTAATTCGCCCCAGGTCATCTCGAGGGTACAGAAAGCACCATGGAGTAAAATCAGGGGCTTTCCCTCACCGTACACTTCATAGTAGACCCTGATCCCATTAACCGGTGCATAGCCGGTGCGGGCAGGTTTGATTTGTTGCGCATTTGAAAAAGAAGTTGAAGACACGATGATGGCGATGAGGAGTAGTTTTATAAGATGCTCCGGCTTTAAAATATTTTTCATATGCTCCGATTTTGATTTAAAGCTGAATATCCAACAAAGATTAGCAACATTTCGGGATTTTACCGGTGAGAAAGCGACAAGTTCAGGGGTTGATTGCGACAGGGTATTTAAATAACAAGCCTTTTGTTTTTTTAAATAATAAAAAGGGGAGTAAGTCTGCTTGACTGTAACTGGGAATCGCGGAATTACATTAATTATCTTTGACGGACGCGCAGTAACACACCTAACGTTAGATCAATTTCTCATTTCCCTCAACATTCAGAATAAGAATCGGCGAATATCCCATTCACCGCTACAATGGTATTGAGCTCAACGTGCTGCTCATTGTCAAGTTCGATAAACGGGTGTGCAACATCGGTTCGCATTGTCTTTATTTTCCCTTCCGCCCTGGTGAGACCGTTGTTGTCAATAAGCAGCGCAACTTTGTCTCCTTGTTCTTTGTGAAGAGAAAGCATGTCTGCAAATGTTTGATTCTTCCGAAGTGTCATCCTGCTTTCCATAACCTCTGTTTTTAAATAATATCCATAAAACTCGTATTACGTTAAGTTTTTGGTGCATTGTACCTGTAAAGGTACGTTCTTAAGAAATGCTTTGATCCCCTGACAAATCTCATACGGATAGTTGACGCAAATCCTCGGGAACAGCAGTTTTCACATCGTAGATTTGAAATGAAACAAACAATTTTTTTAAACCTAAAAAAAGGAGGTCTTATGGGAGCCCAGGAACTAACCAGGTTGTCTGAGAAGATGCCTTCACTGTTCAGTGATTTTTTTAAACCATGGAATGAATGGTTGGATAATTCGTCTTTTGGCCGGGTAATGAATGTACCCGCCGTCAACATTGTCGAAAATAAAGACGGATATATTTTGTCACTGGCAGCACCTGGTAAGAAAAAATCTGATTTCAAGATTGATATCGACGGGAACCTGCTCACAATCAGCAGCGAAGCCAGTGAAAGCAAAGAAGAAAAAGACGAGAAGTTTACCCGCAAAGAGTACAGCTATTCTTCTTTCAGCCGCAGTTTTACCCTGCCCGACGAAGTCAACATGGAAAAGATTGACGCTAAATATGAAGATGGCGTGTTGAAAATCAACCTACCCTGCAATGAAAACCTGAAAAAGACTTCAGCGAAACATATCGCTGTAAAATAGGCCACCTACTGTGTGGTTTTGATCCCGCTGCCAAAGCAAAGCAGCGGGTTTTTTTTATAAGCAGGAGAATGAAAAAGCGGCCCGGCATTTAATATGTGATCTATATGACCTGCACCTGGGATTAATTACTTACCGGCGCGGATTTTTGCAAGAGCTCCCGTTCAGCGGTGCAGACATTTTCAATTCCCCGCATCAATGCATCCGGGTTAAATGAGATGCTGTCAATACCCTGTTCCACCAGGAACTTCGCAAACTCGGGGATATCGCTGGGTGCCTGGCCGCATAATCCAATTTTGACGCCGGCCTTTTTTGCCTTTCGGATCATGGTGGCGATCATTTCTTTGACCGCTTCATTTTGTTCGTCGAATAGTGCACTGATGATCGCCGAGTCCCTGTCGATGCCGAGGAGTAACTGAGTCAGGTCGTTGGAACCGATAGAGAATCCATCGAAAACATCTGCAAATTCTGAAGCGAGTAGCACATTGGCCGGTATCTCCGCCATTACATACACTTCAAGGCCGTTGACACCCTGCTCAAGACCTGCATTCTTCATGGCGGCGAGTACTTTTTTACCCTCTTCGATGGTTCTGCAAAATGGGATCATTACTTTAATATTGTCCAGGCCCATTTCTTCTCTCACTTTCCGAATCGCTTTACATTCGAGGCTGAACCCCGGTTGATAGAGATCACTGTAATAACGCGATGCGCCGCGGAACCCGAGCATTGGATTTTCTTCAGAGGGCTCAAATTGTTTTCCCCCGATAAGATTTGCATACTCATTGGTTTTGAAATCGCTCATTCTGACAATCACATCTTTTGGATAAAATGCAGCGGCAATAGTCGCGACACCTTCAGCAAGTTTGTCAATAAAATATTTTTGCTTATCAGGTAGATGGTGCGTGATCTCTTCGATCTTCTGCTTAGCGGCTTTATCTTTTAGCTCATTAAAATTAACCAGTGCCATCGGGTGGATCTGTACCGTATGGGTAATGATAAATTCCATACGCATCAGCCCCACTCCATCGTTGGGGAAGAAAGACAACTTAAATGCTTTGTCGGGATCTCCCGCAATCAGCATCACTTCTGTGTTACGCGGCTTAGATATTTTCGAGAGATCCAGTTCGGTTTCTGTGAACTCCAGCTTTCCATCATATATAAATCCTGTTTTACCCTCGCAGCAGGAAGCCGTGATCATTTGCCCATCAGTTATTTTTTCAGTTGCATTGCCACAACCAACTACTGCAGGTACATCCAATTCCCTGGCCACGATCGAGGCATGACTGGTGCGGCCACCTTTGTTGGTAATGATAGCTGCGGCTTTTTTAAGGATCGGATCCCAGTCAGGACTTGTAAGATCGGTAACCACAATTTCCCCCGGGTTTAATTTATAGGCTTCGGCAGGGGAATTTAGTATCCTGGCGACACCAGTAGCGATCCTCGACCCGATCGCGTTTCCTTCAGCCAGCCGGTTTCCTTTTTTAAGCAAATGATACTCCTTAACGATCAGCGGATTTTTTTGAGAATGCACGGTTTCGGGCCTTGCCTGGATAATAAAGATCTCGCCGCTGTTTCCATCTTTGGCCCATTCGATGTCCATGGCTTTCTGGTAATGATCTTCCGTGATAATAGCCCAGCGGGCAATTTTTATGATCTCTTCGTCGGATAATACAAATTGTTCTCTTTTTTCATTTTCGGTCGGGATATTCTTTACCGGGCTGTCACCATCATAATTGTAGATCATGGTTTTTTCTTTTCCACCCAGCTTCTTTTGTATGATTGGATTTTTTCCCTTTCGTAAAGTCGGCTTGAAAACATAAAACTCATCAGGGGTCACCGTTCCCTGCACAATGTTTTCTCCCAGGCCCCATACGCCACTGATATGAACAATATCCCGAAAGCCGGATTCGGGTTCCAGGGTAAAGACTACGCCGGAAGACGCTTTGTCGGATCTGACCATTTTTTGGACACCGACTGACAGGGCAACTTTTTCGTGGGCAAAACCATTGTCTTCCCGGTATTTAATGGCCCGGTCGGTATAAAGCGAGGCAAAACATTTTTTAACTGCCTCAAGTAATGCTTTTTCACCTTTGATATTAAGATAGGATTCGTGCTGGCCAGCAAAGCTTGCGTTTGGCAGGTCTTCCGCGGTTGCGCTGCTACGTACAGCCATTTCCTCATCTTTTTCACCGCACAGATCCCTATATGCCACGATGATCGCCTCCTGTAATGGCTCCGGCAAAGTGGATGTGAGTAAAATCGATCGGGCAGACTTGCCGACGGTGTTGAGGTTGGTATAATTTTCCCGGTCAAGCGTTGCCAGCAGGTTGCGAAGTTTTTCTGACACCTCATTGTGAGCCAGGAATTCTTCAAAAGCGAAAGCTGTTACGGCGAAGCCATTTGGCACAGCGATTCCACGGGAGGAAAGTTTTGAATACATTTCTCCCAGTGAAGCATTTTTACCACCCACGCCTGCAATGTCATCAATGCCTATTTCACTGAATTTTTTTATATAATTATCCATAGATGATGAATGTATTATTCATGTAAAGAGAGAATTGGCAGGGGCGCGTGCAGGACCAGGTCTTTCGAATGGCTATGATGAAAGATCTTATCGATTAGACCATGCTTTTTTGGAATGATGATCAGCAGATCAAGCCTGTTTTTGTGAACATAATCACGTATACCTTTATCAATATCGGGTTCATGCAGGAAATGGTAAATAGGGTTGAGATCGCCCAGCATTTCCTCCAACAAAGCGGATTCTTCCACTGTTTTCGGATCGATAGAATCGTTTTCCCCGTCTGATATATGCAGGATATGCAGGTCGGCTTTGAATTCCTTTACAATATCTTTTATTTCCTGCACCCTCACGGTTTCAATTACATCTCTGAAGTCGCAGGCCAGGCCGATCTTTCGGATATTCCTGAACAGGGTATAAGGTGGTACAATGATCAGCGGCCACATCAATGTCTTGGTGGCATTGATGGTTCTGCCACCGAACATCAGTCTCTTCATCGGCCCCGCTGATTCAGCACCAATCACGATCGCGTAAGGTTGCACGCTTTCACAGTGTTTGTTTATTTCGGCGATTACATCACCCCGCATAATCATTGTTTTAATCGGGATCCGGCCGGCGGTTCGTATTGAAAGTTTTTCCTTCAGATTGTTAAGCTGGGATTGTATCTCCGCTTCAATGTCTTCTACGGGGTAAGAGACCGGAATTTCAGAAACGGCCACTGGTAAGTCGTAAACATGAGCCAGTTCAAGCCCCGCGCCGATCAGGTTTGCCAGGTCAGCCGCATAGGAAGCAGCATATAATGCATTGGGTGAAAAATCTGTGGGAACGATTACGGTACGCATGACTCGAAATTTGTAAGGTTAACAAAAAGGGTTTAGTGTAACTGTACCAGCATTTCCACTGCTAATCTAACCCGGTATCCATGCTAAAAACTGTGATGAGCATCACAATAAATATTGATTGTACTCAGCCCCGGATTTTCTAAGGAAACTGATTAAAATCATTCTGGTCAAGCCCTCAAGTCAGGTTCGACGCCTCTGTCTTCAACTAATTTTACAATTGACAGTGTATCGAAAAATTTACAATATGTTGCTTCATCTTAGCAGGGGTAAAAAGATTAGTGATGTACAGAAAGCCTTTACTGATGAATATCCTTATCTGAAGCTGGAGTTCAGCCAACCCGTCCCGGGTGGGCCCGCACCGGTGGCAACAAAAAAGTTGCCCGGCACCACCAGTTTGAAGGATGCAGGACTTAATATCGATGGGTTTATCGATATACAGGATGATATGACCGTATCGGACCTGGAAAAAATCCTGTACTATGATTTCGGGCTGAACGGACAGGTGTCGCGGCAATCAGGGAAACTCTGGCTTGAAACCAGGATGACCGATAAATGGACACTGGAAAAACAGAACGAACATGGGCGTGAATTAACCGCGCCTTCAGGACAATAGAAGGAATGATACGATTGGATCGTGTCATCGAGAACGAAGACAGATTGTGGGGAGATCGGAAATTTACGATAAAATGTATCGTAGATTTCATCGTTAAATTCAGCACTTCCCCGCTAGGCATTGATGTACCGACCCTATACATTTGCAACAGAAGTTGATTGATACTAGTTATCAATCCATCCAATATCTTATTTTGAAAGCCACGATCCAATTTCCGATTAACCAAAATCCAATATCAATCAACTTCTTTTTTTCCCTGCCTTTTTGAAACCTGTGCCCTGGTCCGTTCTCTTCCTTCAATCCTGTTGATCTCGCAAGTCAGCATTTCCTGCCCATGTAACTCGGTTGCTTTGCCAAATCTTATTGAATAAACTATGCAGGTACTGGAAGAAAAAAGAAAATTGAACCGTCAGAAGAATCCGGGAGAACCAGGCTCCCTGTTTACTTCGATTTGCCGTCCCGGTTTGCCGGGAAGTACAGCCGTTATTAAAAAACTACCCGTAAAATTTGAGAAGAAGCAGGTGTTTGACAAATCTGCGGAGTTTTCAAGCTGGAGTATGCCTGCGCAGGAAGAAGGGGTTATCAAATGCAGGAACCATGAGTTTTGGTGAAAAAGAATTTTGATGCACTTACTTACTACCCAGGTATATAATAATAATTGCCGCTATTCACGGCAATTATTTTTTTATAAGAACGAAATAAATATTCTCTGGTTCGAATAGCTGGTTTTGTGCACCAGTTTACCTCACTAGTTCAGTTCGGCCAGCCATTTTTGTGCAAATGCACGGGCCTGTTCTGTCACTTCCTTTCCGGCCCTGAAGCCCTGCTTCCATTCGGTGCCTTTTCCTTCATAGACGGGGTTCACAAATCTCTTCTTACCATATTTTTCTACCAGGGCAGCATTGTAATCTATGCCATTGGTTTGATCGAGCATGCGTTTTAGCTTATTGGCGATAAAAACCCTGATATTTTCAGGATAGGTGGTTTCCCATTGCTTCATACGATCATTATATCTCCTTTCTTCATCTTCCTGCTGGTATTTCTCACCCATGGCCAGGATCGAGAAGTTCTGGTGATTAGGATTTTGATATTCCTTCAAATTTTTCTTGTACATGTCAACCAATTCCTGCATGCCTTTGGCATATTCAGGTCCCAGTTCTTTCATGGTTTTTTCGGTATCCTTTAGGGCTTTTTCTGTTTTTGCAATCTCATCTTTCTGTATTTCTGCGATGCTGCGCAGTGGTTTCAAAACCGGCTCTTCTGGTTTAGCACTTTTTCTAATCGTTTCATACTGTGTTTTGAATTCCTGGCTGCTGATATAGTCTTTTGTGTATTGCAGCAGGTCTTTCGCTATAGCGGCGCGATCGTTTACAGCTATGTTTTTGGCATTCTTTGCACCGTAATAATAAAGGTAGCCGTTTAAGAAACTGTTTTTAATTCCTTCGATTCCCTTTTGCTTCGAGAGTCCCAGCATTTTCCAGACCTCGTCGGCCATTTTTTTAGAATGATAGGAGGAGAAGAGAAAGCTTGTACTGATAAGCATGCAGGCCAGGATGAATCCGGAACCTAAAGTGATACGTCTTTTTTTCATAATCGGTTTAATTTTCCTGCCGAAGCAGTGGTTAAGGTTTAAGACTGTAAAATAAACCCGGCCCTGAAATACTGCCACCGCTAAACAGATGACCTGTAAAAACGGGTGGATGAATTGTATAAACAAGCCAGTATTGCCAGCCGGAAAATTTTCAGGCTGGGTTAATTTTCCAGGCAACATAGTTGATCCAAATCAATGTTCAAACAGGGACTGTAGTATTTACTCTACATTTTGCGCTTAGTAATTATGACTGCAAAATGAGGAGTTATTCTATTTTTTCAGATCTGTCCAGGGCGTTACTTTGCTTTACTAAATTGCAATTGCCCGTTTAAGATATTATTCCTGGAAAATCTAGTCTGCAAGGACCGACCACTATCTTCTTTTTGATTAGTATGAACCGTCCATCCGCTTGCCTGTAAAGTTCAGTCAGGCGGTTTTTTTTTGGCAGGGGGTTGATTGGCCGGAAAGGCGGGAAGGAGAGAAGACGGTGAATTGTCTTTCCTGAACTCTTTGGAGCGACCAATATTTTTGCCAGTTGGGCCATCACCTTAAAAATTTTGCTTCCCAACTTCCCGCCTCTAAGCAAATTAAAATAATTCTTCCAGCCTCACCGTCTTCCCGGCATATTACCATATATCCAGAAGTTTTAAGCCAACTGTTTTATAGTGTAACTTGCCACCTGCATGAAACACCTGAAAGCGGTTTATAAATATTTGTGGAAGTATCGGTGGCGGCTGGGGGTTGGAATTGTGTTTGTCTTCCTCTCAAATTATTTCAACGTACTTACTCCACAGATCACTGGTTTTGTGATCGACTTCGTACAACGTTCCCTTCAGCTTGCAGGATACCAGCCCCGCACGGTCACGGCGGGATATGACCCCCTGGTGGTGAAGTTTATTGAACTCGTGGAATCATCTGATTACAGCTGGATCAGGGTGGTGGCCCTCTGCGGCATCACTATCCTGGTATTGGCATTATTGCGTGGTTTCTTTCTGTTCCTGATGCGGCAGACCATGATCGTGATGAGCCGGCATATCGAATACGATCAAAAAAATGAGATATACCGCCATTACCAGCAACTGGATACACAGTTTTACAAACGTAATAGTACCGGTGACCTGATGAACCGGATCGCTGAAGATGTGAGCCGGGTCCGGATGTTTACAGGTCCGGCGATCATGTATCTTGTCAACCTTGTCGCTGTTATTTCACTGGCCGTATTTTTCATGTATAAGCGTGATGCCCTGCTTACGCTGTATGTATTGTCGCCACTACCAATCCTGGCGGTAACGATTTACTTTGTCAACAATACGATTCATCGCAGAAGTGAGAAGATCCAGCAGTCGCTTTCCGATCTTACCACCAATGCGCAGGAATCTTACTCAGGAATCAGAGTCATCAAATCTTTTGTGCAGGAAAATGCCATGCTGGGGTTCTTTATCAAAAAAAGTGAGGAATACAGGAAAAATGCTATCGGTTTGGCGCAGGTGGAGGCGATCTATTTTCCGTCGATAACCCTGCTGATCGGGCTGAGTACGCTGCTCACCATAATGATCGGCGGTCTATACTATATCAATGGCACCCACAATATCGGTATCCATACTATCGTGGAATTCGTTATGTATGTCAACATGCTTACATTCCCTGTTAGTGCCATCGGGCTTACTGCTAGTATGATCCAGCGTGCAGCTGCCTCGCAGAAAAGGATTAATGAGTTTCTTGAAACAGAGCCCGCAATCCAGGAGCCACTACAACCCCAGGCGATTAACCTGCAGGGAAATATTGATTTCAGGAATGTGGATTTTGTGTACCACGATACAGGAATAAAAGCACTTAGTAAGTTTAACCTGTCGATAAAAAAGGGGGAAAAGATCGCGATAGTGGGTAGGACCGGCAGCGGCAAAACAACCGTTGCGCAATTATTACTTCGCATGTACGACCCAACAAACGGTCAAATCGAGCTGGATGGCGTAAATGCAAAGAATATTAGTCTGAAAACCTTAAGGGAACAGATCAGTTATGTGCCGCAGGACGTGTTTCTTTTTAGTGAAACTGTGCACAATAATATCGCTTTTGGAGTACAGCAGGCGGATCGCGCAGCTGTTGAGGAGTCTGCCAGGCAGGCTTATGTACACAATGAGATCAGGAGATTCTCCGCGGGTTATGAAACGATGATTGGCGAAAGGGGCGTTACGCTCAGCGGCGGTCAAAAGCAACGTATTTCCATTGCACGGGCACTGGTGAAAAACCCGGCTATCGTAATTTTTGATGATTGCCTGAGTGCAGTGGATGTGAAGACGGAACAGGAAATTATTGGCAGTCTGAATGAATACCTGCAATCAAAGACGGCCATTATCATTACACACAGGATATTCTCCTTATTCCGTTTTGATAAGATCGTTGTCCTGGAAGATGGTGAGATCGTGGAACAGGGTACCCATCAGCAATTGCTCGCGATGAACGGGTATTACGCGGCACTTTACCATCGCCAGCAGCGTGAACGAGGCTCAAATGGTGCTCCGATTAAAGGAGAAAACGAAGGATAACGGAAAATTCCGCATAACAGGGCCCGAACTGCCCAACTATAAAGGATTTCAGCCAGTAATTTGTAAAACAATCTCTTTTGGCTGTTTCAAAAACATCTATATATTTGTGAATCCATAAAATGTAAAGTATTATTTAAATCAAAACCGAACAATTGTGGCGTACGAGAATAACGACAAGAAAATGGAAAGTATTTACAGCAAGAGAATTCGTGCTGGGAAAAGAAGGACCTACTTTTTTGATGTAAGGGCAACACGTGGTAATGATTACTACCTTACCATTACAGAGAGCCGGAAGCGGTTTGACGACAATGGTTACGACAGACACAAGATCTTTTTGTACAAAGAAGATTTCAATAAATTCATCAAGGCATTGGGAGAATCTGTAGATCACGTTAAAACGGAGCTTATGCCCGATTTTGATTTTGACGCTTTCAACCATGAGGATGTGGATGAGTATGCGGATGGTTCTTCAAATGGTGAAATTGCTGTAAATGGCGAAGAAACCACGATCGTCAATAAGCCGGAACCAATAGCAGAAGCGCCGGTTGCCGAAACGACTGTTAACAACGAGACACAGTCGGACAGCCAGGAAGAAGTAGATAAATGGTAATCGCAATTAAAACTAACTGAAAATAGGAATGCTCCTTCTGAGGGGCATTTTTTTATGGGGGAAAGCTATATATGCCGTTGATGTCGGGCTATATTCCAGCTAAAAACTGTCCTTTAATATAATCAGCTACATTAGCCAGCGATTTTGTTTGTTCGAATACCGCCAATTGACGGTCGGCGCCGGTTCCATTTTCGAGCATGTGATGTACAAAAGCAACACGGTGCCTGCTACCCAGGTGATCAAGTACGGGGTCGAGGAAATCGAGCAGTTCATAAATAAGCGCCCTGGTATTCACTTCTTCTTCCTTGCCAAAATCGATCAGGTATCCATCTACGCCATAGCGGCTGGCCCTCCATTTATTTTCATTTAGCAGGGCTCGTGAATACTGGATAAAATTGAGATTCTTCGAACGGAGCATATAGATCCTGGCGCAAACAGCCTGGAAAAGTGCCGCGATCGCGATCGTTTCATCAACAGTCATCGGGATGTCGCAGATCCGGAATTCAACGGTGTTGAAAAACGGATGCACGCGCAGGTCCCACCAGATCTTTTTCGCATTGTCGATGCAGTTGGTTTTTATCAGCAGTTTGACGTAATTATCATAAGCTTCGATACTTTCAAATGCGTCAGGAATACCAGTGCGTGGAAATTTGTCAAAGACTTTTGTCCGGAAGGACTTGTAACCTGTCATACGACCTTCCCAAAACGGAGAATTGGTACTAAGGGCGAATATATGTGGCAGAAAATATCGCGTGGAATTGGCGATATGATTGGCCATTTCCCTGCTTTGCATGCCCACATGAACGTGCAAACCAAAAATGAGATTGCTGCGGGCAGCTTCCTGCAGCTCATTCACGATCTCGTTGTAACGTGCATGATCAGTGATCAGCTGGCTCTCCCAGTGACTAAAAGGGTGTGTGCCTGATGCGCCCATAGCGAGATCCAGGCTGCCGGCGATGTCTGATATGGTTTTCCGCAGCAGCGACACGTCTTTAAAAGCCTCATCAGCATCAGCGCAGATATCGGTGCCTACTTCAACCACAGCCTGGTGCATTTCAGCCTTTACCTTATCCTTGATCACTTTCTGGCCTTCCTGTACGATCCGCTGTTCATGGCTTTTAAGCTCACCCGTCACGGGATCCATCACCATGTATTCCTCCTCTACACCCAGTGTAAAAGTTTTGTAGTTTAATATCATATTAGTTTTTGGTTGACAAGATTTCACCTGTTTTTCAGGGCGTTGTAATAAATAATCAGACCAGGCTTGTTTTTGAACTGCTTCTTTTCACATATTCACCCCAGGTGAGGTTATCGGTATCAGCGGAATGATTCAGTGCTTTTTCAATCGCATAATTCGCTGCGGTTTCTACCACCCACTCAAAGTTTTCCTCACCCACACTTGTTCTTTCCGCATCGGGTGCCGGATTGCAAAAATCGATCGCGTAGGGGATACCATTGCGCACCGCCAGTTCTACGGTATTAAAATCATAGCCCAGGTATTTATTGATGCGTAGAACTATATCCGTCATTTGCTGGAGTCGTTCGGGTGATGGCGCAAAATCAGCCACATAACGCAGGTGATGCGGGTTGCGTGGTTCATACGGCATGATGCGGACATATTTTCCGCCAATACAATAACAACGGTAATATTCTTCAAAAACTATCTCTTCCTGTAAAAGCATCACCAGTTGTCCGGTTTCGCTATGTTTTCTGAAAAAATCCTCGGCGCTGTCAAGGCGGTACACATGTTTCCAGCCACCACCTGCAAAGGGTTTCATATAAGCGGGGAAGCCAACATAGCTGAAGATCGTGTCCCAGTCCAGTGGATAAGCCAGGTTACTGAAAGATTCATCTGAAGTGTCATCTGGCAGGTCGCGCGAAGGAATGA
The DNA here is from genome assembly GCA_023424015.1 of Bacteroidota bacterium. GTDB lineage: Bacteria > Bacteroidota > Bacteroidia > Chitinophagales > Chitinophagaceae > Terrimonas_B. Next base: position 140,428 of record JAFAEM010000010.1, on the reverse strand, counting down.
TCGCAGTTTTTGGAACGGGCACATCCACTTTTGTCATCAGGCAGTTATTAAAATATTTATCATCGGCACTCCACCAAAACGGATTATTGATCACAGCTGTACCTGTGACCGCGGCATTCTTGAGCCAGGTACGATAAAAGGGCACATCCTGGGAGATGCGGTCGATGATAACGGTGTAACCACTGGGTTCACCTTGCAGGGCTTTGTCGATACGAACAGATTCGGCAGATACGCCCGGCACATTTTTGCTGTTTACCCTTGCAACAAATGCTTCCGGGAAAGATCTTTCTTTACCGTGGAGTACACCGATTTTTTTCATAACCAAAGTTTTGTTGAATATAATTATAATTGGATTACCAGGCTAACCCGGAAGTTTGCGGAGTTTCAATCAAATTTATTTTTTCATGACCATAAAAACAAATTAATGAAACCCCTCGAAGCACCAATAGAAAATTGCCTCCTTTTTAGTAACGGGAGGCCTTTTCGAGGTCTGGTTTGACCTTATACGTCCCTACCGGAAATCCGGGAGTATTTGTTACGAATCCTTATTTTTGACAGCTATGATATCTACACAGTTGCCCGGCTTATTGATGGAAAGCAGGGCATTGTTTTCTGAATACCTTGAGCGTGAAGTTAAGCTCGACTTTTTCCTGCCTAAAAATATTGCCGATCCGTCGGAGTTGAGCCTGTTGCTGATCAATGATGGCCAGAATATGGAGGAGTTGGGCCTGGGCAAAATGCTAAGCGAGCTATTAATCGCACAAAAAATTTATCCCCTGGTATGTGTGGGCATACATGCGGGCACCGAACGCAAAACGGAATATGGCGTAACCTCGCAGGCCGATTACCAGGGCCGTGGTAGCAAGGCGGGCGCTTATACATCGTTTGTTTTGGAGGAACTGCTTCCTTATATCAGTACCAGTTACCAGGTCAGTTCGTTCAGGGAGCGCGCATTTGCCGGCTTTTCCCTGGGGGCCCTGATGGCCCTTGATATTGCTTGGCATCACTCAAATGTGTTTTCAATAGCAGGCTTGTTCTCTGGTTCATTCTGGTGGCGCAGCCTGGATCAGGATCATGAGGATTATGACGACGATAAACATCGTATCATGCACCAGGAGATTCGAAATGAGTCGTACCATCCCGGATTGCGATTTTTTTTTCAGTGCGGTAATATGGATGAAACACTCGACCGTAACAACAATGGCATCATCGATTCTATTGATGATACACTCGATATCATTAAGGAACTGGTGGCAAAGGGTTATGACCGGGAAGGGGATATCTATTATCTCGAAATGCCCGATGGGAAACATGATATAGCCACATGGGCCAGGGCAATGCCGGTGTTTTTGGAATGGGCTTTTGGGAAATGAGTTGTAATATTTTTTTTATAGTTAGGGGTAATCTCCAGGTGGATTGTTTTTATAGAAACATTCCAACTGATGAAGTATAAACTATTAACCTTATCCCTGTTAATCCTATCCAATTGGCTCACCGCACAGCAAACCACCAGCTTTACACAAAATATCCGGGGGACAGTTGTAGATAATATCCTGCAAACACCCATTGTTGGCGCCACTGTAACGCTTCGTTTAACCGGCGCATCGGTGACAACCGATCACATGGGCAATTTTAGATTTACCAATGTCTCCCTCACATCACAGCAATTGTTGGTAACCCATCTTGAGTACAAGGAAGCATACCTGGATAACGTCATTGTCAATGCCGGAAAGGAAACGGTACTGACGGTATTGATGGAAAAAAATATTCGTACCGAAAAAGAACTGGTGTTGAAATCCACTACACGGAAGAATAAACCACTTAACGAAATGAGTGTGGTTAGCGCACGTGCCTTCAGTGTAGAGGAAACGCAGAAATATGCGGCCGCAGTAAATGATCCCTTGCGCATGGCAACCGGTTTTGCCGGCGTGATGGCTGCCGACGATGGTAATAACTCGATCGTGATCAGGGGCAATTCACCTGCAGGTCTGCTCTGGCGTATGGAGGGTGTTGATATACCCAACCCCAATCATTTCAGTTCACCTGCCACCAGTGGTGGCGGCATTTCGATCCTGAGTTCGCAATTACTGTCCAATTCAGATTTTATCACAGGAGCTTTTGCCGCTGAATATGGAAATGCATTAAGTGGTGTTTTCGATTTGAAGTTGCGAAAAGGAAACAACGAACGGCGGGAATACTCATTGCAGGCAGGTGTCCTGGGATTAAATGCCGCGGCTGAAGGACCAATTTCCTCTTTTTATAAAGGTTCATACCTGATCAATTACCGTTACTCTACGCTTTCACTACTTGGCAAGCTGGGTGTAACAGGCGATGCCGGTACCACCAATTTCCAGGACCTTTCGTACAATATATATTTACCGGCAGGTAAACTTGGAGAGTTCAGTCTTTTTGGTTTTGGCGGCTTAAGTGACGATAAGTTCAATGCCAAAATGGATTCTACAACCTGGGAAGAAGCCGGTGACAGGAATATTTCAAAATTCGTATCCAATACCGGCATGACCGGCCTCACACATCGCATTTTGCTGGGCAACAGGACAAACCTGCGTTCTGCAGCGGGCATTTCCTATAACAAAATGAGCTATTCAGAGAAATTTGTCGAAGACGATTATACCATCACAGAGCAGCACCGGGCGAAATACGACACCAGGAAATGGACATTCTCATCTGTGTTAAATCACCGATTGAATGCGAGACATACACTGCGTTCTGGAGTTATTGTCAATTTGATTCGATTTGGTTTCGACCGCATGGCGAGGGAGAATCCCAATGCACCTTTGTTACAGGAGATCGATACCAAGGGTAGCACACAACTGGTCCAGGGTTTCGCGCAATGGCAGTATCGTGCTTCGAATGATCTTAGTTTTAATACTGGTCTTCATTATATCCGGTTACTGTACAACAACACTTCCTCGGCAGAACCACGTGCTTCGGTCAAATGGGATATGAGCAAAAAAAGCAGCCTTGCATTCGGGTATGGATTGCACAGCCAGGTACAACCCATGGGCATTTATTTTGCACAGGTAAAGAATGCTCCAGGTAGCCTGGTCAAACCTAATAAGGACCTGGAACTTACCCGCGCGCATCATTTTGCGCTTTCGCACCATTACCGTTTGGGCACAAACCTTCGATTGAAAACAGAACTGTATTACCAGCACCTGTTTAACGTGCCTGTCAGTATTTATGATACCAGTTCATTTTCTGTGCTTAATGTGGAAAATGATTATGTGACCGATGCGCTGGTGAATAAAGGAAAGGGAAGGAATTATGGGGTAGAGGTATCTATTGAGAAAAATCTTTCTAACAATTTTTATTACTCTCTAAGCCAGTCTTTTTACCAGTCCAGGTATACTGCTGCAGATGGAAAGGAGAGGGATACACGCTTCAACGGAAAATATATCCTCAGCCTGTTGGCGGGCAAGGAGTTTTTATCAGCCAACCGGTTGCGGACCTTTGGAGTAAATATTAAAACAATTTATGCGGGAGGGTATCGTACCACACCCATCGATATCGAAAGGACCCTGGCGGAAGGATATACGATCTTTCACGAGGAGCAGGCATTCAGCCTGCAGAACCCCGCCTATTTTCGTACCGACCTGCGTGTGAGTATGAAGTGGAACCGTCGCCGGGTAACCAGTACGCTATCGCTCGATATTCAGAATATCACAAATCGCAAGAACTATTATAACCAGTGGTTCGATGAGCATAAAGGTGCTGTTGTAACTAATTACCAGATGGGACTGATACCGGTGCTGAATTATAAAATCGAGTTTTAATTGGGTGATAGTTTGAATTCTTTGATCCTGTAACGAACGTTCGAATTTTCTAAAAAATATTTTGAAACGGAATATTGGCTGCCATAGGGTTGTCAGTATTCCGTTTTTGTTTTGCATGAGCTTAACAAGAAATATTTGTCGCGAATCCATTTCGGTCACTAACTTTGCTAACAGTGTTAGGTTAAATAATAGTGATATGGGTATTGCAGAACGTCGGTTAAGGCAAAAGGAAGAAGTAAGGTCCAGGATACTGGCTACCGCCTGGCAGATGGTGAAAGAAGACGGCTGGCAGTCATTGTCTATTCGGAAGATCGCTGACGCAATTGAGTACAGCGTACCGGTGATCTACGATCATTTTGAGAATAAGGAAGCAATATTGCTGGAGTTTGGCAAGGAAGGATTTAGCCTGTTGATTAAAAGACTGCAGCAGGCGAAGAAGAAGTCGGATGACCCCCGGGAGCAACTCAGGGCCATAGCGGATGCCTACTGGAATTTTGCATTTCGTAATAAAGAATATTACCAGTTGATGTTTGGGATCGGCATCGCCTGTTGTGAAACGGATAAGTGTATTCCTGAAGAATCGGCTTACAGGAACCTGGTGATGGAGCCGATAGTGGAAATATTGTCGAAGAACCAAAAACAAAAAGGCGTGAATGCTTGTTTGAAGTACCATACTTTCTGGTCGGTGATGCATGGGCTGATTTCGATAAAGATGATGAGCTATACCGAGATCGCCGATGAATTAAATAAGCTGGTTTTGGATGATGCCATCGAAGGATTTATAAAGAACCTGGAACGATAAATTTTTTTTTGAAAGTAGTTAACAATGTTAGCATAAGTAATGTTGTTATAGCACGCTTGCCATCCGTTATTGCTGCATCAACCTAGCCCACCCAGGAAAACTGCAGCGTTCGCCTGTGTTGTATCCGCCGGCGGAACTAAAATTTTTTTGACCATTATTCATTAACCCGGGAAATAGCAATATTTCCTAAACCTGTCTGTTATGTTTACAAAAAATGAAAGGAAGCAACCCGGCTCCGTTCTAATGACCAACCTGGCAAGCCTTGCTATTGTGGCGCTCGTTGCTGTAGTGATAGTTGCCTGCAATTCTTCATCGGGAAATCCAAATACGATGGCCCAGCCACCGCAAATACTGCCGGTGCTGATCGTTCAAAATACTCCTGCAACAACGTTCCAGGAGTATCCTGCTTCTATCGAAGGAAGTAAGGACATCGAGATACGTCCACAGGTGGATGGATATCTTGAGCGGATCTATGTAGATGAAGGTGCCCATGTCAGGAAGGGCCAGGTTCTTTTCCAGATCAACAACCGGCCTTACATGGAGCAATTGAACAATGCAATCGCGAGCCTGTCGGCGGCGAAGGCAAATCTTGCAAACGCAGAGATCAACGTTGCAAAGCTTACACCGCTGGTGCAAAACAATGTGATATCTGATGTACAGCTCAAAACGGCGAAGACAGCTTACGATGCCGCGCAGGCCAATGTAGCGCAGGCGCAGGCCATGGTGAGCAATGCCCGTATCAATCTTGGTTATACCCAGATCAAAGCGCCGGCAGATGGCTATATCGGGCGTTTACCGCATAAGACCGGAAGCCTGGTTGGTACCAGTACTACCGCGCCGCTGACCGTTTTATCTGAGATCAGTGAGGTGTACGCCTATTTTTCTCTAAGCGAGAATGATTTTTTGCGTTTTAAAGACCAGTTTGAAGGTCGTACGATGGAAGAGAAATTAAAGAAAATGCCTGCTGTTGAACTCGTTCTTTCCAACGACAGCGTTTACACGCACAAAGGAAAAGTGGAAGCAATTTCGGGCCAGTTCAACCAGGACATGGGCGCCATTAGTTTCAGGGCAAGTTTTAAAAACACCGACGGATTACTACGGTCCGGTAATACAGGGAGAATCAGGATACCGAGGCTGATCAACGGATCCGTTGTTGTGCCGCAGGAAGCAACGTTCGAACTGCAGGATAAAGTATTTGTTTTTGCGGTCAGCGATAGTAATAAGGTTTCCAGCATCCCCATTGCTATCAGTGGGAAGTCCGGCAATTATTATCTCGTCGATAAAGGAATAAAGGCGGGAGATAAGATTGTTTTTAGCGGACTCGACCGATTGCAGGAAGGAGCGGTGATCACCCCCCAGCCCATATCGTTAGACAGCCTTTTAAAGGCAAAACCTTTATAAAATCTCCATGAACGGTTAAAATTCCTCTGAAGAAAAAGGTTAATCAGCGGCAACGACAACATCGTAATTCCGATGGATTGGCGATCCCAATCGCGCAGTTGTTTATGTCAAACAGCAAAAGATTAGCTGGCAGGACACTGTTGGCCAAAAACTAAAATAATCAGGATGTTAAAAAGATTTATTGAAAGACCGGTATTATCAACCGTTGTTTCGATCATTATCACACTACTGGGTGTATTATCATTGTACACACTACCGGTTACATTGTTTCCCGATATAGCACCGCCCACGGTACAGGTCACTGCAAGTTATCCCGGTGCGAATGCCGAAGTTGTGGCAAGGGCCGTTGCGACTCCAATTGAAGAAGCAGTGAACGGGGTGGAGAATATGACCTACATGACCTCTACCTCCAGCAATGACGGGACGATGACACTAAACGTTTTTTTTAAAGTAGGAACCGATCCCGACCTGGCTGCGGTCAATGTGCAGAGCCGGGTATCCCGTGCTGTAAGTCTGATCCCCCAGGAAGTAGTACAGGCGGGTATCTCTGCGCAAAAGCAACAGAATAGTATGATCATGGTGCCGCTTATCTATAGTGAAGACAGCACCTATGATGAGAAATTTCTGCAGAACTATGCTAAGATCAATATACTTCCGGAGTTACAACGTGTACCAGGTGTAGGCCAGGCCATGGTATTTGGTGCCAAGGATTATTCCATGCGTATATGGCTAAAGCCTGATCGCTTAACCGCGCATAACCTGTCAACACAGGATGTATTGAATAAGATCAGGGACCAGAATTTGGAAGCAGCGCCGGGAAGATTCGGACAGGGTAGTACCGCTTCCTTTGAATATATTTTGAAGTACAAAGGAAAATTGTCCAATAAAGCCGACTATGAAAATATCATTCTGCGTTCTTCTCCGGATGGATCCACGATAAGATTGAAGGATGTTGCTCGAGTGGAATTCGGAGCTTTCGCATATAGTGCCAATACACAGATATTGGGTAAACCAGGGATAGGCATCGCGATCTTTCAAACTGCGGGTTCCAATGCAAATGACATTCTTACGCAGGCCGATGAGGTAATGAAAAAGGCTTCGCTGAATTTTCCTGAAGGCATTGAGTATTTCAGCATGTACAGTGCCAAAGAATTCCTCGATGAATCGATAGCCCAGGTGATCGAAACGCTGTTGATCGCTTTCGCACTGGTGTTCCTGGTAGTGTTTGTGTTCCTGCAGGATCTTCGTTCAACCCTGATCCCAGCCATTGCAGTGCCAGTCGCCATCATCGGTACTTTCTTTTTCATGCAGATATTTGGTTTTACCATCAACCTGCTGACCCTGTTTGCCCTGGTTCTTGCCATCGGGATTGTAGTGGATGATGCCATCGTAGTGGTGGAAGCGGTGCATACCAAGATGGAGCGAACGGGTTTGCCTGCCAAACAGGCAACAATTCAGTCGATGAAAGAAATATCCGGGGCGATCATTTCCATTACCATGGTGATGGCAGCCGTGTTTGTTCCGGTAGGATTTATGGAAGGCCCCGCAGGTGTGTTTTATAAACAGTTTGCTTTCACACTGGCCATAGCGATCCTAATCTCCGCAGTAAACGCGTTGACTTTAAGTCCTGCGCTTTGCGCCTTGTTTCTTCGCAATGTTCATCACGGGGAGGAAGGTGCCAGGAAAAAGGGATTTGGTGCAAGATTCTTCAGCGGGTTTAATGCCGGTTTTTCTGCCACGACAAAGAAATACACCAACGCGATAAAGTTTCTATTCAGGCATAAATGGATTGCGATTTCAGGTTTGGTATTAGTAACAGCAGTTACATTCTGGATGATGAAAAAAGCGCCAACCGGATTTATCCCAACGGAAGACCAGGGTTTTATCGTGTTTTCAGTTAATCTACCACCTGGTGCATCACTCGACCGGACACAGCATGTGATGGATAAAGTTGACAGCCTGCTGGCTGAAGTGGAAGCAGTGGAGCGTCGTGCGACGATTACGGGTTTGAACATCCTGGCGAATGCCAACAGTTCCAACTACGGTGTTGGGTTCATACGCATGAAACACCCGGGTGAGCGGGGCGCTGTCAATAATGTGGAAGGCGTGATGGGTATCATCAACCAGAAACTCAGTGTGATCAAAGAAGCGAGTATATTTCTTTTCCAGTTCCCTACGGTACAGGGTTTTGGAAATACCAGCGGTTTTGAATTCATTTTGCAGGATCGTACCGGTGGCCAGCTCGACAAACTAGGTGCCACAGCATATGGCATGATCGGTGAATTGATGCAAAGAAAAGAGATCGCATACGCCTTTACTACGTTCAGCACCGGTAATCCGCAGTATATGGTTAACATCGACGAAGCGAAAGCTAACCAGCTCGGTGTATCGGTGAGCGAGCTGTTGCAAACGCTGCAGGTGTATTACGGCAGCAGCTTTGCATCAGATTTCAACAGGTTTGGAAAATTCTACCGTGTCATTGTGCAGGCGGATGTGCCTTATCGCGCCGATGCTTCATCGCTTGACAAAGTGTATGTAAAGAATAACCTGGGTGAGATGGTGCCGGCCAATGCGCTGGTATCGCTGGAAAGGGTGTATGGTCCTGAAACAGTGACACGTAACAACCTGTTCAATGCAGTTACTATAAATGGTATGTCGAAGCCGGGTTATAGTTCCGGTGATGCGATCAACGCGGTACGTGAAGTGGCTGCTAAGTATCTTCCCAGGGGATACAGTTATGAGTTTTCCGGGATGACGAGGGAAGAGATCGGTGCAGGTCAGCAAACGACTTTAATCTTCCTGCTCAGTGTCATCTTTGTGTACTTCCTGCTGGCGGCTCAGTATGAGAGTTATATACTTCCCCTGGCAGTTATTCTTACAGTACCAACGGGTATATTCGGTGTCTTCCTCTTTACAAAGATGATGGGAATAGATAATAATATTTATGTACAGGTAGGTTTGATCATGCTGATCGGTTTGCTCGCAAAGAATGCCATACTGATCGTGGAGTATGCTGTGCAGAGACGAAGGGCGGGCATGTCGCTACGGGATTCCGCGCTGGAAGCGGCACAGTTACGTCTCCGTCCCATATTGATGACGTCATTTGCATTTATCGTTGGGTTGTTACCACTAACCTGGGTGGATGGAGGTTCGGCGCTTGGTAACCGGTCCATCGGTACCGGTGCACTGGGTGGAATGCTTACCGGGGTTATCCTTGGTGTATTTATCATCCCGGTTTTGTTTGTCATCTTCCAGTATTTACAGGAAAAGATTACACGCAAACCTGTGACCAGTGAACCACCGGCCCTGTCAGAATAAAAAAGTTGAAGTAAAAAACATAAACAATGAACAAGACCAATAAATATTTCCTGGGTTCGTCCTTTTTCCTGCTGGTCATTTTGCTGTCGGCATGCAGGGTTGGGAAAAATTACCAGCGGCCCGAACTCGAACTTCCCGGGCATTTTGGTACAGTAAGCTATGCGGATACCAGCAGCATTGCCGACCTCGACTGGAGAAGTTTTTTTACTGACCCCACATTGCAGGGCCTGATTGAAAAAGGTATTCAATACAATCACGACCTGTTGATGGCCGTGAAGAGAATTGATATAGCCGGTCAGCAATTGAAGCAGGCCAGGGCGCTACAGTTACCCGAACTCGATCTTCGTATTGGCGGCAATATCAGCCGGCCATCCGACAATAGCCTCAACGGTATTAGTCTGAAGAGTTTTCTAGGGAAGAGCTATGTTGAAAATTATTCCGCCAGTCTCAATCTTACATGGGAAGCGGATATCTGGGGAAAGATAAGAGGACAGAAGGAAGTGGTTTTAACGGAGTACCTCAGAAGCTACGAAGCTGCGAAAGCAGTGCAAACACAACTCGTAGCCAGTATCGCACAGGGATTCTTCAACCTGTTGATGCTCGATAAACAGTTGGAGATCGCAAAAAAGAATTTGTTGCTGAGCGACTCATTTTTGATTGCGACACGATTATTAAAAGATGCAGGCATTGGCAATTCACTGGCTGTGCAGCAGGCCGAATCACAAAAGCAGTCGACGGCCTTGCTCATTCCGCAGTTTGAACAAAATATAGCGATCCAGGAAAATGCTCTACAAGTTTTAACAGGGCAATTACCGGGGCGTATTGACCGGAGTGTTCTCCTGGATGAATTGAAAATGAACGAAAACCTGTCGGCCGGTCTGCCCGTTTCTATGGTAGCACGCCGGCCCGATGTACGTTCGCAGGAACTCGCCTTGCAGGTTGCCAATACCCGGGTAGGTATTGCGCAGGCGAATATGTACCCCGCACTCAATATCACAGCCGGTGGAGGTATCGAATCGTTTAAAGCCAGTAATTGGTTCAATATCCCCAATTCTTTATTCGGGCTTGCTGCCGGTACCATCGCTCAACCGATTTTTAACAGAAGACAATTGAAGACAGCATTCGAAACTGCCAGGCTCGAAAGGGAAGAAGCGGTGATCAGGTTCAGGCAGTCAGTTTTAAATGCTACAGGCGAAGTTGCCAACGCGCTGGTATCCGTTGAGAAACTTGATGAACAGGAACAGATCGCGGGTAGTCAGGTAGACACGCTTCGACAGGCCGTCTCTAATGCACAGCTATTGTTCAGAAGTGACCTGGCGAACTACCTGGAAGTAATCACTGCACAGGGCAATGCCCTGCAGGCTGAGTTAAACCTTGCGGCCATCCGGCGGGAGCAACTCGGCGCAATGGTTGAGTTGTACAGATCACTTGGTGGTGGCTGGAAGTAGTTTAGAGGAAACCTGTCTTTGATTTTTCGTATATTACTGTTATATCATTACATGATCACACAGTTTTATACACCGCATATACTGTTACAGGAGTTTGTCAACTGTATCATGGTTGTACAGGCTGAAGTTCCGGCAGGTGTCCCAACTATAGTTTGTTACCCGCCTACACCACAACATTCACTATTTTTTTATATCAATGATCGGATCAGTGTCCAGAAAGAGGACACTGATCTTTTTGTTTTACAACCCCGCAGTGTTTTGGTAGGCTTGCAGTCCGGTAGCGTGAGACTGGATGTAAACAGGCGTCATAAAGCAGTACGGGTAGGATTTCATCCGGGCGGAATGTATCGTTTGTTGGGCTTTCCCATGGCTGAAATGATAGACGGAAGTTATGATGCCGAAGATGTGTTTGGAATGGAAATGAGAGAGGTGAACGAAAGATTGCAGGAGACACAGGATTTCGATGCGATCAGGGACGTGATCGAGCAGTTTTTGCTGCGTAAAGCCAGAAATTTAAAAAGAGCCCTGCCTTTTGATAATGCGATGCTTGAAATGTTGCGGCTGGGAGGAAATATTAACATTGAGCAGATCGCATCGTTGGCTTGTCTTGGTCTTCGCCAGTTTGAACGGGTGAGCAAGGAACGTGTGGGAGTGTCACCCAAGACTTATGCGCGATTAGTTCGTTTTTCAAAAGCGTATCGTTTACGGGAACGATTTCCGGAAATAAGCTGGACAAGCATAGCTTATGAGTGTGGGTATTTCGACCAGGCTCATTTTATTCGTGATTTTAAGGAATTTGCCGGCACCGCACCCGGGGTTCTGGAGAAAGAACTGGAAAATATTCCTCTCCGTATGCAGGCTTCCATGCGACTATAAATGTCGTTTCCGTACAATTATTTTTTTGCTGTAATAATGAGGTTTGTCTTTCAAATCTATACTTATGCAGCAGAAATTCTTTTTCACAGTTTTAACTGTTGTGATGATGGCATCGCAGGGCAGGGGTCAATCTTTGGATTCACTGCAGAAACTGCAGGGCCAGACTTACAGGGTATACTTTAGCGATGGACATCAACAACGGGCAGCAAGCATTGCTTCAATGGTCGGGAAAGCCATTGATTATCATGAGTCATTACTCGATTTCAGACCATCAGTAACCTTACTGGTTTTAAATGAAAAGGACTGGAGCACTTATACTGTCGATCCATTGGTGTATGGTATGCCGCATTATAATGAAAAGAATAAATTACTGATCGTGGCCGCAGAAGATAACGCTTTCTGGAAAAGCTTTCTTCCTCCTGTAGAAAAATTGCCGGCTGATTTACGTGAACAGGTTAAATCAGCATATTCATCCGGGCAGGGCGAATTTAGTATGCAGCCTTTTTTCGACCTGCTCGCCCTGCATGAGTTGGGTCATGCGTTTCATTTCCAGGCGGGTCTCACGATGCAGCGTAAATGGATGGGCGAACTTTTCAGTAATATCCTGTTGCATACATTCATAGCGGAAAAAGTTCCCGGCTTATTACCTGCTCTGGTGATCTTCCCCCGCATGGTAGTGGCTGGAGGCACCGATGGTTTTTTATATACCAGTCTAAAAGATCTTGAAGAAAAATATTTTGAAATAGGCTCAAAACATCCCCGCAACTATGGCTGGTACCAGAGTCGCTGGCATGTGGCGGCTGCTGAAATTTATGAAGCCGGGGGAATCCAGGTTTTGCAAAGACTGTGGGCTGCACTTAAATCGCAGTCGAAAATACTGGATGATGAAGGACTTGGCAATCATCTTCTTACAGTTGATAAAATCCTGGCGAACGTAATGCTTGATTGGGACAAAAGAGAATAATGCAGAGATATACAGTTCATAGAGTCTGCATTGATATAAAAAAAGTACGCTGATTCAAATTTATGGTCACGGAGGACACAAAGGCTGGCACTGAGGACACGAGAATTTGACCGAAACTCGCTGTGATCGGAGTGTGCGCTGTGATTTGTCAATCTTTTTGATCACGGAGGATACAGTGAGAACACTGAGATTTTAAAGCATCAGACCATAGATTGAAATCAGTTTTGATTGTTTAAAAACTCCATCCCAGGCTCACCAGCGGCATCCTGTCTTCTTTCGAGGCGGCATAACTGATGGTGAGCACAGCACGGTTAAATGGTGCAAACCAGATCCCGCCGCCGTAGCCATTTGCCCATTTGTCGCTGGAGTCATTGTCGGCCCACACTCTGCCAGTATCAAAAAACGCATGCACACCAATCGATCCCGGAAACAGGTAAGTCTTGAAACTGGAGATACGCCAGCGTAACTCCATATTATTATAAAATTTAGACTTCCCTGCAAAACGATATTTGCGATAACCGCGCAGGTGGTCATCATTGCCAAGGTATTGCGCCTGGTGAATTTCAAAATCGCCGAAATTATGTCCGCCACCGATACGGTTGGCGAAAACCAGCACTTTTTTGATCAATGGGAGATAAAAACTGAAATCTGAATTTACCTGCGTTACGTCATAACTGGCAGCATTCAGACCTGAGAAATGGCGCACAGATGATTGCCAGAATACTCCTTTTCCTGTGAGAGATTTATTGTCACGGGTATCGGCTGTCAGGGTAAAGCGACCACCAGCATAGAGTTGTTTTGAAAATGCACGCGTAGGATCGAGGCCCGGTGGAATTTCCTGTCCAATAAAACGTTTCCGGTTATAGGATTCAGAGGAATCCATTTTAAAGAACTGGAAGCTGGGGCCGATGGTCATAAAAACCTTTTCGGAAAAATTCCTTCGCAGTTCGATCGCGAAATCTCCCAGGTTATATCGTGTCCGGTAATACCTGAATTTGCCGGGTTTTGATTTATCATACACGGTAGATGGTCCGTAACCAAAGAAATTGGGCACATGCGGGGATTTGACATCGACTTCTATCAGCAGGTCGGTTTTATTGCCAATCACACTTATAAACTCTGCATTGTAGCGGATGTTGAAAGCACGGGTGGCTAATGCATGGTTAAGCGTAACAGAATGACTGTTTTTATATGGTGTTTTTCGAAAACCATGATGAACGATTTTCATCCATCCACCCAGGAAAACCCCATCGTCAGGATTATAACCGACTGAAATGAATGGGACCACTTTATTGTATTGGTAGTACAGGGGATCATAATGGTTGGCTATACTGTCGTGCCGTAATTTTTGTTTGAACTTCCCACTAAAACTATTATTGCCATCCTGATCGTCATACACGATCGCACCTTCAGAACTGGCATTGTTCTCAAAATGGTCTTCACCTTTTCCACCAATCATGCGGATCTTAATCTTATCATTGTTGCCACCAACAACAAACCGGTCCCTGCCTCCAAACCCATAGATCCTGATCTCCTTGGTATCCTGTGCATCGAACTTCCTATGAAATATGGTGTCATTTGTCCTCATATCAGAAATCAGCAGGTTGACCGAGCCGTCATCATGCCGAGCCACATTGATTAACTCATCTTTATCACTGGCAGTGATGTCAACGATCTCGGCTAGAAACCGGTAATATTCCATCACATCGGCCGCAAGATATTTGCGTCTTTCCTTCAATGTGTTCACAATTTTAGGCCCGGAGATATCCCTGATCTCTGCTGGTTGTTCCTTTAAAGCATTTTCGATTACAGTGTCGACCATCATGGATAGAAATACTGAAGTGATGTTTTCCCAGTCCTGCTCAGTAAGCTGGTTCAGGAAAAAGCGATCAAAGTTGCGGGCTGCAAAATTGAAGCGTTTGATGTTTTTGGTTTTGGGTTTTAATCCTTCCAGTTGAGGAACCAGCCATGGCCATTGCACGATGTGTGGGATCACGCCTTCGTTGGTATAAAATGCCTGGTCCCGGTCTTTTGGAATCGGGTAAAATTGTTTCCCGTTACCGTGATCAATTGCGCCCCATTCCCATTGACCTTCATGCCTGTCGAAGTCCATTACAAACATATCCAGTATGCGTGCCCGTAATACGGCTTGCTGGTCTACAGAGTTGGAATTGTCTTCTATTAATTTTTCTACCACGTCCTCCGTATCATAGTCTTTTTTAACAGAATCGGGAATTTTTTCCTCCAAATAAGCCAGCAGGTTACCGAAATCCTTGCGATGTTCGCCCAGGGCGGGATCATCGGGTATATAAACTAAATGTGATTTGAGATAGGGAACGTCCACCGCTTCGGCCAGTACGGGCATAGACAGGGCTGAATAAGGATAGGAAGCCGAAATGCCATCGGAGACCAGGTCTTTAGCCGCCTCGCTTTCAAGGTCGCCGGGTAAGGTCTTGCTCGTTATAAATTTTCTTATCGACCGGAAATTATATTCTTTGCCGCTTGCTTCTTCCAACCTCAAAGAGCGTGTTTGCTTGCCCCCGCCACGTTTTACCGGCTCCAGTCCTTCAGCTTTCATATTGATCACCGGCACCCGGATCGGTGTTGTCCATTCCCGCCGGTAGTTGGCGCCCATCCAGAAGGTTCTTGACTTACTGATCCGAAACTCCTTTGAAGCAGGGACTGTGATGGAGTCGCGGACCGGCTGGGCAAGGCTATCATTTGAAAAAAATAAGGGAAATGAAATACAAAAAAAGAAAAAGCGCATGTCTTGTTTTTCTTCAGATAAATCAAATGTCGTGCTAACAATAAAAGGGTAACTAAGTCCACACGCTCCTGGATCTGTTTCGCAGGGTGGTTTAAGTGATTTTTTCATAAGCCTATATACCTAATTTAGCATGTACCTTGCATTGTTTACCTGTCACCAAATAGCTATGTATGCCCTTAGCAGGAAATACGCGTACCTTTTTACTTGTCATTTTCTTAATCACATGCTTTTCCGCTTTTGGGCAGGTGGACACCGCGACAAAAAAATCTATCGACAGCATTATACTACGCCAGCGGGGGATAATCGGGAAGCTCGCCCAGAACCTGCTGGTAGATGATACCGCGGGTGAAGAGCAGGGTTTGTTACGGAATGACCGGCCCTTCCAGCGCTATAAAGGCCGAACTATACGGGATATTAGAATTGAAGCGCATGAATTTGATATTATTGATTCGTCAAGGGGCATCAATAACAAACTAAAGCGCCTCTCCAATCACCTGCACCGCAAAACCCGGGATTTTGTCTTTAGGAACCACCTGTTTTTCTCCCGCAACCAGCAATTATCCCCTTATATCATGGGTGACAACGAAAGACACCTTCGCGACCTGCCCTTTGTTCGAGATGCCCGGATACGTGTGGTACCAGTTGCCGGTACCGATTCCGTTGATATCGTTGTGGTAACCTATGATGTCTTGTCTATTGGCGGTAGTTTCAGGATGCACAATACAGAAACTGTATCGGCCAGTATCAAAGAAGATAATATTATGGGATATGGCGACGAAGTAAGTGTACAGGGGCTTTTCGACGCTTCAAGGGCCGAGCAGTTTGGGTATGGCTTTGATTTTACCAAGCGTAATATTATGGGCAGCTTTGTGACGGTTTCTGCGGGCTTTACAAATTTTTCCAAAACAATCCATCCTGGCATTCGGGAAGAAAGGGTCAGCTATCTTCGGCTCACACGCCCCCTGGTCAACAGGTTTATGAAATGGACCTATGGTGGCGAAGTGGAGTTTAGGAAGACACAAAATTTCTACAGCACAGATTCCTTATACTTTCAGGACTACCAGTATAAATTCGACATCATCGATACCTGGGCTTCATGGAATATGGATGCTGATAAGCCTGATGGAAATGGCAATGCCGCCGGAACACGTTTACGACGCCTGTTGGGTCTACGTTGGGTGAAACAAAAGTTTGATTACCGGCCTTTAAAGTTTGAGCAGGAATATGATTACCGGTATGCAGATCTCGAGGCGGTATTGGGTTCGTTTTCTTTTTTCAGGCAAAACTTTTATAAGACCCAGTACATTTATGGCTTTGGTAGAAATGAGGACGTGCCGGAGGGCATGGAAGGATCTGCAACGTTTGGATGGACTCGCAAGCAGCAAAGAGAGCGGCCCTATGCGGGCTTGAGTTTCCAGCATTATTTTTTTACGAAATCACAGCAATATTTTGACTATAGTATTAAGGCCGGAACTTTTTTACATCGGGGGAAACCGGAGGATGTTGACCTGTTGGCACGGGTAGATTATTTCAGCCACCTTCACAATATGAATAGAAGATGGAAGCAACGTTATTTTCTCGGGGCCAGCATTACGAGGCAGATCAATAGTCTGCTGGGTGAACCTGTCCGAATCGAAAGTCAGTACGGGCTTGAAGAGTTAAGAAATAATTTTGCGTCGGGTAATTTCAGGGCAACTGCAAAAGCCGAATCGGTCTTCTTTAGTCCTTGGACCGTTTTATTTTTCCGCTTTGCACCTTTTGTATTTACCAATGCGACTTATATCAATTTAAAGGTCAACCAGGAATCGGTGCCCAAATTATATGCATCCATCGGTGGTGGTATCCGTATCCGGAATGAAAGCCTGATCTTTGGCACAACTGAATTCCGGGGCATGTATTTTCCGCGCAAAAATTTCCGGAATGAGAGCTGGCGGTTTGAGGTCAATACAAATATCCGGTTTAAATACAACAGCAATTTTATCAGGCGACCGGAATTCGTACCTGTCAACTAACGGAATATTTTAATGATATGTCTGTCACCGGCTAAGCCCTCAGCCCTTTGATTTTGCGTATCTTGATATTAAAATCATGACATGAAGAACGCCATTGTAACCGGTGCAGCAGGGAACCTTGGACAGGCCGTTGTTAAAAAATTTTTGAAAGAGGGATATAAGGTAATTGGCACTGTCCATCGCGAGGCGACTGCGATCGAAAATAACGCTAACTATGAACAGGCAGTTATCGATCTTAGCGATGAGGTTAAAGTAAATCACTTTATTAGTTCGGTGATAGAAAAACAGGGAACTATCGATGTAGCTGTATTCACGGTAGGTGGTTTTGCCATGGGGAACCTGGAAACTACCGCATCCGCCGATTTGGTCAAACAATATAAACTCAATTTTGAAACCGCTTACCATATCGCCCGACCGGTGTTTCTCCAAATGATGGAACAAAGCTTTGGTCGACTATTTTTTATTGGGTCACGTCCGGGGCTTGAAGCAAAGTCGGGCAAATCCATGGTGGCCTATAGTTTGACCAAATCTCTTCTTTTCCGGCTGGCGGAAATGATGAATGAGGAAGCTGGAAAAAGCGATGTCGTGGTTAGTGTTGTCGTTCCATCTACCATCGACACATCCGATAACCGTCAGGCGATGCCCGGGGCTGATTTCAGTAAATGGGTCACACCGGAAGAGATTGCCGGAGTCATTCATTTTTACAGCAGTGAGGAAGGGCGGATATTAAGGGAGCCGGTTTTAAAGGTTTACGGCCGGGTTTGATGCAGCGGGGTCTCCCATTCCGCTCAGGAAAACCGCTCACCGGCTAAAGATCGGTTCTATTTTACGCAGGTATCATCCCGGTACAAGTATGCCTGGTTTAATTTCACGCCTCAATTTTTCGCGGTGATTAATTTTTACGACAAGATTGTGGCCGATCCTGTGTACCATCGCCAGCTTAGGTGTGGGGACGCCCTGATCACACGGTACAATTGTCCACTTGAAAATCAGTACCAGGATATCTGGAGTCATCTAAATTACATCGCGTATGTGGTGGAGGGCAGAAAAGTCTGGCATACTGCGCATGGTTCATACGATTTGCGCAAAGGATCCTGCGTTTTCGTGCAGAAAGGCGCGGTGATCGTGGAGCAATTCTTTGATGCGGAATTTTGTATTGTTTTATTTTTTATCTCCGATGAATTTATTTGTGAGGTGTTGCGTAACAAATCAGATGTGATAAGGATGTCCGATAAGCGATATCAGACCGTGATGCCTGTAAACAGCAGCGGGTTGCTGGAAGCGTTTTACTACTCAATGATGCCTTATTTTGGTAATGTTAGAGAACCTGATCCTTCCATCCTCGAGTTAAAATTCCGGGAATTGATCCTGAATGTCGCAGATGATCCGGCAAACCATGAGCTTCATGCGTTTTTTAATTCCCTTCTCAAAAGACCGCGGAATGTGTCGCTGCAAAAAATAATGGAAGACAATTTTTGTTTCAACCTTAAACTGGAAGAGTACGCTGTATTGACACATCGAAGCCTGTCGGCATTCAAAAGAGATTTTCAAAAGCAGTTTAATTGCACGCCCGGCAAGTGGCTCATGGAAAAAAGGCTTAACCATGCCATGCACCTGCTTACCAATACCGACACCTCTGTAAGCCAGGCCGCCTTTGAAAGTGGTTTTGAAAGTCCTTCACATTTTAGCCGTTCGTTTCGAAGGCATTTTGGAATATCACCTGCTTCCGCGCGACAAAAGATTTCGGCCTGAGCTTTTTAGTCATATTTCTGGACTTTGAAGCAATGTGTACCGACTGGTTAGATACTAGTTTTGAGTTGTTATTCATTTAAACATTAAACCTTATCAACAATGAGCACAAAACAAATCCAAGGAAAACTATGGAGCATCGCTCCTAAGTATTGGTCGCGGTACTTCGAGCCATACTTTCTCCCGATGTACAAAAAAGTACTGGCACAGTTAAATTTAAGCCCTGACACTTTACTACTTGATGCCGGGTGCGGCGCGGGACTTTTCAGTAATATGGCTATCGGGCAGGGTGCCCAGGTCATTGGTATTGACGCAGCCCCGGGGTTGCTGCAGGTAGCACGCGAGCGAAATCCCGACAATAACTTTCTTGAGGAAGACCTGGAAGCTATGCCTTTTGCCGACAATAGCTTCGATGTAGTTACTGGTTTTAATTCCTTTCAGTATGCGGGTGATTTTACCCGGGCGCTGGTGGAAGCGCGAAGGGTATTGAAGCCAAAAGGCCGTCTTGTGATTGGTATTTGGGATAAGCCCGAGTTTAGCGAAGCAACCGAGGTCCTGAAAGCGATCGGCACCTTATTGCCTCCGCCACCACCCGGCACTCCTGGCCCATTTGCTCTTTCTGAAGATGGCCGTATGGAATCCATTATCGAAGGCATTGGTTTGAAACTACGCTCCAAATCGAAAGTGGAGTGCCCCATCTTTTATGAAAAGCTTAATGATGGTGTAAAAAGTTTTATGGGTACAGGCCCGGCAGCAGCTGCCTGCAATTTGAATGATGAAAAGAAGGTTAAAGACAAGATCGCCTTTGCACTACAGCCATTCAAACTCGCCGGCGATATGTATCATCTGCAAAACCAGTTCCTGGTATTTATTGCAGAAAAATAATCACGAACCTGATTTTTTAATAACTATTAAATCTTTAAAATGAAAAAGATATTTTTTCTAACTGGCATGGTTATGCTCCTGCTTACCGCCTGCCATAAGAACTACCCGGGCTATCCCGGGACGGTAAAAAGCGACTCCAAATTACTTACTGGATGGATAGGACTTCACCTCCAAATGATACGAAATACAACGGGCGTAACGCATATTGCCTACTCCAGGCATTTCTCTTACACAGGTGTTGCCTTGTATGAATCTTTGGTCGGTGGAATGCCGGGATACAAAAGTGTCGCTTCAAAACTGAACGGTAACCTGGTCATACCCGTCGAGCCCAAGGGCGTCAAAATATTTCACCCGGCAGCTGCGAATGCCTCCATCGCTTCCATGCTTCGGTTCTTTTATAGTACCAATATCAATAATGTTGAAGCTGTTGATTCTTTGGAGGGAGCCTATTTTACAGCTTTTGAAAAAACAATAGGTGATAAGTTCGATCTCGATGCTTCCGTTGAATATGGTAAAAGTATTGCAGCGTCAGTCATAGAATGGAGCAAACAGGATGGAGCCGGCCAGGCCAACACAGCTTACACTCCACTGGGCGAAGGATACTGGGAGCCCACGCCGAATGGTTTTGCAGGCGCTAATATGCCGGGCTGGGGAAACAACCGACTTTTGGTATCGGGTAGCAACACGGGGACGATGCCTGATGGACTTATCCCATTTTCAAAAGAACCCGGGTCGGGATTCTATCAAATGGTAAAAGAAGTACTGGATGTTAGCAAAGTACTTACCCCAGATCAAAAAGCAATCGCTTTATTCTGGGATGATGCGCCCAATGGACAGTATGTCTCTGTGTTTGGTCACTGGTTTAGTGTTTTGAAGCAGGTGTTGGAAAAGGAGAAAACCTCCTTGCCTGACGGTGCAGTGGCTTACCTGCGCCTCGGGGTGGCGATGAACGACGCGACGATCACTTGCTGGCAGACGAAATACCAGTATCATACCATCAGGCCGGTGACGTATATCCGTAAGTACATGGGTGAAACAGCATGGCTACCATTGATCTCAACACCTCCGCATCCTGAGTATGCTTCTGCTCATTCCACCATTTCCGCATCAGGTGTGTATGCGCTAGAATCGGTGTTTGGAAATAACTACGCTTTTTCCGACCACACTTACGATGGAATAGGAATGAGTAGGCGGAATTTCAACAGTTTTGACCACGCTGCAAAAGAAGCAGGGCAATCGAGGTTTTATGCGGGGATACATTACCAGCCTTCCATCGAAGCAGGATATGCACAGGGGAGAAAGGTTGGCGCGAATGTGGTAAGCAGGTTGCGAACCAGGTAGTCGTTTTCAGGAAATTTCATAAGCAGGACGGTTCAATGTCACAATAACAAGTAACGGGATTTAAATTGGTGACTCATGAGAATGATCCCGGTTTGTTACCGGGATCTCTTTTGTTTCGCAAGGACATCCCCACTTTCAAAACTTTTATTTCTGTTAATTACCTAATCGTATTAATTTGTCGATCAGGATTTGAAGAGAGTTGTAAAAGGTCTAATACGGAAAAATAAAAGTCCATGAACTGGTGGCTGATCGTCGAGATCGTGTATCTTATCATATTGGTACTGGTATGCCTGAAGGTTATTTATGATACCCGCAGTCATGTCAAAACACTGGCCTACCTGCTTCTTGTCATCTTCGTCCCGGTTTTCGGCATCGTCTTTTATTTTTCTTTCGGGATCAACTATCGCAAGCATAAGTTGTACAGCAAAAAATTGGTGGATGACGTTCAGCTTGCATCTAAATTAGAGGAGGATATTTTCCGGAAATCGAAACAAACCCTCGAAACCAGCGGTCCCGCGGTTCAAACCAATAAGGAGCTCGCAGTATTCCTGCTTTCAAGCGGGCTGAGCACCCTGAGTTCGGGAAATACGGTGAAATTGTTGATCAATGGTGAACAAAAGTTCCCCGAGGTATTGGAGGCACTTCGAAATGCAAAACATCATATTCATTTGGAATATTACATTTTTGAAGAAGGCGGGATTGGAAGGGAAATAGAGGAGATATTGATTGAAAAAGCCGCACAGGGGGTGAAGGTGAGATTCATCTATGATGATTTCGGGAGTCGCTCGATACGGCGCAATATTGCAAAACGGCTCAACAATGCCGGCGTGGAAGCTTTGCCGTTTTACAAAATTATGTTTCTGGTATTGGCTAACCGGCTCAACTACCGCAATCACCGCAAGATTATCATAGTCGATGGCGCTATTGCTTTTGTAGGGGGCATCAATGTGGCAGACCGTTATATCAATAATGGAAGCAACAAGCTTTTCTGGCGAGATACGCACTTGAGGATCGACGGACCAGGGGTGCACTACCTGCAGTACCTGTTTCTATGCGACTGGAACTTTTGTACTCATAACAGCGTCTATCCCGACCGGGACATGTTTCCGCACACGGCCTCTATTACAAGACCGGATAATAAGGTAGTGCAGATAGCAGCCAGCGGACCCGATTCAGACGTGCCGACGATTCTTTTTTCTTTGATCCAGGCCATCAACCTGGCAACAAAGGAGATCCTGATCACGACGCCGTATTTTATGCCAGGTGATACGATGATGAACGCGCTGGTAATAGCCTCCATGAGTGGTGTAAAGGTGAAGATGCTGGTGCCGGGAATTTCTGACTCCACCTTTGTTGATATCGCGTCCCGTTCACACTTTGAAGATCTGTTGCGGGCAGGGGTAGAAATCTATTTTTACCGGAAGGGCTTTGTACATGCCAAAACTATGGTTGCCGACCGCAAACTAGCTATTGTTGGTACGGCAAATATGGATAGTCGCAGTTTTGAATTGAACTTTGAAGTCAATGCAATTGTTTATGATGAGGAAATAGCCGCGCAGCTGGCAGATGTCTTTGAAGCTGATTTACGGGATGCGGAAATGATCGACGCTGTGGGCTGGCATGAGCGGCCAGTATACAAAGTATTGGTGGAGAAAGTGGCCCGGTTGGTCTCGCCATTGCTATGAACAGATTTGCTTTTAGCATAACGTGATTGTTATGTTAAAAAGCAATAGGCTTTGGATGACTAACTTTGGATAATAACAGACTGGGTATTGTCACCAATGAACATGGAACGGGATAGTCGTAGCATCATAAATAGCATGAGTATGGACAATAACGTAAAGAAAGTGGTTGTAGTTGGAGGAGGATTTGCTGGAATCAACCTGATCAAGAAATTACATCGCGACAAGCGTTTTCACATCACCCTGGTAGACCGGAACAATTATCATTTTTTTCCACCCCTGCTTTACCAGGTGTCGACTTCATTCATCGAACCGTCCAATATCAGTTATCCTTTCCGAAGATTATTCCAGCAAAAGGATAACCTGCGTTTTCATATGGGATCACTTTTACAGGTGAACCCTGCTGAAAACAATATTGAAACGGACACTGGCGTACTGCAGTATGATTACCTGGTGATCGCCATGGGTACCGATTCCAACTATTTCGGGATGGGAAACGTAAAGAAGAATGCGTTACCGATGAAGACGATCGATGAAGCCCTGAATCTCCGGAATCATTTATTATTGACCATGGAGAAGGCGGTGAGGGCAAAAAGCGTTGAGGAAAAAAGCCGGTTATTGAATATCGTTATCGCGGGTGGGGGACCTACAGGTGTGGAACTGGCGGGTATGCTGGGCGAGCTGGGTCGTTCCATCGCCGAAAAGGAATATCCCGAGATCAGGAATTTTGGGACACATATCTACCTGGTTGACGCCGGCCCCGTACTGCTTGCGCCGATGAGCAAAAAGGCACAGCATGAGGCGAAAAGAGTGTTGAGCAAACTGGGCGTGAATATTATTTTGGATAAAGCGGTGAAGGATTATTCGGATGGACAGGTTGTGCTGGCGGATGGTACGATGATCCAGACAGAAACACTGATCTGGGCTTCGGGTGTGGTGTCACGTGAGGTCCCCGGCCTGTCAGCAGAAGTCATTGGGCGTGGCCGCAGGATCCTGGTAGATGAGTTCAATCGTGTGAAGGGTAGTACTAATATTTTCGCCCTCGGGGATATTAGTTACCAGGATACGGATCCAGCTTTTCCAAATGGCCACCCGCAATTGGCACAAGTGGCTATTCAGCACGGGCAGCTGCTCGCGAAAAATTTAAAAAGGGAGGCTGATAATTTGGCAATGAAGTCATTTAGGTATCGGGACAAAGGTAGCATGGCTATTATAGCCAAGTATAAAGCGGTGGCCGACCTGCCAAAAATTTCTTTTAAAGGGTTTTTTGCCTGGCTGATCTGGTTGTTTATTCACCTGATCCCATTGGTCGGTTTTCGTAATAAGCTCAAACTGGCATTTAACTGGCTGTGGTCATTTATTACCAACGATCC
Organism: Bacteroidota bacterium; assembly: GCA_023424015.1. GTDB lineage: Bacteria > Bacteroidota > Bacteroidia > Chitinophagales > Chitinophagaceae > Terrimonas_B. The sequence continues at coordinate 116,016 of JAFAEM010000010.1, read as the reverse complement.
AACTTTGAGACTGATCATTCGTCCGCGGCAAAATAATCCACCGGTTAACTAAGATTGTGGTATTTTGGTGAAACAATATTTTTAATTCTAGGATGCTTTACGAATCATTTTTTCGCCAGATGAATGAGAAAGTCGGCCTCACTAAAGAGGAGGAGGAGATCATCCGGACTTATCTTATACCCAAGAAAATAAGGAAGAAGCAATTTTTGTTGCAGGAAGGCGATGTTTGCAGGCATATTGCATTTGTTGAAAAAGGAATGCTGCGCGCCTATACCATCGGTGAGAAGGGGACAGAGCGAATTATACAGTTTGCCATGGAAGGCTGGACCATTTCCGATCTGTATAGTTTTTTGACGAGTGAGCCCGCCACCTACGCGATCGATGCCATCGAGAACAGTGAGCTTGTTTTGATCAGTCAGCAGGCGAATACGGTGTTGTTGGAAAAGCTGCCCCGTTATGAAACTTATATGCGGATATTGCTTACCAATGCTTATATAGCGCTTCAAAGAAGAATAAATTCCGTGATCAGCAATACACCAGAAGAACGTTATAATACTTTTACTGCCCTGTATCCCGAGATCGTGCGGCGTGTTCCCCAACACATGATCGCAGCATTTATGGGTTTAACTCCTGAAACACTAAGCCGTGTAAGAAGTAAAAAAGCACGTAGATAGCCGGCGGCATTTCATTGACTTTTGTCAATACATTTTCTTGCTTTTAGGCAATGGTGGAGGGCACCGCGTGAAGGTAGCTTTGCATTTCTAAACGAATAGTCATGCAAACAAAGCAATCTATCGCAATACTGGGCGCCACGGGTAATATGGGTTCAGCCTTAGCCAAAAGCCTTGCCAAAGGCAATTACCGGCTACTTCTCAAGAGCAGTAATCCAAAAAAACTCCAGGCGTTGGTGAGGGAGATAAAGACGTCACACCCGGGTGCCGACCTGGAAGCTGTCGACTGTCCGACGGAAGCGTGTTGGGAAGCAGATATCATTATACCTGCTATTCCTTATACAGCACAGGAAGAGGTGGCGGCAAAAATTAAAGAGTTTGCCAATCAAAAAATAGTAGTAAGCATTGCCAACCCGCTAAATGCAACCTATAATGGACTGGTTACAGGACCTGATACCAGCGCCGCGGAGGAACTTCAGAAACTGCTGCCGCATTCCAAAGTGATCAAAGCTTTTAATACAACATTTGCCGCCGATTTTGCTCAGCCCGTTATCGATGGCAAACAGGTTGACGGTTTTGTGGCAGGCAATGATCCGCAATCATTGGAAACGGTAAGTGAAATGGTTAGAACCGCAGGCTTCAATCCAATTGTCGCCGGTGATCTTAAAGCCAGCAGAACGCTCGAAAACATGCAGCTTTTCCTGATCCAGCTGACGTTGAAGTATGATTATAACTGGTTGGCAGGATGGAAAATATTACACAATTAAAAATAAAAAAAGGTAAAATGACAATTATGAAAAAAGTATCGATTCTAGGTTTATTGGTGGTAATAATGGCCGCCTTCACCACACTTAACAATGTTTGGAAAAATGATGCACCGCATTCCCAACTGGGTTTCACCGTTAAGCACCTGGGTATTTCAGATGTATCAGGTACGTTCAATGATTTTGATGTAACCGTTAAATCCGTAAACCCTGATTTCAGCGATGCCGTATTTGAGCTTACAGCCAAAGTGGCTTCTATTGATACAAGAGTGGATGCACGCGACCAGCACCTGAAAAGCGCTGATTTCTTCGACGCGGAAAAATATCCCCTGATCACGTTCAAGAGTAAAACCATCCAAAAAGCTGGTGATAATAAATTCAAGCTTACCGGAGATCTGACCATGCATGGCGTGACCAAAGAGATAACCATGGATCTTGTGCATACTGGCAAGGTAGAAAATCAAATGGCCAAGAAACAGGTTGCAGGATTCCAGTTGACCGGTGTGCTGAAACGCTCTGATTTCGGTATCGGAACTAAGTTCCCGGCGCCTATGATCAGTGACGAAGTTCGCATCAAGGCTGATGGTGAATTTATGCAATAAGTTATTCATTCAAAAAATAAAACGACTAACAAAAAAACCATGAAAAAAATATTTTCAACAGGGTACAAATTTCAAAGCCTTGACGCCGCGATCTTTCTTATTCGCATAGGGATCGCAGGAATGATGCTGGTGCATGGTATTCCTAAAATGGGTCAACTATTTTCCGGCAGCGAAATCCAGTTTCCCTCAGTATTTGGGATGTCGCCCGAAGTTTCGCTTGGACTTGCTGTATTTGCAGAAGTAGTTTGTTCAGTACTGATACTTGCAGGATTGGGTACACGCCTGGCGGTGATTCCGCTGGCCATCACCATGATGGTTGCGGCATTTTCCATACATGCGGCCGACCCATTTGTAAAGAAAGAAATGGCGCTTCACTATTTGCTGACTTATGTAGTATTGTTTTTCACCGGCAGCGGAAAATATTCCCTGGATCATTATATCTTTCAAAACAGGCTCTCGCCTGTGCAAACACGGGATAGACACCAGGGATACTCAATTGAAAAGTAATGACGAATGCAAAGGAAGCAGTTTATTCAAACAATAAGCAAAGGAGTAGTAATGATAACAACCTTACCTGCCTTTAACAGGTTTGTAGGCGAATTAAATGAGAGTGGAGACCTGATGCCGGTGCTTTTTATTGGTCATGGGTCGCCAATGAACGGGATCGAAGATAACCTGTTCAGTCAGGAATGGAATTTGATGGCGAGGGAAATACCCGAACCCAAAGCGGTTTTGGTGGTGTCGGCACATTGGCTGACAAAGGGCACTGGTATAACGGCGATGGACTTTCCAAAAACCATTCATGACTTCGGAGGTTTTCCACGTGAATTGTTTGAAGTGCAATACAAGGCGCCGGGTTCGCCTGCACTAGCGAAGGAAACGGCTTCCCTGATCAAGTCCACGGAGGTGGTGATGGATCACGACTGGGGCCTGGACCACGGTGCCTGGACTGTTGTGAGGCACATGTACCCGGACGCGAATATTCCGGTGTTGCAGCTGAGTATTGATTTTACGAAAGGACCACAATATCATTATGATCTGGCTAAAGAGTTATATAGTCTGCGAAAGAAGGGAGTGCTGATCATCGGTAGCGGAAATATGGTTCATAACCTGCGTATGGTGGCCTGGGATAAAATGCAGGAACCGGAGTATGGCTATGACTGGGCTTTGCACGCAAATGATCTTTTCAAAAAGTTAATTGCTGATGGTGATCATAAGGCTTTGGTGAACTATGAAAAACTGGGACGGGAAATTATGCTGGCAGTTCCAACACCCGATCACTATTTTCCCTTGATGTATATCCTCGGTTTGAAATCCAATAAAGACAAGGTGAGCTTTTTTAATGACAAGGCAGTCGGAGGTTCGCTGACGATGACTTCAGTAAAATTTGGGTAGCTTGCATTATTGAGCAATATCAGCCCTCCACCTGAGCGCAGGCATCCTGCATGTGAATCATACCAGGTAAATTTGTGGTTTAGACAGATGAGAATTAATACATTAACTGTCACAAAAAAATAAACATATGAAAGCACTGCAGGACAAAGTTGCAATTATCACCGGCGCAGGATCGGGAATAGGAAAGGCTACTGCTATTTTGTTTGCCCGCGAAGGGGCCAGGGTGGTGGTATCAGATATAAATGTTGAGAATGGTAACAATGTAGCAAAGGAAATTACTGGTGAAGGTGGTGAAGCTATTTTCATTAAAGCAGACAGCTCCAGCGCCGAGGATAATAAAGCGCTCGTGGACGGCACCCTGGAAAAATATGGCAGGCTCGATATTGCAGTGAATAATGCGGGGATAGGCGGTCCGTTGGGTCCTACAGGTGAATACCCCCTCGATGGCTGGCAGAAAGTAATTGACATAAATCTGTCAGGCGTATTTTACGGCATGCGTTATCAAATACCAGCTATGGAAAAGGAAGGTGGCAGTATCGTGAATGTGGCATCTATACTGGGTAATGTAGGTACGAGATTTTCTCCGGCCTATGTGGCGGCCAAGCATGGCGTTGTAGGTCTTACAAAAGCTGCCGCGCTTGAATATGCGGATAAGAAGATCCGGATCAATTCTATCGGTCCCGCTTATATTAAGACTCCTTTAGTGATGAACAGCCTGGATGAGGCTACTATAAATTCTTTGGTAGGTCTGCATCCCATAGGACGGCTGGGCGAATCCGAGGAGATCGCGGAATTGATATTGTGGCTGGGTTCTGATAAGGCTTCCTTTGTCACAGGCTCCTACTATGCTGCCGACGGCGGATACTTGGCGCAGTAAACCTGACTGCAACAGACAGTGAATAAATAGGGTCAAAAGCTGTTTCAAAAGAGCTGATAGCTTTTGGGACAGCTTTTTTCCATACAAGTAGTTTATGCGGTTTTTTGCAATCTATTTTTATTATTAATATGTTGCCGGGATATTCTTTATGGCAATATTTCTTTCAGTAAGTATCACACTTTTACATTTGTTCCAACTGAACCATGTTTTTAAGGCCACGAAGGCCACGGAGGATGTCACGAAGTACACGGAGAAATAGTATTCGTGTAATTCGTGCTATTCGTGGCAAAGCCAAACAATCCGTGTGATCCGTGCAATCCGTGGCTAATCTTTGGGTCACGGATACACGGAGGTAACACGAATAGCACGGTGGATGATTCGTGCAATTCATGCTATTCGTGGCAAAGCCAAACAATCCGTGTGATCCGTGCAATCAGTGGCTAATCTTTGGGTCACGGATACACGAAGGTAACACGAATAGCACGGTGGATGATTCGTGTAATTCGTGAAATTCGTGGCAAACCCAAAACAATCCGTGTAATCCGTGTAATCAGTGGCGATTTCATAGCTATCTTAGCAGCTTATCATGGAAATCGGAAAACTATTAGAATCCATTTTACCAAAGGAAAGAATCAGGACCCGCCTTATAGACCTCATTGCTTTTGCGCCCGATGCAGGATTTTATTACCTCCGTCCAAAAGCTGTTGTTCAACCCGAATCGGAAGTGGAGATCCAGGCACTTTTCAATTTCTCACAAAGACATAAAATACCACTTACATTCCGGACAGCAGGCACAAGTCTTTCTGGCCAGTCAATCTCGGATGGCATCCTCGTTGATCTCAGTAAGTCATGGCGTGGAATAAGAGTAGAAAATGGTGGAGAGCAGGTGCGGGTACAACCCGGGGTGATTGGTGCGATTGCCAATGCGCATTTAAAAAAATACCATCGCAAGATCGGGCCGGATCCTGCCAGTATCAACTCGGCGATGATGGGCGGTATTTTATCCAACAATGCAAGCGGTATGTGTTGTGGCGTGAAGAAAAATTCATATCACACCATTAAGTATATCCGTTTTATGCTGCCCAATGGAAATACTTATTCTACGGAAAATAAAACTGATTATGAACGATTCGTTGTAGAATGTCCCGGGATCAGCAATGCAATTGCGGAATTAAGACAACAGTTGATCTCGCAACCTGTTTTGTACGAGAAGATCAGGAGTAAGTACAAAATAAAAAATACGATAGGTTATTCTGTCAATGCCCTGGTCGATTACGAGGAGCCACTTGATATACTGGCTCATTTGCTCATCGGCGCGGAAGGTACCCTGGGATTTATTGCCGAAGCGGTTATGAATACTGTGCCCGACTATCCATTCAAATCAACGGCGCTACTTTATTTCCCCGACATCTATGCTGCCTGCCGGGCCATCAGTCCCCTGACACTTTCCGGTGCCGAGGCAATCGAGCTTATGGATCGCGAGTCTCTTCGATCGGTGGAACATATTGCGGGCCTTCCCGAGATCATAAGGACATTACCTGGCGAAGCAGCAGCACTGCTTGTGGAATACCAGGCCAATAGTAGTGCTGAATTGCAGGAAAAAATAGCGTTGTACAATTTGTGTAAGGATAATCTCTCCCTGTTCGTGCAACCGCGTTTTACAGAAGACACCGTTGAGCAGGCGCTGCTTTGGAAAGTGCGGAAGGGAATGTTTCCTTCGGTGGGTGCTGTGCGTGAGAGGGGAACAACCGTCATCCTGGAAGATATCGCGTTTCCAATTGACAAACTGGGTGATGCGATCCTCGACCTGCAGCAATTGTTTAAAAAACATCAATATTCCAACGCTATCATTTTTGGGCACGCCCGTGAAGGAAATATTCACTTTGTCATCACCCAGGCATTCGAAACAAATGCTGAAGTTGAGCGATATGATCGTTTTCTGAAAGAGGTAGTGGAATTGGTCGTGAAGAAATATGATGGCGCATTGAAAGCGGAACATGGTACTGGTCGCAATATGGCGCCTTTCGTTCAAACGGAGTGGGGGCCTGAGATCTACGCAATCATGCGAGCCCTTAAAAAAGAAATTGATCCGGACGGTTTATTAAACCCGGGCGTGATCATCAATGACGACAGCGATGCTCATATCCGTAATTTGAAATCATTACCGCAGGTAGAGGAGGAGGTAGATAAATGTATGGAATGCGGTTTTTGTGAACATCGTTGCCCCAGTCGTGATATAACCATGACGCCGCGTCAGCGCATTGTTGTGCGCAGGGAAATGAAAAAGTTGAGAGTAGATGGAAAAACTAAAGAGCATCACCTCTTATTGCAAGAGTACCAGTATGATGGTATGGACACCTGCGCCGTGGACGGGCTTTGTGCCGAAGCCTGTCCGGTGGATATCAACACGGGTTCGCTGATCAAGAGGCTTCGTAAGGAAAACCACGGCAGATGGAGTAACAGGATGGCCTTGATGATGGCCCGGAATTTCAGGCTTGTTGAATTTGGTGTGCGGGTCGCTTTAATTACCGGGAATGGTATCAATAAAGTTTTCGGGAAGAAAACAATGCGCCGGCTTACCGGTGGTATCAGGAGAATTATCCCTACGATGCCTTTGTGGTCAAACCAGTTAAAGGCAACGCCGTCTTTCAAAAAAGGAGAGGATCCGCAAAGCAATGTGCATTCAAAAAAACTGATTTATTTCCCTGCCTGTATTTCCCGGGCGATGGGCGGAACTGTTGATGGCAGTCGCACTGTTGTCGACGCTTACCATAGCGTGGCTGCGAAGGCGGGAGTAAACCTCGTCATTCCTTCAAATATTTCCGGCACCTGTTGCGGCCAGCCTTTTTCATCAAAAGGATTTAATGGGGCTTACACACATACGGCCAATCAAACCATTGAAAAATTGTGGAAATGGACGGAGGAGGGTAAATGGCCCGTGGTGATGGACATCACAGCCTGCACGCATACCCTGCAAACCTGCAGGCCTGTGCTTACAGCCGCAAACCGTGAACGTTTTGATGCGATTAGAATCATGGACAGTATTGAATTCATCGCCGACTATGTGTTGTTGCAAGTTCCTGTTACGAAGAAGAAATCTTCTATCGCATTGCATCCGGTCTGTTCTCTATATAAAATGGGGTTAGAAGCAAAGTTTGTTCATATCGCCAGACAATTTGCCGAAGAGGTGAAGCTGCCCATGCATGCCGGGTGTTGTGGTATGGCGGGTGATCGCGGTTTCCTGTTTCCGGAACTCACTGCTGCTGCCACCAGTCCTGAAGCCCTGGAGATAAATGAGAAAGAATATCATGGTTATTATTCCACTTCTAAGACCTGCGAGATCGCAATGTCTGAAGCGGTGGGTAAGAACTATGCTTCATTACTGAGACTGGTAGATGAGTGTACTTAGTAGATAAACCAACACCTGTTATTTCAGGCGTTCCAGCTTGCCTTTTCTTTTCACGATATTTTTATAATCCCACTGGATATCGCGGGATTTGCCCAACCAGCGTTTGAGATTTTCCTTATCAACCTGGTCAGGTGAGGTGTAACGCATCTCGGCGGCTTTGAAACTTCCTTCATTTGCCAGGTCTTTTTCATCAAAGGACTGACCACTCCAAAACAGGAGGCGGACACAGTCTTTCAGTTTACTATAACCAACTACCGGGTTTCCATCCAGGAACCACACAGGGTGAGCATGCCATATTTTGTACTCCGCTTCAGGCAGATGTTGATAGATCTCTTTCGCAAGTAAATTACAGATCTTTTTTTCGACAGCGGGGAGGCTGCTATTATATTCCTGGATAGCTTTTTTCATATTGAGCTAATTTGGAGAACAATTGAATTACATAGCTAATATAAGGCATACTGTAAAACCTGCGGGTTTAGGCGAACGGCGGGAGCCGCTGTATCTTAAATGGGTGAGAGCCGCAAACGAACAAAAAAAAAGCTCCATGGCGGAGCTTTTTTGTCATTATAACCTGGTGCCCGGGACTGGAATCGAACCAGCACATCCTTGCGGACGGCAGATTTTGAGTCTGCTGCGTCTACCAATTCCGCCACCCGGGCAGGATCCAGACTTTACCGGATATGGTAAATCGGGTTGCAATATTACGCCATTCCCGCTAATTGCCGGTAAAACGATCTCAAATATTTTCAAAAGCCGGCCTGACCAGGATCGTCGTCCTTCACATCCGTTCATTCCGTGGCAAATTTTTTTGGACACGAAGAACACGGAGGATGTCACGAAGGACACGGAGAAATAGTATTCGTGCAATTCGTGCTATTCGTGGCCACCCATCTGCGCAATCTGTGGCCTCAATCCTATACTTTTGCAAAACCCTACCCCAAATCAGCTATTATGATCAGGATTGGACTTATTAAAGAAGGGAAAATACCCGCCGACAATCGCGTAGCGCTTACTCCGGCCCAGTGCAAATGGATCCACAAAAACGCTTCTCACGTAAAAATTGTAGCTCAATCATCGCCGGGACGATGTTTCACTGACAAGGAATATACTTCCGCAGGAGTGGACATAGTCGAGGACGTTAGCGACTGCGATATACTTTTAGGTATAAAAGAGGTACCGGTAGATCAGTTGGTGCCGGACAAAACCTACCTCTTTTTTTCACACACCAAAAAGAAGCAACCCTACAACCAAAAACTGTTGCGGGCTATCCTCGATAAAAAAATCCGGCTCATCGATTATGAATGCCTCGAACATGAAGATGGACAGCGCATCATTGGCTTTGGATTTTTTGCAGGCGTCGTAGGCGCTCACAACGGGATTATGGCATATGGTAATCGTACTGGTCTCTATTCGCTTGACAGGGTATATAAACAAAGAAGTTTTCGGGAATTGATCCACAATTATTTTGGTCTCCGCCTGCCAAATGTAAAGATTGTAGTAGCCGGTTCGGGCCGTGTGGCGCATGGATTGATCGAGATCATGAACCTGATGGGTATTCATGAAGTGGAACCTGACGATTACCTCGTACGCCGGTTTTCCTATCCGGTCTATACGCAATTAAAAGGGGCGGATCTGTACGTGAACAAGACAACTGGAAAATATAATCGTACAGAGTTTCATGAACATCCCAGTGAGTACAGTTGCAAATTTTTGCCCTATACTTCTCAAACTGATATTTTACTCAATGGGGTTTATTGGGATAAGGCTGTGCCGCGTTTATTCGAGAAGGAAAATGTAAAAGCCGAAGATTTCATTATTCAGACAATCGCCGACGTTACAGATGATGTAAACGGTTCCGTACCGATCAATCTTGGCGATCAATCGATAGAGGATCCGATATATGGCGTGGACAGGATTACCCTGGAAAAAACGCAGCCGTATCTGCCCAATTCTATTGACATCATGGCCGTAGGCAACCTCCCTAATGAACTGCCGCGCGATGCATCGAGGTATTTTGGCGAGCAACTAATCAAGTTTGTTTTTGATGATCTGCTGAAGGGCGGATCTCCCATTATTGACCGTGCTACCATGACAAAAGATGGGGCGCTTACTGAACCGTACAAATACCTGGAGGACTATGCATATTACCGGTAGTTACCAGAAGGTTTAAAGATGCAAATAATAGTCTTTTAGTAATTCAGTGAAATCTTGTGTATATCGGTTCTGCTCATCTTTGATTACGATTTCAGCGGTGTTGCCATCTTCCTTTATTTCGCTTGCATGCATACCTTCTAACATGATACGGAAGGGTTTGTGTCGGGTGGTGGGACGGACTTCTATTTTTGATATCAATCGAAGTGCTGACTCTTCGAAAACCTTTTTGATCTCATTATTTCTACGGTAGGGGAGCAATAAGAAAAACTTCCCCGTTGGATGGAGGTTTTTTTTAATCACGCTAATAAGTTCAGTCAACAAAAGGCTTTCATCATGATGAGCTTTGTTTTTACCGATGCTCGGTGATCTAAGATCATTTTCATAGAATGGAGGATTGCTAATAATAATCTCGTAAAGTTTATCAAACGCCAATTGTCTCACGTCGCCTATTATCGCTTGTATACTATTCTTCCAGGGAGAGAGTTCGAAATTTTGTCTCGCCTGTTCAAAAGCTTCGCGATCGATTTCTACGGCATCAATAACTGACTCTATTTTTTGGCTAATCATCAGTGACAACAGTCCCGTGCCAGTGCCTATATCCAGCACCAGGGGTTCTCTAATTGTGTTCCGGCATTGATGGGTTACCCAGGCGCCAAACAAACAGGCATCGGTTGTAACCTTCATGGCACAACGATCCTGGTGAATTGTGAATTGTTTGAATTGAAAAAAGGTATTGGACATGCAGGGACGATTCAGAAGTTTACCATTCGGCCCTTGCGGACGCACCAACGGAAAGATCAGCGAACTCGCCGGCCAGGTATTTATAATAACCGGTAATGGCTATCATGCCTGCATTGTCGGTGCAATATTCAAATGCAGGTATGAAGGTTTGGAGCTTATATTTTTTACCCAGTTCTTCAAACGCCTGCCGCAGACCACTGTTTGCCGATACGCCGCCTGCCAGGCAAATATCCCGGATGCCGGTCTCTGCCACTGCCTTTTTAAGTTTGTTAAGTAATATCGAAACAATCCGGTGCTGGATCGATGCGCAGATATCCTCCAGGTTCTCCCTGATAAAGTTTTGCTTCTCCTCCTCTGTAGCCCTGAATTCTTCTTTGTAAACGAGGCTGCTGCCAGCATTTTGCAAAAAATAAAGGATCGAGGTTTTCAAGCCACTGAAGCTAAAATTCAGGCCGGGAACCTGGGGCTCTGGAAATTTGAAGCGGCCGGCATTTCCTTTTGAAGCATATTTATCAATAAGGGGCCCGCCGGGGTAGGGAAGTCCCAGGAGCTTTGCTGATTTGTCAAATGCTTCACCTGCTGCATCATCGATCGTTTCTCCGATCACCCGCATGCTGGTCGGTGATTCGCAAACTACGATTTGCGTATGGCCCCCGCTTACCGTCAGGCATAAAAAGGGAAAAGATGGTTTTGGATCATCGATAAGATTGGCGATCACATGCGCCTGCATGTGATGCACTGCGATCAGGGGTTTATTCAAAGAAAGAGAAAGTGATTTTGCAAATTGGGCACCCACCAACAGGGAGCCGATCAACCCTGGCGATTGCGTGAACGCGATCGCAGCGAGATCACCCAGCTCACAACCTGCTTTTTTCAATGCTGCATCCACCACCGGCACGATGTTTTGCATATGTGCCCGGCTGGCGAGTTCGGGTACCACACCACCATATTGCTCATGCACTCTCTGCGTGGCAATGATATTTGAAAGTATTCTCCCGTCTCGACAAACAGCAGCGGATGTTTCATCACAGGATGATTCAATCGCCAACACATTAATATGAGCTGTAACCGACATAAGGGCAAAATTAGGAATTGGGACCCGAAAGCTATCAGGTTAGGAATCATTATTGACGGGGAACTCTGTTGCACTATAAACCACGGCGGGCACGGCGAGCACGTGAAAGACGCCCACGTGTTAAAAAATCTGCTATGGAGAACAGGAAGCCCAGCGAGTGAAAGGTCTTGTCAACGATCCAAAATTTTATTCCGGACAGCATTGATTGGGAATTGAGGATTAGGCGGTGACCCAGGTCCCTGAGATTACTACATGCTAACGACTACAGACTAATGATTGCTTACTTGCTTCTGATCGCGACTACAGGATCCATCCGAGCGGCCTGCGAGGCGGGAATGAAGCCGGCAAGAACACCTACAATAATACAGATCACGATGGCCATGATCATATTGTTGGTTGAAATAAAAACAGGGAAGTCGAGAAAGCCGCTTAAAATCTGCGTCAATAAGAATACCAGGACTAAGCCTATCAACCCGCCTATGATGCATAGAAATGCCGATTCGAGCAGGAACTCCGTTAATATGATATGTTTTTTTGCGCCAATGGCTTTTTTAAGACCGATCTGACTGGTTCTTTCCCGCACAGACACAAACATGATATTGGCCACCCCAAACATGCCCACAATAAGCGACAACGCGGCAATGGCCCAGCCACCGATATTGAGACTTACAAAAGCGACACTGATGGATTCGGTGAGATCATTGATATCATTCAGTGCAAAATCATCTTCCTGTGTAGGGCTAAGTTTATGGATCGCACGCATGGTGCCTATCAGATCGTCTTTGAGGGCTTTGCTGCTGAGATTATCCTGACCCTGGACCAGGATCACGGGGTCTGAGCGCAATTCATTCATAATGGTACGAGCAAATTTATATGGTAATAAAACGCTCTGGTCAAAATCCCAGCCACCGATCATTTGCTTGCCCTGTTTTTTTATGACACCTACGACCAGCACTTTCTTGCCCCGGATGGTCACATTTTTGTCAACTGCCAGTTCGGATGAGCCAAACAATTTTTCAGCGATCTCATTTCCCACTACGATCGTGTTATTGCCCCGGTCAAATTCAGATTCGGTCAAGAAACGTCCATAAGCAATGTCCAGCGGTTGAATCTGGATGAAATCCGGTGTGATGCCGTACAACTTCACATTTGACAAAACGCTACCGCGGTATTCGACGTTGTCGGTAACATTAATATTGAATGCCGCGAACTTAGCACTGGCAGTACGGTCTTTGATCTGTTTAAGCTCTTCGTATTTAGGTACAGGCCTGTTAACATATTTCCACCAGGGGTAGTCGTGACCACCGGCTGTATAATCCCATTTATCAATATAGATCGTGTTGTTCCCCAGAGAATTGACCTCGTTTTTGATATTATGCTCGAGACTATTGACGACAGCGAGTACGCCAATGATACAAAAGATGCCGATCGTGATCCCAAACAGGGAGAGAAAGGTGCGGAGCTTGTTCTTCCATAGCTCCAGCATCGCCATTTTAAAACTGCTGCTAATGATTTCTAACGTTCTCCGGATCATAATCCAAATTTACAGTTTCAGAAGTTTCGGCTTGTAAATTTATTTAGAGCGGCAATTCTAATGACTGCCTGGTGCGTTTTACTGTATTTTTAAACCAAAATTCAATTTGCTCATGTCTATGCGATCATTTAGAATCCTGGGTATCCCTGTTTTTATTTTCTTTTTTATCTCCTGCACCTCGTCCAGAAAGGTTGCAGACAAAATAAGCCACGCTGCACCGAAAGTGGCCAGGGAATTTCGAGCGGCCTGGGTGGCAACCGTAGCCAATATAAACTGGCCCAGCAAGAAAGGTCTCTCGACCGGGGAACAAAAAAAGGAAGCCATTGAAATGCTGGATTTTTTGAAAGCTCATCATTTTAACGCGGTGATATTCCAGGTGCGGCCCCAGGCAGATGCCCTTTATAACAGTTCTCTCGAACCCTGGTCTTATTATCTCAGTGGTGTGCAGGGCCGTGCACCTGAGCCTTATTACGATCCGCTGGAGTTTTGGGTAGAAGCAGCCCATGAGCGCGGTCTCGAGTTGCATGTTTGGCTGAACCCCTATCGTGCTCATCATGTTGCGGGTGGGGAGGTTAGTGAAAGCTCAGTGGTAAAAACAAAGCCAGAGCTGGTAGTAAAACTGAAAGAGGGTTATTGGTGGTTTGATCCTTCATTGAAAGGAACACAGGACCATGGTGTACAAGTAGTGATGGATATCGTAAAGAGATATGATATAGATGGCGTTCATTTTGACGATTATTTTTATCCTTATCCCTCTTATAATGGTAATGAAGATTTTCCAGATAGTACAAGCTGGAAGAATTATATAGCGGACGGTGGAAAATTATCCCGCGGCGACTGGCGCCGCGAAAGTGTGAATACATTTATACAGCGTTTATACAAAGAGATAAAAGCCGAGAAAAAGCATGTAAAATTTGGATTAAGCCCTTTTGGTATTTGGCGTCCGGGATATCCCGAATCGATCGGAGGCTTTGATCAATATGAAGTGTTGTATGCGGATGCAAAACTTTGGCTAAATAAGGGCTGGATAGATTATTTCTCACCGCAATTGTATTGGCCGATCAATCGAATTGCACAAAGCTACCCGGTACTGTTGGGCTGGTGGTCGGAAGAAAATACTAAAAATCGTCACTTATGGCCAGGTATCAGTGTAGGTCGCGATACCAGCGTCGTGAATGTGAATGAGACGCTAAGCCAAATCATGATCTCACGCGGGATGTTGCCAGGCAGTAGTGGTGTAGTGCATTGGAATGTAGGCTCGGTTGCTAAAAATCCGAATATGGCTAAAGCCCTTGTTGAAGGGCCTTACCGTTCCGATGCCCTGGTGCCAGCAAGCAGCTGGCTTGATAATGATGCACCTGCAGCCCCCACGGTGGACGTAAACCAGTCAAATGATAAAGTTGATATCAAATGGCATCATAGCAATGAATCGGATGTTTTTCGTTGGGTGGTATATTATCAATATGGCAGGAACTGGAGCTATCGAATTTTAAACCAGGCTGAACGCACGCTTCAATTGGAGCCACATGATGGTAAAGTTAAGCTCAACGCCGTAGCCGTCTCGGCGGTTGATCGTACGGGTAATGAGAGCATGAGAACTGAGATGCATCCAAATATCCTGGCCATTATCCCTCGTTCAGGTTGGCAGGCGGCTGATGCCAGGCCTTACAAGCAACATACACCAACCCGAATCACGGTGCATCACGAAGGCGGACGCCTGCTCACTGCAGCAGATGATGGAGCCAGGAGATTGAAAAATATACAAACCTGGAGTATGGGACCCGACCGCAATTGGACTGATGTGCCCTATCATTATCTTATTGCACCCGATGGTACAGTGTATGAAGGAAGAAATGTCAATACAGTTGGTGAGACCAACACTGAATACGATCCGACTGGTCATTTATTGATCTCTTTTCTCGGTAATTATGAGCAACAGGAACTCAATCAAAACTTATTGGATGTGTTGGTAAAGCTTATTGCATATTTTTGTACGAAGCATAATATTTCACCAGAGACCATCGCCACACATCGTGATCACAGCAGGCAAACCACCTGCCCGGGAAAAAACATCTATCCTTATTTTGAGAACGGGTATGTAAAAGAGCGGGTGAAAACTTTGTTGGAGGCAGGATCCGATAAATAGAATTGAAATAAGATGCCATGAAGCGACATATTATTTTTTTATGCCTATCACAGTTGATCTTTTTTTCGTGCCGTAAGGACGATACAGGTGTTGTACTATCCCTTCCCGCAAAAACACAAACTGGGGAAAATACTTTTGGATTTCTTTTAAACGAGTCGGTGTGGACCAACTATGGAAAGGTTTGTTTCCCTTTTGCAGGTGGATGCAGGGAAAACCTTTCCGGCGCCTATTATTCCAGTGATGGAGATATCAGGCTGGATGCCGATAAGGTTTTTTATAAAAATGGTTCCTGGAGTACTTCTGAAAAAGTCTCGATCAATCTTACAACGAATTTTCGGGGCATAGGTTCATATAGTACACTAAGTCAGGACACCATTAAAGTGGGATATTGGCTCTCGGTGCAGGGTCAGCAGGAACAGTCATATTTGCTGTCGGATACCAAACCGGACTTTTTGGTTACCGTGTCCAGAATTGATACGCTGCGCGGGATCCTGTCGGGTGAATTTTCGGGTAAGCTATTTAAACGCTTAAGTGATACTTCATTTGTTACTTCCCTGTCAGATTCGATCGTGATCAAAGATGGCAGGTTTGACATTAAATGGAAGTAACCCATTTGTGCGATCCCCCGGAACTATGGAAATTATTTCAGCTTTTCAACTTTATTGATTCATCAAAAACAAAATGCATGAAAACAACGCCCGAACACGATGCGCGAATTGCAAAAATGATATTTGCATCGGTATATCCTCACTATGTTACAAAGGTGGAAAGCAAAGGACGGACAAAAAAAGAATTACACCAGGTGATCGAATGGCTGACGGGGTTTGATGAGAAGAAACTGAAACAACTAATTGAGGAGAAAGTAAACTTTGAAACATTTTTTAAGAGGGCGAAACTTAATCCCAATGCCCAACTGATCACGGGAATGATTTGTGGTTATCGTGTTGAAGAAATAGAAAATCCTCTTACTAAAAAGGCGAGATACCTGGATAAACTGATCGACGAACTGGCCAAGGGTAAAAAGATGGAAAAAATTTTAAGAGCAGGGTAGGGCGCAGCCTGTTGAATTAAACGGCTTGGAAAACATCATTACTAACGACCTGTTATAATCAATGCGGTTTTTATTTGTTTTTGCTTTTTGGTTCTTATCCTGCAAAACGTATGGCCAGTTTGATAAGTCATTACACCTGGTGGCTTCGGCCAATGCAGATGTGGGTCTGAGAGGGCTGGCCAATAATGAGGTCGGGATGGGGGTAGGTGTTGATGCGTTTTTGTTTGCAAAAAATAAGCTGCAAGTCCTGGTCGAAGCAGGTGCAGAAAGGTTTATCGGCGACAAGCTTTATGTGTTGGATGCGAGGGGACGGGAAAATAAAACTGCTGCTATTTATACTATAAAGGCAGGCCCTCAATTTTTTGTTTCAAACAGGATTTCACTATCTGCTACCGTGGGACCGGGATGGCATTCGGTACGGGATATTGGATTTACAACGGATATTGGTTTCAAATATGCGATTGCTGCTTACCTGGGCGATCAGCGACGTACGGTTACAAAAATATTTATGGTAAATATTCCCAACAAGAATTTGCGGATCCGGTATTTTGGTTTACAATTTGGATATAGGTTTGACTAATCATTAATATGGTACAGAGTAAAGTGATCAGAATGGATAACGTTGGTATCGTCGTAGAATCTCTCGATGATGCGATCGGCTTTTTTTATGAACTGGGTCTTCGGCTGGAAGGCCGCGCGACTGTGGCTGGTGAATGGGCTGGACGGGTCACCGGATTGGGAGACCAGGAGGTGGAAATTGCCATGATGGTGACACCAGATGGACATAGCCGTCTTGAAATCTCGAAATTTATTACGCCTCTTGTTGTAGCCGACCATCGGAGGGCGCCGGTTAACTCGCTCGGGTATTTACGGGTTATGTTTACAGTAGAGAACCTCGACCATACACTTACAAGGCTTGAAAAAGTCGGTGGTCAGCTTGTAGGCGAAGTGGTCCGATACCAGGACTTATATCGGCTCTGTTATGTACGTGGACCGGAAGGTATACTGGTTGGGCTTGCAGAACAGCTTACGCAACGGAGATCTCCGCTATAGCTAACTTCCTTTGAACGTTTAGTAGTGTATACGTTGATGACCTTTATGTTCAGTCATCGATATGGCATAAAACCAGTCCAATGCCGGAGCACTGGTTACATATTCCATCCATCAACGAACAAATTTATATATGAGACTTCTTTTCCTGGCTATTATATCGATAACTGTTTTTTTTAGTTGTAAAGGGCAATCAAACTCAAAAGTCAAAACTCGCGGAGTGGTGTATCCACAAGTGGGCTGGAAGATCGATATTCCCACCGATTTCACCAGACTTGATTCTGCCCAGATCAGCGCCAACAACAGCAGGGGTGCTACCGCTGTTGAGAACACCTATAATGATAAACTTGACTATAGCGAAATGCAAACCCTGGTCAGCCTGAAAAAAGGAGAAACTAATACGCTCACAGCTACGATCACTCCTTTTGATCCTGCTGTGGATGGTGAATGGGACGAGGAAGATGTGAAAGTGAAATCAATCATTGTCGAGACCCTGGAAAGCCAGGCGCCTGGGACACGTGTAGATACATCATCTCATGTGGAAAAGATCGGCGGCCTGGAATTCCGAAAGTTCCGGGTTATAGCCACCCTGCCCAACGAAATGGTAATTAATATGGCTATTTACAGCAGGCTTCATATGGGTTACGATTTTGGCATTACGGTAACATATTCCGACGAGGGAATAGGGAAGGAACTGGCTGCAATACTGGCGTCGTCAAAGTTTGATGATTAGCTTTACAACAGACGTTGGAGTGTCTTTCCAATGATTTCTGCAATACGTGTGAATCCCAGGTCGGTTAGATGTGTTCCGTCGATTGTAGCTTCATGATCATCCCCGGTTAGATGTGTAGCCGGAATATAATGTAAGTCCTGATACTTTTCACTTGACAGTTTTTCAAATGCTTTTCGGAACTCAGCGTTTTGTTCAGACATTCTTTTACCTCTGGGTTCACTCCAGTGCGATTGCTCCCGTATGATACTTTCAACCATTATTATTGGCACACCTGGTTTTAAAGCCCGGAGTCTTTTTACGAAGGGGACAGTCCGCTCTTTGATTTCAGCGGGTGAAGGGTTGGGGACACAATCCAGGATATAAATATCTGCTTCCATGGAAGCTAAAACATCAGCCAATATTATTTCCATTTTACCGCTTCCGCTAAAACCCATATTGAATGTCTCGATATTCAACTGGCGCGATAATATCGATGGATAGGCCATTCCTGGCCGTGAGGCCGAAGCACCCTGGGTAATACTGGAGCCATAGATAACCACTTTCTTTGATGGTAGAAATGTCTGATCGGGGGCATCTATGATTGACAGGCTATCAACACCGATTTCCAGCGTTTTCAACTCGGCATACAAAGGCAGGTATAAACGGTAATGGCGCATATTACCATCCAGGTCGTTGATCAGTACAGCCTCATTGGTAGCTGAAGAAGCCCTTGCAGGCGCCATAAACTGCCATTTCTTCCCGTTCCACGCATAGAGGTCCAGGCCATTTATGGCAAGGGATGTCATGTTCCAACGAGTATTATATTTTTCCAACGTCCATTTCAGAGAAATATTTTTTGAATCAGTCTTGAAACTTACATATATCCCCGCCGAATTAGTGGCAAGTTCAGCTACCCTGGCAGGTAGATCCAGAAGGTATTTGGATTCAACACGATGGAATGTTTTCTGGGGTATCGCAGCAGCCCTGCCTGAAACCGACAATTCCGAAGCATCGACAAAAACGTATGATGGTTCCTTTTGTGCTTTAGCGTTTGTCATGAGGGACATAAAGATCAGGTTCAGAAAAAATTTTTGCAACATTGTACATTGTAGTTTTAGTATAGAGGGTAAGATAACTTCTATTCTTATAAATTATACGCTTAAGGGTCCAGTGGATCTAAAGGATCAGGATGTAGTGAAAGTTTGGCAGGATAAAATTCAACCTCGTTTTCAATTATAAGTCTCAGATCCTGATAGGGCAGATAGCCAAGGTCCCTGAGCGCGATCGATCTCATACGGCCGGCAATATAAGCAGCCTGGCTGGAATCAGTTACGATCAGAACTGGTTTATTCATTGGTAAACCAAATCGATAGATCATGCGGCCTGTATTCCTGATATTGGTAGTAGTGTGCCGGGCATCGGGTTCAATGAATACAAGCTCACCCGGCACTCCCAGTTCTTCAACAATATATTTTTTCATTTCGACGGCTTCGTTGTATGGAGTTCTGAAGGGATGAACATTTCCACCTGATACAACTATAAAAGGCGCCAGCCCTTTCTTATATCGGGCCACACCGGCTTCGCAGCGTCTTATTGCCGCCGGCGCCAGCGCCTGACCAGGAATTTCGGGGCCGAGTCCGGGTATAAGGATCAGGCTATACTGGTATTGGCTAAAGTCAATACTTCGGATTTTCTTAAAAGGTTGTTCGTTTAATCCTGCCTCCAGCGGAGTGTAATTTACAGCTTCACAACGCCCGTTTATTTTTAAGACCCGCATGGCAGCTATTAATTCCGCTTCATAAAACAGTTGTCTATTCCTGAGTTTATTGACATCATACATTAACCTGGATAACTGCAGTTTAAAGGAACTATCACCCGGCGAAAAACTTATGGAATCAATTTTCGGATATCGGGGCTTTTCACCTTTAATATAAACTTCGAATATTTGATTCATGCCCAATGCAGCATCAGTCCAGGCTTTGCGAAGCAGGGCGGTGTCTGACTCTTTTTCATATAAAGGGTAGGCATTTTGTCTACGCAATTGCGAGACCAGTTTCCTGACAGGCTTTTTGTGCTGGTAAAGCTTTATTAACTCGTCGCCCGAAACAATGATCTCCTGTGTCCACCACTTCAGCAATTCTGCATAACACTGCACTTTGGTGCAGGAAGAATAATCCTGCATACGCTTAAATCGGGCATTGACCAGGCCGGACAGTATCTTATCTTTTTTTAGAATGGATACGGCTCGTCGGTTGTTTCCTATGGCGGAAAGCAGCGGGAAAGTTTTTGATGTAAAAGCGGCCTCGTTAAAATAAAGAGGTTGGGCAACGACCTGCCCAACCTGGGAACTCAGGACCAATGTAAAACTAACGACTGCTATACCTATCCGAAATAAACGCTTTAAATAAAGAATCATAACAGGGTTTAAGTTCATTTACGTCTTTAATCTTGCTTTCGTAGATAAAAGGTCCTTTGTATTGCGCAGCTTCGAGTGCCGAAAGGATTTCTGTCCAGTTGTTTTCACCTTTTCCCGAGCAAGGCAGGTAATGGTTTTCCTCCCGGCCGTTACCATCGGCGATATGAACGGATTTCAGACGCGTGCCCATAGCACGGATCAGGAATTCGGGATTCTTGATATGATTCATATCCACCGCGGAGTAGATATCGGCGGGTAATTGTGCCATGATTTCCTTCGTTTCTTCCACGGTGCGACACAACGGTCTTTCACGTTCCGCATCTTTCTTCAACTCCGGTCCCAGCATGTTTTCTACCACCATGATGGCACCGATTTTTTTTACGGCTTCATTGAGCTCCAGGGCTGATTTGATCATCTGTTTTTTTCTCAATTCGCGTTCGTTCAGCCCGAGGTAATAACTGGGATGAAATAAAATGACCTTAGGTTCTAATAACCTGCATAGTTCCAGTACTTTTTTATGTAACAGTACCACCTGTTCTCTTTCCGTTTCCTGGCTTAATGAAATATCGATATTTTTCCCATAAGGCATATGTACTGACCAGATTTCTATGCCTGCATTTTCAGCAAAAGATTTAGCCTGTTTCACCTTTTGTGAAAGCACTGTGTCATTAAACCTGAAATTGCGGTTCGAATCAATATATGCTGCAAAGGAGACTTCGAGGTAATCTATGCCATTTGCTTTTGCATACTCCATATTTTCCGGGCCGATGTTTGCAACGGGTATCGAGTAACCAACCTTTAAAGGCTGGGGCAACGGGGCAGGTTGTGCCATTAAAGTGTCGACCTTAGTCATCAAAAACGTCAGTAAGACTGCTGCCATCGAAATTTTTCTTCTCATAGCTGATATGAAATTTTACCAGTTAGGATTTTGAACAAGGTTCTTATTCAGGGTGATATCTTCCTGAGGGATCGGGTAATAGTAGTCTTTAGATTCATCGAAGACCACTGCGATCCTGAATGGGTTTAGATTCCCCGATGTGCCGTCAGTGAGCGGCCTTTGTTTGATATTTATAAATGATGTGATACCTGCGGGTGCACCCCCTGTATTCCCATCATGTACGTAAACATCGGCTTTACCATCACCCGTGAAGTCATAAGCACCCAGCCCCGGGAAATAGATGCCAAGCATTGGCTTCTCAAGCTTTTTGCCTTCTTTCCAGCGCATCAGGTCATCCCAACGAAACCCTTCATTAAATAGTTCCAGTCTTCTTTCCCTGCGAATTTCAAGGATCACACCACGGTTAGGCCCGTTATCAACATTAGGATACATTGAAAGCAGATAGGGATCCGGGTCTGCATTGGCAGCAGCCATATCAAGGTGTGGCATGGCGACCCTGTCGCGGAGTAAATTAATCGTAATGTTAAGATCGGCCTGGGTAAGTGTGCCCAACTCGGCCTTTGCTTCGGCAAAGATCAGGTACGCCTCTGCCAGTCGAAACAGAATAATGTCATTATAGGAGCTGGTCGAATTCCATTGGCTGCGGTCGGGTAGTGCTTTTATTACGCGGTAACCTGTTGTTGTGGCATTTAAACTTACCGGTTCTGGAGTAGAAGAGCCATATACCGAGAAGTTAGGACCGGCTGTAGTTTGGGTAAGCCTGGGATCGCGGTTCTGCATTTCTTCCAGGTAGCCCATTGTTTCATAGCCGGGGATATCAGTGAAGCGGGTACCGTCTTTCATAAGATAGCTATTAATAACGTCCTTAGTGATACCAAAAGATCCGGCGGTAGGAGATGTCATCAGGTAAGCGATCGTATGCCGCACAAGGTCGTTGCTATAATCCCTGGCCAAAATGGTTTCAACGGGGGTTTGCACATTTCTCGCAAATAGTTCCCTGTAAGAACTGTTAGCACCGCCTGTTGTAAAAATCTTATAGGCGCCGGAATTGATCAATTCACCTGAAGCGGCAACAGCTTCATTCAGAAATCTTTCATGGTCACCGAGATTATGGTATTTCCTGAAGCTACCCTCAAACAGGCATATCCGTGCTTTTAAGATCAGCGCGGTGTACTTTGTTATTCTATTGAGTTGTACTTCCGCGGGAATATGCTGTACAGCGTAGTTGATGTCTTCCAGAACAGAATCCATCACTACCTTTCGTGAATCACGTGCTTTGTATAGATCTTCATCACCTGCTTCCAGCACTTTGCTATACCATGGCACATCCCCAAACATTTTCACTTTATCAAAATAGAAGAATGCCCTGAAGAACCTGGCAACACCGCCATATTTAAGCTTAGCCGCTTCATCGGGGCACTTCTGGTAGTTTTGGAGAAAGAAATTTATTGACCGCAGATTTCCCCATGACCAGTTACCGGTACCACGACCAACCGGTACGAGTCTTGTGCCCCTGATCCTGTCAGGAACGATCAGGGGTACAATATCGTCTGATGTCTCACCATATGCTGCATCATACACCGTAGTGCCGGGCAGCATATCATAAAATCCATTTGTATATACTTCAAGATCGGTTGCGGTGTTGAAAAAGAGATTTGCATCCAGCCGGTCTTTGGGAGGTGCGTCGAGATCTTTTGTACAACCGGCCAGGAAAATTAAGCATGATAAAACCGGAATTATATTTAGCTTCTTCATTTGTCAATTTTTTAATCGTTCGAAAATGGTTACAGGGTAAGGCTGATGCCGGCTGAAATTGTTTTACCGATGGGGTAATCTTCGAGGCGTGCTCTTTGCACCGCGTCGCCCGGGTTGTTGTAATTGATTCCGGATCCGGCCTGTTCAGGATCGATATACCTGGTCAGTTTACCAAAGCGCCAGGTTAGAATGTTTTCTCCACTGAGATAGATCCTCAGGTTTTGAACCTTTATTTTTCTTGTCATCGATGCCGGTAAGGTATAACCCACTGTAAGATTGCGTATCCTTAAATAACCCACATTGGTCAGGTAGTAGTCATTCACTTCACCCAGCGATCGCTCTGCGCCCAGCGAGGCATAGCCACGATAGATCTGTGGGTAAGTATTACCTGGTGTTTCAGGTGTCCATGCATTGGTCGCAAGATCTTTCCTTATAAATGAAAGGTAAGGACGTTCATAAGGGCCCCAGAAAATATCACCGGTAGGATACCAGTCCTGGCGGGAAACGCCGGTACCGGCAATCGAAAGATCAAAACCTTTCCAGTCGGCCATGATACTAAAGCCAAAGGGGAACTGCGGCATAGCGTTACCGATTGGCCGGAGGTCTCCATGATCAGCCAGCGTATATTCGCCCTTATCTATTGATCCATCACCATCAAGGTCCACATATTTTACATCTCCTGCTTTCAAACCCTTCCATTCTGTATTCTGAACAGTGTTGATAATATATTTGTAAACCTTACCCAGGTCCCTGGATGGATTGGCGAAACTATTCTGATAGTCGCTTGCTTCTTTGTCAGACTGAAATTGTCCGTCGATATGGTATCCCCAGATCTGTCCTAATTTTTGTCCTTCCCAATAGGTACTCATTACGCCATTGGGATTCGGATATTTTGTTATCACACCTTCAAAATTGTAGATACTGGCTGTGGCTTTAAAGTTGAGTGGTGATCCTGCAACGGTGAATTTATTGGTGTAACCTAAACTGAATTCAAATCCCCTGTTACGCAGGCTTGCGATGTTCTCTTTTGGTTCTGCAGCACCAAACACCGCTGGCAGAGGTTCGCCTGGTAGGTACATTTCGGAAGTATTCTTCTCATACCAGTCAAAAGACGCAGTTAGTCTGTTGTTGAAAAATGCGAGATCAACGCCGAGGTCGACGGTCCTGGTCGATTCCCAGCTTACTGCACTTGGTAATGGTGCCGGCAGACCGGCATAGTTTAACCGCGTACCATTATTTAACCATGTTGTCTGCCCCAGTCCAAGTATTTGTGAAAAGGTGTACAACCCTACATTCTGGTTTCCCAGTTTACCATATGATGTTCTCAGTTTAAATGAGCTGACCACTCTTCTGATGGGTTCCCAGAATTTTTCACGGCTTACATACCATCCTGCTGAAACCGAGGGGAACAATCCCCACCTGCTTTCTTTCGGGAATCTTGAAGAGCCATCATAGCGGGCGTTTACTTCAAGCAAATACTTGTTTTTAAAATCGTAGTTGAACCTTCCAAAATAACCTTTGATAGCCCATATACTGGCTGAACCATCAGCACGCAACAGGTCCGTACCAAGATTCAGGTTAGCCAGGTCGTTGAATAACAGACCGCCTTGCTCTGCAAGGATATTGTCAGATTCATAATCTTCATGGTTATAACCCAGAAGTAACTTAAAATGATGATTTTCCAGGTTCGTGTTATAAGTGCCATAAACGTTCAGGGCGTTATAAAAACTGCGGTTACGACTTTCGGTAAGCCGGTTCACACCTACAGTCTGTAATAACGCTTTATTTCCCGTGAGCTGGCTGAAAGTATTTAAACGTGTACTGTTGGCAATATGATTACGCTGATTGCTATAATCGAAGTTTATCTGCAATCCTTTCAGAGGTGTAAGTTTTGCACTGATCGTATTGACGATCTGTTCTGAGTTATACCGCATCCAGTTGCTGGCATCCTCCAGTGCACCATGGGCACCGCCCCCGGCAAAATCGAAAGGTATTCCGTTAATGCTGTTAGGATGAAAAGCAAACAGGTTGTACCAGGTTGTATTGCTCCAGATGCCACCAAAACCTGTTCGATAACCACCATATTCCACCTGGTCGCTTGTATTGAACTGCAGGTTATTTGAAAGCTGCAGCCAGTCAGTTGCCTGGAAATTTACGTTGGCTTTTAGGTTATATTTTTTTAAAGGCGCATCGACGATATTTTGTATCGTACTCGTTTTATAGTAACGACCTGAAAGATATCCCTGCAATTTTTTACTACCGCCAGAAATGGAGATATGATGATTTTCGGTCGGCTGCCATTTTCTAAATAGGTAATCGTACCAATTTGTCTTTCCAAAGAATTTATAAGTGCCATCGGGCTGCAATTCTTCATAGGGGGCAATCTCTCCGGCTGCCACTTTCCTGATCTGTTCCCAATCTGCGTCGTCATAACCGGTATAACTTGTGCCATTATATCCCCAGATAGCAGCATCTATGAATTTCCCATACTCATAGGGGTCTGAAATGTAATCGGTGCGGGTTGTCGGCGTAGTAGCACCAAAATTATTGGTATAGCGTACTACCATATCGCCTTCAGTTCCTTTTTTCGTGGTGATCAGGATAACACCAAACGCACCCCTTGCACCGTAAATGGCTGAGGATGCAGCATCTTTCAAAACCGTTATGCTTTCTACATCAGCAGGGTTTACCCTTTCAATATCACCTTCTATTCCATCAATCAAAATCAATGGACCTCCACCATTGAGTGAATTAAAACCACGGATATTGATGTCTGGCAATGCGCCGGGGTTGCCGTTATTGGTTTGAATGTTTAATCCAGGCAAAAGGCCCTGCAGTGAGTTGGAAATATTCGAAGCAGGCCGCAACGCGATATCCTCTCCATTGATCTGTTCGACTGCGCCCGTTAAATTGGCTCTTTTTTTCGTTCCATAGCCAACCACCACAACTTCATCAATTTTGGTGTCGGCTTGTTTGAGTACGATGCGTACGGTTTCATTTCCAGATACCCTGACTTCCTGGGTTTGAAAACCGACATAAGATATCACTAGCATATAACTACCTTCAGGTACTTCCAGCGAGAAATTTCCCGCGGCGTCAGCCGAAGTCACAAGGTTATTTTCTTTTATCTTGATTGTCGCTCCGCGAAGGGCGACCCCGTTTTCATCGGTGACCGTACCCTTAATTGGCACTGGTGCCGGAGGAGGAAGCGACAAGCCGGTATTTGTAATGACTGGGAATGCCTTTTTTCTGACTACGATAGTTCCACCATCGATGGTATAACCAAGCTCTCCACCTGACAGGCATAGGTCGAGCACTTGTTGAACGGGCATATTCCGTACCTGTAAGGTAACCCGTCCCGACTTTTCCAGCAGCGCCTCGTCCATAAAAATGTTGAGACCTGTCTGTTTTTGGACTTCAATGAGCACCTTTTTGAGTGGTGCATTGTGAAATTTTAAACTTACTGTTTGAGCGTCTGTTCGGGCCGCAACCTGCAGCGAGACGGCCAATAAAAGGATCGATGTAAGTTTCATAGCAAGGGCAAGTTTGGTGAACGGCCAGGATTGGCGGTCCTGGCTGACAAAAGCAGTCAATTTCATACATTTGTATTGTTTGGGTTTACGAAGAATGGTTTAGTCGACTTTATTTGTGAACCTTACGCGCCAGGGGTGGGCTCAATCACACCTGGCTTTTTTTATCTATAGTTTATTAATTACGATTGAACAATAAGTTTTTTACCTTCTATCCGAAACTTTACATCATTTGCATTCAGCATCTTTAATACACTTGACAATGAACTTTCGCGGCTGACGATTGCCAGGAAAGTCCTGTTTTTTAACTCGCCTTCAAATACCACTTCAATATCATACCAGCGTGAAAACTGCCGGAGGATAGAACGTAGATCAGCGTTTTCAAAATGGAAATAGCCATTTTTCCATGCGACGATCTCATCCACATTTACATTTTTCATCACCTTCAAACTACCGGGGGTTGAGAACTGTGCCTGCTGGCCAGGGGACAGCCTGACCATATCATTGATGCCTGAAGAAACCTTTACGGAACCTTCTATCAGAGTTGTATTGATCGTTGCTTCATCAGTGTAGGAGTTGATATTGAACTGGGTACCCAACACTTCGATGTCCATATCCTTAACTTTTACATGAAATGGCCGGGTCGCATCTTTGGCTACATCAAAATAGACTTCCCCGGTGATCTCCACCCTACGCTCATTGCCGGTAAATGCGGTTGGAAAGCGAACGGAAGAAGCTGCATTCAGCCAGAGTTTACTGCCATCCGCAAGAACGAGTGAATAGCTTTGACCACGTGCCGATGTGAGGGAGTTATATTCAACTTCCACTGGTATAGTGGATTTGTTTTCGTAAATAAGTTGACCTTCCGCGTTGATCACGGATACGTCGCCGCGTTTTAGCAAACTACCTTTTGCTTTTTCATCCAGTTCGATCCTGGTTCCATCTGCCAGGGTTAATACAGCTTTGTTACTTCCCGCCTCGACGTCGTTATCTTTTTCTACTGGCAAGGTCGTTTCTGTAAACTCGTTTTTTGTTGATTTTTTAAAAAGAGTGAAATATGTTACGCTGCCCAGGCCAATGACAATTAAAGCCGCCGCGGCAATCCTGAGCCAGTTGAATCTCCGGTTGCGTGCCGGCATTTCAATAACTGGAGCATCCCCGATTTTTTTCAACAATTCATTTTGAACCCTTTCACTTATATCATTTGGAATAGTGACGGGCTGATCCATGCTCTGTTTAAACCCTTCTTGCATTTTCTTGAGCAGAAGCCGTGATGAATCATCCGTTTTGAGGTAATCCAGGATCTCATTGGCTTCATGCCGGGTAAGTTCCGCACGCATCCATTTTTCCAGCAATTGCCGGTAATAATCTTCGTTTTTTTCCATACTGGTGTTGATTAGAGAACTCTCGTATCTATATTATCCCGGTGAAGGCAAACAGGGGGGGTGGGATATAAAAAAAAATTTCGCCATAGCGCGAAAAAAACTCCCTTATTGCTTTGGTAGCAAGTACCATATGTTCTTTTACCGTGTAGGGGGAAATGTTTAATAGGCCTGATACTTCTTTGTAAGTCTTTCCTTCCTGCCTGCATAACCTGAAGATCTTTTGCCTTTGGGGTGGCAACGCATTGATCGCAGCCCTGAGTATCGACTCATACTGGTCCCAACTGGCTTTGTTTCCCGCATCTTCTACCGTTGACTGGAGTTCAGCCATTATCCTAAATCGTAAGTTTTCATTATCCGAAATTTTCTTTAATGCTTTAAAGGTCAGATTCCTGCTAATGCGGTATAGGTAGGCCTGGAATGAAAGTTCGGGGTTGATGCGTTGACGAATAGTCCAGATCTTTAGAAAGACTTCCTGGAGTATATCTTCTGTGAGGTCATTTAGTTTGATAAGTTTGATTATATAGGTATAAAGGGCCGGGTGATAGCGGTTATACAATTGAATAAAGGCCTCAGTACTTCCTTTTTGCAATTCACGAACCAGTGCTACTTCATCAAAATTATCTTTGCTTGGCATATATGCGTAATATATTCGAAGTTGATGAAGATATAGAATAAACAGTATTTGCGGTTGAACCAGTTAATCCACAAATAATTTTTTGTATAAAGCTTTTTGATTAGTTGTAACTAAATGTAGGCCATCAAATTTGGAAATTTAAAAACCGGGAAAGAAGGACTTCCGGTTATTTAAAGCTTCTCCCTTCAGGAAAAACTTTCTCCTGTTCATTGGGTTCAGAGCTTAGTCTGCTCAGCAAATTGGAGAAGTCATGGCATGCGCTTACAATTACATGTGTCACATCACCTTCGCGTTGTAATCTGCCTTCTGCCATGATCAGTCGGGATTGCAAAACCGCTTTTTGAAATTTTTCAAAAATAGCCTGGAAGATTACAAGATTAGCTACCCCTGTCTCATCCTCTATCGTCATAAAGCAAACACCGCTGGCTGTGCCTGGTCTTTGTTTTACTAAAACTAAACCTGCTACTCTTATCATGTCCCCATCGGCCCTGTTGGATAGATCAAAAGTGGAGACAATATGTAACAATTTTAACTTTTCCCGGATAAAACTAACAGGATGTGCTTTTAAGGATAAAGAAACGGAAGCGTAGTCATGTACCACATGTTCAGGCAGGCTCATTACTGGTAATGATATTTTATTTTCTGTTACTGATATGGATGGATTTCCTGAAAACAAGGCGATGGGATGATCTTTTGCAGAAAACTCCCATAATGCCTGGCGCCGGTCAAGGCCAATTGATCGGAAGGCGTCGGCATCTGCGAGTTTTTCAATCGCTGATTCCGGCACACCCGCATCCCGAAGTGAATTGATATCCGGATAGAAGGGTTTCCTATTTTCTATCAGCAAATTCATATCGTCTTCTCTTATTCCTTTTACCTGCCTGTATCCTAACCGCAACGATTTATATTTTCCGTTACCAGGTTCGAGTTTATTGTCCCATAGCGAATGATTGATGTCGACCGGGTTTACAGTTACACCATGTTTTTGTGCGTCAATTACGATCTGTGCTGGTTGGTAAAAACCCATGGGCATACTGTTGAGTAAGGCACATGCAAAAATATCGGGGTAATAAAATTTTATCCAGGATGAAACATACACAAGTGATGCAAAACTTGCTGCATGACTTTCAGGGAAACCATAACTTCCAAAACCTTCGAGTTGTTTAAAGATCCTTTCCGCGTATTCCCTGGTGTACCCTCTTGCCAGCATCCCGTTTATTAGTTTCTCATTAAAGCCCGAGACCATTCCTTTCGCCTTGAAGGTAGCCATGCTTCGCCTGAGTTCGTCGGCTTCAGCAGCTGTAAAACCTGCTGCAACAATAGCAATTTTCATGGCTTGTTCCTGGAATAGAGGCACTCCCAATGTTCTTTTCAGGATCTCCTCCAGTTCTTTTGAAGGGTAGTCAACTGGTTCTTCTTTATTACGTCTGCGCAGGTAAGGATGAACCATATCTCCCTGTATAGGCCCTGGCCTCACGATTGCTACCTCTATGACAAGATCATAAAAGGTCCGGGGTTTCAAACGGGGCAACATGGATTGCTGGGCACGACTTTCAATCTGGAATACGCCAATCGTATCAGCCTGGCATATCATATCATATACAGCCGGATCATCCTGGGGGATATTGGCGAGTGTAAGTTCAAGTCCATAATGTTGTTTAGCAAGATCAAAAGCCTTTCGAATACAGGTAAGCATACCCAGGGCCAGAACATCAATTTTCATAAAACCCAGCGCATCTATATCATCTTTGTTCCACTCAATACAGGTACGATCTTCCATTCGGGCATTAAGTATTGGACATAGGTCAGAAAGTTTACCCCTTGTAATTACAAATCCCCCGGTATGCTGTCCCAGTTGCCTCGGAAAACCCATAAATTCCTGTGTGAGCTGAATCACTTTTTGTAAATGCTGATCCTGTGGATTATAACCCTGTTCGCGGATTCGCTCATGTTTTAATTCATCATTCATAAACTCGCCTGCAGACTTGGACAGCCTGTTGATAGTATCCACGGAAAGCCCCATGGCTTTAGCTACATCACGAACGGCACCTTTAAAATGTTGCTGGGTAACCGTAGCCACGATAGCGGCACGGTCGCGACCATATTTTTTAAAAATATATTGCATCACTTCTTCGCGGCGTTCATGTTCGAAGTCAACATCGATATCGGGTGGTTCATTACGCGCTGCGGAAATAAACCGTTCAAAAAGCAGGTCAAACTTGGTAGGATTCACTGAAGTAATACCAAGAAGGTAGCAAATTGTTGAATTCGCTGCTGATCCACGGCCCTGGCAAAGTATTCCCTGTTCACGTGCAAATCGAACGATATCATACACCGTAAGAAAATAAGGTGCATAATCCATTTGTTTGATAAATCTCAGTTCATACCTGATCGCTTCGCTGATCTTTGCTGGTATATTTTCACCAAATTCATCCCGGGCTCCCCGCCAGGCAAGAAATTCCAGTTCTTCAATTGGTGTACGGCCATCAGTTGTGATCTCTTCAGGATATTCGTATTTCAGCATATCAAGCGAAAAATTACAGGCTGATACAATTTCCTTCGTGCGGATTAGCGCATCCGGGTATTGACGGAAAAGCCTTTGCATTTCCTGCGCAGGTTTAAGATATCGTTCTGCATTGGCATGCAGTTTAAACCCTGCTGTATAGATAGTGCATTTTTCACGAATACAGGTCAACACATCCTGCAATTCTCTTCGGTCGGGATGATGATAATGTACATCATTGGTTGCGACCATGGGTATTTTCATCTGTGACGACAATTCATAAAGCCGATGAAGATATTTTGTATCATTACCCAGGTAATAACGCTGTGATCCGATATACAGGTTATTCCCCAAAGCAAAATGATATTCCTCCAGAGCGTTTTTAAATGAATCCTCAAAGTCAAAATCCTCATTCAGTGTTTCAGGTGACAGTATAATAAATTTTAGTCCTTCGGCGTATTCAAAGACATCTGCTTTGTATAAATGGCATTCACCTTTTTCTGCGCGGAAGTTTCCTTTTGTCAGCATATTACTGAGGCGTGAATATGCAGCCAGGTCGGTGGGGTAGGCAAGCAGGCTGGGTCCGTCGAGCAGATCTATACGACAGGCTGGGATAACGCGGATTCCTGATTTTTTTGCCGCAGCATGCGCCCTTACAATCCCTGCAAGCGTGTTCCGATCCGTGATAGCTATCTCTTTATATCCCAGCAATGCCGCCTGCTCAACGATTTCTTCGGGATGTGATGCACCTCGCAAGAAACTAAAATTTGTTGTGGTCTGAAGTTCTGTATAATTCATGCTCACTATTCAATTATGCAAAAAATCCATGCAGGAACCATTGATTGGTTTTATCACCCGTGTAATGTCCAAGGCGAAATATCCAAAACCGGCAACCTTTTTCGTCTTCCACCGCATAGTAATCACGATGTTCACCCTGCCTGATCCACCATTCCTGCTCAATTCTTTCGGGCCCATCTGCCTTTTTCACTTTATGTAATGTGCCTTTATACCGGAAAAGCATGGGTGGGTAATCGGGGATGGGTGCTGTGACCGTAATTAGTTCAGGAATGGATAACAAATGAATAGGCCTTGGTTTATCAGTCCTCCAGGATATTGTTGGTTTCTCTTCAATTGATGAGGCTGCTTTTACCGATCGTTCAGGCCAGTGATGTTCAGCGGGTAAAAAACGATGGATTTTATTACTGCCAAATTTGCCAGCGATACGATCGAGTAATTCATAGATAGCAGGGTCAGCGCTTTGGTTCCAAATCTTTTCCTGTGCCGCCAAAACATCTTCGGTCTGCAAAGCTTCCATTGTAAAAACTTCAATGCCTTCGCCGGGCTCTATACTATCCAGTTTGTTGGCAAATAATTTAAGCAGGTGAGTTTTATTATGTGTAGCCCGGTTGGTGCCAATCTCAATGGTATTTATTTTATCATCCACCCTATAACTTTTAAATATAACCTTACGAAGGCCTTTTGATTCTTTGGAAAGACGTTCACAAAGTATTTGCAGCAATTGCTCCAATGCAATCTCTATCCCTGTTCTGGTAACAATCGGTTCAAGGCATGCCAGCCTTTCCTGGTAGGGGATATAGGGTTGGATGGATTGTATCAATTCCTGTTCGTGGCCTAAGGCCTGGTTTAATCGCTTTATAAGTGAAGAACCAAAACGCCGACGGAGAGCGGGACGGGGCATCCCAATAAAATCACTGATCTTTCGAAGCCCGAGTTTGTGCAAGCGTTGTTCAATTTCTGTTTCCAGTCTTAATGCAGCTGGCGGTAAATGAAGTAAGGCAGGTAGATGCTGACCCGGTTCAATCACGGATATATCTTCTTTTCCAAATCTTGCACAGGCCCATGCGGTGCCAATGGTATCGGAGATGGCTATCCTGCTTTTAAATCCTAATGAATCCAGCCTTGATGCAATATTCTTTAAATAAGTAAGTTCTCCACCCCAGAGATGAGGGCAACCGGTAGCGTCGAGAATTAGTCCGCCTGTATGATCAATAGCCACTACAGGAGTAAACCGGATGCAAAATTCAGCCAGGTGCCTGAGAATTTTTGTGGGGAGTCCGGGACGATCATTCAGTACTTCCAAACCCTGGACAGTAATCCTTGCATCAGCCACTGGCATACCCAAATAAATCCCTTGTTTATCTGCCAGGTGATTCCTCGCATTTACCAGCAGTCGCCCATGATCCTTTACAGTGAGTACGAAAGGTACATGCTTCAGTGCTGGCTGTCGGCGCGAAAACCAGTCAGTTGACAGGTATTTCAACCAAATAGACACATATCTTTTACTCATCCTAACCTGTTTTTTTCTGGAGTTGTTCTACTGGATTATTTGTCTCGGACAAGTGAACAAGCTTCCCATTCTTCCACTCAAACTGCCAGTACCCGGGTTTTCCATTTCTAACTTTTAATAATTCAATATGCCAGTTGGGGAAACCAACACCGGGCATATCACCAGGCAATTCACTGGTTGATGAACATATTTTCCAACGGGCTATACATGCAGTGTTGGAGTAGGTTTTTGTATTCTTTCTAATGACAAAGCCGGTAACCCCGCTTGTTTCAACGGCAAGTTGTAATCTACGGCTGCTGGTAAAATCCAGATCCCTAGTTTCACCGATCACCGCCAACAGGCCTTCACATTTCAGCGCTTCTTCCAGTGCCCATAATACTTCTTTCTCATTTGCCAGGTCTATGAAAAAGATATTATCAGGTTCAACGCCAAAAAATTTAAGGGCAGGTGGAAATAGTTGTCGCGATGCACTGATCCAAAGTGCAATTCCTTTACAATTTTGGAAGGATGAAATCAAAGCGCTGATAAAACCGCAGGTGGGTGCTATTTCCATCTGGCTGGGAACTATAAATTCATGAATAGCACCCTGGGGAAAAACATTACCTGGAAATGCATATTTGATCGGCCCCAGTCCAATATCCTTACAGGTATTGGAAGAACCAGCTTTGAAACCCTGCAAAGGGAGGATCTCTTTTTGCAGGCGGGAAATAATATCAGCTTTTGATGATTGCATTGACAATAACAAAAATACTAAATAATTTAGTAAAATTAATCAGTAACTCATTGTATTGATATTCAATTAATTATTTGTGGTTTCCATATAATTTACCTGGGATTTTTCTAAATCCCTTCCATCTTTAAATTATACCTCCTGTTTTGAGATTTTAATTTCTCATTTTAATTCTTGCCGGTGATTTATCTCCATTATTTATTATGCGGTTCTCTCTCTCGTCCCATAGGACGATTTATGTATTCGCGGTAAATCAGGGGATGGTGTTTTAATAAAAAGGGTAGCGGTTAAAAATATTAGAATGTTCCCCGGGAAATATAACCAGCATAAAACGTCCCGATGGGACGTGGAACAACTTGGCTCAAATTTTTTTTACCCATAAAGCGTTCCGATGGAACGCGGGGTTAACAAGATCGAAATTCCTACCCAATTTTATTATTTAAGTGAACCTCCTGTTTTGAGATTTTAATTTCTCATTTTAATACTTGCCGGTGATTTATCTTACATTATTTTATTATCCGGTTCTCTCTCTCGTCCCATAGGACGATTTATGTATTCGCGGTAAATCAGGGGATGGTGTTTTAATAAAAAGGGTAGCGGTTAAAAAAATTAGAATATTCCCCAGGAAATATAACCAGCATAAAACATCACGATGGAACGCGGTAGTAGCAAGATCGAAATACCTACCCAATTTTATTATTTAAGTGAACCTCCTGTTTTGAGATTTTAATTTCTCATTTTAATACTTGCCGGTGATTTATCTTCCATTATTTTATTATCCGGTTCTCTCTCTCGTCCCATAGGGACGATTTATGGGTAGCCTCGAAACGTCACGGCCCCATCCGTCCTGTAGGGACGGTTTATATAACCCCCGTTTATAAGGTGGTGATGTGTTTTTAAAAGGTTATCGGTTAATAACCATGGTTCATGATAAAACCCCTCATAGAACGATGTGATTTATGGATGGCAGATAAAGATTTAATTTCGTTAAACAGTCAAGAAATTAATTTCTATGGTCATTATCGTTTTTGGTTTACCTGGTTCGGGAAAAAGTTATTTTGCCTCGCGTTTGGCAACGACTATCTCCGCCGATTATATTAATAGTGATCTGGAACGAAAGAAATTTTTGACTCAAAGAACCTATTCGGAAAAAGAAAAATTTTCCATCTATGGCCATATGGCTTTGATTATGGAGCAGACGATACGAAAAGGCAGATCCATTGTTATCGACGCCACGTTTTATAAACACAACCTGCGTGAGCTCTTTTATGAGAAAGCAGGAGGCTCAACCATGATCTTTATCGAGGTTATTACAAATGATGAAATTACCAGGCAAAGACTGAGCGTGAAACGGGCCGACAGCGACGCGGATTACGAAGTTTATAAAAAGATCAGGTCGCACTGGGAACCGATGCTGGCACCTCACCTGGTCCTGGAATCAACAAATGATAATATTGATCGTATGATTGAGACCGCGATTGATCATATAAATGCCCTTTCAAAATGACAGGTGAACTGGTTAGAGACCTGATCAATACCGGTCAGTTGCCAGCTGGGATGTTGAATCCACAGCTTGTTGAGACCCATATTTCATGGGTCCTGATGGGCGATGAATGGGTGTATAAGATCAAAAAGCCTGTTCAATATACTTTTCTGGATTTTTCTACGCTGGAAAAAAGAAAATATTACTGTGAACGCGAGGTTGTGCTTAACAATAGGTTTACCAGAGGTATTTACCAGGATGTAGTACCCATAAATCAAATCAATGGTAAGTTAATAATAGAAGGCGGAACGGATGGAGTGATTGATTATGCGGTGAAGATGCGAAAACTTGATCCTGGTCGGCAGATGGATCTGCTTATAAAAGAAAATAAAGTGACGGAGTCGGATATCATTGGCCTCGCCCAAAAGATTGCCGGTTTCCACCAGGAGGCAGAGATAAAAGATCAACTCGATCCCGATGAATTAGCCGAAAAATTCAACGACCTGGAAGGGCAAACTGATTATTTGACGCAGTTCCTTCCAGATAGCCGGGCGATCATATCGAATGCTATTCAATTATCGAATGATATTTTGAATCAGAGCCGGGAACGAATTAGTCAACGCATAAAGCTGGGTTTTGTCAGGGATTGCCACGGCGATCTTCATACACGAAATATTTTTCTGCTGCCGGAGCCCACACCCTTCGATTGTCTTGAGTTTAACGATTCGTACCGGTACATGGATGTACTGGATGAAGTGGCGTTTCTTTGTATGGACCTGGATGCGCTGGGACGCAGCGACCTGGCAACATTGTTCCTGCATCACTACGATCAGGCATTTCATACACTACTTACGATGAAGGACCGCCGGTTGTTTATTTATTATAAAGCTTATCGCGCCAATGTAAGAGCCAAAGTCAACAGTCTTCGTGCAAGGGGATTTGACAATGCGGAAGCGCGAAATGCTTCACTTGGGGAGGTGAAAAAATATTTGCAGTTGATGAACGGGTATATCAGGCAACTGTAGTTTGCAGACAGCAAATATTGGACTAACTTAACGGAACAATCACCCAAAATCATTTTATATGTCAGCAAGATCTGTAGCCATATTAATCGGGTTGGTTTTCGTTGCCGTTGGAATTTTAGGTTTTATAGACAACCCGATTGTCGGCGATTCCCCGGATGCGATCTTTCATGCCGACACTGTGCATAACATAGTGCATATAGTCAGCGGCGTACTATTCCTGTTTGTTGCGTTGGCCTTGCCTGCAGCGGCCAGGGGATTCCTGGTAACATTTGGAATCATATACCTTGTCATCGGGATCGTCGGGCTGACCAGTATTGGCACCGAAGGAATGGGTACGGTGTTGGGTTTCCTGCATGTGAACGGAGCGGACAATTATCTTCATGTTGGTCTTGGCCTGGTGATCTTATTAATGGGGTTTATGTCGAGGAAGATCCAGGGTTGATCAGGGTTGATTCTTGTCTGACCGGTCCTTCCAACAATCCCGCTCAAACCTTACCTTTGCGGCCTTAAAAACCGTCCGGGCTCCAGCCGGGCAGATAGATTATGAAGTATAGTAACGAGATAAAACGCCGCAGGACATTTGCGATCATCAGTCACCCCGATGCCGGAAAGACCACGCTTACCGAAAAATTACTTTTGTTTGGTGGCGCCATCCAGGTGGCAGGAGCGGTGAAAAGCAATAAGATCAAAAAGCACGCGACCAGCGACTTTATGGAGATCGAACGACAAAGGGGTATTTCGGTTGCAACCTCGGTGATGAGTTTTGAATATGACGGCATCCTGATCAATTTGCTGGATACACCCGGCCACAAAGACTTTGCGGAAGATACTTACCGGACACTGACAGCTGTCGACAGTGTCATTCTCGTAATTGATAGTGTGAACGGGGTGGAAGAGCAGACCAGGCGATTGATGGAAGTGTGCCGGATGCGGGACACACCGGTTATTGTATTCATCAACAAGATGGACCGAGATGGGAAGAATCGGTTTGACCTGTTGGAAGAGATTGAAAAAGAATTAAAGATTTCGCTTCACCCCATGACCTGGCCGATCAATAGCGGCAAGGATTTCAAAGGTGTTTATAATATCGACGATAAAAGTCTTGTTTTATTTACCCCCAATACAAAAGCTTCCGATGAGGATGTGTTACAGATCCGTGACCTTTCTTTGCCAATATTAGATCAAAAGATAGGAGAGAAGGACGCCAATACACTTCGCGAGGACGTGGAACTGGTACATGGTGTTCACGGCGACCTGGTAGTAACCGACTACCTGGCGGGTAAAGTGGCGCCTGTTTTTTTTGGAAGTGCGGTCAATAATTTCGGGGTAAAGGAAATGCTGGATACTTTTATTCGCATAGCACCTACACCACGCAGCCGTGAGACCACGAAGCGCCTTGTAGATGTGGGAGAAGACAAACTCAGCGGTTTTATATTTAAAATTCACGCCAACCTGGACCCCAAGCATCGCGATCGCATCGCGTTCATGCGCGTTTGCTCGGGGAAGTTTGAGAGAAATAAATACTATCATCATGTCCGTCTCGACAAGGATATCCGTTTCAGCAATCCTTATTCATTTATGGCGCGAAGCAAGGATGTGATCGAAGAAGCGTACCCCGGCGATGTGGTAGGTTTATTTGATACCGGCAATTTCAAAATCGGTGACACGCTTACCGAGGGCGAGGATTTTTATTTTACAGGTATTCCATCATTCTCACCTGAGATATTCAAAGAAGTTGTGAATAAAGATCCGATGAAGACCAAGCAGCTTGAAAAGGGACTTTTGCAATTGACTGATGAAGGTGTAGCCCAACTGTTCACACAGTTTGGCGGTAATAGAAAAATTATTGGTTGCGTGGGTGAGCTGCAGTTCGAGGTGATCCAGTACCGTCTCCTGCATGAGTATGGAGCTTCAGTGATCTTTAACAACCTGCCGTTTTATAAAGCCTGCTGGTTAACATCGGCCGATGAGAAAAAGTTGTTGGAGTTTTCGAGATTCAAGCAGGCCAATATCGCGGAAGACAAGGATGGTCATATGGTATACCTGGCACAAAGTGAATGGTTTCTTAATACGGAAATAAGTAACAATCCCGATATCGATTTTCATTTTACATCGGAGATACATAAGGAGACTGCCTAGGTAAAGGTTAAGATTGAGATTAAGTTTAAGTTTATACAAGTATAATTGAAGGTGGTTCCGCAAAAACGTTCATAAAAATGACCGGGTCCAAGTCACGAATGATTTTTGAAACTGAAAGGTTGGTGGTAAGACCTTTCCTGCAGGAGGACAGCGATTATTTTTTTATGATGAATGGCGATGAGGAGATCGTTCGGTATATCCGGCCGCCAAAATCAAGGGAGGAATCCGACCTGTTTTTACTGGAGGTGATAAAATATTCGCAGGAGAATCCTTTGTATGGGAGGTGGGCTGTTTTTGAAAAGGAAAGCGGCGAATTCGCGGGTACATTTGCCGTTATTCCCATTGAGAATGCTGATAACATGCAGTTGGGCTATTCACTGCTCAAACGCAATTGGGGTAAAGGCTATGCTACTGAATTGACTCTCGCAGGTCTGCAATATGTATTTACCCGTACACCACTCACGGAAATTTATGCCATCACGGAAGCGGGCAACCTTGCTTCGCAAAAAGTTTTGCAGAAAGTAGGATTCAGGTTCCAGCGATCTTTTGAGGAAAACGGGAAAGAATTATTCCAATACCAATATTAAAACTTCGCCACCAGCCCTGTATAATTGTGGGGGGTAATAGTCTTCAATTCCTTCTTCACACTGCTGCTGACCTTAAGTCCATCAATAAACTGGTGAATCGCTTTCTTGTCTATCTTTTGGTTGCCCCTGGTCAGGTCTTTTAAGGCCTCGTATGGCTTGGGGTAATTTTCACGTCGCAGTATGGTCTGTATGGCTTCAGCCACGACTGCCCAATTGTTGTCGAGATCTTCATGTATTTTGGGATCGTTGATCAGCAATTTGCCCAGGCCTTTTTCAATCGATCTGAATGCGATGATCGTATGTGCGAAGGGTACACCAATGTTGCGCAGTACGGTGGAGTCCGTCAGGTCGCGCTGCAGGCGGGAGATGGGCAGTTTCGACGAAAGATGTTCGAATATCGCGTTGGCGATACCCAGGTTTCCTTCTGCATTTTCAAAATCGATGGGATTCACTTTATGGGGCATGGCCGAAGAACCCACTTCACCCTTTTTTGTTTTCTGTTTAAAATATTCCATCGATACATAGGTCCAGATATCGCGGCAAAAATCAACCAGGATGTTGTTGATCCTTTTGATGCAGTCAAAATGTGCGGCAAGATTATCATAATGCTCGATCTGCGTGGTGAATTGCTGCCTGCTGAGGCCAAGGTGATCGATGAAACTGTTGCCAAACTGTAGCCAGTCGGTTTTTGGAAAAGCTACATGGTGTGCATTGAAATTTCCCGTCGCGCCACCGAATTTGGCACTGAAGGGGATCGTAATGAATTGTTCAACCTGGGCCTGGATCCGTTCAGCAAAGACCATGATCTCCTTACCCAGCCTGGTGGGACTGGCCGGCTGGCCATGTGTATGGGCAAGCATGGGAATATCCTTCCATTCCTGCGCAAGCAGTTTTAATTGAGTATTCAGGTTTAACAGCCCCGGCAGGTATTCATATTCTATAGCATGCTTCCATAGCAGGGGAATGGAGGTATTATTGATGTCTTGCGAAGTAAGCCCGAAGTGGATCCATTCAGTGGCGGTTTTATCATCCGTTTTTTCCAGTTCATTTTTCAGGAAGTATTCTACCGCTTTTACATCGTGGTTGGTTATATACTCTATCTGTTTGATCTCCTGCGCATCTTCGGGGCCAAAGTCCTCCACCAGTTTTCTGAGGTATTTGGATGTTTTACCGGAAAGCTTGAAAAGTTTCTTTTTTTCCAGGAAAAGCAGGTATTCCACTTCCACCAGTACACGATATTTCATCAGGGCATATTCGGAAAAATATTCATCGAGGTGTTGTACCTGTTTGCGGTATCGGCCGTCGATAGCAGAGATAGCAGTAAGTGCGGAAAGTTCCATGAAACAAAGGTGTTTTAATACTTAATTCCCAAAATCCTAGCTTTGCGGCAAAGATAAAGAACCCAAATTGTAGAAATGAAAGATATAAGTGGACTTCCCGGCGATGGGGTGAATAAGATTCGTGTTGGTATCGTCAATTACCTCAATACAAAGCCGCTGATCTATGGATTGCAGCAACCACCAATAAAGGAAATGATCGAATTGAGCGGCGCTTATCCTGCAAAGGTGGCGCAGATGCTGATGTTGGGCCAGGTCGACGTAGGTTTGATACCCGTGGCGGTAATACCGGAACTTCCCAGCTGGCATGTTAATGGTAATTATTGTATTGGAACGGAAGGGGAGATCGCATCGGTTGGTTTGTTTAGTGAGGTGCCCCTGCATAAGGTTAAAAAAATTTATCTTGACTACCAGAGCCGTTCTTCGGTTGCTTTATTAAAATGGCTGATGAAAGAGTCCTGGGGTATAAATGCGGAACTGGTGCATGCCGGGGACGAATCGTTCCGCGACAAGATAGAGGGAGAAACGGCAGGACTGGTGATTGGTGACCGTGCATTGGAGCAGCGGAAACGTTCTACCTTTATTTATGATCTCGGCAGTGAATGGCGAGCCATTACTGGTTTGCCATTTGTGTTTGCTGCCTGGATCAGTCTGAAGCCCCTGCCCGGGGATTTTATTAAGATATTCGACGAGGCTAATGCCATGGGTATTTCGCGGCTGGATGAAATAGTAAGGGAAAACCCTTATGACCTGTATGACCTCAAAAAATACTATAGTTTACATTTAAGTTACCATCTTGATGCGCAAAAGCGGCGAGGAATGGAAAAGTTCCTCGAAGTGATCGGCCAAACAGAGTTCCAGGTCTCCAAATAAGCCTTTTTATTCAATCAAAAGCTTTTAAAAACGCGGGTTTTAGGTTATTTTAGCGGGGCTAGCCATCCACCTTATTTGTAAGCTATCCGTATAATGCGCCACCAACTGACTGTTGTTTTCAGGATTATTATATTTCCTGCTTTTTTTCTCCTTGTACATCAAGGCTTTTTGGCTGCACAGACTTGCAATAACTGGCTAAATCTTCCTTCGTATCAGTCGTATGTAAGTGTTGGCGACCTGGACGTCGCGGGTACTAAAATAACGGTGGAAGCCACTTTTATGCGGACAGCACCTTACGCAGGTGGCCAGATATGGGCGGGCGACCTGGTTTCAAAACACGTGCATCCTACCGATGCCAATTATTTATTGCGACCGAATAACGCAGAGATCACCACTTCCAATGGGTATTTCCGTACACCTGAAATTTGTGAAATCGAGCTCAATAAAATCTACCATGCTGCTATGGTTTACGATGGCAGTACCTTAAAATTTTACAGGAATGGCTATTTGATGAGCAGTGTACCTGCAACGGGAACGATGTATCAGAATAATTACGAAACCCGTATTGGTTTATACGATGCTTTGGTGCACAACACAAACCTGATAGGTTATATCAATGAAGTCAGGATCTGGAATGTCGTAAGAACACAGGCTCAGATCCGGGCCTACATGAATACTTCTTTGCCCTCACCAGCTACACAGTCAGGATTACTTGCTTACTATACTTTTAATAGCCTTATCAATAAGCAAGGGAACACGGCCTGGAATGGAACAATCGGTGGTTCTGCGACGATCAACCGAACGATCCCGGATTGTAGTTTTGTGGCGGATTCATGTGCAGTTAAGCCAGGAGATCTAGTGGGATCGTTTGATTTTGTTTATAAGCAGGATGTTTGTAGTCCTTTCAAAGTTCAATTTAACGGTACAGGTATTAATCCTTCCACCACTTTTTGGGACTTTGGCGACGGAAGTACAAAAACTGCAGATTTAAACCCATCGCATACATATAATTCAGAAGGGAACTATTTGGTGAGATATGGTATTAGTTCCGGGGCTTCCACCGATACTATTGAAAAATTAGTTACCATTCGGGTTTTTGAGGAAGACGTGATAGTAACGCCGGACACGACAATTTGCTCAGGCTCTATAAAGCAACTGAGAACAAAACCTTCATTGAGCTTTTGCTGGTTTCCTACAACTTATCTTGATAATCCCAACTCTCCTAATCCAACAACATCCACTCCTCACGATATTACCTACTATTTTATAGCTGAGACTACCGGTGACAATCTTATTGCAAATGGAAATTTTTCACAAGGAAACACAGGGTTTACTTCAGGGTATAATTATGCTAGCAATAACCTGACTGAGGGACAATATTACGTACACACCAATCCGTCAGCCTGGAATCCATCCCTAAGTAAATGTGGCGATCATACAACTGGTAATGGTAATATGATGTTGGTAAATGGCTCGCCAGTTCCGGATGTTAATGTATGGCGCCAAACTATAAATGTAAAGCCAAACACGAATTATGCTTTTTCCACCTGGATTCAGGCTTTGTATCCACCGAATCCCGCAATATTACAGTTTTCGATTAATGGACAAACGACAGGCGTAGTAATTACCGCTAGCCTGCCAACCTGTACTTGGGATCAATTCTATACTACGTGGAATTCAGGAAATAATACTACTGCTGTAATTTCAATAGTCAATAAGAATACCCAGATTCAGGGAAATGACTTCGCATTGGACGATATTTCATTTGCAGAGGTATTTGTTAAGCGTGATTCGGTTAAAATCTTTGTTGACAAACCAAATGTTACAGCAACAGAGGATACTTCCATCTGTATTGGTAAATCAGTTCAATTACAGGCATCAGGGGCACAAACTTACATATGGTCGCCAAGTCAGGGCCTGAACAACACCAATTCTGCAAATCCAATAGCGACTCCCTCTACTTCCACCCAATATATAGTGACAGGAGCTTCATCAAAAGGTTGTACTGCAAAAGACACCCTTATGGTAAACCTTTTCCCCAAGGCATCAATTTTAGTATCTGATGATACTACGATCTGCAAAAACACAAATGTGAGTTTAACGGCGAATGGTGG
The DNA here is from genome assembly GCA_023424015.1 of Bacteroidota bacterium. Lineage (GTDB taxonomy): Bacteria > Bacteroidota > Bacteroidia > Chitinophagales > Chitinophagaceae > Terrimonas_B. Next base: position 72,118 of record JAFAEM010000010.1, on the reverse strand, counting down.
AATTGAGTATGCCTGGACGCCATCAATATCTTTAAGTAACCCTGCAGTAGCAAACCCGGTCGCCTCACCGTTAGTCAGTACCAGGTATTTTGTTACTATAAAGGACAATAATGCCTGTGAGTATAAGGATTCTGTCAATGTGGTTGTCAGGCCGGATCCAGTTTTTCAAATTAATACAGATGTATTCATTTGTCCAAAGGATTCCGCTCAGCTTTGGGCTTCGGGCGGAGATGAATATGTTTGGCAACCTGCAGCGGGAATTTCGGGCCTGATTGGATCTAACTTGAAGGCATCTCCAAGCGTTACAACCGAATACACAGTAAGAATCACGGAAAATACCTGTCATGAAACTGCGGAATTGACAACGAGGGTGACTGTTATGCCTCTACCTGACTTATTAGTCCAAAAATCTAGTGACATTGATTGTAGGAATACGCAGTCACTGTTAAGTGTAAGTGGCGCGCTAACTTATCAATGGACTCCGTCACAGGGTTTAGATAACCCAGCTATTTCGAATCCAGTTGCTCAACCAGACATGACAACGAGATTTTATGTTACCGGTACAAGTAGTGACGGTTGTTCAAATTTGGACTCGATCGACGTAATCGTTTATCCCAGGCCGGATATCAGGGTGTCTGCTGATACGATGATATGTAAGGATGCGAGCGTCCAGATTTTTGCCACCGGAGGTAATAGTTATTCCTGGTCGCCAGCAGCATCGTTGGATAATGCCTTTTCGGCTAATCCACTTGCATCGCCGGATACCAGTACAAAATATTTTGTGAGGGTTGTTGATGCTATCGCCTGTGAGTATCTCGACTCAGTAGAGGTAATGATCAGGCCCGAGCCCATATTCAATGCGATTGCCGAGGTGACAGGGTGCAGGGAAGATACTCTCCAGCTTTCTGCCTCCGGCGGGGATCAGTATGAATGGACACCCTCTCTAGGTTTAAGCAATGCATCGCTGGCTAATCCACTAGCATTGCCGGGAGAGTCTAGAAATTATTCCGTAACCATTACGGAGTCTGTTTGTAACCAATCTGTAACATTAAACACTAGTGTTGTCGTATTGCGCTCCCCGATAATTACTGCAGCCAGTTCTAATGATATTGATTGCAGCCAGGCTCAAACTCAATTAACTGCCATCGGAGCCAGCGAATATAATTGGTTTCCTGGTGACAAGTTAAACAATGCCGAAATTTTCAATCCAATCGCAAGTCCCGAAAAAACGACTGAATATATAGTCAAAGGCACAGATCTAAATGGGTGTACAGGTTTCGATACTGTATTAGTAAAAGTTGAAAACATTAATAAGAGCGGCTACAATATGCCTAATGCTTTTACACCTAATAATGACGGTTTGAATGATTGCTATCGAATTAAATATTGGGGTTCTGTGGATGATTTCGAGTTCAGCGTTTTCAACCGGTGGGGAAATCGGTTGTTTTATACAAAAGATCCTGGGCAGTGCTGGGATGGTACCTTTAAAGGGATTCCTCAAGATCCTGGAGTATATATTTACATGATTAAAGGGAAGACTTTTTGCCAGCCTGAAGTGTTCAGAAAGGGCACCTTTCTACTTATACGGTAAGCTTTGACTGTTTGACAAGTTGTCATTATATAATATCTCATCAAATTCCCATATCTAGTTATTTTGGTTCAATCCAAACTGGTATTTTTGCGAAATTCTCTTAAAATGAAAGTAGTCATTTTTGCAGGCGGACTGGGAACGAGAATTTCAGAGGAAACTGAAAGTCGTCCTAAACCTATGGTAGAGATTGGTGGTAAACCAATAATCTGGCATATTATGAAAATCTATGAAAGATATGGTCATAGTGAATTCATAGTGTGTTTAGGGTATAAAGGGTATATGATCAAAGAGTATTTTATGAATTATTACATGCATAATTCAGATGTTACCATTGATCTTAGCCGGAACCAGTTTAATATTCATACCAGTAATTCTGAATCGTTCAAAGTAACTTTAGTTGATACGGGTTTGAATACAAAGACAGCGGGTAGGTTGAAAGCTGTCCAAAAATATATTGGGGATGAAGATTTTATGTTGACTTATGGAGATGGCGTTTGTGATGTTGATATAAATGAGCTGGTGAATTTTCATAAAAGCCGGAATAAAATAGCAACGGTAACTGCTATCCAGCTTGATGCACGTTTTGGGGGTATGGATTTGGGTGAAAATGGCGAGGTAGTTTCTTTCAGAGAGAAGGCAAAAGACGAAACTAAATGGATTAACGGCGGCTTTTTTGTTCTGAAGCCGGAGGTTTTCAATTATTTACAATCCAATATGGATGATATCATGTGGGAAGACGAGCCACTTGAAAAACTAACGAATGATGGACAACTTGTAGCTTACCAACATAAAGGGTTTTGGAAGTGTATGGATGCGCTCCGTGATAAGATTGAGTTGGAATCATTGTGGCAAAAAAATCAGGCGAAATGGAAGGTTTGGTAAATATTGATAGTTTGAAGTCATTTTATGCCGGGAAAAAGGTCTTTCTAACCGGCCACACGGGGTTTAAGGGAACTTGGATGACACTGCTATTAAAAAAATTGGGGGCAGTAATAAAGGGTTTTGCGCTCGAACCAGAGGAATCAAAACAATTTTATGACCTTTTTTTACCCGGAAAGCATATCGAAAGCATAATCGGTGACATCAGGGATAAAGAAAAGATTAGAAATGAAATACTTTCTTTTCAACCCGATCTTGTTTTTCATCTCGCTGCACAACCCCTGGTCCTTCGATCATATGAAATTCCAGCTGAGACATTTGAGGTTAACGTTGTTGGTACCGCAAATTTACTTGAGGCTATTAGACAGTTGGAAAAAAAGGCTGCTATTGTTGTTATTACAACCGATAAAGTATACGAAAACAATGGAGATAAGGTGATGTTCAAGGAATCTGATAGACTTGGCGGGTACGACCCTTACAGTGCGAGCAAAGCTTGTACCGAGCTAGTTGTTGATTCATTTCGAAAATCATTTTTCAATCCGGAGAGGGTGACTCAACATGGGAAATCCATTTCGTCTGCACGGGCTGGAAATGTTATTGGAGGCGGCGACTGGAGTAAGAACAGAATTATTCCTGATATTGCTAAAGCGTTGATGAAGGGTGAACCTGTGACGGTCCGGCAACCAGAAGCCATCAGGCCTTGGCAACATGTCCTGGAGCCGTTGTGTGGATATCTTTTATTGGGTGCTGCTTCTTATTGTAACCAGAAACAATTTTCTCAACCTTATAACTTTGGCCCTAAACCGGAAGATCATTTGACGGTGCGGGAGTTGGTAGAAATTGCAATTGACAACTGGGGTAGTGGTTCATTTGTGATTAGCGGATCTGATGAAAAGCCTCATGAATCGAAGCTTTTATACCTTGATATCTCTAGGGCTATGGCAGAATTGAATTGGAATCCCAAGCTCAATGCCAGGGAGTCCATTGGTTGGTCAATATCATGGTATAAGACTATCAGTTCAAGGCAGGCAGAATATACTTTTGAACAAATCGACAAATATCTCAATAGATGATTTTCAGCCCCATCGATCTTGACGGTGTGTATGTAATTGATTTACAGCCTTTTATTGATTCCAGGGGCTGGTTTGCAAGAACTTATTGCAAAAATGAGTTTACCCAGATAGGGCATGAAGGAGAATGGGTTCAACTAAACCATTCATTTACGAATAAAACAGGTACAATAAGGGGAATGCATTTTCAGTTATCACCTTATAAGGAAACAAAATTAGTTAGATGTATTGCAGGGTCAGTTTTTGACGTTGTGGTTGACTTACGTAAAGGGTCTAATTCGTTTTTGAAATGGACAAGTGTCTTATTAAGTGCCGAAAACCGAAAGATGATTTATATTCCAGAAGGATTTGCACACGGTTTTCAGACGCTTCAGGATAATTGCGAGCTATTGTATCATCATTCGGCCGCATACATGCCGGGATGGGAGAGTGGAATTAGATATGATGACCCTCTTGTAGGGATTAATTGGCCGTTAAAAGTATCAGAAATTTCGGAAAGAGATCAGGCTTATCCATTAATAACAGAAAGTTTTAAAGGCGTTTTATGAATTGTAGATTTTGTCAGACTGAACTTCAAAATATATTTATTGACCTGTTTCATTCACCTGCATCCAATTCTTTTTTAAGTCTAGAACAGTTAAATGAACCTGAACTTTACTATCCATTAAAAGTCTACACCTGCCACAAATGTTTTCTTGTCCAGATTGACGAATATAAAAAGTCTGATAGCATTTTTGACAACTCGTATGTATACTTTTCATCCTATTCAAAAAGCTGGTTAGAGCACGCACGTCAGTATGTTGATATGATGATTTCGCGGTTTGGATTCAACGAAAAATCATTAGTCTCGGAAATAGCTTCAAATGACGGTTATCTGCTACAGTATTTCGTACAAAAAAATATCCCCTCATTAGGGATAGAACCTACAGCAAATACTGCTGAGGTTGCTAAAGGTAAAGGGGTCAATTCGATTGTCGATTTTTTCGGCGTCAGGCTTGCAAATGATTTGGTAGCAAAAGGATTAAAGGCAGATTTACTTTTGGGAAACAATGTATTGGCCCATGTGCCGGATATAATCGATTTCACAAAGGGGCTGAAGATCTTCCTAAGTGTTGGCGGTGTTGTTACAATGGAATTTCCACACCTTGTACAATTAATTGAGAACAGTCAGTTCGATACTATATATCATGAACACTTCTCATATCTTTCATTTACTATAGTAAGTAAAATATTTGATGCAGCTGGTTTGGAGATGTTTGACGTGGAGGAGTTGCCAACTCATGGTGGATCATTAAGGATTTTCGCAAAGCACAAGGAGGATCACTCGAAAGCTATATCCGATAATGTATCTTCAATTCGAGAAAAGGAGAGTAAAAAAGGGATTTCAGATTTAAAGTATTATTCCGGCTTTCACACAAAGGTTTTAAATATCAAGTTGGACTTGTTGAGGTTTTTGCAGGAACAAAAGCGCATTGGAAAAGTCGTAGCGGCTTACGGCGCCGCGGCCAAGGGAAATACATTATTGAACTATTGTGGAGTGAAGTCAGATTTGGTCAGCTTTGTTGCAGACGCGAATCCACATAAACAAAATAAGTTTCTGCCTGGCAGCCATATACCGGTGGTAGATGAGCGGCATTTAAAGAATTCGAGACCTGACTATATAATGATCCTTCCATGGAATATTAAAGAAGAAGTAATGTTGCAGTTATCCTATATTCGGGAATGGGGTGGGAAGTTTGTTATTGCCATACCAGAATTTCATATACTTTAAAATGAAGAAGGTTCTTGTAACCGGTGCTACTGGCTTTATAGGCAACTATGTTGTCAATAAATTACTTGACAAAGGATACAGCGTTGTAGCTACCTCAAGGGACAAAACAAAAGCGTCCTCGGCCAACTGGTTTGACAAAGTAAAATACATACCATTTGACCTAAAGTTCTGGCGAAGTGATAAGGATTATTATTCGTTTTTTGATAAACCTGATTTGTTAATACATCTTGCCTGGGAAGGATTACCTAATTATAAAATGCCCTTCCATGTTGAGGAAAATTTGCCATCACATTTTAGGTTCCTATGTAGTCTGATTAAATACGGTTTGAAGGATTTAACCGTGACTGGTACTTGTTTTGAATATGGAATGCAGGAAGGACTTCTAACTGAAGAAATGCCCGCAAAACCGTCGAATTATTATGCAATTGCGAAGGATTCCCTGAGAAAACAATTGGTCCAGTTGCAGGAAAGCCAGGAATTTCAAATTAAATGGATTCGACTGTTTTATATGTTTGGGGATGGTCAAAATCCAAATTCGCTATTTTCGCAACTCATGGGGGCATTAGAAAGGGGTGACAAGATTTTTAATATGAGTCCAGGAGATCAATTGCGGGACTTTTTGAATATAAATATGGTTGCGGAATATATTGTAGCAATCGCAGAGCAGAACAATGTAACTGGTATAATAAATTGTTGTAGTGGTAAACCTGTTGAAGTGAAAAAGTTTGTCATCGATCTTGTTCGTGAGAAGAATGCTACTATTGAATTGAACCTTGGTTATTATCCTTATTCCGAACTGGAACCCCGGAACTTCTGGGGTGATACATCAAAATTGCAAACAATTCTATTAAATGGAAAAAAAGACAGCTGACTTTCTTCTTGAAACAAAACAGAGGATAGATGACAATGGGAACAATCCAGGTTTGCTGGATGCAGCGCAAAAATTCAATATTGAGTCCAACAAGGCTCAATATTCTTATAACTTTAAGTGGATGGGGAGGCCTGTGATACAATATCCTCAGGATGTTTTGGCAATGCAGGAGTTGATATGGGAAGTAAAGCCGGATCTCATTATTGAAACCGGGATTGCCCATGGTGGGTCGTTAATTTTTTACGCATCTATGTTGGAACTAGTTGGACATGGTGAGGTTCTGGGCATAGACATAGATATAAGGGAACATAATCGCATAGAGATCGAGAAGCATCCGATGTTTAAGAGAATTACTATGATAGAAGGGTCTTCTATAGACAATACTATTGTTGAAAAAGTAAAAGTATTTGCTGCAGAAAAACAAAAGATACTGGTGGTTTTAGATTCTAACCATACCCATGATCATGTGCTTGCTGAGCTAGAAGCTTACTCTCCATTAGTTTCTGTCAATTCGTATCTTGTTGTTTTTGATACCATTGTTGAATACTTGCCGTCAGGGTATTTGCCCGGTCATAAACGTCCGTGGGGAATTGGGAATAACCCCTTAACTGCGGTAAGAGAGTTTCTTAAGAATAACAATGACTTTGAAATTGATAAATCCATTAATAACAAATTGCTTATAAGCGTAGCCCCGGATGGATACCTCAAAAGGGTCAAATAGCGAAGTATTTCATGGAAACAGATAAACATTTGGCACCATTAGTAAGCTTTTGTATTTCTACATTTAAGCGCGGGCCTATATTAAAAAGTACGCTTGAAAGCATAAAAAGACAGACATACGGGAACTATGAGGTGATAGTCTCAGATAACGACCCTGAAGGAACTGGGCAAAGTTTTGTAGAGTCGTTGCATGACGAAAGATTCAAATATTACAACAATGGATCAAATCTGGGGATGAAGCCAAGCTTTAATAAAAGCTTGGAGCGTTCGACGGGCGAATATATTGTGATGATGGCTGACGATGACCCAGTTTATCACCATATGCTGGAAACTCTTGTGAATTTGAGAAATAAGTTTCCTGGGTATGGCATGTACATGGGCGGATGTGACTGGTTTTGCTTTGATAAAGAAGTCGCAGGCTTATACAATTTGCGAGTTGGCACAAATTCATGTATCTCCAATAATCATGATCTGAACTTTGTGCGGGAGTATTCAACAGAGGATTTTATAAAGGGCCTATTTACTTTTGAAATATTTTCCCATTTCCTATGGTCCACCTGCATTGTAAAACGGGATGTGCTTATTAGGATGGGGGGCGTGCCTGACTACGGAACACCTTTTTTGGGGGACTATGCTTATATGAGTATAGCAAGTACGGAAAAAGGTTGTGTCGTTATAAATAACTCCCTTGGCTGTCAAACCCTGCATAGGGAGAATTTTGGTAGAAATCAGAATGATCAACTTGTAGTATTAGCAAGAAGCTTTCCTGCATATTTGGAAAATAAACTGTCTTATTTGGGGAATTGGCTGGAAATACAGAAAATCGTAGGGAAATTTTTTGGTGTCTGGATAACGGGGCATATGGCATTTTTGTACCATTATTACAGGAAGAATAATTTGTCTGACAAAAGCCTATCACAAGTTGAAAAAGAAATATTCAAAATTGAGAGCGTCAGAGGATACAAGATGAAGTATGTTCTGAAGAAAAGTGTGCCTGGTATACACAATTTTGCCGTAAAAGCAAAAAAGGTATTGCTAGGGCGAAAAAGGATTTCTTGATGAGTAAGTACAGCATTATATTACCTGTAAAAAATGGAGGTAAATATTTAGGAGAATGTATTGAGAGTATTCTTGCGCAGTCGTTAACTGATTTTGATTTTATCATACTTGAAAATTGCAGTACAGATAATACGCTGCAGATTGTTTCCTCTTACAACGATAAAAGGATAAAAGTGTTTTCGTCTTCTGTACCTCTAAGTATGGAAGATAATTGGCGGCGGGTTTTAGATGTCTCAAAAAATGAATTTATGACCCTGATCGGCCATGACGATTTATTGGACAGTAATTATCTGCAGGTTATGGACGATTTAATCAGTAGGTACCCTGACGCAACTTTATTTCAAAGTCATTTCCGATACATTGATTCGGATGGCAGAGAAATCGGAAAATGTAAGCCTATGAGGGAGGTGCAATTACCTGCAGAGGTAATTCACAACTTTTTTCGTAACAAAACCGACTTAATGGGCACTGGGTTTATGATGAGGAGTGAAGACTACGATCAATTAGGTGGTATTCCTTCTTACCCAAATCTTCTATTTGCTGATATGCAGCTTTTTATTGAACTTTCCAGGAAATCATATTTCGCTGTTGCACAGCAAGAATGTTTTTCTTATAGGAGGCATTCTGCTTCTACAACTTCCTCGTCAGCAGATAGCCGCTTTGTTGATGCTTTTGGGCAACTTATTGATTATGTTTCTCAGCTTAAGATTAAAGACCCCCTTTTGGGCGAGGTTATTACAATTGAAAGTAGTGAACTGTTGCGGCAATACTGTCAATCAATTACTCACAAAATTTTAAGGACGCCTCGTAAGGACCGCCATTCCTTATCAGTCAATGAAGTAATAATAAAGTTTCGCAAGTTTGCTGAGATATTAGGAAATAAGTCATTTGAACCGCTTAATTATAAGAAGATTAAGATCGGTAAGACAATAGATGACTCCCAGGTCTTACATTGGTTATTTCTTGGTTTTAAAAGAGTATTTCCGAAGCCTTTTTTGCGGTAAACGAATGTTTAGACGGTATTGTAATTTACAATAATAACGCTTATTTTGTTCAAAACTTACGACGTATGAAAATCAGCAACACCTTTCTCTCTGTCGCATTTTTTTCAGCTCTTATGGTAAATAGTTGTAGTAAAGATAACGACGCAGAGCCTTCAAAAAATAAAACTAATCTGGAAAAACTTACTGCAAAAACCTGGCAAGTGGGTGAGACATATCAAAATCTAATGGGTACACGTACACATTATCTGAGAGGTGGTGAAAATACAACCGGGGTAGATATTGGTGCCATGACGTTTAAGTTCAATGCCGACGGAACGGGCACGCATACAGATATCAGCGGCGACAGTTTTAATACAACCTGGAAATTCACAACTCCCGATGAGTCTACACTTCGAATTACCGTTAATGGAACCGTAGAATATGATTGGCTACTTATGAATATTGAAGAGAATAGAATTCTGACATCTTCTTTGTATGGTAATAACGGTCTAATTGTAGCGAAATATATTCCTGCACCATAGGCTATTTGGGGGCTTTTATCAACCCCCTCAACCACATCGCCCCGTATTGTTTCGTATAGTATATCGTTGCAAAAATATACCAGCGCCAGTCAGGATAAAATTTTTTCATGAAGCGGGCATGGTTTTTTATCCCGGTTTTGCGGGTTTGCAGCAATTTGTCCTTGTCAATGCTTCCCTTGTGTATATGCATCACTTTGGCTTCGGGTAGGAAATGTATGGTATAACCCAGCTTTTTGAAATCCCAGCACCAGTGCACATCTTCGATATACATGAAAAAATCTTCCGCCAGCTTTTTACCCGGTAATTGCTCGATTATCGATCTTGGGAAAAGCATAAAGGCTCCCCAGACCCAGTCGCATTCGGCATTGACCTGGTGATCAAAATAATGATGCAGCATCATTTTCCCCTGCTTTTCTTTTGACAATAGCCTGAAAAATGGGAATACTTCCGCCAGTTCCCAGCTAATCGTTCTGAACTTGCGGCAATTGTACTGAATGCTTCCATCAGGGTATCGAAGCTGGCAGGTGACCATGCCCACGCCCGGATGCGAGGTGATATAATCATAGCAGATCTTCGGCGCATTATTGATCAGCTCGGTATCGCTATTTAACAGAAGTATATACTTTCCTGAAGAATGGGAAATACCCAGGTTGTTGCCACCGGCAAAGCCTGTATTGGTCGGACTTTTTATCAGTTTGATACCGGGACATTCTTTCAGGAATTCATCGGGGTCAGATTCTGCCGAGGCATTGTCGACCAGTACAATTTCATATTCGATTCCGGTCAGCTTTTCACGGATGGAACGAATGCAGTTGACCGTCAGCCGGAACGTATTGTAATTGATGATAATGATCGATAACTGCATAAGGCCTACGGGACTTTATAAAAAAAGCGTTTGTTGACGATAATTCTTGGCGTGTATCTTACCAGGTAAAAAACGTTGATACAATAATTCCCGAAAGCCGACCAGCTGTACCTGGATCGCCCTGCCCTAAAAATCTTTTCAAGCAGTAAACCTATGCCAAACACCGGGATTTCGATAATGAAAATAAGCAGCATGAGTAAGAACCACCCAACACCGTATTGCTTACGGATTCGAAGCATCATCGAGATCATGATCTGACGTCCTTTCCTGTTCCAGAGATTCCTGCTGTTTTCATTTTCGTCTGTATCATAATAGGAGCCGCTGGTAGCGCCACCCAGGTGAATGACCTGAGGTGTATTGTAAAGGAATAAAGCTCCATGCTTTTTTAACCGGCTGCACCATTCAATTTCCTCAGCGTACATAAAAAAATCCTCGTCCATCATTTCCTTCTGCGCCAGTTCGCGTGAGGTTAAAATGAAAGCACCCACGATCCAGTCCACCTCCATTCTTTCCCTGACCGTGCTGACACTCGGTACTTTGGTTTTCAACCGGTATCCCCAATACCGGATAAACCGGCCGAGATAGGGAAGGGGAAGCAGGAAGTTCAACCCACCTACGATAAAATGCGCTCCGGAGATTTGATGCGATCCATCGGGATTCAGGAGTTGCACACCAGCAGCAGCGGCGTTGGTCTCTGCTTTAAACAATTCAAGCGCTTTATCAAGTGCTTCATCGCGAATAATGGTATCAGTATTCAGAATGAGAATATAGTCGCCCTTTGCCGCCCTGATCCCTTCATTATTGGCCCTTGCGAAACCCGCGTTGTATGTCATCGGAATCCAGGTAATGGAAGGATATTTTTCCAATACCAACTCCCTGCTATTGTCTTCCGAAAAATTATCTACTACGATGATCTCAAATGAATACCGTTTTGTTTCCGCGTAGATGCTCTCCACACAATCCAGCACCAGCTGAGGTGATTTATAATTGACCAGTATTATTGAAAGATCCATTTTTGACATATTACAGCCAATTTCACACGGCGTCAGTTGAAATACTTCGAACTACGCTTTCTTTCTCGATTTAATTACCAGCAAAACCGCACACGCCAGTACGATCAATAGCGAAAGAACACCACCCGCCAGGCTTATCGTCATTCCTTTTTTGTATGAAGCAGGTTCGAAAACAAAACGTATCGTATGCTCACCCGCCGGCACATTGATGGCGCGAAGCAGGTAATTGACACGTGCTATCGGTACTTCATTTCCATCTACGTATGCTTTCCAGCCATACGGATAATAGACTTCACTAAATACCGCGAGCTGGTTGCTGGCCGCTTTGCTTTGATAGATGATCTCATCGTTAATATTTTTCACCAGCGTAATGCTGGCAGCGCTGTCAAATTGCGGCGGCGTGATCTTTGACTGCTCACGCTTATCCGCTACCGCGGAGTCCCTGGTAGGCAGGCTGTCAAGTGCCAGCATTTCGGCGTCGGCATTGTCCACATAGCGGATGCCTTTTACAAACCAGGCCGGGCCATAGGCTCCCTGATTTAACTGGGCTACGGGTTTATTGGTCGAAGGATCATTGACGATAAAATATTTTGCATTCAGCATGTTGAACACTTCCATATTTCCCTTGTTCAACTGGTGATCGATCAGGTCCTGGTACAGTCCCAGTTTGGCAGGGCTATAGCCACCCAGGGAATTATGAAAATAGGATGCCCGCGCATTGCCATCAAACGGGTTTCCGACCGACTGATCCACGACACGATAATAGCCGGTGTCTCTTTTGATCTGCAGGTCGGCATTGGTGGGAATAAAGCCCTGCAGGTATTCATCCTCCGACACAAAATGTTCTTTACTGAGATAACGGTTATCGACAGTGATCAGGTCAATGAAAGAAAGTGCAGCCAGCAAACCGACTGCCAGTGCCGGCTTGATTTTTTTTCTGTATCCCAGCCAGATCACAAATGCACCCAGCAAAGCGTAAATAAACAAACGGAACAGGTCGCTGCCAAACATTTCCTTCCGGTCTTTTGAAAGGGCTGCATATAAATTGTCGGTGATCGATGTGGCCTGGTTACTCATTTGCGGCGTTGGTGCATTGCCCTGGCTCATCATCTGCGTGAGTTGGCTGGTCAGGGCTTCCTTATTGAAATTGTCTGCTTCGCTTCTGTATGATGCACCCATGTACACCGCAACGAGGATGAAGAGCAGGGCACCGAATGTGATGGCAGAAAACTTGATCTTCTTCAGGAATACGGCCCGATCGAACTGACCATAAAAAATTTGCTGAACGGCCAGTGATGCCATTAAGGCAATACTAAGTTGTGGTACCATCAGGGCCATCGAAGGCGCACGGAATTTATTGAGGAAAGGCACATTGTCAAACAGGAAATAGTTGACGGCGGCCAGGTTACTGCCCCAGGCGAGAATAATGGGTATGATGGTGCCGGGTATCAGCCAGCATAAATACTTTTTTGGTATAAAAAACAAACCTGCGATCGCCAGCATGCAAATGATCGCTCCGAAATAGACTGGTCCCGAGGTGCTGGGCTGGCTTCCCCAATAAGGTGTCATGCGACTATAGAAGTAGTTAGCAACTTCCTGTGGCAGGCCTGATTCACGCAGTGCGTCGATCACATGACTTTCTTCGCCAAACTCTGCGGGATTATTACTGCTGCCAAAATAATTGGGAAGTATGAACGTGAGCGTTTCCTCTTTGCCATAACTCCAGCGAAACGCATAGTCCTTATCAAGCCCGCCTTCGGATCTGTTTTCTTTGTCCACGCCGAGGGTCAGTTCGCTTCGCCCGCCCCGCATGGTTTCTTTCGCATATTCGTTGGTAGGCATCAGTATCACCGCAAACGAACAGGCAGCGATCGCAAAAGATATGATCGTTAGCGCAAAGGTTTTGAAGAAATGAACATAGTCTTTTGTCTGAATGGTTTTAATAAGGAAACCGATGCCCAGGCAAAGGATCAGGATCATGTAATAAAATACAGACTGCACGTGGTTTTGACCGAAGAAAAGTGTGCTGAATAGAACAGTAACACCAAAGCCAAGAATATATTTTCGCTGCATCAACAGGATGATACCAGCCAGCACAGCGGGGGCATAACCCATCGTGGCGAATTTGGTGATATGTCCAACGGCCAGGATGATGGCGTTATAAGATGCAAAGCCATAAGCAAGTGATCCCAGGATACCCACCCAGGGTTTTAAACGCAAAACCTGTGTGAGTATATAAAAGCAAACGCAGGAGAGAAAGAACAGGCCTGCAGAATGTGGCATGTTAAGCGTGAAGATGTAATGCAGCCAGCCCAGCCCGATATTATACTTACTGCTGATCAGGATCTGGAAAGCCGGCATACCGCTGTACATCGAATTGGTCCATAAAGGGTGGTAACCGTATCTTTCATAAAATTCAACAGACTGCTGCGCCATTCCCCGGGTGCCCAGCATATCATGCTGGTTGATCACCATCCCCTGCAATGCCGGAAGGCAGTAGATCACCGTAACGATTAAAAATATACCGATTGCAACCAGGTGGGGCAAGGCCTTGCTAAACAGGTTCTTATTCATAGACCATTGATATTAAGCTGCCAAAATAATGCTATTTTAGATGAAAATTGTCCATGCGTTGGCTATTATTTTTGTCAAGACTGGCATTTATCACCGGTATCTTTTTTCTACTTTCCGTATCGCTGCTGATCAGGGACTGGGCACAGGATGATGCGATCACTTCAACGATCATCACCATTGGGTATGTGATGGGCCTGTTGCTGGTGCCTGTTGTCAACTTATGCTACCTTGTCGTACTTTTTGTAAAGCGAAGACTGACCGTGTATGTACCGTTGTGGCTGGTGTTGGCAAACATTCTTTTTTTGTTTATATTAATCTCCTATATTATTTTCCTGAATGATCCACACTATCATCCACAATAAACCTACCCGGCTATTCCTGGTGCTGGCAGGTGTTTTTATCACCAACGCTTTGATCGCTGAATTTATCGGTGTAAAAATATTCTCGCTGGAGGAGACCTTCGGTTGGAACCCCGCGGCTATAAAATTGTTTGGAGGCAGCTACTCCTTTAATCTTACCTGCGGCGTTTTATTATGGCCTGTTGTATTTGTGATGACCGATATCATCAATGAGTATTATGGGCGCAAGGGGGTAAAGTTTCTCAGCTGGCTTACGATCGCGCTGATCGCTTTTGGTTTTCTGATGGTGTTTGGCGCCATCCAAACCTCGCCAAACAGTTGGTGGATCGGTAGCAAAAAAGAAACGGGGATCGAAAACATGAGTACTGCATACAATGCCGTATTTGGACAGGGGCTTGGTATCATCATCGCCTCTATGACGGCATTCATGGTGGCGCAAATTGTAGACGTGCTGGTATTTCATCGAATAAAAAAAATGACAGGGGAGAAGAAGATCTGGCTAAGAGCTACCGGATCTACTGTGATCTCGCAACTGATCGACAGTTTTATCGTATTGCTGATCGCGTTTTATTTTTATCCCAAATGGGTGCCCGGGCAGGGCGAACCCTGGCCTTTCGACCAGATCATGGCTATATGTATCGTCAATTACATCTATAAATTTATCATGGCCATCATTCTCACACCTGTTATTTACCTGGTACATGGCTGGATCGAACGTTACCTGGGTCATGAAAAGGCGGCTGAAATGAAGCAGGCAGCGATGAGAGATGTTTAGGGTTTGATGGTTTTTACCTTGTTTAAGGTGGTTGAAGGTTGTTTAGTATAGTTGAATGTAGTTGAAGGTTGTTTAATGTAGTTGAATGTGGTTGAACGTAGTTGAATATCGTACTACGACATTAAACAATCTTCAGCCATTTTCAACAATCTTCAACTATTTCACTACGTGGTCATGATTTATTATGATCAGGGTCTGCTATGCAGGATCATAACTGATCATAATAATCATAAAAATCCGCGTTCCCCAGTTCTATGGTTGAAGGTTGTTTAATGTTGTTGAATGTAGTTGAATGTGGTTGAACGTAGTTGAATATCGTACTACGACATTAAACAATCTTCAGCCATTTTCAACAATCTTCAACATATCATTTAGGGGTTCATTTCGCCCAATGCCGGCAAATGTTCCCAATCCCAAAATTCTGTTTTTGGTTTATCGTCAGGTCGCAGCTTCGGTGTTCGTATCGTAAACACAGGATGGTAGTCCAGGTCTTCCGACGGCATTTCATATGCCAATATCTCGCGATAGCGTTGTTCGCCCAGGGCCTCACTCAAAAACTCCTTCGCCGTTTCAAGGGGCAGGAACAACGGCATCCTTCCGCGGTTGTCGCCATCGTTGTGAATATTACTCATCACCGAATTGGCGGCCCGGGTGATCAGGCCGTAACTCCAGCGTTTGATCATTTCGCCCGTTTCTTTATCGGGTAACTCGGTTACAGAATAGAGCCCGGGTAAAAAAAACGTCGTTTGCTCTCTCGGCTTTACCCAATAAGGCACTTTCTTCTTCCATCCCCTGATGGCGCGGTGTTCGTAGATGCCTGTCACGGGTATCAGGCAACGCCGGTTTTTGATCTTGAACCAATAGCTTTTGGGATCATCCCAGATTCTTTCGGCGCGGATATTCAGAAAACCATTCCTGGCCACCAGCGTTGGTTCGGTCTTGCTGTAAAACGGGATAATACCCCATTCCATCAGCCTGCAGTGCCATTGGAGATCTTCGCGGTTGATATAGATGATCGGGTATTTTCCAAACACACCGACACCCTGCACATGATCGATGGCGCCAAACTCCAGTTCAATTTGGTCATCGAAGACCAGTCCGGGAAAATAATCGCCCAGTACCCTGATATCGGTACTAAAGGAAACATCGTAACACATAGTCAATATTTTTCCAGTTCAGAAAGCCGCAGCCTGTGGATCTGTGAAGCATATTTCAGGATCACATACAATTCTCCAAAGACCAGTTCTAAATTAGGACATATCGACTCATCGCGCCCGATCTTCCAGCTTGTTTTTTTGGAAATATATTGTCGGATGCTGGCGCTGTATTTTTCGTTCAGTTGTCTTTTTACTTTTTCCAGGTCATCAATAAAAGCAGCATACACCCGGTACCCTGAGCCGGGCGTGATCAGCTCCTCCACCTTTTTCCGGTGTACTTCATTTTCCAGGTCCAGGATAAACCGGTAGCGGTCATGGGGATCGACTGCCCGCAAATGAGTTTTAGCGGTGATGATATCGTCGTAGTCCGTAAGCAGGATCGGGATCGCCCCGTCAGCTGACCACTCTTCCGCATGGACGTTTTTTTGTGACACGAGCCATCGCCTGTTCACTTCCCGAAGGGCTCCGACTAATTTGGGATGAAATGGAACAAAAACATTAAACATCGCTTAGTTTTTCACGTGTAAAACTTCATTCATATTCGTAGTAAATCGTTGCGACAGGTATTCGGCTTTCAGCCTGTAACGTTTTTCAAAACCCTGCACCGCAAAACGAACGATCTCAGTTCCCAGTGAGGCGTTGACATGGTCCAGGGTGGCCATTAGCTTTTTGCTGCGTTCACGGTCAAACGTGTCGACCAGGCTGCCCTGGATCATGTCATCGGGCACAAGGTCCGAAACAATCACCCCGCATTTCTGATAATTATGCCCGGGCTGGAAGATCAGGTCCAGTCCTTTGAGCGTGTACTTGATGATTTCCGTGGTGTCACTCGTCGGCACCTCGCATTGCAGGGTAATGCTGGCCTCGTGCTGCTGGTCCTGGTTTCTGAACTGGTTGGTTTTGATAAACACGTTGATCTTACCCGTGCAGCTTTTTTCCCGCCGGAGTTTTTGCGCGCAGGCTGCCGCATGGTTGGTTAATGCTTCGACCATAAAATCTTTCTGGTTCGAAACCGTGCCAAATGACCTCGAAGTGCAGATATTTTTGCGGCGTTTTTTCTCAAACTCCCATTCCAGGCAGGGTGTGCCTTTTAGCTCTTTCAGCAGCCGGAGACCAACCACGCTCATCTTGTCGCGGATCCAGTCTTCAGGCGTCTTTACGAGGTCGGCGGCGGTGTGGATGCCACGACGGCTGAGCAGGGTGGCGTATTGTTTGCCGATGCCCCAGATATCGCCGATGCTGGTATTTTCCAGCGCCTGTCGCGTGAGTTCGGGGTTGGCCAGCCAGTGCACGCCAACGCCGGGGTGTTTTTTCTTCGCATAGCGGTTGGCGAGTTTGGCCAGGGTCTTGGTGGGTCCAATGCCCACCGTAATGGGAATACCGGTATGTTGGGAGACCGTGCGCCGGATCCTGAGGCCCAGGTCGGCCAGGTTGGTATACCTGAGTTCGGCCAGGTCCAGGAAAGCCTCATCGATGCTGTAGAGTTCTATCCGGGGCGCAAAACCGGCGAGCAGTTTCATCACGCGATCGCTCATGTCGCCATATAAGGTATAGTTGCTGCTGAAGACCGCCACGCCGTGTTGTTTTATTTTATCCCTGATCATGTATTCGGGCACGGCCATTTCGATGCCCAGGGCCTTGGCTTCCTCGCTGCGCGCGATCACGCAGCCGTCGTTGTTGCTCAGCACCACCACGGGCCTGTTGTTGAGCGCGGGGTTGAAAACCCGTTCACAGCTACAGTAAAAATTATTGCAATCAACCAAAGCAAACATGTTTGAAGTCTTTTGGATTGCTGATAATAGCCGTCACCACACCCCAGATCACCAGGTCCGACTGGTGCGTCACATCGATCTCCCGCATCTTACTATTCGCCGGCACCAGCCTGCACCGGTGTTCGTTGAGCTGCAGGTATTTCACCGTGAAGCCACCGTTGACATATGCCAGGACGATATCCCCGTTTTTGGCCTGGACCGATTTATCCACCACCAGGTGACAAAGCGGCGGCATAAACGCGTTGATCATCGACAATCCGGTGCACCTGACGATAAATGTTGATAGCGGGTTTTTCACGAGGAAGTCGTTAAGGTTGATCCGTTCCTCCACGTAGTCGGCGGCGGGGGAGGGAAAGCCTGCTGGCACTGATATATCGAGGTAGGGGATACCCTTTAAAACGGATTTCATAATACTAAAATTATTAGCAATTTTAAGCTAAATTTTTTACTTCTCCGGGAGTTTTTGCAATGGGTTGGGGATCAGTCTTCCCGGGCCGGCCCGGGTTAAAGGATGCATGAGGGCACCGGGGCTTCGCGGGATAGCCGCGGAGAGTCGCCTCTCAGGACAGTGGATTACGCATTTTGTATAACGCAAAATGTATAATAGGGCGGGTTAAACAAAGGGTTTCAATTTCAGTTCTGACGATCTCTGATAACAACAGCAGGCGCAGTTTCTGCAGACGGACTGGTCATAGTTTTTCAGTATTTCATTCGGTATTGCGTATTTCCCCAGCAGGGATGCCTGGTTGACGATTTTGGCTTTCACCGTTTTATTATCAGTTTCACTTTACAATCGTTCAAGCCAGCGTGAAAGAAAACAATCGTAAACCTGGAAATAACTTCCTTCTTCATCACGTTCCTGGTAGATCATTTCTTTTTCCAGGAGTGAATCAATGCTGCGTTTTACACTGGAAGGAGTACCGAGTTTATATTTTTGAATAAAAGCACCAGCGCCTGGCTGATACAATTTCTCTTCCCGGGCAATAGCCGTCAGCAATTGCCATTGAGCGAGGGTGAGCAGGCTCCTGTATTGGAAGAAGACCGGTTCCTGCTCTTTCAATATTGTCTCGCAGAGGGCCTGGACCTCCGTGATGCTGATGACAGCATATCCTGCCGCAAAAAGCCGGTTGCATAATACCTGTGTGAACCATGTATGCCTCCGGGTCCAGGTCAATATAAAATCAATGGCCTCTTTTTCTAATTTTCTTTTGTGGGCCAGGAAATGCTGTTTGATAAAGGCGGCATAAGCATCGTGGCTGATAGAAGTTAATTCCATAAGCTGGGAAGATCCGTAGAATGGCCGGCTGCTGCTGGCAAACATAAGCGACAGTAAATGCCGGCTGCTCCCGCTGAAGATGAAACGTACATTTTTAAGGGACTGCGTGACCGATCGAAGCAAAGCCTCCGTATTGGATTCGGGATAAAATGCGATTTGCTGGAATTCATCAATGGCCACCACCAGTGTCGTATCCAGTTTGTCGAGGAATTGCAGGAGGCTTTGCAGTGATTCCTCCTGTTGACGTGGCGTCTGCCAGTCGAAGCTAAGTTCGGGTTGACCGCTCAGGTTGTCGTAGCTGATCACAGGACGCAGGCCTCCAATAAAATCCATGAATTTTCTACCTATGCTTTTCCGCGGTGGAAAGCTTTGTATTATCGCGGTGCTGAGCTGGTTCAGGAGGTCCTTTTGGGAGAGAGTGGCGTGGATATCCACGTACAGGCAAAGCATTTTCTTTTTTCGGCTAAGTTGGTCAAACACATGCCGGACCAGGATAGTCTTGCCCATCCTCCGGATGCTGATCAGGGTGCTGTTTACCCCGTTCTGCGCATTGGAGATCAGTTTTTGGGTCTCCGCCTCCCGGTCGCAGAAAAACTCAGGACCGTGGTAAGCGGTCAGGGGAAAGGGGTTAAAGGCTGCCATGCAGCAAATATACAAAATGCGTTACACATTTTGCGTTACGCAAAGTGCGTAACGCATTTTGCGTAAGTATTGGCAAAATAATCATTCCCAGGCATATTGGCACAATGCTGCGGCATGAAATGCCCCCGCTTCAATTCTAATCGCCTGAGAGATCGCCCTGCTATTTTTTTTCCTTCTTCATCCCCCACGCATCCAGCATCTTCTGAAATATCTCGTTGTTGTGATAGATGCCCATGAATGCTTCGGCGCCTGGGCCAAAAGCAAAGACAGGAACCATCACGGCCGTATGGCCCTTGGTTGAAAATTTGCCTTCAACGCTGCCGGTGGCAAGGTTACCACCCGTGAGCGTAAGGCCGCCGGTTTCATGATCGCCTGTGATGATGACAAGTGTATTCTTATCCTTTTCAGCAAAGTCAAGCACTCTGCCAATGGCCTGGTCAAAGTCGATCATTTCCTTCACCACCATGTCTACATCATTCCTATGACCACCACCATCAATATGAGATCCTTCCACCATCAGGAAAAAACCTTTTTTATTTTTTCCCAGGATATCAATCGCCGTGGCGGCAGTTCTGGCAAGCTGATCGCCTCTTTCGGGCATGATGGCTTCTTTTAAAAAGCCGGCAACCTTGCCGCTTTTTACCGCGGTGATCTCATCGATGTTGTACAAGACCTGGAAACCTTTTTGCTTCAGGTCGAGAGTAAGGTCTTTTCCATCGGGGCGCTCGGTGAAGTTGCTGCCACCCGCACCGATAAAAAGATCCACGGGTGATTTTACATAGTCTTCGGCGATTTCATATTTCATCGAACGCTGTGGCTGGTGCGCGATAAAAGAAGCGGGAGTGGCATCGGTGATCGAATTAGTGGAGATCACGCCCGTTGCCAGACCATGCGCCGCGGCGATCTCGAGGATCGTTGGTTGCGCATTACCCGATGAGTCAACACCGATCGCGCCATTGTTTGTTTTAAATCCAGTGCTCCATGCGGTGGCGCCTGCGCCAGAGTCGGTGATGAACTTCGTGGAATTGGTACGTGAAAAACCAATGATCTTTAATTTTTCAAGGTGAAGTGGTTTTTTATTGCCCACCATGCCTGCATAGATCTGTGTCGCGCTCATACCGTCACCGATCATGAGAATAATGTTTTTTGGTTTGGCGGATTTGTTCTTTTTCGGCGAAACTGGTGATTGCGCGACGGCAATGCTGGTAATAATGAGGCAGAAAATAAAAAGAATGTTACGGCTTTGTTTCATTATCGCGGTTTTATTCAATGATATCTTTGCGTTGCATAGATAGGTAAATATGTTTTTAAAAAATAAAATCCAGGTTAAGTAATTTTTAATCAATTCTGTTGACAGTTAAAGCATGTTATAACGGTTGGCGAAGCAATACTTAACAATTCTTTTCAGGAATATTGCGTACATTTGCTATTCATGAGCACTAAAGTCCATATGAATATTTCGAGGGTAATCGGTACTGCTACCGATACTAACCCATGGACGATGCCTGTATTTCAAAAGGCATTCACCTGCTTCTGTACGCGATTGTATTTCGTTTCCAATTACAAGGACTTTGATACTAACGCCCCGGCCTGATCATTTGCTGAAGAAGGTTACGGGGTAGCTTCTGTTTTCCTATTCTTTTAATCCTAATTTTTATTTCTATGTCCGCAAATCAACAGGTTACGGCCAGGGGAATGATTCTTTTGTTTTTAGTATTGGTCAATGTTCTTGTATTACGCTCGGGTTATACTTCGGGCGGACAAGGTTACTGGCCGTTATTAATTAGTTTTCCCCTGCTGATCGTAGCGATATATAATGTCCGCCAGCGAAAACATGCCCTGCTGCGCAACTATCCCCTGATCGGGTACCTGCGTTACTGGTTTGAATCGATTAGGCCCGAGATGAGACAATATTTTTTTGAATCCGATCTCGACGGCAAACCTTTCAGCCGCCGACAGCGCTCGATCGTGTACCAGCGCTCGAAGAACGAAAAACAGACCGTGGCCTTTGGTATGCAGGCCGATCCCTCGGCACCGGGCAATGAATGGGTAGCGCATTCAATGTACCCGGCCAGTCTGCAGCAAAAAGATCTGCGCGTGATGGTGGGCAACTATCAATGCATGCAGCCCTACGATTGCAGCATCTTCAATATCGGCGCCATGAGCTATGGAGCCCTGAGCAAAACTGCTATACAATCGCTCAATGAAGGAGCGAAACTCGGCGGCTTTGCGCAGAATACCGGAGAAGGTGGCATCAGCGAATACCATTTGCGTGGCGGTGATTTGATATGGCAGATCGGTACCGGATACTTTGGGTGCCGTGATGAAAAAGGAGATTTCAATGATGAGGCTTATGCCCACAACGCCTTGCGGCCGGAAGTGAAAATGATCGAGCTGAAAATTTCGCAGGGTGCCAAACCGGGTCATGGTGGTATTTTGCCAGCATCTAAAAACACCGAAGAGATCGCGGAGATCAGGGGAGTGGAACCAGGTACAACCGTGTATTCGCCGCCTGCACATTCAGCGTTTAGCAACGCGGTCGGGATGATGAAATTTCTTTCACGCCTGAGAATGTTATCGGGTGGAAAGCCGGTGGGTTTCAAGATCTGCGTAGGTGACAAAAACGAATTCATCGATATCTGCGCTGCAATGATAAGCACGGGGATCGTCCCGGATTTTATTACCGTGGATGGCGCAGAAGGCGGTACCGGCGCGGCGCCACTCGAGTTCACCGATCACCTGGGTATGCCGATGCATGACGCGATCGCGTTTGTATCGCAGTCGCTCGAAGTGAATGGATTGAGAAATCATGTAAAAATATTCGCCGCCGGGAAGATCATCACCGGTTTCGATATATTAAAAGCGCTATCGATTGGCGCTGATGCCTGCTACAGTGCACGCGGAATGATGCTGGCCCTCGGCTGCATACAGGCTCTGCAATGCGATAGCGGGCGATGCCCGGTGGGAATCGCGACACAGAACCCGCGAAGCTATGGTGCGCTCGATATTACAGACAAGCGGGTAAGAACAGCAAGCTTTCATGCCAACACGATAAAGGCCACCATGGAGATCATGGAAGCCTGCGGTTTTGAATCGACCTCGAATATTTCACCGACAAAATTCTTTCGTAAGGTCGACGCTGTTCGTACGCTGAATTTTGAAGAGATCTATTTCAGCAATACCGATCCGCTGGTGAGCCGGCCTGCCAGCAAAATGGCTGCCTTGAACTAAATCAGTTGCTTGAGACAGACAGATAATAATAAATAATTAAATCATCATTATCCCAAACAAAAACTTAATATTATGGCAACAACTACAACAACAAATCCAAACAAAGTGACCATCCTGCAGGATGATTATGATGTGCTGACAGCATTTATCAAAGCGAGTCGTCCACCTGGCAATGTACAGGAAAAACAACCTGGCCGCAGTCTTAGTGAAGAAATGGAAAATGCCGTGGTGGTTTCCAAAGAGAAATTCCCCGCCGATGTGGTACGTCTGAACTCAACAGCAATCATCAAAGATCTGAAGACTAACCGCGTAATGACTGTCACCATCGTATTACCCAACCAGGCCGACGTAAAAAAGAACAGGATATCCGTGCTGGCACCACTGGGCACCGCCCTGCTTGGTTTCAGGAAAGGACAGGAGATCAGCTGGCAGCTCCCGGGCGGTACGCGCAACTTCCTGTTGATGGAGGTCTATCATTCCGGATCAAGCGAAGAATAAGAAGTTTACCAAACTACCGTTAGTAGTTGTAGCTTTGCGATTATAAAGGCTTGCTGATGAAAAAGAGGACGCTGATTTTTTTATGCGGATTATTATTTATGTCGGCTGGCGCACAGCCGTCTGGCTTGCACCTGGCAGCCAGTGATCAAACGATAACTCATGGAACCTGGCAAACCTGGCACCCCAACGGATCGCCCCGTGATTCCGGCACATTTCGCAAGGGATTGCCGGATGGAGTTTGGAAACATTGGGACGACCAGGGACAATTGCTGGTTTTCAGGACTTATAGCGCGGATAAATACCAGCGAGTGAAACTCGCCATGCTACGGTACCATCCCAGGCGGGCCACCTACCCGCTGGCAAAGATGTACGCTGATAACCGGGAAGCTGCGCTTTACCACCTGCGTGCCGAATCTTCTTTCGATACACAAGGTAAAACCGGAGTTACAAACTCCAGTGACATTAATGTCGGAGATAAAAATTACAAGCCCGTTTTTAACCGTTCCCTTCATCATGGTTTGTACATGAATTTTTATCCTGGTAACACACTCAAAGATTCTGGATATTACCAGGACGGGTTGCGCCACGGTATTTGGAAAACGGTGAGTGAGAATGGGAATACCGAAACAGGCGCTTACAGGCATGGTGTTAAAGTGAAAGAATGGAAAGTGTTCAGTCCAACCGGAAAATTGCTGGAGATGATCGTGTATACAAACACCGGCAAGGTCAGGAAACACCGTTACTTCAATTAAAAAAGCCGGGCGAATTGCCCGGCCTGGATGGTGATGGACGATGCTGGTGGAATGATAGCTTGTATTTAACCTATACAAATATTTACTACGCGAAAAGAGGCCGAAAATAATTCGAATACCCCGCTTGGGAAATACCCATTGCGGGGTATTTTTTTGGTCACGAATTACACGAATGACACGAATTGGATTCCCTCGTGTATACTCATATCTTTCGTGAGAGTGGCTTTTTCGTGTGATTCGTGTAATTCGTGTCTAAAAAAAAATCCGTGAAACCTGTGCAATCTGTGGCCAATTCGTGTCATTCGTGCAATTCGTGGCCAATCCCCTGCCGCAGGCAGTTATCAGTGTAATCCGTGCAATCCGTGTAATCCGTGGCATCAGTTCGTGCGATTCGTGGCCAACATCCAGGATTTTTCTCAGTTCCCACGAATACTTATTTTTAGGGATATCTGATGGGTATGGTTGTTGTAAACTTAAACCTGACAAAACAAGATTAAAAAGTTATGAGCATATCATTTAAAGACGCTACCACACAGGAAATAGAAGAGGCCCTGCAGCAGGCATGGATCGCTTTTCACCAGTATCGCTCCCTCTCATTATCACAGAGAGCCGGGTTCATGCGTGCGATCGCCAGGAAACTGGATCAGCCAAACGATGAACTGATCCAGACTGCCATGACGGAGACCAACCTTCCTGAAGCACGGTTAAGAAATGAAAAGACAAGAACCGTCTTTCAGTTGAATAGTTATGCCGATGCCTGTGAGGCAGGCGACTGGCTGGAGGCAAGGATCGACACCGCCATCCCCGACAGGAATCCACCCAAACCTGATCTTCGGAAAATGCTTGTACCCCTCGGTCCGGTTGTCGTGTTTGGTGCCAGCAATTTCCCCTTTGCCTATTCCACCGCCGGTGGTGATACGGCCTGCGCCTTTGCCGCTGGTTGTCCCGTGATTGTAAAAGCGCATCCCGCGCATGCTCATACAAGCGAACTTGTTGCGCAACTCATTTTACAGGCGGCAGAGGAAACCAATATGCCGGCTGGAATTTTTACCCATCTTCACGGCGTTGATTTCGGTGTAGCGAAGGCACTGGTTGAACATCCCAATACCAGGGCAGTCGGTTTCACCGGTTCCTATTCCGGCGGTAAGCAATTGTTTGACTGGGCCAACCAGCGTGCCAGGCCCATACCTGTCTTTTCTGAAATGGGAAGCGTGAACCCTGTTTTTGTTTTACCTGACAAACTCGAAGAGTCTGCCGGGGAGATCGCGAAGATGTATGCCGGATCAGTGACCCTTGGTGTGGGACAATTTTGTACCAATCCCGGTTTGATCATTGGATTGGAAGGAGAGGAATTGCATGCTTTTATTTTCAAACTCGGTGAAGCCATAAAAGAAACCTCGCCGGGATTGATGCTGCATCCGGGGATATATAAAAACTATGTGGAACGACGCGGTACAGCGCTGGGACAGGAAGGCGTGGAGACGATCGCTGTGTCCGCAAAAGATCCGCAATTGAATGAAGCAGCACCTACGATCGCTTCGGCAACGGGCCAGGCATTTTTAAACAATCCCGTGCTTCACCAGGAGGTATTCGGTCCCTATTCGCTGGTCATCAGGTGCAGGGATCTTACGGAAATGCTGGAAGTGACAAATCATCTCGAAGGTCAATTGACCGCTACATTAATGGCAACGGAAAATGATCTTGCCGCTAACCAGGAACTGATCGAGAGCATAAAAAACATTTGTGGGAGATTAATATTGAATAGTGTGCCGACCGGTGTGGAGGTTTGCCTGTCAATGCATCATGGCGGGCCATTCCCGGCAACAACCGATGCACGTTTTACCTCGGTAGGGGCAGACGGGATCAAGCGATTTGCACGACCTGTATGTTTTCAAAACTGGAGCCAGTCATCATTACCCGATGAACTGAAAAACAATAACCCTTTAAACATTTGGCGAACGGTCAATAATCAACTGACAAAAGAAAAAATCTAATTATGATCAAAACTAACTGGCTGCTATTTTTACTTTTTATTGCTGCCACCAGCATCGGACAGGAGAAAAAAATACATCCTTCAATCGACCAGGCATTGAAGGAGATCAGGGATTACCATCGCAATGAATCACGACTCGACAGTACCCGCGGCCTCTGGCTCGGGTCACACAAGGAGGAAGATTTTCTTCGCCGCTATAATTTTTACAAGGGTGTACAAGACCGGCTCAATGCCCTGGATAAAACAAAGCTGTCAACAGAAGATCTGGTAAACCTGGAGTTGTTGCAGTATAGGGTCAATGATGAAGTTTCGTCTTATAAATACAAATCCTATCTCAACCCGATACTGGCTGATGAAGGTTTTCACACC
This sequence comes from Bacteroidota bacterium, assembly GCA_023424015.1. Taxonomy (GTDB): domain Bacteria; phylum Bacteroidota; class Bacteroidia; order Chitinophagales; family Chitinophagaceae; genus Terrimonas_B. The sequence goes on along the minus strand of JAFAEM010000010.1, from coordinate 45,356 downwards.
GGTTTGCCACGTATGGGCAACGAGATCCTGAATTCAAAAAAAGACTTTACAAATTATATCCAGCGGCTAAAAGATATTCCCCGTTTTGTGGACGAGCATATCGCACTAATGCGGAAAGGACTTAGCCTCGGCATCAGCCAGCCTCGTGCTATACTCAATGGGTATGAAAACACTTATGAGCAACATATTGTCGATAATGTAGCACAAAGTGTGTTTTGGAAACCTTTTTCAAAGAAACCGGCTGCATTGAGCGAGGAGGACTGGAAACAATTGACGGCAGAAGGGAAGGCTGCCATCATGAACTCCGCAGTGGAAGGATTTAAAAAGATTAAGTCATTCTTTGATAAAGAATACCTGCCTAAGACCAGGACAACCATCGGTGCTTCTCATTTTCCCGATGGTCTTGCTTATTACCAGGATCGTGCGGCACACTATACCACTACTGATCTTACATATGAAGAAATATACCAGTTGGGTTTGCAGGAAGTGGCGCGTATCAAAAAGGAGATGCACGAAGTGATGGAACAGGTGAATTTTAAAGGCACCCTGCAGGAGTTCATCAGTAACCTGCGGACTGATAAAAGATTTTATGCGACCACACCCGAGCAGTTATTGAAGGAAGCGTCTTTTATCGCCAAAAAAGCGGATGCTGCGCTGCCGCGTTTCTTTGGGTTGCTGCCACGTCAGCCATATGGTGTGGAACCCGTGCCGGCGCACCTGGCACCTACCTATACTGCGGGCCGATATTCGGGTGCTTCACCCAACAGCAGACGGGCTGGCTTTTACTGGGTAAATACTTATGCCCTGGAAAGCCGCCCACTCTACGCTCTCGAAGCACTCACTTTACATGAAGCCGTACCAGGGCATCATTTGCAAATTTCGCTGACACGTGAGCTGGAACACCTCCCTGATTTCAGGAGAAGGCTTTACGTGAATGCTTTTGGAGAGGGTTGGGGTTTATACTGTGAGTACCTGGGAACCGAGATGGGTTTTTATACGGACCCCTATTCCCGCTTTGGTAAACTCACCTATGAAATGTGGCGTGCCTGCAGGCTGGTACTGGATGTTGCTTTGCACACAAAAGGATGGACACGCGAACAGGGGGTGCAATACCTGGCAGAAAACACTGCGTTGTCGCTGCACGAAGTCAATACTGAGATCAACCGTTATATCTCCTGGCCGGGCCAGGCGCTGGCCTATAAGATGGGGGAATTGAAAATAAAAGAGCAGCGAAAGAAAGCGGAAGAAAAGCTGGGTGAGAAATTCGACATACGGGAGTTCCACGACCTGGTATTATCACAGGGCACGGTTACTCTACGCATCCTCGAGCAGATGGTTGACAACTATATTGCTAAAAAACTTAAAGGGGCCACGAGTAGCACGAATGACATGAATTAAGCCACGGATTACACGGATTGCACGGATCCAGGGATAACTGCCTGCGGCAGGGGGATTGGCCACGAATAGCACGAATGACACGAATTAGCCACAGATTACACAGATTTCACGGATTAATGAGAGCAGGGAGAAATGATTCAATCCACCGTGTATTTGTGGGAACGGTTATTGAGCAATATCGCTCATGTGACGTTATTGACCAGTTCCTGCAAACACTGCCTGGTCTTCTTTGCGATGCACGATCACAAACCAGCAGGTAACGGCGATGGATAAGATAAAATAACCCGCCAGCAGGTAAGCTGCCTGCGAGAAATAATTACTTGCGCCAAACCAGTCGTTTTGCCGGTAAATAAAATACAATCCCAACCCACTCCTGATTATTTCCCATACCGCTGCGGAATTATTACGATCCATCAGGTCGGTCAGTGCATATACACTAAGGAATAAAAAGCCACCATACCAGAAAATATATCCTGCATCCAGCCGGTTGATCAGCGCGATATTTCCAAAAAGGTAGCTTGTAAAAAGCAGGATCATCAGCAACTGGATCCAGGTCCAGCTATTGAATATAGGAGAGGTACGGGTCTCATATTTTTCGAAATGATAAACGTCCTCAATTTTATAAACAGGATACCTTTCCGCTACATCTGCAGGCCTGTAACCGGTGGGTTTAAACCATAGTGTGAATTTTTCTTTCCAGCTATTTGTTCGCCAGGCGTCTTTTATCAGTAACCAGATATGCTGAAAATTGATCTTGATCGGGTTCCAGGTACGAACGGGCCGCGTGATACCATATACTGGTGGCACCGAAGGAAGTTCTTCCTGGAAGCTGCCAAACCATTTATCCCATAAAATAAATATCTGCCCGTAGTTTTTATCAATGTACTCCGGGTTGATGGCATGGTGCACGCGATGGTGAGAGGGTGTAACGAGAAATTTTTCAAGGAAACCCATCTTGTTGATATGCTGTGTATGATACCAGAATTGCGCAAACAAATGAAGCGGGGCTACCACACCAATCACCTGCGCGGGCACACCCAGCAGGGCGGCCGGTAAAAGGAAAATGGCGAAGATCTTTACGATCGAGGATATACTTTGGCGAAGTGCGCAGGCCAGGTTGAAGTCTTCGCTGCTATGATGAATGATATGCCCATTCCAGAAGAAATTGTTTACATGTTGCAGGCGATGTACCCAGTAGCCCGCAAAGTCGAGGGCGATAAAAGCAATGACATAAACAATGATCTTATTCGGGATTTCGGTAAGTGCGAGGTTTTTGAGAAAAAACGGGTAGGATAGAACCACCAGGTAAAGGCCTACCACATCTTTTGTGACGTTGGTGACACCACTGCTGAGGCTGCTGACCATATCCATATTGCGGACGGTGTCTTTCCCTTTACGCCAGCCATACCATTTTTCGAATAAGACCAATGCCAGGAAAGCGGGCATGGCAATGAGTAGTATCTTCCCATAGGTTTCCATAAACAAGCTTGTCTACGAATTTACAAATTTTTGGACACGAAGGGTCGAAGGGAACACGAAAGACATGAAGGAAGGTTTTTTGAAAGAGTATCCGCGTTTTTGTGTCCTTCGTGACATCCACTGTGTACTCCGTTACCTAAAGAACGATTGGCCACGAATGACACGAATAACACGAATGGAGCCACAGATCACACTGATCACACAGATTTCACGGATGGGGTTGAGGTTGCCACGAATTATACTAATTACAGAGGGTACCAAGGAAACACGTAGGGCAAGATGAAGGAGATTTTATGAAAATCACCGTGCAAGCCTGCATGTCCCCCGGACCTTGCGAACGATTTCGTTAAATATTTGTTGAGGGAAGGTAGCATCAGTACGAACTTCTTATTTTTATACTCATATGGACTGTACATCTACCCGTTTATCTTACCGGCAAACAGGTGCTTTTTCAAAGATAGCAGTGGACTATAGCGACCAGGCAGAAGCCTTGTTGCCTTTTATCGCTCACGCACCGGACCTTGATGGCATAAAAAACGCCATCACCGCCCGCCAGCAGTTCCCAACTAACCGTCAAATGCTTGTGGAAGAATTGCGGAAACAATATTCGATCGTATCGCCTTCTGAATCCGTCCGGCAAAATATTGAATCTCTTTTATCACCCGATACATTTACTGTCACTACTGCACACCAGACAAATATTTTCACAGGTCCATTATATTTTATCTATAAGATCGTCCACGCCATAAAACTGGCTGACCATCTTAATAAGGCCATTCCTTCTTCCAGGTTTGTGCCGGTGTACTATATAGGCTCTGAGGATGCCGATCTTGAAGAACTGAATCATATTCATCTCGGGTCGGAAAAACTCCAGTGGAACACCCAACAAAAAGGTGCTGTAGGCCGGATGAAGATCGACAAGGAATTGTTGAAGCTGATCGACACCATCGAAGGCCAACTGGGTGTACTTCCTTTTGGCAAACAAGCAGTGTCGCTTCTGAGAGAATGCTACCAGTCCGGGGAGGATATACAGACAGCGACTTTTAAGTTCGTTCATGCCCTATTTGCCGATAAAGGGCTGGTAGTGTTGCTACCCGACAATGCCCGGCTGAAAAACCAGATGAAAGCGGTTTTTAAAGATGACCTGCAGAGGCAATCAGCCTCGGAAATTGTTGAAAAGACTTCGGAAAAGCTGGGCAGGCTTTATAAAGTGCAGGCACATCCACGCGACATCAATTTATTTTACCTGGAGAATGATACCCGTGAGCGAATTGAAATGCACGGTGGCAAATACAAAGTTCTCAATACAAAAATTGAATTCACAGAGGATCAGTTATTGGCCGAACTGGATGAACATCCCGAACGTTTTAGTCCCAATGTTATCCTGCGGGGCATCTACCAGGAAATGATCTTACCAGGTGTTGCCTTTATCGGTGGCGGGGGAGAACTGGCGTACTGGCTGGAGTTGAAGGATCTTTTTAAACACTATAAAGTGCCTTACCCGGTCCAGGTATTACGCAATTCGTTTTTGATCATCGATGCCCGCATGCGGCAGAAAATAGAAAGGCTGGGTTTCAATACCACGGATATTTTTGCTCCTGCACAGGAATTGCTCAACCAATTGGTAAACCGTGGTTCAGGAAAAAAGGTCCAGCTAAATGGTACACTCTCGGCAACGGAAGAATTGTATGAGGCCATAAAACGACAAGCCGCTTCTGTAGATGTCACACTCGAGAGACATGTCGATGCACTCAAGACCACAACCCTGCACCGGCTCCGTGAGCTTGAGAAGAAAATGCTTCGTGCAGAAAAGAGAAAGTACTCCGAACAAAAGCGGCATGTTGAGCTGATACGTTCCCAATTATTTCCCGGTGATGGTTTGCAGGAAAGACACGATAATATGCTGGGTTACTATGCAAGGTGGGGAACTGAATTTCTTCAAAAGATATATGAGCATTCGCTGGCACTCGAGCAGGAGTTTGTAATACTGGAAGTGGATTAGCAGGTAACATAAATTTTAATCGCCGGGGAGGCGGGAAGACGGTGAGAACACTGTTTCCACTTTTCCTTTTTATCGAACCAGCCACTTAAAAATTCTTTCCGTCATACCGCCATACCGGCAGCATCGAACCTGGATATAGGATTCAGCATGAACTATCGTCGTTTGATCTTTATTTCCTCAGAAAATGCAATGCTGCTTCGAGCATCTGAGTATAGGTTTCCAACTTCCCATGTTCTGTCTCGCAATTGAGGTAGCAGAAATTTTTTTCCCCGTAATAGACGCTTAGTGAACCATCCTGCTGCACGCGGGCATTGTCCTGCAGTACGATATTGTATTCGGCTGATGAAAGTTGCTGAAACAGGAGGCTGTCGGTAGTCAGGAAAAAATCATCCGGATCCATATTATGGTTGGCAAATACTTCCTGTGCATCGTTGCCGTATTCCGCACCTGGCATATAACTCTGGATCGACAGGGCACCTTCTGTATTATTGTGAAGCGCGATCACACAGGTATATCCTGTAGGCATCAGCGAGAGGATGCGGCTGGCCAGTTCTTCCACTTCACTAATAGCAGTAGCGCTACTATTACCCGATTTTTTCAATGACCGTTCTATACCGACACGGGAAAAGATTCGGTTGGGGTCGACAGAGTAGGTCTGTTCTTTGAGGCGAAAACGAATATTTCGTTTATTATCATTTACTATCCTTATCAAAAATCCTCCTCTTTTCTCAAGGATCTTTTGCGCACTTTCAACGGAGGTCGTTTCATCGGCATGCAGGTTGACAAAAACAATATCTTTATTATCGCCGTATTCGGTGACCTCAATACTAACCTTGTCTTCGCCGATCGGGTGTATTATTGTTTGGGTGCGTGGAGGAAAGTTAACCTGTGCCGACAGGCAGCCTGCCAGGAAAAAAAGCAAAAGCGGTAGATATAGTTTTTTCATCGGGTTCTTCGGGATGGGCGGTTAATACGCGTTTTTTTCACCCTTTACCATGTTGAACGCGGTCATCAGGATAATACGGGTGTCGAGCCAGAGGCTCCAGTTTTCAAGATACCAAAGGTCGTATTCCACGCGGTTACTGATATCCTGCATGTGTTTTATTTCTCCACGAAAGCCATGGATCTGCGCCCATCCCGTGATTCCGGGTTTGAGAAAATGGCGTACCATATATTTATTAAGCAGCTTGGAATAGTCATCAGTATGCTTGAGCATATGCGGGCGCGGACCCACGATGCTCATATCACCCAGGAATACATTAAGAAACTGTGGCATCTCATCTAGATTGGACTTGCGGAGGAAGGCTCCCAGTCGCGTCACACGGGAATCGTTTTTAGTTGCCTGCTTTTCATTCGACTCCTTGTTGACCTTCATACTCCTGAACTTAATGCAATTAAAAGTCTTCCCGCCCTTACCGCTTCTTTGCTGACGGAAGAAAATCGGGCCTCGTGAATCGAGCCAGATCAACAGGCCGATAACAGGCACCAGCCAGGAAAGTATGAATACGATCACCAGCGAACTGATGGCCAGGTCGTAAAGGCGTTTTTTAATACGATTGCCGACATCATCCAGGGGTTCTTTTCTGAGCGACAAAACTGGAATGTCTTTCAGGTAATCCAGGTGTACAGGCTTGCGGATAAAGTGGTTGAAGTCGGGTACGATCCGGAAACGGATACAGGCCTGGTCGGCGTCGCTGATCAGTTTATAAATGCCCGATTGCTGCTCGGGAGCGATGGTTGAAAATATCTCGGTGACCTCATATTGCTTGGACGCGGTGATGGCATCACTGATCCCGCCGATGATCGGGTATATAGAAAGTTCGTTGACATTTTCATGCTCTTCGCAAAACCCAACGATCTCTGTTTTGATGGGCTCCTGTTCCAGGTAACTCGCCAGCTTCTTGCCGCGTTCGTTGTACCCGATGATCATCACCTTGCGCACAATATGGTCTTTATTCTGAAAGAAATGCTGCATCGCCAGGTGAAGAAACCGGTTGATCAACAGGCTGATGGCAAAAGATGAAAGAATGCTGACCAGGAACAACCGGGATATCTGGTTGTCTTTATTAAAAAACAGGTACAGCATTTCGAATACCAACAGGTAGGCAAAGGCAGTTACCGTACGCCGCGAGAACTTTTCAAAGGAATAAATATAGGCGTCCTGGTAAATGCGGGTAGCCCAGCTGGCCGCTACCCAGGCGGCGTTGGAAAAAAACCACAGGTACGTGTATTGCACCTTGTTTAATGCGATCACATCCCTGAAAACATATTGGCAAATAATGAAAACCAGGTTCAAAACGAGTATATCCAGGATAACAAACGTAATTCGTAATAGGGTTGCGAGACGCTGATTCATGGTGACTTTTATAAAATATACTCTGTCGAAAAAAAATAAAATCTGGCCGGGCTGATTCTAATAACCGATCGTTAATACATGGCCGATCTACCGTAAAAATATAAATCTTTTTTAGGTTTTTACTTAGTTCTAAGAATATCTACTTAGTATATCAGGAAGGGCCTTCCCGTCGCGTTTTTCAGGCAAAATTGATCTGGAATAAGTGGCGGTATGGGAAATAGAATAAATACGACGTAGACTTTCCAAAAAAATCCCCCTTTTATTCACATTTCTTTAGCGTCTCTTCTTTTGGCAAAGAAATTGAAATAATCTTGGGTAGTTGATTTGTTAGAAAACAAATTAATATGAAATCCTGAAGTCAAGGTTAAGGCAAAAAGGTTTCATAATCCAGTATCAGTGAAAATCCAGTACCTATGAAGCTATTTTACCCTGGCAGAAATCTGTGTATTCCGCTAACAGTAGCAATTTTATTTATTTCCAATCTGGCCTTATCTCAAGGCACCGCCAATTTTTCCTTTAACGCCATTCCTTATAGTGACCCTGATTTTATTGCACCGGGTCGTGGTGCAGAGCAGTGGCATAATGGAACCGCGAGAATCAATTATCCGACAGAGTCTAATAACCTCGAATCGCCCGACCTGTATTACAGGTTTGAATGGGCGCGACTCGAAGGAGCTACCCAGGGCTCTTATAACTGGTCCTATTTTGACAACCTTATAAATAGTGCGATCAACAAAGGACAGAAGTTTTCCTTTGGTATCATGACCCACTACTCTGATGGTGGGTATGTGTCGTACGACGGGGGGACTTCGTCTTATCCGCAATACCTGCACACCCTGATGCAGGCCGAGGCCACTAATAGCCGCGACTGGCTGAGTGGAAACAGGGTATGGGTGCCCAACTGGAACAGTCCCAATTACCTGGGCCGTCTCAGGGCACTTCATGAAGCGCTCAACGACCATATCATGACAGGCTCATATACTCCATCATCGGGCCCGCATGCCGGCAAGCGTGTCAATTACCGTGATGTGATATATTGCATCGACATCAGGGGCTATGGTAACTGGGGTGAGTGGCATAGCGGTGAAATATGCGATTTTAATGCATACCCCACCGGTCGCCAACCCACAACGCAGACTTTTAAGGAGATCATTGACCTGCATACAGAAGTGTTTCAGAACTGGCCACTGGTAATGATGGTGGCAGGATATGACGGAGGATACACTGGCATTTCCCTTTTTGGTGTACCTGCCGAGGTTTCTTATTACGCCCTCACCGCCCGCAACAAATGGGGTGCAGTAGGCTATCGCCGTGACCAGTGGGGTGCCACCGATACCTATCTCGACAGGTTAATGGCCAGCAATAACCAAACCTATAATGGTTCGGCTCCCTTTAAAACTTATATTCTTGAAAAATATAAATACGCACCCGTAACAGGAGAACCCATGCCAGCCAGCCTGGACATGTCGGATCTTGAGAACCAGGTGATCCTGTACCACGCGACCTCTGTAGGTAATGGTAACTGGGGTGCGCAACCCAGCAGCACTACCGTGAAAGAGAATATCCGTCGTGCATTCAAAAGAGCCGGCTACCGGATAGAACTTACAGGTGGTTCGGCAACAGCGACCTCGTCGAACCTGACGGTGAATCTCAACTGGAGAAATATTGGTGTGGCACCAACTTATGAAGACTGGAAAGTGACCTATGAATTGCGTAACGGGTCTACTGTTGTCTGGTCGGGCACTTCTTCGTTTAAGCCGAAATTATTTTTACCTTCTACCACTGCGACCACCGCGACTGATGTGTTCAACAGATCGGGTATACCCCAGGGAACTTATTCATTGTATGTCGTTATTAAAGATAGTACAGGCTATCGCCAGCCCCTGCCTTTGGCGATCCAGGGCCGTGGTAGCGATGGCGCTTACCTGTTATCCAATAATATCAGCATCCCTGCTGCTAATGGTAATAACCAATCACCGGTAGCCAATGCAGGTTCAAATCAAACGATTACTTTACCTACCAGTACAGCTAATCTTAACGGTAGCGCTTCTTCTGATCCTGATGGAACGATCAGCAGCTATCTCTGGCAACAGGTGAGTGGACCCTCTACATCCACGCTATCCGCTACCAATACAGCTAATATTACGGTGAGCAACCTGCGTGAAGGTGTATATACTTACAGGCTGACTGTTACTGACAACGCCAGTGCGACTGCAACGGCTACAGTTACGGTTACTGTTAATGCTTCGAGCACGACTAACCAGCCACCAACGGCGGATGCTGGTTCCAACCGCACGATCACATTGCCGGTTAATTCTGCCAGCCTGAATGGCAGCGCTTCCACAGACCCTGATGGTACGATAGCCAGCTATCTTTGGGAGCAAGTGGGTGGACCGTCTACCTCAACTTTATCAGCCAGGAATACCGCAAACATTACAGTAAGCAACCTGCGCGAAGGTGTATATACTTATCGCCTGACAGTAACTGATAATGATGATGAGACCTCTTCTGCAACCGTAACTGTAACGGTGAACGCGGCTGCCAACCAGGCACCGGTGGCTAATGCTGGTTCAAACCGATCCATTACGCTGCCAACCAGCTCGGTCGACCTGAGTGGTAATGCCTCTACTGATGCTGATGGTACGATTGTTACATACCGCTGGCAGCAGGTGAATGGTCCGGCCAATGCGACTTTCTCTGCTACGAATACATCGGCTATCACGGTAAGCGATCTGCGTGCAGGTGTGTATACGTTCAGGTTAACCGTAACAGATAATAATAACGCGACAGATACTGACGAAGTAACAATAACTGTAAATAGTGCACCAGCCAACCAGGCACCGGTGGCTAATGCTGGTTCAAATCGTAATATCACGCTACCGACCAGTTCTGTCAACCTCAATGGGAATTCTTCATCAGATCCCGATGGGACTATTACAGGCTACAGCTGGCAACAGGTGAATGGACCTTCGAATGCGAATTTTTCCGCTACGAATACATCAGCCATCACGATAAGCGATTTGAGTGCTGGCGTGTATACGTTCAGGTTAACAGTAACAGATAATGATAACGCAACGGATACAGACGAAGTAACTGTAACAGTTAACGAAGCGCCGACTAACCAGGCTCCGGTTGCTAATGCCGGGAATAATCGATCGGTAACATTGCCGGTCAACTCAGCTAACCTCAACGGTTCGGGTTCATCCGATCCCGATGGCAGCATTGCCAGTTACCTGTGGGAGCAAGTCAGTGGCCCGTCTACCTCAACGCTATCAGCGACCAATACAGCAAGTATTACTGTGAGCAACCTGCAGGAAGGTGTGTATTCTTATCGCCTGACTGTAAGAGATAATAACAACGCAACTTCAACTGATATCGTGACGGTAACAGTGAATGCCGCTCCCAACCAGGCTCCGGTGGCTAATGCCGGTCCTAACCGCACCGTTACTTTGCCAACTAACACTGCAACACTGAATGGCTCGGGTTCATCAGACCCTGATGGTGCCATCAGCAGTTATTTGTGGCAGCAGATAAGCGGACCTTCAACTTCTACGCTGTCAGCTACGAACACAGCCAATATTACTGTTAGTAATTTGCAGGCCGGTGTGTATACATTCAGATTAACTGTAACAGACAATGATAACGCGACAGATATTGATAATGTAACTGTAACGGTAAATAATGGCGCGACCAACCAGCCTCCATCCGCTAATGCAGGTACTAACCGCACGATTACACTGCCAACTAATTCCGCAACATTAAATGGTAGCGGTTCTTCAGATGCAGATGGTAATATCGCAAGCTATCAGTGGGTTCAGGTGAATGGTCCGTCAACTTCCACATTGTCGGCAACCAATACGGCCAATATCACGGTCAGCGACCTGCAGGCAGGTGTGTACACTTATCGGCTGGCTGTAACGGATGATGACGGTGGCACTGATACCGATCTGGTAACCGTAACCGTCAACCGGGCACCTAACCAGGCTCCAGTAGCAAATGCCGGATCTAATCGTACTATCACCCTGCCAACCAATTCGACAACCCTGAATGGTTCGGGTTCTTCGGATGCCGATGGTTCTATAGCTAGATATAGCTGGCGCCAGGTCAGCGGTCCGGCAGCTTCAACGCTGTCGGCTACTAATACTGCCAGCATTACGGTGAGTAATTTGCAGGCTGGTGTTTACACCTTCCGTTTGACCGTTACCGACAATGAAGGTGTTTCAGGATCGGATGAAGTGATTGTAAGAGTAAATGCTGCGCCCAACCAGGCACCGGTCGCCAACGCTGGTGGAAACAGAATAATTACGTTACCGACCAATTCTACTCCGCTGTATGGAAGTGGTTCGTCCGATCCTGATGGCACCATTGCCAGTTATGGATGGAGACAGGTAAGTGGTCCATCTACGGCTACACTGTCGGCTACCAATACCATGAACATTACGGCAGGAAACCTGCAGGCAGGTGTGTACATCTTCAGGCTTACGGTAAGAGATAATGATGACGCAACCGATACAGATGATGTGACGGTGACGGTTAATCCCGCGCCAAACCAGGCACCGATCGCTAATGCAGGGGCTAATAAAACAATTACCCAGCCTGCCAGTTCAACCTCACTGAGCGGTAGTGGTTCATCGGATCCCGATGGTACGATCGCCAGCTATGGGTGGAGGCAGGTAAGTGGTCCGTCTACAGCTACGTTGTCGGCGACTAATACCATGAACATAACAGTAAGTAACCTGCAGGCAGGAGTGTACGTCTTCAGGCTTACAGTAAGAGATAATGATGATGCTACCGATACAGATGATGTGACTGTAACGGTGAATGCACCGGCTAACCAGGCTCCTGTAGCCAATGCCGGCGCAAACAGAACAATCACGCTGCCCACTAATTCCACAAACCTGAGCGGGGCCGCATCTACCGATCCTGACGGCACCATCACCCGCTACCAGTGGCAGCAGGTGTCGGGTCCTTCTACATCAACCCTTTCGTCGACCACAGGTGTAAGCATCACGGTCAGCGACCTGGTAGTGGGTGTATATACTTATCGTCTCACGGTTCGTGATAATAACAACGCTCTTTCTTCCACTACGGTGACAGTGACGGTGAATAATGTAGCCAACCGGAGACCGACTGCCAATGCTGGTACCGACCAGGTGGTTGTGGTGACTTCTAACACTGCGACACTTGATGCTTCCGCATCTAACGATCCGGATGGAAATATTGTGACATATACCTGGCGCCAGATGAGTGGGCCTTCAGCGTCGACCATGTCGGCCACATCAGGTGTGAGCATTACGGTCAGCAACCTGGAGATTGGTGAGTATGTATTCCGTGTGACGGTAAGAGACAACCGCAATGGTGTGGGTACCGCAGATGTAAAAGTGACCGTGATCGACAATTTCAGAAGCTATACTACCCCGGTGGCCCTGTATCCGAATCCTGCCACAGATATCGTTAATATCAGGTTACTGGGTGATAAGGCTGAAAGGGCAGAACTGAGTGTATATGATATGACCGGCAAAATGGTAGTGCCCCCGGTTGTGGTTAACAAGCCAGTGGGAGCCTTTACTACTTCGATCGATGTAACCCGACTCAAACCCGGTACCTATATCGTACAGATCGCCAGCTTTGGCAAGAAGAAGATCACGGCGAAGTTCTTAAAGATGTAATCCGTACTCTTATTCATACATACAGCCGCCCGGGAAACCGGGCGGCTTGTTTTTTAAAAAGAACGATCAATCCCTGCATATCACCCAGTCGAGTTTTGACGAAAGTTAAAACGTTAGCATTCTCAAAATCGTTTGATAGCTCATTGGATTTATTTCATACCCCTTTTTGCCCGGTAACAAGCGAATTCTTTTTATTTTCCACCTTTCAGCAGATACCCGATCCTTAAACCGAGGTATCTGTTTTTAACGCTGCCGTCGTCAGAACCGCCTGGTACAAGATTGGATAGACCGAGATTGTAGTTAACCGCCGCGATAAAACCTGTTTTGGTTTCAATACCTGCAATAAAATTTGCACCGATATCCGCTCTCCGCATATCATGCTCGTCGGGATCGTCGCCGAACTTAAACTTATAAGTGCTTCTAACCCCGTTATCGTTTTCTTTTTCTTTCCCTGACAAAGCAAACGCAATAGATGGCCCTGCCCCGACAAACAATTGCATGTTGGTCATTTCGGGCTTAAAAAGGAAGTTCAGGGGGATTTCAACATAGTGGACGGTAAGTTTACTTTCATAGTTAAAATCTGGCTCGTCAGTTTTGGCGCCTTTCTGAACATAGTTGATAGCTGGCTGAAAATTGAAATTGTCAGCAATAGGGATATCCGCCAATACTCCGGCGGTAACACCCACTTTACTATCAGGGCTATAATTCGAGCTACCTTCTTTGACGTGGAGATTTGCAAGCGTAGCCCCGGCTGTAAAGCCGAAAACAGCTTTTTGACCGTAGGTGACGAATGAGAAAAACAACGCAGGAACTGCTAAAAAGGTTAAAGACTTTTTCATATGAGGAAGTTTAGATGGTAGCCTACTCGTTTCGCTTTTCGGCATTGGCGCCTTACTCTGTTAAAGGATTTTCAGGTATTTCCTTTGTAATCATCTTTTAAAACATAGTTCGTGGTCGTGTATTTTCTTTTCACGACTTCACAAGGTATATAGAGGATTGACCTTGCTCCAGGTATAAATTGATTGTCCGGGTTCTTGAGTTGGTAGTTAGATACTTTCGATTTAGGATTAACATAATATTACTGGCAACGCGGTAGTGGTTATATGATATTTCAACCCGGCTGCCAAACCCCGCAAGCCAATTACCAATCATAGTTGTCCAGGTTTGGTAACCCGGCGTAATTTGAATTGTCCCGATAACAATTGAGCCAGATGCAAAAGCAGTTGCTGATTATTTTCCTATTTATAGCTACTGAGGCTTTCTCACAGCAAGACACAACATTTACTCCGTCCACGAATCAGAATAATATATTCTCTGCAAGTCAGACCAGGCAGCGAATTCTAATCATCAATTCATTTGATGCGATGACGATGAGGGCGCGGACTAACAAACGAAGCCTGTTTAAAGAACTCACAGACAGTCTCAGCATATACCTCGCAGATAAAGTAAAAACTATAGCAAATGAGGAGCCCATACGGATTCCCGGAATATTATTTAAGAGCAGTCAGTTGGACAGCAATGTGCATGCCCTGATGAAGGAAAAGGGAGCCGGATTGGCAATTGTAATATGGTTGTTGGACGCAAGGTTTGAAGAGTCCGGGGAAACAGAGAGCGAAGATTCTGAAGGGAAAACAGTAATAAACGTCTCTTATGACCTGTGTGTTACGAACGAGTACCTTTTGTACAATGCTGAGAAATTAATAAAGCTCTCCAAAACGGAAAATTGCGAAGCATTTACAACCAGAAGTGTCAGGGGCAGGTTTACCATTCGTTTTGGCCCTGATATTGTTGGCAAGCGAAAGCACACATTTAGGCCGGTAGAGAACAATGCCAGCGCGTATATTACCGGGATCCTGCCCTTACTAAATCAATATTAACCGATAGTTCGATAGCCTGTTTTTAATGCCGTAGTATTATGCAATACAGAATGCCACAATGACCTGGCATTATTCTAAAACAGAAAACGGAACCTTGTTTATCAAAGTTCCGTTTTCAAACCATTAAACTATGTGAGGTAAAATTTTAAACGCTTACTTTTTCCCCGTCGAACCGGCGGATCAGACCGGCGGTTTCGTGAATGTTTGCGCGGGAAGAGGCGCCAAATAATATGGACTCAATATTAGGGAGACTGCACACATATTCGATCGCATCTTTGGGCGATATGGCGCCACCACCCAATACCTGCATGGCAATAGCCCTTACCTTTCTTGTTTGCAGGGTTTTTTCATACAATTCCTTTCCACCCGACATCCGGAAACCAGCTTTGTTGATCGAAGAACAAATGACCGGGTTTTTAATGCCGGATTTCTCCAGTTCATCGAGTAACATAGGCATGTTCATGGTGATAAAACCTGCTTCAGCATCGTATTTCTTTTTGATATAGTGATGAAATGCGGCCAGCACTTCCGTTGCCCGCAAACCCAGCAACAGATCAGTGATCACGTTTTGCAAAAAAATCACCGGGGTTTTAATGCCTTTGAACATTTTCATTTCCGAATCTACCAGCAGCTCCATGATGGAGAGGTAGTCCTTCGATAAATACGCCATTCCTCCTTTAAACAAAGACCCGAAGAAATTACCAGGCACATATTGTTTGAGTGCTCCCACAACGCCAAGTTCGGTAACAGCATTGGCATATTTATGCGCATAGGGCATACAGGGAAAGATCGAGAAGTCTTTATATTTTTCAGGTTCCGACCGGATAATGTTGCAAATATTGGCGATGCGGTCATGGGTGGTACACATGAAAGTATTGATGCCGGCGTCACGGGCATCATCGAGTGTTTTGATGATGGCCTGGTCGTCCTTGAACCGGATCGACTGTGCCCTTGACTTCTCATCCGAAATATGATTGACCGCGAAGAATTGGTTGTCTCCAAAAAGTATTCTTTCCATCGGGTATTATTTTGAACTGTTTTTAATGAGTGAAATGGCGCGGTCGGTGTACCAGGCGCTTTCAAATGTGTTGATCGTATTGGGCACCTTGCCCAGTGCGGCTTTTACAAAATAATCCACCTGTGCTGAATATTCTTCACCCCGCAGGTAAAAGTCCACATCTTCGGTGAGCTCGGTGATATATTTCACATTCCATCCCTTTGAATAGCCGGCGGGGAAATTTGAGTCCTTATAAAATACCTTCAACTCATTGGCATCTGAAATGATCTTACCTTTTGTGCCGATGATCGTAACGGAGGTCGACATTTTCCGGTAAGTATCATCACTCCAGTTCACAGAGAGCACACCACTTACACCTGATGACAATTCAAGCAGCGAATAAACCGCGTCTTCCACATTGGCGGAGTACACTGATTTTAAAAGACTGCCCTTAGCAGCCGCTACCGGTGATAAAATATCATTGATAAGGTCGATCACATGCGAAGCATAATCCAGCAGGCAACCGCCACCCTCCGATGGATCGGAACGCCAGGTATCCTGTTTTTTATTGGTCACCACCGGTCCATAGGCCTCACCAATAAAGTGGTAGATATTACCCAGGGCGCCACTGGTTACGATCTTTTTCACTTCGCGGAATGTGCCCACAAACTTATTATGGTAACCGATCTGGTTAACAAGTTTTTTTGCTGCAGCCAGTTTCACCAGTTCTTCACCCTGCGCTACCGTGAGGCAAAAAGGTTTTTCGGCAAAGACATGTACACCTTTTTCAAGCAGGTCCTTAATGATATCATAGTGAAACTTGGTTGGCACCGCTACAAACACCGCGTCGGGTTTTGTATCCGCCAGCATTTTTTTGTAATCGGTAAAGCAGTTGAATTTGCCATACTTCGTCAGAAAGTCATTCACCATCTTTGAAGTGTCACAAACGCCCACCAGGTCTACTTCTTTATGAGCTCCTAAAATCGAAAGATGGGAGATACCCATCTTTCCCGCGCCGATCAACGCAACTTTTAACTTCGTCATTATTTTGTTATGCTTTTTTGAAATAGTTCGATATACTGATCTGTAATGGTTTCCCAGCTGTATTCTTTTAACACCCTTTCTTTCGCCTTTGCCGCGAGTGCCAGTGAAGCCTCCCGGTTTGACAGGGATTGCTCCAGCACCGTTCTAAGCGAATCGATATTGGATTTTTCAAAAGTTACCGCATCGTCTTTTACGAGGTAGAGATTTTCCTTGATATTACTGCATATCAATGGCGTTCCCAGCCCCATCACGGAAAGTATGACGGGGGACAGGCCTTCAATATCGGAAGGCTGCACATAGGTGTAAGCATTCTGCATCAGGGTCACCGTATCATCGCCATAGATAAAGCCTGCAAACATGATCCGGGGATCGGTTGTTTTCCTGATCTCCAGTTCAAATTCACTAGGATTAGGTGATCCGCCTACAAGGACCAGTTTTTTAGTGGTAGCCAGTTTCTCAAACGCCGGGATCAGGTATTGCAAACCTTTATCCGGGATAAAACGGCCAACGAACAGAAAGTAATCGTCCTTTTGCAAACCCAGCCGGTCCAGGATATCCGTTTGCTTCACATCCTTGATCTCGCTGCCGAAAGAAATGAAATCAAATTTCTTTTTGAATTTTTTTTCAAAGAGTTCTTTGGTGAAAATATTATCGATCGCGATATACTTGCAGGACCACACAGCGAGATAAGCATTGGCCAGTACCAGCTTCTTCATAAACCAGGACCACTTGTCGCGTTCAAATTCGGTGCCGTCGATGCTAAGAATCACTTTTTTCCTGAATAGTTTCAGGATAAAAGCGAACAAAGCGTTGTTGCCCTGCACATGTACTATATCCGCACTGTTGCGCGTGATGATATGCCAGGTCACTTTTGCGGAGTGAATAATGGAGTCGATCCCCGATTTGGAAATGGTTTTAAAGTAAACGATGTCTACGCCTTTATAATTATCGGCGCCTTTTTCCTGCCCCGGATAAAGCCGGTTGTAACCTGTTACCTTATGCCCTCTTTCGGCCAATCGTGGCAGGAATTCCAGGGCAAACTTATCCGCCCCCGCTGATCCTTTGGATGGAGGCAGTGACCTGAAACCAAATGAGGCAATGCGCATACCCATAGACCAGCCTAAAATTTATCTTTTAAATAGTCTTTAAAATACAGGTCGATATAATCCTGCAGGGCAACGCGCCAGTCTCTCATGATATTGATGCCGCGCAGCTCCAGTTTTTTGTTAACCAGCCTTTCGCAGGGCGGGCGTTGTGCAAAATAAGTATCTTTAAAATGTTCGGAGCTTACTTCGGTTATTTTTACTTTATCTTTTAAACCCAATACATTTACCAGTTCTTCCGCCACTTCCATTCTTCCTGTTTGACCTTTGCATACGAGGTTATAAAGTCCCCAGTATTCTTTTTCAAACAACAATTTTACATTGCGTGCAAAATCTATGGTAAAGGTGGGCGTACCATCTTTATCGTTTACGATAAATAATTCCCGTTTGCCCGATACCAGTTGTTTGATCAGCTTATTGATAAACTTTTTGTCCTTGGTCGGGCCACCACCCATCATCCAGCCCGCACGGCAGATGATATAACGATGCGCATGTGCCTGCACATATTTTTCACCCATGTATTTTGAACGGGCGTAATGTCCCAGCGGGTTGGGTTGGTCCCAGTCATCATACAATTCTTTCTGGCCGTCGAAGATGCCCGCAGTGCTGATATACAGCATCGGAATATTCAGGCTGTTGGCAATATATACCGCGTTCTCCACCGACATGGTGTTGGTGGCATAGGTATCATCTACATTGAGTTCGCAAAATTCAAGGTCAGTATAAGCGCCGAGATGAAACAGGTAATCGGGCTTGAAAGATTCAACATCAGCACGGTATTTCTCCAGGTCGCGAAAATCGAGAAAGCTTAGCCAGTCGGCGTTTACATCTTTATCGGTACATTTTATTTCAAAATCGTCTTTAAACACCTGGTAAAAGGCTTCGCCCAGCATGCCGCCTGCGCCTGCCATATAAATCCGTTTCTTGCTTGAATTTGACATAATATTAAAGTTGTTTAGGTAGGGTGGTTATTTGGTTGTTATTTTTCAGGGGTTAAACATATAAAGTAATAGAGTAATTTCATAGTATTTCCTTATATTCTTCAATCATTTTATTGGCGCTGAACCGGGTAGCAACGTGCTCAAAGATCTCATCACTGGAAAAATTCCCGGTTAACACCCGGTGCCATTTTTCCGCGATATCTTTTTCATCCGGGGTGCATAAATAGCCAGTCTTGCCCTCCACGATCATTTCACTGGCGCCACCAATATCAGTTAGTACACATGGAAGCCCCGATGCCATAGCTTCCAGTGCCGCGATAGAAAAGGTTTCAACAGAAGTGGAGCAGAGTGTAAAGACATCGCTGGCCCATAGATAGGGTTGCACATTCGAGATCATGCCGGTAAAGATCACATATTGTTCCAGCCCGGATTCCTTCGCCAGCTTTTGCACTTCGCGCATCATCAGCCCATCGCCCAGTAACAAAAGATAGGCGCGGCATTTATACTGATTGTGCAATAACTGCAAGGCTTTTACCGCACCGATATGATTTTTTTCAACTCTGAACGAGGCCGCCTTTACGATCACCTGTGCATCAGCAGGTATATTGTAGTTTTTCCTAGTTGACAAGCGACTGTTAAACCCTTCCACGGGCGGTCTCCAGTAATCGGTATCGATACCATTGTAAATGGTCCGGAACTTCGATAAGGGAAGACCGAGTTCATCGGCCGTGTATTTTTCCTGGTTACGTGATACAGTGACAATAAGATCTTTTTTAGTCAGCAGTCTTTTATAAAACTTGTGCATCAGGTATTCCTTCCTGTTTACATGGATCGTGCTATGGTAGGAAATGATGCGCCTGCTTTTGTTGCCGGTTAAAAATATGGCGCAACGAACAAAGAAATAAGTGAAAAAATTAATGCAGAAGATCACATCCGGTTTTTCATTTTTGATCAGCTTGCGCAATTTCATCAAAGGCAGAAGGTCAAGCCGTGAGCGACGTTCCAGGGCCACAAACTGAATGTCCTTCTTCAGGTCATGCTCCAGCGCGTTTTGTGGCGTCAGGCTTACTATCGTCTGCGAGCTGGTATCGGCCGACAGGGCATTGGCCAGCGTGATGATAAATTTCTCAGCGCCACCGATGTTCAAACCCGGGGTGATGTATAAAATCTTTTTTGCTTTCATAAAGTCTGCCACATTAATGTGGTAGTCATAGGATGGATGCGACCTGCGAGTCGGTGGATATTTCCCCGGTCTCTTCCATCTCCCGCATTCGTGTTTCGGCGATAAGTGTTGCCACGAAGATCAGGGTGGAGTAGGAGGTCAGCTCTTCATTTTGTCCAATACAGAATATTAATACGAATATAGTGACCAGGGCGCAGGATGAAATCCCGGGACCCTTGAACGATTGTTTTAAAATATGCGCCAGGAAAAGGAAATAGAACAGCAGTCCAACAATACCGCTTTGTATCACTAATAGCAGCGGTCCATTATGCGGGTTGAGATCGAGGTGCCCTAGATGTCGCGCCAGGAAGCCACCTGTTCCGATCCCAAACATCTGTTCCACGAATTCAAGATCGAGAAACCGCTGCCAGGCCACCGCCGCCGCTTCTTCACGCCAGTCCATAGCGCCTAGCTGTTGCACATTATAATTTCGTCCCAGGGCTTTATTCAATACCTGTATCGGTTCATCGATCAGGCGGTTGGTAATATTATCAACAAATTCACTACTCAGGTGAAGCGTATCCTGCATGAATGTAAAAACAAATAAGGCCATAAACACGGCCACCACCAGCAGACCCAGGATATTGTATACCCGTTTGGCCTTACTGTGATGTCTGAGTTCCCGAGCTAACAGGATAAATGAGATCACGATGGTAGCCAATAAGGTGCTTCGAGATGTTGACATCAGGATGCCTAGGCCCATCACAGGTAGCAGCGCCAGGAGGAATTTATTTTTTATCCGGTTGTTGATAAATTCATTGAACAGGTAGATAAAACACATACCACATACCTGGCCAAAAAAATTGTGGTTGTATATCTCCAGCACATTCCCCATTTCATCCAGTTCCACCGGTGCTTTCATCAATACCAGGAATACCCTTTGCACCGGGAAATCACCGACTACAGCATAGGTGTACAAAAGGTCGGCAAAACAGATCACGCCTGAAATGATCAGGCTGGTGGTCAGGATGGAAAGGTTGCCTCGTTTGAAATAATAATACCAGGCAGTATACACAGCAATCATTGTAAGGCCGGTCTGTTTTACAAATTGTTGCGTGGTCAGATCATACATCGCAGTAATGAGAACGGTGTAGGAAACAAAGGCCACGATCATCAACATGCCTGAGTCGGAAAGGAAGGCCGGATGTTTCTCACCCCTGCCGGCCAGTATTGTGCGGCCGAATAGCGCGAGGCCGATGGCGGCGCGAATGTTCAGCGGCAAGCCACCCATTTCAAAGTTTATGTCCGCGATAGTGATGGTAAAAAACAGGATAGCGATCAGCTCCGGCTTTACCACCAGCAAATACAGGAACAGTGCCCCACAAATTATGATCAAAAGGGTAGACACCGGGATAAGATTGTGTATGGTTCATTACCGGCAAAATTGCCTGTCACGCACTGGCGCGGTACGAAGTTAAATCTAATATGTTGTACGGTATTATTCATTGTCAGTTTGGAACCGGTATTACTTTCTCATAAATACGATCTTGCGGAAGATGATGAACATGGCAATCATATAAATTCCATGACCCGCCGCATAACCCATGGTGGCGCCTACCGTGCCATACATCTCGATAAATACGATATTCAGCACCACCTGTGAAATACTGCTCACCAATTCCATGATGATATAAGTACGTGTCATGGATTTGGCTACCAGGATATAAGCCAATACCCAGCCGGTGAGTTTGAGAAAATCGCCAAGCACCTGGTAAGGAAACAGTTTTTCCATACCAGCAAACTCACTCGTAAAAAGGACCGTGATCACAATGTCCCTGCCTGCATACAGGCCAACGGAGAAAATGATCAGCAGTGGCATCACCAGTTTGTACACGGTAAAAATTTCACCGCGCAGTTCCTGCCGGGTATGCAGTTCGGCTAAACGTGGCATATAGTACACACCCAGTGATGTTGCAAATACGAGCATGTACATATTTGAAACCCTGTTGATACCTTCCCACAGACCTGCTTCGCTGATACCCAGTGAAGGATGATCGGAGATATATCCGCGGATGATCAGCTGGCTTACCGGCATCACAATAGCCGTCACAAGCGCCATCAGTGAATAATGACCAAGTTTGCGTGCTGCTGTTTTACTGAACTTGCGGGTGATCTCCCGGAAATTGAACCATTTGGCGTTCATCACCATCAGCAGTGTCAGTATGAAAACTACAGACTGGAAAGTGACCGCCGCGATCAGCGCGCCGTAGATGCCAAATTTCAGGGCGAGAATGATAGTGAAGATCAACCCGATAATGCTACCCAGTATATTGGCGACTACGTATTTCCGGAACTCCTTAAAGCCATTGATCACGGAGATCAGCAGCGTATTGAAAGCATAGAGAATAACGGTGCTGCCAAACACATAGAACACACTTTTATATTCCCTGTCTTTCAGGATGTTTTCGGCAAAGAAGCCTGCGCCGATGATCAGTACCAGTCCGCATAGCACCGAGAGTGCCGCGGTGATCCAGAAGCCCGTGCCCAGGAAGAGTTGGTATTTTTTGGGCGAATCCCGGTATTCCGCTACATATCTTGTGATACCGTTGTTGATACCTCCATTGGAAACTGCTAAAATGATATTTGTAAAATTGTTGAGCTGACCCAGCATCGCTATACCCATCGGGCCGAGGGGTCCCAGCAGGTAAGCCACGGCTTTAATGCTGACAAACCCGGTGATCATTTTTATGAATACAGCAATGGCATTCAGAAAAGAGATCTTGAAAATGTCGGCAGTGAATATTTTTTTTATACTGAGCAATCTCTGCATTTGAATAATAAAGTTGTAATTCTCTTTTTGAAAATGACGGCTTTTCAGGAATTTTTTTTCCGTGATTCTCCCTTTCGGAAGCAATGGTATTTACTGTAGGAGATCAGGTACGGTAAGGGCGAAGTTGTTGTAGGGTGCCCAGGTGATCGGGAATAGCACAGTTATGCTAAACCGGTTTCATATGCAAGTATATAAAATATCCGGGAAAGTAATACTATAAAACGCTCGAAATGTTAATTACCCGGCTTTCATTTTTAGTTCCTGCAGCGACATGACTGGCTCCGGTGTTTCTTTACTGATCTCGGCTACAAGGGCATAACCCAGCGAGGGAAGAATGATCTTCACAGTTGTAGTACGGATCTCCACCACATTGCCTTCCCACATCATCAGCGGACCGTTAACGATCCTAACCCTGTCTTCCAGGTTGATCGCCGTTTTTTCAAGTCTCACCACATCGTATTCCTGGAGAAATTTCCTGATCGTGTCGATCTCATCCTGCCTGATAACCGCAGGTTTGTTGAGCCAGTGCACAAAACTGATCACGCCATCCGTGTTGCGGATGCGCATATTTTGGTCTGCAGAAGTAAATACAAAAACGAAGTTGCGAAAAAGTGGCTGGTAAACCGGTTTTTTCTTGTCGGCCCAGGGTCGTGGGACTTTCGTTAAAGGTAAATACGTCTCAATTTGCTTTTTTTCCAGATGTTCAGCCACCCGTTTTTCATAACCGGAACGGGTATAGAGTACAAACCACTGTTTTTTAATCTCTGTGTTCATTAGGTAGATTTAATGTTCAAATAGTCATTTTCTTTTGTGGTTTTTCAAGAAAATGGCTCTGCCAGCCTCACTTACACGTACGGATTAGTAATGCGAAGTAGTTTTATAGTTTTCAGGGTATACAACAATTCGGAGGAATCAGCAATTACTAACTGTACTGCTTTTTCTTCTTCGTGTTGTTATTATGTATGTAGCCATATCCGTAACCGTACCCATATCCATTTTTCGTGAACCCACGGGATTGGATACCGTTAAAGACAATTCTCAGGTTATGCAATGGGTTAACCTCGTTTTCCTCATCCAGTCTCTCCAGGTAACTCTTCGGTGTAAACTTATGTTT
Source organism: Bacteroidota bacterium (assembly GCA_023424015.1). GTDB lineage: Bacteria > Bacteroidota > Bacteroidia > Chitinophagales > Chitinophagaceae > Terrimonas_B. The sequence continues at coordinate 21,384 of JAFAEM010000010.1, read as the reverse complement.
GACCACGTAAAGCGTTACATCACACAGGGGCGACAATACATACGCATCAGACAGCAGGCTTGCTGGCGCTGAGTCGATGATGATGATGTCGAATGCCAGATCGAGGTAAGCCAGTAATTCCTTCAGCCGATCACTCATCAGCAGTTCGGAAGGGTTTTCAGGCAGCGGCCCGGCAGGCACAAAGAACATGTTGTCGCTTAGCGTTGTTCTTTTGATGATCTGTTCGGGTTCGCATTCCCCCTGGAGGTAAGTGCTTACACCTTCTTCATAGCTAACATCAAGTTTGCTGCTTAGTGAAGGATTAGCAAGGTCAAGCTCAAGTAATACGACTTTTTTGTCGGTTAGTGCCAAACTAAGTGCCAGGTTGGCTGCCACAAAACTTTTTCCTTCACCAGATAAAGATGAGGTGACAAGTATTTTCTTTTTACCGGCATTGCCGCCTACATATCCCAGTGAAGTACGCATCCGGCGGAACTGTTCCGCGATAAAAGTGCGTTTACCCTGCTGGATCACCAGTTGCTCTTTTGATTTATCAAGGCTGATCTCACCAATGATAGGTGTATTGGTCAGACCTTCTATCTCATGGCGGAATAAAATTTTCCGGTTTAAAAATTCTTTCAATGACACAAACCCTGCCGGTACGGCTAGCGCCATGATGAACGCCACTACATAGATCAGTTTAGAACGTGGTGCTACGGGCTCCAGGGATGCCTGAGCTTTATCAACGATCCTGGTATCAATGATCGTGGAGCGGTGAGAGAGCTCACTTTCCTCAAGTTTTTGCAGGAGGAAAGCGTAAAGATTGGCTTTGATAGCCTGTTGGCGGCTGATATCGATCAGTTCTCTTTCCTTTTGAGGAATAGACTGCAGTACGGTTGAATAAGAATTGTTGGTTGAATAAAGATTCAGCTTGCTGGCTTCGAGGCTTGCTCTCTGGTTCTGGATGTTTTCCAGCAAACCCGGTTTTAGTTTGTTGATCTGGTCCCTGATCGATACCAGGATCGGGTTGTTCTCAGCTGTTGTTCTTTTTAATTTCTCGTATTCAAGTTCGTGTGCCTGAAGTTTATTTAGCAGGTCAGGAAGGATTTTATCTTTCAAACCCAGGGTAGAAGGTACAATCCCGTCCTGGTTCTCTTTATTTCTAACATATTTTTCCACTTCGTTAAGGGCCGACAGTTGCAGATCAACATCAGCGAGTTTCTGGTCAGTTTCGTTGACGCTTTTCAGGAACAACTGCCCCTGTGTACTGATGTCGACCGCGCCTTGTGTGGATTTATATCCCTGCGCTCTTTTCTCAATGTCGGTGAGTTCCGCTTCCACTTCCTTGAGACGTTTCTGTACAAAGGTGGCGGTATTGGTAGCCAGCTTATTCTTTTCATCCAATGATGCCTGGTTGTAAACCTGGATCAGTTCATTCAGGATATCCTCCCCCTGCCTCGGATCGGTGTTGCGGATTTGCAGGGTAAGTATGGAAGTAAGCTTGGTAGATGCAGTTGCGGTGAGGCCTTTTAAAAGTGCGGTAGTCACTTTTCTTGGGTTCTCCAGGGCGAAAAACAATTGACTGGCAGGTTGATCAAGCTGCTTTTCGTTGAGTGTGAATTTCAGCTTTCCAAAATCCGTTTCCACGATTTGGTTGATGGGGTATTTTTTTGCCCCGATCACCACCTGGCTATCAGCAGCATTATAGTCGAATAAAACCTTCTCTACGGGTTTAATATTATCAGGTAAAATTGCCTCTACGATTATCGGTGAACTGGTATAGGCTGACCTTGATACAAGTTTATCCTCCTCAAAAAGCGGGGCATACAGGTGAAGATTATCCACCACTTCCTGCATCAGGGTGCGGGAGCGGAAAATCTCGATTTCGTTTTCCACAATCTTTTTGCGTGATACCTGGTCGAGCGAGTTAATGGTTTCACCTTCAGTAGATCCCTTGTTTTCATCCTTGATCAGGATTGAAGCGGATATCTCGTACTGGGGAGGTGTGATGCGCAGGTAAAACCAGGCAGCAAACAGGCTCACGATGAGGAATGCGATAAATATCGGCCAATAAGGCAGGTATTTGAACAGGACATCGCCAAGGGCCGATTTCCCGGTTTTAGACTTTGATTTTTGAACTGGTGTTGCCATGACTTGCTTGTTAATTTAATAAACGATCAGCTACGATTGCAGCAAGAGACAGGCCACTAAAGACTACTGGTAGCCATTGGCTCGCTCTGCTGGTGCTCGCAACTTTTGCCTTGTTTGGTTCAACATAAACTATATCGTTGGATTGCAGATAATAATATGGTGATGTAAATAGTTCGGCAGAGTTAAGATTCAAACGGGTTATTGTCCTTCTTTCTTTTTTATCGGGGGTAATTTCTTCCCTGATCACCATTACATTGTGCCGGTTACCATAGATCGTCAAATCCCCTGCCAATCCAAGTGCTTCAAGCAGGGATATCTTTTCGTTGGGAATAGGGATCACAGACGGGTGACCTACTTCACCAAGTACGGTAACCCTGAAATTGAGGAAGCGAATGCTCACAATGGGAGCAAGCAGTAGTTTTTTATCTAATATGGTCTTAATAATATATTCCTTAAGCTGTGTCTTGGTAAGGCCCTGCGCTTTGATATTTCCTAAAACCGGAAACTGGATGTCCCCATCAGTTCCAACCAGGTAACCTACCGGCGCGTCTTTGCTGACGGTGGCGGAAGGATCTTTGATGGTGGGGCTGATCGGGTTAAAAATTTCTGCGGCTTCCGGGTTGATATCACTTACCACGATGCTTAAGATGTCATTCTTCTGAATGATCGATTCCGGGAGGGACGAATTGGAGGCCACTGGTCCATCCGGGACGCCATAGAAATAGGTTGTCTTTTTGGTGTTTGTGCAGGAGAACATCACCAACACCAGGGGTAACCAAAGTAATCGGGTAGGTACGGTATTAAAAACAATTCTCATTAGCATATCTTAATTATAATAAATAACGCTGGCTGCTTCATCAAAATCATATAAGTACATGACTAGCAATGATGCTGTTTCGCGCTAATAATCAGAAGAATACCACTAAATAGTTTCAGAAGAATTGGAAAGAAAGATTCGAGATTTGGACTTCTATAGGAGGATGAATTCCAATTGAGGATACTAAAGTAAAATATTACTCAGTGATTATTTTGTTCTTTTTTGTTCAGAGTGATTTGTTCACAAATATTTCCCCAACAATATCAGTAAGATAAGCGAATAAATCCGGTTTCACGCGCCAGTTCGGCCAGGTTGGTTTTCTTAGCGCGGTGATCTGTGGCCATCGTCAGCAGACCCAGGTATTTCTTATATAAAGGTGAGTAGACGATCAGTCCCCGGTTGACACGCGACGGGTTGATGATAATTTTTGTGGAACTATTTTTCCTGCCGCTGGCAAATTTTTCCCAGAAAACAAATAACGGCTCATAGCCCGAGTTCCTTGAAGGCGACTGGTTGGAACGGCCCCGCCTGATATATTCAAGTCCTTCGCTTAAATGGTTGGTCAGGATCAGGGCTTCCCCAATTATCAGGTCAAACTCCGGATCCGGGTGATCAGTTTTTGCTTTTAGGGAAATATAGTACTTGGCCGCGTCCTGCAGGATCCGATCTGGTATCTCATTCCTGAAATTGGCATAATACAATCTCGCCGCGATTGAACGGGCCAGGATATGCGGGGGATAGTTAACTGTCATGGGAATCCCCGACAACAGGGACATGAACTTTTCAGTCTGCTCATCATCATTCGATAACCAGTGGCGGAAAACCTGTATCGCATATACAAAGACCTTTGCTTCATTATTGTTCTTTGCACGCAGATAGTATCGTAGACCTTCACCATAATAGCCATTGAGCCGGTCCATATTCACAGACCTTTCGAAATAGAAATACTGCCCGGCTGGGGTGGCAGCGATTTCCCGTTGAAACCTTTCAACCAATGAAATATTGCGATCAAGAAAATGTACGGTTTGCTGAATGATGGCATTATACACCATTGGACTGGTCTCGGTGACCGGCAGGTTCCGGATCAGGGAAACCAGGTAACGATGCACCTCTTCTTTTGGCACCTGGTCGCCGGCAGGCCTGGTGGTTGAGAGGTTATGAAGATCATCGATGGAGTTAAACCCGCAGTACCTGGACAATATATTTAAGGTAGAAGGGGAGGCGCTGTAGTTTGTCTGTACCAGCCCAAAAAACCGGCGCAGGGTATTGGCATTGATGCTGTATCCTGTTTTCTGATAAATATCGTCAACCATCTGCAGGCAGTCGCGGGAGGAAACGATCTTTCGCCCAAAGCTGTTTTCCAGTTCTTTCCGGAGCGCGGTTAACAGGTCATTTTTCATAATAGGTTTCCTGATTTGTTCACGAAGCGTACGGGGGAACAAATATTAAAGGTTGAGCCTGACTTCGAAGACCCCCCTCTATAAAAATTAATCGTGCTCTATGTCTCCGTGCCTTTGTGTTTTCTCAGTGTGCTCCGTGTCCAAGTTTTTAAACTTAGGGCATTGAAGAAAAATAAAGATATCTCCTTAATGCAATTCTTCTTTCATCCTTCCCAGCACATCCGTTTCAATCATTTTAGCAGCGACGCCTATCATATTCATAAATGCAGTGCTTCCCGATATACCATGTCCAATGATTACCGGTTTCGACACCCCCAGCACCGGTGTACCACCGTAGTTCTCAAAATTGAACCTGTCGAAGTATCCATTGCCGCTTTGATCCCTGCTCACATCATATAGTGATTCCGCAAGCTTGAGGATGATATTGCCGGTAAATCCTTCGCAAACCATTACGTCGGCCTTGTCGAGCAGTATATCGCGACCCTCTATATTACCTATAAAATGGATATGCTGGTTTTCTTTCAGCAGGGGATAGGTGGCCTGCGCCAGCAAATTACCCTTACCTTCTTCTTCACCCACGTTGATGAGTCCCACCCTGGGGCGCTCAATACCCAGCATGAGCTGTGCATATACCGAACCCATTACGGCAAACTGGTTTAGTTGTTCCGGTTTGCAATCGGCATTTAGCCCTACGTCGAGTAATAACCCGGTATTGCCATCGTGTTTGGGTATGATCGTGGAAATAGTAGGCCTCAATACACCTTCCAGTGCCTTGATGCTGAAAAGCGCGCCTACCAGCATGGCGCCGGTATTGCCTGCGCTGATGAATGCGTCAATTTTCCCGGTAGCCAGGCAATGAAAACCGACAGCGATCGAAGAGCGTTGCTTCTCTTTCATCGCTTTGGTTGGATGTTCGTGCATGTCGATCACCTCGTCGGCATGTACTACCTGCACGCGGTCGGCGGGAACCTGGTATTCGGCAAGTAAAGGATCAATCTGTTGCTGATCGCCGATCAAAAAAACGGTTGATGAATGCTGTTGTTCTTCGAGATAACGTTTCACTCCCTTTACAGCTTCAAGGGGTGCAAAGTCGCCACCCATCATATCAAGTCCGATATTCATAAGGGCGTAAAATAACTAATTCTAAAATACAAATTCCAAATTCTACCGGCCGTTACCGGACAGAATTTGGAATCGGGGCCTGCCTTTGGCAGGTATATCTTTAAAAAAACAGGTTGTGCTTACTTCACAGGTGACTTTTCAGCTACCACTTTACCTTTATAGTAAAGTTTGCCTTCACTTACATGAGCACGATGGCGAACATGAGTTTCGCCGGTAGCGCTGTCTGTTGTCAAAGTAGCTGCAGTAGCTTTATAGTGTGTTCTGCGCTTTGCGCTTCTTTGCTGGCTGTGTCTGCGTTTGGGATTTGGCATATCTCAACAATTAAAATCAAAAAATATTTTTACTTATCCAGGTCTTTAAATTTTTCCAACCCTTTCCAGATTGGGTTTTCTTTTGGTTCACTCTCTTCGGGTTCCATCTTTTTCAAAGCATCCAGCGCCTGCTGGTTACAGGCCGGGCCGTTTTGGTCATCAAGGCCGCAAACTTTCTGCATCGGGATGCTCAGGTTGATGAACTCATATATCCAGTCGGCTACATCAATATGGCTTTCACCGCGGCTGATGTAGTATACATCGGGATCGTCTTCCTGATCATTCATCAATTCGGGTTCTTCCACCATCTTGACCACGATATTGAATTCATCCCACAGTTCCACGGTCAGCTCATTGTTGCAACGGTCGCAATTAGCCAATAAACTGCCTCCGATCTCAAATTTCAACAACATAAATCCGGTCTGTTTGTCAAGCGTTAGCTTTACAGCTGCGCGACAATTGCTGAAATCCTGCTGATGGAACCGCTCAAAGAACTTGTCGGTGATCTCGTAGTTGAACTCGTGGATTCCCGGTTTCAACCCCACAAACGCTATTTCAAATTCCCGACGGTAACCCATTGGTCAACTTTTTAGTCCGAAAAATTCGGGAGGCAAAGGTAAGGGTAAAAGCTGAGATTTTGTGCCTGTTTTTTAATTATTTTCGCTCCCAAGGCAAATTTAAGGGCTTGATTTTGAACACTTTTAAAAATTGATTGGTGCAAAGGTTTCTTTCCCGGTTATTTGACCGGCTGATGAAAAGCTGGAGTTGGGTGTTGCTGATCGTGCTAACGATCCTGATCAAATGGGCATCCTGGTATCCAGAATGGGTGGAATCAAATTATACTTATGGCGTTTACCCGATTATCACGACCGTGCAACGCTATCTTTTTGGCTGGATACCTTTTAGCATCGGCGATCTTTTCTATGCTTTCCTCGTCCTGGTGATCATGTTCCGGTCATGGCGTTTCTTCAAACTGCTTTTCCGAAAACAACTGACCCGCGCCTATTTCGTGGATGCCATGCAGCAGGCGATTTTCTTTTTCCTGTTCGTATATGTTTTTTTTAACCTTCTCTGGGGGTTGAATTACAATCGAAAAGGTATTGCCTACCAGTTGCAGCTGGAAGTAAAGCCCTATACCCTGCAGGATCTCGACACGCTGACCCGAACACTTCATACTAAATTGAATGAACTGGCTTCCGGAGTTACCGTCGAACAACGTGATTCCATAAAGAAAAAACGTGATTTATTCCAGGAGGGCAAATTGGCCTACGATCATGCCTCAAAAAAGTATCCCTATCTCCAGTATAAGCCAGCTTCACTGAAGCCTTCAATATTCAGTTATGCCGGTAATTATCTTGGATTCCAGGGCTACTATAATCCATTCTCCGGCGAGGCACAGGTCAACACAACTATACCCAGGTTCCTGGAACCTTTTGTCACCGCTCATGAAATTGCACACCAGCTTGGCTATGGCAAAGAAAACGAGGCCAACTTTGTTGCATTCCTCGCGTGCAGGGATTTTGAGTCACCGGCTTTCCGTTATTCCCTGTATTTTGACCTCTACAATTATGCTTCCAATGAAATGTTTAAACGTGACTCGGCGCTTGCCAGGGAGTATTTTACACAATTGCATCCGCGGGTGAAGGAAGATTTCGATGAACTTAGAAAATTTTATCGATCATACAAAAACCCCATCGAACCCATCATTACCTGGTCATACGGTCATTTTCTTAAAGCCAACAACCAGCCTGCCGGCAAACTAACTTACAATGAAGTGGTGGCGTGGCTTGTTGCCTACTATAAAAAATTTGGAACAGGGGAAATTTGAAAATTTGAGAATTTGAAAATTTGAAAATGAGGGGGAAATGTGAGAATGTGAAAATGTGAGAATGTGAAAATGTGGAAATGTGAGAATGGTGAAAATTTGAGAATTTGAGAATTTGAAAATTTGAAAATGAGAGGATTTAGGAGAGTGAGGAAACCTTAAATTTTCAAATTAAAATCTGTTCTTCCACATCATACTCTCGATCGGCTTATCTGGCTGACCGCTGTATTTGGCGTTTTTCTTCTGATTGTACTTCACTTCAATTTCACCATCGACGGGGAAATAGATCAACTGGCCTACCGGCATGCCTTTGTAGACCTTCACCGGTTGTTTGACTGAGATTTCAAGTGTCCAGTGACCGCAGAAGCCAACATCGCCTTTACCTGCGGTGGCGTGAATATCGATCCCGAGGCGACCGGTAGATGATTTTCCTTCCAGGAACGGAACATGTGCGTGGGTTTCGGTGTACTCGAGGGTAACACCCAGGTAGAAGATATGCGGGTAGAGGACAAAGCCCTCATCCGGTATTTCGAAATACTCTATTTCGTTGTGTTTTTTAGCATCCAGGATATGTTCGCGATAGGTTGCCAGCCATTTTCCCAGGTGTACATCATAGGAGTTGCTGCCCAGGCAATCGCGGCTGTAGGGTTGAAGTACGATCGTCTTTTTTTCTATTTCTTCCAGAATCCTTGTATCCGATAAGATCATGTCGCTCCTGTTTTTTGAAAGTTCACAGGTGTCGTGTCCACCCGGAATATTTCTTCTTTTTTTGAATGCAGCCAAATATCGTACTTCGTATCTCGTACTTGTGTTTATATGCCGGTTTTTTTTCAACATCAAATCAACGATAACACCCGCCTGGGCGTGTGGAAGATTGAAGAAACAGAGGAGTTCTTCCGCCATAATGTGCCGCAGCATCGAGATGTAACACACCCGCATAAAAGGTTGCAACACCTGGCCGGCCGTTTTTTACTCCAGTTCCTGTTTGCGGATTTTCCTTTCGACCTGGTTCGCATTGCCGATACCCGCAAACCTTTTTTACCCGATGCACAATACCAGTTCTCCATTTCTCATTGCGGTGATTTTGCCGCGGCCATTGTGAGCCGCGACAGCAGGGTAGGTATTGATGTCGAAATACCGGTGGAGAAGATAAACAATATCCGCAACAGGTTTCTGAGCCCGCAGGAAGTCGGCAATTTTCCCTTGCCGGGTATTGAAGGTCTAACGCTAGCCTGGTCGGTCAAGGAAGCAGCCTTTAAATTGTATGGCCTGGGTGGTGTCGATTTCAGGGACGATATTAAGTTGGAAAAAAAGGATGAGGCCAGTCAGAAGGTCAGTTTTTACTTTCATAAAACACAACAGCATCTTGTTGCAGAATACAGGCAGTTTCCGGGTTTAACCCTGGTTTGGCTGAATGAAAAGTTTGAAGGAGAATAAAACCCGGTCACGGGAGTATATAAAAATATTATCGCTACTTCATCACCATCTCCCAAACATGTTACGTCAGAGATAGCTATAAAGTAGCGATTACAATTCCTTCCAATTTCTCAGCAACTATATCGGAATTAAAACCCTTTTCTCTCAGCAGCTTTCTGCATCGGGTTAATTCCCTGGCTTTGCCCACGTGCGGCACCTGCTTTTTGTTTAAAGATGGTAAAGCGCGAAGGCTCGGCCGGTTTGTTCCAGCTGTTGTTGGCGGTATTGATATCCGCTGTTTCCCTCAGGGGGTCAAGCTGGATAGAAGCAACTTCTTTATTCTTTACAAATGTTTTTATCACCTTGTTTTCATTGAGCCGCCAAACCTGCGCTGGTATGCGATCGATCTCTTTGGTACCATCTTTAAATGTCCATTCGATGATCAGCGGCATCACCAGGCCACCCACATTACTGAAAGTAAGTTCATACATATGACTGTTGGCGTATTTTGCTTTTTCTTCCTCGCTCAGGACTTCCCACCGTGATGCGGGTACATTAACTTCATAACTGCTCGAATCATAAGGCTCGATACCACGGGCATACTTCCAGTAAAAATCACGAAGGGTGGTATCACGATCTGTCTCAAACACAATCCCACTCTCGCGGTTGCGTATTTTAGAAATATCATCTTCATGAGCCGAGCTCATAGCTTTATCCAATTTCCTGGTTAATGTTCTTTCCCTGGAATCGGGTACCGCGGCAGTCAGATCAGGCTTGGCATACTTTACGGAATCGAGTGAAATATCGCAGGGGTCGGTACCATAGAACCATCCTCTCCAAAACCAGTCAAGATCTTCACCGCTGGCATCTTCCATGGTACGGAAGAAATCGGCGGGCTCAGGATGTTTGAAAGCCCATCTTCTCGCGTATTCTTTAAAAGCATAGTCAAACAGCTCACGCCCCATGATTGTTTCACGCAGAATATTTAGTCCTGTCGCGGGTTTTGTATAGGCATTAGGACCAAAGCCAACGATATTTTCAGAGTTGCTCATGATTGGCTCCAGCTGGTCCTTCGACAATTTCATATAGTCAACGATGGCATAAGCAGGACCCTTGCCCCTAACCGGAAATTTATTATCCCATAACTCTTCTGTAAGGTATTCGACAAAGGAATTAAGACCTTCATCCATCCAGCTCCACTGGCGCTCATCGCTGTTGATGATCATGGGGAAGAAATTATGTCCCACTTCGTGGATGATAACGCCGATCATACCGTATTTCGTGGTTTCACTATAGCTGCCATCTTTTTCTGTACGACCATAGTTGAAACAGATCATGGGGTATTCCATACCATTGGCTGCTTCCACACTTTGCGCTACCGGGTAGGGGTATGGAATAGTAAAGTCTGAATAGCTTTTGATCGTATGGGCGACAACCTTAGTGGAGAAAGGACGGTATAGTCCATATGCTTCTTTGCCATAAAAACTCATGCACATGATCTTCTTGCCTTCAACTGTTACCGGCATGGCATCCCACACAAACTTGCGGCTGCTGGTCCAGGCAAAATCCCGAACATTGTCTGCTTTATAGATCCAGGTCTTTGTTTTGGTGCTCTTGTTCTTTTCCGCCTGCTTTGCTTCTGCGAGTGTAACGATTTCGATGGGCTCTTTGGTTGTCTGTGCTTTTTTCCAACGACCAAGCTGGGTGGGCGTCAGATTGGTTGCATAGTTGAGACATTCTCCTGTAGAACCTACCACATGGTCGGCAGGCACGGTCATTTGCACTTTAAAATTTCCAAAGGTCAGTGCAAATTCACCGCGGCCGGTAAACTGATGGTTTTGCCATCCTTGAAAATCACTGTACACACAAAGACGCGGATACCATTGCGCCATCGTAAAAAGGTAATTACCGTCTTCCGGGAAATATTCATAACCTCCGCGTCCGCCACGGGTCATGCGGTCGGCAATATTGTAATCCCAGTCGAGTTTGAATACGAAACGCTGACCGGCTTTTAACGCCACGGGGAGTTCTACCCGCATCATCGTTTTATTGATGGAGTACTTAAGGGCTTTGCCATTGGCATCTGTCAACTTTTTAATATTAAAACCATAACCATTGTCTTCCTTCACAGGTTCCAGCGATTCCAGTTGCCGTGGGCTCACCATTGTGTTCATCCGGTTGCTGTTCTGGTAATTGGCATTGTTGACATTGCTGTGCTGGTTTTCGTCGAGTTGGAGCCACAGATAGGTCAGTGTGTTGGGTGAGTTGTTGAAATAGGTCACGGTTTCACTTCCCTTAAGCGTCAGGTTTTTTTCATCCAGCTCGCATTTTATATCATAGTCGGCCCGTTGCTGCCAGTATTTTGGTCCCGGCGCGCCGCTTGCAGTGCGATATTCATTCGGGGTAGGCATGATAGTGCCCAATTGCTCGAACTTGTTGCCATGGTTGCTACCAGGATTGTTTTGGATATTCTGTGCGGATACGGTTGTGAACAACACAACAGATAATACCAAACCGGAAATTAGCCTTTTCATAATTTTTATGTTTTTCAAACAGCTTGTCTTTTACCAAACTTGATTTAAGTGTAATTTGTCAGGACACCGGTATTCGTTCCAACGCGATCTTAAGCGCCAGGGCAAACACACCAGATGATAGAAACAATACCCAGTCTCTTCTTTGAACCCTGAAGAGATTCACCACTACCTGCGCAAGTAATAAAAGAATAAATACTACTACTATTTGTCCTACCTCAAGTCCCAGGTTAAAGCCAAAAAGACTCCATCCCAGGTTTTGATCGCGGGCCAGCATGACCCGAAGTGTGTTGGCAAACCCCATTCCATGGATCAGTCCAAAAAAAAGTGCCAGGAAGTAGTTGATCCGTATCGATCGCGGTGTAAATTTTTTCTGAAACAGGTTTGCAAACGCCGTGATCACGATCGTAACCGGTATCAGGAATTCAACCCAGTTGGTTGGGAAACGAACGATATCCATAACGCTTAGCGCCAGCGTGAGCGAATGTCCGATGGTGAACGCTGTGACAAGTATCAACACCTGCTTCCAGTCGCTGAGCAGGTAGATGGCTGCAATAGCAGCAATAAAAAGCTGGTGATCCAAAGCATCCGCACTGATAATATGCTCCCAGCCAAGCCCGAAATAGAATCCAAAATCTCCCATTATTGTTTAAAAAGGCCGATCTTCAACCGTTCCTGTATTTTTATCGTCAGGTATTAGCAAAGCTTCAAAGTAAGCCACAGTTTTGTATCTGGAAAAAAAATTCTTTCAATGGTCGCATGGTTCAATAAATGGCTCCTTATCTGCCTGGTACCGGCAGGTTTATATATGTTGCATGGATATAATGAAACCCGGCGAGTGGATAAAGGGCCCGATCGTATGCTGATTCATCCGCTGCATGTGAGTGTAACGGAGATCAACCACAACGCGGGTGAAAATGTATTGGAGATCAGTTGCCGGATGTTTACCGATGATTTCGAAAGCGTGTTGACGAAACATTATAAAAGAAAAATTGATCTTGTCAATCCTCCCGATCGTGAGGCGATGGAATCACTGGTGAGTGATTTTATCCGCCGCCATCTTGTTTTAAAAGCTGATGGGAAACCGCTTTCATTATCTTACCTGGGTTATGAACAGGATAATGACGCAATCTATAGTTACCTGCAGGTTGAAAACTTGCATGCCCCCAAAAAGCTGGAGCTGACCAATACCATCCTTTATGACGTGTTTACTGACCAGATAAACTTAATGCATATCACGATCGGAGGAAAGAGAAAAAGTATAAAACTCGATTATCCAGAAAAGCAGGCTGGTTTTGAATTTTAGTTTTATGGCAGACTAAGCATGTAGTCCAGCAGGCTGTTGACTTTTTCTTTTGAAAGATTGTTCAACAGATTTTCATACATCAGGGATTTTTTTTCATCTTCCGATTTGAGGATTTCATTTCGCGGGACGGTTACCACCTGGTTGCCTATCAGCATCAGGGAAATTTCTTTTTCACCCGCATTCACCACCCGACCCAACAGTACCTGCCCATTCGTTTTAGTGATACGCATGGCGCCCATACTGGGTTTAATGATCCGGGAAGGGAATTCGATTTCTTCCAGCAATTCATCCCGGCTTAGCCGCTTGCCAATGCCAGCCAGACCAGGACCTAATAATTCCGCCTCGCCCTCCTTTGTAGTATGACAGGCCGAACAGGCTCGTTGCGCAAACAGCAGTTTTCCTTCTTCTACCGAACTAACAGATAAATTGTCTGCGCCTGGATCTGTTTTTCGTGTTGCATAATTTTTAATACCGGCATCATAGATGAGTTTATAAAAACCTCCACTTCTCTCTTCCGTAGGATTATACCAATAATCCGACTTTCCATGATGTGCCAGGTAAAGATCTCCATTATCTGAAAAAGCGAGTCCCGAAAGTTTTGGAATATCTGCTATTGGGGTTTCCACATATTGATAGATTCCGTCTGGTGATTTTTTAATGGTTATTCTTGCAACTGCGCCGCGGTCCCAACGTTCACCCGGACCGTAAAATGCAATAAAGAGATCTCCGGCAGTTCCTCCGAAATCATTGTTGTGTCGGTTGAATTCGATCTTAGCCGGTGCCAATTCCGTTTGTAAAACATGCGCTGGCGCTATCGAGCTGTCTGCACCTGGGTATTTCTTTGGATTGTGGCCATAAAAACCATTTTTATTAAGCCAGTTCAGCTCCTCTTTTGGATTTCCGCCTCCTTCATTGTCGGTGAAGAAAAGATCGCCGAGCTCGTTAAACGCCATTCCAAAAACTGACCGGATACCTGTTGCGACTCGTTCAACCGTTTTCCCATCCGGTGAGATTCTCAGGATGGCACCCCGGTATCCATTCGGATCCGGTGAAGCGCCGGCATTCCATGAGTCGGTACTTAGTGCGCAGTAAAGCCAGCCATCGGGTCCAAAATTCAAGCCACTGGTCCATTCATAGGGATGTTCACTATGGGGAATATCTTTGAAAAACGTCCAGCTGCTATCTGCCACATCATCTTTATCGCGGTCAAGGAATGCCCTGATCTCCTGTGCCGTGCCAATATAGATAGTATCGCCTTTAAAAGTAAACCCACCAGGCGAGCGCAGACCGAATTCATTAATGTTACAATACAAAACTGTTTTGTCCTCCAGCCCGTCATCGTCTGTATCGACCAGCGTATACACTTCACCGGTTTGATTGGCTGCAAAAATTTTACCGCCCGGACCAAGAGCCAGTTGAATCGGATTTAGAATTTTTACACCCTGAGTAATTGGTAATCTGATAAAACGATAAGCCCCATATACGGTAGCCGTAGAATCCTGAGCTGCTTCCACGGTACTATTATCATGGCTGGTACATCGAAGCAACCATGGGGTGATGGTCAACAAAAACAGGTAAATAACCCCGGCGCTGAATGTTTTTTTCGGTAACATAACAGGAAGTTTTATGGTTGTGATGGTACGGACCGGTTCAGATTTACGGGGTAGGGGCTATCTAAATTATAATTAATTTCAAATTCCTGCGATGGGAATTAATAACATGTGTTGCCCTGTTGTCAGGTATGGGCTATAGCAGTTCGGGTTTCAATATTCAACTGACTAACAGCCACGCGTGCCTTCCTGAAAATGGTGAGATTGTACTGAGATGGGTATGGTATCGCCGTTATTCATCCATTTCTTCCCTAAGCGCCTTGCTGATCTTTACCATTACCTTATCGATACGGTGACCATCCATGTCAACGATCTCAATTGAGAACCCTTTCCATTCCAGTTTATCGCCTGTTTTGGGGATGCGTTCCAACTGATGCAGAATGAAACCAGCAAATGTGTCAAATTCCTGTTCACCTTCATTCATCCATTCAGCTTTTTCAAACCGGCTCAGGAAGTCGTAAAAAGGGATCTGGGCATCTACAAGGAAACTTCCATCTTCTCTTTCAAGGATCGTATAGTCCTCCATATCGGGCTGTGGAAGGTCACCAATGATCGCTTCGAGTATATCATTAAGGGTGATCATACCCAGGATACTGCCGTATTCATCCACGATAAAGCAGGAATGCAGTTTCGATTCCTTGAATTTCTCCATTACCTGGAAGGCGGTATTATTTTCAGGGACAAACAGCGCGGGTCGCATCAGGTTGTGAAACTCCACATTGTCAGGGCTTATATACAGGTCCTTTATGGCTACCACACCTTTAATATCATCAATCGTGTTTTCGCAGATTGGGTAAACAGAATGTGGTTCTGAAGTGATCTTCTCCTTGATCATTTCTTCTGTGTCGTTCAAGCCAAACCAAATGATATCGCTGCGGTGGGTCATCAGTGATGTGATATTACGGTCGCTGAGATGAAATACTCTTTCGATGATCTCCTGTTCTGTCTCTTCGATCGTGCCCTGTTCGGTGCCTTCGCTGATGATCGCTTTGATCTCTTCCTCGGTCACCTGGTTGTCTTTGGGTTTTAGACCAAAGATCTTTATGATCAAATTACTTGATTTGCTCAGCAGCCAGATGAATGGATGTGTGATAAGGCTGACCACCCGCATAGGCCGCGCTGAAGCTTTTGCAAGATATTCGGGTCTTGACAACCCGATACGTTTGGGAACAAGTTCACCAAAAATGATGGTAAAATAAGTGACGATGATAACTACGATCGCGGTGGCAATTCCGCTGCTATAAGGCACCAGGGCAGGCCATTGACTTAAGTATTCGGCAAAATTATCGGTAATCTTTTCGCCGGAATAAATACCGGTCAGGATCCCTATCACCGTAATGCCCATTTGAACTGTGGAAAGAAAGGTTTCGGGTTTGTTGGCAAGCTTCAGAGCTTCCCCCGCTTTTTTGTCACCCTTATTTGATTGTGCTTCCAACCTGGATTTTCTTGCAGATACCAACGCAATTTCCGCCATTGAAAAAAGACCATTAAGCAGAATCAGCCCAGCCAGTATTAGAATTTCCATTAAGTAGAAACAGTTGATTTCGAACCGAAGATACTGAATCCGTGGCGCTTATTAAATAAAGTGCCGGTGAGGCTGCCGAAAAGAATGCCCAGTAAAGCGCCGGCAAGTATATCGGAAGGATAGTGAATACCCACATACACTTGAGCCAGCGCGACGAGTCCGGCCCAGACAAACGCGATCGATGCCCATTTCTTCAGCAGCGGCCTGGTGGTGAGAAAGAAAAATGTGGCTAGCCCGAAGTGATTGGCAGCATGGTTGGAAACAAAGCTAAAACCGGTGGAACAATGATCTACAAGCAGGCGCACATGAAAAAAGAAATCAGGATCTCCGCAGGGGCGTATGCGCTCAAATCCCTTTTTAAAAATATAATTTCCCGTCATGTCTGTGAGTGGGATCGTGACTACGAAAAATAATATCCACCAGGCTCCTTTACCTTTGTAATTCAGCAAAGCGAATGCCGCCAGGAATAAATACAAAGGCGCCCAGTTGAGCGGGTAGCGCATAAAAGGCATGAGGCTGTCGAGGAAAGGGTTGGCCAGGCCGCTGTTGATCTTAATAAATAGCCATTGATCCAGTTTTTCCAATTGCTCCAGGATGGTCAGAAAGTAAAACGGCATGCTGGCAAAAATACCGTTAAAATTAATTTGCTTTGCAGTCATTCAAAATAGATATAGTATTATTCCTGCCAGATGCTTAAAAGGTACAAAATACCAAAGACGATTTTATGGGTGATCAATCTCTTCCTGATCTTCCTGCTGATCTTTACCCTTTTCAGGCTGGCAACCTTTTTTGCTTTTAGGCCACGTGGATTTTCATTAACAGACCTGCTGCCATCCTTCCTGATGGGCGTTCAGTTTGACCTGCGCTGGATCGCCATCATACTATTACCGATCGTTTTGTTGAGCATGACACCACGACTCTCACCGTTTTATTCGGCACGCAATAAAAAGTGGTGGACCTGGTACCTCGCGATAGTAACTTTTATCGTTTTTTTCTTTTTTGCCGCCGATTTCGGCAGCTTCTCCTATAATCAAACCCGGCTGGACGCAGGGGCGATGAATTTTGTAGAAGACCCGGGTATTTCATTGATGATGATGTGGCAGACCTATCCTTTGTTTTGGATGGTGCTGGGTTTATTGATCTCTGTCCTTTTTTTTCGCTGGATGTATCGCAAAAGTCATTGGCGGGTGATCACCAGTACTGACGGACTGAAGATACCGTATCGCAGAAAATACTTCGTATTCGCAGCTGTGGTCCTTGGCCTGATGGTGTACGGCCGTGTTGCGCTCACGCCATTAAGCTGGAAGCAATGTTTTGTTTTTGAGGATAGTTTTAAGTCATACCTTGCACTTAACCCCTTGCAGAATTTTTTTGCAACATTAAAACTTCGTAAGCCGGAGTTCAACGAGCAAAAGGCACGCGATGCATTTCCGTTAATGGCAGAGTGGATGCAACTGCCTGATAAAACAAATTTCTCCTATCGCAGGGCTGTTGCGCCCGGAAGCGCCGCCCTGGAGAGCCGCCCCAATATTGTACTGGTGATGTGCGAATCCTTCAGCATGTACAAAAGTAGTATGAGTGGAAACCCGCTCAATACAACCCCTTTCTTTGATTCTTTAAGTCGTAACGGTGTATTTTTCGAGCGTTGCTTTACGCCACATTTTTCAACGGCAAGAGGTTTGTTTGCACTGATTACGGGCATTCCGGATGCGCAATTGTTTAAATTCTCAACCCGTAATCCGCTTGCGATCAAACAACACACGATCATCGATAATTTCGAGGGGTACGATAAACATTATTTTTTAGGCGGAAGCCCTGAGTTCAACAATTTCCACGGTCTGCTGGATAATATCAATGACCTGCAGATGCACACTGAAGAAAGTTTTAAATCGCCCAGGGTAAATGTGTGGGGTATTAGTGATAAGGATCTTTTCCTGGAAGCCAACAAGGTTTTCCGGGAAAAGAGAAAGCCTTTTTTTGCCATTATCCAAACATCCAACAATCACCGACCTTACATGATTCCACAGCGAGACACGGATTTTGTGCGGTCGGTTATTCCAGAGGAAGAGCTGATCAAATATGGATTTGAATCCCTCGATGAATATAATACGTTCCGTTATTCTGATTATTGTTTCAGGAAATTTCTGGAAGCCGCGAAACAGGAGGATTATTTTCATAATACCATATTTGTATTTGTAGGCGATCATGGTGTGGCGGGTAATGCGGAAGCGATGTATCCACCTGCCTGGACCAACCAGCGCCTCACCGACGAACATGTGCCTTTATTATTTTATGCACCCTATATTTTACAACCACAAAGGCGAACTGAGGTGGTGTCACAGATCGATGTGCTGCCCACGATCGCCGGGATGCTGCAACAACCTTATATTAATACCACACTTGGCCGCGATCTCCTGGATCCCGCGAAAAAGAATAATTATGCGTTTATCACCAATACGGCCGGTAAGATCGGGATGGTTACAGATGATTTCTATTATATCAAAAACCTGAATTTTCCCGAAGAGAAAATGGTAGCGGTAAGAGATAGTGCATACCGTTACAACCGGACGCAGCGCGACTCCATACGTAAAGGGCTATCAGAATTTACTTCCGCATTTTTTGAAACGGCCAGGTATATGCTGATGAATAACCAGGGTGATTAGGTTTTGAGGGTGAGGATGAGGTTGAGGTTGAGGGTGAGGTTGAGATTGAGGTTGAGATGGATAATTAAGTTAAGGCGTCGGTACGGCGGCCATCGCTGTAAAGTCTTTTTTCTTTGTCGCCAGGTTTACCATCACTTTTTACTGCGATGATGATCAATCGGGGTGAATTGTGAAGGTCGTATGGCGCGAGTTGATAATCGCCAAATACTTCCTGCACCTTCAAACCCTGGTTAGCGAGCATTTCAGTAAAATCTCCCAGCGAAAACCTGAAGTATTGTTCAGTATAAATGACGGAAGCTGGCAGGACCGGGTCGCTGATCTTTATATTCTTATAAAAATAGGTTTCATCATTCCATTGATGGATATCATACTGCATTTGGCCAATTTTTTTGGTTTCAGCGGGCGGAATTTTATCCTTAATATAATGCGCGTTGAAATAGTCGATCACCAGCACACCACCTGGACGCAGTGATGTAGCTGTAGTCCTGATAAAGTTGTCGTGTTCGCGCCGGCTCCGGAAATAACCAAATCTGTTAAAAAGGTTGAAAGCGTAATGAAAATAATTCCCGTTTAGCGGCAAGCGCATATCGTGTTCAAAAAAAGAAAGTTTGGGCGATTCAAACTGCCTGGCGTACTCAACCTGGTTAGAGGTATAGTCAACCCCGGTAGTGTTAAAACCCAGGGACGAGAGTTTTCGGCAGACCTGCCCCTGTCCGCAGGCGGTATCAAGCGCGAAGCTATCGACAGCAGGCACCAGGTATTGAACGAGCTGATCAATAAAGGATTCGGCCTGTTCGCCCTCCTGTTCTGCGTAAAGCTTATTATAATATGGAGAGCTGAGCCAGTCTTTGTACCAGGGTTGGGGTTTCATTGAAACGTTTGCACAAATGTAAGGATGCTTTAATTTTCTGCCGCTTAAATCGTATTTTTGTCGCCCGGTGAAATCTTTCTATCCCTGAAAGATCTGCACATATCCAATCCAAGGACAACCAGTAATCTTGTCGGCCCGGTATCTCGTAAGGAGCAAGGCAGGCGTATCAAACATTTCAAATAGTTTGTTGTGGCATTAATTAAGAGCATTTCAGGCATTAGAGGTACAATTGGTGGCAAAGCCGGCGAAAACCTAACTCCACTTGATATAGTGAAATTCACTGCCGCGTATGGCAGCATCGTAGCAGAGAAAGACCCCAACCCTAAGGTAGTGGTTGGTCGCGATGGCCGTATCAGTGGAACAATGGTACGAGACCTGGTGGTGAGTACGCTCACAGGTCTTGGTATTGATGTAGTCGATCTTGGACTATCAACCACACCTACAGTTGAACTGGCCGTTCCGATGGAAAAGGCGAGTGCTGGTATTATTATTACTGCCAGCCATAACCCCCGCGAGTGGAATGCGCTCAAGCTGTTGAATAGCGATGGAGAGTTCATTTCTGCTGAGGTAGGTGCCCGGGTACTGGAACTCGCCAGTTCGGACGATTTTAATTTCAGCACCGTTGATAAACTTGGTAAACTGGAGTTGAATGACAGTTATCTCCAAAAACATATAGATGCAGTACTGGCTTACCCACTGGTGCATGCCAAAGCGATTGCTAATAAGAATCTGAAAATTGTAGTTGATGCCGTGAATTCAACTGGCGCCACATTTGTTCCCGCACTGCTCAAAGCGCTGGGAGTAAAGAATGTTATCCTGCTGAACGGGGATATTACCGGTCGGTTCGCTCATAATCCTGAACCCTTACCCGAAAACCTGGTGCAGCTGAGTGCCGAAGTGGTGAAGCAAAAAGCTGACCTGGGCATTGCTGTAGACCCGGATGTTGACCGGCTTTGTTTTGTAAACGAAGACGGCAGCATGTTTGGGGAAGAGTATACACTGGTGGCTGTGGCAGATTATGTGCTGAGCCAGAGAAAACTGGATCCGTCGGCAGGCGCGGGTAACACTGTAAGCAATATGAGCAGTACCAAGGCATTGAAAGAAATAACGATTAAAAACGGCGGAGAATATTTCCCATCGGCGGTGGGTGAAGTGAATGTGGTGAAGAAAATGAAGGAAGTCAATGCCGTGATCGGCGGGGAAGGCAATGGTGGCATTATCGTACCTGATTTTCATTATGGCCGCGATGCGTTGATCGGCATCGGCTTGTTTTTAAGTCATCTCGCGAATCACAAAAATGGTATGCGCTCCCTGCGTGCCCAATACCCTGATTATTTTATCGCCAAAAAGAAAATGGAGCTCCAGGATGGAATCGATGTCGGATCCATCTTTGACAAGATCCGGACGAAATACAAAAACCAGCCCGTCAATACCGACGACGGCCTTAAAATAGAATTTGACAATGACTGGGTGCACCTGCGTACCTCCAACACAGAGCCTATCATTCGCATCTACTCCGAAAGCGACTTTGAATCCAAGGCAAACAATATTGCAACACGACTTATGCAGGATATAAGAGAGTTTATTTGAAAATTTGAAAATTTGAAAATTTGAAAATGAGGGAAGCAAATGTGGGAATGTGAAAAGCAAATGTGGGAATGTGAAAATGTGAGAATGTGAGAATGTGAAAATGTGGAGTGGCAAATGTGGGAATGTGAAAAGCAAATGTGGGAATGTGAAAATGTGAAAATGTGAAAATTTGAAAAGATGAAATTGAGTTAATAAAGGATCCAGTATCAAGTATCTAATATCCAGCATCTATTATTGATTCCCGACTCACGACTCCCGACTCACGAC
>JAFAEM010000030.1 GCA_023424015.1 Bacteroidota bacterium | reverse complement strand
AATGCGCCTGTTTGAAGAATCGGGATAGGAGCATGCTATCGAAAAAAACCAATTTTCAATCACCAAACCCAAGCCAGACGCCAACTCTTTTTTCACATCTCAATTTTCCCGGACAGTAGTGATCCAGTATCAAGTATCCAGTATCCAGCATCAAGTATCCAGCATACGAGTCTTTGGAATTGAGACCTTAAAACGTCCAGGGCGTGCCAGTTGTAAGGGCGATGTTTTTAGAGGTAGCGAATTCGTTGAGTTTTTCCACAAAACTGAAATCGCTGATGATGCTTTTTATTTTGTTGATATCGTCAGCGAAGATCCTGTCCTCTTCCGCAAAACCGACAAATCGCCTGACGTTGTCGTGGGCGAATTCGAGCAATTCGCTGCTTTTGTATGGCCGGCGAAACTCGATGGCCTGCGCTGCACTTAGTAATTCGATAGCAAGAATGAACTCGAGGTTGTCGAGAATCTTTTCAAGTTTGCGTCCGCTGATACTGCCCATGCTTACATGATCTTCCTGCCCCAGGGACGTAGGTATACTGTCGGCGCTGGCAGGAAAGCAAAGGGTTTTATTCTCCGTAACCAGTGCTGCCGTAGTGTACTGGGGAATCATAAACCCGCTGTTCAAACCCACATTATTCATCAGCAACATCGGTAGCCCCCATTTCCCTTCCAGCAGCAAATAACAACGTCGATCCGAAATATTTCCGATCTCCGCAGCCGCAAAACAGGCGTAATCAAGCGGCAGGGCAAGTGGCTGGCCATGAAAATTGCCACCACTGATGGTATCATCTGCAGAAAAAATAATCGGGTTATCCGTCACAGCATTCAACTCAATTTCGGTAAGCTCTTTCAGGTGCAGCCAGGCATTGCGTGAAGCGCCGTGTACCTGCGGCATACAGCGCAACGAATAAGGATCCTGCACCCGGCCGCAATCGATATGACTTTGCATAATAGCGGAGTTGTGCAAAAGGACACGCAACCGTTTTGCCACGAGCTTGTTTCCCTCAAAGGGCCTAAGCTCATGCAGACGCTCATCAAACGGTGCCTTCGTACCCGTGAGAGCTTCAAGACTCATCGCGCCAATGATATCAGCAGCATCAAGACAATTATGCATACGCTGCACAGCTTTTACGGCAAATGCGAGTATAAATTGTGTACCGTTGATGAGGGCAAGACCTTCTTTGGGTCCCAGTTTTATCGGAGACAACCCCAACTTAGCAAGCAGTTCCTGTGATTTTATCCTTTCACCTTTATAAAAAACCTCACCCAGGCCGATCAGGGGTAGAAATAAATGCGATAGCGGTGCAAGATCGCCACTGGCGCCTACGCTGCCTTTCTCGGGCACCACAGGTATGGCATCATTCTCTACATGCCAGATAATCCTTTCCAGGGTTTCAAGTTGTACCCCTGAAAAACCCTGAGATAATGCATGAAGCTTGGTGATCAGCATCAGCTTTGCAATTTCCACGGGTATCACCGGTCCTACACCTACACTATGACTTTGAAGGATCTTGTATTGAAGGGTTGCGGTGTCTTCTTCCGAGATAGAGGTATTGGCCAAAATTCCAAAGCCTGTGTTGATACCGTATACAGTTTTATTATCGGCAACGATCTTTCGCACTTCTTCCTGGCTGGTCTTTATTTTCCGGATAGCTTCCTTACCTAAAACTCCTTTGCATTTCCCAGCGGCGATCGCAATGGCTGTTGAACTGGTAAGCTTTCCAATCCCGTATTCAAAAGTTGAAGACATTTGCTATTCTTTGATTACCAAAAATAGCCACTAACAGCAAACTTCATACGAATAAATCCGGCCCGCCTACTGCCTGCATTTTGCTACCTTTATATTTTATGATCGACACAGGCTTTATCAGAAAGCATTACCGGCCACTCCAACCTGCAGAGAACACAAGCGGAAGGAACAGTTTATATTATAAAGAGTATTTGCCTGCGTCGATACTACAACCTTATGTCCATTGTATCTGGGAACTCAAAACCCCGCAGCCTTTGAATCGGCTCTATTATTACCGGGTCGTTTCAGATGGTTGTCTCGACCTGATTGTAGATTGCCAGTCTTTCCAGGGAATAATTGTAGCTGGCGTAACCGAACATGCCCTGGATATCCCGGTGTACAGTTCCGCCGCCTATATCGGCATCCGGTTTCTTCCATCCGGCATCAATCGGTTTGATAAATTCCCGTTGGGCGAACTCCGGAATAAAATGGTTGACATCACAGATACTATCGGCAACAAGTGGTATGAACTCGCCCTGCGTTTATTCGAATGCAGGCATACACTGGATCGTCTCCAATTAATAAATAGTTTTTTGATAAACCAGTTATCGAAAAATAAAATTTCCGTGCATCCCGCCCTGGCAGATGCATTATACCAGATTTTATCTGCCGATGGTCATCTGCCAATTCAGAAAAAAGCGGCCAGCCAAATCAGCCCGAGGCAGCTACAACGGCTATTCCTGGAACATATCGGCTGCACACCAAAAGTATTCGCCCGCATTATCCGTTTTCAGAAAACGCTCTACCAGATGAATCATTGCGGACCGGAACTAAACAGGTCAGCCTTCTACCATTTTGGTTATACCGACCAGGCACATTTTATTCGTGAATTCAAACTGTTTTACGGCAATACACCCGGTATGTTGAAAACTCAAGGGCAAAAGGTTGAATTACCTGCTTAAATGTCCGATTTCTACAATACTATTTTTAAATGATGCCTGATTTTTGCCATAAAAAAATGAAAGAATCAAATCACATTGACGTCTTTGGCAGGCAGCTACAGGACGTATACACTGTTTTCATCAGCCCGGATATAAACCGATCATTAGAATTTTATACAAAATGGTTTGGGTTTACCAGCATATTTGAATCCTCCTGGTTTATATTATTGCAATCCCCCGGTCAGAAATCATTCCCGCTCGCTTTTATGAGTGAAGAACACCCCAGTTCTCCCCCAGTTCCCAAAGCCATGCAGGGCGATGGCGCATTTCTTACCCTGCAAGTTGCCGATGCAGCAGCTGTGTTTGATGCCATGAGATCGGCAGGACTGCCTATTAGTTACCCGTTAAAAATCGAGCCCTGGGGTCAGCGCCGCTTTGCGGTAATAGACCCGAGTGGCATGCATGTGGACGTGGTAGAACAGATCGAACCACAGGCAGGTTTCTGGGATCCCTACATGTAATATCCGGTTTCTGTTTATGGCAGGGTGCATATAATCATAAAAATTATTGACTATTATCAGTATAGGGTTGGGCAATTCCTTTTAACTTGCCACCTATGAAAAAGTTCCTGGCAGTCTTCGACGGATTCAAGATTTCTGGCAGCACTATGGATTATGCTATTCAGCTTACCAAAGCCGCCAATGCACACCTTGTCGGATTATTCCTCGACGAATTTTTGTATCGCAGTTATAATGTATCGGCTGTGATAAAAAAATATGACGACTATGAAGCAGCTATCAAGCTGCTGGATGAAAAAGATAAAAAGAAAAGGGATGCGGCCGTCAGCCGTTTCCAGAAAGCCTGTGGAAAAGCCGGTATAAAGTTCTCCATACGGCGCAGTACCAGTATTGCGATCCAGGACCTGAAACATGAGAGCATGTTTGCCGACATGATCATCATCAATGAACACGAAACCTTTACCCGCGCCAAAGAAAAGCCACCTACCCGTTTTATCAAAGACCTTCTTGCCGATGTGCAATGCCCGGTATTGGTGGTCCCTGAAAAATTTAAAGCCATAGATAAGATCGTAATGCTTTACGATGGAGGACCTTCGGCACTGTACGCCTGTAAAATGTTCAGCTACCTGTTGGGCGACCTGGTACACCAGCCCATCGAGGTACTCACGATAAAGAACAGGGAAAATACACTGCGACTACCCGATAATAAACTGATGAGGGAATTTACCAAACGCCTTTTCCCTGACGCAACCTATACTATTAAAAAAGGGAATCCTGAAGAACAGGTGGTGGGTCATCTTCGCAGCCGTAAAGGAAACGAACTGGTCGTGCTGGGCGCTTACCGCCGTTCAGAGATCAGCCGATGGTTTAAGATCAGCATGGCGGATGTGCTGATGAAAGAACTCGATACACCACTCTTTATCGCACACAACAAATAACCGCAGGCAAGAATTTCAACTGGGTTTTAATACCAGTTTGCGGAAAATAAAACTTTAATCATGAAACGGATTTTAGTACCAACAGATTTTTCTCCAACAACAGAAAAAGCATTCAGGTTTGCGTGTGATATCGCGGCCAGGGCAAAAGCTGCGGTCACTTTGTATCATGCCTATACACCCGTGGAGAGCCCGATGACCGGTACCGAAAAAACCAGGCAGGAATATAACCAGGAAACCGCCACCAACCTGTTGAAACAATTGCAGCGCCTGAAAAACAAGGTAGCGGAAGACTACCCCCATACCTCTATATCAGCCGTGTTGGGAGAAGGCGCTGTTGTCAGTGAAATACTTCATTTCACTTCGAAAGCACATTATGACCTTGTGGTGATGGGTACACAGGGAGTAAGTGGTATCAGTAAAAGTATTATTGGTTCCGTTGCCGCCCGGGTCATGGAGAAGTCAGCCATTCCGGTATTACTGATCCCCGAAAAATATGACTGGAACGAACCAGGTAATATCGCATTTGCCAGCAACTATCAACCTTTTGACAAAGCTGCACTTGAGCAGATTGTCGAATTTGCCGCATGGTACCACGCAAAGGCAACAGTTGTTCATCTCTACGACTTCCACGAGATGGAAGAAGAAAAAGAACGTAATAAATTTGATGCTTATGCCAATGAGTTGAAGAAAAACATTGATAGCGCAAACCTGGATTTCCAGTTTTTAAAAGTTTCCTCGGTTCGGGAAGCGATGGAAACCATCGACAAGATAATTCCCTGCGATATCGTGGCCATGGTGAGAAGCAGAAAGACCTTTCTTGAAAAAATATTTCAAACCAGTTTTACGCAAAATATGGCTTATCTTAATACCCTGCCGTTACTCGTAATACCGGATACGGGTAAGTAAATTTGTGAATTAATCCTTTATAATTATGTTTTACGAAGAATTGTACGCTGAGTTGGGAAAATTATTCTATCAGATCGCCGCGGCCGATGGCAAAGTAGCAGCCGCCGAAAGGAAAGCCCTCGATGAACTGGTTCGTCAAACCTGGGAACCCCTTGAATCGAGTACGGATGAATTTGGCAGCGACCAGGCCGACCTGATCATCGCTGCTTTTGATTTTGAGGAAGCAGAAGGCGGTGAAGAGTCTCCGCTTTCATCGTTTGAAGATTTTTATAGCGATAATAAAACAAAATTCACACCCATTATCCGGAAAAATATCCTCCAGACAGGGCAGGCCATCGCCGATTCATATCGCTCTAAGAATAAGAGCGAACAAAAACTGCTGGATCAGCTGAGAAAAATCATGACGGTCGGATAAGTTTTATTTTAATTACCGGATATGGATAAAATTCTCGTAACAACGGATCTTTCTGAAAACTCTGTTGCCGGTATACGGTTTGCGATCCAGTTATCGGCGCAGCGGAAAGCAGAGCTTGTATTTCTGCTGGTAGATGAACTTTGGGATGATACCGTTTATCATTCGCCGGCACATGCGGCGAGGCTGGAAGAAGAAAAAGCAAAAATCCAGCAGGAACTGGAATCACTGGTAAGCAGGACCTACCAGGAAGCTGGCGTCAAACCTGGTCCTTATCAATGCGTCGTGTATTATTATTTTGGCGTAATAAACTCTATCATCACTTACGCCAATCGCAATGATTGCAATTATATCTGCATCAGCACTCACGGCGCGGGCAATCTGCGTAAACTGCTGGGGACACATACAGGGGAACTAATTAAATCTGCGGAAGTACCTCTTTTTTGTATTCCCATTAATTATTCAGTTGAGCCCATCACCCGTGTTCTCTACGCGTCGGATATGTCTGACTACGAAAAAGAGTTACAATCCGTAGTGGGTTTTGCGAAGTCGGCTGGCGCCGATGTCGATATGATCAATTTTTATAAAACGAACGAACCAGAAAAGACAGCTGCGGAAATTCGTGAAGCTTTAAAGCAAAAATCAAATATCGACCTGGATGTTTATGTGGAGAAAATGAAAGTTGGAACCACGCTTACCGAGAACCTGGATACGGCAGTTGAAAAATACAAACCTTCCTTGCTGGTGATGTTTACCAACCTGGAAAGGGATTTCTTTGAAATGCTATTCCTGCCCAGCCTGTCTGAGCGATATTCTTTCCGCACACAGGTGCCCATGCTGGTTTACAATAAAACTCCGGAAACCTAATAGCGATCCTATCCAAGACTCCAGTCGATGGGTTCGATGCCCTGGCTGACCAGGTATTCATTTGTTTTGGAGAAATGACGGCAACCAAAAAATCCTGCGTGTGCGGAAAGCGGTGAAGGGTGTGCGGCTTTTAAGATGAGGTGTCTTTGTTCGTCGATCAACACTCTTTTATCCTGCGCAAATTTTCCCCAGAGCAGGAATACGATATGCTTTTTGCGGGCCGATATCTGCCTTATAACAGCATCGGTAAAACCGGCCCAGCCGATTTTTGCATGACTCATGGGCTCTCCGGCGCGCACCGAAAGGGAAGCATTGAGTAGAAATACACCCTGTTCTGCCCAGTGGGTGAGATTACCATGACCCGGGATCCTTACCCCCACATCAGCATGGAGTTCCTTAAAAATGTTGACAAGGGATGGCGGGGCTGGTACGCCGGCCTGTACTGAAAAGCAGAGCCCGTGCGCCTGTCCCGGCCCATGATAAGGATCCTGTCCCAGGATCACCACTTTCACTTTATCAAAGGGAGTAGTATTAAAAGCATTGAAGATTAACGAACCGGGTGGATAGATCGTTTTTTGCTGCAGTCTCTCGGTTTTAAGATGAAGGGCGATCTGTTCAAAATAGGGCTGCGAAAACTCATCTTTCAATATCCCTTTCCAGGAAGGCTCGATCTTTACATCCATATCGTTTTCTTTGGCGGCTGAAATTAGGGAAAAGATTTTCACGGAAGGCTTGACCCCTGGGGAAATAAAAATGCCGATAGCATTTTTCCAATAAAGACTGAAATGGTATCTTTGCGCCCTGCTTTAAAAAACGGTCCGGTAGCTCAGCTGAATAGAGCAACTGCCTTCTAAGCAGTAGGTCATTGGTTTGAATCCAATCCGGATCACTTGGTAATCAAGGGTTTCAGTAAATTGAAGCCCTTTTTTATTGCCCGGCTTGCATAGAATTTGATATACTACGCGTTTCTGTTTTCAAAACCAGCTTGTCTTGCATTCACAAGCCTGAGCGACCTACCGCTGATCTCTCCTGTTACATGAATACTTTGCACTGCCGGAGTTATTCCTCTGAGCCCTGCGTTCATTTCGTTATTTGGTACGATCCTGCCGCCGCCCTGGGGGATGAATAATTCAGGCCCCTTTTCACCAACCACATAAGGCCTGCCAGAGAACACAGGACCACCCTCAGCCCGAAAGCCCAATAAATTTTTAAATGTGGCTCCAAAGCCTTTTACTCCCCCCACACCACCAGGAAATAATGCACTTAAAATAGCTGCCTGCACCACTGCGGCAATAAGTTTCTGGATAAGCTGTGTCAATGCCTGCCCGAGCGATTGGAAGAATGCTTTAACGGGATTCTCCCCCGCCCTGATCGCATCAAACAAACCCTGGAACGCTGGTACAAGCGCAGCGCTTATTGTATTTGCTGCTAATACGGCCTCTTTGTGGGCTTTTGATAACAGGCTAACCGCTTCGTTCACCCCTTCTATTCTTAAGCCTAAAGCCGTTGCAAGTTCTGACCCCCTCTGCCTTTGTTCCGCCTGTACCTGCTCTGCCCGGATAAGTATTGGATTTCTCCTTGTAAGTTTGTCGATCTCAGCCTGTAGGTCGCTGAATATTTTCTCTGCCTCTTTTTTCAGTGCCGCGAAATAGTTTGTTGCCCGTACCAGTGTCGGGTTTTCTACAATCACCTGTGGCTTTAAGGTGAAAGTATTACGGGCATTGAGCGCCCGTTGGATGAACTTAACCGCTTCGTCAAACTGCTCACTTCGTGGCAATTCCGGGTCAAGTTCAAATACTACATTTCGGATAGTAGTTTTCTGGAGATATGATGCCAGCCGCTTTGCTCTGGATATTGTATCATCAATGAATTTGTCTTTTAGCTTCAGTAATTCCTCATCTGCTTTTTTCTGATCTTCGATTCTCTGCAGGGCTATCTTCCGGTAGATTAAAGTCTGCTTCTGCTCACTTTCCCGGATATCCTTATTGATATCCCTTATGGAATCGTGATACTTCTGCATTGCATCCAGCCTGTCCTTCGCATTCAGTTCTGTATTGGCCGCGATCTCATTGCCGAGTTTTTCCAAATCGCTTTTCGATTTCTCCAACTCCGCGGTAAACTCCCGCTGTGCAACAGACTGCTCCTGTAGGTCTTTGAGTTCACCAAAGCCCCCTATTTTTATGTTGATAGCACCAAGCTGGTTTGCAAAGTCAAGTTCATCGTTTAAATCCTTCACGCCATCCTTAACCGATTCCAGTGCATCGGCAAAACTCCTGAGCGCCGTCTCTGATGCCTCCGATGCTTTTTTTGCTCCAAATAACTTATCACCGAAAACGATAAGCAGGGATGTAACAACCGATACAGCAAGTCCAATACCACCGGCGCCGGTTAATCCACTCACCAGCGACTTAAATGCTGTCTTTGTCGATCCTGTTTCTTTTTGCAGCCGCTGGAAAGATTCGAGTAGCGGGTTGATGTTATTGGCAATACCCAAAATACCAAAGGGCGCATCCTGGGCAACCCGGCCTAAATTGATAAGGGAAAGAGTGGCAGCATTGGATGACTTTGGTAGCTGCTTCATGGCCGTTGCCGCATCACCAATAGGTTTTGGCATGCTCTTAATCCTGCTGACAAAATCCTGTGTGCCTGCCGTGAATTTCTTCACACCACCTCCAAACGCCTGCACCTGCTTTTCCAGCTTGGTAAGGGAATCACCAAAGCCGGAAACCTGCTTTTTTGCATCGACAAGGACGCTGACCAGATCCCTGCCATCTGCACTCAGTGTGACATGTAAACGTGCTCCCGCCATAATAAAAAATTTTAAGTAAACCCCCGCGTAGAAACACCGGGGCTATTTTTAACCTATCTGTCGGCAGATTTTATGATTCATTACCCATATCCAAATAGCTATGAGCATCGGTCCTGAGCAGGTTAAGATCTTCAAAGCACTCCACACGGGCAGTAATCAGGTTTCGTTGAAAGTTGTCTGAATCTTCATAAGAAAACTCCACACGCAAATTTTCTGTTTCCACACGCTCGATAAAATCAGTGTCAATGATCATGATCTTATCCTCTGTAGCCCATGACACACCTACCAGCGGGGTATCGGCAATTCTTATATTACCATCAGGTGAACCTACCACACTACCCGAACCCATGTAAAAGCCATTTGCATAAAGCAGCTTTAATAACCTTCCTTTCTGGCTGTTCTTAACCAGGATAAAAGAATTATTAAAGTCAGTGTCGGCCCGGCCCATCAAAACATCAATGATAGCTTTGGCATCGTCGGTTTCTGCTGTAGTATCAAATCCTGTGGCGGCGGCTGCGACGGCTGCATAAAACTTGGCGTTTTCCTTTTTATAAAAATCCCTTAGCAGCAGCCTGGTTAGGGTTGTTTGCAACCAGGGCAATTGAAACATCATTTGTTTTGCAAACCGGGCAAAGCCTGCCGTATAACCTGATACTGTTTTGACCTCTGTAAAGTCATAGTCTACCTGGGCCTTTGTCTCACCGACCGTTTGGTCAGCGATAGCACCCTCGCCGCCTGTTTCGCGGTATGAAACATAGGTGCCGGTTGGTGAAGATTGTGTAGGTATGAGATCCCTGAAATTGACACGCTGAGCAGGTACAAGCCCCTGCCTTGAACCATAAGACGCATGCGGATCACCGGTGAGGTTTGCCGCTGCTGTCATAGTGCCTACCTGTTTCAGCTGAAAGGAAAATTTTGCATCCTTGTCATTTTTAAAAGCGTTGATAACATCGCTTTTACTGCTAAACTGGTTTTCTATTTCCTTTGCGAATGAGTCACCGAAACTTAATCCCGGCCCGCCAATGGCCATTCGATGATTATTTGCAATAAGACTATCCAGGGCCTTCTGGTTTGCCTCATTGGCCTGTTTTAAGGGAGTGATTTCTTTTTCGATCATTGTCGAAAGTGAAGTTTTCACCTTGTTGAATTGTGATGTTAATTCCTGCAGCTCCGCGGCAGAAAATCCGTTATTTTCCATGAGAAAAATATTTTAGTTATGATGGCCTTTAGCCAATAATGTCTTTAAGGAATTTTTGCAGCGTAGTGCTTTGAAGTAGCGGCTAAGCAGAAAGTGCATTGTCCAAATGAAAGAGAGTGCGTAGAGTTGCGGCTCGCCTCCAGGCTGTTTTGCGGCTTTCTATTCTAAGCCAAAGATAAATCAATTTTCATTAGAAAATAAATGTGTCAATTTTGGAAGATAGCTAGCGAATGTTTCCGATGCCTTAGCCATTGAGTTAGTCATAGTATCAAACAACCGGGCTGCATTTAAAGCCTGTTGCGGGGTGGGATTGTCTGGCAATTCTTTAAGGGCATTGCAGGCGGTTCTTGAGTCTATTGCCGATTGTTCAACAGCTAAAACACATTTCTCCAACACGGCTGCAATTTGTTCTTTCTTTTTCATAATAATTCAGTGTTGATGTTTATATACTCATTCATTTTTTCTGACCGCTCCCGGTCTACCTGTTCGCCCATCAGGTTAAATCTTACCGGCCCTGTTTTTTTTGGACGCTCATTCACCTTTTTAGTTTCCTCAATTACTTCCGGCTCCGGTTCTTTAATCACCTGTACCTGTGGTTTGGGTTCAATGTCTATCGTGATCTGTATTTTGGTTTTATCGGGTAGGCAAATAATAACCATAGGCTCGTCGGCGGCCTCACTGATTAACTGTTTGCGAACAGCGTTGCGGCGCTCTATGTCCTCATACAGTGCATCCGCTTCCGTTTGTGTGTAGGATATACCTGAATGCCGATCCCTGAACACACCCGGGGTTTCCTCGCAAAGAAAGTAACCCCTCCCAGGTACCAGGTCTGCCGGGTTAATACTACCCTCAGATATCGCTGAAAGTATCGCTATCATTTTACTCCTGTCCATAGCGGTTGAAGTTTGCTGGAATTAAAGTATTGCCGTCTACCAGCTGTATGGGCTCAGGCTGTGGTATAGCGCCCATTACCTGGTTGTATAGCCTTTCCAGGTCTCTATCGCTTAACTGGTCAAACTGTGCGTTAATGGATAGCTGTGATTGTTTAGGGGTGCAATAGGGCAGTAGCAGGGTTAACATTGAAAGTTTATCCCTGGCACCCAGTTTATCAAACATGGCCTGCAGTTTATTCGGTGTGATGTTTCTTTTGATGAAACGCTCAACCATTCCCTTCACTGTCCGGGCGCTGCTTTTCATCTTTGCCCGGCCCTGTGGATTTGGGCTTTTTGCCCCCTTAACCCAATTTGGATTTGCCATTGATAATCAGCTTTTTATTGTTTTCACGTTTGAAATACTATGTCAAAGCTATGAAATACTATCCTGAATATGTTTGTTTATTTGCTCACAATCAATTTAATACAAGCTATTTACCTACTGCTTATAAAGCAGTGCGTTTGCGTGTTTCTGCACCGCGACACTCCACCCCCTAATTTTTATTCTCATCCCTCTTAACTGCTGCCAGTGCTGTCATGTGCTGTCGAAAGGTTCTTACCCCCTCGTCAAGGTTCATAAGCCTGATATCCCTTAGGAAGTACTGCCTTCGGTCTTTGGATACACCCCAGGTAAACTTTATGGCAAAGTCTGTGTCTTTATACAAAAGCCAGTAAGGCTGGCCCAGTACGAGCTCTGTTCCCTTTGTTTCGGAAAGTATCCAATCTATCTTCTGTTCGTCTTCCCAGCTTTCCCACACCTGCCGGGTGGGTTGTATAGGTTCCTGTTTGTTCATGCTTTTTTGCTTTTTTGGTGTCATAATTTTTGAACCCTGTGGGGGTTATATCGAGGGGTCAGGTTCACACCCTATATATAGGGGTGTGTGTGAACCCTCCTTTGACAGGTTCATTGAACCCTATTTGAACCCTCGTGAACCCTGACCCCTACCCCCCGGTATCTTCTGTCCTCTCCCTTTTCGATCAACCCCCAGGTTAACAGTTCATCAATACGTCTTTTTGCTGTGCTTTCAGAAACGGTTAAATGCTTCATGATCGCTTTCTCTGCCTCTGTCGGGGTGAGGGCTGCCATGGGCTTAAAAACGGCTTCCTGTAAGCTCACAGCCTGCGCGTAATTCTTGTTCGGCTTCATTACCTCGGTACCCTTATCAATAATTGCCGGAAGACTTCCCTTTTGCCACCTGATCAGAAAGTCTTTAAATGGAATCCCCCGGGAATTGAGACACGTTACCTTGCTCACAGATAAATCTTTTGTGTCTGCCTCAGTTGATATTTCCACCTCGCATTTTTGGCTGGCAATGGTGCCTACATGCGCCCTGGCTGATTTATCGTCCTTTGACTTGTTTTGATGCAGCACACCGGCAATATGGATATTATGCTGTGAACACAGTTTTAATAGCGTTGTGATAAGGGTATGGCCCTGTTTTGCGTCCATGAAGTCGTCGAGCAAATCAACCAGCCCGTCAATGATCACTATTCCCAGATCCTGCGTTGTTGAGATGCCGGAAATAATAATTTCCAATCGTTCACGCGGGGTGTATTCCCTTAGATCGCAATAGATCAACTTGTCAGACTTATCCACACCGGCCAGCTTTAATATTAACTTCATTGTCCGCGCGGCATAGCTTTGGCCCTGTTCTGTGTCAAACCAAAGAACCCTGCCTGGTGTTTCCGGTTGAAAGTATGTTTGCGATTCGTCGCTGGGTTTATTTGCGATATATGGAGCAATTGCCATAGCAAGCGCAGTGGTCTTTTTTGACTTTTGCTTGCCCTGCCAAAGACTGAAGGATTTTAGTGTAAGCAGAGGCATTGTGTCGCCGTCCTGAATTAAATTTAGGACCGGTGCCGGCGGTGGATAGTCCTTTAATTGGTCAAGTATACAGCGCAAAAACCTTTCATCAACTTCACTACCGTTATCCTTTGGTATCCCCTTTATTCCCTCGAAAACTTCCGGATCAAGCGCTCTGTTCATACAATGGTTTTAGTTGTCCTGCCTTAAAACCATCCCTGGCATGGGAAAGATATTTTTTCTGCAGTCCGTCGTATTGGATTGATTCATTTATAGCCTGCTCGATTTCCTGGAGCCCGGTATTATACCCGCCTAAACAATAGGCCACCCGGCGCACAGTCTCAAATCTGTTTCCTACCTGGGCCTGGTGAATCTGTTTAACGGCCCATTCAATCAGCTTACTGTCCGAAACTTGAAAATGATCTGCTGGCTTCATCGTCATTACCGGCTTTGGCGGTGAATGGAATTTTTTAATTCTCAAAGGTTCTGGATACTCCCGGTATAGCGCATTACAATCGTAGCTGATAAATCTTAAATCAGTATAATTCCTGCCTTTACTGGTATCTGGTTTTAATCCGTAATAATTGAAAACGGCAAAACAATGTTCTGCATACTCCCGTAACTTTTCGGGTTCAGCGATCAGCACAAGCGCAAACAGGCCCTTACCTGATACCGATTTTCCAACATAAGCGACAAACGGTAATGAAAATATTTCCTGCATTGTTCTTTCAATATTATTCAAATAGTCGAAGTCAAGTTGCAAAATTGGTATCGTTGATATCAGTTTTTCGTGACCTCGCTTCTTACATTCAAATGATGCGGATGGAGTAAAGCATTGAAGTGTTTGCTTTAGTAATGGGATCTCCTCCTTTAAGGCGGTACCGTTTCGTATGTCGATCATCGTTTGAAGGTCATCGCTGGAACCAGTGATCCAGGTATTAGTCTGATGATCTTTGTAAAACCATGGATGCTGGCAGGCGAAGTCGGAGAATAAAATTTGTCGGAAGGTTCTAAGTGTGCCGTAGTTGTCGGCAGCACAAGCAAAGAGGCTTGTATTAAAGTTTAACCACGATATATTTTTAGTATCTTGCATCTATCTTAGCTTTCTATTCCCTTTCAGCCTCACTTTCGCCGGTGGGGCCTTTTTATGCCGTTTCTTTTATTTCGTGTAAAGTCTTTCTGCGACCTTCCTGCATCCACTGTTCCAGCTCTGATTTTTTAAAGTATAGCCTGTTGCCTTTTTTATTGTGCGGAATTTCCCGGCGGTGTACCAACCCGTAGACTGATTGAGTAGACAGGCGCAGCAATTCACCGGCCTCGTTAACATCAAGAAAAACCTCCGGCTCCCTGGGTGTTGATTTTTCCTTGATCAGTGCCTCGATATCGTCGAGTCTGTTAAACAGTTTACCTATCGCTTCAGGAATTTGTTCAAATGATATACTCATATACAAACGATTTGTATATGCAAGTAACAAATTATTTGAAACGATTTTATATTGCCAAAATGAGTAAACGCCTCATGTGTGAAAGTCCGTTGCCGCATTGGGCAGCAATGGGCAGCAATGGGCAGCAATGGGTATAATTGTCGGAAGATATCTTGTGGAAAACTTTTGAAATACAAATCATAGTCAAAATGAAAAAAGCCGGTCAATTTAGACCGGCTTCATTATTTTGGATGCAGTATTTAATTCAGTTGAACTTTAAATAATTCCCTTCGTTCACCCAGTGTCAACTTGCGAAAGGAAAATTCAAAAAAGTGTTTTCGGGAAAAAATACAAAGTTTTTGCGCTTTTGCGCCTATGTGTTTATACATTGGGCATTGCCTGGTATACGCACAGGCGCTGCAAAGTGATTCAGTTTCTACGTTAAGTTTTGCAAATTCTTCACTTTGTGTATAGGCCTTTAATCTCGCAGCCAGGCCATGAGTTCTCGCCACATCATTTTCACTATGGGCCATATTCGCAATCAACTTTTGTTGCAAGGCAGATAAATATGATTGTTCATCAATAAGGGCAGAAAAAAGATCACCCGTAATAATTCCCTTTTTCGAGAGTTCAGATAGCTTTCTGCTTACAACAACTAGGCGGTTGCGGACTTCCTCCAGCATGGATGGCTGATTTTGGTTAGATTTGTGTTGCATAAATCTTCGGTTTATGTATTAATAATGCCCGCTGTTTGCGCAGCGGGTGTTTTTTATACTGCTTTCATTTTTGACTTAAAGGCGGTTAACAGGTCTGCAGCTTTCTTGTGCTCGTCCAACTCAAACCCGGTAGCAAAATATGCCTGTGTGGTTTTTAGGTCCGTGTGGCGCAACTTACGGCGTGACAGTTCAAGCGGCAGGCCTCCTTTGTGCATGGTGATGGCGCTGGTATGACGGGCAACATAGGTAGTCAGGTTTTTATTGATTCCTGTTTCGTCTGCGATCTTTTTGAGTTGCTTGTTCAGCTGGCTGTTAAAGTCCCTTACCTTTTGTTTGACCTGTGCCGGTGTTAATCCTTCAGAAAGTATTTTAAAAATGTAGTTACCCGGGCGGGGATCATTGCCCCATTTTTTTATTATTGCCTGCGCCTCGGGTAAAAGGTAGGTGGGCTCCGTTTCCTGTGTTGCTTTAGTCCTCGCTGTTTTCTCTCTAACATAATACAGGTAGCCGTCATTGATGTTGCTATATTTAAGCAGGCACAAATCTTTCAGGTTAATGCCGTCGCAGTAGTACATGAAAAAAAACAGGTCCTTAGCCCGGTCCGCTGCGCTGAAACGTTCCGGTTTGTAATTATCGAGTGTAGCGATCTCTGCAGGTGTGAGAGCGATCTTACGGCCTTTGCCGGTTCTTACCTGGAACTTTCTTTTGCCAAAGGGATAAACTGATTTATCAATTTCATCGTTATCTATGGCTTCATTAAATAGGCAGCGAAGGCAGCGGACATACATACTCACAGTAGAGATACTGGCGCCCTTGTAGATAATCTTGCCGCCTGTGGTCTGCACCTTTTTCCCCTCTGCCTGCATCCATCTTTCATAGTCCTCCAAAAAATCGGGTGTGATATCATGAAACCTTAAATCAAAGAGTTTGCGTTTTACGCGGTATCTGTCAAAACTGTTTTTGGCGCTGACATAGAAATTTGCTGTACCTACCTGGTCGGTTTCTTTCAGCCTGCTTATGTAGTTGTCAAAGGCTATTAAAACAGATCCCCCCTCATTACTTCCAATCCCGTATTTCTTTTTAAATCCATCTACAGAAAATACCCGCATCTTTTCAATGATGGCAGCGGCCTTTTGTTCCTTAGCATCCAATTCCAGTTTTTTATCCTTCAGGTCACCGGGCCTGCTACTGTTCATTTTTTTCCAGTCGGCTTTGGTCAGGTTTTCCCCGGTAGGAAAATATTTTTGGATTGTCTTTCCATCAATGGTGTAGGTGATTCTTATACGAATCGGGAAAGTGTTTTCATCCTGCTTTGTGTACCTGGTATCCTGTACAAGTTGAGTGCGTGCTTTCATATTTGCATAGTTTTGACATAGCTAATGTACAAAACAGTTAATAAATGACTATATAATTGTTATGCAAATATTTTGTGAAACCCCTGTAAATACAGGCTTTTGCGACAAATACAGGTTGAATTGTTTTTAATGGGTTTTACCCTTACCTACCATCTTCTAAGCAGTAGGTCATTGGTTTGAATCCAATCCGGATCACAAAGGCGAGCTTGTTGCTCGCTTTTTTCATTTCCGCGAAAGCTCAGCTGAATAGAGCATCCCGACTTCAGTCGGGAAGGTCATTGGTTTGAATCCAATCCGGATCACAAAGGCGAGCTTGTTGCTCGCTTTTTTTATTTCCGCGAAAGCTCAGCTGAATAGAGCATCCCGACTTCAGTCGGGAAGGTCATTGGTTTGAATCCAATCCGGATCACTTATAGCGAGCCCGATGCTCGCTTTTTTTATTTCAGGAA
This sequence comes from Bacteroidota bacterium, assembly GCA_023424015.1. Classification (GTDB taxonomy): domain Bacteria; phylum Bacteroidota; class Bacteroidia; order Chitinophagales; family Chitinophagaceae; genus Terrimonas_B. The sequence goes on along the minus strand of JAFAEM010000030.1, from coordinate 50,562 downwards.
ATCAAAATGAACAAATACTTTTCGGAGAATGGAGTCCCCACCCACTCTTCCATTTTTGTTTATCTTGAGCCCAAAATCTCTTCAGTGATACCACCCGAGCTTGTACTGGAAACCGGCAGAGCCATATTAAGACCAATCGAGCCGGCAGACTTCGAAACATTTCTTGCACTTGCCCGCCAGGATGAAGAGATGTGGAAGTACTTTTCGCTCAACCTGGGCGATGAGACACAACTCCGGAGGTGGATGGATATTGCTTTCGCGGATAAAGATGCGGGCACAAGGAGACCCTTTACGATCATTGATAAAAAAACAGGCGCAATTGCCGGCAGCAGCAGCATGGGCAATATCTCTTATTATGATCTTCGACTTGAAATTGGCTGGAGCTGGCTGGGAAAGGATTTTCGAAGCACGGGTCTGAATAAACATGCGAAATTCGCCATGATGCGTTATGCTTTCGAGCAACTCAATTTTGAACGAGTGGAGTTTAAAACCGATGTGGAGAATCTCCGGGCCCGGCAAGGCCTGCGTAATGTTGGTGGCATCGAGGAGGGCATTCTCCGCAGCCATATGACCATGTGGAACGACCGCCGGCGCACTTCCATTTTTTATAGTGTATTAAAAAATGAATGGCCGGGTTTGAAAGAAACGATTTTTAAAGAAATGTAGTGAAGCTGGTGCCGCCACTTAGATGGTAATATGGATCGCCATCTCCCGGCTTCGGGATTTAAACGGATCAAAAAACAATGAGACTATTTAAAGAAATATCTGCACGCATCTGGGCACTATGGGGAATCATAAGTTTTATCATCACCTTCCTGATCATTTTCCTGCCATCCATGGTCACGTATCTTATCCCCGATCCAAAAGGTACCGACATCTTCATTCGGATGGCAAGACTGTGGATGAATGTCTGGCTTTGGCTGGTGGGCTGTTCGGTGAAGATCAGTGGTCGCGGGAATTTCTCAAAGGGGCAGACCTATATCGTGGTCTTCAATCATAATTCATTGCTTGATGTTCCTCTCTCCTGCCCTTATATTCCCGGACCCAACAAAACGATCGCTAAAACTTCTTTTGCCAGGATCCCGCTATTTGGCTGGTATTACAGCAAAGGTTCAGTGCTGGTCGACCGCAAGAGCGAAGCCAGCCGTCGCAGGAGCTTTGAAGACATGAAAAATGTTTTGAGAACCGGAATGCATATGGGCATCTATCCCGAGGGTACACGTAATCGAACCAGTGAACCATTGAAGAAATTTTACGAAGGTGCCTTCAAACTTTCAGTCGAAACAAAAAAACCTGTTATCCCAAGCCTGATCTTCCATACCAAGAAGGCGTTGCCGTTGCATAAAACATTTTATTTTCTACCTACCAGGCTGGAGATGCATTTCCTGCCACCGGTATCTCCCGAGGGCTTAAGCGCCGAACAACTGAAGGAAAAAGTATTTAACACCATGAAAGATCATTATGTAGCTCATCTTGATCAATAACCCGTGAAGAACGACCGGGTACGATTGATACGCAGATCCTGCAGGATACCTGATTTAGGGCTGATACTAAAATTGAAGAACCGAAAGCTTCCGATCGGCGTAACATTGATCGACATTTGCCAGCAATGCATTTCGCGACTGATGGCCATAGTGAGTGTCTGAAGCTTTTGGGTATCGAAATCATAATAGCCATTGAGGCTGAAATTCCATTTTGGCGTCAGGCTAAAGCTGCCACTGAAATTTGCATTTGACCTCACGGTCTTGCTAAACCCATAGTCTGGTCTAAACTCTTCCTGGAAGTACAGGGAATAGGAAATGCTGACCTGCCAGGGAATATTGAAATCCACAAACTCAGCCGGGTTTTGACGCATATATTCCATGAGGCGCTGACGGTCGCCGGCGAGGATCGGATCATTCATTTCCCTTTCCATCTCCGCCTGCCTTTGCTTGTCCTTTTCTTCGTCCTTGGGTTTGCTTTGGAATGAAGTTGACATCGATATACTGCCCGAGGTGAGTCGTCCCAGGGCAATTTTATCGCTCCAAACATATTCATTGATGTCGCGCCCGCGCTCATCTACCTTATACGGACTCATATTGGCCTGCGCGTTTATATTGATCTTTTCAAAGAGGTTGGTGCGGAAATAAAAATTAAAGGGCGACAACTTAAATTTTTCCGCCAGGAAATTATACGCAGTCGAGAATCCAAAGCCATCAATGAGCCTGATCTTACGTGTGGGCTCTTCACCGGTGGTATCCTTCTTGTTCCTAACCTTCATCTCAAGGTTGTTGTCCAGTTGAAACGAGATGCCCCCGTTACGCCCCAATCCATATCCGCCATACATTCCACCCAGCAATTGCGATGGCACGGCAATCTTGTACCCATCTGTACTTATCTGCAGGCTATCCAGGCCATCAGCTGTCTTATAATATTTTTTAGAAAGATCGGGTTTATAGTTGATCGCAAATGTGGGTCGCATCACGTGCCGGATAGCCACCACCTTTGAGTTCTTAAAATTAAACGTCCCGAAAACGGCGGTATTGAATCCAAGACTGAAGGTGGCCTGCTGATCAATAAACACTCCTTTTTCAAAAATGCTGTCAACCTTGCCTGCCGTATCATTCCACCTTCTTCTCAGTCTTTGCTGAAGCCAAACCTGTGAATAGCTCACCCCTGGTGAAACCATGATGGCACCACCCAATATTGGTGGTAATGAAAGTGTGATCGGGATATTATGCTGCGCTCCCCACCGAAGGGTGTCTAAAAGATTTTGGAATTTAAATGCAGTATCATAGAATGAAAATTGGTTTCTGAAATTACCATTGTAAGCAATCCCCAGTTGCTCATACCACTTTCTTTCTCCCGAAAACTCTTCACGCTGGAAAGGATAAATTGTCGATACAGTGAAGCCGACGTCCGGCAAACTCAGGTTTACCAGTCTTGTCTGGTTGTTTTGAGTGTGATTGGCCGTAACGGTAAGATTGTAAGGTTTGTCAACCCAGGTTTTGGAATAGGCTATCGATGACCCCATCTGGTTTGTAAAATTCAGATTAGGGTCATTGGGTACGTTTTCATTGTAACGTGTTGAGCTTGCATTTACATTCGCAGAAAACGATGTCCCGGGTCTGGCCCTGCTATCGGCCTGGTGACTCCAGGTGAGTGTAAAACTATTGAGCGAATAAAAATCCGGGTCACCCTTAAAATTCCGCTTGGTTTTCTGCAACCCGAAATTCATAGAACCCCGGTAGCGATACCTTTTATAGTAAGTAGGGTTTACATTGGCCGACCAGCCGCCATATGAATAAACATTGCCGTAAAACTTGGCATCCCAGTAATCGTTGATCACTTTGTAATAACCGAGCCCTTCCAAACCCAGTCCAAATTGTTCATTGGTGGCAAACTGCGGTGGAAGCAACCCTGATTTACGACCCTGGCTCAGGGGGTAAAATCCAAATGGCAGATAAACCGGGACAGGCACCCCCTCAAACTCGGGATGGGCCGGACCAGATACAGCTACTTTTTTATTGATCACTTTCAGTTTATTGGCCCGGAATGCAAAATGCGGGTCATCGAGGTTACAGGTCGTGAATAAACCATTCTTTACAAAAGTGACGCTCTCGCTCACTTTCTTGACCAGTTCGCCATGTACAAACATTTCGCCCGACTGGGTGATAGTGTTTTTAGTAAGTCCGCGTTGTGTTTTGATATTATAGGTGATGGTATCACTGATATATTCACTTTCCCCTTGTTGAAAAACGACGTCCTCGATCACGGTACCTGTACTGTCGCGGCTGTTATAAGCCGACATCACCTGGGTTTCCTGGTCCACCTCCACTTTGGGGGCGGTAAGAACCACGTCCTGGTATTCGGTCTTTGTTTTACCGTAAAGAAATATTTTTTTTGTCCTTATCATCACGACCACGGAGTCTTCTGCAAAATATTGCAGGGGTGCATCAAGGGTGTCTTTTGAAAGCTTTACGGAAAAACTGTCTATCTTTTGCAATTGAAGGGTGTCGTTACCGGGGATGGTATCATTGAGTGGAATCGTGTCGGAAGAGATAAAAACGATGGAATCTGTGCTAACGGGCCGGGGTGCTTTGGGAATAGTGTCGACGGATTTTGTTAAAAGACTGTCAAATTCCTTTCGCTGAATACGCTGTGCCTCTGCTGAAGCCGTTACAATGCAGATAATTAGAACGAGCAATGTCCCGGTTAAAAAAAATTTTAAACTAAATTTGCGCAGTCCGTTCATAGTGTAAGAACAAAAGTAAATCTTTCAGAACTAAACAATTTGTGAAGATTGAGAAATAACGATTTAAATAAACCCGACGAGCAGTTATGAAACGAACCATCCTATTTGTTGTCCCGGTATGTATCTCTATCCTTCTCCTTTCGTTTAGTGGTAAAAATCAGGCGCAGCAAAAGCCTGCGTTGCTTCGTACCCTGATCATCGACCCGGGCCATGGGGGCATTGATCCCGGTGCAAGAGGCAGCTATTCCACCGAAGCTGAGGTCAGCCTGGCGGTATCGCTGAAATTTGGCAAGGCCCTTCAAAAGGAATTTCCGGATCTGAAAATCGTCTATACCCGTACCACCGACGTGATGCCGGGCAATAAGAGAACAAAGGATGAGGGCTTAAGATACCGGGCGGATCTCGCGAACGAATCGGGTGGTGATTTGTTCATAGCTATCCACTGCAATTCTGCGCCCCCTGTCAAACATCGCTCACTGGTTCGCTACAAAAATGTGACCGGTTACGTGGGTAAAGGAAAGAAGAGAAGAAAAGTTACAAGAAAAGTTCCCGAGTATCGTTATTGGACTACTCCCAATCCCGCGCATGGAACTGAAACTTATATATGGGCGGTAGGTAAAAACGACGCGAAAGTAAATGCCGTAAGTAACCTCTCCGAAGACTATGGTGAGATGGATTCTACTTCCACTTTGAAACTGCCCGACCCTAATGACCCCGCTGAGAAAGCAAGGATGCTTATCTACGCGCAGAACTTCTTCCGTAAAAGCCTTCACCTCGCGGATCTGGTTGAAAAAGAGTTTACAGCTTCCGGACGTTTTAGCCGTGGTGTAAAACAGAGAAATCATACGGGTATCTGGGTACTGCAGGCAACGGGTATGCCCAGTGTGTTGGTTGAGCTCGGCTTCTTAAGTCATGCCGGAGATGAAAAATACCTCAACAGCGAAGAAGGCCAGGCCGAGATGGTAGAAGACCTGGTAAATGCGTTCCGGGCTTATAAAGAAAGACTCGAATCAAGAGCCATTGATACGCAAAAGGGTTTTTAATTCACAACCAGTAATGACCTTATTCCCGGTTTCAGTTGGTGGCCAATAAATCGTTTAAAAATAATTAGTTAATTTGGCAGCCGGGAACCAAACCGGCATTATGAAGATCAACAACGAAACCAAGGTCGGAATATTAACAGTGTTGGCTTTAGGCTTACTTATTGTAGGCTTCAATTTTTTAAAAGGCAAAGACCTTTTTAACTCCACCACCAAGGTATACGCGATCTTTTCCAAACTGGGCAGCCTGGCAAAATCAAATGAAGTAAAGATCAATGGTCTCACTGTTGGTACCGTGTATGATATGCAGGAGGTGGATAAAGACGTGAGTGGCATCAAGGTTACTATCAGTCTCACCCGCGATGTAAACATACCCTCGAACTCCGTTGCTTATATCACTGCCCCCCTGGGCGGACTTGGCTCCTCTACTATTATTATTGAGAAAGGTGATGCCACGACATACCTGAAAGATGGTGATGTTTTAAGTACGCGCATCGACGAAGGATTGTTTGGCGGACTTACTTCCGAGGTTCAGCCCACACTTGCCAAGATCCGCACTTCGCTTGACTCACTCAACCGTGTTTTTGGGAATATCAATACATTGTTTGATGCAGGTGCAAAAAGAAATATTCAGGACATGATTGGCAACCTCAATTCGGCCACGCATTCTCTCAACAAAATGCTGGACCCGCAAAACAGTGCCCTGGCTGCCACGCTCAATAATGTCAATTCGATTACGGGCAATCTTAATAAGAATAATGACAGCATCACAGCCATTATCAATAATACCAAAAGATTTACCGATCAGCTCGGCAGGATTGATCTCGACAAAACCATGGACACACTTCAATCAGCTATTTCCATGATGAAATCCACCATTGACAAAATGTCGAGCGACCAGGGTACGCTTGGCGCTTTGATCCATGACCGGCAATTGTACAATCGCCTCAACGATGCCGTGCTCAGCGCTGAGATCCTGCTTGATGACCTGAGAGCACACCCCAAACGCTACGTTAATTTATCCATATTCGGCAAAAAGGATAAGGGTGGAGCTTTAACTTCACCGTCGAAAAAAGATACTGTTCCGAAGTGAGCCGATAATGAATTACACAAAAAAATTTGTTTTATTTCTCTCCTTTCTGCTAGTCGGAGTTGTTGTTGTATGGGCACAGCCCCGAACTAATACTTTACCTGCTGATACCAGCAATCGTGTACATATCCTCAGCAATACACGCAGCCTGGTTTTCCAGACCGTGGACGACAGCACCCGGCTTACGATCGTAACCGGCGATGTTAAGATGAGACAGGGGTCGGCGCTTTTTTATTGCGACAGCTGTGTGATCAACTCACGGACCAATGTGTTTGAGGCCTGGGGTAACGTGCATATCAATGATGCGGATACCGCCGACATTTATTCCAATTATCTCCGCTACCTGGGCAATTCCAAGTTGGCATATCTTGAAGGCAACGTTAGACTCACCGACGGGAAAGCTACACTCACCACTCCTGATTTGGAATATGATATGGAAACTAATATCGGCACGTACAAAAACGGCGGCCGGGTTGTCAACAAGCAATCGGTCCTGACCAGCCGTGAAGGTTATTACTATGCCGATCTCAAAGACGTCTATTTCAAAAAGGATGTGAAACTAAAAGATCCCGCTTATAATATCGATACTGATTCTCTTCTTTACAATACGACTTCACAGACTACACGATTTATTTCTCTAACGACGATAAAAGACAGTAGCGGACGTACTATTAAAACACGCGACGGTTTTTATAATCAACAAACAGGCAAGGCGGAGTTTGGACAGCGTCCCGAGATCATTGATGGGAAAAGATACATAACGGGTAATCGCATCGCTTTCGATGACAGCACAGGAATGTACCAGGCAGAAGGAAACGCAATCGTGGAAGACACCGCGCAGGGGACAACCATTTTAGGCGGACTGATTTATCAAAACAGGAAAACCGATGCCATGTTGGCTACGGGGAAACCATTGATGATCATCAAACAGGAAAACGACTCGATTTATATATCAGCAGATACTTTATTTTCCGCAAGGCTGACCGATAAGTTCGGGATACGCGGCTTGCTTCCCGATAGCATAAGCAAAGCCGATAGTGTAAAGATTGACAGCTCTTCCAAAACTCCTGGAGATTCTGTATTGGTGATAAAGCTTCCCGGCAAAAAAGAAGAAATGGATTCACTTGCCGCTGACAAAACTGAAGTGCTTGCGCGGATTGATAGTAGCGGAATAACAGATAGTTTGACTGTACAAAATCCGGTTGAGAAAATCGATTCATTGGTTGCGGCTGACAGGAAAATATCTGAGCCTGTTAAACCAATCGATAGCATGGCCGCACGGCGAAATGCACGGATCAGTCAGCGCCTGCCGGGCAGGCAGGACGAGCCTCAGGCGCTGACAAAGGACACCGTGAAAGGACCTACCGTGATCACACTTAGTGAAAACGATAGTACCAACCGGTATTTTGAAGCCTATCGTAACGTACGGATATTTTCCGATTCATTGCAATCGGTTTGCGACAGCTTGTTCTATTCATTCCAGGATTCTGTATTTCGCCTGTTTAAAGATCCGGTAGTATGGGCGCAAAACAGCCAGATTACCGGCGACACGATACTGCTTTTTACCAAAAATAAAAAAGCCGATAAAGTAGAAGCATTCGAGAATAGTTTCCTGGTCAACAGGATTGAAGATGACGTATTCAACCAGATAAAATCGGCCAGGATGGATGGCTGGTTTATTGATGGTAATATTGATTCAGTTCGTGCCCGGTCATTTGCTGAATGTATTTATTACATACAGGATGAAGACAGCGCTTATACCGGCATCAACCAGTCGCAGTCCGATATCATTGATATTTATTTTGAGGAAAAACAACTCGATAAGGTTGTGTTTCGAAGCCAGGTCACCGGTACCATTTGGCCTATTCGCCAAAAAAGCCCCGGCGAAATGATCCTGACAGGTTTTAGGTGGCTGGAGGAAAGAAGACCGAAGACGAAGTACGAGATGTTTGAATGATTCCGGGAATTTGTAATGGGACCCGATAGCAATGCGGCTTGCAATTAAAAATCCGTTTCCCGATAGAAATCCTTATTCCCAATTCCCCGATTCTTTCAGTATTTTCTTTTCAGGGTAAACCTCAGCCATAGCAATCCAACTATCGCAGCGACGGCAGAGCCGACGAGGATGGATATTTTTGAGAATTGGATCGTATGCGCGTCATTAAATGCGAGGTTGGCGATAAAAATGGACATCGTAAATCCGATACCGCCAAGTATCCCTGCACCAAAAAGATGTTTAAGCTTGATCCCCGGTGGAAGGCTGCCCCATTTTAATTTTATTAAGAGGACGGAGAACAAAAGGATCCCCAGGGGTTTGCCTATTACAAGTCCCAGCATGATTCCAAGACTGTTGTGAGAGCTCAGTTCATTTTCCCATCCCTCCGTCAGGATGAGGCCCGTATTGGCAAGCGCAAAAATGGGAAGAATGAAAAAGGCAACAGGCTTGTGCAGGTAATGTTGCAGGCGGTATGACGGACTCTCCGGGCCTTTGCCGCCAAATGGGATTGCGAATGCAAGCAATACACCAGTTATTGTAGCGTGCACCCCTGATTGCAACATGCAATACCACATCACCACACCCGGTACCAGATAAAAGACCAGCTTGCGGACCTTTAAAAATTTTCCCATGGCAAATAGTCCAATGAAAATTCCCAGTGCAGAAAGCAGGTAGGGCCATGAAACTCCTCCACTATAGAAAATGGCGATCACCAGGATAGCGCCAAGGTCATCAATGATGGCAAGTGCTGTGAGGTATATCTTCAGGGCAAAAGGTACGCGCTTACCCAGCAGTGCCATCATCCCCAGGGCGAAAGCGATATCTGTTGCCATAGGTATACCAAAACCCGACTGCTCGGCGGTGCCAGCATTAAACAAAAAATGGATCAATGCCGGCAGCAGCATGCCACCAATGGCCGCCGCTATCGGCAGCGAGGCCACTTTAATATTTTTCAGTTCTCCTATATATAGCTCGCGCTCGATCTCAAGTCCCACCATTAAAAAGAAAATGGCCATTAGTCCATCGTTCACCCAGTGTTCGATGGAATAGTCGAGTCGAATGGCTCCAAAAGAAAAATCGACATGCCGATGCCAGAAACCAACATAGCTATCTCCCCATGCGCTATTGGCCAATAAAAGGGAAATAATTGTACAGCCCAGCAGGATCAGTCCCCCGGCTTTTTCACTATCAAAAAAATCTCTGAACAGTTTCGATATCTTCATGTCTGATTAAAAATTACGAAAATAAGGTATTGTAGAAATTAGTGCTTTTGTATCACTATTAACATTTTAAGATTAGGGGTATTTCAGCGCGTGAATGTCTCACATACATAAATAACATTTGCATTTCCTTTAAACTTTAGTGGCACTATTTTTCGTTAACTAACAACAAAATAAATCACCATGAAAAAAATAATATCCGTTTCGGTGTTCGTAGCAGTCCTTTTATTTGCCGGCACAGCATCAGCTCAGTCTTATAAAACAGGTTTGGGCGTTCGATTAAGTAGTAGTCCGGCCATGGTCAACAATTCTATTTCACTCAAACATTTCCTCAATGAACGCTCGGCCATTGAAGCCCTTTTTTCATTTGGCGACCCACTGGCATTAGGCGCGCTTTATGAAGTGCATAAGCCTTTTAGTGCAGAAGGCCTGCAATGGTATTATGGTGGCGGTGGTTATTTGGGTTTTGTAAAGTCCTGGAACCCCAACAAGCAAAAAAACGAGACCGATGCTGCAGTCGGGGCTATGGGGGTCATTGGCCTGGACTATAAATTTGTCAATATTCCGCTCAATTTATCGCTGGACTGGAAACCTGAACTCAACCTTGTGAGTGACATAAATTTTGAACCTGCGGCGATAGGCTTCACTGCCCGCTTTACCTTCTAGAAAAACCATTTAGCAAGGAATTTCAACCCTGCACTTTGCAGGGTTTTTTAGTGTCAAAAATTGGAAGATATCAACATATATATGCACATTAACGCAAATTATCTGGATAAATATTGCAGTTTTTCTCCAATTTGTGCTGGTTATTGCAATTTTTTGCCCTACATTTAGCATTCCTAACGAAACTGCATGCTAAAGAAAGAAAGACAATCCTACATTTTGCAGCAGGTAAACCTGCATAATAAAGTTCTTTCCTCATCATTGAGCCAGGAGATCAATGTATCTGAAGACACGATTCGCCGCGATCTGCTTGAGCTGTCGGAGGAAGGAAAACTATTAAAGGTTCATGGCGGCGCCCTTTCCCGCTCATTCAGCCAGGTACATATACATACCAATGGGGTTTATAGTCAACATCAGAAAAAGAGTATCGCTCAAAAAGCGATCACCCTGATCAGTGACGGTATGTTTGTCCTTACCGGTGGTGGTACCACTATTGTGGAGATGGCGAGGGTATTGCCCAAGGAACTGAAAGCAACATTTGTATCCGGCAGTATTGCTGCTATACTTGAATACCTGGATCACCCCAATATTGAAGTGATATTGATCGGTGACAGGGTTTCCAAAAATTCTAAAATAACAGTTGGCTCCGAAGCCATTTCAAAGATCCGGCAGGTTAAAGCCGATATCTGCTTTTTAGGCACCAATGCTATAGACCCCCAAAACGGTGTGACTGATAATGACTGGGAAGTGGTGCAGCTGAAGAAGGCCATGATCGAGTCTTCCGCCAAAGTAGTGTGCCTGGCGATCGCGGAAAAGATCAACACTTACCAGCCCATCCAAATCTGTCCATTGAGTAAGATCGACATACTGATCACTGAGTTGAACCCCGATGACCCGTTGTTAAAACCCTATGCGAACGCAGGAGTAGAAATAATGTAAACTTTTTTATAAGAACCATTTTTTAAACACTAAACTAAAATAGCTATGCGAAAATCTATCCGGTTTATAGCAGCCATCCTGCTTATGACCCTTTTTCTGCCGCCCGACTTATACGCGCAGGAAAAGACCATAACAGGAACGGTGCTATCAGCTGACGCCAGGACTCCTTTAATGGGTGTCAATGTAAGTGTGAAGAATACGCTTACAGCAACTCAAACCGACGCTGACGGTAAATTCCAGATCACCGCAGCTGTAGGGCAGGTACTCCAGTTTTCATCAGTTGGTTTTGCCACACAGGAAGTAACTGTCGGTGCGGACAACAGTATTAGTATTTCACTTGTGCAGCAACAGGAGACTCTGAGTGACGTAGTGGTAGTAGGATATGGCACACAGAGAAGAACAAACCTGACGGGTGCCGTATCTACCGTTGATGTAAAGAAAACACTGGCGGGTCGCCCGATCGCTGATGTAGGCCGTGGTCTGCAGGGCGCGGCTTCCGGTCTCAGTGTGATCGTACCCAGCGGTGAAGTAGGTTCTGACCCGATTATGAAGATCAGGGGCCAAATGGGATCAATGCTGGGTGGAAGCTCTCCACTGATCCTCCTCGACAACGTAGAGATCCCCAGCATCCAGGTTGTTAACCCCAATGATATTGCTTCCATCACCGTTTTGAAAGACGCTGCCTCAGCTTCGATCTACGGTTCAAAAGCGTCTTTTGGTGTTATCCTGATCACAACCAAAAAAGGTTCAACCTCTGGAGGTAAAGCACAGGTTAACTATTCCAACAACTTTTCTTTCCAGAACATCTGGAAAGACCTGAAAATGGCTGATGTGAACGGTTTAAAATACACCGTTTATGCATCTGAAAGGGTTGGAACATTTACACCCACGGGTGCCTTCTATTATGTAGATCGCGCCAGCTATGAAAAAGCAGTAGAGTGGAAACAAAAATATGGTCATCTCGGCCCTAACGACCCTACTGTTTTCGGCAGAGACTGGTATGTGCAGGGTCCCAGCAACCAGAAAATGGGCGTGCGCACATACGACCCATACGATTATATGGTAAGAGAATGGGCGCCTACACAACAACATGATCTTTCCGTCGGACTTACCCAGGGAAAAACATCCTATAATATTGGCCTCGGCCTTTTGGACCAGAGCGGTATGCTGAAGCCTTCAAAGAAAGATCAGTTCACACGTCATAATGCATCATTGAAGATCACCAGCGACCTGAACAAGTATGTGACCATTCGTGGTGGTGCAATTTATTCACGCAGAAATAAAGAGTATGCTTATGCAACTAACTCCACCACGGCAGATCCCTGGTTATACCTGTATCGCTGGAGTTCTCTTTATCCACTTGGCCTCGATGAAAATGGAGATCCTATCCGTAGCCCGGAAAGTGAGCTGGCAGCAGCTAATACCGCCAACATTCTACGCAACTACTTAAATGTGACACTCGGTACTACGGTTAATATCATGAAGAACTGGAAAGTGGATTTTGATTATACACTTTCTAACCAGGAAGAGATCTGGAAAAGACCAGGTACCCGTTATACAGCACGAAATTCATGGGTAGCGCCTAAAGCACGTCTCGATGCAAGCGGCAACCCTGTTTATGTTAACAATGAAGGAAGGGTAGTTTCAAGTACAGATCCAGGTGCTATGGCGGCTTTCGACCTGTCGTACGACACCTATACAGCACCAGGTGGAAACCCCGATCACTACTATCGTAGCGCGGAGAATTTCCTGAGCCATACCATTAACGCATATACCACTTATAACTATACCCTGAAAGATGATCATGCTTTCAAAGCTATCCTGGGTATCAACCGTGTAACGGCTACTACAGAATGGCAGTCTTCGCAGATCACAAACCTGCTTGATATCAACAACCCGCAATTCCCCTTTGGTATCGGTACACCAACCATTGGTGGTGGTGAATCATGGGAATCGCAGCTGGGTTATTTCGGTCGTCTTAACTATGCGTACCAGAACAAATACCTGCTTGAAGGTAACCTGCGTTACGACGGATCATCCAAATTCCCCGAGTTTCTGTGGTGGAGATGGTATCCATCAGTATCAGCTGGCTGGGTAGCGAGTGAAGAAAATTTCATGGAATTTGTAAAACCAGTATTGAGCTCACTTAAATTCAGGGCATCATGGGGATCTATAGGTGACCAGTCTGTATCCAGCGGTCTGTATCTTCCCCGGATGGGAACCGGTCAAAGCACCTGGGTGAACGGCGCGAGAGTGAATTTCGTAGGTTCACCCGCAGCGATAGACGCGGCCATTAAGTGGCAGGATATCGTAAGTAAAAACTTCGGTGTTGATATCGGTTTGTGGAATAATAAAGTGAATGTTTCTTTTGACCTCTTCGAGCGTCTGACTAAAAACATGATCGTTCCACAGGAAGGTATTCCTCTTACGCTTGGTGTTGGCGCACCTCAGGGTAACTATGGCGATCTGAAAACGAAGGGTTGGGAAGTTACTGTTGATTTCAACCATACATTTGACAATGGTCTGCGTCTTAATGCAAGGGCCAATGTATCTGATGCAAAAACTATCCTGACAAACTATGGATCCGGAACACAGGTTACCGGCAACTACAATGGAAAAGATATCGGTGAGATCTGGGGTTACAGAACCGACAGGTTGTACCAGATGGATGATTTCGAACTGGGACCTGATGGCAAACCCGTCCTGATCACACTCACAACGGCTGAAAGTGCGTTGTATGCAGGCAGACAGGCATTCAAACTGAAAACAGGTCCTGATGGCAAGAAACCAGTTTACCAGGCGTTTCTGCAAAACTCAGCAAACTTCCGCTTTGGTCCTGGTGATGTTAAATTCAAAGACCTGAATGGTGACGGTGAGATCAATAATGGTACAAACACACTGGCAGATCATGGTGACCTGGAAGTAATTGGAAATTCAACTCCACGCTATGAATATGGCTTCAGACTGGGTGCCGATTACAAAGGTTTTGATTTCAGCGTATTCTTCCAGGGCGTAGGTAAACGTGAGATATGGGGACAAGGCTTCCTGGCTATTCCCGGTTTCCAGTCTTCTGATGGTGCGATGCCCGAAGCTATCGCTGGTAATTTCTGGACACCTGAAAATACCGGTGCCTTCTACCCTGCCGCTTACAACAACGGCGGTAGCAACACTACCAACAATATGCAGGTGCAGGACAGGTATCTGTTGAACATGGCTTACCTGAGACTTAAAAACATCACGCTGGGCTATACCCTGCCAAAATCGATTGTAGAAAGAGCATGGATGAGTTCTGTCAGAGTTTATCTCGGTCTTGAAAACTTCATTACCTGGGATAACCTCAGAGATCTGCCGATTGATCCTGAAAATATCAGCGGCTACTCCATGTGGAATACCAGCAACTATAATACCGGTCGTACCGGTACTGGTGTTCCGGCATTCAAAAGTTTCTCATTCGGTTTACAAGTGAATTTCTAAAAAACAACAAACATGAAATATATTAAATTTCTGAACTTTTTAATCGCCAGCATGGTTTTCGTGTCGTGCAATAAGGAAGTCCTTGACCGGCCACCTCTCGATGAGATCATCGATGGCCCGGGGTTCTGGCGAAATGAAAACGATTTGCGATTATTTGCAAATTCGTTCTACCCGCAATTTTTCAATGGCTTTGCAACATCGTTTACCGCAGACTATACACCAGTAAGAGGTTACACTTTCAACGATGACCTAACCAGCAAAAATGTACAGTCAAGTTTTGAAACCTCCATTCCTGCTTCAAGGGGATCTGTTGCAGAAGCAGCAGCCTGGATGGCAACGTATGCCGGACCTACCTGGAATTTTGCCTGGGTACGAAAAGCCAATATCATGCAGGATCGTATCGCCAACGTGATGGGTGGCAAAATCTCCGACGAAGCCTCGCGCCACTGGACTGCCGTAGCCAGGTTTTTCAGGGCATTTGAATATACCCGCCTGGTAAGCGTGTTCGGCGATGTACCCTGGTATGATAAAGAAGTTTTGAACACTGAGCTTGATCTTCTTTTCAAAGATCGTGATGATCGCGGAGTGGTGATGGATCATGTGTACGACGACCTGAAATACGTATTGGCCAATATCCGCGAAAATGATGGCACCCTTTACCTGAACAAGTATATCGCTGCCGCATTCATTTCACGCTTCATGTTGTTTGAAGGAACATACCAACACTACCATGGTATCGATGCAAGCCGTGCGAAAAAATACCTGGAATTTGCTGTTGAGGCCGCTGATGTTGTGATGAACAGCGGCAAGTACAACTTTAGTCGCGACTTCAAATCCATTTTCTCTTCTGAAAGCCTTGCCGGCCACCCGGAAGTGATCCTTTACAGGGTGTATGATGCGGCGTTAAGCATTACACACGCGATCGGTTCATATCAGAATGGAACAGAAGTAGTGGGTGTCGATGCCAACCTGGTACTGATCAAATCATTTATTGCAAATGATGGAGAAGTATATCAGAACTCTACTGTACCTGATGCCGAAAGCTTCGCTATTGCGGACCTGGTAAGAACAAGGGATCCCCGTTTCGAAGCTACTTTCGTTGACCGTCCGCTTGGTTCATCGGCTACACTGCTTTACGGCTATAAATTTGCGTCAAGGGATGCCATTACCTATATCGGTAAGACATATCCCCCGGCCTGGGGTAGCAATACCAATACAAGCGATGCACCGGTGATCCGTTTAGCGGAAGTTGTTTTAAACTGGATCGAAGCTAAAGCCGTTTTGGCAGAAAGTTTTGGTGGGCCGGCTGTAACACAGGCTGATATCGATAAATCGATCAACGCGATCCGCAGTCGCCCCGTAGATGCCGTTGCCGCTGCAAAAGGCGTAGAGAAAACAGAACCACTGAGCCTGGCAGCATTGCCCAACGATCCGCTTCGTGATGCAGATGTACCTGCACTGATCTGGGAAATTCGTCGCGAAAGAAGGATGGAGTTCGTTTTTGAACATACCCGCCTGCTTGATATTAAAAGGTGGAAAAAATTAAACTATATGGACTTCAGCACCAACCCCGACTACTTCCAGGGTCCCTGGGTGAATGTGCTGACGGAAATCCCCAGCTACCTGACTACCGCCAATATCGGTAAGATCCGGGTTAAGAAAGCTGATGGCACTGTTGTAACCTGGAACGGCACCAACGGCAATGACATGGAAGGTTTCTGGATGGTAGAAAACGCACAAAACAGGAATCCTTTCACCGATAAGAATTACCTGTCGCCAATTGGGCAGTCTCAAATTACACAGTACCAGGAACGCGGTTATACATTAACCCAAACCCAGGGCTGGCAATAGAGATTATTCATTGGTAATAAAGCAATAGTTATTTAAAGGAAGCCGTCATCTAAAGACGGCTTCTTTTGTTACATTACAAACCAATCCTTATTATGATCAAAAAAATCCTCCCCCTGTTGGTTGTACTAGCTTTATCAGCAACCTTTTCGCTTGCTCAGTCAGAACTAAAATTTGTCCATCTTTCCGATACGCATGTCGGCGGTTCCACCGGTGCGGATGATCTGCGTAGAACGGTAAAGGATATCAACGAAGATGCATCCATTCAGTTTGTCATCATCACTGGTGATATCACTGAATTTGGTTCTGATGAAGAGATTAAGTTGGCGAAACAGATCCTTGACAGTCTTAACAAGCCCTGGCATATCATTCCGGGTAACCATGACAGCAACTGGTCGGAAAGCGGTGCCAACACCTTTAAAAAGGTTTTTGGCAATGAAACCTTTGCTTTTAATGCCGGTGGCTTTTTATTCCTGGGAACACACTCGGGTCCGAATATGAGGATGAGTCCCGGGCAGATTCCAAGAGAGAATATCGTGTGGCTTGATTCAGTGCTTAAAGCTACTGACGACAACACCCCAATCGTTTTTGCCAACCACTACCCGCTCGACTCGGGTTTGAACAACTGGTTTGAAGCGATCGACCGGTTAAAGCAAAAAAATATTCAACTTGCCATCTGTGGTCACCTGCATACAAATCGCGTAACAAACTTCGAAGACATACCTGCGGTGGTTGGCAGATCGAACCTGCGCGCCAGGAATGAAGTTGGGGGCTATAACATTGTAACGATAAAAAATAATACCGTTACCTACCAGGAAAGAACACCAGGTGTGGAAACAAAGCCCGCCTGGGCAACGGTAACGCTCAATAAGATCGATTTTAAAAGTTCTAAAACAACCTACTTCCGTCCCAGCTATGAGATCAACAAAACCTATCCCCAGGTAAAAGCAAAATGGACCTACCAGGACGACAGTGATATCGGATCGGGTGCCACAGCGAGTGGCAAATCGGTGTTTGTTACCAACACGAATGGTGAAGTGGTGGCGTTGAAAAAGAAAAATGGAATGGCTATTTGGAGATTCATGACCGGTGGAAAGATCTATTCTATCCCCGCAGTCAGCAATAATATTGTAGTAGCCGCTTCTTCAGATAATTTTATTTATGGCCTTTCCGCCAAAAAAGGTAAGCTTCTCTGGAAAATAAAAGCCGGTAAGGCAGTCCTGGGAAATCCTGTGATCCACAATGGCATTGCCTATATCGGTGCGTCGGATGGTCATTTCAGGGCTATTGATATCCGCACGGGAACACTTAGATGGGATTTCGACCAGGTGGCTGGGTTCGTGGTAACGAAGCCGCTGGTTTATAATAACAAGATTTACTTTGGTTGTTGGTTTAAAGATTTTTACTGCCTGGATATTCATACCGGCCAGTTGGTATGGAAATGGAACAATGGCAGCGCAAGCCGGAACTTGTCACCGGCAGCGGTTTTCCCAATGGCAACCGCCAACCGGGTATTCATCGTAGCACCCGATCGCTACATGACCTGCCTGGATGCCAATACGGGTTCGGTGATATGGAGAAAAAATGACCCCGCCATACGTGTAAGGGAGTCGATGGGTATGTCAAAAGATAGCGGCCTGATATTTGTAAAAACAATGGAAGGAAATGTTTATGGCATGTCCACGTCAGCTAACGATATGTCGCCGGTTTGGAAAAGCGAAGTATCGCTGGGTTATGAGATAAGCCCAACGGCCATTGTAGAAAATAATAACGTGGTTTTTGTACCGACCCAGTCGGGTGTGACGGTGGCCCTCAGGCGTGATAATGGAAATGTGTTGTGGAAGCATAAGACATCGAATGGACTTGTTACGAACTTGCAGCCTTTATCGAAAAACCAATTACTCGTCACAACCATGGATGGCAAGGTTTCGCTCCTGGAGTATCAGTGATAATGCTGATAATATTTTTATAGCGACATTTGCATCCGCAATCATTATAAACCCTAAACCCACGCAAAATGAAAAGAATTTTATTTTTCACAGTGGCCCTTTTATTAATGGCCCCGGCATTCCACAGTTTCTCTTACGCGGCATTGGTTTTACCTTCTTCCTCCCCCGCTTCATTGCCCAGCGAGCCCGATCCGGCAACTACCAGAGCGGCCATTAAAGAATTCAAAAGCCTCTCAAAAAAAGAGAGGAAGTCCCGTATTAAGGAGGCTAAAAAAGAGATAAAAGCGTATAAAGCGGCAAAGAAATCCGGTGCCGAGCCCAGTACCAATACCCTTTTATTGGTAATCCTGGCCATCCTGCTGCCACCTCTTGCGGTGTACCTCCACCAGGGAGAAATTAATTCCAAATTCTGGATCAGCCTGCTCCTGACACTTTTATTTTGGCTACCCGGTGTGATCTATGCACTGATCGTTATCCTGGGTGACGAATAAAAATTGATCGATAGGTTTTTCCTGACGATAAACCGGCCACGGGGAACCCGTGACCGGTTTATTATTAGAAATTGCGGCGAAACTCAACCCAATATAATTAAGGCCGGGGTAATAACCCCGGATATTCATTAGAGAAAGAATACGGAAACGCTGTAGCTTTTGTTCCCCTTTGTTTTTCTGGCTTGCTTCCCATAATCCAGCTTAATGTACCACCTTTTTGCAGCTCAGCATGACTGACCCAGTTTCTTGTTACAGGCTTATTATTCCATTGCAATGACTGAACATAAACATTTTTATCACTATTTCCCGGTGCACTGATAACAAGTTTCTTACCGCTTGCGAGTGTGATCGTCATTTTTTTAAAAAGCGGTGCTCCCAACACATATTGGTCGGTTGCGGGACATACGGGATAAAAACCCATCGCCGAAAAGACATACCAGGCTGAAGTTTGCCCATTATCTTCATCACCACAATACCCATCAGGTGTAGGTTTATAAAGTTCTTTCATAGCACGCCTGACCCAGTATTGCGTTTTCCAGGGCTGCCCTGCATAATTGTACAGGTAGATCATATGCTGTATCGGCTGGTTGCCATGCGCATATTGCCCCATATTCATGATCTGCATCTCGCGGATCTCGTGAATAACGCTGCCGTAGTAGCTTTCGTCGAACACAGGCGGCATGACAAATACAGAATCGAGCATCGCCGCGAAAGCCGCATCACCCCCCATCAGTTGTTTTAGTCCTTCAATATCATGAAACACACTCCAGCTATAATGCCAGCTATTACCTTCGGTAAAAGCATCGCCCCACTTGAATGGATTAAATGGTGATTGAAAAACCCCGTCCTTTTTCTTTCCCCTCATTAATCTGGTCTCAAGGTCAAACAGGTTTCGATAGTTCTGTGATCGCTTTAGGTACATTTCAATCTCTTCTTTGGGCCGTTTTAATGCTTCACCCAGTTTGGCAATGGCAAAATCATCATATGCATACTCCAGTGTACGAGCTGCATTCTCGTTGATGCCAACATCATAAGGTACATATCCAAGTCTGTTGTACCAATTCGCTCCTTTCCTGGCAACAGCAGTTAACGGTCCTTCAGTATTGGCGCCTTTGATGAGGGCTTCATAAAGCGTATGTATATCATATCCACGAAGGCCTTTTAAATATGCGTCGGCGACCACTGAAGCCGAATTATTCCCGATCATTACATCCCTGTAACCGGGACTAGACCATTCAGGAAGAAACCCTCCTTCGTTATATGCATTGACAAGTCCTTCCTGCATTTCCCTGTTGATCCCGGGATAAACCAGGTTTAGAAACGGGTACAATGCGCGGAAGGTATCCCAGAACCCCGTTCCGGAAAATAAATACCCTGGCATTACCTTGCTGTTATAGGGACTATAATGCAGTACCTTTCCTGAAGCGTCAGTTTCATACATTTTCTGAGGAAAAAATAAAGTCCTGTACAGGCAGGAGTAAAATGTCTGAACCTGTTCAACTGTGCCGCCCTCAACCGCTATTCGACCTAGTTCTTTATTCCAGCGTGATTTTGCATTACGCATGATCTGTTCAAAACTTCTATTTCCGATCTCAGTTCTTAAATTAAGTTCTGCCTGCTCATGACTGATAAATGAAGACGCTACTGTTACATGAATGATCTCGTGCCGTTCTGTTTTAAACTGAACCACTGCGCCGGTATGATCGTCAGCATATTGCAAAGTATCCTTTGCCAGTCCCCACTTATGCCAGGTATGTGCTGCTGTAAAAGGTTTATCGAATTGCAGCACGAAATAATTTTTAAAATTTTCACCCACGCCCCCGCTGTTTTTCGTAGTGTAACCCATGATCTTCTTTTCAGCAGGAATGATTCTGACAAATGAGCCCTTGTCAAACGCGTCGACCACAATAAACGCGCTGTCGGTTGCCGGAAAGCTAAACCTGAACTGCGCTGCTCTTTCGGTGGGTGTAAGTTCAGCTTTTACATCATAATCCGCCAGGTATACGCTATAATAATATGGTTTTACCACTTCTGCTTTATGCGAAAACCAACTGGCCCGTTCGTCCTGCCTGAATTTCAAAGAACCGGTCACGGGCATGATCGCAAACTGTCCATGATCATTCATCCAGGGCGAAGGCTGGTGGGTCTGCTTAAAGCCATTGATCTTATCAGCGGCATAGGTATATGCCCATCCATCACCCATCCTCCCGGTTTGTGGGGTCCAGAAATTCATGCCCCAGGGCAAGGCGATTGTAGGATAAGTGTTGCCATTGGAAAGTGAAGGCTTGGAATCTGTGCCCATCAGGGGATTGACCCATTCGACCGGATCCAAAACCTTGTTGACATGTTGCGAATGCGCGATAAGCGAAAAAAATAAGAGACAGGTCGCGGACAAATATTTCATTGTTAAAGCATGTGTTGATTGTGAAGATTTTCGCTTCTAAGATAAGTCTATCGGGAAACAAACTTCCTAGGTAGATCCACGGGCAATTAATGTAGGACTCAGTTCCAATTTTTCACAGGTCTGCTTTTCAGTACCTGATTCCAACTGCGCGATCAACAGTTGAATCGCTGTTTTAGCAATCTCAGGAATTGGTTGCCTTATAGCCGTAATTCCTCCAGGGAAAAGCCGGAAAAGCTCATGATCGTCAAAACAGATCATGGCAATATCTTTTGGCATAGAAAGTCCCGCCTGCTGTATAGCTTCAAGCCCATGTATACCCAGATAATTGGTAGCAAAAAAGATCGCGTCAGCGCTGGGCTTCGCTTTGATAAAATTTTTCACCTGGGTGGCAATCTCATCAGCACTGGAATTAAAGGGAAGCTCCAGGATCTTATCATTGATCCCTTTTACACGTTTCGCCTGCAAAGCATCTTTAAACGCCCGCTTTCTTTCCTCCATCTGGATCATGGGAAGTTTCACGGTGACAAATAAAATATTCCGGTAGCCTTTATCAAACAAGTGCTCCATGCCCATCATGGTACCCCGGTAATTATCCGCAAGCACATGGGAGATATTGTCATTGGGGAAATAACTGTCGATCAGTACAAGCGGTTTGTTGTGCCTGGCAATGTTCTCAATCTCTTTTTCCATACCCTTTGCAGGTGTCACGAGGTATCCATCCACCTGGTGCTGGGAAAACATTCTCAAAATTTCTATTCCCCGCTGGGCTTTGTTCTCAGTACTGCTGTAAAGAAGTTTGTATCCTGCTGCGGCAGCCTGTTCTTCGATGATCTTGGCCAGCAAGCCAAAAAAATGTCCGGCAATACTTTCAACTACAAGTCCGATGAGTTTTGATTGGCCGGTGCGCAGGCTGACCGCGATCTGGTTGGGTGTATAGCCGAGTTTTTCAGCAATGATCTTCACTTTTTTCTGAAGCTCTTCACTTATACGCATTTCATCGGCCCTGCCATTTAAAATAAATGATACAGCCGAGGTAGAAATACCAGCTTCCCTCGCCACATCTTTCAGTGAAACTCTTTTCACTACCGGAAGATATATATTCTTCTATTTATTTATGCAAAAAACAGGTAGCTAATACTGATTGCGGTAATTATTCCTGCCAGGTCGGCAAGCAACATCGTGCCAACTGAATATCTTGTATTCTTTATGGCCACAGCTCCAAAATAAACCGCTACGATATAAAATGTGGTATCTGCCGACCCGCGGAATACGGATGCCAGGTTGCCCGCAAATGAATCCGGTCCATGAGATTTGAGCGTGTCGATCATCATTGCTCTTGCACCGCTACCACTCAAAGGTTTTAAAATAGCGGTAGGCAATGCATCAACAACCCTGGTATCACCATTCAATACAGCGAAAATGTTCTTTATTCCGTCCAGGACAAATTCAAATGCACCACTGTTTCTCAAAAGACTGATCGCTACCAGTAAGCCTACCAGGTAGGGAATAATGCGCACCGCTGTTTCAAACCCGCCTTTGGCACCATCTATAAAGGCATCGAAGATGTTTATCTTTTTATAGATCCCGCCTAAAATGATAAGCAGGAAAATCAGCATGATGATGCCATTACTCAGGCTGCCTGAAAAAACCTGGACCTGGTCAGCATCCAGCTTTTTGATATAAACGATCAGGGCCGTGATTACAGCGGTTATGCCAAGTACCCAGGCCAGTATCACAGGTTGAAACAGGCGGATCTTTTGCTTAAACGCTACAATAGACATGGCTGCCATCGTCGCGACAAATGTGGCGATCATGCAGGGAATGAAAATATCGGTGGGATGCGCGGACTTTAAGGCCACCCTGTCGGCGATGATAACCGTTGGAATGAGCGTCAGTCCTGAAGCATGTAAACACAGAAACATCACTTGCGCGTCGGACGCCCGTTCCTTGTCGGCGTTTAATTCCTGCAGGCTCTCCATGGCTTTAATTCCAAATGGTGTGGCAGCATTATCGAGGCCCATCAGGTTGGCAGAAAAATTCATCACCATATGTCCCATCGACGGGTGATTGCGGGGTACCGATGGAAATATCCTGGAAAAAAATGGCCCGATAACCCTGGATAAAAATCTCACGCCTCCTGCCCTTTCAGCTATACTCATAAAACCCATAAATAGGGCCATGATGCCGATCAGGTTTATACAGAGGTTGACGGCATCCTTACATGTTTCAAATACGCCGTTTGCTGCCTGAATTCTGTATGCACGGTAGGTATTATCGCCGGTGCGATATACATTATCCTTTTCCCAAATGGCTAGCTTTTGCACCTGCAATTGCGCATGAACGGCTGCAGGCAATGAAAGGGAATCTACAGTACGCGCCGAGATAGTGTCGGTATTTTTGCCGGTCATTAATTGAGAGAAGATATGTTGTTGGCCGGGCTGAACAAGGAATTTAACAGTAGCGGTGAGAAGGGCAATGATGATAAAGGCCGACCATATCCTGCTAAGAGCCATGCTGTTTTAATAGTTTATGGATGATGCTTTTAGATTATAATTGGTTGTTATGCCTCAACAGGGTTTGAAGGTAATGGAAAGTTTGATATGACACAAACAGCTGGCCTATTTTCACTTATCTTTGCGCGCCAATTACAGCAGCAGTAGGAGGTATGCTCCCATACCCCGAAACACCGCCCAAAAAAACCTTGCTGATAATTGTAAAAGAAAATTTTTAGAGATGGCTTTACAAGCAGGCATAGTAGGATTACCGAATGTAGGAAAATCAACATTATTTAACGCGGTAAGCAGTAGCGCAAAGGCGCAGGCCAGTAATTATCGCTTTTGTACGATCGATCCCAACGTGGGACTGGTAGATGTACCCGACCATCGTCTTGTTAAATTGGCTGAGTTGGTACAACCCAACCGGATCGTGCCCACACAAATCGAAATTGTGGACATTGCCGGCCTGGTTCGTGGTGCCAGCAAAGGAGAAGGACTTGGTAACAAATTCCTGGGCAATATCCGTGAGGTTGACGCTATCATACACGTGATAAGATGTTTTGAGGATGAAAATATACTGCGCGACGAAGGCGCCATCAACCCAGTTGGAGATAAAGAAATCATTGATACCGAACTGCAATTAAAAGACCTGGAAAGTGTAGAGAAGAAAATTGTACGGACCGAGAAACAGGCGCGTGTTGACCCCAAACTCAAATCGGAACTCGAAGTCCTTCTAAAATGTAAAGAACATCTTGAAAAAGGTAAAAACATTCGTGAGCTTGACCTCACAAAGGAAGAAAAAGTTGCTATTGCCGATTTGTTCCTGTTGACTGATAAACCTGTTTTGTATGTGGCCAATGTTGACGAGCCCTCTATGCACACCGGCAATAAGTTTTCCGAAGCTTTGAAAGAAGCAGTAAAGGATGAGAATGCGCAGGTGATAATCATGAACAATTCTATAGAGGCACAAATTGCAGAAATGGATAATCCGGAAGACAAACAGCTCTTCATGGAAGAATACAAGATGAAGGAGCCGGCCCTGGACAGACTTATCCATTCTGCCTATAAACTTTTAAATCTTTATACTTATTTCACCGCGGGGGTGCAGGAAGTTAGAGCCTGGACCATTCACCAGGGCTGGAAGGCGCCCCAGGCAGCCGGTGTGATCCATACTGATTTTGAAAAAGGATTTATTAAGGCAGAGGTCATCGCCTACGATGATTTTGTACAATATGGTTCCGAAGCAGCATGCCGCGATGCAGGTAAGTTGAGAATTGAAGGAAAAGAGTACATTGTAAAAGACGGAGATGTGATGCATTTCCGATTCAATGTATAAATTCCCTTATCCATTTATCGCGTCCATCGGTTACCATTCCTGATTTTATAAACCCTACTTATCATATACATACACCTTAAGGGATGTGTATGCGTTTTGATATAATATGGACGAAGACCACATTGAGCGATTTGCAAAATGCCTGTTGAAGATTATCAGATGTTCTTATTTAATCTTCCCGCCTACCCACCTCACCGGTCCCAAAAAATACATTTTAAAACCGTTTTTTTCACTTGGCAACCAGTAATCCGGCATAGATATTTGCCAGGTGATTAATCTATGATCCGTAAACGTTGGAAGCTTTGGAAGGGTGTAGAATGTGTAAGCTGGGCATAAATTGCCTGCTTGTTCATTTTGCTTTCTTCCTGGATGTGTGGTGGTGGCGGGGGTGGGTGGGCCCCGCCAGGGGATCTCGAAAGAAAGCAAAAATCTCAACAGGACCGCGATCAACAAATGTAACGCCAGATATATAAGCTACCGGATCAAATTCCAATCAATAGTAAACTCGGTAAAAGCCCTCCCATTGCGTCCTAAATCCCGAATGATTATCGATCTAAAACAATGCAGTCAACGACGCCCGCCCAATATGTACGGTGCTTGACGAAGCAGGCTTCCGCCCATCATATTGAAAATTCAATTCCAGATTATTCAACAACCGCTTGGTGAGTATTACTGACCACAAATAATTCCTTCCCGGCATTAAGCCATCGAGCATAATATATCCAACCGTGGAGTTTGCAGATCCATTCACTGCATCAAAATCAATATTATTGAAGGTAAACTTACCTGTAATGGAACTGTTCTGCAAAACATTGTACTTCGTTTCGAAGTTGATCGAATTGGAATTCGACTTTTCACCACCATATGCCGGATGGTTGCTGCGGTTTTCAAACTTATAGCCCGTGACTAACCGGAAGGATGTACCACGTATAAACGTAACCAATGGCTCAACGCTGTTGATCTCGAGGTCATAATTTCGGTTATCAAATTGGGCATTAGGTGTAAACAAAGAATTTTTACCATTGCGTCCATTTACTGAAAAGGATAAAGACCGGCTGATATTCCATCGGAATTTAGCGATCCAATCATTGATGCTGCGACTTTCATACCCATAGGTCAACAAGGCTTTGCCATTGTTCCGGATATTACTCAGGTCGATCCCCCAATCCGCATTGAAACGATTGAATGAAAGCGTATTTGCCAACACAGTGTTTAATGTAACAAGCGCAGTATCGTTGACATTATATTTAAATGGGTCGAATTCAAAACTCCCGGCAGCAACAGATTTTCTGCTTGTCTGAAGGGAGGTAGATAAATTCAGCTTAGAGACAAAAAGCCTCAAACCTTTGATTTCCGTTCTATTCAAAACTGCCCTTGGGTTGATATTAAGGCTATAGTTGAACGTGATATAATTGGCTTTAATAAACTCATTAGTTGGCGTAAGGATCCGAATAAATTTGGCCTGGTCAGGGAAAGCTGCCATCTCGAATTCATTCAATTGCTGAACGCCGTCATTGTTATAATCAATCCAGGCATAGACGCCGGTACCGGCAGGCACTTCAATATAGGTTAAATCTCTTCTCTGCTCCTGTCCCGCTCCTACCTCGTACAATACATTACCAGTAAGTAATCCTTTCCACTCATTCATCACATATTCTACCCTTCCCAATATCGTCTCATCCCCTTCCTGGAAGGATAGATCCGGCCTGATAATATCAAGTTTTCGGAACGTTGTATTAAGGTAAAACTGGCGTTTAGGGTTGGAAAGCAGCTCGGTTTGCAGATTCAGGTTAAAGCTGCGATCACCTTTTATAAAACTTTTGCCATATGCATACCTGTCGGCACGGGTGAAAAATGTGATCCCATATCGATTTTTCTTCTGCTCATCAGATCGCAGGTAAACTGAATAACTATCAAATGAAAATGCAATAGGCGTGAGCGTATCGGTTGACTTATCCCGTACCGCATTCTGTTCCTCGGCATAACGGAAACCGAGCCGGTAGTTTCTAATTTTCTTAAACTGCTTACTGATATCGATGGTCGGCCTGAAAAAAATTCCTTTATCATTAAATGCATCAAACTTCGTCACCACCACCTCATTATTGAACTGCCAGCCTTTCCAGTCTGAATTTTGGTTGATAGCGTTCTG
This sequence comes from Bacteroidota bacterium, assembly GCA_023424015.1. GTDB lineage: Bacteria > Bacteroidota > Bacteroidia > Chitinophagales > Chitinophagaceae > Terrimonas_B. The sequence goes on along the minus strand of JAFAEM010000030.1, from coordinate 23,234 downwards.
AATACCATTATAGCCCCTGCCTCGCCGGTAGTTGGTAAACCTGTAGTGCACCCCGTGATTCTTATTATCTTTCAGACCCACAGTACCGCGAATGATATTCTCATTTTCAGGCTGAACAAATACCGGGAGGCCCCAATCCCTGGAAAACTCTACGGTCCTTAATCTTTCCAGCGGTTTAAATTTATCCTGCACATATTCATAGTCGATACCCGTTAATAATTGAAGTTTATTACTCTCACGCAACTGCTTCGAATTATTTAACTGGAATTTCGCGGCAAAGCCCTTATCATCGCCATTGTCAATTTTCGAAAATGTATTGGCATCGTAGTTACTCATAGCCACTTCCGTCTTCAACAATGTATTGTTGGTTATTGTATAGTCGAGACCCAGATTAACCAATTGTTGTTTCTTGGGTGTAACTAATATAGTCACCGGTTCAAAATTGCCCTGTAGCACGCCACCAACTGGGGCGACATACTTATAAACCTTTCCATTGGCTCCTTTGAATTCAGGTATGTAATTGCCCCTCCCCGCCCCTACTTCAATAAATGTCAGACTGTATTTTGCCAGTGAAGGATCGGTGGAGTACTGGTAGAAAGAATCAACGCCGCTGTAAATTTTTTCATAAAGGATCTTTCCTGCTGCGAAAGTGTCGATGGCCACCGACGGGTAAAATGCACGTTGAATGCTATCACCCAGGCCCGCAAGAAATTGCTTTTGCTCGCTATCCAGCACCTGGTTGATCTGGGAATTTTTCGCATCACTGTTGGTAAAAGCGCCAATACGGATCTTCAGTTTCTGGTTGATGTCAAGTTCTTCAGTAACATAAAAATTGGCATTCAGGAAATTTCGGTCCGCATATTCAAACTCTACCTGTATCCGGCTGTCTTTGGTGATCATGTGCCTGGGCGTAAATGTAACCTCAGCGGTATTGTAATTTATCACATAGTCCTGGTCTTCGCCGCGCTGCATTAATTGCCCATCTAAAAAAACCCTTTCCGTATTCGCCAGCACAATAAAGAAAAATTCATTATTAGCGCCTGTAAGCCGATAAGGACCCTGGTTACCTTCTAATGCTTGAATGATGTTACGGGTAAACTTTCCCTTCGCGATGGAACCACTCGCGAGTGTTTTTGATTCACTATTTTTTCCGATTCGATTTATGGTTTGAAAGGATATCCCCTGTAATCTTTTATAAAAATTCAAAAAATAACTTTGGTTTTGCCGGATGTCGATATCGCCGAGGTTGAGTTGCCAGTTTCTTTTTTTAAACTGCAAAAAGACCTGGTCAAATTCATTGAGCTGCTGGGTCGTTCCGTCTGGCTGAATGGGAATATTATTATCGGTGATTGCGGCTTGTATCTCGATACTGTCGCCAAGTATACCGCTTAGTTGCAGATTAAAGGCCGAATTCAAAACGGCATCCTGGCTGTTGCCAAAAGAAATCTGCCTGCCGAAACTTCCTTCAGCTTTTATCGTACCAAAATTAAATATGCCTTTCTGAGGTCCCGCAAGTTCATTGTTAAATACATAGGGCGCGATAGCCATAGCATTGATGACACTGTCAACACGGATCCGCTGGGCTACAGGGTTTAGTTTATAATAAAAAACACGATAAACTGCCCGGATACTATCGGTCTCCGGCTTATTGATCCAGTGCAGAACCGCTTTAATGAAGTCCAGTCGGTAGTCTGTTGCCGGTACTCCTTCGATCGTGAAAGTCTGGGGTATGATACTGGTCGTGTCGAGAATAATACTGTCCCCAACAACTGGATACTGATTTTGACGTAGGTTTGAACCGATGGGTCCCTTGACCTGGGCCTCAGCGAAAATCGCCATCAAGAGAGAAAGCAACACCAGCGATATCCTCCGCAAAACGTTCAACAGCAGTGAGTTTTTTCAAAATCGCAAAATACCCCCTTTTTATTGCCTCCAGGGCCTGGTTATAAAGGTAATTCGATAAAAAAGCCGCAAATTTGAGCCCATCGAATGAAAAACATTATTTTCTCGCTGCTTACCCTTCTAACCGGCAGTTTTAGCCTGGTTGCCCAAATATCTACTCCAACGCAGCCAGAGCCTTTCCCTACACATAGCCACGCTGTGTCGGCCAGTCTGCTGTTTCCTTTCGGTGAATTCTCGGATACGCATATTGCCGGGTTGAGCCTGGGTCATGCCTGGAGCAGGCATCGCTTTGGAACCGATAGCGTAACACATAAGAAAATTGGCTTTATTGTTAATAGTGGAGTCGAATACTTGCTTGGAAAAGAAGTAAGAATGGCAAGTTTTGATTTTCGGTTTGGCAACTATTTTTCCTTTTACAGCATGCCGGGATTGGTTTATCATCCGGTCAGGAAGGGATTGTTGTATCTCAATTGCGGACCCTTCCTGGCAATCTATGAAGGTAATTTCAACCTGGGCTTTGGCGGACAACTTGGTGGGCAGTATAATATTTCTCAAAATATAGCGATCGGGCCGGCACTCAGTCTCAAAAAGCGACCCGATACCAATACACTCTGGTTTTTGGGATTGCGAGGTATTTATGCTTTGTGATAACAACTTTAATCTCCCGGTATTATTCGTTAATACCCTCGAGGGCCAGGAGAAAACTGTATTGCAGGGCAACATCTTTTAAATAGTCAAACCTGCCCGACGCACCACCATGCCCTGCAGCCATATTGGTATAAAATAATAATTGGTTATTGTCAGTCTTATACTCCCTCAACTTAGCCACCCATTTCGCCGGCTCGAAATATTGCACCTGGCTATCATGAAGCCCGGTAGTCACCAGCATGTTGGGATAGGCCTTCTTTTCTACATTGTCGATCGGTGAATATGACTTCATATAGAAATATTCCTCTTTGTTGGCCGGGTTGCCCCATTCTAAATACTCACCGGTAGTGAGGGGGATATCTGGATCGCTCATCGTGGTAACTACATCCACAAAAGGAACCTGTGCAACCACACCATTCCAGAGTTCAGGTGCCATATTCACCACAGCACCCATTAGCAAGCCACCTGCACTACCACCCATGGCATATAAATGACCCTTCGATGTATAGTTTTCTTTTAACAGGTATTCAGCACAATCAATGAAATCTGTAAACGTGTTCTTCTTTTTGAACATCTTACCATCCTCGTACCATTGCCGTCCCATTTCCTGGCCGCCGCGTACATGCGCAATGGCAAAAATAAATCCGCGGTTCAGCAGGCTGAGGATATCTCTTCTAAAAGAAGCATCGGTACTGTACCCATATGAACCATAAGCGTACAGTAAGAGTGGATTTGATCCATCCTTCTCAACGCCTTTTTTATATACAAGTGAAATGGGCACCTTCACACCATCCCGGGCTGTTGCGAACATGCGTTCTGTAGCGTATTCTTCTTTCTTAAAGCCACCCAGGATTTCCTGTTGCTTTACTAACACCCTTTCCTTCGAGTCCATATCGTAATCATAAATCGAAGCAGGTGTAATCATCGATTCATAACTAAAACGCAAAACGCCAGTATTGAAATCCGGGTTGATATCCACATCCGCGTCGTAAGCCGTTTCATCAAATTCTATATAATGTTCTGATTTATTCTTTTGGTTAATGATCCTCAATTGCACCAGGCCTTCCTTTCTTTCCGTCAGCACAAGATGATCTTGGAATAAAGTAAAGGAAGCCAGTAAAACCGCAGGTCGATGCGCTATCAGGTCTTTCCAGTTTTCCCGTGAGGTTTGGCCAAGCGGCGTCTCCATCAGTCGGAAATTCGGAGCGTCCAGGTTGGTTCGGATGTAAAATTTATCTTCAAAATGTTCGATGTCATATACCAGGCCCATGGTACGCGGTTGAAAAACGGTGAAGTTGCCTCTTGGATTTGAGGCATCCAGGAAACGATGCTCGCTTTGCTGCTGGCTGATGCCTGAATTGATGAAAATAAATCGGTCTGATTTACTTCTCCTCACATTGATATAATGCCGGTTATCCTTCTCTTCATAAATCATCACATCCTTTGATGTGTCTGTACCCAGTTCATGCCTCCACACCTGGTAGCCAAGCAGGTTTACCGGGTTTTTGCTGATGTAAAAAACAGTCTTGTTATCTGCCGCCCAGGCATAAGAACCTCCCTGTGTATTGACGATCGTTTCAGGAAAATATTTGCCTGTTTCCAGGTTTTTAAAGCGCAACTTATACAACCTCCTGCTTACATCATCTTCACCAATAGCTATGAATTTATTATTATCACTAACGGCTATGGCGCTGGCCTGGTAATAATCTTTCCCCTGTGCTGCGGCATTAGCATCATGAATGATCTCCTCTGCAGCAGTAAGGCTTTCCTTTCTCCTGCAATAGATGGGATACTGCTTCCCCTCCTCAAAGCGGCGATAATACCAGTAACCGTTGTCTTTGTATGGAGCCGACTCGTCTCTTTCTTTTATTCTTGCTTTTAACTCTGTAAATAACTTCTCCCGTAAATCCCTGACACCCGATAACATGGTATCGAGGTAAGCATTTTCTGCTTCGAGATAGGCTACAACCCGTGCGCTGTCCGGACCTTTCTTGAAAAAATCATTCATCCAATAGTAATTGTCCACACGGGTATCGCCGTGTGCCACCAGTTCCGTAGCTTTTTTATCTGCAATCGGAGCGGCCACACCCTGGGGCCATGTAAAACTATTTATCGCCATGGTTGATTCGTTTTGGCAGGAACACAGGGCTACTACCCCTATCAACAGGATATTCCGTAAGCTCATGGAGGAGATGTTTTATGAATTGAATATACGGAACTTGAGGAATTTGGAACGAGTATCTTCAGGTTATAACAGCTGCCTAAACCAAATGAATGGCAGTCCCGAATCCAAAACTCAGGTAAACAATGCCCCAAAGAATTAAGGTCATAATAATCGTAAATACCAGCCCTGTCGTGTCCTTATAATTTATCAGCAGTTGCTGCTGCCCGCATGTACTCTGCGTTCAGACGTGCAATATTGGTAATAGAGATCTCCTTTGGACAAACGGCTTCACAGGCACCGGTATTGGTGCAGGAACCAAAGCCCTCTTTATCCATTTGTGCCACCATGCTCAAAACACGTTTCTTTCTTTCCGGATCGCCCTGCGGAAGTAGTGCCAGGTGATTGACTTTTGCGGATACAAACAATAATGCCGATGAATTTTTGCATGCAGCCACGCAGGCACCGCATCCGATACAGGCTGCCGCGCCAAAAGCGGCATCGGCTTTACCTTTTTCAACAGGCACGGCATTGGCATCGACTGCATTACCTGTGTTGACAGAAATATAGCCACCGGCCTGTATGATCCGGTCGAATGCGTCGCGGTTCACCATCAGGTCTTTGATAACAGGGAAAGCATTGGCTCGCCAGGGTTCTACCGTGATCGTATCACCATCTTTATAAGCTCTCATGTGCAGCTGACAGGTAGTATTGGCATGCCAGGGGCCGTGTGGACGGCCATTAATATACATCGAGCAGGCGCCACAAATACCTTCACGGCAATCATGATCGAAAGCAATGGGGTCCTTGCCCTCACTAATCAGTTTTTCGTTCAACACATCAAACATTTCCAGGAATGACATTTCCGAAGAAATACCCGTCACCTCAAACAGCTCAAACCTACCCGGACTTGTTGCATTCTTCTGCCTCCAGACTTTCAACTTAAGATTCATTAAGTAATGTTCCATAGACTAATGAGATAATGTGAAAAATGTGGAAATATGAAAATGATTCCACATTTCTATAATAATTACTTTAAGCTATTGCAATGATTAGTGAAACGGATAACCATCCCAACTGAATCATTCGGCTAAACTTCCTTTACTTGAGATAATAATTTTCGAAATAATTCGAATTATCTCGTCTGTTTTGGATAATAAAGAACTCTCAACCTGACAATAACCGCTCCTTTCGCAAAGTAGCAACCAATAACGTGTTTCGTTTGCCTCCTTTATTGCAATTTTCATTTTATGAATGAAATCTGCTTTGCTTTCGGCATGTTGCGCTTCGTTCACACTGGCTCCAATGGAAGTACCACATCGCAACAACTGATTCCCAATAACAAACTTTCTTTTTTCTTCTAACAACTCACAGAACTTGACTATTTCGATAGCAAAATCTAATGTCTTGTCTACGATAAGATTCCCTGACTCCATGATTGTGAATTTGATGGTTAAAAGTTTATTTTAAATAAAAATCCATCTCATTCACATCGCATCGTTCACCTCATTTTCACATTCCCTCATTCTCACATTTCCACATTTGTTATTTATAGCTTCTCTGCGTCGGCTTCGCCACTTCAAAGTCAAGTTCTTCTTTATTCAGCTGCCATTGATTTTCTCCTTTGTATTCCCAGGCAGCTACATAAGAGTAGTTTGCATCATCACGTTTTGCTTCGCCCTCTTCCGTTTGACTTTCTTCACGGAAGTGACCGCCACAACTTTCGTTGCGATGAAGCGCATCAATACACATCAATTCACCCAGCTCAATGAAATCGGCAACACGATTGGCCTTGTCGAGTTCGGGATTCATTTCTTTTATTTCACCTGGTATGCGCAGGTCTGACCAGAATTCTTTTCTAAGTTGCCTGATCTCGGTGATCGCTTGCTCCAGGCCATTGGCATTACGTGCCATTCCGCATTTTTCCCACATGATCTTACCCAAACGCTTATGCATGCTCTCAACAGATTGGGTACCCTTGATATTCATCAGGTGGTTGATCCGGTCACTTACAGCTTTTTCTGCTTCCTCAAATGCAGGATGCGTGGTCGGAATCGGTTTAACGGCAATTTCATCAGCCAGATAATTACCTATGGTGTAGGGTATCACAAAATAACCATCGGCAAGTCCCTGCATCAAAGCTGATGCACCAAGGCGATTCGCACCATGGTCACTGAAGTTGGCTTCCCCCAATGCATAGAGACCGGGCACTGACGTTTGCAATTCATAATCCACCCAAAGTCCACCCATGGTGTAGTGAACAGCAGGATAAATTCTCATCGGCACTTCATATGGATTTTCCCCTGTGATCTTTTCATACATATCGAAAAGATTACCATATTCTTCTTTTACCACTTCCTTGCCAAGACGAGTGAGCGTTTCAATATCGGGATTTTCAATACCCAGTTTATTGGCTTCTGTCCGGCCGTATTTGTTGATGAGATTGTATTTGAAGTCAAGGTAAACAGCCTGACCGGTTGTGCCTACGCCATAGCCGGCATCGCATCTTTCCTTGGCTGCCCTGGATGCTACGTCACGTGGTACCAGGTTTCCAAAAGCGGGATACCTTCTTTCGAGGTAATAATCTCTCTCCTCTTCGGGTATATCATTTGCCTTTCGGGTATCACCCTTTTTTTGGGGTACCCAGATCCGGCCATCATTGCGAAGTGATTCTGACATCAGCGTCAGCTTGCTCTGGTGATCACCTGTAACCGGTATGCACGTGGGGTGTATTTGTGTAAAACAGGGGTTGCCGAAAAATGCACCACGTTTATGTGCCTTCCATGCCGCTGTAACGTTGCTACCCATGGCATTTGTGCTTAGATAAAACACGTTACCATAACCACCGCTGCAAAGCAGGGTTGCATGACCAAAATGTCTCTCCAGTTCCCCTGTTACCAGGTTGCGTGCAATAATACCTCTTGCTTTTCCATCTATCATTACGATGTCCAGCATCTCATGACGATTGTACATCTTCACATTACCCAGTGCCACCTGTCTTTCCAGGGCCTGGTAAGCCCCTATAAGTAATTGCTGACCGGTTTGACCAGCTGCGTAGAAAGTTCTTTTTACCTGAGTGCCACCAAAAGAGCGGTTATTAAGCAACCCGCCATATTCTCTCGCGAAAGGAACCCCCTGTGCCACGCATTGGTCGATGATATTGACACTTACCTCGGCCAGGCGATGCACATTAGCTTCCCGTGCACGATAGTCGCCACCTTTAATAGTGTCATAAAACAAACGAAAAACGGAGTCGCCGTCATTTTGATAGTTCTTCGCGGCGTTGATACCACCCTGCGCAGCAATACTATGTGCCCGTCGGGGTGAATCCTGGAAACAAAATGCCTTTACCTGGTATCCCAGTTCACCAAGTGAAGCTGCCGCCGAAGCACCTGCTAGTCCCGTACCGATCACGATGATCTCGAGCTTGCGCTTATTAGCCGGATTTACCAGTTTACAATGTCCCTTATAATCCGTCCACTTCTGCTCTAATGACCCAGACGGAATTTTTGAATCGAGCATATAACCTTTTTAGAATTATTTTATATCCATTTCCCCGCAATCTGCGAACGCTTCACCTCCCGCAACTACACCCATCCCAAATACATACTTACCGGCATCATGGCGAAAGCCAGTGATACCAGCAGCGAGAAACCAAACCCAAGTGACTTTACTATATCGATATGCCTGCTGTTGGCAAGCCCCATAGTACGGAACGAACTCTGAAATCCATGCAGCAAATGCCAGAACAAAGAAATACAGGCAATCACATAAACGATCACAACCCACAGCTCTGAAAAAGTCAATTTCATGAGTGTATACATATCATGCATTTCTTTACCGGCAATAGAAGTTTGTACAACGCCGGTAAAACGAGAAGGTATCCAAAAATGCCACCAGTGCAGGATAAAAAAGAGCAATAAAACCGTTCCCAACAGACCCATGCTGCGGCTATACCATTTGCTGCCGCGGTTACCCATGGGAACTGCGTATCCCTGTTTTCTTTTCGCGTTATTCTGTGCTGTGAGTACGTAACCCTGTATAATATGTAGAAAAATACCGACGAAAAGTCCCACTTCCATAATTCGAATCACAACGGTGGCACCCATGTAGTGGGCGGCTTTATTAAACATGACACCACCATCGTTTGCCCAGATACAGGCATTTACCCCAACGTGGACAACCAGAAATGCTATAAGCGACAACCCTGTCAGGCCCATTACCAGTTTCTTGCCTACCGCTGAGGTCAGGAATTCAGACCATTTCATCCTTAATCTTTTAGTTCAATTTGCGCAAAAATAACGTGCAATGACCAAACTATGACAAAAAATTTAGGTTTGGAAATCATTTCGAAATGAAAATGGCACGTGCATACCGATCCAATGTGAAAGTACGTAGAAGCCGATTAGGTAAGTCTTGCGGAAATCTCCGAATCGATCTTTTTAAAAAGGTGATATGGCTTATAAATTCGCCAGTTCTCAATTTCCATCAACTCGATATAGCGGTTTAGATGGGCGCGTTTGAAATCGTACTGGGTTTGCGATGGCATCCCCAGGCATACTACCCAACCGTTTTCGTCCATCAATTCATCAAAGAGTTCTTCATAATATTCTGTGCCGCCACTGTGAAAATTAAGTACATTTTCTGCGATCAATATAAACTTACTGATACCTTCATACATGAATTTCTCAAGCACTTCCCTTTTTAGTTCCATGATGTCATTCTCGATCGCGTCATTCCATTCGCCGATCATCTCAATGATGGCATACTTCTCATCCCGATCGGCCATAAGCACTTTTACATATAGCGTGCGACTCCCAAAATCATCCCATTGCGGATGGATAAAATAATTGTATACGGTTTGTGTGAATTCAAACTCGGAATACTGGCGGCCATAGAACGGTGAAAGCTGATCCTCCTCGCTCACATAAATATGCCTCCAATTGTAAAATGGTTCTATGGTATGCATAGGCAAGTTCTTGCTGCAAAGATATAACAGGATAGTAAAGAGTAAAACGCCGGGAACCCGTTTAAATTATTGATAAATCTTCGCCAACCCAGAACAATTAACATACTGATTTTATGCTATCTCAGCAGGTAGTCGCGGAGTGCTGGGTATTCGTTTTTCGTTTTTGTACTGGTTTTATCAGCATTCAGGATGGTACCGAGCGATGCGGGTATCGGAACTTCCTCCCCTGTGGCTTGTTCAACCGCATCCGGAAATTTGACAGGGTGCGCGGTTTCCAGAAAAATCCCCTTTTTGCCAGGATAATTATCCAAATATCTTTCCAGTGATAAAAATCCAACAGCCCCATGCGGATCAAGCAAATATTGATGCTCCTTGTAAACGCGCTCTATGGTTTGTATGGTTTCGTCATCTGTAATGCAAAATGATGACAGCTTATCCTTCAGGTTTGAAAACTGGTGTTGAAATATCTCGAGTATTCTTACAAAATTGCTGGGGTTACCTACGTCCATCGCGTTGGAAAGTGTGGGCTGCGCTGGTTTGGGTTGTAGCACGCCCAGTTCCAGGTAATCACCAACCACATCGTTTATATTACAGGCCGCAATAAAATGATCTACTGGCAGACCTGATTTGTTCGCAAGCAGACCTGCGCAGATATTTCCAAAGTTGCCACTCGGAACACAAACCACCGGTAGTTGTGTTTTATCCGCCCATTGCTTATAGGCGAAAAAATAGTAAAACTGTTGTGGCAGCCATCTCGCTATATTGATCGAATTGGCAGAGGTTAGAAATAATTTTTTATTTAATGTAGGATCCGCGAAAGCCTGTTTCACCATCTGCTGGCAATCGTCGAAAGTGCCGTCAACTTCCAGCGCGTGTATATTTCTACCGAGTGTGGTAAGTTGTTTTTCCTGGACCGGGCTCACCTTCCCGGATGGATATAATATTACCACATCAATACCTTCCACATCATAAAATCCATGCGCAACGGCGCCGCCTGTATCGCCGGATGTAGCAACCAGTACTGTTACTTTTTTTGTATTGTCTTTTAGAAAATAACCCAGGCAACGACTCATAAACCTGGCACCGATATCTTTGAATGCAAGAGTTGGTCCATGAAATAGCTCAAGAGCAAATATAGAAGCATTTACTTCAACAAGGGGTATAGGAAATTCAATCGTCTCCGAAACAATCTGGTAAAGTTTTTCATCCGGTATACCATCACCGATAAAAGGCTTTATCACCCTATAAGCGATCTCCTCATTTGAAAGCTTTTCAATTCCGTCAACCAGTTCCTTCTCTAACACCGGTATCCTCTCTGGAAAATACAAACCCTTATCCGGCGCCAGCCCATTGATCGCCGCCTCCCTGAAATCCACCACCGGTGATTGCTTATTCGTGCTAAAGTACTTCATGCATTATCAATATTATACTGGGTATTACCACAATCAAAACTCCAATTCCCCCATTTTCAAATTTTCAAATCTTCAAATTTTCACATTCCCACATCTCCACATTTTCACATTTCCCTCCCCATTTTCAAATTTTCAAATCTTCAAATTCTCACATTTCCACATCTCCACATTTTCACATTTTCACATTTCCCTCCACATTTTCAAATTTTCAAATTCTCCACCTCCACCCCTTTCTTATTAATCTTCGTTACATAAGTATGATAGTCGATCCCCAGGCGTTCATAAATCTCTTTCATTACCTTCTCCACTTTGATCGCCGTATTTTCGTCGCGACTCAACATAAATACGGATGGCCCTGATCCTGAGATTCCACCACCCAGGGCACCTGCATCGCGGCAATTTTGCTTCAACTCGTCAAAACCCGGGATTAAAATACTACGCACCGGTTCGATGATCACATCTTCGAGCGACCTGCCGATCAGGTCAAGATCATTTTTCAAAAAACCCGTAACCAGCCCGGCGATATTTCCCCATTGACGGATCGCATCTTTTAACAAGACCTGCTGGCGAAGTATCTGCCTTGCATCTGAGGTTCTCACTTCGATCTGCGGATGCACGACAGTGACATGCAGATCCGGAGATGGTATTGATATAATATCGAGCGGATGAATGGAACGGATCAGGCTTACACCACCCAGGATGCAGGGTGCAATATTATCAGCGTGCTTTACACCTGATGCCAGCTTTTCACCGTTCATGGCCAGCTGTACCACTTCATCTGATGAAAAAGTATTCCCAAGCAGGTGGTTGGCTGCTACCGCTGCACCAGCCGCACTGGCTGCACTTGAACCAATGCCACTACCAGGTTTTATATGCTTCTCTATGATTACTTCAAATCCCTTTTTTGATCCCGCTTTTTCCAGCGCCGATAGAAAAACAACACCTGCGACATTCTTATCTGGTTCTGTGGGCAGGTTAAAATCATCACGATTGTGAATGATCACCCCGGGCTCATCGATCAATTTCACCTCCATAATATCACTGGGCTCATCCAGTGCCAGTCCCAATATATCAAACCCACAAACCAGGTTAGCTACCGTAGCCGGACATCGGACGGAAATACCGCCCCCTCCCACCCGCGAATTGCCCATTGAATCCATATTATTCTTACTCATAAAAACTTTAGTCAACATTCATCCATCTAACCTCATCCTCACGCAACCATATACCCACATTTTCAAATTTTCAAATTATCACATTTCCACATCTCCACATTTTCCTCCACATTTTCAAATTACTTACTCGCCCTAAGTATATCCGCAAACACCCCACTCGCCGTTACTTCTGCACCCGCACCCGCACCTTTTATTACCAGCGGCTGCTCTTTATAACGATCAGTATAAAACAAGACAACGTTGTCTTTCCCGTACAAATGGTACAGGTCATGATCGGGACTGATATGTTGCAGGCCAACTGAAGCTTTTTCGTCTTTATAGGAAGCCACGAACTTCAATATACATCCTTCCCGAGAGGCTTCCTCAAAAAGTTTTTTAAAATGTTCTTCTTCGCGTTCCATCGCTGCATAAAAGTCATCAACGTTACCCTGCATACAGGAAGGAGGCATAAATGAATTGTTCTTTATCTCGTCCATCTCAATTCTTACGCCAGCTTCCCTGGCCAGGATCATGATCTTGCGCATCACATCTGTTCCGCCCAGGTCAAGCCGGGGATCAGGTTCGGTATAACCTTCGTCCTGCGCCTGTTTCACCACAGATGCAAACTTTTTCTTGCCATCATAATTATTAAAAACAAAATTAAGTGTGCCGCTTAATACCGCATCGATCTGGTGTACGCGGTCACCACTGCGCACAAGGTCATTCAGCGTGGCGATCACTGGCAACCCAGCACCTACATTGGTTTCAAACAGGAATTGGCAATTATATTCATCAGCCAGTTCCTTCAACTTTTTATAGTTATCAAACGCCGAGGATGCTGCGATCTTATTGCATGCCACAACAGTGATACTTTTCTGGAGCAACAGGTCATACACCGATGCTACCTTTTCATTGGCGGTTATATCCACAAATACCGAATTTCGAAGATTGCGCTCGATGATCCCATTCACAAATTCATGCAGGTTGGCTGTATCGCCTTCCTGTAGCTGTTCGCTCCAGCGGCCGATATCGATTCCTTCTTCTTTAAAGATCATCTTGCGGCTATTGCACAACCCGACGACACGAAGCTGAAGCCTCATGCGTTTTTGGAGGAAATCAAGTTGCTGATGTATCTGCCCGAGTAGTTTGCTGCCTACATTGCCGGTACCGGTAATAAAGAGGTTGACCTGTTTATAGGTTGTCTCGAAAAATTCTTCATGAAGCACGTTGATCGATTTCTTCACATCACGAGTGGCGATTACTGCCGAAATATTTTTTTCCGAAGATCCCTGTGCAATAGCGCGGATGTTCACCCCGTTCTTTCCCATGGCACTGAACATACGCCCGCTGATACCCGGGTGACTCTTCATGTTCTCTCCTACCAATGCCACAATGGAGAGTTCTGTTTCTACCGATAATGGATCTACTTTTTCCAGCGCGATCTCATTGGCAAAGGCGGCATCGACAGCTTGTTTTGCTTTTTCTGCCGAAGCTGTGTTTACTGCAACACAGATGGAATGCTCGGAAGAGCTCTGTGTGATAAGAATGACGTTTATTTTTTCATTACTGAGTGCTTCAAACAATCTTTTTGAAAAACCTGGTATACCGATCATACCACTACCTTCCAGGCTGAGCAGGGCAATATTGTTGATACTGGAGATCCCTCTTACGATATTACCATTTCTTTGCGCAACCGATTCGATAAGGGTTCCGGCATCCTGTGGCGCGAAAGTATTTTTTATCCAAACTGGAATATTCTTTGTCATGACCGGCTGGATAGTTGGCGGATAAATCACTTTTGCCCCGAAATGGGAAAGTTCCATGGCTTCCTGGTAAGATATATGCGGAATGATGCGTGCGTTGGCTGTCAGCCTTGGATCCGCTGTCATCATACCGCTAACATCAGTCCATATCTCAAGCGATTCTGCATTCAATGCCCCGGCAATGATGGCTGCGGTAAAATCGGATCCACCTCTTCCTAATGTAGTGGTTAACCCGTCGGCATTGGCAGCGATAAAACCGGGAATAACGAATAGGTCGACGGGCTGATTTGGGAAATACTCATTGAGGTTTAAATGAGTTCTTGCAAAATCCACTTCGGCATTGGTGAAATTTGAATTGGTAACGATCAATTCCCTGGAATCTTTCCATACACTCTCAACACCCTGCGCCTTGAAGGTGGCAGCAATGATCTGCGAGGAAAGCCACTCGCCATAACTTGCAATCCGGTCGCGGGAGCGGGCTGTGAGTTCGCGAAGCAAAAAGATACCATTGCAGATATCTTCAACTTCGTTACAACTTTTCTTCACCAGGCTTAGCAACTGGCTTTGATGCGTCACCGGGATCAGTTGCTTTACTGAGTCGAGGTGACGTTGTTCGATAAAACTTAATTTGTCTCTGAACGTCTCATTGCCTTCCGATGCAAGTACCGCCGCATGTAGCAACAGGTCCGTGACACCCCCCAGTGCTGAAACGACGACAATAGTTTTACCTGATTTGACTTTATCCTTTACAATTGATACAACTTTACTGATATTCTCTGCATTAGCAACGGATGTGCCACCGAATTTTAAAACCTGCATGAACAATATTTTTGATGATGTCTGAAATAATTAAAGAAATCCTTCTCTTGATCAGCCGCAACGGCCCGTGGGTAATATGATAAATACAATCCCTTACGGGATTGTTGTAATAATAGTAGTGGTAGTGGATGTAAAACCCACAGTGGAGATATTAATATGACTACTATTAATGCGCATCTCTTGTAAATGAGGTGCACAATATACTACAGAAAGCCTTATAAATAAAAAGCTTCCAAAACTTTTTCAACCAAACTAGTGTTAGTTATTTCCCGGCAGAAGCTGCTGCTTTCTTTACGCTGCCGTATTGCAGCAGCAGGGCTTTCGCTTTTTCGTAGTCAGGTAAAGACAGCCGGTCCATCAGCATCTTTACGCCACGGTCGACAAGCTTCTCATTAGTAAGTTGCATGTTGACCATCTTATTATCTTCCACGCGTCCCAACTGGATCATAGCTGAAGTGGAAATCATATTCAGCACCAGCTTTTGCGCGGTGCCACTTTTCATTCTTGTACTACCTGTTACAAACTCGGGGCCCACAACGACTTCAATAGGAAAATCGGCAGCAGCACTGACAGGTGAATCGGGATTACAGGAAATGCTACCCGTAACAATACCATGTTTATGGCATTCTTCCAGGGCGCCTATCACATAGGGCGTCGTACCGCTGGCGGCGATACCGATCACAACATCCTTATCTGATACATTATGAACCTGGAGATCTTTCCAACCCTGTTCTTTATCGTCTTCTGCATATTCCACAGCGGTAGTGATTGCTTTGTCACCGCCGGCAATGATAGCGACTACCAAACCATATGGTACTCCATATGTAGGAGGGCATTCGCTTGCATCGACTACAGCCAGCCTTCCACTGGTACCGGCCCCGATATAAAACAACCGGCCACCCATCAACATTTTATCACTAACCGCCTCCACCAGTTTTTCAATCTGTGGTATGGCCCGTGCCACAGCATCCGGCACCAGTTGATCCTCCTTGTTGATGTTGATCAGCAACTCAGCCACACTCATTTTTTCCAGGTTATGATACAAACTCGACTTCTCTGTAATCTTTTCAAATGCCATACTTCATCTTTTAGCTATGGTATTCTATGAGACCGCTCATAGGTTTTTTTAATACATTTCCCAGTTTAAACTCGTAACTATTGCATAGTTCCTGCAGCACATCACGGAATCCATAAGCCACACTGCCTACAAAATTCACCGGTAGCAACTTCGATTCTTTATACCTGCATAAATGTGTAAAGAAAAAATCATTCAGGCAATCTTCAATGATATTTTCAATCATATAGTGCCCCCTGTTCTCGGCCAGGAACATAACAAAGCCGGCAAGATAACGATTAGGCAAGGGATTCTTATAAACATTTTCCAATATTTCGGAAGAATTGGTCAGGTACTTAAGATCAAATCGACCTTTTAATTCATCATCAAAAGTATTGTACAGGTAATATTGTAACACTCTCTTTCCCATATAGGCGCCACTCCCCTCATCACCCAGCACATACCCGAGTCCGGGACTATTTTGCACGATCTTCTTCCCGTTGTAGTAGCAGGAATTAGACCCGGTGCCCAGTATACAGGCAATACCTTTGTTGTGTCCGCACAAAGCGCGGGCTGCTGCCAGCAGATCGTGATTTACGTCCACCTTAGATTCCGGAAATACGTCTTTAAGCGCGTTCTTCACCAGTTTGGCATTATCGGGGTTGGCGCATCCCGTTCCATAAAAAAAAACCTCATCAACCCGGACATTCTTCATTTTAGGTTTCAGCTCTTTCAAGAGTAACTCCCTGATCTGTTCACGATTTAAAAAGTACGGACTTATTCCCTGGGTAAGAATAGTTTTATTTTTCCTCTCATCTATTAGTGTCCACTCAGCTTTTGTAGCACCGCTGTCAGCTATCAGTTTTACAGAAGGCATATAAAGATTTGTTGAAATGGATGAACGAAAACAACATTCCGCTCAAATCCAGTATTTTGCGCCAAATTAATGTAAAGATAGAAGATGCGAAATAAAAAACTTCAGGTTTGGCTACCGCTTATTTTTTCATTGGTATTGATCGTGGGAATGTTTCTGGGATACAAGATGAATAATAAAGGTACAAGTAAGGGTTTTTTCAAAAACACCACGCCTTCTACCTTGCAGGAAGCGCTTGATCTTATAAGGCTAAGATACGTTGACAAAGTAAATCTCGACTCTGTCCAGAGAGGCGCCATCAAAGCCATGATGAATGAACTTGATCCGCACTCAGTATATTTTCCACCAGTTGAATTGAAAGAAGCCAATGAAGATCTCGCCGGTATCTTTGACGGTATTGGCGTTGAATTCAATATATTTAGCGACACCGTCAATGTAATGTATGTAGTCCCTGGCGGACCCAGTGACAAAGCCGGTTTGCAGATTGGAGACAAATTACTTAAGGTAAATGACTCGACCCTTACAGGCAAATCCGTTACAACAGAAAAAATAAAGGAATTTATTCGCGGCGAGCGTGGCTCAGTTGCCTCTATCCAGATTTTAAGAGGCCAGGATATAAAAACGGTACAGGTAACCCGCGGCGTGATCCCGGTTTCATCAGTTGATGCAGCTTACATGATCGATAAGATAACAGGGTATATTAAACTAAATAAATTCACCGAGAATAGTTACGAAGAGTTTATGGCGGCTCTTGAAAGCCTGGTTAAACAAGGACTTGGTGAACTCATCCTCGATTTGCGCGGCAATGGTGGCGGCTACATGAATGAAGCCA
Organism: Bacteroidota bacterium; assembly: GCA_023424015.1. Lineage (GTDB taxonomy): Bacteria > Bacteroidota > Bacteroidia > Chitinophagales > Chitinophagaceae > Terrimonas_B. The sequence goes on along the minus strand of JAFAEM010000030.1, from coordinate 5,646 downwards.
TAGATATGGCCGATGAATTTCTCGACAGCGACAGGCTGGTAGTATACACAGAAGGCACCAACAGTAAGAAACGGGAGTACCGCTGCAAACGTCCTGGTTTATTTGAAAAAGGAAAACTTAGCATACTCGTTGACGAGCTATCGGCAAGCGCCAGTGAAGTGCTGGCAGGTGCACTCCAGGATTGGGATCGCGCCACCATTATTGGTAGACGCACATTTGGTAAAGGACTGGTGCAGGAACAATATCAATTGAGTGATGGATCAGCAATCAGGCTTACGGTAGCACGATACTTCACACCCCTCGGTAGAAGCATTCAAAGATCATATGGGCAGGGTAAGAAAGTTTATATGGACGAGATCTGGGAGCGGTTCTCCAATGGAGAATCCCTGTATGCCGATTCGAATAAAATAAACAACGGACAGGAGTATAAAACACCCGCCGGCCATATCGTGTACGGTGGCGGAGGTATAATGCCCGATATCTTTGTCCCCATTGATACGGCATCCTATCCTCCCGGAATCAACCGGTTATTTATCAATAGCAGTTTCAACAATTTTGTCTACACCTACTATCTCCGCAATAGATCGCATATTGACAAGTATGACAACGCCGGCGATTATGCCCGAAATTTTGACAAGAAAGATGAAATGTGGGAACAGTTTGCAAGCTACGCTTCACTTAAAGATTCTGTAAACCTTGGAATACTCTCAGCGAAACAAAAAGAATCTCTGCAAAAAAGGTTAGTAGCATACCTGGGCAGATTCCGGTGGAGAAACAGCGGTTATTTCCAGGTGTTGAACACGCAGGATGCCATGGTAAATAAAGCGCTGGAAGAATTTAAGTAACAAATCAAGGTAAATTGTTACTGAAGGCTAATCATTTCGATTTGTGGACAGAAAATATTCTGCAGCGCTTGTTTACATATGTCAACCGATGTAAAATAAAAAAAACCCGGGTCAAGCCCGGGCTTCCTGCTTACCTATAATTAGTGATTTCCATTTTTATTCTCATCCCACCATTTCTTTTCAATCCTGTAAGATCCGAAAAGACCGAGGCCGCCACCGATTGCTATCAACGCAAAGTAAATAGGTATATTCTTGTCATCGTCATAATGTCTCGTTGGCGTCATGCTGCCGTATAATACATAGTTGTCGAGTAAATAAGCAAGGAACAATCCCACACCCGCCCCGATCAGGAGAAGGGCCCATTTCAAATTCTTATAAGGCGCGGGGCGATTAGCAAATTCTTTGGGATTCATACCTTTTTCGATCATGGCCATATTCTGCCGGGTTTTCAGGTAGTAAATACCGAAGATCATTGCAAACCCGCCTGCGAACATGGTTACCGGAACTAAAACTTCTGGACCGTTCATAAATTTAATTTTTTATTGGTTTAATGATTTTGTTTTTGTTTTTCCGCCCTGGTGATGTCCTCAGCGGTTTTGTTCTTCTATGACTACAGCTTTAAAACCCAGGTTACAGTCATTTCAGAATTTTTTCAAAAAACGTGTTACAAAGGATAAGACTACAGGAGTTTAGGTCAGGTTACAGGTATCTGAAAAAAGGCTTTTAATGCAATTTTATCCTGTCCCGCCGTTCAATATACTATAATATATAACATGCAAAATTTCACACCTGCAATACTTAATTTAGTGTAACCAAATACCAAGGGCTGTAGTCTTATATTAAAGCATGTCGACCGGACTGAATGATAATGAACTGATTAGCAAGGTGCTAATGGGTGAGCAACAAGCCTATGCCACCCTGGTGGACCGCTATCAGAACTATGTATTTACGCTGGCAATGCGTTTCACCCGCAACCGGGAAGATGCGGAGGAAGTGTCGCAGGACATATTTATAAAGGCCTATAAAGCACTGGCTGATTTCAGGGGTGCGTCCAAGTTCAGCACCTGGCTTTATACCATTGTAAACACAACCTGTATCAGTTTTCTCCGAAAAAAGAAGCTGGAACTGCATTCACTTGACAATGAAAAAGTTTTTGAGGTGGCTGATAGCCAGGATTCCGGGATGCATGCCAACCAGGTAGAACAAAAGTCGAGGGCGGCGATGGTAAACAATGCCATCAGGATGCTTAGTGTCGATGATGCGGAGGTTATAACTTTGTTCTATAAAGGCGAACAGACTCTTGAAGAAATTGCGCAAATCCTGGGGATTGAACCCAATACGGCAAAAGTGAGGTTGCACCGCGCAAGGGCGAGATTGAAGGAAAAGATGGAACTACATTTTGCACAGGAAGTGAAAGATTTATAAGCCAGTTTTGAACCTGTGCCGAAAATAAAAATTGAAATTATTAATAAAAGGAGGCGATTATGAATCATGAAGAAATGAACCCCGGCTTTGATGCAAGCAATGAAGTGCGCCTGTGGGAATATATTGATGGCCTGTCTTCCGCCGAAGAAAAATCTGTGATCGAAGAATTGATAGAAAATAATGCACAGTGGCGGGTAAAGTATAAAGAGTTGCTCGAGGTACAGCAGTTACTGCAATCATCAGAACTGGAAGAACCCTCCATGCGCTTTACCAGGAATGTGATGGAAGAGATCAGCAAACTCCATATTGCGCCGGCTACAAAAACTTATATCAATAAAAACATTATCCGGGGCCTGGCCTTCTTCTTTATCACACTTATTGTCGGATTCCTGGTATACGGGTTTGGTCAGATAGACTGGACAGTACAGGGAGATACAAAGCTGCCGGTTGACCTGACAAAGGTTGACTACAGTAGAATGTTCAATAACGACTGGGTGAATGCATTTATGATGATCAACGTGATCCTTGGACTGTTTCTGCTGGATCGATATTTGGCCAACAAACGCAAACAATTCCGCGAAGAAGCTTGATGAATCGTTATCATCAGGTCCGGTATGACCCTCCTGTTTACAGGAGGGTTTCTTATTTTAAAGCTTAACTTTACTGCTAAACAAATGTTTGTAATGGACATTAAGAACAATATTCTCGAGACAATCGGCAATACACCTCTGATCCGCCTCAATAAGATCACGAAAGGATTTCCCTGCACGGTAACGGCGAAAGTGGATTATTTCAATCCGGGTAATTCTATAAAAGACCGGATGGCACTTAAGATGGTGGAAGTAGCCGAGCAGGAAGGTAAATTAAAACCCGGTGGTACTATTATCGAAGGTACCAGTGGAAATACCGGTATGGGCCTTGCCCTGGCAGCCGTCGTAAAAGGATATAAGTGTGTTTTTGTAACAACCGATAAACAATCCAAGGAAAAAGCAGATATACTTAAGGCAGTTGGTGCCGAAGTGATCGTGTGCCCGACGAATGTAATGCCTGAAGATCCCCGCAGCTATTACAGTGTGGCAAAGCGGCTGGCTTCAGAAATACCCAACTCCTATCATATGAACCAGTATGACAATCCTGCAAATCGACTGGCACATTATGAAACAACTGGACCTGAGATCTGGAACCAGACAGATGGTAAGATAACTCACCTCGTATGTACCGCCGGCACCGGGGGCACAATCACGGGTACAGCCATGTACCTGAAAGAAAAAAATCCTGCAATCCAGGTATGGGCCATCGATGTTTACGGCTCACTGCTTACAAAATATTTTCGTACGGGTGAAGTGGACATGAATGAAGTGCACCCTTATATTTCAGAAGGGTTTGGTGAAGACTTTGTTCCCCAGAACTACGACATGAGCGTCATCGATCATTTCGAACAAGTGACTGATAAGGATGGGGCGATCATGGCACGCAAACTGGCGAAGGAAGAAGGGATCTTCTGTGGTTATAGCGCAGGGAGCTGTATCCAGGGATTAATGCAACTCAAACACAAGCTGAAAAAAGACGACCTGGTTGTTTGCATATTTCATGACCACGGCAGTCGATATGTAGCGAAGATCTACAACGACCAGTGGATGATCGAACGCGGATTTTTGGAAGTAAAAACATTTAAAGATGTGGTCAGTTCACGTGGCGCCCAGCGACTCATCACAGTTGAACCGTCGCAAACTGTGGCTGAAGCAGTGGAACTGATGAAAAAATATGATATCGAACAGCTTCCTGTCATGAATGGCGACGGTCCCGTAGGCGCGATCAGTGAAGGAGGTTTATTTCAAAAAGTATTTGACAATCCTGAAATAAAGAATTCAAAAATCGCTGATGTGATCGAGCCCCAGCTACCCCTGGTTGCTTTTGATACACCGGTAGAGAAATTAAGTTCGCTAATTCATAAAGGCAATGGTGCCGTACTTGCTAAAGATGATGCCGGCAATTATCACATCGTTACCAAATATGATGTGTTGCAGGCCCTCGGGAAATAACCCTTAGCATCGTTTACAATAAACTTAAGGATCAAATTTCAGTCCGTGAAAACGATTGCGTAAGGCAATTTTCGTAAAACTACGATGCGACAACCTGATTTCTTCGTAGAAATAAGCTAGCTGAATTACCATAAAAACCGGGAAAACTGCCATAAAAAATCGGGAAGTTTTGCTCTGTGTTGCTAAAGGTTTCACAATTATTTTTGTCTCAGAAGTTGATTGATCAGTTCGATCGAATCCAATATCATCCAATAAAAACCAACCGTCCAAGTATTGAATTTTTTTAAATTCAGATCCTAAAAAAAACCAACGATTTGAAATCCGTATCAGTCAGCTTCTTCCTTTTGAAAAACTAAAGAGCTTTATAAAATCCAACATCCTCTAGAAGACAAGATCCAAAATCCGAAAGAAAATCAAACCAAGATCCTTCGAAAGCCATCCGAATCCCAATCCTGAAAGACCGTTCTCAAGTCACCGTGTCCAAATCCATGAAAAAGTTTTAAATCCGGAACCCTCCTGCTATATCTTAAAGAGATAGCAGGAGGCGCGGTGATTAAATACCTGCTCTTTTACATACCAATTACGCATTTATATAAAGTTATTCACTCAAGGACGGGCATACACCAATACTGATTTGAGAAGGAGAAGATTGAATGACTCTTTCTCAAATCTAATTGGTTGGCAAATACATGGACACATTAGCCCCAGGATTAACTCAAGACTCACTACTTCCTTATTACTTAGCGTCAGACGGAGACGTCAGACGCCTGGTGAAATCACAACTCCCGACTAAAGACTACCGACTACATAATGAGGCCTCACCCCCCCAGCACCCTCTCCTAAAGAGAGGGGGAGTAGAACCCTGAATGGTAAGATAACTTGATTAGCGACGATCCAATATCCAGTATCCAGTATCCAGTATCCAGTATCCAGCATCAAGTATCCAGCATCCCCTCCGCTAAAGCTACGGCGGGCAGTCCTACTATCGACTCCCGACTAAAGACTACCGACTACATAATGAGGCCTCACCCCCCAGCCCCCTCTCCTAAAGAGAGGGGGAGTAGAACCCTGAATGGTAAGATAACTTGATTAGCGACGATCCAATATCCAGTATCCAGTATCCAGCATCAAGTATCCAGCATCCCCTCCGCTAAAGCTACGGCGGGCAGTCCGACTGTCGACTATCGACTCCCGACTAAAGACTACCGACTAAAGACTACCGACTACATAATGAGGCCTCACCCCCCAACCCCCTCTCCTAAAGAGAGGGGGAGTAGAACCCTGAATGGTAAGATAACTTGATTAGCGACGATCCAATATCCAGTATCCAGTAT
>JAFAEM010000002.1 GCA_023424015.1 Bacteroidota bacterium | reverse complement strand
GGGCAATGTCATTAAGTTAAGGATGGGGATAAAAATAGGATTGCAATATATTAGTTTTGAGGTGTCTAAACTTAAAACTGATTGCAATCCCATGTTTGACACAAATGTAAAACTCTTACGAGAATTGAAACATTTTGTTTCAGTTGTTTCTTCTAACAGTGAACTCCTGGCTCATTTTCGTTTTTCGCCAAATGACTTTATCCGCTGCCGTAAGTTGCCATTTGAAAGGCTTGTGATTCTGATAGCAAAGCTCTGTAAGAAAACGTTGAGCGTCGAGCTTGATAATTTCTTTGCTGAATTCGGGCAGCGTCATACCTGCTCTGTCAGCGCATTCGTGCAGCAACGGATGAAGCTGAAGCCGCTGTTTTTTTTATTGTGGAATAAGCTTTTGACTACCATGTGGTATGAACTTAATCGAACTGCTGTAAAGCGGTGGAAAGGCTATAGGTTAGTAGCTGCCGACGGTTCTAATGTAACGTTGGTCAATAGTGAAGCTCTTACCAACCATTTTGGAGGCCAAAGCAACCAGCAGGGCCCTTTTACAGTGGCCAAAACGTTTTATTATTACGATGTGCTTAATGAGTTGATACTGCTTCCCCAAATAGGCCCATATCGATATGGGGAGCTGAATATGGCTTATGATATGGTTGACAGGACTGAAGATGATATGCTTTTGATCTACGATAGAAACTTCAGTTGTTACAAGGTAATAGCCTTGCATCTATGGCAAGAAAAGGAGCGGAAGTTTATAATAAGGGCAAAAGAAACACTTTGCATTGTTAAAGAGTTTATTGTCAGCGGAAAGGCATCAGAAACTGTCCAATGGCCGCCTACAGCTTCTGCCATCCAGGGATTAAAGAAGAGCGGTTTTCTGATCGATAAAAATACCACATTGACCGTGAGGCTTGTAAGAGTAGACCTGGATGGTAGTACTGAAGTTTTAATTACCAATTTATGGGATGAAGAAAATCATCCAGTAAGTCAGTTTAAAGACCTATATTCTATGCGATGGCGCATTGAAACCAACATTTCCGCACAAAAGAACATAATGCAGCTTGAATCGTTCAGCGGGTTAAACGTAAATGCAGTCGAGCAAGATTTCTATGCAACCGTTTTTATGGCAAACCTGCATTCTGTACTCATAAAGGATGCCCAGCAAACAGTAGACAAAACTGTTTCCAGAAGAAAATATCCAATGAAAATAAATAAAAACAAATCCTTCGGAAGACTAAAATTGAATTTTATACAGCTATTTCTAACACATAACGTCAGAAATATATTACAAATACTACATGATTATTTTCGAAAGGAACTGATACCCATTAGAAAGGGGCGAACTTTTGAACGGAAGAGAAAAAACCCACAGTCAAAAAGTAAGTTTAAAACCTTTACAAACTTCAAACCTGCGTATTAAATCCTTAACTTAATGACATTGCCCTTCGGGACGGTTTATGCAAATTCCATGTGTCAAATAATCGATAATATCATTCGGATCTTTGGGCACGGAGAATTCTGACTTCAATTTTACGATCTGCACCCTATACCTTCCGAACACCTGGCAACCTTTTTTTATCCTTTAACGCTTCTGGTAGAGAACTATTTCGTAAATTCAGGTGAAGCCGCAGCCAATGCACCGACTGAAAATTCAAATACTGATACTTTCGCTTTTTTTATTGGCATTTACTTATTCCCTTTTTTCCCAACCGGCGTCCATACGGTACACTGTAGTGATCTCTTCACTCGAAAATCCGGTTGAAATAGTCAGCCCCGATGATGATACCCGTCGCCTTTTTGTAGTGGAAAAACAAGGCACCATTAAAGTGTTTAATCACGCGTACGAATACCTTACGGATTTTCTAAAGGTGGACGGAATTACATCGTCTGGTGAACGTGGCCTGCTTAGCATGGCCTTTCATCCTTCCTATAAAACGAATGGTCTGTTCTTTGTCTACTATACCAATTCACAGGGCAGTATCGAAGTAGCATCTTATAAGGTTAGCAATGATATGAACATTGCCAATCCGACCTCCAAAAAAATCATCATTACCATCCCACACCCCGGTGCCGCTAACCATAATGGTGGCAGGCTTTCCTTCGGGCCCGATGGATATTTATATTTCGCCACAGGTGATGGTGGTGGCGCAGGCGACCCCAACAATAATGCACAAAATGGCGCTTCCCTCCTGGGCAAAATGCTCCGTATCAATGTTGACATTCCGAGTCCACCATTAAACTACAGCATCCCTGCCGACAATCCGTTCATAAATAACCCGGCCATTGCCGACGAGATCTGGGCGCTTGGTCTGCGTAATCCCTGGCGATGGAGTTTTGACCGGCTAACCGGCGATATGTGGATCGCGGACGTGGGCCAGGGCGCAAGGGAAGAGATCAATTTAGCAAAAGCCGGAAAAACCAAAGGCCTGAACTATGGCTGGCGTTGTTACGAAGGAACCCGGGCCTACAATTTAAATAATTGTGCCGCGGCCGACCAATATATTTCACCTGTCTTCGAATACCCGCACAATAGAACTACCGGAGGTTATGTGGTTACCGGTGGGTTTGTTTACCGCGGCCTGGAATACCCAGGGTTTTACGGATATTATATTTTCGCTGACTACGAAACTGGCAATCATTGGGTGATCAGGGATTCCGCCGATGCCTGGCAGGTCATTAAACTGAACGGCGTGACGCCTATTAACATCTCCGGCTTTGGGGAAGGGCAGGATGGTACCATTTATGCCTGCTCACTTTCATTGGGCATTGTATACAAACTTGAGCCTCTCACCGGAGTCATTTTCCAGATATTAAATTTTACAGCGACTGCACACAACAATATCATCGATCTAAACTGGTCGGCAGTTGAGCAGGATCTTCAATATTATGAAGTGGAGCGTAGCCTTGACAGTTTGAATTTTGAAATAGTGGGTACACTACCTGCGCAGAATCTTACAACAGTTAATAATTACCGTTTCACTGACATTGCTTCCGATTCAAAAATATTTTACAGGTTGCGCTCCATCAACAAAGATGGCCGGTGGGACTATTCTCCAACCATTACTGTTTTTAATCAGTCATCAGAGAGTTTTATATATCCTTCCTCCATTAGCAATAATATCATTAGCTGTTTTCTTCCGGGTGGGTTCGACCAATTGGAAGTATTTGGCATGACGGGAGTGCTGGTGATCAAAAAAGATATCCGGGGCATGACGGGCCGGATCGATATTCCAGTATTCCACCTCGCCAGGGGCTTGTATATGGTTCGATTGACTCGTGGCTCCGAAAAAAGAGTTCAACGGATTTTGATCCAGTAATTTCAGGATTTATTATTGCAAATCGGCAGGCTATTTAATGATATAATAGCACCATCGAAATAGCTTTCCCTCAAAATCAAAAGGCGTGGTGGCCCGGGTAATATCGCGGATCGATGTCGCCTTGATATTATCTTTATCCAACACAAACTTTCTGAAGTTAGTGCTGAAATACAGGACACCCCCGGGTTTTAGCGAAGCAAGGCATTTATTGATCATCGCCACATGATCCCTCTGGATATCCAGAAAATCCTCCATACGCTTGCTATTGCTGAAGGTAGGCGGGTCCATGATGACCAGGTCGAGTTTACCGGGTGAAAGTTCATCCAGGTATTGCAGTACATCGGCATGGACGAATTTGTATTGATCAGTATTGGTAAATCCATTTAGTGCCATATTTCTTTCAGCCCAACCCAGATAGGTTTTTGATAGATCGACTGTTATTACGGATGATGCACCGCCTGCAGCCGCATACACCGAAAAAGAGCCGGTGTATGCGAAAAGATTTAAGACATGTTTTTCCTTCGACTCCTCCCTGACACGTTGCCGGGTGAGCCGGTGGTCGAGAAAAAGCCCTGTGTCGAGGTAATCGCTTAGGTTGACAATAAACTTCAGGCCGTTCTCTTCCACCACAAATTCGTGTTGGGTCACATCCAGTTTCTGGTACTGTCCCAGTCTACCAGGCTTTCTCTGGCGAAGCTTTAAAAAGATATCGTCTTTACCCACTTCCAGGATTTCGCTGATGACCGCGAGACTTTCTTCCATCCACTGGTCGTGTTCTTCATCTGTCATACCGTGACGGCGCTTATACTCCGCCACGTACAATTTATTATCATAAAACTCTATACATAAAGGATACTCCGGCAGGTCATGATCATACACCCGGTAGCAACTCACCTCCTGTTTCCTAGCCTGTTTATGCAAGTGACGGAAGACCTTGGTCAGCCTGTTCCTGAACATTTCTATTTTTCCCAAATCCTGGTAATTTTTTTACGAAATTCGTGTTTTGGCCGGCAGTCCGGCACAGTCCGCAATTATTTTATGTACGCCATTGTTGATATAGAGACTACCGGGGGTTATGCGCAGGCAAATGGCATTACAGAGATCAGTATACATGTCTTCGATGGTGAAAAGATCGTCGATAAATATGAAACCCTGATCAATCCCCGCCAGCCGATCCCATATTATATCCAATCCATGACTGGTATTACCAATGATATGGTGGAAAATGCGCCGGTGTTTGAAGAGGTGGCCGGCGAAGTGTACCAGCTATTGCATGACAAGGTCTTTGTGGCGCATAATGTCAACTTCGATTACTCTTTTGTAAAAAGCCATCTGGCAGCCAGTCAATACAACCTGAATACAAAAAAGCTTTGTACCGTGCGACTGAGCCGAAAAATATTCCCCGGGTTGCCGTCATATGGATTGGGCAATCTTTGCCATGCCCTGGATATCCCGATCACTAACCGTCACCGTGCGGGAGGCGATTCAGAAGCAACAGCAAAAGTGTTTCGGCTATTATTAGAAAATGACAGGGAAAACCTGGTTGAAAAAAGCCTGCAACGAAATTCAAAGGAGCAGATACTTCCGCCCAATGTGCCGAAGGAACACTTCGCACAATTGCCTTACACACCGGGGGTCTATTATTTTCATAACGAAAAAGGGAAGATCATCTACGTTGGCAAGGCCAAAAATATCCGCTACCGTATCAACAGTCATTTCAGTAACAATTCACAGAGCAGGCAAAAACAAAATTTTCTAAAGCATACACATGGCATCAGCTTTCAACCCTGCGCAACAGAACTGATGGCGCATATCCTCGAATCCACCGAGATCAAAAAGCTCTGGCCGGTTTTCAATTATTCTCAAAAAAATGCCGAGAGCGTGTATGGCATTTTTTTATACGAAGATCAAAACGGTTACTTCCGACTAGCCATCGAAAAAAACAGGGGCGGGCTAAGACCCGTGCATACATTTCACTACCTGACGGATGGTCATTCTATGCTGCGAAAAATGATCCGTGAACATAATCTTTGCCCTAAGCTTTGCTTTCTGCAAACCAGCACCGGCACCTGTGAGGGTATACACGGACAGTACTGCCACGGCGCCTGCGAACAAAAAGAATCCCCTGATACTTACAATGCAAGGGTACAGGAAGCAATAGGCTCTTTGTCGACCCGCAACAGTTTTGCTATAATTGATGATGGTCTCAACGCCGGCGAAAAATCATGCGTGTTAGTGTGGGAGGGTATGTTTTATGGAATGGGATACATCCCTTCCGATGCCCAGGTGTCCGTCCCCGAAACAATCAGGGACCTGGTGACACCTTACAAGGAAAATCTTTTTATCAGAAACCTCGTCACCGGCTACGCGGCACGGTATCCTGAGAAAGTTGTTTTCTTTTGATCAGCTTATCAATGTATTTATAACCCCTGCGGCCTTCCCACATTTTCAAATTTTCAAATCCTCAAATTTTCAAATTCCCACATTTCCCACATTTTCAAATTTTCAAATTCTCAAATTTTCAAATTCCCCTCAGTCCAACCACACAAACCCCTCTCCCACCGGCATTTTCGAAAACACATCATGCACCTCTTTTGGTGGTGTGGAGAGTTTGCGTTGAACGATATCCAGCCATGCCCCGTCAACGGTTAGGATAGCTGCAACGGTATCTCCATTTTTCTTAATGGAATGTTGGATTGACCAGCGTGAATAATCGTGTTTTGCTTTGATCACTTCGAGGCTGATCGTGACCTGGTCACCCAGCCTCACTTCTTTTCTAAACACACATTCCTCACGAAACAGGATGGGTCCCACACGCAGCCTGTGCATAAGTTCCGTGGTCAGCCCCTGCTGGTCCAGGAATGCCACACGACAAAAAGCACCCCAGTCGTAGTATACTGAATGCCTGAGATGTACATTGGGATCGAGGTCAGACCAGCGGATCTGTATTTCTTTAACAAAACTTTCCATCCTGCAATATACCCAAACGCCTGTGAAATTAACAGGCATAGCTTTCAAATACCGGTCACAGCGATTACTTTTGCCGTTACAAATAAAATCTATGAAGAAAGTATTTCTTTTTGTCCTTGCCGCGGCATCTACCGCAATGGTTTTTGCCCAACAGAAGACCACCAAACCTGTCCCGAAAACAACTCCTCCCCAACCCGTTTTGAAAACGATGATTGACTCGGCGAGTTATGCGATCGGGTATAGTCTTGCCAGTTTCTATAAATCACAGGGAGTGAAGAATCTCAATACAAGTCTTGTAACAAAAGCGATAAATGATGTGCTGGGAAATAAACAGGCCCTTTGCGATGATAATTCAGCCAATGCTATGGTTACAAATTACCTGAATAAGATCCAGGAAGAAAAGTCTAAATCAACTATTGATGCAGGGCGTGATTATCTCGCTAAAAATAAAACGAGGCCCGGTGTAAAGACAACAGCAAGTGGACTGCAATATGAAGTGATAACTGAAGGCACAGGTGCCAAGCCCGCAGCAACCGACAGTGTGACTGTTCACTATCGTGGTACTTTGATCGATGGCACGCCCTTCGATGCTTCTTACGATCGTGGAGAACCTATTACTTTCCCGCTCAACAGGGTGATCAAAGGCTGGACAGAAGGCCTACAGTTGATGACAGTAGGTTCGAAATACAAACTCTTTATTCCTTATGAACTGGCATATGGTACGCATGACCAGGGACCCATACCAGGGGGATCAACGCTGCTGTTTGAAGTGGAGTTGCTGGATGTGAAGAAAGTGAAGTAGGGTGGATGCTGGATACTGGATACTGGATGCTGGATACTGGAAACTGGATGCGGGATACTAATTGATCAACTTTTTCTCCCTAGCCCAGCCCAGTGCTTTCTGGAACTGCTCTTCTTCGGTGAGGTGGGTGTTGTCGAGCACAATGGCGTCATCTGCTTTTCGAAGGGGGCTCACTTCGCGGTGTGAGTCGATATAATCGCGCATTTCAAGATTGGCCTTCACTTCTTCAATGGTGATGTTGGGATTTTTTTCGTACAATTCTTTAAAGCGACGCTCTACCCTTATAGCATTATCGGCGGTCATGAATATTTTTAGTTCAGCCTTGGGAAATACAACGGTACCGATATCACGGCCATCCATTACAATTCCCTTTTTCGCTCCCATCTTCTGCTGTTGTGCCACGGCAAACTCACGTACCTCGCGGATCGCAGCGATCTCGCTGACTTTTTCCGCGACCACCAGGTCGCGGATCACGTATTCCACATTTTCATCGTTGAGATAGATCTCGCTTTGTCCTGCTTTTTCATTGAAATGAAATTCAAGATGAATTTCCTTCAGCGCCTGCTGCACTTCTCTGGCATCGGTCCAGTCGATATGGTTTCTTAAAAAATGCAGGGTGATCGCACGGTACATAGCCCCGCTGTCAACATACACATAGCCGAGCTTTTTTGCTAGTTGTTTGGCCAGGGTGCTCTTACCGCAACTCGACCATCCGTCGATAGTTATAATTATCTTTTTTGCCATTTGATTCCTTTCGATAAGCCTGCGCAAAAATATGGGTAATATTTGGCGGACAGGCCGGGAAGACGGAAAGAAAAAATGAAAAAGTCTCAAATCAGTTGACTGAACCCTGCGTTATGCCAAACACCAACCGATCAAAATAAAAAAGGAGCGTTTTTAAAACGCTCCTGGAAAAATCTATGATGTATGGATCAATTTGCTTTCGATTTCGTTTCCACTTTCTTAAAGGTAAATACCAGTTTGGTTTTCTCCTTATCAAGATCAGCTTCGAGCACGTCGCCAGCTTTCACATTCATATTCAATATCTCTTCTGCCAGCGGATCTTCCAGGTATTTCTGGATCGCGCGGTGGAGTGGACGAGCACCAAACTGAACATCGTATCCTTTCTCAGCCAGGAATGATTTCGCATCCTCAGTCAGGGTAAGACTGAAGCCCAGGTTGGCAAGTCTCTTCATCACACCCTTCATCAGGATATCGATGATATTGAAAATATTCTCTTTGGTCAGGCTGTTGAAAATAACAACATCATCAATACGGTTGAGAAACTCGGGTGAGAATGTTTTTTTCAACGCCTTTTCGATCACCGCCTTGTTGGCTTCATCTTCATGCTCCAACTTCGCTGATGTGGCAAAACCAACACCTGCACCAAAGTCTTTCAACTGACGCACACCAATATTGGAGGTCATGATGATGAGTGTGTTTTTAAAATTCACTTTACGGCCCAGGCCATCGGTCAACTGGCCATCATCAAGCACCTGAAGGAGGATATTATAGATATCCGGGTGAGCTTTTTCGATTTCGTCAAGCAGGATCACACTATAGGGTTTGCGGCGAACGCGTTCAGTAAGCTGACCACCTTCTTCGTATCCCACATATCCCGGAGGCGCACCAATCAGGCGGCTCACCGTGAACTTCTCCATATACTCACTCATATCAATACGCACCAGCGCGTCTTCCGAATCAAACATATACCTGGCAAGTGCCCTGGCCAGCTCGGTTTTACCTACACCAGTTGGACCCAGGAATATGAATGTGCCGATCGGTTTTTTGGGATCCTTCAGACCAACGCGGTTACGCTGGATCGCTTTTACCACTTTCTGGATAGCTTCATCCTGGCCGATCACCATTTCACGCATATCTTCCGACATCTTCCTGAGCTTCTCAGTTTCTGCCTGTACCATTCGTTTAACAGGAATACCTGTCATCATACTCACCACTTCGGCAATAGCTTCCTCATCGATCGGGTAACGCTTGTGTTTGCTTTCTTCTTCCCAATCCTGTTTTGCTTTTTCCAGGTCTTCCGCCAGGCGTTTTTCTGTATCACGAAGCGAAGCGGCTTCTTCAAACTTCTGGCTCTTGACCACTTTATTCTTTTCGTTCTTCACATCTTCGATCTTCTTTTCCAGGTCGACTATGTTTTGTGGAACGTTGATATTTTTCAAATGCACCCGGGCTCCAACTTCGTCCATGACGTCGATAGCTTTATCGGGCAGCAGGCGATCGGTGATATAACGGTCGCTCAGCTTTACGCATGCGTCAATCGATTCATCATTGTAAGTGACATTGTGATAATCCTCGTACTTCGATTTGATATTGTTGAGGATCTGGATAGTTTCCTCCACGCTTGGTGGATCAACGATCACTTTTTGAAAACGACGATCGAGTGCTCCGTCTTTCTCAATATACATCCTGTACTCATCCAGGGTAGATGCACCAATGCACTGAAGTTCACCCCGGGCAAGTGCGGGCTTAAAGATATTGCTGGCATCGAGCGAACCACTGGCGCCACCTGCACCTACGATGGTATGTAACTCGTCGATGAACAGGATCACATCCCGGTTCTTTTCCAGTTCGTTCATGATCGCCTTCATCCGTTCCTCAAACTGACCGCGGTATTTAGTACCCGCCACAAGGGCTGCGAGATCGAGGGAGATCACTCTTTTATCAAACAATACCCTTGATACTTTTCTTTGAACAATGCGAAGCGCAAGACCTTCCACGATCGCTGTCTTACCCACGCCGGGTTCACCAATCAGGATCGGGTTATTCTTTTTACGGCGCGACAGGATCTGCGATACCCTTTCGATCTCGGACTCACGTCCCACGATAGGGTCCAGTGAACCAGATTCGGCCAGTTTGGTAATATCACGGCCGAAATTGTCAAGTACGGGGGTTTTGCTTTTTACATTAGCGCCCTGCTTTGAACCCTTTTGCTGGGAATATTTTTTCTCATCCTCAAAATCATCGTCATTCTCATCAGTGAATTCTGCACGGGGGTCGCTGGATTTTACAATGCCAAGTTCCTGGCGGAAAAGATCATAGTCCACGTCGAATTGATTTAAGATTTGAGTTGCAATGTTTTCCTTGTTCTTTAGTATCGAGAGCATCAGGTGCTCTGTTTCCACTGTTGTGCTCTTTAACGCCTTAGCCTCCAGTACCGTGACACGGATCACTTTCTCAGCCTGTTTGGTCAGGGGCAGACTATTGATATTAGCAATATTCTTACCGGTCTTGTCCTTTACCGCCAGTTCGATCTCCTTTCTGAGTTCATATAAATCGACATTAAAGCTCTTTAATATGCGGACGGCCGTATTGTCTCCTTCCCGGATCAACCCGAGCAGGAGGTGTTCGGTACCGATAAAATCATTCCCCAATCGTAGCGCCTCTTCCCTGCTGAACGAAATGATCTCTTTAACCTGTGTTGAAAAATTATTATCCATATATCAGATAATTAGTTGTGTTACAATATTAACAAATATATTTGGTTCCCTGTTCTCCGTACTTATAAACGGAATGTTGATAAACTTAGTTGTATGGAAGTCAAAATAGATACCAAAGAAAGATTTCATGCCATCACGCTGCCTGCCGGCCCTCTTTCTGCTACTATGACAGAAGAACTGGATGCTTGTTTACTCCCCTACCTCCAAAATGACGTTAAAAACATAGTGTTAATATTAAAAGACATCACGGACACCGATATTGCTGCGGCTGAGAGGCTGGTAGCGATTCAGCAAATCTTCTATGAAAATAATGCATCTTTCGTGATTTGCGGAATACAACGCCAGGTTGAAGAATTTCTTGATAGAAATGAACTTTTAGAGCTGATGAATGTTACACCCACCGAGAGCGAAGCCTACGATATCGTGCAGATGGAGGAGATCGAAAGAGAATTGATGAACGATGATGACGCAACAGCCTGAGTTCTCAATAAATACCCGGTACTTGCTCCCCTCTTCTCACTTCAGAATGTTAATGCCATCAGCGCTTTTGTCACAACCTTCATAGTTCGTATTTTAGCTTATGCTCGCTGTTACCATCCTTGGAAATAACTCAGCCGTACCGGCCTTTGACAGACACCCCACCAGCCAGGTTGTGACCATGGATGGTACCAACTTCCTGGTCGACTGTGGCGAAGGCACGCAGATCCAAATGATCAACTACAAGATCCGCCGCAGCCGTATATCGCATATTTTTATTTCACACCTGCACGGGGATCATTATTTTGGCCTGATCGGGCTCATCAATTCCTTCAGCCTCCTGGGGCGCCAGCAGGAATTGCATGTGATCGGACCGGCGCCCCTGCAACAATTGATCGAACTTCAGCTGAAAGTAGCCGATACAACGCTTTGTTTCGACCTTCATTTCCATACTATCCGCAATGAAGGCCTGCTGGTAGACAATGATAAGTTTGCGGTAAAATGTTTTAGGACCAACCATCGCATCGAATGCTATGGTTTTGTTTTTATGGAAAAGAAGAAACCGCGCCGCCTGATACTGGAAGCAGTCAGGGAAAACAATATCCCTTTGCATTTTTATGAACGACTCAAAGAAGGCGAGGATTTTGTGTCAAGTGTGGGGGAAGTGATCAAAAATGAATGGGTGACCGAAGCCGCGCCCCGGGGAAAGTCATACGCGTTTTGTGCAGACACCAAATATCATGAAGATATCATCCCGCATATCCGCGATGTGGACATGATCTACCATGAAACAACCTATCTCGATAATTTTCGTGAACGGGCCGAATTACGCTTTCATTCCACCACACGACAGGCGGCAACCATCGCGCAAAAAGCCAATGTGAAAAGACTGTTGATCGGTCACTTCAGCAGCAAGTACGACACACTACAGGAGTTTGAAGCAGAATCAAGGGAGGTATTTGCGAATACAGACCTGGCGCTGGAGGGGGTGACGTATAGGGTTTGATGCTGGATGCTGGATGCTGGATACTGGATACTGGATGCTGGATACTGGATGCTGGATATTGGATGCTGGATATTGGGTTATCTTATTCTGATCGGTTGATCCATTGATAAAACAGGGGAAATTCGCGGCGCCAGGTGGGTTCATTGTGCTGACCGTTGTCACGGATCACGGCCTGCATTTTTGCCCGCGACATTTTGCTCATCTGCTCATAGGCTTTCAACATATTGGGCACCATGGTTTCACCTTCCAGCTTGCCGGCATAGAAATAGATTTTCGATCTGACCTTTTTTCCAGACAATTTGATATCGTCGAATATAGCCGGTGCCACCCAGAAAGCTGGGGAGAAAATGCCTGCAGCTCCAAATACCTTGGGGTATTTCAAAACGGCATACAGTGAAATCAATCCACCCATGGAACTGCCGGCAATGGCAGTATTATCTTTGCTTTTCGCGGTTCGATAGTTTTTATCGATATATGGCTTCAGGGTCTTAACGAGAAAATCTACATACTCCTTTCCTTCGCCTTTGTTGGACTGGCTCATCGCCCCGATGCCTTTCAGCTCAAAATCATAGGGACAATATTCATTCAACCGCTTATTCCCACCATGGTCCACTGCCACAACGATACAATGATTGTCATGACTACCCAGCGAATCGAGATATTCATCGATACCCCATTCACCGCTATAAGATGTTGCATTGTCAAAAAGGTTTTGGCCATCATGCATATAAAGTACCGGGAAACGCCTGTTGCAGGAATCATAGCAAGCAGGTAAATAGATCCAGACTCTCCGGGTTCTTTGTAAAGAAGGTATCAGAAATGCAGTGTCTATCACTTTGACATTCCGGCTCGCCGTGCTTTTTGGCGGCGCGGCAGGAAAACGATCGGACCACTCTTCAACAGCCAGTTCAACATCCTTGTTTTGTTCAACCTTCAACACCCGATTTGCAATTGAAGCACCATCTTTTTTAGTCTCGGCCTTGTCCCATCCGCCGCGGGTAAGCTTATATTCATAGGAACCACCTGGGAGTTGAAGTTCTATGAAATAAGTGCCGGCTGAATCCCGGTGGAACATAAAATTCTTATCCTGCGGATTCCAACCGTTAAAAGATCCCGCTAAGTAAATATTACTTCCTGAAGGATGAAATGCCGGCAGGCTTTTAATACGCAGGGTCGTCTTGTGCTGGGCCATAGCCGTAAGTATGCAGAAGGAAAACAGGATGGTAAGCCGAAGTTTTTGCATTCGGGTGTTGCTTTAATGTTGCTTTGGTCTGCTATAATCACAGATCCTTATCCTTCATCAATTCCCTGATCTTTGCGTGCAATGCAGGGCTAACCGGCCAGACCGGCTGGCGGAATGTATTCTGGCAAAGACCCATCTCCGATAAATAAACCTTTACGCCACTGGGACTGCCTTCGGCAAAAAGGGAATTGATAATATCTGTATAACGGTAATGAATTCGGGCAGCTTCTTTGAAATTACCTTCCAGGCAAAAACGCGTCATCAGGGCAAAGCCTTTGGGATAAGCATTCGCAACTACTGAAGTGACACCTTCTGCACCCAGGGCGATCATCGGCAGGGTAATCGCGTCGTCACCACTAATCACCATGAAATCATCCGGCTTGTTTTTGATGATCTGCATCACCTGGTCAAAATTGCCACTTGCCTCTTTGGTGGCAAAAATCTTTTTACATTCCCGTGCTATGCGAAGCTGGGTTTCCGCGGTCATATTTTGACCAGTACGTGTCGGTACATTATACATCATCACTGGCAGCGGTGAAGCCTCATCAATCCTTTTATAATGCTGGAAAAGCCCTTCCTGGTTGGGCCTGTTATAATAGGGCGAAACCGAAAGAATCGCGTCATATCCTGAAAGGTCAAAGGTCCTGAACCCCTCCAGCACTTCTTCTGTATCATAGCCGCCTATTCCCGCAACCAGGGGAAGGCGACCAGCCACCTCATTGGCGACGAAGGTGAAAACATCCTGTTTATCTTTTCCGTTCACGGTGGCGCTTTCACCTGTTGTGCCCAATACGACGAGATATTCCACCTGTCCTTCTATCCAGAACTGGATAAGCTTTTTAAAACTATCCCAGTCAATACTTCCATCGGCATGAAAAGGTGTGACAATAGCAATCCCAGTTCCTTTGAATTTTTTCCTCAGTGACATTTAAGAATATTTGTAGAAATGATTTAACACCGTCGATTTTCAACTGCAAACCTCTCACTAACCCAGTTCGTCCCAGAACCCCATTTTGCTAAACTTCTCGATGCGCATATTGACGCGTTCTTCAGGAGAGTATTGTTTAAGTTGTTGTATCACCGACACCAGGTGATCGCGCAGGATGCCGGCCGCCTGGTCGTAATCCCAGTGAGCGCCACCGACCGGCTCCGGTATGATGCCATCAATAAGTCCAAAGCCAAGCATCTTATCAGCAGTAAGCCGAAGTTGCTCTGCAGCCACCTCCTTGTTTTCCCAGCTGCGCCAGAGTATTGAAGAACAACTTTCAGGACTGATCACCGTGTACCAGGTATTTTCCATCATATAAACCCGGTCGCCAACTCCGATACCGAGGGCACCACCGCTGGCTCCTTCGCCGATGATAACACATACAACAGGTACCCTGAGCCTGATCATCTCGTAAATATTGCGGGCTATTGCCTCGCCCTGACCTCTCTCCTCAGCTTCCAGTCCGGGAAATGCACCGGGCGTATCGATCAGGGTAATAACAGGTTTATTGAATTTCTCCGCCAGCTTCATCAAACGAAGCGCTTTACGATATCCTTCCGGGTTGGGCATACCAAAATTCCTCATTTGCCTCATCTTGGTATTGATGCCTTTTTGCTGGCCGATCATCATCACCGTTTCACCATTCAGGGTCGCAAAACCACCCACCATCGCTTTGTCATCCTTTACGTTGCGGTCGCCGAAAAGCTCGACAAAATTCTCTGTCATCTTTTCGATATACTTCATTGTATATGGGCGATCGGGGTGGCGGCTAAGCTGTACTCTCTGCCAGCTGGTAAGACTTTCTGTGATGGCCTTCCGCTTTTCCAGGATGTTCTGATCCAGGCGCTGGATCACATCACTCATATCGATCTTGTTCTTTTCCTGGCGATGTTTCGCGATCTCGATCTCTTCGATGAGGTCTTTCACAGGTTTCTCAAAATCTAAAAACTGTCTGTTCGCATTGCTTGGCATAATGGATAAATGTGCGGCTAAATTAAGGATAATATAAAATCACCGCCCTGCCGGGTCAATAAAGATGAAACGCCGCCCGGAATCAAACGGTGCAGACAAATTTCAGACAGCGAGAAAATACATGGAATTCGCTTTTACCCGGCACAAATAATACAATGGGATCAAATCATGGAACTGTCACGGAGTAAAACTGACCTGGAAATGTAAGTCTTACCCGGCACATGAATATAGAGACAGCTACCATCCTTTAAGGTATTGATGATGCTTTTTGCTTCCCGGGCTGGTACTGCGGGACAACCCTGGCTGCGGCCAATATACCCCTGTGAGTTGACAAACGATTCACTGACATAAGGCGCGCCGTGCATTACGATCGCCCTTTTCATGGCTTTATCGTTAATCCCTTTTTCCATACCCGCCAGCCGAAGAGAATAACCGTTGCTGCCCTGATAGGTCTGACCGGTCACGTAAAACCCGGGACTACTTTGATAAGATGAAACTTTATTGGAGAAACGTGTTGCCCATTCCCGACCAGAGTTGCGGCCATGCGCGACAAGCGTATTGAACAGCATTTTATAATTTTCCATGTCGAGCACATATAATCGTTTCCTGTTACTCGACTGGCTGAAATCGACAATGGCTAATACCGACTCGTTGCGAAGTTTTCCCTCATTTTTCAATTTTTCCCAGCCTTTTACCGCGAGGTCAAATGCCTCCCGCTTCAAACCTGCCATATCAAGTTCGAGACTGTCGTAAACGGCCGCGGCGTTCAGGGAGCGACCGGGATCAACTTCGGCATTAATTACAGATGCCACCGTGTTTCCTTTGATCAGGGGGGATGTCGCAAATCCGAAACCCATACAAACCACACCGGCGAACAGGGGAGCTGCTATCAGAAAAAGGTTTTTCAATGGAGTTTTCATAGGCTGCAAAGTTGAAACAAAATCCTTTTCGATGCTTAATTAAAGCGCTAATTACTGACTAAAATGTAATTCCTTTAACATTTGAAATAAGCTGATATGAAAACCAATGCTGAAGAATATGTATCAGGTTGAAACAATTGCAGTTTAGAATCAGGCAATTATGTCATTGATAGGGGGAACTAAGTTTGGTGTATGTACAAAAAAAAGAGGGGTGGATAGAAATCCTCCCCCGGTTTTTAAAATCCAATATCCTATGAAAATCTACTCGAATGGAGGCAAAACCAGTACCAGATTTTGCTAAACGGGAAATGCCATAAGTGTGAGTATAATTTTACACACTTACCATAAGCAGGCAGTAATAGTGGGGAATACTATTCATCGGTCAGCGTACCTATGATCAGTTAAATGCGCAACAATGATGAATAGACCTTTTTTCTAAGGGTATTTCCATCCGGTGGCTATGGGCATGTTGTTTGTCTTAAAGCGATTAGCCGGCACATGCAATATAAAACCGTTGCCGCAAGCATTTAAAAACACAGACATGGAAATAAGAAGAAATGAAGCTACGCTCAACCGGCCTGAGGGGGACCGGGTACTCAATGCGCCATACCTGTTTATCGACACCCCTTCTTTTATCGAACAGGTAAAACAGGAAAAAGCCTGGGAGAAAAATGACCGCAACGGGATCACCGTTTTCAAATCAGATCAGTTGACGATCGTGGTCACTGCACTGCAGGCAGGAGCGGAAATTTCAGAAAACACTGTTGATGGTTTGTTGACGATTCAGTTAATGAAAGGAGATGCCCGGATCAAAACCCCGGGTGGCGATATCAATATGCAGGCGGGCCAGATGATCAGCTTTCACCCTGGGGTGCCCCACTCGGTGACGGCGATCTCTGATGCCGTTTTCCTGCTGAGCAATTATACAAACGATGAAAAGAGATAGACCAGGGACACTAGTGTCGTCTCAAGGTTAAAATACTACTTCAAAGCTATGAGCAGTGAGCTACGAGCTTCGAGACCGATCGTTTGACCACGAAATTTGAAGCCTTGTGCCTCATAGCTCGCAGCTAAAATAAGAGAACCCGTCAAAATATGGTTGACTTAACACTAGAAAGATGTATGATTTAATTCCTTGTCGGGGAAGCATACCATAAAAGCGGAACCTTTTCCAGGCACACTCGTAGCGAAAATAAAACCGTTATGCTTTTCAGCGATCTTTTTACATATAGACAGTCCAACCCCCGAGCCTTCAAATTCATGATAACTGTGCAGGCGTTTAAACACAACAAATATTTCCCTGGCGTAGTTTTCATCGAAGCCAATACCATTATCTTCTACTGAAATCACCCAATAAAACGAAGCCACGGGATTTTCCACGTGTTGCTTTAATTCTTCAGCCTTCATTTTTAAAGCGGAAATCCGGATCTCAGGAGGTGTATCCTTTTTCCGGAATTTAATAGCATTGCCCAACAGGTTATAGAACAGTTGCTGCACCAGTCCGGGGATGGCCCATATAACCGGGAGTGTAGAAATATGAATAATCGCTTTTGTTTTCTCGATCTCAATCTCCATCTCCCCTTTAACCTCCATCAACAGGCGGGTGAGGTCAGTTTTCCTGAAATCGGAGGAGCCCATCGAATGCCTCGAAAAGCTTAGCAGGTCGTTGATCAGGGATTGCATACGCTTCGATGCCCCGATGATCTTTTGGAAATACTTCGTGGTCTCATCATCACGATTATTCCTCATCAATATCTTATCGCTGAATACCTGGATCTTACGTAATGGCTCCTGCAGATCGTGTGAGGCTACATAGGCAAATTGGTCCAGCTCCTCATTGATCGCTTTCAGGTGAGCATTGTTCTCTACAAGCTGCGCATTGAGGAGCTTTATCTTTTCTTCAGAAGCTTTTCTTTCTTCAATCTCTTTTTGCAGGGAACGGTTGGCTGCCAACAACTTCTTTTCATGTTGCATCAACTGTTGGTTTTTCCGGTACAACTCTACAAACACGCCTACTTTTACCCTTAGCAAATCGGGATTGATGGGCTTATAAATATAATCCACACCACCGGTACGGTAACCCTTGAAAATGATATCCTCGTCGTAATTATGCGCTGTAATAAAGATGATGGGGATACTCTTCAGCTTCTCCCTTTCATAAATGATCGCCGCGGTTTCAAAACCGTTAAGGTCGGGCATTTGCACATCCATCAGGATCAGGGAAAAATCGTGCTGCTGCAACAGGATTTTTAAGGCCGCCCTGCCGGAATTGGCTTTTACGATAGTGTAATTATCTTTCTCCAGAACGGCTTCGATCGAAAACAGGTTATCTTCCCGGTCATCGATGACCAGTATCTTGATATCCGTTTTCGCTAGTGAACGATGTATCGCAGCGGTATCCATAGGAGCTTATTTATACAACCATACTCTCATAAGCGATAGCAACTGGTCAACTTTTACGGGTTTGGTTATATAATCAGAAGCGCCTGCTTCAATACATTTTTCCCGGTCACCCTTCATTGCTTTGGCAGTTACCGCAATAATAGGAAGCGAAGTGTTCTTATGTTCACGTCGGATCTTCTGCGTTGTTTCGTATCCGTCCATTTCCGGCATCATGATATCCATAAGCACGATGTCGATATCATCGATTTCCTCGAGTATGCTCATCGCCTCGTGACCGCTTTCGGCTGTAACTGTCTGAATCTTATAACGCTCAAATGCCGTTGTCAATGCAAACAAATTACGAACATCGTCATCAACTACCAACACTTTCTTATTAGTGAGCACATCGTTCTTGGACCGGAGGTTTTCTATCAAACGCCTTTTTTCAGGTAACAGGTCTTTGTGATCGATATGAAGCATCATAACGGTTTCTTCAAGCAAAAGGTCGAGTGAACTGACATCTTTGAGTAATATCCGGTTGGCAAACTGTTTCAGCTGTGTTCTTTCCTTGGGTGAAAAATCGCGTGCGGAATAGACCAATATAGGAATCATTTGCTTTTTGCTGTTTGTACTGATCTGTGACACGAGTTCCAATCCGCCGATATCAGGCAGCATATAGTCCACGATCACACAATCATACTCTTTTTCCCTGATCATCTGCAAAGCACTATGGCCGGTATTGGCTACGTCAATACCGATCAGGTCGCCATTCTCGAGGATACGGCTCACATGTGAAGAATCAAACTCATTGTCCTCGATGATCAGCAATTGTTTTTGCCTGATATCGCTGAAGCTGACAATATCATTGAACAAGACATCCAGCGCATCAGTACTAAGTGGTTTCAAATTAAAACTTCGGGCCCCACGGTGCATGGCCAGCAGGCGATTCTCTTCGCCTGAAATGAGGTGAACCGGAATATGCCTGAAGTTGATATCATTCTTAAACAGGTCGAGGATACGCCATCCACTGGCGTCCGGCAGCTTTACATCCAGCGTAATCGCGATGGGACAGTATTTATTGACCAGTTCAAACACCGACCCGAAACTAGTAGCCACTACCACCCGGAGATCAAGCTCATGTGCTTTTTCGATCATGATCTTTCCAAAGCGCGGATCATCTTCGATCACCAGCACCACTTTGTCACCCGTAACAATATTGTTCCGGTCATCGCCCATTTCATTGATGATCTCATTAAGCGCGTCAAGGTCTTTGGTCTCACTTTTCTTGATCGTCGGAACAGACTGTATGATCTCAGCCTCTTCTATCCCCTCACTCAGTTTATACTCACTTATTTTCAATGAGCTTTGTTTTTCCTTTTTCACCAGCACCGGGTTATAATCTATTGGCAGGTATAGAGTAAACACGCTTCCCTGCCCTACTTCACTCTGGAGCTCGATGGTTCCGCCCAACAGATCGGCAAGACCGCGGCTGATAGACAGGCCAAGGCCGGTACCACCATACTTGCGACTGGTAGATCCTTCGGCCTGTTGAAAGGCTTCGAATACGATATTCTGTTTTTCTTTTGAAATACCTATTCCAGTATCCTTGATCTCAAATGCCACCACTTTTTTGGCATTGTCGAGACTTGAAGTTTGTCGCCACCCATTTTCAGCCTCATAGATCCGGAACACCACTTCGCCTTTCTCTGTAAACTTAAACGCGTTGGACAGGAGATTCTTGAGGATCTGGTTGAGTCGCTGTGCATCCGTTTCCAGGCTGGCAGGCAATTGATCATCGAGTTCGATCTTAAAGCGGAGGTTTCGATTCTCGGAAATATGTTTGAAAGTTGTCTCCACAAATGTGGTGATCTCGGAAAATGGCAGGTTGATAAAATCAGTGGATATATAACCTGATTCGATCTTGGAAAGATCGAGAATATCATTGATTAACTGGATAAGGTCATCACCGCAACTATGGATCGTTTTGGCATAGCTCACCTGCTTGTCGTTCAGATTGCCATCATGGTTCTCATATAGTTGCTGGGCCAGGATGAGCAGGGAGTTCAGAGGCGTGCGCAATTCATGAGACATGTTTGCAAGGAACTCGGATTTGTATTTGGAAGTAAGTTGGAGCTGTTCGGCTTTTTCTTCCAGCGACAACCGCGCCTCTTCCACTTCCTTGTTCTTGGCTTCCACTTCTTCTTTTTGCTTTACCAGCAGGTGTGCTTTATCCTGCAATTCCTCGTTGGTGCGTCTCAACTCATCCGCGAGCGACTGTGATTGCACCAGCAGGCTTTCCGTCCTGGTATTGGCTTCAATCGTATTTAACACAATACCGATACTTTCGGTAAGCTGGCTGAGTACATCGAGGTGTATATCGGTGAAAGTCTCAAATGAAGCCAGTTCAATGACCGCTTTAATTTCTTTCTCAAATAATACAGGCAATACGACCAGGTTAACCGGTGTGGATTTACCCAGTCCGGAACCGATCTTGAGATAATTTTTTGGAACATTAGTCAAAAGTATCCGTTGTTTTTCCAAAGCACACTGACCTACCAGTCCTTCACCGAGTGAAAATTCCTTTGAGGCTTTCACTTCATCGCCATAAGCATAGGCTGCAAACAGTTTGAGTTTTGGTTCTTTTGAAACATCATCCTGTTCCAAAATATAGAACATCCCTTTTTGCGCATTGACCACCTGGGCCAGCTCTGAAAGGATACGACGTGTAACAGTGTTGAGATCTTTTTGTCCCTGCAACATCTGGGTAAACTTGGCAAGGTTGGATTTGAGCCAGTCCTGCTCCTGATTTTTCTGCGTGGTTTGTTTCAGGTTGGCGATCATCTGGTTGATCGTATCCTTCAATGCTTCCACCTCACCCTGAGCCTCTACGCGGATACGCTGGGTAAGGTCACCTTTTGTTACCGCGCTGGCCACTTCTGAGATCGCCCGCACCTGCGTGGTCAGGTTTTCTGCCAGCTGGTTTACGTTCTCCGTCAGGTTTTTCCAGATACCTGAAGCACCGGGTACAGAAGCCTGTCCACCGAGTCGTCCTTCCACACCCACTTCACGGGCCACATTGGTCACCTGGTCGGCAAATAGCGCGAGGGTATCGATCATTTCATTGATCGTATCGATAAGTTGAGCTACCTCACCCCTCGAAACGATAGAAAGTTTTTGTTTCAGATTACCTGTTGCCACCGCCGTCACCACTTTAGCAATACCTCTTACCTGGTTGGTAAGGTTGGAAGCCATCATGTTTACCGAATCGGTAAGATCCTTCCAGGTACCCGCCACGCCCTGCACTTCTGCTTGTCCACCGAGTTTACCATCCGTACCCACTTCCCGTGCCACACGGGTTACCTCGTAGGCAAAGGAGTTAAGTTGGTCCACCATCGTATTGATAGTATTCTTCAGTTCAAATATTTCACCCTGTACATCGATCGTCACTTTCTTGGTAAGGTCACCCGATGCCACGGCTTTTGTAACTTCCGCGATATTACGAACCTGGCCAGTCAGGTTACCGGTCATCTGGTTCACCGAATCGGTAAGGTCTTTCCAGGTACCCGCCACACCCGGCACGAATGCCTGTCCACCGAGTTTGCCATCTGTACCCACTTCACGGGCCACGCGGGTTACTTCAGATGCGAAGGCACGCAACTGGTCCACCATCGTATTCAGTGTTTCTTTCAACTGCAGGATCTCGCCGCGTACATCCACCGTAATTTTTCTCGACATATCTCCATTGGCCACGGCGATCGCCACGTCGGCAATATTTCTTACCTGTGCGGTAAGGTTGCCGGCCATTTGGTTTACGGAGTCGGTCAAATCTTTCCAGGTACCTGCCACACCAGGCACATTGGCCTGACCGCCCAGCTTACCTTCCGTACCTACTTCCCGAGCCACACGGGTTACCTCCGAGGCAAAGGCCCTGAGCTGTTCCACCATCGTGTTGATCGTATTCTTCAGTTCGAGGATCTCGCCTTTTACATCCACTTCGATCTTCCGTGACAAGTCGCCGTTCGCCACCGCCGTTGTTACCTCTGCGATATTTCTTACCTGGGAAGTAAGGTTGGATGCCATTTTATTTACCGAGTCGGTGAGATCCTTCCAAAGACCTTCCACGCCGGGTACATCAGCCTGGCCACCCAGTTTACCTTCACTACCTACTTCGCGGGCCACACGAAATACCTCAGAACCGAAGGAGTTTAGCTGATCCACCATCGTGTTGATGGTATTTTTCAATTCAAGGATCTCGCCTTTTACATCCACGGTAATTTTTCTCGACAGGTCTCCTTTCGCAACCGCTGTCGTCACTTCCGCGATATTTCTCACCTGTGCGGTCAGGTTGGAACCCATCTGGTTTACCGAGTCCGTCAAATCCTTCCAGGTACCCCCCACACCCTGTACCTTGGCCTGGCCGCCGAGTTTACCTTCGGTACCCACTTCCAGCGCCACACGCGTTACTTCCGATGCGAATGAGTTGAGCTGATCCACCATCGTGTTGATGGTATTCTTCAGTTCGAGGATCTCACCTGCCACATTCACCGTGATCTTCTTTGAAAGGTCACCTGTGGCCACCGCGGTAGTTACATCCGCAATATTTCTTACCTGGGCAGTGAGGTTGGAGGCCATCTGGTTCACCGATTCCGTTAAGTCTTTCCAGGTACCGCCAACGTCCTGTACTTTGGCCTGTCCGCCTAGTTTGCCTTCGGTACCTACTTCAAGCGCCACGCGGGTTACTTCCGATGCAAAGGAGTTGAGCTGATCCACCATCGTATTGATCGTATCCTTCAACTCGAGGATCTCACCTTTTACATCCACAGTGATTTTTCTTGACAGGTCACCTTTCGCAACCGCTGTGGTCACTTCAGCGATATTTCTTACCTGTGCAGTCAGGTTACCCGCCATCTGGTTCACCGAATCTGTCAGGTCTTTCCATACCCCACCAATTCCTTTTACCGTTGCCTGACCACCGAGTTTACCTTCACTACCTACTTCACGTGCCACACGGGTTACCTCTACAGAGAATGAATTCAACTGGTCCACCATGGTATTGATGGTATTCTTCAACTCCAGGATCTCCCCTTTTACATCCACGGTGATCTTTCTTGACAGGTCGCCCCGCGCCACTGCGGTGGTCACTTCCGCAATATTTCTCACCTGTCCTGTCAGGTTGGAGGCCATCTGGTTAACCGAGTCCGTCAGATCCTTCCAGGTTCCTGCGACACCCTGCACTTCCGCCTGGCCACCCAGTTTACCATCAGTTCCCACTTCACGCGCCACACGCGTCACTTCCGATGAGAATGAGTTGAGCTGATCCACCATCGTATTGATCGTATCCTTCAGTTCAAGGATCTCACCCTGCACATCCACTGTGATCTTCTTACGCAGGTCACCTTTTGCCACAGCCGTTGTTACTTCGGCGATATTTCTCACCTGTGCGGTCAGGTTACCTGCCATCTGGTTTACCGAATCGGTAAGGTCTTTCCATACACCTGCTACTCCTTTCACCTTCGCCTGTCCACCCAGCTTACCTTCACTACCCACTTCCCTTGCCACACGCGTTACTTCCATCGAAAACAGGTTAAGCTGTTTTACCATGTCATTTACTTCCGCCGCGATTTTGGCAAACTCACCCTGTAATACGTGATCACCGATACGAAGTGGCATTTCCTGTGACAGGTTTCCCTTTGCCACAGAACTGATCACATGAGCGATCTCGATGGTGGGGTGAACGAGGTCTGATATCAGGCTGTTGATCGCTTCAACGCTTGATGACCACGAACCTTTTGCGTGCCGGGGCAGGCTTACCCGGTGATTCAGGTGCCCTTTTCTGCCGATGGTATTACGTGCCTGGTTGAGTTCTTCCACCAGGTTTTCATTGAGTGAGATAATCTCATTAAACACATCGCAGATCTTACCACTGACGCCGATTTTGTCGATCGGCATTCGCACCGAGAAGTTACCGCTTCTCACCTCTGTCAGGACTTTTAAAAGCTCACGGCTATCCAGGTGATCCGTAAAATCCGTTGATGAGTTTACGAGACTAATATTTTCCCCCGTGTGGGGTTTCCCATTTGTCTTACCATTTTTTTTTGCTGCGGACTTCTTTGGAGCGGGCATTTCGGCTGTACCGGTGGCACGGGTAGTGGAATTAGATTTTTTTTTCATTAGACTTATTAAGAATAGAGGAATGAATGGTTGAAGATGGCTGTTTAAATTTAAAATTTCTATTCAAAAAAAATTGCAGGAAAAAACGGCAAGATGAATATTTTCTTACCTTCAATAAACCAAACACTACACACAAAACTGTGCCACTAACCCCTGCAACCCAATCCAATCGCGAGATCTCTCCGACCAGGCAAATTATCTTTGGAGAAGACGATCCGGACGAGGAGGAATTTCTGAAAGAGATCTTTTCCGCCCTTGATCCCAATCTTTCGCTTTTGTTCTATAATAGCGGCAAAAAGCTCCTGGCTTCCATAGAAAAGATACCCGATGAAGATTTACCGGAGCTGATCGTGCTGGACTACAATATGCCCGAACTAAACGGTGCTGAAATATTGAAGGAACTGAAACGCAACCAACGGTATGAATCTATACCGAAGATCATCTGGAGCACATCGGGCTCAGAGCATTACAAAAATCTTTGCCTTGACTCAGGTGCACAGGAGTATGTGATCAAGCCATCCAGCATGGGTGAACTGGAAATTGTTGCCAGGCACCTTCTCAGTTATTGCTCGACCTGAAGGGTCTGAAAATGTTCATTGAGCAGATTCATCGTCAGGGGCTTTTCCCAGATCGTAACATTGGATGACTCATAAAAAAAATCACCTTTTTGATGATAGGCGCTTACCAGGTATATTTTAAGGTGTGGATTTTTTTCCACTATGGATTCCACATGTGACCATCCTTTCCCGTCGGGCAAATTATTGTCCAGAAATAAAATGTCTGGTTTAATATCGTCGATACGCTGTAATCCTTCAGTTAGATTGAAAGCAAGATCGACCTCATAATTCTTCCGCTTAAAATAACTCTCCATTATTTTACAGTAGTCGATCTCATCATCAATCATTAAAACTTTTAACTTTAGCATTAGTTGTAGTTTTATAAATAACGCGCATGAGTATTGAGTCGATATTAAATCAAAACCCGCATTCTTACTCACACCTGTTTTTTATCTTCGACCCTTCGAACAGGGAAGTGTTATTTGCCAGTTCTCCAATAGAAACTTTTTTTGAGTCCGCTGTCGACTGGCAAAAACCATTTCCATTTCAAACTCCTGATCCGTTGCAATCTTACACGCCGGGACAAACACAAGATCTGGGAAAAAAATGGCAAAAATGCCTCGAGCTGTCAGAAAATGAAACAGCGCAGTTTTCGTTCCTCGCCACCGGGGCTGGTAAAGATCCTGTTCTTTTCCGGTTTGATGCGATGCGCGCGGCACCGGCACTCAACACCTCTTTATCGTCGGTATTATTCGCTGTAAAAAAATATGTACAGAATACATATCGTCCTGACGAGGGAAAAAACCAGGAGAATTATCGGAAAGATTATGCCGAATTTATCGATATAGCAGCCCATGACCTGGACGCCCCGCTTAGGAAAGTGTCTCTTTTACTCGACCGGCTTATACAAAAAAACAATTCAGAAGATCTGCAGACTTATTACCAGCGGATGCAAAACAATATTTCAGAAATGCGCACACTGATCGACAAACTGTCGACCTGGTCTGCATTTGGCACTGCTACACTGCAATACATGACCTGTGATACCGCAGTGATATTGTCGAAAGTGCTGAAGGAATTGCAACAAAATAACCCAGATAAAAACATAAACTTCGATTGTACCGAACTTCCGTTGTTATGGGGAGACAAACTGCAATTGCAGGAATTGTTTAAACAGTTATTGATAAATGCCGTGGTTTTTGCCCGCAGGGATCTGCCCATACAAATAACTGTACGGAGCAACACACTCACACACGCGGAAAAGACGCATTACAACCTCGACCCCGACCGGGAGTATGCCCGGATCTGCATCCGGGATGAAGGGATCGGATTTGACCGGGAATATGCGGAAAGAATTTTTAAACCTTTTGTCCGTCTGCATGGCAAATCGGAATATCCCGGCGCAGGCATGGGACTTGCAATAGGTAAAAAGATCGTCGATAATCACGGTGGAATCATATATGGGGAACCGAACCAGGATTATGGCGCCACATTTACATTAATTTTACCTCAAAGCCGCTAATTTAATGCTGAATGCCAAAGACATCAGGGTTGCAATCATTGATGACGATGAAGAGGATTTTTTTATCATCAGCGATTATATCCAGGCCATAGAAGGAAGTAATTTCCACATCGACTGGTACAATAATTACCAGGACGGATTGCAAAAGATCAATGCCCGGGAATACGATATTTATTTTGTTGATTACCGGCTGGGCAGCCATACAGGGCTGGAACTTTTGCAGGAAGTAGATCGCGCGGAGTTTTACGACCCCGTGGTACTACTCACAGGGAAGGGCAATAAGGATATCGACATCAAAGCCATGAAATATGGGGCTACCGACTACCTGGTCAAGTCAGAACTGACGACCGAAAAGCTGGAGCGTTGTATAAGGTACTCACTCGAACACGCCGCTGACCTGAAAGAACTGAAATCCCAGGAAAACAAGTATCGGAACCTTTTCCAGACATCCAAGGACGCAGTGTTTATCACCGATACCAGCCTGATGTTGACAGAAGTGAACCAGGCGTCCACAAAACTTTTTCAGCTGGAAAAAGATCAGTTGCTGAACCGAAGTCTTTTTGATTTTATAAAAGCTGGGCAGCAGAAAAATATTCTCAATGAGCTGTTCCAGAAAAAGGAGGATGTAGCTGATCTGCCCATTGAGGTGGAGAATCCTGCAGGAGAAGTGAAATCATGCCTGCTATCCCTATCATTTCCCAAAGAGGAGGCCGATGAACTTTTGATACATGGCATCCTGCATGATATTACTAATATTAAAAAGGCAGAGCTGGCCAACCTGCAGGCGCAAAAGCTGGCTGCCAACGAGCGGCTGATGCGCACGCTTGCGCATGAGATCAGGAACCCGCTTAATAATATCCTGCTCTCGGTCGATCATTTTACACCGCCTTATAGCGAAAACGAAGAAAGCCAGAAAAACCTGGTGGGGATCATGCAACGCAACTGCATTCGCATTAACCATATTATTACTGAACTGCTCAACCTCACCAAGCCACTCGACCCTGTTTTTAAAAAGTACAGCCTTCAGTCGATCGTGGATGAAAGCATTGGACTTGTCTCGGATCGGCTCGATCTGCAAAAGATAGCGATAAATAAAAATTATCCAGTTACACCACTTGACATATCAGCCAATAAATCCAAACTGGTGATCGCAATGACCAATATCATGATCAATGCGGTTGAAGCCATGGAATATGGCAAGGGCGAACTGACGATCACGCTTGATGAAAATGGGCCCCAGTATTACGTTTCGATAAAGGATAATGGCAAAGGCATACCCGCCGAATACCAGCAAAGGCTTTTCGAGCCTTTTTTCACACTCAAAAGAAACGGGATCGGCCTGGGCCTGTCAGCATCCTATTCCATTATTCAATCCCACAAAGGTGATATCCGGGTAGAAAGCGAACCGGGCAAGGGAACGGAGTTTATCATCAGCCTGAGCGCGGAAAATTAGCAAAGATGGAATCGCAAAAAGCCGGCTTGCCGATCAAAGCGTTTAAAACTTCCAAAAGCTTTGAACAATGGTTAAAGAAAAATCACATATCTGCCACGGGCCTCTGGCTGAAGTTTTATAAGAAACAGTCTGGCGTGGCTACCGTAACTTATGAGGAAGCAGTAGAAGTTGCTTTGTGTTATGGCTGGATCGATGGACTGGCCAATGGATATGATGAAAATTCCTACCTGCAACGATTTACTCCGCGACGTGCCAGAAGTATCTGGTCAAAACTTAATGTGGAGCGGGCGAAAAAACTGATTGAAACAGGAAGAATGAAACCCGCGGGAATAAAACACATTGAAGCAGCAAAGTCCGACGGCCGATGGCAGGCTGCTTATGATTCACCGGCAAATACAGAATTACCCAAAGACTTCCTGACCTTACTTTCTAAAAAACCAAAAGCAAAAAAATTCTTTGACACCCTCAACAAAACAAATCGTTTTGCAATTAACTGGCGTCTGCAAACAGCCAAAAAGCCCGAGACAAGGGCAAGACGTATGATGGCCATCATCGAGATGTTGGCATCAGGGAAAAAATTTCATTAATATACATTAGGTCGCGCTACCTCTTAAATATCCACCCGCTTCATCTTCGGTACCAGGAAATGCATGATGAGCCAGGCGATCAGGTAAGCAAAACCACAGATCAAAAACATGATATAGTAACCCGTTTCCAGTTTGTCGAGTGGGCGATAGTGATCGAGGATCAGGCCGGTGAGTTTAGCGATCAGTATGCCTCCCAGCGCGCCGGCCATACCGCCCAGGCCAGTTACCGAACCGATAGCTTTTTTGGGAAACATATCCGACACGGTTGTAAATATATTCGCACTCCAGGCCTGGTGAGCAGCCGTAGCGATACCGATGATACCTACCGCCAGCCACATATGAAACCCACCCAGGTATTGTGCAAACACAACAGGTAATGCCAGGCAGGCATAGATCAGCATCGAAGTCTTGCGTGAGCGAAACACCGGCCAGCCACTATTTATAAATTTCATCGGCAACCAGCCGCCCCAAATACTTCCGATCGTTGACAAAGTGTACACGGCTGCAATAGGAATGGCCATGCCGGTGCCTTCGATACCATATTCCGCTTTTAAGAACGCAGGCAGCCAAAACAGGTGAAACCACCAAACCGGGTCGGTGAGAAATTTTCCAAGAATAAACGCCCATGTTTGTTTAAAGCCCAGCAGTTTTATCCATGACACAGCTTTTTTTGCTGCATCATCGCCAGCCATCGGTATTTGTTCATCCACATCACTGTGGATATAATCAAATTCAGGTTTGCTAAGTCGCTTATGCCTGGCAGGCACTTCATATAAGATCATCCAGAACACCAACCATATAAAACCTGTAACAGCTGTGAGTATAAAAGCCCATTGCCATCCCCACTCTTTTGCAATGAAAGGAACGGTCAGTGGAGCGAGGATGGCACCGACGTTTGCTCCGGAGTTAAAAATGCCTGTAGCAAGCGCTCTTTCCTTTTTGGGGAACCATTCGGCTACAGTTTTAATCGCTGCAGGAAAATTACCTGCTTCACTTACTCCCAATCCGGCACGGGCAACAATGAATCCCAGGGTGCCTTTCACAAAAGCATGACCGCCTGCCGCAATACTCCAGAGTACAATCGAGAGGGCATAACCGACCTTGGTGCCGATCCTGTCAATAAAACGACCCACGACCAACATACCAAATGCATACGCCAACTGGAACGCGATCACAATATTGGAATAGTCGGATTCTGTCCAGTTAAACTCTTTTTCAAGTGGACCCTTTAGCAAACTGATCACCGCGCGGTCGAGGTAGTTGATGGTTGTGGCAAAAAAGATCAGGGCACAGATGGTCCACCTGTACTTTCCAATGTGTTGCTGCATCATTATGATTTTTCTTTATGTATTGAAGTCCTTACTTCATTAATGATCCCTAACGCCTCCACTGACAGGCGTGTTAATTCATCATACCGCCTGCCTGCTAAAATTTCTTTACTGATCAGTTTGCTTCCCATACCTACTGCGCAAACACCAGCGCTGAACCAGGCTTTCAAGTTTTCAGGTTCTGCTTCCACACCACCCGTGGGCATAAAATTCATTGCGGGAAACAATTCACGAATTGCACTCATAAATCCAGGCCCTAGCAAATGGCCCGGGAAAAGTTTCACCAGGCCGGCATCACAATTTTCTGCAAGCATGATCTCGGTCGACGTCATGCAGCCAGGCACCCATAACAAACCTGCATCATGGGTTATTTCACCGATCCCCGGAACAATGCCAGGACTGATCACACTGTCTGCTCCGGCTTTTATAAAAGTTTTCGCATCGCGTACATTTTTGATGGTACCAACAGCCAGCAACAGATCGGGCATTTGTTCATCGCGCTTTTTCAACAAATATTTGAAATTGGTCAAAGCCTCCCGACCACGGTTTGTAAATTCAAGAAAACGGATGCCAGCCTGGTACAATGCTTTCGCAACTTCAAAGCATACTTCCCTGTCATCATGATAATACAGGGGTACCATGCCCTGTTGTTTGATAAGTTCAATTACCTTTTTTGATTTCTTCATTGCACAAGTTTTGAATTGATCTCAAACACCGTCTGACTGGTTGCATCACCAACTTCACCCAATTTGCCAACAGCTGCAGCAGCAGCAAAATCCAGTATCCTTTGGTTGGCCTGGCGGTTGACCATACCATAAATGAGACCAGCCATAAAACAATCCCCGCTGCCGGCTTTATCTTTTACTTCAATGATGGGAATTTCTTTCGATACCACCAGGTCGCTACCCTGTTGCATGACGGCCCAGTATGTTTCCTGCAACCTGAAAGTATAGGCGAAGCATTTTGCTGATGGATATTGCTGATGCAATTGCAACATACTTTTACCGGCCGCGTCTATCAATTCCTGCCGCGATTTACCTTCACTGTTATCAACAGGCGCTTTTATATCCAGCAGGCTTTGCGCCGACCAGATATTTCCCATGATCACTGAGCAGTATCTGACAAGTTCCTGCATCACCTCCACCGGTTGCTTACCATATTGCCAGAGCTTTGAACGATAGTTGAGATCGACCGAAATGGTCATTCCTTTTGCCGCGGCAGCTTCAAGACCTTCTTTACAAACTGCCGCAATGTTTTCATTCAATGCTGGGCTGATGGCAGAAAAATGAAACCAGCTGCAATCTTTCAGAGCCGCGTTCCAATCTATCATTCCAGGTTTCAATTCGGAAAATGCTGAACCTTCACGGTCGTAAATTACACCGGCACCTTTGAGTTCAGTACCCTGCGGCAAATAATAAGTACCGATACGCCGGCCACCAAAACGAATAGCTGAAATATCGATCTGCCCTGCCTGCAGTTCGTCTGCAATTTCTTTCGACAGGTAGTGATCGGGGAAGGCGGTCATATATTTCACCGGCACACCCCATTGTGCCAGGGCCCTCGCAACATTCAACTCCGCGCCACCAATATACACGGGCATAGATGCAGTCCTGATCCAGGTTTTATCCAGTGCCGGTGAAAGGCGGAGCAAAAGTTCCCCGAAACAAAAAACCTTACTCATTTATTCAATTTGGCTTTTTGTTGGGGAATAGCGTTTGCTGTGGTATCATCAAGGTCCTGCCAGTTGAAATAATTTCTGGCATTATTGAAACAAATATCCTGTACCATTTTCCCGATCCATTCGATATCTCCGGGCAGTTCACCGGTTTCTATTTCGTTACCGAAAAGATTGCACAGTATCCTTCGGAAATATTCGTGACGGGGAAATGAGAGAAAACTTCTTGAATCAGTAAGCATTCCCACAAAACGGCTCAGCAGTCCCATATTCGACAACGCATTTATTTGTTTGGTCATGCCATCTTTCTGATCCAGAAACCACCAGGCCGAGCCAAATTGCACTTTACCAACAACCGATCCATCATTGAAATTACCGACCATCGCCGCAAACAACTCGTTATCGGCCGGGTTGAGGTTATAAAGGATCGTCCTGGCGAGTTTGTTGTTATTGTCGAGCCTGTCGAGAAAGCGTGACAAAGAACGACCCTGCGAAAAATCCCCGATCGAATCCCAGCCTGTGTCCGGGCCCAGTTCTCTTAGGCGGCGTGAATTATTATTACGCAAAGCACCGAGATGGTATTGCTGCACCCATCCTTTTTCCCAATCCCATTCGGCAAAAATGACCAGCATAGCCGACTTGAACTTTCTGATATCTTGTTCACTTAAAACCGAACCTAACCTGGCTTTTGAAAAAATACTTTTTATCTCCGCCGCAGTATAATCTTCGGCATAGATCTGTTCGAGTCCATGATCGGAAACCGAACAGCCCGCTGCCGCAAAAAAATCATGTCTGCGTGCCAGTGCCTGCAGGAAATTTTCAAATGTATGTATCGAAACATCTGCTGCAGCTTCCAGTTTGGCGAGATATTCATTAAAGCTTTTTGTATCGTCAACCTGCATGGCTTTATCCGGGCGAAACGCGGGTAACACTTTTACTCCAAACGTATCATCATTGATGCGCCGGTGAAACTCCAGCGAATCGATGGGATCATCGGTCGTACACAACAACCTCACCTTCATTTTTAGCAGAAGATTACGCACCGAAAAGCCAGGATCCGCCAGTTTCTCCGCGGTTTCATGATAGATATCTTTAGCTGTCGCGGGTGAGAGTAATTTATTGATGCCGAAATAGCGTTGCAACTCAAGATGTGTCCAGTGATAAAGCGGGTTGCGCATCGTATAGGGTACGGTCTCAGCCCATCTTTCAAACTTCTCATAATCGCCGGCGCCACCGGTACAGAATCTTTCATCTATACCATTGGTGCGCATGGCACGCCATTTATAGTGATCTCCATTTAACCAGGCCTGGGTCAGGTTGGCGAAATTGATATCGTTGGCAATCTCCGCGGGAGGCAGGTGATTGTGATAATCTATTACCGGCATCCCTGCGGCATAGTCGTGATACAGCCGCTGCGCAGTTTTGGTATGCAGTAAAAAATCATCGTCCATGAACTTCTTCATAAGCTCGCTTTATTATTATTGGTCAGGCATCAGCCTTTGCCGCAGGTTCAGATGCGTTTACTACCCTGCTCATCGCTTCCATAGCTCCCAGTTCTATCAGGGCGTCCAGCCATTTCTTCACCTCAGCAGCAAGTCCTGCCAACCCTGGAATATCGACCTGCCAGATATTTTTATCCGAAAATACCCTGTCTACCAGTTCACCTGTCGGATATTTCTTCCAAAACTCATGAAACAGGGATGCCTGCGCATCATTTACCCGATACTCCCTGCCTCCCGCCTGCCCCATGTAAGACCCATCTGCTGTGTTCTCGGTTTTCATGAATAAAATCCAGGCTGCAAGACCCAGGGCCATATGAGATGGGATATCTGAATGGCGATCCAAATAGTTTTTTACCAGTCCCGCATTGCGGGTGTTCATTTTAGAAGTGTAATGCAATGTGATACTGATCCAGTGATGTTGTAAGGATGGATTGCGGTAGCGATCGAGCACTTTCGCGGCAAAACTCCTTGCCTGCTCCAGTGATAAACCCTTACAATCGATCGAAGGCGCGATTTCCTGCATAACCAGGGTACTGATAAATTTTTCAAAAACCGGGTTATCCATGGCCTGTTTCACCGTTTCAAAACCACAAAGCACCGCAAGTCCGCAGGTGAAAGTATGTGATCCGTTCAGCAACCTTAGTTTTAGTTCGCGGTGTACACTGATATCCGGCGTGATCACTACCCCGCTATCGCATTTATAAAATGACAAGACCTCATAAACCATTTCATCACTTGCTTCTATAGCCCACAGTCCATAAGTTTCCGACATGATCATCAGTTCATCCTGGTAACCAAGTTTTTTTTCCATCGCTTCCACCTCAGTCGCAGGCAATTTTCCCGGGACAATCCTGTCGACGAGCGAGTTGCAAAAAATATTTGACTGCTCAAGCCATCGCCTGAATCCTTCTTTCAAATTATTTTGATCCGAAAGTTGCAGCAATATTGACCTGAGCGTATCGGCGTTCTGTGGTATTAGCTCGGTCGGAACGATCACGAGCCCTGCCGCGGGATCGCCATTGAAATGACGGTACCGTTCGTACAGGAATGCAAGCAGTTTACCTGGGAAAGAGACAGGTGGTGTATTATGAATACTATCTTCCACGAGGACAATACCCACTTCGGTGGTATTGGACACAATTAACTGGAGATCGGCAGATCTTGCCAGTTGCAGGACTTCATCCCAATCATTTTTGGCTGCCAGGACCCTGCTTATGCAAGCATTCAGTACCGTCTCAGTTGTTTCGCTGCCGTCGGTGATGCCTTGCAACTTGTGAGTGTACAAGCCGTCCTGCCGGGCAAAGGAATCCAGTTCGCCGGCATCCGTTGATTTCAGAACTACGATTCTTCCATTAAAGACGCCCTGCTTATTTGCTTTGTCGATAAAATAATCTGGCAACCCGCGTAATAATACACCCGTTCCGAATTGGAGAACTTTTTCTGGCAGCGAAAAATAATCCGCCCCCGGCAGTTCCACAATGCCGCTATTGATCTCGGGCAGGTTTTGGCGGGTTAAATGCATTAGTTAGATTATAAAAATTGCTTTCGGGTTATTTTGTTTTTGCCCTGATCGCCTTTACCTCAGCAGGAGTTACACCCGAAGCTTTATTACCAAAACTTTTACGGATATAGGTCAGCACATCTGCTATTTGCTGATCGGTAAGATAATCCAGGGGTGCCATATTATTAGTATAGACCTGTCCATTGATCTCCTCGTCGGTATCCATTCCTTTCAATATGACCTGTACCAGTTTTGTTTTATTACCCGTAACACCCTGGGTTTTTACAAGGGGTGGATTTAGGTTGGCCATCCCGTTTCCATCCGCGGCATGACAACTCAGACAATAAAGATTGTAAACTTTCTTACCTCTTTCCATCACGTCCTGGTCGGTCTGCCAGGAAACGATCAATGCCCAGCTGAGAAACAGGCATGGAAACCAAAAAAAAACTTTTCTCATTAAAATTGATTTTCTGCAGCAAATATTTTTTCCAAAATGGGGTCAACCGGGCATTCATGCTTAAGTTTGATCATCAAACCCCAAATGATATTTTTTCAGGGCCCGGTTTTTGCGTCCTTTCAAAGATAATTAGATACAGTTATAAAAGGTGCAGGTCGCGGCGCAAAATGCGGTGAGAGGCTAAAGAGGATTGACTTATTGTAGGACATATTTTTAATCAATCATTATATGAAAATAATATTAACACTCATTGTTGTTTGCATGCTCAGTTATGCAACTGCACAACCAAAGTTGCATAAATTATGGGAAACTGATTCAGTTGTTGCAATACCCGAGTCGGTTTTGGCCATGGATGGTAAACTGTATGTATCACTGATCGATGGCGGTCCCTGGGATGCCGATGGTAAAGGCGGCATCGGCAGGCTTGATGCTGATGGGAAAAACTATATAGCTGACTGGATCACCGGTCTCAGCGCGCCAAAGGGTATGGGAAAAAGTGGCAGCCGGCTATATGTGGCTGATCTCTCCGACGTAGTAGTGATAGATATCGCCAAAGGCAAGGTCGAAAAAAAGATCGCCATTGAAGGCGCCACCGGGTTAAACGATATCACCATCGATAATAAAGGCGTGGTCTATGTATCGGATTCAAGGAACGCGAAGATCTGGAAGATAGAAAATGATGCCGCTACATTATTCCTTGAAGATATGAAAGGCGTTAATGGGCTCAAAGCTGTAGATGATGGACTGGTCATTGCCTCCGGTAAATCACTGGTGATAGCATCCGCGGACAAAAAGATCACACCGATAGCCGAATTGCCCGAAGGTGGTGACGGTATTGAACCCATTGGCAATGGCGATTATATAGTTTCCGCCTGGCCCGGATATATCTGGTATGTGTATGCTGATGGGCGTGTGGTATCGCTGCTTGAAACGCACCAACAAAAGATCAATACGGCGGATATCGGGTATGATCCTGTCAAAAAAATTGTTTACGTACCGACGTTTTTTGCAAAAACTGTCGCAGCTTATCAACTGAAATAAGGGATTAGTGTTAAGGCAACTATATTTTGACGGGTTCTCTTATTTTAGCTGCGAGCTGTGAGCTGCGAGCTGCGAGCTATGAGGCACCTCTTAGTTTAGCTGCGAGCTGTGAGCTGCGAGCTGCGAGCGATGAGGCACCTCTTAGTTTAGCTGCGAGCTGCGAGCTGTGAGCTGCGAGCGATGAGGCACCCCTTAGTTTAGCTGCGAGCTATGAGGCACCTCTTAGTTTAGCTGCGAGCTACGAGCTATGAGGCACAAGGCTTCAAATTTCGTGGTCAAACGATCGGTCTCGAAGCTCGTAGCTTGTAGCTCGAAGCTCGTAGGTCATCGCTCGTAGCTCATCGCTAATTCCCGCCACTCATCAACAAATTTTAACTTGCTAAAATGCACTGCCATAGGGTTGTCAGTACCCCGCATTTTCTTTGCTTTATTAAACAACAAAAGCATTATGGAAAGTAGTACAACTCAGGCACAGCAAACAAAACCGGAACTGATCAGTAAGGATGCATTATTGCATCACTGGCAGGGGCACCGCGGACTTACCCGCAGGGTAATTGAGGCATTACCTGAAAAAGAATTATACGAATTTTCAATTGGCGGTATGCGTCCTTTCTCCGAACTGGCCATGGAAATGATCAATATGGCGGCACCGGGTGTGAAGGGACTTGCCACCAATGAATGGAGTTATTCATGGGCAGATTCTGAAAGACCGCTACCAAAAACAAAAGCGGAATTGCTTGCGCTATGGGATGAAACCACAGAACAGATCGAGACATACTGGCCGCAGATCCCCGATCACCGTTACCAGGAAGTGGTGAATGCATTCGGGCAGTATGAAGGTCCGGGTCACTGGATATTATTTTACTTTATCGACAATGAGATCCATCACCGCGGACAGGGTTATGTGTACCTGAGATCCCTGGGTATTGAACCTCCTCCATTCTGGGACAGAAAATAATTTCTATCCTTTTTTACATAGAGACAATTGTATTCTCGCTCACGAAGAATATAAAAGATACACGCTGGAGCCCGGCGTGTATCTGCGTCTTCGTACGCAGACTCACTAGACATTACATGCAACGAATTCATGGATTATCCTCGCGAATACCCTTCGCATCCTTTATCATGACAACAGTATCAACATAATCTGGTATGAAACCTGGCGGGATTTCTGAGCTGATCTTAAAACCGCATTTTTCATAGGCGCGGATCGCATTTTTATTTCTCGCCGATGGCGCCAGGATAAAGCGCGGGCAGTGAAGCTGAGTTGCAAGATAGTGGCACAGTGTTTTAATAGCATCGGAACCATATCCCTTATTGCAAAACCGACTGCCAGCCATCCAGATATCAAGTTCTGCTGTATTGGTACTGCGTTCGATCTCGTTGTAGTTGATATGTCCCACGCTTACACCATTCACCTGGATGATATAACTCCTGCCCTGGTCGGGATCCTCATCATTAAAAAAATCGGGATTATAATCATTTATAAAAAACTCCCACTCCGGGATAGGGTTATCTTCAAATTCAGGCGGGCCCATCATTTGACAGGTGATATCAGAATGGGCCATCCAGTC
Source organism: Bacteroidota bacterium (assembly GCA_023424015.1). Classification (GTDB taxonomy): domain Bacteria; phylum Bacteroidota; class Bacteroidia; order Chitinophagales; family Chitinophagaceae; genus Terrimonas_B. The sequence continues at coordinate 44,394 of JAFAEM010000002.1, read as the reverse complement.
ATAGATCCGCCTGCGATCATCGAGGGTGGCCGGGGTTAAAATAATTCTATCGCCCTTTAATGTTATCATCAATAAGCAAATTTATTTATTGGACAAGAAAATATAAAGGGCTGAATTCTTGTCCCGACATGACCCGTCAACAAATCATAATAATCCCAAATTTTAATATTTACATTTGATAAGGAGGACCAGGAAGAACTGATGAAGAGATTAGGTTTTCGACAGCACTGTCTATTTTATTTTCTCAAACTCCTCACTTAACCTTTCCATCTCCACTGCTGTAAGCGATGTGCCAGAGTGGACGATGACCCGGTACCTAAATGTAGCGGATTGCCCCGGTTGCAAAGAGAGATTTAATTCCTCCGCGCCTTTACTAAATATTTTTCTGCCCAGGGGATTGATGGAAAAAAGTCCGTATCCCCTCGCATGCCAGTAAGCCGGGTAGCCGGGGTTGGCTGGATGATCTATTATCCCGATACCGATCTCTCTCCCCTCCTTCTTTCCTTTTAGCATTGCCCATTTTCCTTTGGTACCCCACACTGAATCCCCCTTAAGGCCTGTGCTGCTATGATACAGGCCCGTGACATCGTTGCCGGAAGCTGCTACCGGGGTGGTATTGCCTTTGTCATCCACATACGATGATGGTTCGTTAGAAACCTGCTCGAGTTCCCTGGCAACACGGATAGCAAAAAATCCGTCTTTTACATCCTTAAAAAGAACGGGAATATCCAGCGCTGTAAGCCTGGTCGACCTGTCGATAATAAATGTAGATCCGGCAACCTGGAAATCATAATGGGTTTCCTCCTGCAAGAGGGCCAGCCCATCGGGTCTGAGCCATTTTGATCTGGTAACAAGCGTAGCTTTGTTATCCGTAGCTGTTTTCTCCAATATCTTTTCATGCACAATTGTACCATAACGATCCCGCTTTTCGGGTGCAATGGCAGTGGAATTGTTCCAGAAATCGAGGCCATTCACTGATTCATAGTTCAGCCAGATACCGGTATGATGCGGGTGATCGGTTCGTTCACCTGCAACAGGCTGAAAAGGGTAACCACGCGTCACCGTGATGCCGTCTGTGGTATTGACAGGAAACAGGATCGGCTTCCGGGAGGAATCGTAATAACAATATGCGGTAAGCAATTTATTATTATATAAAATGTCAACCTGCTTCCTCGCTTTGTTGTCTATAATGTTGAACCCCGATCCTTGTGCAAATCCTTTCGATGCGGTCATTACAAATATGAATATGGCAAGCAATCGCATCATAATTCGGATCAGTATTTAAAAGGTTTGCCGCCCGACATCACTTCCTGTTTTGCTTCGTCAAATGTTACTTTCATGCCCGTCCTTGCCGCCGCATTGGTCATAATGGTTGCAATCGAATGGGTATAACCTGCTTCCACCGGTGCATTGGTTTGTTTGCGGCTGCGCACACATTCCATAAAGTTCCGCATATGACTGCTGGTAAGCCGGTCACTACCCGTATTGGCTGAAGCCACCACTTTCTCGGTAGTGTCCGTTAGTTTCATTTTCGGCAGCAGGTTGGGTTTCATGTTCATCGCTTTCGCATGATTTTCTTCCAGGCCACCTGTGGGTGAGATCATGTTGGTGTTTAGATTCAATTCACCGCCATTGGAATAATATATTTCTGCGGGTCTTTCATCTCCATTATGCATTCGTGAAGTAAATACCACCTGGAATCCTTTTGTGGGATCGCTTTCCGGGCCATAATCAAATACCGCTGTTGTGGTATCCCAGTTGCGTCGACCATCTTTCCACATATAAATACCACCGTTCGCTACCACGCTGCGCGGATGTTGAAGACCGGTAAACCAATGCACAGTATCGATCTGGTGACTCATCCACTGACCAGGCATACCGGATGAATATGGCCAGAATAAACGATACTCCAGGTACTTCCTGGGATCCCATTCCTCAAAGGGACGGTTCATCAGGTAGCGCTTCCAGTCGGTATCTTCTTTTTTACACTGGGCAACCAACGCTGGTCTTCTCCAGCGACCGGGCTGGTTGACATTCCAGCTTAGTTCCACCATCGTGATATCTCCAAATTTTCCCGACTTAATAAACTCCTCCGCGGCTTTGTAATTCCCACCGCTTCTTCTTTGCGAGCCCACCTGGATGATACGGTCGGTGGCCCTCACGGCTTTCAGGGCGGCACGATTGTCTTCCATGGTTTCGGCAAAAGGTTTCTCTACATATACATCTTTATTGTTCTTCACGGCTTCAATTGTATGCAAAGCATGCTGAAAATCCGCCGTGCTGATGATCACGGCGTCCAGGTCTTTGATCTTATACAGTTCATCATTATTTATACAGGCCTGTACATCGTGTCCCAATTTCTCTTTCAAAAAAGCCTGGCCTTCCTCGCGGCGTAATTTCCAAAGATCGCTAACAGCTACCAGGTCAAAGTTCAATTCCTTATAGTGATCGAGGAATGAAGGGAACAGGGAATGGCGAAAGCGATCCGAAAAACCAACAGCACCTACCCTTACACGGTCGTTGGCACCGAGGATGTTTCCATAACTTTTTGCGCTGATGCCGACCATGGCCGCATACAGGGCAGCAGAGGCTTTTGCCGACTGCCCGATAAATTTTCTGCGAGTAACTGGCATTGTGTTATTTTTAAGATTGAAAATTGTTTGGACTGTTTCAGACAATCCGAATATATTCTGATTTTACAGCTCTTTTATTTTAATGCTTCTGAACATCACTTTATCACCATGATCCTGCAATAGTATGCTCCCCTCTTTTGCCATTCCAAACCCGTCCCAGATCTTGTACTTGCTATTGGCCACTAACGCATGATATTCTTTTGAGCCACGGATGTATTCCACCACTTTATAACCATTCAGCCAATGTTCCACTTTATTATTGGGATAGACGCGGATCATTCCCTGGTTCCATTCACCGATCTTTTTGCGGGCGGCCGGGTTTTTATCTGAACTGATCAGGTCGTACAGGGAAGCAAGCGTGCGATTGCCGTTGATACCCATCTTCGCATCTGGATGTTTTTCGTCGTCGAGCAACTGGTATTCCAACCCGATGGCCGAGCCCTTGTTATTTTCCGATTCGGTCACAAAATACTTGATGCCGCTATTGGCGCCTTCCGTGAGTTTGAAATCAAATTTCAATTCGAAAGCGCTGTATTTTTTTTCTGTTACGATATCGCCGCCATTTACAGATTCTCCTCCACCAGATTTCTCTACGGCCAGTTCTCCGTTGTTGATGCTCCAGCCCTTTTCAGGAAAGCTTTCCTTGTAAGCACCTCTCCAGCCCTTTGCGGTTTTGCCGTCCCAAAGCAGGCTATAACCGTTCTTTGCTTCCTGAGACGAAAGCAGGTTGGGTACCAGGTTGACCACAAAAATATTATCGTAGGCGGTCGCATGGAGGTTTTCAGTGCGAATGCGAATATTGCGCCATCTTACTTTTTTACCTTCCTTGCGTTTTTCGTTTACGCTATGCACCTGCAGGGCGATAAAGCCGCTGGCTGTTTCAGCATCCAGTACATGCGCGGCAGGCACACCATTCACCCAGGTGCGGATGGTATGACCGATACATTCAATACGGTATTTATTCCATTGAAAATTCTTAAACGCTTTTTTCGCAGCCGGGTTCAGTTCGAGTGTGTAAAGCCAGCCACGCCGGGCCTCATCATACAGGCCGCCGCTCCAGGCACGTTTTGAAGGATCGATCTCTACCTGGTATCCATGTACCCGACCGTCCTGGTAATCGGGTTTGCTCAGGCTCCTGATCTGTATGCCCGAATTGAGCGAGGTATCGACAAATAGTTCAAGTTCTAGAATAAAATTCCCATACTCCTGTTCAGTCACGAGAAATGAATTGGGCTCATTGGGTACAGTTGTTCCTACTATCTCACCGTTCTTAACTTCATATTTCGCCTGGCCATTCAGTTGTTTCCATCCCTGCAGGTCTTTACCATTAAAAAGATATTGCCAACCATCACCGGTCTGGGCCTGAGTAGTAACTATTGTCAAAAGAAAAAATCCAGGGAGCAGCAATCTTTGTTTCATGTGTGTATACGCCTATTTCTTTTAAAAATACTATACAATCACAAATTAACAGCAGATTTCTACGAGCTACGAGCTTCGAGCTTCGAGCTGCGAGATCGATCGTTTGAAAACAAAATTTGAGGCCCTGAGCCTGATGGCTCACAGCTCACGGCTCGCAGCTCGCAGCTTAAATACTAGTCCAAAGATGGCAGGGATCTTTCAATTTGTGCGCGGGCAGGTTCGTAACGCGCCGGTAATTTCAATTGTGTGCCCAGTTTGTCAAGTGGCTCATCCCTGGTGAACCCGGGGTTGTCGGTAGCCAGTTCAAATAACACACCACCCGGTTCACGGAAATAAAGCGAAAAGAAATAATCGCGGTCGATCTTTGGCGTGATGTTCAGACCCTTGCTCAAAACCTTCTCGCGATATTCCATCAGCACATCATCATTCTTAACCCGGAATGCAATATGATGATTAGTGCCGGCAGCATTATAACCCCTCCCTGCATGCGGGTTTTCCAGTATATCAACGATCGATGCATTGGCGATGGCATCGGTCTTATATCGGAATATATTTCCCTCCTGTTTTTCAAAAGTATAACCCAATACATCAGTAAGTATCTCTTCGGTCGCCCTACGATCCTTCAGAGTAAGTGTGACACTATGAAATCCACGTGATGCCGTGTCTGCCTTTACATCATCGGTCACCCAGGGTTTGCGATTGTCTTCGCTGGCGGACACGATCATCCGCAGGTACAGTCCATCGGGATCCGTAAAAGCAATGTATTGCTCACCAAACTGTTCATTCATTTCCTGGTGACTGACATTATATTTTTTAAATCGATCGGACCAGTACGCAAGACTACCCGCAGGTACGGAATACCCGATCTCCGTGGCCATGCCATAACCGATACTTCCCTTACCTATTCCTTCCCAGGGAAAAAAAGTGAGTATGGTCCCGGGACTACCCATCTCATCGCCAAAATAAAAATGGTATGTACCCGGATCGTCGAAGTTTACGGTCTTTTTCACCATTCTCAGACCTAATACTTTTGTGTAGAACTCAAAATTGCGTTTGGCGTTATTGGCAATCGCAGTAATATGGTGTAATCCCAGGATCCTGTTTTCCATGATGAATTTTCGATTTGATCAATACTAAGTTCATGCTAAATATTGAAATCGCAACCGAAAATGCTTAGCACCTCATGGTTCAGTGGTACACAACCCCGGCAGGGCTAAATTATCTCCTACCGTTATGTTCGTGGAATAGCGTAAATAAATTTTGCTGATCCGCTATGGATCATTTCATGGAGATCTTTGCGACTGCTATTTTTGAGCGTCCCAGCAGGCGGTCTTCTTTACCCACAATAAACATACCGTCACCGATCACCGAACCGAGCCTTGGCATAGCCGTGGGTGTGCTCGAGTTACTAAAAAACATTTTACGTTCGGTTTTCCCGGTCGACAGGTTTACGGTTAAAATAAAACAATCTGATTTGCCAAACCTGCGGGTATCTTTTACTTTCTGTCCCGGCTGGGTTACTACCGCATTTTTGGGGTTGTCGTTAAAAAGCACCTGGATGGCGTCACCAGTCTGTAAAGCTCCAAACCCCGCATAAAACGGACGGTTCCCCGCATCAAAGTATCCGGAAAAGACGAAGCCTCCGCTACTTCCGGTCTGAATTACCTCGCGCTGCGACTTCGGCTGTACCTGGAGCCAGCTGATATCACCGCCTTCATTGATCTTACACATCAGCAGGTCGCCGCATTCGTAAACTGAATAATAAGTAGTGGTCCAGGTACCGGCACTACCGTTTGACCCGCCTGTATGGCTTTGTGTCATATAGGTATAGTGATGGTATTTTTCAGCAAGAACTACCAGGCCGTTGTCGGCAGTATAAAATATGTTACGGAAGCGCATATACTTTGAAAATGCTTCTCCTTCATCTTTTATTTTATCCAGTCTTTCCCTTTCCTTTCTCTCCTGCCTGCTTTCACCACTATCTTCATCATCAGTTTGTTCCGCTTGTGTCGACAATAATGAATGACTGATTTGCTTCTCACTGGTATTAATCACTTCTCCCGTCAATGGGTGGAGACGTTGTACCAGCATGCCATCAATTGTTTTACCTCTTTTTTCATTATTGTAAAATGCCGCCAGCACAATGTCCTTATTCTTTTCCTGTACGAGTTTGGTGCTGGCAAGCCAGCGGCCATTGATATTGGTATTGACCTCGTTTACTTTTTTTCCCCTTTCATCGTACATCCTGATATTATAGTTTGAAAAATCCAGGAATTTTGCTTTCTTTTTCTTTCCTTCCCTGAATTCATACACCCTGCCTACCAGTACTATTCTTTTGCTGACCGTGTAAAGCACATCTTCAAGCTGAAATGTCTTTGGATCAAATTCATTAGAGATGATCACCGGTTTGGTGGTTGCCTTGAGCGACTGGTCAAATTCCTGGATCTTATATTCATTTCTATCGCGACCTTCTATAGTGCTGACAACAATCATCATTGTACTATCGGCATTATGTGAGAATTTGAAATTGATCTCATCTCTTTTCCCATCCTTTTGAAAGCTGGTGATAAAGGTCCAGTCACCCGAAAGCTGACCGGAGCTCCTGTTTATTTCTGCTCCGTAAATGCTGAGCGTTTTTTCCCTTTTCGCATAATCGGATGCAAACACATAAAGCTTTTCCCGGACATTGAAAAACTGTACAAATTCTTTTCCTTTTAATTCTTTATTAAAATCATTGCGGTAAATTTCGCCGAGGTTCTTATCGAGTTTTATCAAGGTTGCAGAAGTCCTCAAAGTAGCGCCTATCACAAAATAACTTTTGAGCGCCAGATGACCTTCCTGGAGATAAACACCGGTGTTATCGGCATGGATGACTTCCAGGTCGGTACTTCCCCGGTGGAGTTTAAATTCGTCGCCCCAGGTAATGCGGGGCTTTTGTGCCATACATGAGAGGCTGATAAATACAGTAGCGAGCAGCAGATTAATTTTCATACCGGAACAAATTAAATTATCCAGGTAATAATAATAATTATTATTGAAAAACCATAGCTGTGTACTATGAGCGATACACTCCAGGCAGGCGTAAATTATATCTCACCGCGATCAGACGAATAAGCACAACCACTGCAATGCAGATGGCGTCGATCACAGGATCGGCCAGCGAAGTTCTTTTTAATAGAAAGAAAAGTATCCCACCCAAAATACAGGCGGTGGCATAGATCTCCTTATGAAAAATATGGGGGATCTGATTCAACGCAATATCCCGTAACATCCCTCCAAAACAGGCGGTAATGGTACCCAGTGCGATACTCAGACCGATGGAATAATCAAAGGCAATTCCTTTCTGTATACCCAATATGGTGAAAAAACCAATCCCTATCGAATCAAAAAGCTGCAATATCTTCCCATAATTATGGATTAATTTGTAAAACATGATTGCGATAGCGGCACTGAGGAAAATAACGATGCTATAATTACTCGTGCGCATCCAGGTCACGGGTGTATCACCTATCATGATATCCCGGATAGTACCTCCCCCTATGGCCGTCATAAAAGCAATGATGAAGATCCCGAAAATATCAAGCTTCTTATCCATGGCGGCAAAAACACCGGATATGCTGAATGCAGCGGTGCCCAGGATATCAATCAGGCTAAATACTTCGTAGTCCATATGATCTTATTTACTATTATGGCTAACAACGCAACGTATTTCCCTTCATCACCCTTCAAGCCCTGGTTGAATATAGTAAGCTTTTTTTATAGAACATCAAATCCCCGGTTTGAATACAAGCATTTTCTATCCTACGCATAAAAAAACCTCCCGGTGATGCAGGAGGTTTGTATCGATCATTCAAACATCTCTTATCCGTTGGTAGGACGTGGCGCCCACCTGTCATAAGGTGTCATATCAAAATTGTTGACCTCGTCCATGGTCAGGCCTAATGCTTTTGCTACCCCCTCTCCATATTCGGGATCCGCTTTGTAGCAATGCCGGATATGGCGTACCTGGATGAATTTATCAGCGCCCCCAACCTGTGCTGCCGTATTCTTAAAAAGCAGATCCGCTTTACCTCGAGCCTTGATGATACGGAACAGGTCGCCGGGTTGTGTGAAGTAATCTTCATCATCATCCCTGAAATTATGCGCGTACGCAGAGCCCTGCAATTCCAGTGGCGGTTCCTTGGCAGAAGGCTGCTCCTGCCATACCCCATAGCTGTTCGGGTTGTAATGCTTCGCGTCGCCGTAGTTACCATCTACACGCATCGCGCCATCGCGGTGAAATGCGTGATAGGGACAGGTTGGTTTATTTACGGGGATCTGGTAATGGTTTACACCCAGCCTGTAACGTTGCGCGTCACCATAAGAAAATAATCTGCCCTGCAGCATTTTGTCGGGAGAAAAACCTATACCCGGTACAATATTAGTCGGGTTAAAGGCGGCCTGCTCAACGTCCTGGAAATAGTTATCCGGGTTACGATTCAATTCAAACTCACCGACAGGTATCAATGGAAAATCTTTCTTTGACCAGACTTTAGTAAGATCAAAAGGATGAAAGCGGTATGTTTTGGCCTGCTCTTCCGTCATGACCTGGATAAACATTTTCCATTTTGGAAAATCTTTGCGTTCGATCGCATCGAACAGATCACGCTGGGATGATTCCCTATCCTTACCGACGAGTTCTGCTGCTTCTTCGTCGGTCAGGTTTTCGATGCCCTGTTGTGTGATGAAATGGAATTTTACCCAGTGACGTACATTGTCCTTGTTGATAAAACTGTAGGTATGGCTTCCAAAACCATGCATATGGCGATAACCCCTGGGAATACCGCGGTCGCTCATCACGATCGTCACCTGGTGCAGCGCTTCAGGAAGCAGTGTCCAGAAATCCCAGTTGTTGTTGGCACTTCTCAGGTTTGTTTTGGGATCGCGTTTTACAGCGTGGTTGAGGTCTGGAAATTTCATGGGGTCACGAAAGAAAAATACCGGGGTGTTGTTCCCCACCAGGTCCCAGATACCTTCGTCGGTATAATACTTCATGGCAAATCCACGGATATCTCTCTCCGCGTCTGCTGCACCTCTTTCGCCTGCGACGGTAGAAAACCTGACAAACATATCGGTTTTTTTCCCGATGGCGCTGAAGATACTTGCCTTTGTGTACTGTGTAATGTCATGGGTAACAGTAAAAACGCCAAAAGCGCCTGAGCCTTTTGCGTGCATCCTTCTCTCAGGGATCACTTCCCTGTCGAAGTTGGCCATTTTTTCAAGGAACCAAACATCCTGCATCAGCATTGGCCCGCGTGGACCTGCCGTCTGCACGTTTTGATTGTCGGGTACCGGTGCTCCGGTCTGTCGTGTCAATTTAGAATATTTTTCGTCCATGGTAATCGGTTCTTTTAAAAGGTATTTAATAAGTGTGGTTTTCTAAAGAGTTTCCATAAAATCCCGGTACAAAGGTAGGTGTAAACCGAAATGATCTGCATGACTAATGAACAGTAAAATGATATTTTTGTTTAACTATTTTATCCAGCCAGGCTATGCAAACGATGTTGACTTTTAAGCCGCCGACGGTTGTTACATACATAAATTTGTTCAGTGCTGTTTATCCAACCGATCTGTTATGCACCAATTCCCTTCCAGGTAATCTTCAACCCCGTTCCCGGGTCGGGTCTTTTATAACCTTGCATTATTTATATGGTTCCAGATACTGCAACCGATGTTAATTCTCAAACGAGTTAGGTAGATTATTCAGTCTGAACATTCGCGGCGGCGATATCGATTGACTAATTCAAAATGCCCGCTCACTAGGCCCCCAGGGAAAAGTTGAAGGCGATCCTTGAACCGTCTGGTGCGATGCCCAGCATTTGCACGCGGGAATTCATGGCGTCCATCAATGCCTTGTCAATATCTTTCGGACTGGATACCGGTCTGCCATTGATATAGGATATTATCGTTCCGGGTGGTACGCCCAGGCGATCAAAAAAACCGCCGATAAGGACTTCGGTAACCACAACCCCTTCTTCGAGGTTGTAACGCTGCTTGTATTCCGGTGTGAGTTGCGAAAACCTTGCACCCAGTTTGTTATAGATCTTTTCAAGCGACTCAGCGCTACCCGCTATAGATTTTTGTAATGTTTCGTCTTTTAAAGTAGCCGCAGTACGATGCAGGTTGCCATCCCGCCGGTATTCTATCTCAACTTTTTCACCGGGACTAAGCCTTGCAATACGTTCTGAAAATTCGGCTGATGAAAATAATTCAACACCATTGATTCGGCTGATAATATCACCTTCTTTCAAACCTGCTTCGTCGGCTGCACTTCCCTCCTGGATACCGGTGATAAATACACCCTTCACCGCTCCGGGATCGATACCCTGTTGCTTCAGGTATTGATCCTCTACGGAAGGCGCAGGGAAAGTAACTCCCAGTAAACCTCGTTTTACCCTGCCAAATTCTTTCAGGTCATCAAGGATCTTCTTGGCAAGATTCACCGGTACTGCAAACGCATAGCCCGCATAGCTTCCTGTAAGAGATGCGATAGCTGTATTGATGCCGATAAGCTGACCATTGAGATTGACTAATGCACCGCCACTATTGCCGGGATTGATGGCTGCGTCAGTTTGTATAAACGATTCTATAGCCGGATTGGCCTGCTGACCACGTGCGGCCCCCGAACGATTGATGATGCCTATGCTACGTCCCTTCGCGCTTACGATACCTGCTGTAACAGTAGTATTCAGTGAATAGGGATAACCAACCGCGAGTACCCATTCTCCCACCTGCACATTGTCTGAATTGCCCAGCGCCACAAAAGGCAGATCTTTTGCATCTACTTTCAACAAAGCCAGGTCAGTGTTGGGATCACGCCCAACCAGGTTTGCAGGATAAGACTGCCTGCCGGGAAAAACAACTTCTATCGAACTTGCATTTTCAATGACATGATTATTGGTAGCGATATAACCATCTGCGCTGATGACCACTCCAGATCCTGAACCCATGGATGGTGTATTATTTCCGTACCCGCCTCCAAAATAGCGACTGGCTGAGGGCTGACCCTGGTGGATTGTTTTTATATGCACCACACCTGGAGTAACCAACCGGGCTGCCGTCACAAAATTTGCGTTGGAGCCCATGAGCGGCCCCGATACAGCAGATGCCTGTGGAAAAGGTTCCGCTACGTTCTGGTTTTGTGAATCACCTGGCTTACTCTCTTTACAGGAATAAAAAGTCCCGGCCATGAAAACAATGGCAGAAAAAACTATGCACAGGGTTTTCAGGTTTGCTTTCATAGATTTTTTATTATTTATGCAGTTTTTTTAATCAACCGAATATGATTTGGTTTACGGTGTCGATCTCGTCCTGGCTGATCGTGTGCCCCATTCCATCGTAGATCTTTTCTGTGACCTCAGCATTCATCGAACTCAAAATTTTCGTACTCTCCTTTACTCTGTCCACGGGAACATGTGGATCCGGGTTACTGCTACCGATGAAAATAGGGGTTCCATTGAAATCGCCCTGGTAATTTTCGGGGTTGATCTTATCTCCGATCAAACCGCCGGTAAAAGCGATCACACCACCATATCTCCTCGCGTGACGCGCCACGAATTCCAGGGTGAGGCAGGCTCCCTGTGAAAAACCAAGTAGATAAATGTTTTCGGCTTTCACTCCCTGCGCCATCAGGTCATCCAGCATTTCTTTCAAAAGGGACAGCGCTGAAGTAAGCCATGGCTCATTCTGTGCGGTTGGCGCCATAAATGAAAACGGGTACCAGGTCTGGTTGGTAGCCTGCGGGGCCAGCAACGCAAAATCCTTTAATCGCAGATGACCGGCCAGCGAAAGAATATCTTCCGCCGAACCACCGCGGCCGTGTATCATCAGTAAAATTTTTTCCGCATCCTTTATACTCTTCCGGGCCGTGATGACATTCTTTTCATGTGTATTTTTCTTTTGCGTCATGGCAAACTCTTTGCTTTCCATAAGACCCCGTTCCTTGTTCCCTGTCTCAATATCTTTTCCTCCCTGGCCAGTCTTTCCAGCAATTCAGTCGCTTGCTCTGTACTCCTGTTGGCAAGTACTGCAAACTCCCTGGTAGTTAAAGTGGGGTATTGCTTAAATAGATTTTCCCAGGATTGATCATACTGTTGTTTTACTACATCGGGATATAATTTCAACAATGCAGTTTCATAGTGTTCATATGACCGGGAACCATACACCAAAAATCGGTTATTATCCTCATCCGTAAAAAATATACTGGGAAAACCCCGTACCCCGAGCTGTCTTGCCAGGTCCAGGTCCTGTTCAAAGAACTGTACGGCGTCTCCGTCAAAATCGGTTTTAAACTTTCCCACGTCCAGGCCTGCATACACAGCGGCATCGGCAAGGTGAGGCCACCGGGTGATATTTTTTTTCTCCAGGAAGACCATCTCTTTTATTCTTCTCAAAAATTTTCCGGCCTTTTCAGCTCCCTGTAATTGCGCGGCTTTAAAAGCGATCGCAGGTGGATAGGAAGAATGTAAGGGGTCTTCCAGCCATAGGTCACCGTCTATTGGCATTTCGTAATAAGCACCTGCTTCATCCCAATGCTTCGCAACGGATTCGGGACCATTTACATCACGACCACCATAGCTATCCCAGCTTTTTAACAACCCACCCATGCGATATTCCATGTCGAGGTGATGACCATATTCCAATTTGAGTTTTTTCAACTGTGGTTCAATCCCCCAACAGGAAGAACAAATGGGATCGGTGAAGTAAATCACACGGATTTTTTTCGAAGATGCCGGGATATCTGCCACGTGGTGCAAAGTGCCTGTACCAGGCACTTCACAAACCCCCGTCACGGGATCACAAAAAAGCGGGTGCACTGTTTCTATGTTCTTCATTAGATAACTTTTTATTTCAAAAAAAGGGTTACTTCTTAATTACCTTTGAATTACAATACCCGTTTGCAAGGTACCAGTCACTCCTTCCCTCTCCAATGAGAATAAACAAGAAAAGGCATTGACAAAAATCAATACATAGAAAAATTTCAATCTTAAAAACAAAAGCTATGATGCTCGACTGGAATGAATACCAAAAACAGCTGTCTGCCACGCAGGCGCAGATCGGCCGTTCAAACCGCGAGATCCTTAAAGGATACCGTGAACTAAGTGCAGCGGGTAATTCAACCAACCTGCTGGGTGCCAAATTAAGAGAACTGATTGCACTTGCAGTAGCAGTAACGCGTCAGTGCGACGGATGTATTGCCGTGCATACTGAAGCGGCTATCAGGGAAGGCGCTACACGGGATGAAATTGTGGAGGCATTGAGCGTAGCTGTGGCTGTAAATGCCGGTGCAGCGCTGATCTTTTCATCGAGGGTAATGGATGCATTCAATACAAAAACCGCGGGATAAATATTCCCGCAGCCTGGCTCATACCTGTAGATCAGCAATACAACTAAGCGGTGATTTCCTGTGATTTCAAAGCCTTTCTAATCTCAGGTGCAACTCTTGTTCCAAACAATTCCATCGACCTCATAACTTTTTGGTGGGGGATGTATCCTACACTCATTTGTGCGAGGAATCGTGTATTGCCAAACAATTCGTGTTCATATAATATCTTATCAACCACCTCTGCAGGACTTCCTACTACCAATGCTCCTTTGGCCGACCTGGAAAGATCAAATTGTTTTTTTGTGAGGGGCGACCATCCACGATCCTGCCCGATCTTGTTCATCATGGCTGCATAAGTGGGGTAAAACTCATCACCAGCCTGTTGCGAATCGTCAGCGACGTAAACATGCGAGTTAACACCCAGTTGCAATTTATCCATATCCTGCCCGGCCTTCCCTGCTGTATCACGATATAGGTTTACAAAAGGTACAAACTGTTCCGGCATACCACCAATGATCGCAAGGGCCAGGGGCAGACCAAGTGTAGCGGCCCTTACAGCAGATGCCGGTGTACCCCCGGCAGCAAGCCAAAGTGGTATGGAAGTTTGAAATGGCCGCGGATAGACTCCAAGGCCGTTGATGGACGGGCGATGTTTCCCCTTCCAGGACACCCGTTCTTCTTTATTCAGCTTTAGTAAAAGTTCCAGCTTTTCCGTAAACAATTCATCGTAGTCGCGCAGGTCGTAACCAAACAAAGGAAACGATTCGATAAATGAGCCGCGACCTGCCATGATCTCTGCCCGACCACCAGAGAGTTGGTCAACGGTTGCGAAATCCTGGTATACGCGAACCGGGTCATCGGAGCTTAGTACGGTAACTGCGCTGGAAAGTTTGATTTGCTTTGTGACAGTTGCTGCAGCACCAAGAATTACGGCCGGTGAAGACACAGCATAGTCGGGTCGATGATGTTCCCCCACGCCAAATACATCCAGGCCCAGTTCATCGGCCAGTTTGATCTCTTCCATCAGCTCCCGGATACGCTGGTGCGTGTTCATGGCTTTGCCAGCTACCCAGTCTGGCTGTACGTCTGCGAAAGTGTATATGCCTAATTCCATAGTACTCCTTTAATTTTTATTTTACCCTCAGTTGCCGGGAAGAAGGTGAGACGGGAAGAAAATAAAATTGCTTTACATTGCCTTCTTCTGTATTCAGTCATGTAATACCCAGCCCCAGCGGGGCGGCGTTTTGGTAACGCCGTAGATACAACGTTATGTGATAAATGAATTATAACATTTCATCAGACAATTGGTTCGATGTTTTTTGCCGGGGTCCCGATAGCTATCGGGATGGGAAGGGGAAAGCAAATTGAATCGTTTTTCATTGCCTTTTTGCTGTATTCGGTAAAAACACCAGATCAAATTGAATAATTCATTTTTCTTTTCTCCAAATATTTCCGTGCAGCCTGTGCCATCGTTGCGATGCTGGCACCCAGCATGATCACATCCTTTATGACCAGTCTGCCTGCTCCGCTTAAATAGGGGAATCCGTGCTCGGTATCACCTAAAGATGGCACCCAGGCTTCAGGTGTGGTTATCAAAAATGATAGCGTGATCAGTGACATGATAAATGCGAGGAAACTTCCTACAGCTGACACACCCGGCCAAATGGGATACATGGCGATCATCAGCCCGATCAAAACGATCAAGGCCCCGAGACCATACGAGAAAGTGTAAGTGTTATTTTCTTTATGCCAGGCAATATTTTCAGGTTTGTACTCGCCTTCCTTATTCATGTGTTTCCTGTACTCAGGCGCTTCGTACTTATAGAAAAAGTTCATGGTCGGACTGTTTGCTACAAACGGTACGATACCTGCTGCTTCATAGCGGAATGCTTTTAAACCTCCAATCCACAATAATACAATCACGATCCCCCATCGTGCAGCATGCAGACCTGTGTTTTGCTGGCGGGCTGCATAACGAAAAAACCTGTTCAACATTTCAGCCAATTTGATGAAATGCAAAGCTATCCGGGCCCTCCGCGAACGACAATGTGAAAGATCAATAAAATTCATTGACAATAGTCAATACAGGTAGAAGGGAATATGTGTAAAAATGCTAGCGCTATTTACGCAAATCAAGTTTTTGCAGCATTTCATCTGTTACCGGCTCGCTATAAATACCATAAGCATTCACCAGCACACCCTTTAAGTTATGTTTGTCTGAAGATATTGCGTACAGGATCGCGGAATCAGAGGGGTTACTCTCACCTTCGAACCGGAAAAATTCATCAACCTTAAATTCATCTGCAAAAACCTGGAATTTTCCCTGGCGGCATTCAAGACAATTCTGCTGCAAGTTAAAATCCTCGGTATAACCTTTTTCGCGCAATGCATTCATGGTTTCAGAAAGTGTAGTATATGATTTCATGGTATTTACTTTTTTTTCAGGTTTCTCCTGGCTCAGTTTATTGATCTTTTTCTTATCACCCACGATCCAAAGGATATCACCCCATTCAAGTTCTGTGGTGGAGTCGGGGTTGAGTATCCTGGTATTATCCCTTTCAATCCCAACAACCAGGCCATTGGTACGTTCCCGCAATCCAGAGTTCCGTATATTTTTCCCTTTTAACCGGGTGTGCTCATCCACCAGTATCTTTTGCAGCGAGATGTCAACACTATTCTTCTCATCAGGCGACATACTTTCGATCGCGTCAAATGCAGGTTTAAATACCTGCAACTGTTCATCGGTACCAATAATACCCACTTTATCAAAAGGCATCAGGATATGGTTGCGACCGGGCACATGAACTACTTTTTCACCGCGCCGGAGATAAACGATGTTGATTCCAAATCGCTCGCGCCATCCGAGTTCCATCAGCGTCTTGCCCGCAAAATCGGCATGGGGGTCTACTTCCATCTCAACAATATGCGCGTCCCAAGGTTCGAGACCTGTCTGAATATCGGCGTTTTTTCTCAATAACTGGGCTTCAAAAGAGTGATCATTGGCAGCGGCAGTTTCCCTTGCGTTCAGGTTGGTCACAAATCTTTTCTCAATACGCTGGTAGACTTTCTGGATCCTGTGTGAAAAAATGATCAGCACAAAAATAGCGATCGCGACCGTGGCAAAGATGGCCACCTGGGTGGATACCAGCTGATCGACCCAAAATCCAAGGAAAAATAAACCAAGCACGTTACGGATGATCTCAACGATCAGCAGAGGACCACGGTTGTATTTTTTATCCAGCCATAGTTCCTTATAGGCCTGGTTGCTGGGACGTTTTGCCATAAACGCCCACATAAACGGGGCGCCTGCCCCTAGGGAAACCACCAACAGGATCGTTGTTCTCAGACCTTCATTGGCAATATTCTGCTGGAGGAATGGTACGAAAAAATTAGTGGTCAGCAAAATCAGCGCGAGCAGCACAATACCATTCGTAATAGCAATATAGACATAGGATCTCAACACAACTTTCCACTCACTTTCGGCCTGTATACTCTGGGTACCGGAAGTATAACGGTTCAGTTTCACCACCCATTTTTCCGGTAATATCTTACTAATAAAATTATAGAACGGCTCAGAGTACTTGATAAGATAAGGCGTGGTGAACGTTGTAATGGCAGATGCACCAACCGCAACCGGGAACAGGAACTCGGAAATAACACCTAGTGAAAGCCCCAGGGTAGCCACGATAAATGCGAACTCACCTATCTGCGCCATACTCATACCCACCTGCACGGATTGTTTCAGCGGTTGTCCCGACAACAATGCGCCTATCGTGGTACTGAATAGTTTTCCAAAAAGCGTGAGCAGGGTGACCAGTAATATAGGAACGGCGTATTCCACCATTGCAGCGGGGTTGATCATCATCCCTACCGATACAAAGAACACGGCCCCGAAAAGATCCTTCACAGGTTTGATCAGGTGCTCCACTTTTTCAGCTGAGGTGGTTTCGGCAATGATGGAACCCATGACGAAAGCACCGAGTTCCGCAGAGAATCCAACCTGTGTGGCCAGCACCACCATACCAAGACATAGACCAAGCGACAAGATCAACAGCGTTTCTTCATCCATCAGCTTTTTAGCCCTTTTTAAAAAAGTCGGCAACAGATAGATACCGGCAATAAACCACAATGCCAGGAAAAAAATCAGCTTCAGGATGGTCAGCAACATGTCAGCGCCTTCAAACTGTTGGGTGACTGCGAGAGTGGATAGCAGTACCATCAGCAATATCACCACGATGTCTTCTACAATCAGCACGCCGAATACGATACCGGCAAATTGTTTTGTCTTTACGCCTAGTTCATCGAATGCACGAAGGATGATCGTCGTGGAAGAACTCGCCAGCATACCACCGAGGAACATGCTGTCCATGGTAGTCCAACCCATCAGTTTACCCAGGAAATAACCACTGACCGTAATAAAAATGATCTCTACAAATGCAGTCACCGATGCGGAACCGCCGACACGCATCAGTTTTTTAAAACTAAACTCCAGACCAAGGCTGAAAAGCAGGAAGATCACGCCGATCTCCGCGAAGGTTTCGATGTTAGCGGTATCAGCTACCGTGGGTACCAGCTTAAAATAAGGGCCTACCAGGAAGCCTGCGATAATATAACCCAGTACCAGCGGTTGTTTAATTCTTTTGAAGAGTAGTGTTATCAGCGCCCCAGCCATTAAAATCAAGGCTAGATCATGTATCAGATCAGGTAAGTGGCCCATGCAGTAGTCCTTTTTTTAGAGAAAAATCCTGGTGTCGAAGTTACTTAAACAAGCGCAACCTTTCGTGGCTGTTATGGTTCAATCTTTTAATCAAAAAACCGTTTCTTTGTGACTATGGCGCAGGATCAAAAGCGGGAAGCAATTATAGAAGCAGCGATCAAACGATTTGCGCATTTTGGTGTCGCAAAAACCACCATGGCTGAAATCGCCGCGGATCTTTCTTTTTCAAAAGCTTCCCTGTATTATTATTTTCCCGACAAACTGAACCTGTATGCCGAAGTGCTCGCCACCATCGCCAAATCTGGTACCCAGGCTTACGAGGAAGAGATGACAAAGGAAAATGATCCTTTTAAAGCCATCCAGTATTTTTTGCAGATAAGGACCGATTTCATCATCCGGTACCATAATATATTAGAGTATGTCAGGCATTTCAATCGTACCAACCTCCCGGCTGAACTGCAGCCGGTATTTGCCCACTTCAAAAAAATTGAATTACAGCGAATAATCACCATCATCGAAAAAGGCATGCAATCCGGGGTGTTGAAGATAAAAGACCCAAAAAAAAAGGCGGAACTATTTTTCGATTTCATGGAAGCTTTCCGGATCGTCCACCTCTCCCAAACCGCCAGCCTGATGCCCGACAAAAAAGAATTCCAGGCCATTTTAAAGCGTGAACAGGAATTTGCCCTGGTTTTTTTCAATGGTTTAACACATAAAAAATCCTGAGATTATTTTTTTTGTCTTACTTTTGACTTTCAAATCAAAATAGTCAGATTGTCAAAAAGTCAAACTATACCGGAAACTCCCAGCATGCAGGCCCAGATTGCAGAAGCCGCTTTGAAGCGCTTCGCACATTTCGGGATCAGTAAAACCACGCTCACCGAAGTGGCCGACGACATGGCCATCACCAAGCAGGCCCTCTCCTATTATTACCAGGATAAGCAATCGCTGGTAAATGCCACAGTGGAAAAACTGACACGTGAATACGGTGGCCAACTGAAGGCCGAAATGGAAGCCTCTCCAACGGTGAAAGAAGCATTATTAAAACTGACACAGGTGAAAAGTGTCTTTTTCGAAAAATATTATATGCTGCTCACCCAGGCCGAACACATGGAGATCGTGAAGCATAGCTCTTTTCACAATTGGAAAGAATACCTGATAGGAAAGGAAGCAGGCCTGGTTACACAATTGTTTGAAACAGGTGTTCGATCGGGTGAATTGAGGCCGATCGATACGCAAAAAACCGCGGAACTCCTGCTGGAAACACTCCGCGCGCTTTCTTCCTGTGTAAGAGAAAAAACTGCACTGCCTGTTGAAAAAGATTTCCGCGAAGTGCTCTCCAGGCAACAGGAGCTGATCAGCATCTTTTACCAGGGGATCAGGGCTGAAGCCAGCAACAACTCATAACCATTCAAAAGTTTAATATAATAAGAAGATAGATGAAAACCGGTATCACAACTAAACTACATCGGCCATTAAAACAGGGCCTGTTATTGTTGGGAATTGTGCTTTGCACCCTGTCGTCAACAGCCCAGGAGCCTGTGCCACTCGACCTGTCGCATGCCCTGAACTACGCCCTGGGTGCTAACCAGTCGGCGCGTAAATCAAAACTGGATCTTGAAAACAGCGAGTACCAGATAGATGAAGTGCGTGCGCGGGCACTACCCCAGGTAAGCGGATCAGCCGGCCTCACTTACAACCCTTTGCTCCAGATGAGTGCGCTGCCCAATATTTTTGGTCCCACTCCCAACCCCGATGAAACTATCCTGGTGGCATTCGGACAGAAATGGGGCGCCAATGCCGGCATCACTTTATCGCAGGCATTGTTTGACAAATCCGTTTTAACCGGGCTCGATGCCGCAAAAGCCTCCAGGGAATTTTACCGGCTCAGCTCCCAACTCACGGAAGAGCAGGTCATCGAACAGGTGGCCACCAATTATTACCAGGTACTGGTACAACGCCAGCAGGTGGGTGTATTGGACTCCACGATCCAGAACTCAAAAAAGATACATCGTGTGTTGCAGGGGCAATATGAAAACGGGCTTGCGAAAAAAATTGACCTCGACCGTATCGCTGTGAATATCTCCAACCTCGAAAGCCAGCGCCAGCAGCTGATGAATGGCGTAACGCTGCTGGAAAACCAGTTGAAGTTTTTCATGGGTATGCCGATCCATACACCGATCAGTATCTCACAGGATGAAATTAATTCCATCCAGCCACAGGCAGTGGCCATGGGTGAAACCATCAACGTGGAAGACCGTACTGAACTGCGGGTACTGAAGCAACAGGAAAACCTGCTGCATTACCAGCAGGAGGCTTACAAAAGTGAATACTACCCCAGTCTTTCTCTTTCGAGCAGCTATAACTACCAGGGGATAGGTAACAAAATACCTGTATTCAAGGGGCAAGGCAGTGGCGTGAACTGGTTCGATGCCGCTTCCATCAGTTTGAATCTTCGTATACCCATCTTCAATGGAGGGGCTACCAAAGCTAGGGTGAAACAATCCGCCATCAATTTGAAAAAACTAAATGAAGATATCGAGAACACTTCGCTGGCGCTGAACCTGGCTTATGAAAATGCGAAAACACAGATCAACAACAGCCTTATCACGCTGAATGCTCAGCAAAAGAACGTGGAACTGGCGAAAGAGGTTTTTGCCAACACGCAAAATAACTATAACAATGGCCTGGCTACATTAACAGACCTGCTGAATGCGGAGACATCACTTACAGAAGCGAATAATAATTATTCTTCCGCCCTGCTGAACTATCGTGTAGCGGAAATACAACTGATCAAAAGCCGTGGCCAGTTAAAATCATTAATCAACTAAAATATCTACAGATAAAATGAGAAAGAAAAAAATAATAAGAACAGCCATCACCGTTTGTGTACTGGCAGGTTTATTTGTCCTGATCGGATCAGTGCTGGCCAGCAATAAAAAAAAGAACGCTGAAAAAACGGCCGTGGTGGCACAAACCGCAAATGGAAATGTGGCGGTAAGGACCAGTTTGGTATCTAAACAGCCTGTGGCGCTTGAATTTTCTGCCAATGGAAATTTTGCACCGGGACAGGAATTGAAATTCGCCGCGGAAAATTCAGGCAGGGTTATCAGCGTACTTGCCAAAGAGGGAGACCAGGTTCGCAAAGGCCAGACCCTGGCGATCATCAAGACCGATGTGTTGAGCATTGATGTCGAAACCGCGGAAGCAGCTTATCAAAACGCCCTGCGAGACAAGCACCGTTATGAAAACGCTTTCAAAACAGGTGGCGTTACGCAGCAACAACTTGACCAGGCCGTGTTATCACTTGAAAACGCGCAAGCCAGGCTTGCACAGGCAAAGATCCGCGTGAGCGATGCCAATATCAAATCTTCGATCAATGGTATCGTGAACAAACGCTATATCGAACCAGGTGCGGTAGTTAGCCCCGGTACGCAGCTGTTTGAACTGGTAGATGTTTCGCGGCTCAAACTGGCGATCACGGTGAATGAAAACCAGGTAGCCAATCTTAAAAAAGGTGAGAAAGTGAACGTAAAAGCCAGTGTATTTCCCGACAGGAACTATCAGGGCACTATTTCCTTTATCGCGCCTAAGGCTGATGCTGCGCTGAACTTCCCGGTTGAAATTGAAATTGCCAGCAATCCGGGCAACGAATTGAAAGCGGGTATGTATGGCACTGCCTTCTTCACACCGGGCAATACTACACCGGTGATCACTATTCCCCGTACCGCGTTTGCCGGTAGTGTGAGCACCAATAAAGTGTTTATCGCTGAAAAGGATTCAGTGGTCAGGTTACGCGATGTGATTGCGGGACGTGTATTTGGCGACCAGGTTGAGATCCTGCAGGGATTAACAGAAGGTGAGACCATCATCACCAGTGGCCAGGTGAACCTTGCAGATGGAAGTAAAATTTCTGTGATCAAATAAAGCCAACAGGCAAACAAAATATTTACAGATGAAACTAGCAGAAATATCAATTAAACGCCCCACCCTTGTCATTGTACTTTTTATCGTACTGATACTGGGTGGATTGCTGAGCTATTCTTCGCTGAATTATGAGCTCCTGCCCAAGTTCAGTCCTTCCGTTGTTTCCGTAACGACAGTCTACCCAGGCGCTTCACCGAGTGAAGTGGAGAACACTGTTTCGAAAAAAATTGAGGACGCGTTGTCTTCGATGGAAAATATCAAGAAGATCGATACTAAGTCTTTTGAAAGTATGTCGTCGGTCATCATTACGCTTAACAGCGGTACGGATGTGGACTATTCGCTGAATGACGCACAAAGAAAGATCAACGCCATATTAAAAGACCTGCCGGAAGATATCGATCCTCCTTCCCTGAATAAATTCTCACTCGATGATCTTCCCATCATGACGATGTCGGCTTCGGCCAATATGGATGAAGCGGCATTCTTCGACCTGATGGATAAACGTATTTCACCCATCCTGTCAAGAGTGGAAGGCGTGGCCCAGATCAACCTGATCGGTGGCCAGGAAAGAGAGATACAGGTAAGCATTGATGCCGGCAGGCTGGAAGGATATGGTCTTTCGCTATTGCAGGTACAAAATGCCATTCTATCTTCCAACCTGGATTTTCCTACTGGTAGTGTGCAGACAACAGAACAGGATGTGCTGATCCGGCTGGCCGGGAAATATAAAACCGTAGAGGAGCTAAGAGAGCTGGTGATCGCCAATCAAAACGGCGTACAGATCAGGTTGAAAGACCTGGCTGATGTACAGGATGCACAAAAAGATGTGGAAAAACTGGCTCGTGTAAACCAGCAAAGCGCGATCGCGGTACAGGTACTTAAACAATCCGATGCCAATGCGGTGGGTGTAAGTGAACAGATCCGGGCAACGATCGATAAACTTCATAAAGATTATGCCGCACAAGGTCTGGATATCAAAGTGGCGAATGATAGTTCTATATATACGCTTCAGTCTGCCAATGCGGTGATCTTCGACCTCATGCTGGCGATCCTGCTGGTAGCCCTGGTGATGTTATTCTTCCTTCACAGTGTTCGTAATGCCCTGATCGTAATGGTGGCCATTCCTGCATCACTGATCGCCACTTTTATCGGGATGGCCCTGCTTGGCTACTCGCTTAACCTGATGTCGCTGCTGGCGCTCTCACTGGTGGTGGGTATCCTGGTGGATGACGCGATCGTGGTACTGGAGAATATTTACCGGCATATGGAGATGGGTAAAAACCGGGTGCGTGCGGCTTATGATGCGACGAAAGAAATCGGGTTTACCGTTACTTCTATCACCCTCGTGATCGTGGTGGTGTTTGTACCTATCGCGCTAAGTACCGGTCTGGCAGCGGATATTATCAAACAGTTCTGCGTAACGGTATCGATCGCCACTTTATTATCCTTACTTTCTTCTTTCACCATTGTACCCTGGTTATCGTCAAGGTTTGGGAAAATGGAAAAAATTACCAACAAAACTTTCTTCGGTAAGATCATCATCGGTTTTGAAAATGGTTTAAACCGCTTTACAAACTGGGTGACGTCGATACTGAAATGGTCGCTCAACCATAAAAAAACAACCCTGGCAGCTGTATTCACCATGCTGATCGCATCATTCTACCTGCTCGGTGCAGGTTATATTGGTGCAGAGTTTTTTGCAAAGAGTGACCGTGGTGAGTTCCTGGTACAAATAGAAATGCCAAAAGACGCTTCGATCGAGCAAACCAATGCCATGACGCAAAAAGCCGAAGAATACCTGAAGACAAAGAAAGAAGTCACCAAGCTGATCGCAACGGTAGGCCAATCCAGTGAAGGCATGGGTGCTTCGCGGGCAACTGCCTACAAGTCGGAGATCAATGTACAGTTGGTAGAGAAAAAAGATCGTGAAGACGAAGCCAATATCTATGCAGCGAAGATCAAAAATGAATTACAGCCCCTGCTGGTTGGCGCCAAGGTAAAAACCGTTCCGGTGAGTATACTTGGTTCAGCTGAGCAGGCACCGCTTGCATTGATCGTCACAGGTCCCGAACTGGACAGTGTAATGTCTTTTGCGCAGGCTGCCATGAACGAGCTGAAAAATATCCAGGGTGCTACGGAAATGAAGCTTTCTGTTGAAGCTGGTAACCCCGAGATCAATGTGCAGGTTGATCGTGATAAAATGGCTTCGCTCGGATTGTCGATGTCTACTGTAGGTGCTACCATGCAGACTGCATTTAGTGGTAACACGGATGGCAAGTTTCGCCAGGGCGAGTATGAATATGATATCAATATACGTTATGCCAGTTTCGATCGTCGCAGTATCAACGATGTAAGCAATCTTTTATTTGTAAATGACAAGGGCGAGCAGATCCGTTTATCCCAGTTTGCAAATATCAGGGAGAGCTCAGGTCCGAGCCAGCTGGAAAGAAGAGACAAGAGTACTTCCGTAACGGTGCAGGCGCAAACTGTTGGTCGCCCTACCGGGACAGTTGCTGCCGAATGGCAGGCCGCTTTTGACAAGTTGCCCAGGCCGACAGGTGTTGGTTATGTATGGAGTGGCGATATGGAAAACCAGAGTGAAGGTTTTGGATCGCTGGGTATTGCACTGATCGCTGCGGTTGTTTTGGTATACCTGATCATGGTGGCTTTATACAATAGTTTTGTGTACCCGTTTGTGGTATTGTTTTCCATTCCGCTTTCGATCATTGGTGCCCTGCTGGCGTTAGCGTTGACCAATAATTCGCTCAACCTGTTTACAATACTTGGATTGATCATGCTCATTGGCCTTGTGGCCAAGAACGCGATCCTGCTGGTGGACTTTACTAACCAGCGTAAGGCAGAAGGGGCCAGTACTTTCCAGGCCCTGGTTGATGCCAATAATGCCCGTTTGCGTCCGATCCTTATGACTACCATTGCGATGGTGATCGGTATGTTGCCGATCGCCCTTGCATCGGGTGCCGGTGCCGAGTGGAAGAATGGACTGGCATGGGTTATCATCGGCGGCCTGATCAGTTCGCTGTTCCTTACACTGGTAGTGGTACCGGTCATGTATGCCATCTTTGATAAGTTGATCGTGAAATTTCGCCGGGGCAAAAAAGAACAGCCCATCACCGAATTGATGACGGCAAACTATCAGCTGGCTATCCCAAATGAAACGAAACCAGCAAATCATTAGCAAGACTACCCCGGGCCAGGCCCGGGGTTTTTTATTTTATCCAGGCAGGTTGCTAAAAGCCACGACATTAATACCTCCTGATATCAACAGACGACTCCCGGGATATCACCCTGGGCGGTGCACTCATGTAAGTTTGCAACAGGGAAAATCAGACCTGGGGTCCTTCTCTACTTTTCAATCCGCATAGAGAAAGATACCGGCTCAGGGCCGGTACGAAATTAGCATATGAAGCTTTTTAATTCAAAACTTTCTAAAACAACAAGGCCACCTTGTTGTCACCCCGGGCGGTACACCTAAGAAATCTTACATTAAAGAAAACCAGACCCGGGGACTTTCTCTAATTTTCAAATTAACTCAGGGGAAAAAAACCAGCTCATGACTGGTACGACATAGCAGGACAGATACCTGCCCATTCTGAGTAACTATAGCAGAAGCTTCACGACAATAAAGACTACCGATAGCAACAGATGACTCTTCGATGTCACCCCGGGCGGTGCACCTAAGAAAACTTACATTAAAGAAAACCAGACCCGGGGACTTTCTCTAATTTTCAAATTAACATAGAGAAAAAAACCAGCTCATGACGGGTACGACATAACAAATGAAGCTTTTAACGAGAGTAAAATTATTATTTCAACAGAAAATAATACACAGCCACCCAAACCGCAATAAAAAATATGCCAGGGGGTAAAACTGTTTTTAGCTGCTTAGTTCTTTTTGTCAGTGCAAGGAACAAAACGTAAGCGAAGAATACAGCAATCAAAATAACGGCAATAATCGGGTAGCTCATTTCGTGTTAAGTTTAGGCTTATTTACGGACAAGATAACACAATAAAAAGTAAATCTCCACTATCCAGTATCCATCATCCAGCATCCACCATCCAGCATCCAGTACCCAGCCTCCCCTCTTGCATTACCCCCGGTTTGTCACTAATTTAGTCTCATGAACCTGCACCAACCAGCCACCGCCCCCAAATTCTTTTCCTGCCTGTTGATGGTATTACTGCTCGCTTTTAGCGCATGCGAGAAAGATGTTCCGCAAATCCTCAATGATGAAAATGCGATAGTATCTTTTTCGATCCGTTCAGGCAATGGTTTGCTGATCGACCCGGCGTTGACCACAGTAACTTTCAAAAACGACAGCATCGGTATAACCGTACCTGCAGGTACTGATGTCACTGAACTGATACCCGAGATCGTCATAACCGGTGTTTCGATATCACCTGCGAGCGGCGTTAAACAGGATTTCACCCATCCGGTTGTATATACGGTAACCGCGGAGAATAGCAACCAGGCAAAATATGTTGTAACCATCAAAGCCGCGGTTGCAGAAAAGGAGAGCCTGGTATTTTTTGGAAGCAGTGATAATACTTTTTATGCCTTAAACGCAAGAACCGGCACCCTAAAATGGAAGTATACCAGTACAAAATCATTTGCTTATTCCTCTCCCACATATAAAGATGGTGTTGTATATGTTGGCGGTATCGATAGTTATGTATATGCATTCAATGCCGCATATGGTGCGGTACTTTGGACATTCGAAGCCGGTACCACAGGTATTGAATCAGATGCCGTGATCTTTGGAAATACGGTATATGTAGGTTCAAATGATGACTATCTATATGCGATCGACGCCCCTACCGGTGCCTTGAAATGGAAATTTCTTACCGGCTCCAATGTCAGTTCGAGTCCCACGGTGTATAATAACCTGGTTTGTTTCGGCAGCTCCGATGGAAAGATCTATGCACTTGATACGGCCACGGGCAATCCTGCCTGGAACTTTCAGACCGGTGCCATGATCAACCAATCCGGGGCCAGCATAGTTAAAGGTTCATTGTATGTTGGCAGCCGCGATCAACATCTTTATAATATTGATGCTGCTACCGGCACGCTGAACTGGGCATACAAATCAAATGTATCCCTGGAACAGGCCAGTCCCACGGTGGTGGATGGTGTAGTGTATATGGGTGGCTGGTATGATCTCTCAAATTTCAATATTAAAGGAAGCCTTTTTGCCCTTGATGCCGTAACCGGTACGCTCATTTGGGAAGTTTTGAAAAACACCGGTTTCAGTTCGAGTCCCTATGTGGCAAACGGGATATTGTATATCGGCGCCGACGATCTTCAGTTCTATGCGATAAATGCGGCCACGGGAGCAGCCCTATGGCAAAAGCAAATTCTTACCAACAGCGCCAGCGCCTCGGTATCGGATGGTGTCGTTTATATTGGTGGCGGCGGCACCCGTCATTTCTATGCTTTTGATGCGGTAACGGGCACGGAAAAATGGCGTTTCCCCATTCCCAACGGCCTGATGACCTCGAGTCCGCTGGTTGTTGACGAATCAGGCATCCCCTATCATGCCGGCGACTCGGGTGTACAAACGAAAGCTGGGCGGCAATAGAAAAATATTTCCTTTACCCAGTCATTTTCACCGCCAGACTTTTACTGTACCGTGTGATGGTATAGCCTGGCACTTAATCACTAAGGCCAGAAAAAAAACATTGAAAAACTTTTTCCATCAAAATTCCAAATCCCTTATCTTTGCCGTCCTTTAAAACGCTTGGGTTTGGGTGATAGAAGGAAAGATAAAACCCTGGTTCTTAAATGTTATTGGATCGGTAGTTCAGTTGGTTAGAATGCTGCCCTGTCACGGCAGAGGTCGCGGGTTCGAGTCCCGTCCGGTCCGCAGAAAGGGTTTATCAGCAATGGTAAACCTTTTTGCTTTTTACTACACTTTACTTTGAAGCGGTTGGTTTTCAGAATTTTCTAACGTCGATCGGTTTTTATCCTTCCTACCTTTATTTCAGGTTAACAGTTTAGTTCATCGACTAAATCATCGACTAAATTATGCTGTTACCAATCAAGTGTATTTGCCCCCGCCGTAAAGAGCGTTCAGACGGCACAGGTATTGTTTTCATCCAGTATTGTTGTAATGCAACACAACGTACGTTGCTGAACACAGAAATCGCCATCCCAACAGAATATTGGGACAAAAAGCTCAGGTGTATTTCCCCCAAATTACCTGCCCGGTTTGGCGATCACCAACAGTTGAATGAAGAACTCCGGCGGCAATTCCGAATTGTCGAAGACCTGGTTACTCATGCCAACAAAAACAAGTTGCCCGACAGAGGCGCATTCGTAAAAAACAGTTTTTCACCAAAGCTGGATATAAGTACTATAAGCAGCCAGGTAGAAAAGGCGGTTGAACAGGTAGTCATAGAAAAGAGAATCAAGCTCGATATTTATTACCAGTTCGATGAGTATATAAAAAGTAAAGAACGGAAAGTAAGCAAAGCCACCCTCACGGTATATGGGAATGTAAAATCTCATTTGCTGGCTTTTGAAACGTACCGAAAGCAAAAGATCACATTCAGTAGTTTTGATTTTGGCTTTTATGAAGATTTTGTCGATTATCTGACCTTCGAACACGTTCACTTACGGAGACGAACAGTTCAAACTGGTTTGCGACTTAATACAATCGGGAAAACTATAAAGCATCTTCGCGGCTTTATTAAGGACCGGGTGAAAAGAAAAATTATTCCTTCTATCGATCTGACAGATTTTAAAATTCCGGAAGAAGAAAGTGATGCTATTTATTTAACACACGAAGAGATTGCCAAAATTTACCAAACCGATTTATCGGATCACCAAAACTTAATTGAATACAGGGATTTGTTTGTATTGGCATGTCTTACAGGGCTACGGTTCTCCGATTTCTCAAATTTACGACCGGAAGACTTACAGAAAGATATGCTTTACAAGAAACAGGAGAAATCTGATCATTGGGTAGTTATTCCACTAAGAGAAGAAGCAAAGCAAATTTTCACCAGGCAATTCAAAGAAAAAATACCGACGCTGACCAATCCTGAATTTAACAGGCATATAAAAACAATCGGGAAACTGGCAGGCATTATGAAACTGGTAAAATTCTCTTACAAAAAAGGTAATAAGAATATTACAGTTACGAAACCAAAATTTGATTGGATCACCTCACATACTGCGCGGCGCTCATTTTGTACAAATGAATTCCTTGCTGGAACACCAGTTGAATTAATAATGAAAATAAGCGGGCATAAACGAACGAAAGATTTCTATAAATATATCCGTATTACTCCCGAAGAAGCCGCTATTAAGATTAAGGAATTATGGTTAGCCAGAAATGATATGAAGCTGATCAAAGAAGCAACAGAAAAAATGGATGCAGCTGTATAGCTGCAAAACATATTATGCAGCAAAGAGCTATTTATTTTCGCCACTCTTATGTTTTTCAGTAAACAGCAATTTATTGCCAAAGGGATCAATTACCGTCATTTCGAGTGTTCCCCAGGATGCCATTTCAAGACCCGGCCTGTTGTAAGAATAACTTTTTTCCAATAGCTGTTTGTGAAATTCCGGGAGACCATCACAGGTAATATACACTTTGCCGCCAGGAACAGTGTCACCATGGTGCTCGGATAAATGCAAAACGATCCCTGCTTTGGAGACCTGCATATACAACGGGAAATTCTCTTCAAAACGATGTTCCCAGTCAATGGTGAATCCTAACCATTCAACATAAAATTCAACTGTCTTTGCTTTATCAAATATGCGCAGGATCGGTACTACTTCAGTGTTGCTTAAGGCTTCCACAAACTGTTCACCCTTTGTTGTTGGAGGATGAGTATATTGTTGAAATCGTTTGGTAAAACGTATTAATTGGGTTGCATGTAGTAGAATAAGCGACAGAAATAAATAAATACCAATATAAACCTGCGGTTCCTTTAAAGCTTGCCGGGCCAGAATAAATAGCGCCAGTAATACAGTATTGGCAGCAATTGTTATGTAACCAAGCAAACGTTGTTCGCAATTCGCCACCGCGACAATATTTAATATCCCACTCAAGACGAGTGCAAACCCTGCCCCAATAAACCAAAGTTGGTTCATGTCGTTAATGTCAAGTGGGAAAGCCATCCCAATGTGAACAAGTCCCATCAGGATAACGAGACCTGCCAAAACGGAGCGAATTTGATAGATCATGTGCTACAGCATGAAGTGTTCATTTGAATAGGTGGACATTTTACCGTTCCATAACTGCAAAAAACACAGCAGTCCCCCTCCTTTGGCCTTAATCGTGTATGACAGTTTTCACATTCATAAAAGTACTGGCAGGCGTCTGTAGGCATAATTTCTTCCTTTTTGTGCCCACAAACCGGACAGGTGATAGTAGATTCTAATATTATTACATTCTTCATTAAAGTAGATCCTTTATATTTTTGAGTACTTTGAATAATGCCGTCGATAGCATCGAATGATATTACATTTTCAGCTCTTTCTTTCCCTAAATAATTTTCAGCAATCCGGAGTAGCGCCATTTTAAAGGTATGCTTGCTATCATAGTTCAGCTGTTCTTCAGTTCTAAACTTAGTCAGCTCTTCAGTAAAATAAGTTTCAATATCAGTTTTGATATAAGCCGCCTCGCTTTCCGTCAATTTCTCACCGGCAAGAGCTTTTTGAACCGATGAATGTGCAATTATCGTTGCTTCTTCCCTGCTCAGGGTATCTACTGTTAAGCTGTGATACCATTGATTACTTTCCCGGAAAGTTTCTGCAAATGGAATTGAAATTTCTTCATTTAAGACCGTAAATTCTATGTTATACTCCTGAAAAATTGGCCGGGCTATAGTTTCTATGCGCTGTTCTCCGTTCCAGACAATGCCAATAACAGTTCCCTCATGATTAAGCCAGGCCTCGTTGATCAAAGAACTATTTTCCAGTTCAATCAAAACCGGTTTAGCTTTGCTGCCGCAACCGATCGCCGGGGCTGCTCCACAACTTAGCGCCACATTAAGAAAGGAAATAGTTTCCGTTACTGGCAATATTTCGCTCATAATCTACTGTTTTTCGCAACAGCTCTTTTTTGATCCCGGATGCTCACAGGCTCCATCTTTTCTGCATTGCTGTTCGCAGCCTTTCATGTACAGTTCTAAGGCCTTTTCGGTGCGTTCTTTTCCGATATGCTTTTCACCAATGCTGTACATGGCTTCCATAAATTTATGCTCGCTGTCTTCACTTAATTGCGCTTGAGTTCTCAGCTTAACCAACTCCTCTTTAAAATACGCCTCCACTTCTTTCCTGATTTTTTCAGCCTCTTCTTTGGTAATGAGATTACTTTCGAGGGCAAATTTTACAGTATTTTCTGCGATGGTAGTTGCTTCTTCACGGCTTAACACGTCTACGTCAGCCCCCCTGAACCAGGCGTTTGATTTTCTAAATTCCTTTTTATGAACTGTTGCGTCTTTTGGGGATAGTTCTGTAAATTCTATATTATTTTCTTCCAATATCGGCCTGGCAACTTTTTCAGATTGAACTTTATCTTTCCAGACGATAGCTATTATTGTCCCTGCCCTGTTAAGCCAGGCTTCCTTAACTGCAGGGCTCTTCTCGAGAGCCAGCAAAGCGGGCTTCGCACGACTACCGCAACCAATTTCGGGAGCAGCATTACATACCAATGGGGTTTCATAAAAACTGACCGATTCAACTTTTGACCTAGTATTATCGTTTACAATAAAACCAGCTACCACAAGCAGTGGTATAATCAGTGCACTGAAAAAAGCAATCTTTTTCATTGAGTTCAATTTTTAATTGATTGAGATATTACTTTATACCCTGTGGAATTGACGGTATTAATTATTCTTGTCACATTGATCTTCGAGCTATCGAACTTTATTAATGAGTTTTTATTTTCGTAGGATGTCATAGATTGTATAATACCTGGCAATTTGCTCACTGCCTGATCTACATGCGCCTCACAAGCAGCACAAGTCATACCTTTGATTCCTAATTCAACCGTTTGAACATTCGATTTCTCTACTACAACGGATGTCGTTTCATTTTTTGGAAAGAACATTTTTGCATAAACCGGAAAAGTGATCATCAGGGCCGAAAACAAGGTAACTATTAAAAGAAATGTTTTAGAGTGGAAGAATTTAGGTTTTTCATTGATAGCGCAACCGCACTCGTCAACCGCCTGGGGACGCAATTTTTGATACCACGCGAATCCAATTACTGCGATAGTTATTCCGATTAAATAAGGTCTTGCAGGTTCAATCCAGGAAAAAGAAGCAGCTATGCTACCGGAACCGGCAATTAAAGCCAATACGGGCGTTATGCAACATAATGATGCTGCAATAGCGGTAAAAATACTTGTCCCTGCCAGCTTGCCAATGCTCATACTGTTTGACCTTTTAAGTTTTGCTGATTGATATATTTAAAGAAAGGTTTCAGCACTTTGAGATGCTCTTCCTTCAGAGAATAATAAATTGTTTGTCCTTCACGCCTTGACTCGATGATATTACCGTCTTTCAATTTCCGAAGATGCTGAGAAACCGCCGGTATGGACATATTCAGGATATCGCTGATATCACAAGGACACAATTCATTTTCTTCTTCCAGTAAATAGAGAATTTTCAGCCTTACTTCATTGGCCGCGAGTTCAAGCACTTTACTTAGCTGGGAAAGCGATTGGGAATTAGCTTTTAATTTATTCTGGCACTCCTTGATCTGGGCCTGGTCGGCATAAACCCTAATACATTTATTTGACTCCATGACTTAAATTGATAGAGCAAAGAAATGCACTTTTTCTTATTTAAGCAAATACTTAAATAAGTTTTTTGAATGATGTGCTCCTTTTTTAAAGAAAAGGCAGTAAATAAGATGGAACCCGAATTGGTAACCAGCCGGTTGGAGAGTACGGGCATCTGCATAGATATACTACAATGTTATGGACGCTCATAAAACGTTAACAAGTTCCTATGATGATCTAAAGCGGGAAATTCTCTTGTGCCCCATGGTTGCTGTTCAACAACCGTATCAGGGCTATAAATAACGCCCATTTTTTTATATTCCGTGTATAGCTCGTCAATACCCTGAACTTCTATTCGACAACTTGCGGTACCAGCTAAGAAACTCTCCGCCCCGCTACGGATGGGTTCTTCAGCCAGCAGTGCACCTTTTGCTTTCCAACTATCGTCGCCCGATTTCCACAAATGTATTTCGATCTCATCGCGAACAAGAATGCAGAAATCTTTATCGTGATGCCGCACTATAAAGCCCATTTTGGTAGTATAAAACTCCATTGATTGTTTTATGTCCTGAACCGGGAGAGCGGGTATTGTTTTTTTCATTTTCATATACACCTCCATTTGTTTGCACTTCTTCACTCAGTACTCGAAAAACTTTCGCGGGTTGACATAGGCACTTGATAGAAAGGCAGCCGCTATTGATTCTTCCTGATTTTTTTCTCCAGGTTATCAAATATGAGGTTAGCCACAAGACGTGGGTCAACTTGAATCAAATTTGCAAGTCGTTGGATATGTTTGATCGAAAAGTCTTCAGGATTTTTGAGCCTTTTTCTAAAAGTATCGTAATGCATACCGATTGTATTCGTGAGGTTGGTTTTCCCAACGATATTCACGATTTCATCCAGGTCTTCTATACTACCGGATTCCAAAAGCCTTTTCAGGGTCTTATATGCTTTGTCCTTTTCCATGTTACGTTTAAGGACAAGCAAAATATAATTGGCAAAGTGATATTCAAGAAAAAATTTAGATATTGAAATTTTAATTTCAATTATGAAATTTTTCTTTGTAACTTTAATTTTACAATTTAAGAACTTCAAATAGCCATAATGGATACATCTTAATAGTGTAACACCTATATTGCAAGCACATAAGATATTATAGCGTGTTTGCTTTATTCTCGTGTTGAAAACTGCGACATTTTCAAGGTGACGAGCAATAAAGGAAATCGCTCACGTTTCGGCGTGGGCGTCTTTATTCGTCACCAGAGCGTCGCAGCCCTTCAGCACGGTAAGGACTAACCCACGTCTTTCTTTTGTGGGAGCCTTACATAATATTCAAACTCTTTCCTCCACCACAAAATTGAATGTTATGGGCCGCAAGAATAGGCTCCTGTACCTGTAATGACTGATCCGGACATAAATTGAAAGTATAGGTAAAACAGCAAAAGGTACCACAATTCCTTCAAAACAGATGATTAGCCGGGGTTGCGCACCTGTTAAAACTGATAGAATCCTGCATTTCTTATAAAATGTAAATCCATCATATGCTTGTGTGTTAAGTTATTTTTTCATTGTGAGAGCATCATTCATCTACAAAGAATTCCATTCAATATATTTCCTGATCACTATGCCTCAGCCCCATTGAACCCAATTAGGGACAGAGGTGCATAGAAAATACTTTTTGGTGACCTGCCTTAAAGTGAGCACTATATTCAATTAATCCGACCCCATTCATTACTGATCAGATCATAAGGTTGCAAAATTTTTTAATTCCCCTGCTCCGCATTTTGAATTTCAGGATAAATTCATTTACTTTGTTTTTCAAAGTGCTTTTTATTCATAAGTAACTTATAATTGACACTATGAAAAGTATGATATTATTCAACGTGTGGCTGATACTGGCACTACATACGTGTTATAGCCAGGCTCCGGATAAAAATAAACTCGATCAGTTTTTTGATCGACTGGCTGAAAAGAACAAAGCGATGGGGAGCCTGACCCTGGTTAGTGATGGTAAAGTACTTTACTCGCGCACCATCGGTTACAGCCAGGTCAGCGGAAACGAAAAAAAACCTTTGACTGCATTAAACAGATTCCGGATTGGTTCTATCACGAAAATGTTTACAGCCGCAATGATCTTACAACTTGTAGAGGAGGGTAAATTGAAACTGGCAGATACGCTCAGCCAATTTTTTCCCAAGGTTCCAAATGCCGGAAAAATCACTATCGGCCACATGCTCCGCCACCGCAGTGGTATCCCCAATGTGACGCGAAATCAGAATCCCCAGGGTAACGTGAAAACGACACCAATAACCAAAGAGGAAATGCTGGCCCTTATCGTCAACACTACTCCGGATTTTGAACCGGACACAAAATATAATTATAGCAACTCCGGCTATCAGCTTTTGGGCCTCATTCTTGAGAAAGCCACCGGCAAGTCCTATGAGGACGCACTTAAGGAACGGATTACATCTAAAATCGGACTTAAGGATACATACCTGGCAACTGGATATATTGATGTGAGCAAAAATGAAGCTTTAACATACATGAACTTAGGCAACGGGTGGGAACCAGTGTCTGAAACACATCCAAGCCTGCTTTTCAGTGCCGGTGGAATTATTTCGACACCGGGTGATCTGGCCAAATTCATCCAATCGCTGTTTGAAGGGAAGATCATTGCAAAAAAGACCCTGGATCATATGAAAACGATCATTGAGGGCGGAGGGTCAGTTATGGAAACATTTACATTCGCCGGCAGGATCTTTTACGGACATACCGGCGGCGCGGATAACTATGGAGCCTGGGTCGCATACATTCCGGAAGAAAAGCTGGCTATGGCCTATACCACCAACGCAAAGGTTTACCCTGTAATGAATATTGTAAACGGGGTCATGGACATCTATTACAATAAACCGTTTCAAATTCCTTCTTTCGAATCCTTAGTCATCGATACCGAGATACTGGATAAATATGTCGGTATTTATTTGATCCAGGGAACTCCGGCAAAATTTACTATCACCAGGAACGGTACGAAACTTTATGCAAAACCACCCGGTGAAAGCGCTGCAGTACCGCTTGAAGCCGTAGCACAGGATAAATTCAAAATTGATAACGGCACCCCCGCTGGTATCGTCGTTGAATTCGATACTAAGAAGAACTTGATGACGATCAAACGGAACGGGGGAGAAAGAGTTTTTACAAAAGAAAATTAGCCGGATATCTGATATATACAGCTCAATAAAAAAATAACCTAACTTAAAGATCCGGACATTAAATTCTCGTTAGCAAGCAGCGGAGTATTAGCATCATGTCCTGTTCTGCGTAGCCGTTTTTTATCACGTAAACGCCTTTCGCTGTGCTCACCGTGCCCGCCGAGGATTATAGTACTCCAGGTTCCCCCGGACAAATAATGCTTCAAAAATCAGTAATGGGATCTCAACTCTGACAGCAAGATCCAAAGAACGTCATTCATGTATCTATCTATGAATATTGGCATTAAAAGTTGTAGCGTGAGGACTGAAAGAAATGAATCAACTTCAATGTTATTTGAAAACATTACAAGACAAAGAAATAAGAAATATCGTTAATGTCCATTTTGATGGAAGAACCATCGATATAAATTTATATGAATTGACCGGTTAAATTATCGGGAATCGATAACATAATATAAAAGTTTGTCAGATTTGACAAATGGTCCCTACCCCCATGTGGCCATATTTCCCCAGATGTGATGCTTCTATCTCGCTACATTAAGCGAAATTTGCTAAGAGAAACGATTTTGCCTGATATACAGCGAAATCAAAACACTGTAAAAGATTCAGTAAAAAGGCATAATCGTTGTGCTAGTAGGAAATGCAACCGACACCATGACTCAATCCAGTCGAATATTAATGATTGACGATGACAAAGATCATCTTCTACTTTGTAAGTGGCTACTCGAACGCCACGGATATGAGTTGATGACAATAACGCAAGCCACCAATGCCGTTGAAATAGCGCGGAAATTTAATCCCGACCTTATTTTCGTTGATCATTATATGGGGGATAGTACAGGAATAGATATTACAAAAATGATTAAAACTGATCCCCTAACCCGGCATATTCCAGTTATTTATTTTTCGTCGTGTGAAGATATTGTCAGGCGGGCTGAGGAAGCAGGCGCTGATGCTTATCTGGCCAAGCCTTTTCAGTTTGAAAAATTCATTGAACTGACCAGGCAGTCATTCAACAGACGCTAGAGATATCTTTAAATGTGGCAACAAGGATCATATATATTGTGATGTCCTACTGGAGAAGTCTCACAGTTTACAACTGCGGAAAAAAAGCGATGGCCAATATTCGGATGATTATTCGCAGACCCTAAATTCTAAGCAACTTCACTGATCGCAGACAGGTCATAGACGCTCTTCGTCAATCCCGGACTCTTCTTCCTCGTCCTTTGACTTGCGATAATCCTGATTTAACTTTTCTTCAAGTTCTTTTTTATCGCGCAGGTTCTTCCATATTAAAAACCCTATAAATAATAATGCTGCCAGACCGACCCCAAGAATAACGGACCAGTTCATACACTGAGTTTTACTAAAGTTACGTCCGTATTTAAAAAATTAATATGGGTTACAAAAACTTAACATTGAAGTGCGGGCTTCCGGCCTGATTCTAAAAAGAAAGATTCTTATAATGCAATAGACCCCCATTTTCTCTGAGATCAGTCAGATTTTTTGAAGGGTTACTGCTAAAGCCATTTTATTACTAATGAATCTTTTCACAGCCCCCATAAATCAACCAAAGTAAAATCCCCTCATATTTTTTTCAATTTTGCCCTAACTTTATAAGGCACGATTCTCCGAATAGTTAGCCACCCCCTTTAAATTCCATCTTAACTGAAACTATGCCTTCATGAAAAATGCAGGGGCAAAGCCGCGGATAAAAAACCAAACACCTCAAAAAGCCGGGGATGATAACCCTTTTCTGTTTCTCCAGGAACAGGTTGAGCATTATAAAAAGGAAAGCGAGATCCTGCTTGCTTTGAGCAATGATATTACTAAGGTTCGTGACAAGAACGACCTGATCATCATATTCAAACAGCGGATCAAAGGGTTGTTTCATATCACGCATTCCATTGTGACGCTTATCAATGATGAGAAAGAGACTTACTACCCATTCCTGCTTGACAATACCGGCTCACCCATCCGTTCTCATGAACGATATACGGAAATGGTACAATCTAATTTCTCTCTGAACGAACCATTTATCCAGGCAGTATTAAAAGCAGATGATCCTGTATCTTTTGTGCTGGAAGAAGTAATGGATCTCCCGGGAAGACCGGCTTTTTTACGGGTGAATTACGAAAAAGGTGTAAAAGAGATCTTGATGACCAAACTGATGAAGGAAGGGAAACCCATGGGTTTCATCCACACCTATACCGATCAGCCGGGTGGTTTCAGCCAGGAATTCAGAGACCTGATGAAAGGTATTGCGCCACAGCTGTCCAGCGCTGTATCAAATATTCTTAAAAATGAAGAGATCGCCGAAAGAGAAACGGAAAAATCCTTATTGCTTTCTCTAAGTTCTGAAATAGCAAAACTAAGGACCAAGGACGATCTGCAACAGATGGTAAATACCAAGATCAAAGATTTGTTTTCTATACATGATTTTGGTTTTTTACAGGTCAATGATGACGAAACTTATAGTCCTTTTATGCTGGACCTGAGGCAACATGTAACAAACCATGCCGATTTTGATAGCGTTACAAGAAGCCGTCATTCCATTCATGATGCTGTCTTTCAAAAGATGGCGAATTCCGAAGGAGCTATTGTATTCGATGTAAACAAACTCGCCGAAGAGGATAATATTCCTATATATGTACCATTTTGGAAGAAAATAGGACTGAAAAAAGTAATAGGATCTGCACTTCGCGTTGCCGGGAGAAATATCGGCTGCGCATTTCTTCATATCAATCCCGAAAAGACCGGGGTTATAAAAACTAATTTACTAAACGCAGTTTGTGCCCAGATCTCAGTAGCTATTTCCAATATCAGGGCCAATGTGGAAATTGCACAACGAGAGGAGGAAAAATCATTCCTGCTTGATTTTAGTAATAGAATTGCAACCGTAAGAACGAAGGAAGAACTGGCTGACGCGGTCAGCATTGCAATAAATAAGCTCAACCGGAGAAAAGGCTTTGTTATACGGAGGATAAACGAAGATGGCACCACTATGAGCCCTTATATTTTTGACCTTAGAGAAAGAGAAACAGATCCAAAATTAATAAGCCTAATGGTCAGATCCAGATATCCAATTAATGATGGAATACAAAATCGCGTAATGGGCAGTGCCATACCCTTGCTCCTTAACACCGATAAGGAACTGCAACGGGGCAATAAGGCCGAATACCTGAATTACTGGAAGAAGATGGGTTTTGAAAATTTTGTGGCTGTGAGACTTCGCAATGGGAATACCAACCTGGGAATGCTATTATTGGATATTGATGAAATCAATGTTCCCTTATTGCAGGGTATGTGTGCACAGATATCCATCGCTATGGCCAATATCATAGCAAATGATCAAATCACGAAAAAGCAGGCCGAACAAACCTTCCTCATAGGTTTCAGTCATGATATCACAAGAGTGAAAACAAAACAGGATCTGCAGGACGCGATCTCTACGGTGTTGAATAAAACAATGAATACCCAGTTTGTGATGATAAGGGTGATTGAAGAAGATGGGAAACACCTTATTCCTTTTATGTTTGACAGGTCATTGTTTGAAAAGGCCAATTTAAAAGTTGACTTTGATAAAATGGCGTCGGATCGTATTGATGTATCAGAAAAATATACTGCCCAGGTACTTGCCAGCCAGGATGGTGTAGTATTTAACGTGGATGAAGAACTGAAAAGCGGCAACCCTTATGCAAAATTGTGGAAGGCAGCGGGTCTCAGGAATATGTATGGTTTGCCGCTTCGGATGGGAAATAAAAACATCGGTACGATATGGATGCTGGCCGACAGGCTAAGCAGCTTGCTTCTCAATGGTATTTGCGCACAGATATCAATCGCAATCGACAATATACAAGCAAACGAAAAACTACTGGCCTATAAAAAAAGACTGGAAGTTGAAAATGACTACCTCAAGGAACAGATCAAGACCATTTATTTTTCGGACATCATCGGAAACGCAGATGAAATGCACAAAGTATACCGCCTGATGTCATTGGTGGCCGAGTCTACGACTACGGTATTGATAACTGGCGAAACAGGCACCGGTAAAGAACTTATTGCGAGGGCCATTCATAATTCATCGCCGCGCCGGGATAAATTAATGGTAAAAGTCAACTGCGCGGCATTACCGGCAAGCCTTATCGAGAGCGAACTGTTTGGTCACGAAAGAGGCGCTTTTACAGGCGCTATTGATCGCAGGATCGGGAAGTTTGAACTGGCAAATAACAGCACATTGTTCCTGGATGAAATAGGCGAGCTTCCGCTCGAGGCACAGTCAAAATTACTGCGGGTTATACAGGAACGCGAACTGGAAAGACTCGGCGGGAAACAAATAATAAAATTAGATGTAAGATTGATTGCCGCCACCAATCGGAATCTGGAAGAGGAAGTAAAAGCCGGCCGCTTCCGTGCCGATCTCTACTTCCGTTTAAATGTA
Source organism: Bacteroidota bacterium (assembly GCA_023424015.1). Lineage (GTDB taxonomy): Bacteria > Bacteroidota > Bacteroidia > Chitinophagales > Chitinophagaceae > Terrimonas_B. The sequence goes on along the minus strand of JAFAEM010000002.1, from coordinate 3,927 downwards.
TTTCCTATTGAGCTTCCTCCTTTGCGTAATCGAACCGACGATATCGAAGCGCTTACCCATTTTTTTGTATCCAAATACAGCAGAAATACCGGGCGTAAGATCCGAAAGGTTTCGCCGAAAGTACTGCAGCAACTCCGTAGCTATACATGGCCGGGTAATGTAAGGGAACTAGAGCATTTGATAGAGCGAAGCATCCTGTTGACAACTGATGGAGAATTGAATGATGTCTACATACCGGAGAACAGTAATATCGATAAATCCAGCGAGGCCTATCTCTCGAACCGCTCACTGGAAGAAGTCGAACGCCATCATATCATTGAAACGCTGAAACGCTGTTCCGGTAAGGTTTCCGGGACAGGAGGCGCTGCCGATGTTTTAAAGATCCCCGGCAATACACTACACTCGAAAATGAAAAAACTAGGTATTCAGAAAGCAGAATATTTTACACCCTAAGCATTAAAACCGCTCCCCCCACTATTTCTCCCTAAATAAAGTGAAAAGCTTCGTGCTTTCACTAAATACCGTGAAAAACTATAGCCCCGATTTCAATCACTCCGCTGGCATTCAACAATTTAATTTTTTGGCACCGGGTTGGACTTTATCCTACCAAACAATCAAAAAATTAAAATTATGAAGATCGTAGTCATCGGAGGAACCGGCCTCATCGGAAGCAAAGTGGTTAGCCAGCTTCGTGAAAAGGGATATGAAGTAATTGCCGCTTCGCCTAACACAGGTGTCAATACTATAACCGGGGAAGGACTTGCTGAAGCATTAAAAGGCACTGATATCGTTATCGACCTTGCCAACTCTCCTTCTTTTGAAGAAAAAGCAGTAATGGAGTTTTTTCAAACCGCAGGCCGCAACCTGTTAGGCGCAGAGATCACGGCAGGTGTTAAGCATCATGTGGCGCTTTCAATTGTGGGCGTTGACATAATGCAAAACATCCCCTACATGCGTGCGAAACTGGCGCAGGAAAGCCTGGTACGCCAATCGGGTGTGCCCTATACTATCGTCCGGAGCACACAATTCTTCGAATTCATGGCTGGTATTGCAAACGAAGCGACTTCAGATAATGAAGTACATCTTTCTGATGTAAAGTTTCAGCCAATTGCCGCCAATGATGTTGCCTCATTTGTTGTGCAGTATGCCCTGGGCAGGCCCATCAACGGCAAAGTAGAGATAGCCGGGCCAGAGCGCTTTGAAATGTATGAAATAATTGAACGCTTTCTCCGGAATACTGGAGATCCCCGCAAAGTAGTGTCAAACGGAAGGCCGGTTTATTATGGTGGTGAGATAACTAATGCCGCTCTTGTTCCAGCCGGCCCGGCCGAACTGGGAAAGTACAATTTTGAAAAATGGTGGAATACACAACTGCAAAAGTCTTAACAAATGATCTGCCACCTGTTGAAACGAAGATGACGGGTGACAGTTTGCCGAGGCGGTTGTAACGGGAATGCACTTTCCATCCGTTCGTGCACCAGGATATCCCTACGCCGGCGTACTAATCCTTACGAAAACCGGTCAACAACACGGCAAGTCAGCAGGCAGCAGATCAGAACTCCACAAATTCTTTTTTGAAAACTTAGGTTTTACGCTCCCCACGGTGGAGCGAGAGGAAGTTTTGCCATAACATACTCATGAATCACCAATCAAAACAAAGGTTATGAAATTTTTCCTATTTGATCTGTTTGAAAAAAAACAAAAACATCTGCAACCAGAACCTGTCGAAATAACCGTGCAGGAATCACTACACCATATCACCGATGGCGGTGAATTTATCGACGACGCCATCAGGATGCAGGACCTGCCGTATAATGATACGCATACCGAAATAAGCATCGCGCCGGGAAACGCCAGCGACCTTTGGTAATAATCATAAAAACTAAAGAGATGATAGTCCAGGACAAACATTCAACGTCAATCAGGCAAAGACTGGATGGGCTTAAAGACCAGGGTTTCCAGCTTTCATTCAGAAGAGATGCCACCTGCATTTATAGAACCGGCACAAATGAACCACTGTATCCAGATGAGTTCTCAATAGAAGAAACTTACTACCTGGAAGATGTGGCAAACCCTGACGCCGAACGGATCATTTATGCAATATCCCTGATGGATGGACGGCGGGGATACTTAATAGACCCGTGCAATGTTTATTCAGACAACATAAGTTATGAGATGGAGCAAAAACTTCAGTGGCAGTATCCGGTAGTATTATAACTATTAACAACTAAATAAATCAAAATGAAAAACTATAAAACACTGGAAGGCGCCCTTTGCGATCTCCGCGAAAGAGGCTATGACGCAGATTTTACAGTTGACAAATTTTGCCTGTATTGCGGTGACCTGGATATGCGGCTTGATCCGGAACAGTTTAGAGTTGACGAGGAGTATTTCTTTAAGAGTGATGTGTCCGAAGTGGAGGATGCGGTGCTCATTGCGATTACTTCATCAGGCGGGATCAAGGGCATCATATTGGATTCGCAGGATTCTTATGCTGAAGGTATCAGCACGAAAATCATAAGACAAACCTGTTCATGTGAAACTTCTGTACTAACGACTGAACATAGTAGCAGTCACTAAACAAATGAACCCGGGACATTAAAATCAACAATCTTAAAAAACATAAAAACTTTAATTATGTCACAAACTAACAATTTCCAAAAAGCAGAAAACGACCCCAGGATATTCAAAGAAGTGCGCTCATTTTTGAAAGCACTTAACTCAGCGTCGGGTAATCCAATCGAACAACTCAGTGTCGGTGAAGCACGGCAGGTGTTAACCGACGCGCAAAGATCTGTAGCTGTTGATACATCTGGCATAGAAGAGGAAGAAAGGTTCATTGACCTGGATATGGAGCGCGTGAAAATTCATATCACCAGGCCCATAAATGCAAAACAGGGTACTCCCGTTTTCATTTTCATACATGGTGGAGGATGGGTGCTGGGAGATTACCCAACGCACAGAAGGCTGGTGAGAGACCTGGTCGTACAGAGTGGTGCGGTAGCAGTATTTCCTGATTATACACCCTCGCCCGAAGCGCAATATCCTGTTGCCATCAGGCAGATCTATGCTACCGCAAAATGGGTGGCTGAAAATGGCGATCTGATAGGTGTAAATGGGAAAAACCTGGCTATCGTGGGGAATAGTGTCGGCGGAAATATGACTGCGGCGGTGGTATTGATGGCAAAGGAAAAAGCTGGCCCCGATATTAAGTTGCAGGTTTTACTTTGGCCTGTTACAGATGCCAATTTTGAAACAACCTCCTATAAAGAACTGGGTGAAGAAAGATTCCTTACAAGAAATATGATGGTCTGGTTCTGGGACAACTATCTACCTGACAGAAACGCACGCAGGGAAATTTATGCCTCCCCACTACAAGCCAGTTTGGAACAACTCCGGGGATTGCCGCCAGCCCTGGTTCAAACCGCCGAAAATGATGTACTAAGAGATGAGGGCGAGGCTTATGCAAGAAAACTGAATGAAGCGGGTGTCAAAGTAACCCTGACACGATATGCCGGGTTGATCCATGATTATGGATTGCTGAATCCGCTTGCAGAAGTGCCTGCGGTAAAAACAGCTTTGGCGCAGGCTGCCGTGGTGATCAAAGACGCTTTGAAAGAACCACATCAAACAAAGACCAAGGCCCGGAAGCTTTCCACCCTTGAAAAATAATCATTAATCTTTAGCCTCATTCGTGTGATTCGTGTTATTCGTGGCTCTCCCCCTGCCGAAGGCAGCCAAAATCCGTGTAACCTGTGTAATCCCTGGACCCATTCGTGTGATTCGTGTAATTCGTGGCCCTCTTCCTGCCGAAGGCAGCCATAATCCGTGTAACCAGTGTAATCCCTGGCCCCATTCGTGTGATTCGTGTAATTCGTGGCCCTCTTCCTGCCGAAGGCAGCCATAATCCGTGTAACCAGTGTAATC
>JAFAEM010000005.1 GCA_023424015.1 Bacteroidota bacterium | reverse complement strand
GGGGAGCAAGGATCATTTGTCCTATATCCTAACCCTCTCGCCATAACTCACAATTCGCTATTCACTATTCACCTCCCGACTCCCGACCATCGACTCCCGACTGCTCACCCTGCCCATCCCTCCCGGTCCAAACTCCTGTACTGGATAGCCTCGGCGAGGTGTTCGGCTTTGATGCTTTCGCTTGCTGCCAGGTCGGCGATGGTGCGGGCTACTTTTAAGATTCGGTCGTATGCACGGGCCGACAGGTTTAACTTCTGCATCGCAGCTTTCAGGAGATTGGCGCCAACCTGGTCGATGGTACAAATTTCTTTTAAGGTCTTACTGCTGATCTGCGCATTGCAATACACACCAGGGTTTTCCTTATAACGCGATGCTTGTATCTCACGGGCATTCACCACGCGTTGGCGGATATCAGCAGAACCTTCCTGTGGCCGTGCGGAGGATAGTTCGCTAAAGGCAACCGGTGTCACTTCCACATGAAGATCGATCCGGTCGAGTAGTGGACCCGAAATTTTATTCAGATATTTCTGCACAGCGCCGGGCGGACAGGTACACTCGCGGTCGGGGTGATTATAGAAACCGCAGGGGCAGGGATTCATGGATGCGATCAGCATAAAGGAAGCAGGGAAATCGAGTGCGATCTTAGCTCTGGAGATCGTAACACGTCTTTCTTCCATGGGTTGTCGCATTACTTCAAGCACGGTGCGTTTGAATTCAGGCAGTTCGTCAAGAAATAAAACACCGTTATGAGCCAGGGAGATCTCTCCCGGCTGTGGTATGCCGCCGCCTCCAACTAAGGCTACATCGGATATGGTATGATGCGGTGAGCGAAAAGGTCGTTTTGATACCAGCGTTGAATTCTCCGGTAGTTTGCCTGCCACTGAATGGATCTTTGTTGTTTCAAGCGCTTCCTGGAGCGAAAGGGGTGGTAGAATGGTGGGTAGCCGTTTTGCAAGCATGGTTTTTCCCGCACCCGGTGGGCCTATCAGAATAGCATTATGTCCACCCGCAGCCGCGATCTCCAGGGCCCGTTTGATATTCTCCTGTCCTTTTACATCGGTGAAATCAATTTCAAATTCAGACTGCGAGTGAAAAAATTCTTCGCGGGTGTTGATCAGTATTGGGTCCAACCCTTTTTCATCATTGCCAAAAAATTCGATCACGTCTTTAATATGTTCTACACCGTATACCTGCAGGTTATTGACCATCCCGGCTTCCCTTGCATTGGCTTTGGGAACAATCAAACCTTTAAAACCTTCTTTACGTGCCTGGATCGCGATGGGCAGTGCACCTTTGATGGCTCTGAGGTTGCCATCCAGACTGAGTTCGCCCATGATCACATAGTTGGATAAAGCATCTTTATTCTCGATCTGTTCTGATGCGCCGAGTATCCCGAGTGCGATCGGTAAGTCAAAGGCGGTTCCACTTTTTTTAATATCCGCCGGTGCCAAGTTCACGACAATCTTGGTTCGGGGAAATAAATAACCGTTTGTCTTAAATGTGCTTTCCACTCTTTGGAGGCTTTCCTTTACAGCACTGTCGGGCAGGCCCACGATCATGGGGTCTTTACCCTGAGAAGCAAGCCAGTTTACTTCAATCGTGATCGATGTCGCTTCCACGCCATACACGGCGCTTCCGAAGGTTTTTACAAGCATAAAGCTTTCTTTAATCGCGACTCAAGTTAACTGTTTTTACCTCCCACGGCCGGTGGTAAAATCGCGTTTGAAACGTTTTTTTAACCAGGGATTTGCTTTGGGGTTATTTTGATTCTTTCACACGGATCTCACCCAGAAAGGAAATGTCAGGATCGGGTTCGATACTCTTCACCGCGGCTTTCACCGGTATCGAAAAACTCTGCTCGGCACGACTGACCCGGATCTGCTTTGTTTCAGACTTTCCTTCACCGCTCTTAATAGCGATATCAAGTGGAAAGGAAAAAGGTGTTTCCTGTGTTTGCTTTACCGTGAGCGTGATATTCTTTTCCGCAGCGTTATACTTCCATCCGATATCCAGTCCTGGTACACCGGGGGTGTAAAGCCATTGCCGGAAGAATTCGGAAAGGTCTTTACTCGAAGTTTTTTCGACGATGTTCTGAAGGTCTTTTGTATCCGCATTTTTCCCTGCAAATGCTGCATAATAATTGCGGATACTTTTCCAGAATATGGAATCGCCAAGCTGGCTGCGCAACATGTGCAGTACCCAACCGCCTTTCTGGTAGCTATTAGGGTTTAAGAGCTGCATATAATCCTTTGTTTCATCCACCACCGGCCGGTCACCCATCTTTGCATAATCAATTACTTCTCTCCGGTCTTCGGCAAGCATCGCGCGGGCGCTGTCTTTTCCATATTTGGATTCCATATAAAGGACAGTCATATAAGTTGCAAAGCCTTCGCTTAACCAAAGATGTGCAAAGCTTTTTTCGGTGGTCATGTTACCAAACCACTGGTGCGCGATCTCGTGGGCCATCAGCGCTTCCGATTTACGCTGGCCATTGATCGAGTTTTCATGGTAAAAAATCGTGTTGGCATTTTCCAGGCCACCGAAGGTTGTCTTTGACTGCACATTGGCCAGTTTCTTATAGCCATAGGGCCCCACATGCTTTATAAAAAAAGGAAGAATTTCACTGGCCTGCGCGTAATCATAAAATCCTTTGTCACGATCTTCAGGATATACCCAGCTATACACGGGTATACAATTATCAATAGTTCCAGCCAGGTTTACCGCAAAGTCAGCCACACCAATTACCATCACTTTGGTGGCAACCGGCACATCTTCTTTCCAGTGTGTTCTCTTATTGCCATTTGCAAGGTTCGTTTCTTCGATCTGTATCCCGTTGGCCACCACCTGGTAGTGTTGCGGCGCGCTTACAATAAACTCAACTGTGGCTTTATCAGCCGGATCGTCTACGCAGGGTAGCCAGTTGTGGCCCCGGTTGGGCCAGTTGTCGGCAAAAAAACTTCGACGGCCATATTTTGTTTTGGAAATGATCAGCCCGTCGGCCGGGATGCCTTTGTATTCGATCGTGAATGATTTGATCTCGTCCTTTTCAGCAGGTGCAGACAACAATAGTTCAAGTTTGTTACCAGTTTGTTTCCCCGACAGACTTTTATTGTCGCCTTCAAGAAATTTATATGCCAGCATCCCTTTCCCGGCTTTATTGGGTGACGCGAGGTCAAGCCAAACCCTGTCGGATGGCTGATTAAATTTTGCCTGGATGGTTGCTTTTGCTTTTATGGAATCTGACCGGTCGCTAAGCTCAATCTCGTATTTGTAATGCAATACATCAATATCCCTTTGAGCAAAAGCCGTGACAAACAGCAATACAAGTCCGGTGGAAAAAATAAGTTTTGTCATAGTGATCAAGATAAATAAAAGATATTGTCTATTTCCCCTCAATCGATAAATCCTGACTCCCGACCCCAGACTCATCGCCACACCCCCAATCCCGCCGGAGAGAAATGGCTGGTGTCCAACCCTATAAATTCTTTATACTACCATATTCAATATCCGCCATCAAACATCTTTTATCCGGTATCCAATATCCAGTATCCAATATCCAGTATCCAGTACCTGTTATCCAACACCCCCTCCTCCCGGTCACAGGTTTTCCAGCATATCAACCACTTTTTCCCGCTTTAGTATCACATACCCGATCCGGTCATTGCTGATCCCTTCTTTGAGCTGGTAGCTGAACTGTAACTGATCATTATCGACATTGGTTTCGAAATAGCGGAAGGATATATTGGAATAATTCTCCAGCTCTTCCCCGATCTCGTACAGGTGGGTTGAGAGGATGAACAAGGAGTTTTTTATTTTGATCAAACCCTTGATCACGGTGAGCGAACATTTCATGGCATCCTGCACGTTGGTGCCTTTAAATAATTCATCAATCAGCACAAGCCATTTTTTCCCATTGTTGATCTTGTCGATCGTATTTTTTATGCGTTGCACTTCATTGAAGAAAAAGCTTTCGCCTTTGGCGATATTGTCAACCACGTTGATATTACTCAACAACCCGTCAAACAAGGTAAGTTTCATCTGGGTTGCCGGCACACCCATACCAATATGGGCGAGGAACACCGCCGAGCCCACCGATTTGATCAGGGTACTTTTTCCTGCCATGTTCGCACCGGTCAGGAATAGAAAATTATGCTCGGGGTTCATTTGCAGGTCGTAGGGGACGGGTTTGGGGATCAATATATGGTATAGTCCCTTCGCTTCGACATGTGGTTGCTCCTGTTCAACAAATTCGGGGAAGGCAAGGTTATAGGTTTTCACAGCAACGGCCATCGAGTACCAGGCATCCAGCCGGCTGAAAATATCGATCAGTTCCAGGGTTTTTGTGCGGTATTTGGTGCGTAGATAGTAGCCAAAATAAAGCGTATCACGGATGCTGAATTTATCGCCTTTTTCAGTTTGCGACAATAGACCGAGTGGTTCATCCTTCAACACCTGCGCAATGCGATCGATGTAAATACTGATATTGGGTGGCAGGTCAAGATCATCCAGGAGCATTGCGATCGATCTTATACCTCTGAAAAAATCTGCGAAGTGGGGGATGGAATATTTCACCATCGAATAGTCTTCACTATGCAGCCATTTATAGACAAGCCCGTTTACTACATTCGATCGTTCACTGATGGGGTCCAGGGCATAATCCATAAACTTATCCATCACCAGCAATGTGCCGTTGCTGATATCTTCGGGCCAGTCGTCGACATGTTCCATCAGGCTGCGAATAACTTTCTGGGTGCCCATGATCCGTTTGAGATCACCATGAGGCTCCGTGAAAAATTTACGCAGCCAGGCTTTCCCGCCACTGGTGCGGGTAAAATTCAGTTTATGAAAAATTGAAAATTCTTCTTCCGCGTGAAAGATCGAAATGTCGCTGAACGAAATATTGTCAATTTGCATAGCGCCCTTTTCTGTTTATTTCATGCCGTCCGGGATTGCACAGACGGCATGCACTATTTCCACCATAAATTACATTAAATCCGTGGCGTTTTTAATTCCTGTCAAACTGTAACCGGTTGCCCTTAATAGATTCATCAAAGCTTCCATTTCCATACACGAGGTGGCCGTTTACAAAAGTATGGGTAATGCGGGCAGGAAATTCCGTTCCTTCCAGGGGACTCCATCCGCATTTGTATAGAATATTTTCCTTTGAAACTTTGGTTGAAGCCCCGAGGTCAACAATGACAAGATCGGCATGATATCCTTCGCGTATATATCCACGATCCTTTACCTGGAAGCAATCTGCCACCGCGTGACTCATTTTCTGGACGATCTTTTCGAGGGAAATACGACCCAGTTTGTGATAATGCAACATGAGCAGCAGGGAATGTTGTACCAGCGGCAGGCCTGCATGCGCCTTAAGATAAGGTTCATTTTTTTCTTCTAAGGTGTGTGGGGCATGATCGGTAGCGATTACATCCAGCCTGTCGTCGAGCAGGGCCTGCCATAAAGCTTCCCGGTTATGTGGCGCTTTGATGGCGGGATTACATTTGATCCTGTTGCCGAGCCTCTCGTAATCATTACTGCTGAAGTGGAGGTGATGTACGCATACTTCCGACGTTATCCTTTTTTCACGAAGTGGAAGCATATTGCTGAATAATTGCAATTCCTTTTCGGTGCTGATATGCAGGATATGCAGGCGCGTATTGTGTTTTTTTGCAAGTTGAATGGCATAAAAGGAGGACTCAAAGCATGCTTCTTCTGACCGGATCAGGGGATGATCTTGAGGCAGTAATTCTCTATTCTCTCCCTTCAATCTTTCCAGGTTTGCACGGATGATCTTTTCATCTTCACAATGCGTGGCGATGAGCAATTCACTTTCGCCAAAAACCTTTTCTAAAGTGAGAGGATTGTCAACTAACAGGTTGCCTGTAGAGGAACCCATGAATATCTTGATGCCGCAAATTTCTTTTTTTCTCTCATTTGCCTTTAAGGCTTCTTCAGCGTTTTCATTGGAAGTGCCGATATAAAAGGAATAATTGGCCAGCGAGGTTTGAGCTGCGATTTTGTATTTTTCCTCCAATAGTGGTAAGGTGAAGGCCGGGGGTATAGTATTGGGCATTTCCATAAAACTGGTGACGCCACCCGCGACAGCCGCTTTTGCTTCAGTATATATGGTTGCTTTATGTGTAAGACCCGGCTCCCTGAAATGAACCTGGTCGTCGATAGCGCCTGGTAAAAGATACTTGCCCGCCCCGTTTATCTCCGTCAGCTTGCCAGCGGATTGTGTACCGGGAAGAACATTATCGATCTTCGGCGCAAGTTTTTCAATCCTGCCATTTTTGATAAGCGCATCCATCTCCTGTATCCTGCCTTCGTTGACAACGCGGATATCTTTTATCAGATATATTTGCATAATTTGTTAAATGTTATCCTAAACTACCCGGAATGCAATTTATAAAAAACCAACAGCCCCTGGCAGTGAGATTGAAGTTTTTATTTTTAGTGGCTTTCTATATTATCCCTGTTTTCTGCATTTCACAATCCACATATTTACCACAAGGTGATAAGCAAAACATTTTACTGGAGCGTTTTGAAATAAAATCGGGCACTGATTCTGTACTCAACTTTTCCAAGTTAAAATATTTTAACCGCCATAAATATGCCATCAGCGGGGTGCGAAATTATTTGCAGCACAATAATGAAGCCGGTCTGTCGAAAGTAGACGCCTGGAACCTGCAAAGGCTATATCTCAACAACACAGAATGGCTGACGGAGGAGGAACGGGAACTATATCGCAGCAAAAAACCGATCCTGAAGAATTTTTATACTTCGCCAGCCAATCTTTACGAAGTGCATGTGAAGGATTTTGACCTGATAGTAAACCCCGTAATCCAGTACACCATATCAAAAGAAAGTGATAATGACCAGCATTTGTTTTTAAATACACGAGGGCTCTCGGTTCGTGGGAAAATTGCCAACAAGATTGGGTTTTCGGCATATCTCACCGATAACCAGGAGCGGGATCCTGCCTATGTGCAACAATGGATCAACGACCGTGACGCAGTGCCTGGCGCTGGCTATTACAAAAGTTTCAAGGCTGCTGGTGGTGTGGACTATTTTGATGCGAGAGGATATTTCAGTTTTAATGTGACAAAATATATAGATGTCGTATTTGGGTATGATAAAAATTTTATCGGGAACGGTCACCGTAGCCTTTTCCTGAGTGATTTCGGGAACAGCAACCTGTTTTTAAAGTTCAATACCCGTGTATGGAAGCTCAATTACCAGAATATTTTTATGGAATTGCAGAATGCCAGCGTGCGCGGGGGTGATAAACTGATCGGAAAGAAATACGCGGTGATGCATCACCTTGATGTTAACATTACGAAATGGTTGAATATCGGTTTATTTGAAGGTGTTGTTTTTGGCAGGGAGAATCGGTTCGATTTTTCATATCTTAATCCCATAATTTTCTATCGTTCCATTGAACAACAGAATGGAAGCGCGGACAACGCGGTTGCCGGCCTGGATTTCAAAGCCAATTTTGCAAAACGCTTCCAGGTTTATGGCCAGGTATTGCTTGATGAGTTTAAATTATCAGAAATTAAGAACAACCGCGGCTGGTGGGCCAATAAATGGGGAATCCAGCTGGGTGGGAAATATATTGACGCGTTTAATATCAAAAACCTGGATCTTCAACTTGAACACAATAGCGTGAGACCGTTCACTTATTCTCATCGCGACAGTGTAGCCAACTATACTCATTATAACCAACCACTGGCTCACCCCTTGATGGCAAATTTTAAAGAGTGGACCGGCATCGCCCGTTATCAGCCCGCACCCAAATGGATGATCCAGGCGAAAGCAATTGTGTACCAGCAGGGGAGGGATAGCAGCAGCATCAGCTACGGCAGCAATATCTTCCTGCCTCACGTTGCGCCCTACCGCGTTAATGAATATGGATTTAGTATTGGATCGGGCTGGAAAACAAATGTGATGTACGCTTCGTTGCTTGTATCGTACGAACTGAAAGAGAACTTTTTCCTGGAATTGTTTGGCTCAACCAGGAAGCAGGAAACAAAAACGGCGCCCTTTATAACTGATAAGAGCACCGTTGTTAGTTTCGGTTTCCGATGGAATATGCACCGGAGAGAATTTGATTTTTAGTTTTCGCCGTCGATAGTGAAGCCATTTTTTTCGGCGCAGGCTTTCTGTGCTTCGTTGATCCGGGCGATGGCAGCCTCTTCTTTTTTCCCAGATGCAGTCAGGTTGTTCAGTACTTTATCAATATCCGCTTTGGTGGCTGTTTTTGTTAGTTTTTCTGCAGGGATAAAAGCTTCCTGTATCAACCTTTTTTCAAATGCGAGAAAATCCATCGTTGAGAGCCGGAGGTTTTCACAGCCAAACTGGTCTTTTATTTTCCCCAATTCCAAAAGCTTTTTGTCAATAAAAGACTCCATTTTTTTCCGGACGGGTATGATCGGGCTGAAATTCTTTGTCTCCATTGCTTTGCTCATCACGGTTCCCCATTGAGACCCTGCGGCATACAGGCTGTCAGTAATGGAAACATAAAAATCGTTAAGATCAATGGCGGATTCAAATTTTTGCGCCGATGAGATCATAGTTGTGAAGGCGAGACCCAGTGCAAGACAGGTACGGATCAGATAGGATTTCATGGTGGAATATTATTTAAATAATAAAAATTTATCCTTCGAGGTGGATACTAAAAACGATCATCCGGGATTGTATTTTATCAAATACATTGGAGTATTTCAGGTATTCATCACGGCTGTGAATATTGCCAAGGCCGTTGCTGATCTTTATTTCCGGTGAAAAAATAAAGCTGGGGAAGAAAAAATTAAAGCCCATACCCAGTTCGACGCCATAGTCGTACTTTTTGATCTTCACCAGGTCCTCCGCTTTTTTGGCGCGGGCATTACTGGCCAGGTCGATATCGCCCTTCACCCCGGCCAGCATATATACACGGAAATTTCCGATGCGGTCCGACTGCAGCTTAACCTGGATGGGAAAAGTAACGATGACTGATTCGACTGTTTTGTTGATATCAGTGAGGCCGCCTTCAGCATGTTTGAGTTTGTAGAAAATGCTCCGCTCGGTAAACATCAGCTGGGGATTGAAGCGAAGCTGGAAGCGATCAGATAACCGTGCCGTAGCCAGTAAGCCCAGGGCAAAACCTTTCGAATTTTGAGGCTCGGCGATCATGATACTGTCGTTCTGGAGAAACCTTGAATGCAGGGAAGTTTGGAACCTCGACATATTGGCACCCAGAGTGATACCAAAATAATAAGGTTTGCTATCGTGATCATACTGGTTGAGGTCGTACTGGGCGACTGCCGACTGGGCAAGCAATACCAATCCAAAAACAAAAAGAATTTTAGATATTAATTTTCGGGGTGTACGGGCTTTCTTCCAACGTATATACAACATATTCCTAAGCTTAGCGATTTATAACGGGTATCGGAAAAACCAATTTTATTTAATATGTCGACCAGGTTCTGCCTGTCCGGAAAAGCGTTTGCCGAATCACACAAATATTCATAAGCCTCTTTGTTTTGACGGAACCAGCGGGCCATCTTCGGCGCGATCACACCCATATATAAATTGTATACACTTTTTATGGGTTGTTTAGGTTTTGAAAATTCCAGGATCACCAGCTGCGCCCCCGGTTTCATCACCCTTAGAATTTCAGATAGCCCCTTTTCGAGATTCTCAAAATTCCTGATGCCAAAAGCCACCATTCCCGCATCAAACGTATTTTCCCCAAAATTTATTGTTTCGGAATCTCCCATCTGTAACTGGATCTTTCCTGCAAATCCCTCTTTTTCAACCTTTTTTTTACCGATCTCCAACATTTGTGAAGAGATGTCTATTCCAAAAACTTTATCGGGGTTAAGCAATTTGCAAGCCAGTATGGCCATGTCACCAGTGCCGCTGGCAATGTCAAGAATGTATTTCGGGTCATCTTTTTTGAGGAGCCTGATCGCTTTTTTGCGCCAGCCGATATCGGTCCAGCCTGACAAAAAGTGGTTCATGAAATCGTAACGGCCGGCAATGCGGTCAAACATTTCGGCTACCTGTTGCTTTTTGGTTGATGCCGATTCTTTGTACGGTTTGATATGATCGTGGGGCAATGTCTCTGGCATAAGCGGCAAAGGTATCGGGATTCGGCCTACTTAGCCACAGATTTCACGGATTTCACGGATTAGTACCTGGATCCAGGTTCCTGCTTTTTGCTCTAAAAGTATCTTTCACATTAGTTCACTCCCCTCTGTGTAATCTATGTAATCCGTGGCATGCTTAGCCACAGATTACACGGACTACACGGATTAGCACTGGGTTCCAGGTTCCTGTTTTTTGCACTAAAGGATCTTTCGCATGAGATCATTCCCTTCTGTGTAATCCGTGAAATCCGTGGCGCAAAAAATTCGCGTGATTCGTGCAATTCGTGGCCTACTTAGCCACAGATTACACGGACTACACGGATTAGTACATCCACGTCTGTGCAATCTGTGTAATCCGTGGCGCAAAAAATTCGTGTGATTCGTGCAATTCGTGGCCCCTCTTCTGCCGCAGGCAGAAATAACTATTCGTAAACCAATTTTTTCAGGTAATAAACTTTTGGGTCTACCTGTATCATCGTTTGGCTGGTAATAGTCTCGGGTTTTGAACCGATAGTGATCCTTTTTGTACCAGTATCCGTAACGATATCAATGGGGATCGGCATTTCAAGGTTTACCACACTTATAGAATATTTGTCCGCATCAACCTGCCGGATATTTATTTCCAGTTTATCAGTAGTATATAAAAATAAGTGGAAAAGCGGCTGCAGGCTTTTACCATAAGCATTGCTGAAAAGTTTTTCCACATCAGCAGTTATCACGGTATTGTCGTACGTGTATTGCGGATCGGTAGCCAGTTTTTTTAACGTTGGAAAAAAGATCTCATCGCCTAATACATAGCGCAGGGTATGCATAAAAAATGCGCCTTTGCCATAAATGTCGCCATGGTAAGTCTGGTCCGAGTCTATTTCTTCGCCCTGTACTATAGGTAATTTATTTTGGCAGTTGCGGGCAGTCTGTTGCATGCGTTTTATATAGGCATCTTCGCCGTCCATATCCCGTACGATAAGCGCGTCGCCATAGGAACAAATTCCTTCCTGGATCCACATATGCGCCCAATCGCGATTGGTCACTTTATTTGCCCACCACTCATGACCAAACTCATGATGCAAAAGCCAGTCGAAATCCTGGCCGCCCAGTTTGGTGTACTGGTACTTGTTGCCATAAGCATTCATGGTCTGATGTTCCATTCCGAGGTGGGGAGTTTCAGCGATGCCGATCTTTTCTTTTACCCAGGGGTATTCACCAAAGTATTTCTCGAGTACACGACATGATCTTTCCAGCACGTCAAGATGGTTTTCTGCTCTGGCCGCATTTTCCTCCAGCACATAAAACTGCATAGACACTTTATTCCCTTCAATTGTAATATAGTCGCGACTAACGAGTTTATATTTTCCCACATTGAATACAAGGCAATAGTTGCTGATGGTATAGTTGGTTTTCCAGTGAAAAGTTGACCAGCCTCTCTTATGACTCAGTTTTTTCAACAATCCCGGTCCCGCTACGCTGAGGCCCTTGGGAACTGTAATGATCATGTCAGCGCCTTCGTTAGGTTCATCACTGGGATGATCTTTACAGGGAAAAAAGACTTTGGCGCCTTCACCCTGGCAGCTGATCGCGATCCAGGGGTTCCCTTTCGAATCCTTTTCCCATTGGAAGCCGCCGATCCAGGGTGCTCTCTCGGCAATAGCGGGTATGCCACCGTAGGCAATTTTTACTTTTTGTTTGCCCGCCGCAAATGAAGCAGCAGCAGGGATAAATATTTTGTGATCACGGTGCTCATATTTATGTTCTTTCCCATTCACCCAGATCTTTTTTACCCGGAGAACCTGTGTAAGGTCAAATACCAGTCGTGCCGCAGGTTTTGCCAGGATCAGATCGGCTTCCAAATAGCCATCGATGGATTGTACAGAAGGATCAACCGTGAGTGCGATGGTGTAATGACGTATATCCATGTTGGCCTGTTCCGGATCGAGTTTGCCACCGGATCTCAGGTTTTGGGCCAAAGAAAAAAATGGAAAAAGAACAAGCGTGATAATCAAAAAACGTCTCATGTGAGTTTTTTTTGAAGATAAGTCATTTTGACAAGCAGCCGGTACGCGCCGTGGAATGTCGTTCATGCCCTAACTTGCAGTATCATGGAGATTATCGATGCCAGCTACCTGATCAGTAATGCGGACTATAAACAATGCCCGCCGCCCGACCGGCCCGAGTATGCATTTATCGGGAGGAGCAATGTGGGCAAGTCTTCGCTGATAAATATGCTATGCAACAAAAAATCGCTGGCTAAAACTTCAGCTGCTCCCGGAAAAACGCAACTGATCAATCATTTTGATGTGGTTTCAGACGATAAGACCCACTGGTACCTGGTAGACCTTCCTGGTTATGGCTATGCGAAAGTATCGCAAAGCAGCAGGCGACGCTGGCAACAGATGATTGAAAACTATGTCCGCAAAAGGGAAAACCTGGGGTGTTTATTTGTATTGATCGATAGCCGACATGAGCCTCAGCGTATCGACTTAGAATTTTTGAATGACCTCGGTAAATGGCAGGTGCCCTTCGTGATCGTTTTTACGAAAACCGATAAGAATAAACCGGGAGCTACAGAGCGCCATGTAAATTCCTTCATGGACGCGATGAAACAATACTGGGAGGAGTTGCCCGTCTATTTTACCACTTCGGCTATCAGCAGGGAGGGACGCGAACCACTGCTCCAATATATCCTCAATCTCAACCGGGAATATTCAGTAGTAAGGCGTTAAATTTTAGTTTTTTTTGGGATTAATTCTTTTCTTTGCAGTCAATTGTTGAAACTTATGAGGAAGATCTTTTCCGAGCGAAATATTGTTGTTTTTTTATTCCTGGCAGCATTGGTGGTTTTTTCTTTCGCCCAGGAAGACGCGAAAAGAGTAGAAAAAATGTATTTCAAAAACGAGTCTGCCAGCTCCGAGATCATCCCCACTCCCCAAAAGACCGCGGACCTGCCTGAAATGGTAGCACCTGAATAATACGCCACGAAGGCATACTTATTTTTCCAACATTTAAATGGCTAGTTGACCACCTTATTGGCACAACTGCTGCTGGCAAATGCTTCCGGTTTGGCTTTGAAGGCGAAGCCCATTCCAAGGATATAGCCCATGGCTTCCTTGAGTGCATCGTTGCTTTTGAAACCAGGGTTGGTGTTGATGTCGGCATGCACTTCCATATCCACGTTGTAGCTGGTAAACAAATTGCAAAGCTCGTAGGCAATTTCGATGCTTTTGGCCACTTCCATCAGCATTCTTTCCTTGATGGTAAACTGCTGCCGGGTTTTATCGTTGTGAATAAACATGAACCCGCCATGGCCTTCCCGTAGGAATACAATGACAGTAGCAAATTCAGTTTCTTTTCCTTTTACCTGTGAGTCGGTACCGATGCAGACCTTAAGTTTATAGCCGGCCGCTGTTTCACGTTTGATGGCATTCTCCACCGCGTTGATGATGGGGAGATCGATCGTATCGCCGTTAAATTTTCTCCATAGCATATGAAAAGAGGTTTTTCTAAGTTATAGAAAAACCTCCGTTCTGCAAAAAGGGTAGGGATTATTGTTCTGTTAAGGTCTATTGACGAAGTAGTTTTTGGGTCCATTGCTGCCGTTGATCTCCGAACCTGACTATGTATAACCCCCCTGTCATATTGGCGACCGTCACATAGTTCATGCCATGCACCAGTTTACCGTGTTGTATGGTTTTGCCATGTAGATCAGTGATCGAGTAATAGAAATTTCCAGGGCTATTTACGGCAATCGTATTGGATTGAATGATATTGCTCACCAGTTTTGGTGCTGGTAGTTGCTCGGCGTTATTGATAGTAACGGTGTTGGAATAATAATGATGTCCGTTTGCAAAATCCACTCTCAACCGGTAGCGAAGGTTTTCCGTAGCCGGCGGACGATACAGGTATGTTCTTTGCGCCGCATCGGTCGTTGCGAGGTGCACAAAAACATGTCCACCGGCCGAAACCTCAAGTGTTTGAAACAAAACCTGTTCATCTGCTGTGATATTCCAGGTAAACTGGTGTTGTTCACCCGCAAGGGAAGCATGCAATTCAAGGTTGTGAACGGGTAATGCATCGTCGGGTTCGATGATAGCATTTAAGGAATATGAACCCAGGCTGGCATAGGCAGGCGCATACTGGTTACCCCTTCCTTCTACTTTGAGATAGTAAAAACCGGGGTTTAGTATGGTATCTGCCACTGAATTGAGCAGGGTACCTGGATTATAGACACTCAATAGCTGTTGCGAGCTATTGTACAGCGAAACCTGCATATCGAGGTTGGAACCGGCATTACCCGTGCCTACATTGTATGGCACTGCATCCAGTTGGAAACGGCCACGGCTGGGCATGTTAAAATGAAACAGATCTTCGTCATCATTTCGTTCCACCACGCCTTCCATCGTAAAACGGCTGTTGGCGAAAATTGCCTGGCTGGATGAGTCGAATGACTGGCTATGATCATCGTCGCGATAGCCAAAGCCGTTTGAAGGTGATGTGATAACATCAAGGTCGCTTTGATAGTTGGTGCAACCAAGTGAATTGGGTCCATTACCCCACAAGGTGAAATTGCGGTTATAACCAACGCCCATGATCGGTGCCCATCCAATCTCTCCGCTGCCTACGCCACCGTAGTAGTCTGTTATCTTGTTACAGTTTTCATCGTATTGCGCCTGGTGGTATAAACCCATAGTGTGTCCCGACTCATGTGACACTGCCTCGGATATCTTTTTTATGTTGTAACCAAATAATGCGGAGAATACAAAGCAGGGTGTATCATCGCCCCAGGTGAATGAGCCGATAAAAGCGACACCACCCGCACCGCTCCCATACCAGGCGGAAGTTGTCGTGATAATAACACGTACACGCCTGTCGAGCGGAGCGGCGAGAAATTTGGTAGAATCAGTAGTGATATTGACCTTAAACGGACGGTAGTCTTCAGCCACGCGGTTGAATACCTGAAGAATTTTGTCGTTACTAAGACCAGAGCCGGCACACACGATCGGCTGGCCGGTCCAGTTCCAGGTGGTGCCCTCCACGGTATGCCCGTCGAAGTCGAGATATATAGTTGCTTTTGCATCAGGATAGCTGCTGAGCACGGGTACCTGTGCCGCAGCAATGATAGGTAGGTGGCAAATTGCTATAAAGGAAAATATTCGTAAAAATGGCATCATAACAGGACGGATTTTAGTTTTCAAAGGGACTGGAAGTTCTTCCTCCTGGTGTTATTCACTAACCAGCTCATGCAATTTCTTCTTCACCAGGAAATATTGATCGTTTTGCTGTTGCAGCACATAACAATCTCCATTTTCAAAACTGACGATACGACCAGTATACCTGGTCGTACCATCAGAAGCGGTGAATGAGGAAAGTGTCAACGTTGCGCCGTTGAGGCGGGTGGATTGAACAACTACACTTTGGAGTGAGTTGTTGTATTTACTGGTGGCGGAAATTATTTTGCCTTCGAAACCGGGTAGTTTTTTGTCGAGGAAACTGCAGCTTGACTGATTGCCTTTGGATGCAACCGGGCTCAAGAGAGTTTTCATTTCGCTGACATCAAACTGGATTCTTTGTGGGAGATTTTTAAATAAAACAGGCTTATTGTGATCGGGTTCACGAAGCTGAACCCTGTCTTCCTGGGCGGAGCAAAGCATGGTGCAGCACATCAGCAGCAGGCCAAAGCTGTAGAGTTTTGGGTAATTCATCGGATATTAATTTAAACGAAATTGCCTGGTACAGGTGGCTTGGACCTGTACAGTCTTCGGGTAGGGACGGATGTCAAAGATTGGGAAAACATTTATCAAAAACCAAAATCAACAGCGGACAAAATCGGAAATTGGGTGATAGTACGCTGGGGGAAATCGTAAAACTTCGGGGGATAATTTTTTATCAGTATTGACCGGTGCTTAGCATCACCAGTGTGCAGGCTTCGAGGGTCTGGATGTTGTTTTCTGTAGCAATTTTTTTCAGCTCTTCATTTTCGGTACCCGGATTGAAAATGATACGCCGGGGTTTGAGCGAAATAATATAGTCGTAGTATTCCTGCTGGTGTGTTGGGTTTAAATAAAGTGTTACGGTATCAACACCTTCGATCGGCAGTTTTTCCTTTTCGATCAGTACATCACCCACTTTTGTATTTTTCCTACCGATGCCGGCGACAGGGTGACCATGATTTCTCAGGCGCTGAATAGCCAGGTAACTATACCTTGCGGGGTTATCGGAGGCGCCAAGAACCAGGGTCTTTTTTGACATGATACAAATTTATGGGTATTATAGAATAACATAAGTGGAAGCTGTATTGTTTGCAGGTCAATAACACATTGATTCGACTACATCAGTAAACATGTTAATAAGAATTCTTCTACTTCAATAATTTCATCAATCCTCCCACAAACCAGTTTTCCTCGGCCCTGATCATGGCATCTAAGGTTTTGTCGGCCTGTTTGCCTAGTTTTTTAATGCTGCTGACCGTATCGACGAATGATTTGACATTCTTATCGCGTTTATCCGCTTCCACTTCTTCCAGTTGATCAAGCAGTTTGAGCATGGGATCCAGTTCTCGTTTTTTCCGCTCCTTGACAATCAATTTGACAACTTTCCAGATGTCTTTTTCCGCAGAAAAATATTCCTTTCTTTCGCCCGGGAGGATCACTCTTTCTACCAGGCCCCAGCTGATCAGTTCCCGGATATTCATATTTACATTACCGCGGCTTATATTTAGCTCTTCCATCATCTCGTCCTGGGTCATGGGGTCGGGGCTTATCAGCAACAGGGCATGTATTTGCGCCATCGTGCGGTTGATGCCCCAATTGGTTCCAAATGCTCCCCAACTGCTTATAAATTGTTGTCTTGCTTCTGTTAGCTTCATGATGCAAATATATGACACGGTTCTGAACTTTCAATAAATATTGAAAATATCGCTTAAATTGGCAGGTTCTGGTATTTGTTTAAAGTGGTTGAATGTAGTTGAATGTAGTTTAATGTTGTACTATTCCAGCATCATAGCCGATCATAATGATCATAAAGATCCGCGTTCCCTATTCGCCGAACCAGGCGAACCTGGAACATGAACGGTAGAACACGGATTTTTATGATGGTCATGATTTATTATGATCAGGGTCTGCTATGCCAGCATCATAACCGATCATAATAATCATAAAGATCCGCGTGCCCTATTCGCCGAACCAGGCGAACCTGGAAACACGAACGGTAGAACACGGATTGTTATGATGGTCATGATTTATTATGATCAGGGTCTGCTATGCAAGCATCATAACCGATCATAATAATCATAAAAATCCGCGTGCCCTATTCGCCGAACCAGTTGAACTTGGAAACACGAATGGTAGAACTCGGATTTTTATGATGGTCATGATTTATTATGATTCGCGTCTGCTGTGCTAAAATCATAACCGACCTTATATTTTCTAGAGCTCACTTTTATTGTTTAATTATAGTTGAATGTAGTTGAACATAGTTTAATATTGTTTACGACCTTAAACCATTTTCAACAATTTTCAACGATATTCAACAATCCAGAATCAATAGCAATCCAGCCGCCTATTTTCTAGAGCTACCTTTTTATTGTTTAATTATAGTGGAACGTAGTTTAATATTGTTTACGACCTTAAACCATTTTCAACAATTTTCAACGATATTCAACAATCTGGAATCAATAGCAATCCAGCCGCCTATCCGGCTTATCGCCGGTGATCTGGCGCGGCCGGAGGGTAAATGCGAGGTAACCCCCTCCACGATGCAATTTCTTTTTTGAAAAAACATTGCTCCAGTTGTGAAGACCTAACAGTACTGGTCCCAGTCGTACCGCGCCTCCCACCCAAAGCTGGTTTTGACTATTGTATGAAAACGGCAGGTAAAATCCTTTTTTCCGGGTTTCCCAACGTGGTGTGATCGTGAGGAACGCCAGGTCTTTTACATACTTACCGCCGTCACCGAAAAAGGAGTTGAGATTAACTGATAGCTCCGCATTTACAAAAAAAGCATCCGAAATGAACTTATCGACATTCAGCACCGCCCTTGTAGGGTGAGCCACCCTGAACTTACCGCCAAATGTGCTGACGGAAGCAAAGATGGCTGAAAGGCTGTCCTTAAACTCTCCCAGGTTTGTGATGGTGGAGTCAAGCGACTGGTCCATGACCAGGTCGGTAACCCCTGACCTGATATTCCGTGCACGGGTACTGTATTGTCCAAAATGATATTGCGCATATCCGATATCCAATACCGACAGGCCGATCTTCCAGTCATAATCAAAATAGCCGTCGTCTTCATCATCATATCGGCTCACGCTTTGCAGTTTCACCAGGTATTCCAAACCAATGTCCATCGACCCGCCACCTTCGGTAAACGAAAAGAAATCGCGATAATTAGCACTGAATTTCCGGTCTTCATTCCAGCGATCAAAATTGGAAGAATAACCCATGTCGAAGCTAGCGGATACAATTTCATATTCAGCACCAGAAGGATCAGCATTGCGAATGAAGTTCCCATCTGCGAGTTTCGCAAAGGCGCCGGATAAGCCCCTGTTCAGTTTAAGCGTTATGCCAGCGTTTAACCGGCCAAACTCATTTTCCAATATGGTTAGTCCGTAACTCGCGTATAATTCCGCCCAGCTGCTGGTTGACATTTCCGCCGACAAACTGCCGCCGCCTTCGTTTTGTCGGAAGAAATCGGCATATCGCTGAAGTGTATCCACAAAATGGTAGGGGGCTGATCTCAAAGTTGCCGCACCACGAAGATTGGCGCCGAATGCGATCGTATTTTTTTTGTTGAGCGCGATCCTGGCATTGAGCAGGTTAAGGTTGAAGTTGATATTGCCATATCTTTTGAAGCGTCCGGGTTTGATCAGGTATTCAGAGTTGGCGGGGTTTGAAAGAAGGGAATAGTTTAGTACTTGTATCGCATTGGTGGAATGTTGATCCTGTATACCCAGCAGACTAAGGTCCCAGCGAAATGGAGTGTTCACTATCGCCGCAGGATTATTGTGAACATTCAATGAACCGATATAGGAAGAACCATAAGTGGCCGTATAATGCTGTGCATCGGAAAAACCAGGAAGCAGGCACAAAATCAGTATGATCCCCGATACTTTCATGAATAAAAAAAAGACCCTGGTATCAAGGTCCTGTTATGCTGTAATTTAATGAATTCTACTTTATCTCAACGATATCTGAATTGCTTTCATCTCCATTTTTATGTTTGCCTAAATAGCCTGGCAGATCCATACCGGCCATATCGAAAATATCTTTTAATGGTGGCACGGCTTTATACAGTCCGCTGACAAAGCTGGCGGTAGAACCCTTTCCATCTGGGTTCTGACCTCCGTCCCAAACGGTTACTTTATCGATCTTGATATTTTGAATCGCGTCGGACTGGAGTTTGACGAGCTCAGGTAATTTGTCGGCGATCATCAGCAATACGGCATCTTTGGGATTATCACCCGCTGCTTTCACAATACGGTCCAAACCTTCGGCCTGTTTGGTAAGGATCTCATAAAGGCCTCTTGCTTCGGCTTCGAGTTTTGCAAAGATGGCATCGGCCTCACCCTTTGCTTTTTCACGCACCTGTTCGGCCTGTGCCTGTGCTTCAATGATGAGTTTTTGCTTTTGGATGTCGGCTGCTACCACGATGGTGGCATTTTGCGAAGCGCGATCTCTTTCTGCACGCGCATCCTCTGATCTTTTTTCGGCGAGATAGGCCTCTTCCAGGGCTTTGGCAGCCTGGACCTTTTCAGCCGCTATAGCTTTTTTGAGCGCTTCTGCTTCCCTCTCCCTACGTGTTGCTTCAGAATTGGCGATTTCTATTTTTGAAATGTTTTCTCCCTGAACAGCGATGGCATTGGCTTCAGCGATCTTAACGCGGGTGTCTCTTTCGGCCTCTGCTTTACCGATATTCTCATCACGATTGGCGCCGGCGATCTGAATTTCCTTTTCCTTTACTGCCATTGCTACATTGATATCGCGGTCACGTTGTGTTTCGGCAACCTTGATATCCCTTTCTTTTTCAGCTGTGGTTTTACCAATATCTCCTGTTCGTTCCTGCTCGGCAACGCGGATCTTTGCCTCGTTGATGGCTTTCGCAGCAGCTTCTTTACCCAGGGCATCGATATAACCGCTTTCATCTTTGATATCGGTAACATTTACGTTGATCATTTTCAAACCGATCTTGTTGAGTTCGGCTTCTACGTTGCTACCAATATTGGCCAGGAATTTATCGCGGTTGTTGTTGATCTCTTCGATATCCATCATCGCCACAACCAAACGCATCTGGCCCAGGATAATATCTTTGGCAAGGTCGTGGATAGCGGGGCGCTGCATACCCAGCAGGCGTTCAGCTGCATTTTGCATAACGGCCGGTTCTGTGGAGATACCAACAGTAAAACGGGAGGGAACGTCAACCCGGATATTTTGCTTACTCAGCGCGCTGGTTAGATTTACTTCTAAAGAAATAGGAGTGAGATCGAGGAACGAATAGTCCTGTATGATCGGCCAGATGAAGGCGGCGCCGCCATGAATACACCTCGCCGTGAGGGAGCCTTCGGCATTCTTGCCCACTTTACCATACACCACCAGGATGCGATCCGACGGACAGCGTTTGTAACGCCTGAACATCGAAAAAATAAGAATGAAAAAGAATACAACCGCGACCGCGACGATCAGTAAAAGATTTTCTGCCATGTTTCAGTTTTAAAATATTAGGTAAGGTTGGAAGAAACGATCAGGATATTGTTGTTGAGGATCTCTACCACTTTAACAAGCTTGCCTGTCGGAATTGGGCTCTCATCATCAGTGATAGCCTGCAATTCCTGTAAGGATCCCTGTACTTTGATATGTACTTTACCATAACCGTTCCTTTGGGCCGGTATCACCAGGTAAGTCTCTCCAATTTTATTTAACGCGTTTGATATTTCAAGAGTGCCGCTATGTTTTAATCGGCTCATACTGCGGAACAGGAACATCATCATCGCGACCATCAGGGTGCCGGCCACGAAAGCAGCGACGATGGTGATGGCCGGGTTCATACCACCTTTGATAAAGGCAATGCCTGTCCATCCAAAAATGGTGAAAAACGCGATCAGGTTTTTGATGGTGAAAAACCCGTGACCTGCGCCGTCATCTACAGCGATGGACGCATCGGCATCACCCATGGCTGTATCGCCATCCCCGGCTGTAAAAGAAAGTATAGCCTGGATAAGAAAAAGTGTTGAAAATATGATGGCAATGACCCAGAAAATTTTCTCAAAAAAGGCCATTCCCTGCCACCAGGTGGAAATATCGAGCAGTGTCATTTTTGGTTGATTCGGTGAATATCGAATATAAGAAATCCCGCCGGTTGGCGGGATGTTTTTTTATGGGTTGTCGTAGTAGCTAAATTGGTTTTTCCGGCTCTTATTTGACAAGCGATTTTTATTTTATTTCAAATTTTGCAAATATCTCCGAACGTATCTTAATTTTTGTAAATCCAAGCTGTCCTTCAAGGCCTTTTGCGGCCTGGCTTGTACCGTATCCCGTTACAACAACTTCCTGTAAAGCAAGATTTGACGCATAAATATTTGAAGGGTAGGTATGCTGTTGTTCCCGGACCACCAGGGGTTTCCCGGCTTGTTCTCCAATCGACTCCAAAAGATAAGTTGCTTTTTCTTTCGCGGCTTTCATCGCATTGACCTTCACTTCTTTCCTGAATTGTTCCAATTTAGAATGGGAGGTACGTGCTATACCGGCGTCTTCGATTTCCAATTCATCCAGCAACTGGAATAGCTTGTTTACTTCACCGGCATTTTTCAATTTCATTAAAAGCTTTTTTTCTGTGATCACTTTATTTTTTCTGAACACACGGTGTTGCAGTTCACCATCGGCACCCGACAGGCTGAGGTTATTGATGTCAAGGCCATTTTCCTTCAGTTTTTGAAGCAACAGGTCTTCCTGTACCTCGATCCTGCCCCGGTCGCCT
This sequence comes from Bacteroidota bacterium, assembly GCA_023424015.1. Lineage (GTDB taxonomy): Bacteria > Bacteroidota > Bacteroidia > Chitinophagales > Chitinophagaceae > Terrimonas_B. Next base: position 77,902 of record JAFAEM010000005.1, on the reverse strand, counting down.
CCTTTATTTTTTTCCCGTAAAATGATATTGACAAAGATCTCATCTGGCTCGACCTCCATTTCAGCGCTGCCCGTTACTTCGATATTTGGTTTCTCTTCCGGCATTTGCGGGTACTGTGCATTCGCCATTATAGAAGCGGGAACAAATGCAAAAAATAAAAAATACTTTTTCATATTCATGGTCTTAATGTTTGTTGTAATTAAGAGATGAAAATGCGGTACAGATTACACAAATGCCTACAAAAAATCCTGCCCGGATCCGGGCAGGATTTTTATGCTGAAGATATTACCAGTTAAATAAGCATTCTTAAAGGCTCTTCCAGCAGGCTCTTAAGAGTTTGCAGGAATGCAGATCCTGTTGCGCCATCCACAACCCGGTGATCACAACTCAGGGTTACTTTCATCACATTACCCGGTACTACAGCACCATTTTTCACTACTGGCACCTGGCTGATACCACCGATCGCCAGAATACAGGCATCCGGGGGATTGATAATGGCCGTGAATTCATCGATGCCGAACATACCCAGGTTGGAGATCGTGAAAGTATTTCCTTCCCAGTCAGCAGGCTGCAATTTTTTATCTTTTGCTTTTTGGGCAAATTCTTTTACTTCCACCGCGATCTGTGATAGCGACTTAGTATCGGCAAAACGAACAACGGGAACCAATAGACCTTCTTCCACCGCAACAGCTACACCTATATTAACATGGTGATTGATACGGATCTTATCACCCAGCCAGCTGCTGTTTACCTTGGGATGTTGTTTGAGTGCAACCGCGCATGCTTTCAGTACCATATCGTTGAAAGAGATCTTGACACTGCTCACCTCGTTGAGCTTTGCCCGGCTGGCCACTGCTGCATCCATATCGATCGCCATGGTGAGATAGAAATGCGGTGCGGTGAATTTACTTTCTCCGAGTCTCTTGGCGATCACTTTACGCATTTGCGAAACGGGTACTTCTTCAAAGCTAACCTGGCCTGTAGGTACTGCAGGGGCATGGGTGCCTGCACTTGACGCTGCAGCAGGTTGGGCAGATGGTTTGTAATTGTCAATATCTGATTTTACAATTCTTCCGCCATCGCCACTACCACTCACTTTGCTAAGATCTATACCTTTTTCGGAGGCCAGCTTCTTAGCAAGGGGTGAAGCTTTTATCCTTCCGTTCGCACCGGTTGCTGCGGGTTCAGCAGGAGCCTGTGCTTCCGCGGCTGGCGCTGAGCTTTCTGCTTCTTTTTTCGCTTCCTGTTTTGGCGCTTCAGCTGCTGCGCCACCGCCTTTAGCAGAGGCTACTATGGCATCCACATCCACTTTCCCTTCTTCACCGATGATGCAGAGAAGATCATTGACGGCGATCTTTTCACCCTTCTTTGCTCCCTGGTATAATAATTTTCCGTTCTTATAGCTTTCCAGTTCCATAGTGGCTTTATCGGTCTCGATTTCGGCCAGCACATCGCCTTTCTTTACTGTATCACCTACATTTTTAAGCCAGCCCGCGATCACGCCTTCCGTCATGGTATCACTGAGACGTGGCATGAGCACAACTTCTTCCATTTTTGAAATATCTACTTTAGGAGCGCCAGATTTTCCGTTTGAAGCGGCCTGAGATGCTTCCGGAGCCGGTTGTTTGGATTCCTGTTTTTTGGGTTCTTCTTTTTTTTCTGATTTATCGGCAGCAGCGCCACCACCTGAGATAAGTCCTGAAATATCTTCTCCTTTTGTACCGATGATTGCCAGGAGGTCATTCACCTGCAATTTGCTACCCTTGTCGCCGCCGACATGAAGGAGGGTGCCATCTTTATAGCTTTCCAGTTCCATGGTGGCCTTGTCGGTTTCCACTTCGGCCAGCAGGTCGCCTTTTTTTACCGTATCGCCCACTTTTTTATGCCAGGCAGCGATCACACCTTCAGTCATTGTGTCACTCAGGCGGGGCATCAATATCACTTCAGCCATGTAGCTTTAAATTTTGGCCGAAATTAAGGTAAAATGGTGAATGAATGACCCTGCTAGTAGTCGAGGTCGAGTTTGAGGCGCTCTTTTAATTCAACGAGCAGCGGGTATTGCTCGGCCATTTTCAAAAACTGCTCTCTTGATGAAAGCGGGGCGTCTGTTATGTTCTCTTCAACAGGGTTGTCGGTAACGAGAACCGTGAATTGTAAAGCACGGTTATTTAATTGCCGCTGCAAAAATGAAAATAAACCGTTTCGCTCCTGTTCGATAAATTTTTGTTCGATGTTATTGGTAGCGATCGCAACAAAAGAATTTTCATCGTTGATCTTCAGTTCGGCCCGGTCGAAAGACTGTGCAGCCGGATTTTTTTCTTCCTTTAATTTAAGGATATAATCCGCCCAGGCATTTTGCAGTTTCGGCAGATCAAGCGGTTCGTTGACTATTGCAGTGGCATTGGCGCCATTGTCCTGGTATTTCTGCCGGATCTTATTTAGCGCAGAAAGCTTTTTACCTGTGGAAATGCCGGTGGCTGTTGCTGTCCTGGTATCGGTTGCAGGAGCAGTAACTGTTGGCGCTTCGACCTGTTTGGTTTTTGGAAGAGGGGCTGTCTCAATGATCAGCTTTTCTTCCTGGACGGGTCGCGCGGGTTGGGTTTTCGCGGTTTTTCCTGCGATATTACGCTCAGCGGGTTTTATATTATTAAATTCAAGTGGAGTAAGCTGCCTGAAAGAAACAGGTTTTATTGCTTCAACTAGTTTTTTTTTACTCAACCCCGTTGCGTCGGAGCTTAGCTGCAGTGCCTGCCCAAGATAGCAAAGCCTGATCAGTACCAGTTCTACATGAAGTCGTTTGTTGCGGGCTGCTTTATAATTGATCTCGGCTTCATTCAGGATGTTCAGCGTACTGATCAACACAGCAGTTGGAACATTTCGGGCGGTCTCGGCATACCTGTCCTTAAAACTTTCAACTGCTTCCAGCAATACTGCTGCTTTCGCGTCTTTGCAAACAAGCAGGTTGCGGATGAATTCAGCAAATCCATTTAATACCTGATCTCCTTCAAAGCCTTTGCGGTTGATATCATCGTATAGCAGCATAGCGCCGGAAAGATCCTGGGCCAGCATGCATTCCAGGAGCCTGAAATAATAATCGGCGTCGAGTATATTGAGATGTTCGAGCGTATTGGTATAAGTCAGTTCCCCATTGGTAAAGCTTACGATCTTGTCCATGATGCTAAGCGCGTCCCGCATGCATCCTTCGCTTTTCTGGGCAATGATCTGGAGCGCTGCTTTTTCAGCTTTAATCTCCTCTTTGTCGCAGATCTCCTGCAGGTGTTCTACGGTATCGTTGGTGGTGATCCGTTTGAAGTCGAATATCTGACATCGGGAAAGTATTGTAGGGAGGATCTTGTGCTTTTCCGTTGTGGCCAGGATAAAGATGGCATATGAAGGCGGCTCTTCCAGGGTTTTCAGGAATGCGTTGAAGGCCGAAGAACTGAGCATGTGTACCTCATCTATGATATACACTTTGTATTTCCCGGCCTGTGGTGCAAATCTTACCTGTTCCACCAGGGTCCTGATATCATCCACTGAGTTGTTGCTGGCGGCATCCAGTTCATGGATGTTCATCGAAGTGCCTTCATTGAACGAAACACAGGAATGGCAGGTATTGCAGGCTTCGCCATCTTTGGACTGGTTTTCACAATTGATCGTTTTGGCGAGGATACGGGCGCAGGTTGTCTTACCCACACCCCGAGGGCCACAAAACAAAAAAGCGTGTGCCAGTTGATTATGCCTGATCGCGTTTTTTAATGTGGTAGTGATATGGGATTGCCCTACAACGGTGTCAAACAGCTGCGGCCGATATTTTCTGGCTGAAACAATAAAACGATCCATAGGTTTTACCTCTTGTGCAAATGTAAGTGATCGGTTTTTTTGAAAAATAAGAGTTTTCCACGGTTCTATCGTTCAAAACAACCGCAACTGATAATTAGTTCAGGATGGGATGTGATTGGAAGGGTTTTGTCCGGTCGAAGAGATACCGGTAGGTGGTTAGTATCCTGCTCCGGTAAGTGCCCAGGCTTTCCGCTACATTGATCATTTTGGGATTGAACTCGCCAATCCATTGCATTTCATAGTCCTCATAGATCGGTTTACCAATTGAATAGACGCCGTTTTGAATGGTGACGCCTTGTACAACCCGGGCGCCTTCCACGATCATATAGCTATCAATACCCTTGCCCTGCCATTCGGGTACCACGCCAAAAACCAGCCCGACAAATTTGTTGCAGTGTTTGGTTTTTTTGATCCAGAGAAATTTCAATTTACTCAGCAGTCCAAACTTGCCATGTAAGTGGCGGAACCACTGGTTCAGATCAGGAAGGTTGAGCCAAAGCGCGATCGGTTCACCTTTGTAATATACAAACCAGATGATACGTTCATCCATTACCGGCTTCATGGAGCGAAATAGTTTCAACACTACTTTTTCATCCATTTGTTTTAAACCGCCATGACCAGCCCATGCTTTATTATAAACGATGGTAAAATCCTTCGCATACTTTTCTAATTTGTTCAGTTGAATATGTTCCGCGTTCAGGTCCGGGTCTTTAGCACATTCCGCATGACGGGCGTAAAATTTTTCCTGCAGCCTGTTGCCGACCTTTAATGCAAAGCAAACCTGGTTGAAATAATTCTTAAACCCATAATTCTCGAAAAGCTCCTGGTAATAGGGAGGATTAAAGTTGAGACAATACACTGGCGGCTCAAAACCCTGCACCAGTAAGCCCCACCAGCGATCACGCTCTCCAAAATTGATGGGCCCGTCCATGGCCGTCATGCCTTTTTGCAGAAGCCAGTGTTTGGCCACATCAAACAACATATCTGCTGCGGCCTGGTCATTGATGCAGTCAAAAAAACCAACACCTCCAACCGGTCCTTCATCGCCTTTATTTCGGTATTTCCTGTTGACAAATGCAGCAATACGCCCGATCAGGCGTCCTTCACCATCTTTTAATATCCAACGTATGGCTTCACCTTGCCGAAATGCTTTGTTCTTCTTTTTATTAAAAACCTCTTTGATATCCTTGTCAAGAGGTTGAATATAATTGGGGTTGCCGCTGTTGATGATCTTATTAACATCCAAAAATTCCTGTTCCGAACGGTTGTTGCTTACCTCGGTTAAATGCATAATCGCGTGTTGAAAAGACAAATTTAACTTAGTTGAACAAACGAAAACTCAGAAAAAGGTTTTGAATGGGATCGCTTTACCTGACAGGCGGCAGTTATTAATTTTTGATTTGCCAAAATTGTAATATAGATTCTGCTCAAATCATCCAACTTGCTGAACGCGGTAACTCTTGTCAATTATCACTAAATTTAGGTTACTTAAACTCGTTATATGATGACAACCCAGATCGGGTCATTGCTGGAGCGGTATCGTTCCGGCTGGAGCCTTGAGCAGGCTTTTTATACTGACCAGCAGGTATTTGAAATGGAGTGGAAGTGTATCTGGCAGAAATACTGGTTGTTTGCGGGCACCACGGCGCAGATCCCCAAGGCCGGTGATTATTTTACTTACCAGGCACATAAAGATTCTATCATTATTATCCGGGGAAATAATGGGGAAGTGCATGCCCATTTTAATACATGCCGCCACCGCGGATCACTGATCTGCCTGGAAGAAAAGGGGAATACGCCGAAACTTATTTGTCCTTATCACCAGTGGGTATATGATAAAGATGGATCACTGCTGAAGTCAAGATTAATGCCCGATGATTTTGACCGCTCGCAGTTTGGGTTGCATCCTGTACAGGTTCGGGTGGCAGAGGGCCTGATTTTTATTTCACTTGCCAGCGACCCGCCTGATTTCAGGCAAACGTTAAAGGATTATTCTCCTTATCTGAAGCCATATAGAGTGGATGAAGCTAAAGTGGCTTTTTCAAAGAAGTATACGCTTCGCACCAACTGGAAACTGGTTGCCGAGAATTTCAGGGAGTGCTATCATTGCGGACCCGCGCATCCTGAGTATTGCAACGCGGTGATCGGCGCCAACCTGCGCGAATCTGCTGATGAAGAACTGGCAGTACGCAGGGTGGGGTGGCAGCAGAAAGGGCTTGCCATCAATAATGTAAATTTTGAAAAAGATAGTTTTCACTTCGCAGTACGTTATCCACTGCGACCGGGTGTACAAAGCTATAGTCTCGATGGAAAGTCCGTAGCTATTCCGATGGGTGATCATGTCGATTACGATGCAGGTGTGGTAGGTCTGGTGGTGTTGCCCAATTTCTGGATGGATGCAGTGAGTGACTATATGTGGACGATGCGGCTTACGGCCATTTCTCCCTCTCAGACTCAAATAGACCTGGCCTGGCTGGTAGATAAAAATGCAAAAGAAGGCACCGACTACCAGTTGGATCGGCTAACTGATTTCTGGCGTATCACCGGCGAACAGGATTGGGAGTTGTGTGAAAATAATTTTAAGGGGGTGGAATCGAGTCAGTACCTGCCTGGTCCTTATGCGCCGATCGAATTGGATGTCGCAAAATTTGTCGACTGGTATATTGATCGCATGAAAGAGGGTGTGCATGAATACCTGACTGTATAGAATAGGAACTCAATGACTAATATCTAATCATTATTGTCCGGGGAACTCTGGAGTACTATAAACCACGGCGGGCACGGCGAACACAGCGAAAGGCGCCTACGCGTTATTAATCTGCTACGGAGAACAGGACATGATGTTAATACTCCGCTGTGTCTGCTGTTTGCAGAATCTATCGGGTCCCAATTCCCAATTCCGTATACCCTTCCCTCTCACCCGTTTTTTTTGTCAGGAAAATCCACACCAGTATCGCCACAACGGCTACGATCGCGGCATTTAGGAAAAATATGGACGATATCTTCATATCGGCATCGGATAAATAGCCTGTCCAGAAATTTCCGGCAATCGCGCCTGCACCGAAATAAGCTGCATACAATAGAGATTGTCCCGTTGCTCTCCAGTCCTGCCTGATCAGGAGGTTCACATATTCTACACATACCACCCAGAATAATGACCAGGAAATGCCATGAAGTAATTCAATGGCGATAGCTGCCTGCGGATTTTTTACAAGGCTGTACAGAAGCATGCGGAGGGCGGTAGCGAAAATGGTAACAACAAGAGTGGTTTTTAAACCGAGTTTCCGGATAATAACGGCAGAAAAGTAAAATAAGGGCAATTCGCAAAGGCCCTGGAATGAAATTCCATATCCCACAAGGGACGCTGAAGCGCCGTTTTCTTTCATATAGATGGAATAAAAATTCCAGATTGTTGTGGCACCTGCAGAAACCAGGAATACACAAAAGAGTAAGAAAAGTAAAACCCTGTTGGTAAAAACGTCTTTGACGTTTTCAAAGGACTGAGTCGACGCGACTATTTCTTTTTCTTTATCATCGGCCAGTGAAAACCCGAAAATAAAAGTGAGCAACATACTCACCGCAGCGACCGTAAAGATCACCGAAGTATCGATCGCATCGATCAGGTATCCATTGATGATACCTGTGAAAGCCCAGCCTGCGGCGCCGGCGATTCGCAATGTGCCGTAAGAAAATGCGGGGTTCAATTTAACCAGCTTTAATGAAAGACTGTCCAGAACGGGTTGAAGAGTATTGTAAAAAAGGGCCATCAGCACGGTAACCAGGAATAGGAACGCAAATCCTCCGTTAACCAGGTAGAGTGCAAAACACATTGCCGCGAGGAGTGAAGAGAAGAGTAAAGTTTTTTTATAGCCAAAGCGATCAGCCGCCATACCATAAAATGGTTGTACCAAAAACATCATCATGGGTGGAATACTGAGGATGATGCCTGTTTTCACACCGCTTAATCCCTGCGCCATGCAATAGTCAGCGAAAATAGGCAGCCAGGCTGCAGTGCAACAGAAAACGAGGAAATAAAGTAATCGCAATTTATTGGCTTCACTGATTTTCATCAGGCAGATTTAATTTCTTTGATCAAGGTCGGCGGCTGCTTCTTCATCGATCATGACAAAACCATTGGGGTGGGACTGCATGATGCTTGCAGGAAAATCATTGGTGATTTGCTCTTCAATTGTTTTTTTGATCACACTGGCTTTCTTGTTGCCATTGGCTATCAGGATTGCTTTACGGGAGTCGAGCAGGTGTTGCAGCCCGAGTGTAATTCCCTTTTCGAGGATCTGTTGCGTTTTGAAATATTTCTGGCCTACGGTACGGGTGGTTTCATCGAGATCTATTACATGGGAATAGTTAGTGAATGAAACACCCGGCTCATTAAACCCGATATGGCCATTCATCCCAATACCTACAATGATGAGATCGATCCCCTTTTTTTCAGCGATCAGCCTGTCCATTTTTAAACATTCCTCGCCGAGTTGATCTGACATGGCATCAAACAAATGAAATTGTTGTGTGGGGATTCCCAATGGTTCAATCAGTTCATTTTTGAAAAAATAATGGCAGCTACCTTCGTTTTCCGGGGGAATACCAACCCATTCGTCGAGGCCAATAAAACTACAGCGACTGGTATCCGTTTTTTCATTTCTTATTTTCTCAACCAGCTGTCGGCAGGTCTGCCGGGGTGTTTCTCCTGACGCAAAGCATATCACAGCCTCAGGTTTGGAGTTCAACAGTGCCACTACTTCCGAGGCGACGTTTTCGGATAAACTTTGATGATCTTTAAAAATCTTTACCTGCATGATTATTGATTTTCGAGGAATGTTTTAATATCATTGATCCGGGGCGCAACTCCTGATCGAATATAAGAACCCGCTGTAGCGTTGGCGAAAATGACAGCCATCGCAAGATCCAACTCTAATAATTGTGCCGCACAGAACCCAGCGTTGAAATTATCACCTGCACCTGTTGAAATAAAAGGTTTAGGTGTATAGAACGTGGGAATGCTGACCTGTTCATCGCCACGGAAGGCGATCGTCTCCCTGGCGGAATGGATAAGCAGGGTATGCAAACTTAATGAACCGAAAATTTTCTTACCCTGGCTAAGCACGTCATTATATTTTTTCTTTGGCGAAACCTGGCTGCTGATAATACCTGCCTCGTTTTTGTTCAGGCTAAGTATAATTCTGCCGTGTTCTGCAAATTCGTTCATTAGTTGTAATGCTTCACCAACCGCGTCCTTACTTCGTTTAGAGCAGTCGGAGAGGTCAATAAACAGGTATGGATGTTTATTTTCGGGAAGCGATGGGAAAATATCCTTCAATAACCCTTTCCAGATACTGGTCGACGCGTCGATCTCACTCCAGTTGAGCAGGCATACCAGGTCGGCTTCACGATAATATGATCTGATTTTGTCCATACCAATCTTTGTTACAATATCATTCCAGCCCATCGAATTCAGGGCGCCCATTTGTGCCAGGAACATTTTTCCATCCTGGAATTCAAAAGCAGTGGAGTTACCGGGGTCTGCAAAACTATTCAGCTCACAATTGGGCGACATGGTTTTAAAGATCTCATGTGGCAGGGGATAACCGAAAGCGCCGATACAAGCTGTTTTGATGCCCAGTGTTCCAAGTGTGTGTGACATGATCGGCATATTACCACCTGGTTTCTTACTTGTTTCTTCTATTTCCAGGCTAAAGCTCGCGGAGTGTTTTTCGGTAATATATGTTCCAAATTCTTTGATGCTGGTAAAATAAGCTGGTGCTTTGTGATTTCGTTTTTTTCGGACGATCCTGGCGATAGTATCCGTAAAACCATCGAAGCCTGCTGTCACACGTTTACCTGTAAGAATGGATTCCGCATTTTTTAAAGCATTCAAAAGGGAAGCTTTTGATCCAGGGGACAAATGCGAAACACTTGAATTTTTTTTCATGGAAGCAAAATCGGGCTATGAGTAAAGTTAGGTAAACCAGTTTGTGTTTGACTATACCAATTCATGATGCTTTTATGCCAATTCAGTCAGTGTAGTCGTTGGCAGCTGCACGACTCGTAATAATTTTCAGGTATTAAACCAATCCTGATGCGGCTTCTTAAAAAAATAATGAAATGGACTGGCCTGGTCCTGTTGTTTTTAATCCTCGGTGTTACAATCACAGTCATGGCCCGGCAAAATGTGAAATACGACCGTCCCTATCCGAATATCCGGGCTTCGGCAGATTCCAGTGTCATACTTCGTGGAAAGCAATTGATCTTTGGGGCAGCGCATTGTGCGGATTGTCATAGCCAGGGGAATACGGATTCTTTGATTAGGCTTGGACTGCCCGTCGATCTTTCGGGAGGACATGTATTTGATATCCCTCTTGGAAAGATCTATGCAAAAAACATTACTCCTGATGACGAAACTGGTATTGGCAGGTTGACCGATGCGGAAATTGCCCGTGCCTTAAGATATGGTGTGCATGCCGATGGCACGGTCGTCTTCAATTTTATGCCTTTCCAGGATATGAGTGATGAAGATATGACGGCGATCATTTCTTACCTGCGTGCACAGCGGCCGGTAAAGAACAAAGTGCCGGACAACGACCTCAATGTTCTTGGTAAAGCTGTAAAGGCATTTATGGTTAAACCAGTTGGACCGCGTGGTGATGTCAGATCGCAGGTGGTGAAAGACAGTTCGGCATCTTATGGGGAATATCTTGCCAACAATGTGGCCAACTGTGGCGGTTGCCATACCCAGCGAACATTAAGTGGTGATTTTACCGGTGAGCCTTATGCAGGGGGAAATGTTATGGATGGTATAATGACACCGAATATCACGACCGACAGCAGCAGCCGGGTCTTCGGCTGGTCTGAAAAGAATTTCATTGACAGGTTTCGTATGGGGAGAATTGTGGAGGGAAGTCACATGCCATGGCCCAGTTATGGACGCATGAGCGACGCTGAAATCAAAGCGATATATGCATATTTAAAGACCCTGAAACCGGTGCGGACGGAAACAGAAAAGAAATAATAAGCGGGCGGCAATATAGAAGGGAAACTCCGTAGGTTTCCCTTCATCATTTTATTTCGTTTTCATAACTACAAAGCTGACACCGAGCGGATACACCTGGTCCATCGATACAAAACTGATATAGTCAATATTATCTGCTCCGCGCCAGGTGAGCAGTTTCTGGTATTCATTGGGCAGCCGGTGAACGGTATCGATTTTTATCAATTGTGCCTGGATCATTTCTACCTGGATCTCTCTTACCGAAGTGCAGGATACTGCCGCCACGAGACCAATGGCCACCAATAGAGTTTTCATACCCAAGAATTAAATATTAAAGAACGTAGACAAGTATTTTCTCCAATATATGTGCCATTGATTTTATGAGTAGATGTCAAAGGCCCGGGCGATCCTGCAAATCTCCTGCACTGAAAAACGGATCATGGTCATAAGTGTTTGATTGATCAGGCTTCCCATACAATTTCCCATTGGTGTCCGTCGGGATCGGCAAATTTCACAGCGTACCACCAGGGTTCCTCTTTTACCTGCCCGATCTGGACGGCGCCTGCACCTAATGCTTTTTGTAAAATAGTATCGACTTCTTCTTTACTGTCAGCACGATGGCTGATGATAAAGTGTGAGCCTTCATTGACATTTGAACGAAAGCTGCGGGAGCCTGTCAGATTTTTTTTATCATACAGTACCAGGTCAAGGCCATTGCCTAGTTTAAAGCAGGCGTGTTGTTCGGGGCTTGTTTTAATTCCTTTAGTAGCAAGCCCCAGCCCGTCGCGATAAAATATAAAAGAGGTTTGCAGGTCATTTGTAGCAATGCTGATATAGTTGATCTTTGGTTTCATTTTCATGCCATCTTGTTTTCATTTATTAATACGGTCTATTGACTGTAATCGTAGTCGATCATCCATTGAATACCGAACTTGTCGGTAAAGATGCCGAAGTATGCCCCCCAGAATGTTTTTTTTAGCGGGATGCTTATTTTCCCCCCGGCAGAAAGTTTTTCAAAATAATTTTCCGCTTCCTGTTCACTTTCTGCACTGATGGACAGGAAAAAATTATTTCCGACCGTGAGCGGGTGACCCATCGATTCAAGTGCGTCGGTTCCCATGAGCACCGTTCCTTTCCCGATCATCAGTGCCACATGCATGATCTTGTCACGATCCGCTTCCTGAATCCGGTCAGCCTCGGCAGTATCCTTGAAACGCTGCAGGGTAATAAAATCACCACCAAAAACTGAGCGGTAAAAATTAAACGCTGCTTCTGTTGTTCCGTTAAAATTTAAATAGGGGTTGACTGTAACCATTTTGAAATTGTTTGGTGGTCCCGGATTAAGTTGAAATTTGCACACGTGGCGTGTTCAAAGCTACTGGCGATGGTTCAGTTATATGGGGTGTGATTACGGCAAAATGGCTGGTTGATCCCGACAAGGGATTTGACTACTTTTGGTAGAGTAGATGTAAAAAAATTTCAACACGGGCAAACGTTTGAAGTAAATTTTTTGTCATGAGCCAAAAGCTATATCAAATGAAACACATCACAATCTTAGTACCCGAGGGCGCCATACTTGGTAGCCTCGAGGGTTCGCGGCAATTGCTTACGCAGGTGAATACGTTTTTAAAGTCTAAAGAAGAACCTCCCATTTTTAATGTCCAGCTTGCTGGTTTGTGCAGGGAGACCCTCGTATCTGGCGGTATGTTTACAGTTCATTCTAATCTTATTACAGATATAAAAAAGACCGACCTGGTAATTATTCCGGCTATTGATGGAGATATACAACAGGCATTGGAGATAAATAAGGATTTTATTCCCTGGATCGTTGAGCAACATGCTGCTGGCGCTGAGGTGGCGAGTTTATGCCTTGGCGCATTTCTGCTGGCATCTACAGGGCTGGTGGATGGAAAAAAGTGCGCTACACACTGGATGGCAGAGAACGCGTTTCGAAAAATGTTTCCCGAGGTGAACCTTGTAACGGAGAAGATCATCACCGACGAGAATGGGATTTATACCAGCGGCGGCGCATTTTCGTATTTAAACCTGATCCTGCACTTGATTGAAAAATATGCCGGGCATCCCATGGCCGTTCTATCGGCAAAGGTGTTTGCTATTGAAATGGAACGTGTCAACCAGCTTTCCTTTACGATCTTCCAGGGACAGAAAGATCATGAAGACGAAGCGATCAGAAAGGCCCAGGAATTTATCGAAAAGAATTACCAGGACAAGATCACGGTTGACCAGCTGGCATCAATGTTTGCACTGGGCCGCCGAAATCTCGAAAGAAGATTTAAAAAGGCAACTTCAAACACCGTTGTTGAATATATCCAGCGTGTGAAGGTTGAAGCCGTAAAAAAAGGCCTGGAAGCCAGCCGTAAAAATGTAAACGAGTTGATGTATGATGTTGGTTACTCCGATGTAAAAGCATTTCGGACAGTTTTTAAACGGATCACAGGGAAATCGCCGATAGACTATCGGAACAAGTATAACCGGGATATGGCTGTGGCCTAAGTGTAATTGGCGATTGGGAGCGATAGATCGGGTTTGGAATCATTATTGTCCGGGGAACGTGGAATACTATAAACCACGGCGGACACGGCGAGCACAGTGTAAGGCGCCTACGGTTTAAAAAATCTTCTGCGGAGAACAGGACATGATGCTAATACTCCGCTTTGTGCGATCTGGTTTCCTGGTACTTCGATACATTTATCCCGAACAGCAATGATTACTAATTACAAATCCCTGTCGTAGAGGACAGGGTTCAAAGGCGTATCAATAATTTCACCAACCCGTGCCCCCGGACACCAGGTCTCCCAGTCAGCCTGCTGGTTTTCATTGGCTGGCTGTTTTAGCCTCATATCCTTCTCCATGTAAATAATGGTCATCACTTTACGCATCCGGTTGGTGGTGTTGGCACCGGCGCGATGAAAAACCCATCCGTTGTGAAAACTCACTTCACCCAGGTCGAATGGCTCAACGATTTTTGTGTAATCATTCAGCGTAAGTTTTTTCTGGATCATGATTTCGCTATCGTCGCTGATCTTTAGGGATCGCCCTTCCTGTAGTTGCTGACTTTTGGCACTAAACTCCAGTGGTCCCAGCTCCAGGCCTGTCTGTTGAAGTGGTATCCAGGCGGTGACGGTATTATCTGAGGATAAAGGCCAGTAGTATTGATCGGCATGCCAGGGCGTATGACCACCACCGGCTTCTTTAAACAGGGCCTGGTCATGATAGAGTCTTACACCATTCACTTCCATCAGGTCGGCTGCGATTTTCGCGAGACGCTTTCCGAATACAATTTGTTTGACCGGCTTCGACTTGGTCCAGATATTCATGATTTGCAAAAACGCTTTACCATAGGTATCTCTTTGTTCGATAGGAAGGTGTTGTGTATTAAGTCTTACTACTTCAGCCGAGATCGTATCATTTAAAAACATGATCACTTCATTCGGTAACACATTTTTGAGTTTGATATATCCATTTTCCTGGTAAAATGAAACCTGGTCGTGTGATAGTTCGTAAGGCTTATCAAGATATTGCTGGATAGCGGCAGGTATTTGAGGCATAGTGAATTTTTTGAAATGTCTTAGCCTTAAAATTAAATCATCTGCTGTCGTTACCGGAAATTTTTTATGTCCTGCAATTTTGGCTGGTAGCTGCCACCGCATTTTGTGGAAATGAATGGGCAAAAAGTCCACCGGGTGAAATGAGCCTGTCACTACTTAAATACCTGTAGATGTTGGTCCTGCGAGAGAGATGCCCGCAGGCATCCTATTTGTTTAAAAGTATATGAGAAAAGAAATGTGCCATGAAACAGAATAATTTGCGGAACACCCTGGGCTCTTATATAAAGTTGACAGCGCTTGTCATTGTGTTATTTTTTTCAACGACGCTTTCGGCGCAGCAACATGTCATTACCCAGAAAGATAATACCCGTCCTGAAACCGCCAGGCAGTTCAACAGCTTTAACCTGTCTTCATTCCAGGTGATTCAAAATGATGGGTACAATGTAGTACAATGGCAGGCGGGGGAAAATGCTTCCAACAATAAGTTTGTAGTGGAATATAGTTTTGACGGCGTCAACTTTATTCGTAGTGAAAATGTGATGGGTCATAACGGACTTTATCAATACCGACATTATATCCGGGATAGCAGCCCATTGTTGTATCGCGTGAGCACAGAGAATGGCCAGGGCAGCTGGGTGCATTCCGGCGCGATCATGCCGAAGGGAGTTACGGTGTCACCTGTTCAGTTGCAGGGAAATTTGATCGAGGGTAATGTAATGAATGTCCAGGCGAGTTTCCCGGTTGAGCGTCTTACTATCGTTTCCACTTCCGGAATCGAAGTGTTCGCAAAAGACCTGAACGGAGCACGTGATTTAATACCGGTAGCTATCCCTTCGCTGAAGGAGGGGATTTATTTTGTTAATTTTTTTGGTAATGGATGGAAAAGCACCAGCCGTTTTGTGATTGGATGAAACGATCACAATCGTTAAATAAATAGCAATTTGAAACTCCGGGTGTCCGGCATAGGATTTATTTAGTAAATTCCATACAAATCAATCAACATGGACACCAGGGCTGCATTTGGGAGACTCTCCTCATTTTTCTATCTGGCTATATTTATCCTGATCCTAAAACCGGATCTTGCTTTTACGCAGGCTGCGAAGCAAAATACCTCCGGTGGATATGGGAAAGCCAGTTATGGACTTATTACGGCTGGAAAATTCATGCAGCACTGGTTGGTGGCGGGTCCATTTACTGTAACTAATGATTCGATTGCACCGGAAGACCAGGTGCAGGAAGAGGCCTTCAAAGCTGATTTTACTGCCAATCTTAAAGTGGTAGCTGGTCAGCCTTTATTGGCGTTGATATCTGCGGAGAATCATCTCAGATGGAAACAGGTATCCCAGAACAACGATATTATCGACCTTGACAGCATTTTTGGTAAAAAAGATTTCGCGTACGCATATGCACTGGCGGAGATAAAAGCAAATCAGCCAATGAGAGTTATGCTTACGGTGGGGAGCGATGACGGTATTAAAGTGTGGCATAACGGTAAACTGGTGCATGAGAATTGGACACCACGTGGCATTGAAAAAGACAATGATCTGATACCCCTTGAACTTGAAAAAGGCAGTAACCAGATTTTGTTGAAGGTCCAGGACATGAGGGGAGGATGGGGGTTCACTGCCAGACTTCTGGATAAAAAAGCGCTGGCGCAGCAACTAACCAAAGCTTCCGCATGGGGCGCGTTGGATAAGGTGAAAATGCTGGCCGACCATGGCGCCAATCTAAACATGGCTGACGAGAATGGCTTATTGCCTGTTGTAGCAGCCAAGGTTGGGGGGAGAAAGGAAGTAGCGCAGTTTTTATTGGAAAAAGGCGCTGCTGATAAGCCCGTACCACCTGGAGAAACACTCACCGATCAATTTTATAGTTCCTTAAATGATAAGCCTTCACCGGGCATGGCCGTCCTGGTGGCGAAGGATGGCAAGTTGGTGTATAGGAAAGGTTTTGGCTATGCTAACATGGCGGCGAAAGCCCGCGTTACACCCGAAACAAAATTTCGCATAGGGTCGGTCACCAAACAGTTTACAGCCTGTGCAATCATGAAGTTGCAGGAAAAAGGCCTGCTAAGTGTGAAAGACAAATTAACCAAGTTTATCCCTGATTTTCCAAGAGGAGATGAGGTTACTATCCATCACCTGCTTACACACACTTCGGGTATTCATAGTTATACCGGTAAGGCTGAGTTTATAAACCGTGTCACAAAAACTATTACACCTGATTCACTGCTCGCTTTTTTTATAAATGATCCCTATGATTTTAATCCCGGGGAGCGGTATCAGTACAATAACTCCGGATATTTTCTACTGGGTTATATTATTAGCAAGGTTTCGGGAAAGTCATATGGTGATTTCCTCAAAGAAACTTTTTTTGATCCCCTACAGATGAAAAATACCGGTGTACACTACGCGGGTATTAAACTGGACAGGGAAGCAAAAGGATATTCTCGTACCAATGAGAATAAATTTGAAGAAAGCTTGAACTGGGACATGTCCTGGGCAGGCGCTGCAGGTGCCATGTATTCAACATTGGATGATCTGTTGAAATGGAACCGGGCCCTGCATAGTGGTCAGGTGCTAAGTGAGGAAAGTTACAGGGCCACGATTACACCCGTAGTGCTGAATAGCGGAGAACAGGCATCGCCCAAATATGGGTATGGACTTGCCATGTATAAATACCGTGGTGTTGATGCCATCGGGCACAGCGGGGGGTTACATGGATTCCTGACACAGTTGGTCTATTATCCTGAAGACAAGCTCACCGTGGTAATGTTTACCAATACCTCTGATCCGCAGGTAAATTTTAGTCCGGAGAAAATAGCTGAGGCTTTTTTGTGGGATAAAATGGAAGCACAAACCTCCTATGCTGTTGCCAGAATTAAGCCTGGTAACCTGGAGCAATACACTGGTCGTTATCAGCTGGGGAATATTGGTGTGATGACATTTTCCACCGAGGGAGAAAAGTTGTTTGCCCAGTTGACTGGTCAGCCCAAATTCGAAATTTTTCCCGCTGCCGAACACGAATTTTTCTGGAAGGTGGTAGAAGCTAAAGTAAAATTCATGAAAGGTGAATTGGGTGTGATAGATCATGCGATGTTTTACCAGGGTGGCCAGGAATTGAGGGCAGAAAAACTGGCTGAGGAGAAGATCGTTGAAATGCACCCGTCCGTGTTTAACCAGTACGTTGGTAAATATAGACTCGATGCCAATACTGTTGTGACTATTTTAGAAGAGAATGGGAAATACTACGCTCATCCAAACGACCAGTCCAGATTACAATTACATCCAGTTTCGGAAAGCGAGTTTGTTATTAAGAAGATCAATGCCCGGCTGCGTTTTGAGAAAGGTGCCGATAATAAGGCAACGAAGATTTTGCTAAATATGAATGGTGGGAATTCAGAATTGTTAAGAATCGAATAACGTTCCGTGATGTAGTGCTCATTCTTTTACTTATACGAAAAAAAGGAAGAAGGATATTTGCTTGAGATCGCAAGTGGTAGTGCTTAACTTAAAAACAACATGCGGATTGCTACTTATAATGTGAATGGCGTCAATGGCAGGTTGCCTGTATTGCTGCGATGGCTGGACGAAACCTCACCGGATATTGTTTGCCTCCAGGAACTAAAAGCACCTGGTGAAAAATTTCCAGAACTCAGTATTAAGGAAGCCGGTTATGAAGCCATCTGGCATGGTCAGAAGAGTTGGAACGGTGTAGCCATATTATCAAAGAAGGGAAAGCCTGAAGAAGTGAGGCGGGCGTTGCCTGGCGATCCTGAGGATGTGCACAGTCGATATATCGAAGCTAATGTTAACGGTATTCTCATAGGTTGCCTATATCTGCCAAATGGTAATCCATATCCGGGTCCCAAATTCGAGTACAAGCTAAAATGGTTTCAGCGCCTGGGTGCGCATGCAAAAAAAATACTCGCTGGCATACAACCGGCGATGCTGGTAGGAGATTTTAATGTGATGCCCACTGAGCTTGATGTCTATAAACCGGAGCGCTGGGTCAATGACGCATTATTTCGTATCGAAGTGCGGGAGGCGTTCAGTAAACTGATTAACCAGGGATGGACCGATGCCCTGCGGAAACTCCATCCCGGTGAGAAGATCTATACATTCTGGGATTATTTTCGAAATGCTTATGCTCGTGACGCCGGATTGAGGATCGATCATTTCCTGCTTAGTCCTGATCTTGTGCCTCGTCTTCGCAAAGCTGGAGTGGACAGGCATGTTCGCGGTTGGGAAAAAACCAGTGATCATGCGCCGGTGTGGATAGAATTGAAAAATAAATAACCGGGTAAGTTATTGTATGAACTTGCAAAGCAGCTTATCAACCGCTTTGTGTTCTTTAATATATTCCTTGACCGCTCCAACCACTTCGCAGAAGGGTTCTCTTATCATGTCGAAGGTGGCAGTGAGTTTTTCTTCTTTGTAAATAAAGACCCGGACCGCATTCCTGATGGAGTCGACCGTGATCACAATATAATGCTGACGCAATAATCCTTCGTCGTTGGAATAAGTGAGACCATCCATAGGGATGAAAATTTCAAAGCCGCCGCGAAAATTGGTACCGCTAAGTTCGATGCCTGGAATTTTGTATTGAAGTGCTTCAACAAGATCGTCCAGTTCGATCGTCATTGTTTTTGGGAAACGGGCGATCCAGTAGATAAGGTGGTTGCTAAGGTTCATGGTTGTTAACAGTTAGTTTAAACTCACAATCACCTATAAATATTTTAAAAAATCCCCGTAGTTCCAATTATTGTTAGTAAGAAATTTCAGCCCTATTTTAAATCGGCGGTAGCTGCAAAGCCTGGAGTTACCGGCATTTTCACATATAGAAAATACCAGTAATTCCCGATTTGTTGAAAAGCAATACTTTTTATACTGCGCGGAGAACAGACAGGGTGAGCTGCTTGTTACCAGTGCCACCCTCGAGGCCTTTCAAATAAAAGGTGTACGCGTTGCCCTGGATCAATTCAATATTTGCGGTGGCTACAACAGTAGCCGTACCGGCCAGACGAACCTCCAGCGTGTGATGGCCCGAAATGATCTCAGAGAATTTATTATAAAGTGCGAAACCTACATTATCGGCATGTGAACGGTCCGTTTCGATCTTTACATTATCAATATAAAGGTCCACATCATCGGTATTTGGACTGGCATGGAAAAACCGGTAGTAAGGCTTTGTAGTAGCCAGGCCGGAAAAATCGTCCCTGATACGTAAGACTTTGGCAGGACCATCAACCTGTTCGTTGTAGATCATCAGCGTATAAAAGCTCATGGAATCGTAAAGCGCCTGTGGTATTTCGGTTACAAGACTATCAGCCCCCGCCTTTTTAAATTTCACTGTGAAAAAGCCGTGGTCAACACCATTATATCCGGAAGTCGCAGCACCTGGGGTAAATGCGTTATTGGAAACGCGGTTGTCATTAAAATAAACATCGAGCGCCGGCGCCGTGGGCGCGAGGTGCATCAGGGAAATATAGGTTTTCGGGGTATTAGGTCCGGGCGGATCTGATTTCAAACACCCACTTACCAGCACTACTATCAATACAAGCATTCCACTAAAGCGCCATTTCAAATTGGTCATCATTTCGATAAATATTTTTCACGGATACTGCTTCCGCGTTGTAATTATTTATAATATTAATTAAATGCCGGCTCACCATTTCTGTCGTACCCGGATTTCTGGCAGGATGACACCACAAAAACAGAATTCGTTGCATGAAGCAAGGGGTTCAGAGTCCCAATTTAGACCATTGTTAATTGAATTCGCGCCTGCAACAAAATGTATTTAATACTATAAAAACTGGTAAAATCGTAAAACTACGGGGCTGTAAACTTAAAAAAAATAGAGTTTTTTTGTATGATTAATTAGTTGATATTAAGCTGAATAAAATTTTACTATGTGTAAAATACGGGTTTAAACGAGAAAATATACTCGTAAAACTTGCAAAGTAAAATAACCAAGTATATTTTTGATCCCGAATGACAGAGTTACGTAAGCGTCTTCGTTCATTCACGATACCGAAGCGCCTCAAACCTGTCAAACCCGTAAACCCTATAGTATGAAAACAATTTTACCCTGTGGGCCTGTAAGGTCTAAGAAACTACTCATCCTTAGTTTTGCAATTACTCTCATCTCCGCGCTCAGGGCGCAGGATTTTAAAGGAAAGGATGGCGCCCATAACCTGAATGTTCCTGGTACTTATATTCTGAACCGCTACACGTCTCTTGCAAGTTCGGTCAACGTGGGATCACTTTCTATAACGGTTTCTGATGTATCCCAGCTAAGCGGGTCGTACTCATTCACAAATTCAGCCAATGTTTTTGCGTCGGATGTTTTGAGCGCCGGTGACCTGATCATGATCATCCAGGTTCAGGGTGCAGACATCACTACAACCAATAATTCCAGCTACGGCCAGATCACTGATTATCACAATACAGGTAACTATGAATTGAGGACGGTTTACCAGGTCTCTGCTAATACCATTTTCCTCTGTGAAGGTCTGAACAATTCATATACACAGGCAGGTAGAAGCAGAACACAGGTGATCAGGATACCTCGCTTTAGTACCCTGAATATAAGTGCTGGCGTAACGATCACGGGTCTTGCCTGGTCTGGTGAAACTGGCGGCGTGGTAGCGTTAGAAGCACAGGGCAATATGAATATTAACGGAACTATTTCTGCAAACCACATCGGATTTCGTGGAGGGGTAGATATCAAGAACATAAGTTCAACAAGCGGCGCTGCGGTCATTAGCTTATACAGGATCGATTCACCTAATACAGCCGCTTCGAAAGGTGAGAGTATTGCTGGTAATTCGAACGATTATAATACATTACTCAATGGAGCTTATGGTCGCGGTGCTCCCGCCAACGGTGGCGGTGGTGGTAACGGACACAACGCAGGTGGCGGTGGTGGCTCCAATGCCGGTGTTAACGGTGTGTTGACTCCATGGAACGGAACTGGCATTAAAGATAATTCAGTCGCAGGCTGGGCCAGTGCCTGGAATCTCGAAGGTTCAGGTTTTGCCAATAATGTATCTACCGGCGGCGGCCGTGGTGGCTATACTTTTTCCAGTTCAAATCAGAATGCTCTATCAGTAGGACCTGGTAACAGCGCCTGGGGCGGCGACCGCCGTCAGAATGTTGGTGGTTTTGGTGGCAGACCGCTGGATTATCATGGCAACACCCGTGTATTCATGGGTGGCGGCGGTGGTGCAGGTGATGGTAATAACAACTCGTCAGGTGATGGTGGAAATGGTGGCGGTATCGTTTATGTGCTCGCCAATGGAAATATTTCAGGTAGCGGTAAGATCACTGCAAACGGCCAGGATGGCTTTAGCACACAAAACTCGTTTATCGATGCCGGTGGTGGCGCTGGTGGTGGCGGTGCGATAATCCTGAATGCTTCTGGTAATATCAGCGCTGTATCCCTGGAAGCAAATGGTGGCAAAGGTGGAGACCAATTGCCACTGAGCAATGAAGCTGAAGGTCCCGGCGGTGGAGGCGGTGGCGGTATGATATTGACTACAGCTACAACCGTTGGCAGGCTTGTAAATGGCGGTACTAATGGTATTTCATCTTCCGCACATGTCACTGAATTTATACCGAATGGCGCAACGGCCGGAGCCGGAGGCACCGTTGCGAGCATAACATTTTCCGATGTATGGGCCTGCGATGAAGATGGTTTTATTCTTCCGGTTCGACTGACCAGCTTTAATGCACTCTTGCAGGATGCTAATGTAAAGCTGTTGTGGAGTACTGAAGAAGAGACTGCCGGCACCACGTATGAGTTGGAAAGAAGCTTCGACGGAAAAATCTTTACGACAATCGCCTTGTTCTTCGGAATGGAGAACGCAAACAGGAAAGGAAGCTATAACTATACAGATGCCATTGCCCAGTCGGGGAAATCTGTGATCTATTACAGGCTTAAAATCGTTGAAGCAGAAAAATTCTCTTACTCAGATCTTCGCGCAGTGAGGATCAATAATGTGACTACTGTGCCTTCGATGAATGTATATCCCAACCCTGCCAGTAATTATTTCCAACTGGGACTTCCTGCAGGATGGGAAGGTAAAAATACAAAGCTCGAATTGTTCGATATGTCTGGTAAACTCATGAAGTCTATTGTTAAGAACAAAATCAGTCAGACAGAGACAATCGATGTGAATGGTCTCCAGGCGGGTGTGTATGTACTTCGTGCAAGCAATGGTGGACAGTCGGCACAGCAGATGATTGTAAAAAGGTAGGTAGATAAAGTTGGTGCTGCCCGGGATATTTGGTGGGTCGAATTGCGATGGCTTGTCAGACACTTAAAGCTTCTGACATCTAGTAGCGAAAATTCGTGAGAAAGCCACGATGGAAACCCCGGTTAAAAATGTTTTTTTCTTAAGTGGTTCCAAAGCCATGTCAGACACTTAAAGCTTCTGACATCTAGTAGGACAAAATCCTGAATAGACCATGATTAAAAAACTGACAGGAAATGTTTTTTAAAACGAACTATGCTACGGGCCAGGTCAGACACTTAAAGCTTCTGACATCTAGTAACTCAAAAACCTGAGAAAACCAAGAGTAAAAAGCGGACGGACGGTGTTTTTTAATTTATCATAGTTTGTATTGAACCACGAACACTAAACTTCTTCTTCAGGTTATTCAACCCCTCACGAAATCGAAGAGAAGTATTCGTGGCTTTTTATCAACTCAACCCGTCTTATTTTTTAATAAGGTATCCAAACAGACCATCCATCTCATCCTCCGGGCCAGCCGTAAAATACAACCTGTCGGGATCAATAGTTGTTGCCGTGAGAGGCGCGAAACCGATAGCCCACAATCCCTCTATAACAATTGTTCGGCCGCGTGATCTCAACTGCCCGATAAACTCACCACGGGTAGAATAGACATTTATCTTTCCATCGCCAAAGTTACCTACGAGAATAAAGGTTGAATCACTATGGCCGGGTTTTGAAGCATAACCACCTCTGTTATTTTCATCTTCAGGATCATCAAAAAAATGACGGGGTGCTGAAGTCACACCCCAAGGGGCATTCAGCAGATCGCCTGTGGCAAATCTTCTTACAAAACTGCCATCAGTTCTGAAAATACTGACGATGCCTTTTCCCACTCCTTTCTCGTCCCTGCCATCAGGTCCCACTTTTGCATATAGCACATAAAGCCATTCATCTACCGCCTGGATATTGAAAGGTGAGTATCCTTTCGGCAACCATGGATCTTTGAAAGACATAGCCACGGGGTTGAAGCTTTTGTCCCAAACTTCTATTTTGCCAGACCTGAAATCAGAAGCGTAGATATAATTGGCGCCCTGGCTCACACCTATGGCCATTCCGGTGTAAACGGATGTAGCGGAATTATTGTGGATCAAGATCGCGTCGTTGCCGGCTGCACCGTTCCAGCCAGATAAAACACCATCAAGATTTACAAACAGGAAACGGGCGGCCTGCCCGTTGCTGATCACAAAATCAGCACTGCCATTAAAGACGATCCCGGTAGGATTGCCCGTTGCGGGTCCGGCAGGCGAGGGGATATTTACAGGTACCCTTGGCGCCACACCTTCACCATTATAAAGGGCGCTCACATGGCCGCCCTGGGAGTTTACCCATGCAATACCCGTCGGACTCCAGGCCAGCCCCCAGGCATTGATTTGCAGCGGATCAATATTAGCTGCACCATAGTTTCCATTGTTGGCAACAAGGTTGACCTGGTCGTAGTCTTTTAGTTTTTTGATATCTGCTTTTCTACACCCAGTAACGATCAAAATAAGCAGCAGTATGGTAGCTATTATAATGAAGTTAACGGCATGGGTTAGCCGTTTCATGAAATTTTTCATAAATGCAGTTTTAATTTTTAAGTAAAGGCGGTAACGGGGCTCCCGGCGCCGGGCGCTACATCTATACGTTGCGTTTTTAGGAAAGGTTGTCCGTCTGCGTGGGAAACAGGAAAATTAATTATTAACAGTTCATGGTTAGATTTTCTTCCTAACCCAGCTTTCTGTCGCCTGTGTCAGTATTTCCATCGTATTCACTTTGCCCGCTTTGAAGGAGTGATCGGCATTATCTATCTTAATCAATGTTGCTTTCTTTAGTGTGGTGCATAAGGGTTCAATCAATTCCCAGGTGGCCAGGGCATCGCGACTGCCCTGTAGGAAAAGCATGGGTATTTTTATTTTCTTTAAATGTTCAGCCCGTTCCACTGAAGGTTTACCGGCGGGGTGGAGCGGAAAGCCATAGAAAATAATTCCTTTTATAAAATCGTGTGTATGTTCAGATAAATATTGCGAAGACATTCTCCCGCCAAAAGATTTTCCCGATACGAAAAGCGGAAGTTTTGGAAATTTCTCATGTGCATGCATGATGGCAGTTTCGATGGTTTGCTGGGCAATGGCGGGTGAATCGGGTCTTCCTTTTTTGCCTTCAGCGAAGGGAAAATTAAATCGTACAACAGCAATGCCAACGTTCGCCAGGGATTCAGCAAGCGTTTTCATAAAACTGTGGTTCATCCCGGCGCCAGCTCCATGTGCGAGGGTCATTATACAAAAAGGCTTTGCGGGGACATCATATTCTGCTGAAACTTTTCCAATTGTCTTCGAGACTTTCAGTTTAAACGCGTGTGCCATATTTATTTTTTAAAAGTACAAGTAGTGGCCGTACAGTTATTTATTGAATTCTCCAAAATGCCAGAGGATACCTGAAGGATCGTGTACAAAACATTCACGGCCCCAATCGTCTTCTTTAACGGGTGTGAGTTTAACGTTTTCATATTTGGTGGGTAATTGCAGTGCCTGCAACTCATCCCAAAAGCGGTAAACGTCTTCCACTTCCAAAAAAATCATTGAATTGTCGATCCAGTCCTTTACATAGGCATTCTGCAGGTAAAAAGAGAAGTTACCCGATTTAAATACAGACATCATCGGTGAAAGCACCGTCTCTTCAAATCCAAGATCGCGATAAAAACTGCGGGATATATCATACTGGCGGGCTCCTATAAATGGTCTGATTGACCGGGCTCTGTGTTCCATATAAATTATATATTCTGAAATGAATTATTCGAGGTATTTCTCAAGATGCTTCTTAAAATATCTGGCGCTATCTGTTACACTTTGAATAGGGTCTTTTGCAAAATTACCCCCTTGTTCAATGTAGTAATATTGCATTCCTGCACGCGATGCTTCAGGCAAAATCCTGGTATAGTCAATTGACCCGTTACCGAGTTCTGAATAGTCACGGGTCCGCTTATCCATATCTTTAACATGCCACATCACAAATCGCCCCGGTTGAAGCTTGAAAAGTTCTGCAGGACTCAATGGCGATGAACGCATCACCCAATAAAGATCAATCTGCAGTTTTACTAATGCCGCGTCTGTATTACGCATGATGATATCGTACCCATTTTCACCCTTGTGGTCGACAAATTCAAAATCGTGGTTGTGATAGGCAAAGCCAAGTCCGGCCTTCGTGGTATGTTCCCCGATCCTGTTGAGTTTACCAGCCAGCAGTTTGTAATTTTCGATCGACCGGAAGGCCGGGTCGAGCCAGGGCCAGGTAATATAATTCTGTCCAAGCGCCTTCGCGCCTTTTATGCATTGATCTACATAGCGCATCAGCTCGTCATCGTGTTTGTCGAAAAATTTGGAAAAGTCATAGTGACCGCTGGTGCTGATCATGCCATGATCGGCAAGTAATTGCCGGAAGGATGCAACGGGCATTCCATAATATTGAATTTTTTCCGGGTCAAACCCGTAGGTTTCACTATCCTCGTAACCAATGGCAGCTATTTTCCTGATGGTGCCTGCCACGTCCCTGGACAGTGGTTCGCGAATCGAGAAAAGCTGCAGACCCATTTTGTACTTCTTCGGGTTCATTGTTGAAAAGCCATGACCAGCCAACAGTGATGCTGACAATAAGGATGAAGTTTGGGCTATAAAATCCCGGCGACTGATTGCTATCTCTTTCATATGCAGTGTGTAATACTGTAATTTATAACAGTTATACAGGCTGGCAAAATCGCGAGGCAAAACATCCTGGATCTGTGGGGTCGGGGTCGCCAACTTGGCGCATTTATTGCATAATGACGGGATCAAAATAATTAATCCGAAAAGTTTCTCAATAGCAGCCAGTTGGGTTTACTTTTGTAAAAGCCACCCGGTGACCTGGTCTGGATGTTAAGAAACTGTTATCACATATAAAAATGAATATGGCAAAAACAGCTGATCCGAAAACCAGTACTACAAGCAAGATCCTGGTTGTCGACGACGACGGACAAATGGGTTTAGTACTTGATATGGTACTTCATGAAAGCCGGTTTGAACTGGACTATGTAAAAGACCTTCTATCAGCCGATGAATACCTGAAAGCCAACCAGCCACTGGCAGTGATCCTCGACAATAAATTACCCGACGGATACGGTATTGATTTTATCGTTTACCTGAAACAGCGCTATCCTTCTCTCAAGATCATCATGATATCCGGTTTTGGTCTGGCTCGTGAGGTTGCCCTCGAAAATGGCGCTGACATGTTTTTCGAAAAGCCGTTTAACCTCGACGAGTTTAACGACGGGATCAACAAGCTATTGCCCTAGGCTTTTTCCTCAGTTTTCACAACTGGTGTCAGAAAATCAAGAATCCGGTTTCTTTCACCAATCAGTAATAATGCGATAATGATCTTCGCGCCGGATGCGATTGCTCCTGACCAGTCGGTGCCTCCTTCCAGTAAACTCACATCAGGCCGCTGCAATTCTAAAACAACGATCCGGAGAAATTCGGGAATTTCTCTGATAAGAATCAGGAAAGCAGTTACAATAAGAACAATCCTGAATATTGAAGCAATTTGAGTATTCAACGCAAGCGTTGTCTCCTGGAATCCCTGGTCGAGAGCAAGTTTATCAACCAGGTATCCTGCTCTGAAAATAAGAAAATAGCAAACTGCAAGTGACAGGGCTAATGCTACAAGTGATACAAATAGCATAAAAAGTCCATCATTAAAACCATACCCGGTAAAAAAGCTCGCGACGATCGTGATGAATTGTGTAAGAACAAGAATTAATTCTTTTAAGGAAAGTATTCCCAAAACTTTAAGAATGATGATAAATAGTGTGCGAATGGTCATAATGCGGCTGGTTGTGATTCAGTAAATATATATGCGATAGACAGATATTACAATAGCTGCATTTATTCAAGATCACCAGGCAATCTAAAAACCTGATGAGGCTTCCATATATTGAAATCGGGAAGTATTGATCAGCAATTAATCTATACTTCCCGATTGATAATTATTGTGTCTTCGCCTTTATTTAAGCGTCTTGCGGATGGGTAATACGCTATCTTAAAATGCTTTGGGCTCGTTCTTTTTTTCATCTTTTCCCGCATTCTTCACATATTTCTCCAGCCATTCAAACTGCTCTGCAAGGGTGTGAAGAATATTTTCACGACCGGCATAGCCATGACTTTCATACGGAAGGCTGATGTATTTAACCGTACCGCCATGTCCTTTGATGGCATTGAACATCCGCTCGCTTTGGATAGGATAAGTGCCGGTGTTGTTGTCCAGGTCCCCATGTATCAGCAGGATCGGCGTCTTGATCTTATCGGCATGACTGAATGGGCTCATGGCATTGTACAGATCCGGCGCCTGCCAGTAAGTGCGATCTTCGTTTTGAAAACCAAACGGTGTAAGTGTTCTGTTGTAAGCGCCACTACGGGCGATACCACCTTTGAACAGATTGGTATGCGCCAACAGGTTCGCCGTCATGAAGGCACCATAGCTGTGTCCACCTACTGCCACACGATTCCGGTCGCCAACACCCATATCAGCAAGTTTGTTGATCGCCGCTTCCGCATTCATTTTTAACTGGTCTACAAAATTGTCATTTGGCTTGGGTTGAACACCGGTGACGCTATCTTTTTGTACGGCAACGATCGGCATCTCCGCATTATTCAACACTGCATAACCCTGCGTAACATAATATATCGGTGAACCCCAGCTCAGCAGTGTGAATTTGTGTTCACTTCCACGTATCTGGGCCGCATCAGCTGCTGAATTGAACTCAGCGGGGTATGCCCATATGAAAACAGGCAGGGGGCCATCGCGTTTTGCATCGTATCCTTTTGGTAAATACAAGTCGCCCGTGAGATCAACACCATCTGCTCGTTTATATTTTATTTTTTCTTTGCTTACACCTTCAAGCTGCGGATAGGGATTGGAAAACGAAGTGAGTTGCTGATCGGCAATACGTAGTTTCAGATTTTTCAACCAATAGTTGGGCATTTCTTTTTCTGATTCTTTCCGCGTGATCAACACCAGTTTTTCCGCATCGATCACATTAGTCACCATTTCAAAACTACCTTCACGACAACGCCAGATAGTATCTGCTTTTTTTGTATGTACATCATACGACATCAGGAAAGGAAGATCACCTTTTGGCGAACTGCCCGTGGTATTGTTGAAAATAATTTTGTTTCCATTGTCGATAGTTACCAACACATCACGGTTGAATTGATTGGGCTTTGTTAACGGGAAACCAGGATTTGCATAAGCATTCGTAGTATTTCGGGTGATCAGGGCTTCAAGGTCACCGGTAACTGGATTATACCTGTCGATTTGGACCACCTGGCGGCCACGCAATCCTTCCGTAACAAGCGCCAGGTTCTCGTTACCCCAGGTAGTACCGCGGTAACGCATTTTCGTTTTAAACAATTGAACAGGCTCCCCGGTGAACGGCGCTGGGAGGGCATATACCGCGTCGCGATATTCTGCTTCTGTTTTGATCAACCCTCCATCGAGTGGCCTGCACCATACAAGAGTCGAAGGCTGATCGTCGCGCCACTCAAAACCGCGTTGCACATCCTGTACATTATCGTTGCCTGATGGTGCAGTTTCGCTGGACGGCAGATCTCCTACATGTTTAACCAGCTTTCCAGTCATATCCGTTACTGCAACAGTGGATGGAAATCCAAAAGCAGGCACCAGGTAAGAGAAGGGTTTTTTGAGTGTACGGATCAGCAAATATTTTTTATCTGGCGACACGCTCACACTGGCATAGATCGCGGGCTTGCCAATTTTTGTTTCAACACCGCCGGTATTTTTTACCAATTGTGAGGTGGCATAGAATTCAAAAAGATCTTCATCATAAGGACTCTTGATCATATCCTGGTAAGTGGGACGCGGTGCAGCCTTGCCATAATTCTCCTGTACGGTCGGGCCTTTTGGAGCGGCCGGCTTGGGCGGGGCGACCGTTGCAGGTTTCAGAGTTGCCTGGTAAAGCAGGCTGTTGTTATCATACCATGAATAACTTCCATATACATTATTCAGGGGAGTCTTATTGACCTTTGTTGCTTTTTTTGTAGCGACTTCAATTACGTAAAGATCGACCCGGCTGGAAGTGGTGTTTGTAAAAGCAATCTTTTTATTGTCGGGGCTCCAGCTCACGTTGCTCGCATATAAAGGTGAAGGCAGGCCCTGGATCTTCGACTCGTTGCGGGTTTTGATATTTTTCAAATAAATATCATTGATAAAATTCGACCGGCTGGGTGCATAGTTGTTGGGATTGATGCGAAGCCCGGCTAAACGCAGTTCCGGTCTTGCCAGTTCCTCCACCGAACGATAACTGTTACTTTGAGTGAACAACAACCATTCGCCCTTTTCATCAACTCTTACATTAGGCGTTGGATTGGCAAGAAGCATATCGGTGATGTCTTTGGGAGGAGTCTTATAACCATCGTCCTGGCCCTCGGCCATGCTGGCAACAAATAGTAGCGAAACAATAACAAAACTGCGCAGTAAGTTCATGTGATTTGATTTTTTTGGGTTTCCAAGATAAGCAATTAATAAAACCGTTTGAGAGACCTGTGATTAGACGTGAGTAATCAGGAAAGTTTGCGGCAGGGGCCTGGTACGGGCTAAATGGATCGCAAACATTGGCAATTTCATAACCCTTTTTTGCGTTTACATAGGGTAAATTGCAAGCCTCTATGAAGACGACCTTTCCTATTATATTGGGGTTCTGTTCCCTGGCCTTTTCACTTGCGTCGGCTCAAACCAGTCATGGCCCTTCGCTTGCTTCATATAGTTACCCGATTTTCACCGTTACAGACAACCAGCAAAGAACAGGCACAGCATTTTTTTACCGGTCTGGCGACACCAGCTTCCTCGTATCTAACTATCATGCCATCAAGGGAATGAATCCCCTGAAGAAAGCCATAACGTTCAATACAGATACGCTTTATTTAAAATATAAACTCGTCAATTCCCGGGATACCAGGTTACTGGCCATTGATATCAGTGAAGCGCGAACCGGGAAGACGGAAGTATTTAGTATGGTGGACCGCATCGATCTTTTTAAGATCCCAGTCAATCTGCCGACCGATGCCGATATATTTTATATCAATGACCTGGTCGACCTGTCTTATATTGACACAGAGCCCGAAGAAGTTATAGTTTTTGGTTATCCTACCAGGCCTGGTGATGTTCCGGCTTTCTTTTCGCGGCAGCAGCGCCTGGAGGGAATTGTGAATCCCGATGGCTTTGCAGATTATGATGCTTCCCTGCGTTTAAATTTTCCCAGCACTTCAGATAGCGCGTTGGCGATTCTAAATGCGACCTCCCGTTACTATTATTTTATCAGGCCTTACGCTGCGCAGGGATATTCCGGTGCCCCGGTCTTTGGAAAATTCCGCGATGCCAACAACAACGCGATCTATCGTTTCACCGGTGTCATTTTCGCGGGCCAGCCCAGTACAAAGCAAACCTGGGCTATCCGGGGTGATGTGGCGTTGCAATACCTGGATGCAGGGCTGCTGGGGAATTAGGGATTTGAATTTGGGAGTCATTATTGTCCGGGGAACGCTGGCGTCTACGTGTTAAATCTGCTATGGAGAACAGGACATGATGCTAATACGCCGCTGTGTTCCCTGTGTGCGCTGTGGTTTCCTGACATATCGCGGATCAGGCAAACAAATCCCAACTTGATATCGGTCTGTCCGAATTCTCAATTCCCAATTACATTGATCGGCGGAAATTTAGTGCATAGGATTAACCAACACATCTCCGTACTCTGGTTTCTTTTTAAATACCGAATGTGCAAAAGGACAAAGCGGAATGATCTTGATCTGGTGGGTGCGGGCATATTCCACTGCTGTATACACCAATTGGTTTCCGACATTCTTGCCGCGTAGTTCATCACCGACCTCTGTGTGGTCAATGATCATTTTTTCAGGAGAGGGCATGGTGTAAGTCATTTCGGCGAGTATTCTACCATCCTGTTCTACATAAAACATGCCTTTCCCATTAGTTTGTTTATTTAGTATCTGCATGTTTACAAGTTAAACCGATTTTTCCATTCGGTCACGGAGAACACGGAGTTTAACATGAAGAACACGGAGAAATTAATCCGTGAAATCTGTGTAATCTGTGGCTTTATTCGTGCAATTCGTGTCATTCGTGGCACAAAGAGTCACACTCCGTGGAATCCGCGTAATCCGTGGCTTTATTCGTGCAATTCGTGTCATTCGTGGCTCCCCATCTGCCGCAGGCAGATCAATCGGTTAATCCGTGGCTCACCATAATTTTTTTGGTAAAATGATTTTTCGATACAATATTTGCAAAGCAATGATGCAAAATTTTAATACAATCCAGTGGTGGTGGTATACAAGCTCTTCAGGGGTGATGTAATGCCGTTGCTATTTTTATAAACGAATTATATTGTAAGCCCCGACTAGTTCGGGGTTTTTTATTTAACGGAAAGGGCCAAAATAGTTATGAAGAAAGTTGAGATCCATACAGGCTGTAAGAAGCTGCTGGCGGATGTGTTTACACCCGTTGGAATTTACCTGCGTTTGCGCGACCGTTTCCGCGATACGATACTCCTCGAAAGCACCGATTTTCATTCTTCTGAAAACAGCTACTCCTTTATCGGCATCAACGCGATCGCCGGTATCGAGATCCGTACGGCAAAAAGTATCGAGTTTAAACTTCCCGGTCAAAGCCCCGAGAGAATGGATATCGCTAATACCCAGCAAGTCCCTCAATTGCTCTGGGATTTTATGCAAAAATTTGAGATAAAGCCATCCGACACCCGCGAAGGAAAATTTGCACAGGGTCTGTTTGGCTACACCTGTTATGACGCCGTGCAGTTTTTTGATACTATAACCCTTTCACCAAAAAGCACCACCACCCAATCCCCGGTTACCAGTCGGAAAAATAACGGCTCCAGTCTACCCCTGATGCGCTACCGTCTCTATCAATACGTCATTGCCATCAATCATTTCAAAGACGAACTTTTTATTTGTGAGAACAGGGTCGCGGGGGTTGAATCGGAACTGGCGGTGCTGGAATCACTGATCCGAAGTAAGGATATTCCGGTGTACCCTTTTGAGGCATTTGGAGATGAGATTTCCAATGTAAGTGATGCTGATTATATGCGGATGGTAGAGAAAGGGATCGCGAGTTGTCACCGGGGAGATGTATTTCAGATCGTGCTGAGCCGGAGATTTGAGCAAAAGTTCCGGGGCGATGAATTCAATGTGTATCGCGCTTTGCGCAATATCAATCCCTCGCCTTATCTATTCTATTTTGACTACGGTGATTACAAACTGATGGGCTCATCACCGGAATCGCAACTGGTAATCAGGAATGGAAAAGCGGTTGTTCATCCAATCGCCGGCACATTCAAAAGAACCGGGGATGATGAAACCGACCATCAGCTCGCGGAATCATTGCTGAAAGATGCCAAAGAAAATGCCGAGCATGTGATGCTGGTTGACCTCGCAAGGAATGATCTCAGTCGTGTATGCGATAATGTTACAGTAAGCCATTACCGGCAGGTGCAATACTTTTCACACGTGATCCACCTCGTCAGCGAAGTGACGGGTGTGGTAAAGCCCAACAGTAATCCATTCGAACTGCTGGCCAAAACTTTTCCTGCCGGCACACTCAGCGGTGCACCTAAATTCAGGGCAATGGAACTGATCGACCGTTATGAATCCACAGCACGGGAGTATTATGGCGGTGGTATCGGGTTTATAGGTTTTGATGGTAGCTGTAATCACGCGATCATGATCCGTACCTTCCTGAGCAGGGGCAACACTTTATATTACCAGGCTGGCGCAGGCATCGTGGCCGCATCAAAACCCGAAAGTGAATTACAGGAAGTAAACAATAAACTTGGAGCCCTGAAAAAAGCGATCCTGAATGCGGGAGAGTTGGGATGAACAGCATTTTACAGTGATCACAGATCAATATTTGAATTTTGAAAGTTTAAGGAACACACATGAAAATACTTGTATTTGATAATTACGATTCTTTCACCTACAACCTGGTGCACCTGGTTGAGAAAATATTGCATCAGAAAGTTGAAGTGCATCGCAATGACCAACTACCCCTGGAAAAGGTAAAACAATATGATAAGATCATTTTATCACCGGGCCCAGGCATTCCCTCCGAAGCAGGACTGCTACTGCCGCTGATCAACGAATATGCGGCTACAAAATCAATATTGGGTGTATGCCTCGGTCAACAGGCCATCGGTGAAGCATTTGGTGGCAGGCTGGAAAATCTGTCGACGGTATATCATGGTGTCGCCACCAACTGCAAACTGCAAACTGGCAACAGCAAACTCTTCGCAGGACTACCCGATGAAATTGAAGTGGGACGCTATCATAGCTGGATCGTCAGTGACGAAAATTTTCCGGCTGAACTTGAAGTGACTGCAAGGGATGATAACGGTTATATTATGGCACTGCAACACAGAAGCTATGATGTGCAGGGTGTACAGTTTCATCCGGAGAGCGTACTTACACCGCAGGGTGAACATATTTTGAGGAACTGGCTGGAGAATAATTGATTTGAGAATTTGAAAATTTGAAAATGTAGGATGAAAAAAATATTGCAATATCTTTTTGAGCACAAAACCCTCGGCCGCGAACAGGCAAGGGAAGTGTTGGTCAATATTGGCAAAGGCGTTTATAACGAACACGAGGTAACCGCGTTTATGACGGTTTACCTGATGCGTAGCATTACCATTTCTGAATTACAGGGATTCCAGGACGCATTGCTCGAACTCTGTGTTCCTGTAGATCTTGGAGAATATGAAACGATCGATATCGTGGGAACCGGTGGCGATGGAAAGGATACTTTTAATATTTCAACCCTGGCTTGTTTTATCGTGGCAGGCACCGGTCAGAAAGTGACCAAGCATGGCAACTATGGCGCTTCATCGATCAGCGGTGCATCTAATGTGATGGAGCAACTGGGATATAAGTTTAAGAACGATAATAGCAGGCTGACAAAGGAAGTAGAAGAAGCCAATATTTGTTTTTTACATGCGCCTATGTTTCACCCCGCGCTGAAAACCGTGGGACCGATCCGTAAAAACCTGGCCATGCGCACTTTTTTCAATATGCTCGGCCCTATGGTAAACCCGGCCGGACCTCAGTACCAGTTGGTGGGTGTGTACAGCCTCGAGATGGCAAGGATATACAATTATCTTTTACAACTGGGAGGAAAGCCATTTACCATCATTCATGGTTTGGATGGTTACGATGAGATATCGCTGACGAATGATACAAAGGTGATCACTAATGAGGGCGAAAAGATCATGACTCCAGAACAGCTCGGAAAGCGGTCTGTTTCCGCGGCTGACCTGCATGGCGGCAAGACCGTGGAAGAAGCTGCAAAGATTTTTTCGACAATACTAAAAGGAGAGGGGAATTGGGCACAAAATGCGGTTGTATTGGCCAATGCTGCGATGGCCCTGCATTGTACCGGTAAATACAGTTCCTACAACGATGCCTATCTTGCAGCGGTAGACAGTCTTGAATCGGGCCGGGCCTACCAGGCCTTGCAAAAACTGGTTGCCATGCAGGCCTGACGAAATATTTTTAATGATTGAAGAATGGACATATTAGAAAAAATAGTAGCCAATAAAAAAAAGGAGATTGAAAAACTAAAACCCCTGAGCAGTATTGAACGGTTTAGGAAGGAAGGTTTTTTCTGGGAGATCTCCAATCGTTCCTTAAAACACAGTTTACTGGCTGATGGAAGCTCCGGCATCATTGCTGAGTTTAAAAGAAAAAGTCCAAGTAAAGGCTGGTTCAAGACAAAAGAGCTGGAAGTAGAACCGGTGGTAGGGCCTTACAATAACCTCGGTGCAGCCGGCATCTCCATATTGACTGATGAAGATTTTTTTGGCGGGGATCTTGACGACCTGATCCAGGCAAAAGTTATCACCGATATACCGATTTTGCGTAAGGACTTTATGGTGGA
The DNA here is from genome assembly GCA_023424015.1 of Bacteroidota bacterium. Classification (GTDB taxonomy): domain Bacteria; phylum Bacteroidota; class Bacteroidia; order Chitinophagales; family Chitinophagaceae; genus Terrimonas_B. The sequence goes on along the minus strand of JAFAEM010000005.1, from coordinate 42,210 downwards.
TGAATGGCAGGTCGCGGAGGCAAAAGCATTTGGCGCAGATGTGATCCTGTTGATCGCCGCCTGCCTGACACCGGATGAGGTAAAGAAAATGGCGGGCTTTGCCAAATCTATTGGCCTGGAAGTGCTGCTGGAGATACATAATCACGATGAATTAGGGCATATTTGTGACGAAGTGGATATGGTGGGTGTAAACAACCGGAACCTGAAAACTTTTGAAGTGGACATCAATACCTCGCTTCATCTGATTGAAAGCATCCCTGCTGTCAAACCGGCGATTGCGGAGAGTGGCATAAGTGATATTGAAACCGTAAAGACACTCAGGAAGGCGGGGTTTAAGGGCTTCCTGGTAGGTGAGACTTTTATGAAAGAAGCTGATCCCGGGAAGGCATTTGCAGAATTTATCGAAGAACTGCGTCGATCGGAAGCAGGTAATGAGGGATAGTACCTGTGAGCAGGTTATATTTATGTAACGATAGTTTGCCAGCTTAAACCGCGTTAAACTGGTAATATAATGACAGATCAATCCAGGAGCCAGCCAGCAACTACCCAGCCATCTTCCAGCACAGAGCGGGCGGATTTGAGGGTCAAAGTTTGTGGAATGACGGTGCCCGAACAGGTTGAGGCGCTGGACGAAATGGGAGTGGATTTTGCGGGGTTCATCTTCTACCCGAAGTCGCCCCGCTATATGGCAGACAAGATTTCACCTGCCAGGATGCGACAGGTGAAAGGTCATATTGCCAAAGTAGGGATCTTCGTCAATTTGGCTTTTGATGACCTGATGCGTACCGTGGAAGATTACAGGCTGGATATGGTGCAATTGCATGGAGATGAGACGCCGTTTTTTTGTGACAAGGTAGCAAACTATGTGACGGTGATCAAGGCTTTCCGGCTAATGGATAATGACCCTATCGACTGGTTAACGAGGCCTTATAATGACGCCACGGATATGTTGATGTTTGATACGATGGGTGCAGGGTATGGCGGTACAGGTAAAAAATTTGACTGGAATTTATTAAAAGGTACAAGTATTAATAAACTTTATTTCCTGAGTGGAGGAATAGAACCGGGTGATGAAGATAAATTGAAGTCCTTTGCACTGGAACCTGAAGCAAAAAAGCTTTTCTCCGTCGATATCAATAGCCGGTTTGAAGTAACCCCCGGCATAAAGGACCTGGAAAAGATCAAAACGTTTTTAAAAGGATTAAAAGGATAAAACACCCACTGAAAAACTAATTTATGAATATTAAGGTGTGCGGAATTACATCACTGAAGCAATTGAAACAACTCGATGGCCTGGATATCGACTATGCAGGATTCATTTTTTATAAAGATTCACCAAGATACCTGGGAGATAAGATCGCCAAAAAGGATTTGAAGCATGCGGATTTCGATATCAAAAAGGTGGGTGTATTTGTTGACCCGGAGATGATCGATGTACTCGACGCGATCGATGACTACGGCCTTGATGCGGTACAGTTGCACGGCAATGAAAGTCCGTCGATGTGTGAAGATCTCAGCAGCGAGGTGGAAGTGATCAAAGCGTTTAAAATTAGTTCGGACAAAGAAGTTGATATTGATAAACTGGTGGAACCTTACGATGCCGTGTGCGATTTTTATTTATTCGACACCGGTGGCGGCAAGGGAGAGTTCGGTGGTACAGGCCGGCAATTTGACTGGTCGGTTCTTAATAAGAGCAGGATTGAGAAGCCATTTTTTTTAAGCGGTGGTATCGGCCCCGATGACGCACCCCGGATCAAATCTTTTAAGCATTCGGATTTTTTTGGCATTGATATTAACAGCAGGTTTGAAAAAGCACCAGGAGAGAAGGATATGGCCCTGTTGCTAAAATTTTTGCAGGTCCTGAAATAGTGAAGTAAATAATGAAAACGAATACAGATAAGTTTACCAGTCCTGATCAGCATGGCTACTATGGAAAGTTTGGCGGCGCGTACATTCCTGAAATGTTGCACCGCAATGTTGAAGAATTGCGTACCCGCTATTTGGAAGTGATCAACGAAGCCGCGTTCCAGGAAGATTTCAGGAGTTTACTGAAAGACTATGCCGGCAGACCCACGCCACTTTATTTTGCTTCACGACTGAGCAAGCAGTTTGGTACCAATATTTATCTCAAGCGCGAAGACCTTTGTCATACCGGCGCACATAAGATCAACAATACCATCGGACAGATCCTGCTGGCAGAACGGCTGGGCAAAAAAAGAATCATCGCTGAAACCGGCGCCGGTCAGCATGGTGTGGCCACGGCTACCGTATGCGCGCTCAAGGGTGTGCAATGTATCGTGTATATGGGTGAGAAAGATATTGAGCGGCAGGCACCCAATGTAGCCAGGATGAAGATGCTCGGCGCTACAGTAATTCCGGCAACAAGTGGCAGCAAGACGCTGAAAGATGCTACCAATGAAGCAATCCGCGACTGGATCAATAATCCCGTCGATACACATTATATCATCGGGTCGGTAGTAGGTCCGCATCCTTATCCTGATATGGTAGCGCGTTTTCAAAGCGTCATCAGCGAAGAGATTCGTTGGCAACTCCGTGAGAAAATCAGATCAGAACTCCCCACTCATGTGATTGCCTGTGTAGGCGGTGGCAGCAATGCGGCGGGAGCATTTTATCATTTTTTGAATGAATTGTCGGTGAGACTCGTTGCCGTGGAAGCATCAGGTTTGGGTTTGGACAGTGGATTTAGCGCTGCAACTTCGCAACTCGGCAAACCCGGTATCTTACATGGCAGTAAAAGCCTGGTGATGCAAACTGAAGACGGGCAGGTGGTAGAACCTCATAGCATTTCCGCCGGACTCGATTATCCGGGTATCGGCCCCCTGCATGCACATTTGTTTGATACCGGAAGAGCTGAATTTTTAAATGCGACCGATGCAGAAGCTGTTGAAGCGGCATTCAACCTGGCAAAACTGGAAGGTATCATACCGGCACTGGAATCCGCGCATGCCTTATCGGCCCTGAAAAAGATTGAATTCAATAATACAGACCAGGTTGTTATTTGCCTGAGTGGCCGCGGTGATAAAGACCTTGCCACTTATATGAAATACATAAACTAAGATTATGAAAAAAATAATGCCGGTTATCGCAATTCTTGCCACCTGTTGGACGGCTTGTGATCGCAAACCCTATGTAGAGCATAAACTCAGTTTTGAGAAAGTGTCGGATAATTGCGCGGAGCAGCAATCCTATTTCAGGATGGTTTCCAATTTCGGGGGCGAACGTTATGAATTTGAAAAATGCCTGCCTTCCAATTTTACCAAAGACCAGTTGATCTCTGAAAGACAAGGCGATACTGTTTTGATCCGTTTTGATACGAAACCGGGACAGGACGACAAAGTCTATCATCTCGTACTTGATATTGACAGCTATCCGCGTTATCATTTTCTCACCATTGGCGACGACACCTATTCCATAACCCCTTCTTTGAAAAAATAATGAACCGGATCGAAGCGCTGTTTAAAAGAAAAAACGAAAGGATTTTGAATGTGTACTGCACAGCTGGTTATCCCCGGCCTGACAGCACCATAAGGATCATGAAGGCCCTGGAAGAAAATGGCGCCGACATGATCGAACTGGGCATGCCTTATAGTGACCCGCTGGCTGACGGACCGGTGATACAGCAAAGCAGTTCGGTCGCCCTGGCCAACGGCATGACGATTAAAAAACTTTTTCAACAATTGCAGGGTTTTCGCGAGAGCATAAGTGTGCCGGTGATACTAATGGGATATATGAACCCGGTATTGCAATACGGCTTCGAAAAATTTTGCGCCGATGCTGCTGCTGTTGGCATCGACGGATTGATACTGCCCGATCTGCCGGAACACGAATTCGAAACCGAGTATGGACCGGTGATCAAAAAATATGGCCTGGATTTTATTTTTCTTGTGACACCGGAAACGGATGATGAGCGGGTAAAAAGGCTTGACATATTGAGTAGCGGTTTTCTTTACGCGGTCTCCTCATCCTCTACCACGGGTACTGACAAGAATATGACGGTTGTCGGCGATCATCTCAAAAGACTCAAAGCCCTGGGTCTCAGGAATCCCTTACTGGTTGGTTTCGGTATCCGCGACCGTCACAGTTTTGATGAGGCCTGCCGCTATGCCCATGGCGCCATCATCGGAAGCGCCTTTATAAAAGCTTTGGAAAACAATGACAACGAGGAAAAAACTGTTAAACAATTCCTTAGTTCCGTGATTTAGTCCCCACCAGCTTTTACCCTGAAAAAAAAGAAATTATCTTTGTTCGTACTCAATAAAACGAGGTGTATAATGAAATTAAGTGTTCTCCTGGTGGCAATGCTTCCCCTGCTCGCAACGGCTCAATCCAGTCTTCAAATAACGGGAAAAGTGTCAGGGTTAAAGGATGGCACACTGGTGTCATTGACCGACGTAAACAATCCGTCTGATACCATTGCTAAGGCAAAAGTGAAAGCTGGTCAGTTCGTGATGAGGCAACATTTGAGGGAACCGATGATGGTCAACCTCAGCATGGCACCCAGCAAAACACTGATGACCTTCCTGGACAATTCAAACGTGAAAATTACGGGTGATATTAACCAGTTGCCTCAGTTAAAAGTTACAGGTTCCGCAGTACACAACGACTTTGCTGAATTCAAAAAGACATTTGATCCGCTTTTTGAAAACCTGATGCGTCTCAACCAGCAATGGCAGATGGGGCAGCGGTCGGATAGCATGGTCCTGGAAATGGATAAATCCAAAAAATCGATCTACCGTGCGATCGATGCCTTTATCGCGAAAAGAAATAATTCCCCTGTTAGCGCCTTCCTGCTGGCAGCGACCATGCAGCTGGAAGACAATATTCTGGTTACCGAGCAAAGATTGAATATGCTCAAGCCTGCTGCCGTGAAAAATATGTATGGCAACTATCTGAAGGAAAATATTGCCGAAGCAAAGATCACCGCGATCGGAAGTACCGCTATAGATTTTGTCCAACCCGATACATCCGGCGTGCCTGTTTCCCTCTCATCATTTCGTGGTAAATATGTTTTGCTCGATTTCTGGGCGAGCTGGTGCGGCCCCTGCAGGCATGAGAATCCTAATGTGGTGGCGAACTTCAAGAAATTCAGTCCCAAAAACTTTACCGTACTCGGCGTTTCCCTCGACCGGCCTGGTCAAAAGGATAAATGGCTCGATGCGATCTACAAAGACAATCTCACCTGGACACACGTAAGCGATCTGCAGTTCTGGAATAATGCTGTAGCCAAACAATATCGTGTGCAGGGTATCCCTCAAAATTTCCTTATCGACCCCAGCGGCAAGATCATCGCCAAAAACCTCCGCGGCCCCGCCCTGGAGCAGAAGCTTTGTGAAGTCCTCGGATGCGATTGAGTAGTCGTTAGTCGATAGTCGTTAGTCGGGAGCCAGATTTTGCTATTGAAACATATCTTGTATCCAATACCCGGCATCCAGTATCCAGTATCGGCCTCACCCCCAACCCCTCTCCCAAGGAGAGGGGAGCCAGAATCATCCAGTATCCAGTATCCAGCATCCAGTATCCAGTATCAACTAATTCCCGTCTTTTCCTTCCTTCAACTTCTCAATCATCCCAGCGATGCTATTCTTATTAAGCGGGTCTGGTGCGAGGGGTAGTGCTTTGTTCGCGTATTTTAAAGCGTTTTTATAGTCGCCGTTGGCAGAAAGACCACGGGCCATGCCCACCAGGGTAGTAAACTGGTCAGGATAATTTTTAAAATTCGTTTTGAACACTTCAAGCGCTTCCTTTGGCTTTTTCTGGATGACGAGCTGGCGGCCATACTGGTGCACTTCATTGACACCGCCAAATGCCATTGCTTTTTTCATAACCTCAGCCGCTTCCGCGGTGCGATTGAGTTCTTCCAGCAAACGGGCCCTGGTAGCCCAGGCTGCAAAGGCGCGATCGCCACCAAAGTTGGTGCTGGTAGCGCTATCGGACCAGGCCAGGGCTTGTTCCAGGTTTACTTTCCGCTGCAGGCACCAGTTCGCTGCCTGGTTCCAGCTCATCCAGATAAACCCTTTCTCCGTTCTGAGTTCATGACGAAATGATTCCAGCTGGGAATTGATATAGTCCACTTCAACTTTAAATGGCACCCTCAGTTTCTCCCATTCCAGCGCGATAGTGGCTGTGTTTTCGGTCTGGTCGAGGAATTCATAGCGAAGCCATTCTACGCTTTTTTCGAGTGCCGCGGGTTTTACTTTCACACGCAAGGCGTCTTCTTTTTCATCATAAAAATAACTGCCCCATGAGCCTGAGTTTTTAGAAAAGATAAGTGTGATCTCAGCCGGGTCGTAAGCCATAAAAAATCCGTATTTACCAGCCGGAAGATCCTTTCCCTCTATCTTAACCGGGGTGGAAAACTCAATAGTGGTATTCTCATTGGCACCCGCCCTCCAGGGGGCTGCTTTACTGCTGCCGAAGCCCTGGTCAGTAAAACCGGTGTACACCAGCTGGCCCCAGATCTTTCCTTCTCTTCCTTTTACGCCGGGGCGATCGTAACGAATGGTGATATCGGTGAGACCCACGCGTTCGCTGACGGATGCCTTTTTATTGCCACCGCTGGGCGCTGTTGTGAGGGGGATCTGTGAATGAACAGGCAGGTAAAAACAAAGGCCAATGGCCATTAGTATACTTATTCTTTTCATACAGCTGGTTTTTTAGCAAACTAAACAGAAAAAAAGAATCCGCACCTGATTTTTTACAAACGTCTCCAACGCGGGATAAATGTGCATTGTAAAAGGATTTGAGGCAGATATTGGGATCACTGAGCACATGAATAAACGATGATTTAAAAATATACTGGTGTCGTGTGAAGGTTAAAATGCTGCTTCAAAAAGCTACGAGCGATGAGCTACGAGCTTCGAGACCGATCGTTTGACGACGAAATTTGCGGCCCTGATCCACGGCTCACAGCTCGCAGCTCGCAGCTCGCGGCTAAAACAAGAGGAACCGTCAAAATATGGTTGACTTAACACTAGAAATCATACCAGCTTATGCTCGTACGCGTATTTCACCAGCCCGATCACGCTGCTGGTATTTGTTTTCCGGAAAATATTTTTTCTATGTGTTTCCACGGTTCTCTCACTTATGAAAAGCGTTTCCGCGATCTGTTTATTATTCAATTCTTTTTCGATCAGCCTGATGATCTCCAATTCTCTCGCGGTGAGCCGGGCTTCTTCCGTTTCTTTTTTTATCGACTCTGCATGGATCAGTTCCTTCACTACATCATCACTGAAATAGATACCGCCTCTTGCGATTTTTTCCAGCGCCGTAATAAGCTCCTGCCGGCCGATATTCTTTAAAACATACCCCGAGACATTCGCTTCCACGATCATTTCATTTACCAGTTCACTGCTTCCACTCATTGATAAAGCAAGTATCCTGGTGCGGGGAAATTTTTCTTTCACTCTCTTTGCCAGTTCATTTCCCGGCAGGCCTGGCATCATGATATCGGTCAGCAGGATATCGACCGGTTGTTTTTCCAAACTTTGCATTACTTCCGAAGGATTAGTGGTAGCGAACGCGAGTTCGAACCGCTCATCGCCCTTTAGTAAGGACATCAATCCATCAATAACGATTTGGTGATCGTCTACTAAAGCCAATATGATCTTGTTTCCATTCATGCTGTCATTTATTCCCCTTCAGCCAATGGCACAAATAGTGCCACGACCGTGCCACGACCAGGCGCCGAATCAAAATCTACCGTGCCTTTCAGGTATTCCATACGGGTGCGAATATTTTTAAAACCCATGCCTTCAAATGCCGCTGCCTGCGATGTATCAAATCCCTTTCCATTATCTTCAATCGTAGCACTGATCCCATCTTTTTCCTTTACGACGGAAATATCCAGTTTGGTAGCCCCTGCATGTCTGATCACATTGTTGACACATTCCTGGATCACACGGTAGAGTACCGCTTCCGTGTTAGGATCAGATCTTTCATCCAGGCCTTCGGTATACAGGTCCAGTTCCAGCGATTTTTTATCCAACTTCTCTATAAAATCGCGCAGCGCGGCGCCAAGACTGTTTTTTATCAGTGATATTGGCATCATATTGTGCGACACACTGCGTATCTCCCGGCAACTATCATCAACCAGGCTAATGATCTTATCGAAAGATTTTTTTTGTTCGGTATTCTGAAACGCCAGATCCGTTTCAAAGGAAGAAAGATTCATTTTAGTCGCGCTCATCAGCTGACCTACGCCGTCATGCAGATCGCGGGCGATGCGCTGCCGTTCGTCTTCTTCAGCTTTCAGTACCGCCATCGTCGCCAGCTGCTGTTGTTTTAAGATCTCATTTTGCAATCGGGCTTTTTGTTTGAGCCTAAAACGAAGCCATCCCGAAATACCCAGCAATCCCAATAGCAGCGCCACTACGATCGTGGCGGCAATGATATAATTCTTTTTACTCAGCTCCGCTTCCTGCAGGATGATCTGTTGTTGCTTTTTCTCCGTTTCATAAACTGTTTGCATTTCCGCGATCCGGTGTTCACTGCTCATGTTGACCAGGCTGTCTTTCACACGCATGGCATCTTTCAGCGTGGTGTATGCTTCGTTTTCGCGGCCCGATTGCCGGTACGCTGTCGACAACATCTGCAGCGCTTTTAATTTTCCCTGTACATATCCCGATTCGCTCGCCAGCGTTATGCTTCGCTGCAGGTAGGGGATGGCCTGCGCATATTTTTGCTGCTGGAAAAAAACATTTCCCAGGTTCACATAGCTATCACTCATTTGTTTTTTATTATCAAATGCGGAATCGATGCCGAGGGTGCGGGTGAAATACTCAATGGCTTTGGCATAGTCGGGTGGGCTGCCATAGAGATAACAATTTCCCATATTGTCGTAGAATAGCGACTTGGCCAGCTCGTTATTTGTTTCCGTAGCGATCTGCAAACCTTCCTGGTCGATCGCAAAGGCTTCGCTGATCTTGCCCTGCATGCCGTAAATATTGGCAAGTGTGTGCAGGGTGGTGATCTTCAGACCGGGATCATTGTAACTACTCAATAGCGCGAGCGCTTCCCTCACATATTTTTCAGCAATAGGCAGTTTTTCCTGCGACTGGTAGACCATGCCGATACTATTTTTGGCAACGATAATGCCACGGGTATCATTCAGCAGTTCGCGAAGGCGTAAAGATTTATAGTGATGTTCCAGCGCCTCGGCATGTTTACCTGTTTGCCAGAGTGTAGCGCCAAGTCCGTTGTAGGCAGCGGCCAGCAGGCTGTCATTTTTTTCCTGCTGGGCCAGTTCGATAGCCTGGCGGTAATATTTTCCAGCCAGGTTATAACTACCGCGCACATGCAGTACACTGCCCATCGTATTATAGGCAATGATTTTTGGGTATTCCTCATTCGAATGTTCAGCGGCTTCATATGCTTTGCTTGCAAAAAACAAGGCGGTGTCGGGATTGGAATTCCGGTTGAGGCTGGCTATTTTGACATACAACTCCACCTGGTCCCGGCCATCGGCCCTCGCAGCAAGCGCAGACAAAGAATCAAGAGAACCGGTTTGTGAACTGGTAGTGCCGGGCAGCCAGAGAAGGAAATATAATAAGTTTGCGATTGTCGGTTTGCTCAATGCCTTCATCTGTCTCAAAATAAGTAGGGGAGCTTATATTGTTGAAATATTCCGGTGGAAAATTGCTTTTAAATTCCCAGAACTTGTTTCATGTCAAAAATTCCTTTTTTATTAAAGATGTATTCTGCAGCCAACACTGCTCCCAGCGCAAAGCCTTTACGGTTGTGGGCCGTATGAATGATCTCGATATCATCAATGGGCGAACTGTATTTGACGACATGTGTGCCGGGCGCCGGATCTTCTCTTTTGCTGATGATGGAAAGTTGCGACGTATCAGTTGTCTGTTCATTTACCCAACCAGTCTTACGGCTTATTTTCTCCAGCACCTGCTCTGCTAAAGTGATAGCTGTTCCACTGGGTGCATCCTTTTTTTGTGTATGATGGATCTCTTCGAGACTCACTTCGTATTCCGGATAGGCGGCCATAAGACTGGCCAGTTTTTTATTCAATTCAAAAAACAGGTTGACACCCACACTGAAATTGCTGGCATATAAAAAACTGCCGTCTTTTTCGCGGCAAAGGGCGATTATCTCCGGAAGTTTATCGGTCCAGCCGGTGGAACCGCATACAACAGGCTTGCCGAAACTGATCAATTTTTGCAGGTTGTCGTATGCACTGTGCGGGCCGGTAAATTCAATGGCCACATCTGCAACTCCCAGGTTGTTTTCTGTGAAGGCATCAAGATTTTCATCATTGATCTTCAGTACTACCTGGTGATTTCGTTCAAGGGCGATTTCTTCAATGGCTTTGCCCATTTTGCCATAGCCGATCAGGGCGATTTTCATACAAAGATTGATTCTGGTTAATGTCGTGAAGATAGGAATAAATGACAGGTGTTGTGGACGTTTACAGCTCAACGCTAAGAAGCTAAATGCAGAGAGAAGAGAGGGTATCAGAACCTGGAAGGAAGAAGCGCCGTATTTTTTTGCTTACCAATATGCACCACAAAACTAAGACCGGTAGTACCCGCCATCTGGCTATGACCCGGCTTGAGACGGAAACTAAGATCGGGGCTTACATCAAAACTCTTGAGATGCGAATCAACGGCCGCATCTACAACATTCAGTCCCCAGAGCAGGATAAAAAAGATCACCGAGTAATCGATATCGCGTCGATAGCTGTCGCGGTAGGAACGTAACGACCCTTCCGAAATGGGTTTTAAATAGTCAGGTATCCTGTCATAGTTAGTGGAATCCGTTCCATTTACCCGCATATTGTATTTTACGCGGTAAGCAAACCTGGTATCCTTATAAGTATTAAGGTTAAAAAAGAATACATAAGCCGAAGTACCCAGTGCACCATATACGATCGGCACCTTCCAGTATTTCCGATTATACACCTGTCCCCAGCCAGGTAAAATTGCCGACCGGATAGCCGCTTTTCGCGGATCATACACATTGACCTTTTTTATTTTTTTCCCCTCCGGCGCAGAGGAATCGATGTCTACAGTAACGGTTTTGAGCGAGTCAGCGGAGCGCAGCACTTCTTCTTCCTGCGCAGTGGCATGCATGGCTACAACAGAAATGCAGAGGAAAAGAAAAAATGTTTTTATGGAAAGAAGGAATTTCATGATGCTGGCTGCAGGATGGTTTGTATATGACCCGGCCCGGTCTGTACAACCGGCCTCATAATCCATACCATTCTGGCGATTCCGGGGCATTTGCATCATGTGATTAGATCCTTGCTTCATAATAGTTCAGTTCCGGCACCCGGTTAGCTGACCCTTACATCCATCTGTTCCAGTATCTTGTTCAGCTCTTCCTGCGAATAATACTCGATGATGATCTGCCCGTTGCCATTGCGGCTGTGTTTCAATTTTACCCTTGTGCTGAAATAAGAAGCTAAGTTATCCTCTATTTTCTGATAGGCAGGAGCCAGCCCGCTTTTTGAAGCTTTTTTAACAGCGCCATTTTGTTTGTAGAGATTGCGTACCAGCTCTTCGGTCTGCCTCACCGACAAACCTTTTTCTTTGATCTCTTTGTAGATATAGAGTTGTTTGTCGACGGTGTCCACATTGATCAGTGCCCGGGCGTGACCCATGCTAAGCTGGCCGTTGCGTACCGCGAGCTGGATGTCCGGGGGCAGTTTCAAAAGGCGAATAAAGTTGGCCACGGTGCTACGATCCTTGCCCATGCGCTCCGCTACCTGCTCCTGCGTGTAGTCGAGCTCTTCCATCATGCGTTTATAGCTAAGTGCCACTTCCATGGCATTCAGGTCTTCGCGTTGCAGGTTTTCGAGCAGGGCAAGCTCCAGCAATTCGGTATCATTGGCCTGGCGCAGGTAAGCGGGAATATCTTTTAATCCCGCCATTTTAGTTGCCCTCCAGCGGCGTTCACCCGAGATCAGGCGGTATTTGCCCGAAGGAAGTTTTGAAACCGTGATGGGCTGTATGATATCGTGCAGTTTGATGGACTCGGCCAGCTCTTTCAATGCCTGTTCATCAAAATCACGCCTGGGTTGTTTGGGATTGGGTTCTACCTGGTCCACAGGGATGCGGTTTATCCCCGTTACATTTTCCACCACCGCGGGCTTCAGCGCCCCCGCACCGGTCTTCAGGTCACTATCTATTCCCTGCAGCAGGGAACGTATCCCCTTACCTAATGCTTCTTTATTTTGTTTTGGGTTCGTCATTCTTATTCTAAATTTCCAGTATCCAGTATCAAGTATCCAGCATCTAGCATCCAGTATCCGCCTACAAACTCAATATCCTCTCCTCATTCTTAATCTTCGTCATATCATTCTTCTGCAAAATCTCCTTGGCCAGGTTCAGGTAATTCATCGATCCCTTGCTGTTGGCATCGTAGAGGATAACCGGTTTGCCCACACTGGGTGCTTCGGCCAGACGGGCATTGCGATGGATGATGGTGCTAAATACCATATCCTCGAAATGCCTTCTTACTTCACTTACCACCTGGTTGCAGAGGCGGAGGCGACCGTCGTACATGGTCATCAGGATTCCTTCGATCACCAGCGCGGTGTTCAGCCTGCTTTGCACGATCTTGATGGTATTCAATAATTTGCCCAGGCCTTCCAGGGCAAAAAATTCGCATTGTACCGGCACTACCACCGAATCGGAAGCAGTGAGGGCATTCACAGTGATCAGGCCCAGGGAAGGTGAGCAGTCGATGATGATAAAATCGTAATCACCGCGCACCGATTCCAGCAGGTTTTTCATCACCATTTCCCGGTTTGGGTAATTGATCATTTCAATTTCGGCGCCTACCAGGTCGATATGGGAGGGAAGCAGGTCGAGGTTGGGGATATCGCTTTTCAGGATCACGTCGCGGGCATTGGCCTGGTTGACCATGCAATCATAAAGGCTTTGTGTAATATTATGAAGGTCGAACCCCACGCCGGTGGTGCTGTTGGCCTGCGGATCGCCGTCAACCAGTAAGGTCTTGAATTCGAGTACGGCAAAGCTGGCCGCCAGGTTGATGGCGGTCGTGGTTTTGCCCACGCCTCCTTTTTGATTTGCTACACCTATGATTCTTGCCATCGCGGTCTCCTGCGGTTTATTTAAAAAAAATATAATATAACCAGGCTGGTTTGTGGTAAAATTGTCCTCAATCCTTAAATCGGCAAAATTAAGTTTTGCCCATTTTCAGCAGTGTACCGGGCAAAAATAAGTCTTCGGTGAAAGAATAGTCAAAAGCCCGGCTGTACGGCCGGGCTTTTGGTGTTATGAGCTGCAAGAGCAGTCGTTTATTTTTGAATGATCAGCTGTTGCCTTTCCACCCTCCTGCCATCGCTGACTTCAACGATATAGGCGCCGGGGCGCAACTCGCTTGTATTTATCCGTGCCTGCCGGGTACCAGCCTTATATTGCAGGCGTTTTTTTACCGCGCCATTTATATCATAGATTGTAACGGAGTTAAAAAATGTATTAGCTTCTTTGCCCGTTTTTATACTGTTATTATTCCCCATTGAAATGGTTACGAAATGATCTGCGGGGTTGGGAGAAAGCCGGGTGCTTTGCCACATATACACATCACCGCCTCCGCCGTCGGGTCACCAGGAGCCACTGCCGATTTCCACATATTTATAGGCTGGTCTTGTAATGCCGCAGGCCGTTACATCCACTTCCACCGCGCCACCAGTTGTCCCGGTAGGCACATATAAGGTATTGGTGCCCTGTCCTGATAAGATGGTCCAGCCGGAAGGCAGCTCCCAGTAGTAATCAGAAACGGGTGGGTAGCCCAGTGGCAGGTGGGCATAGTAGTAATAGTTGCTATTAGGCCAGGCCGTATCGGCACCGGTAGGGCCGATAAATGGAGGGAAGCCAACTATAAAATTTTTTTCGTCAGTATAACCTCCAGCTGTAGCTTTTAGTAAAATGCTTCCAAAGGGATTTCCGCTTCTCTCTATCGTAGCTGTACTTGTTCCTTGACCATTAGTGATTGTGGCAGGACCGGAAACAACTTCCCAGGTAACAGGTAAGCAATTTGGATTATTGGCTGTAATTGTACCCGAAGTGCAAATAGGATCATTTGGTGTATGTGGCTTTAATTTTAAAAGTTATTAAATGTAAGCTGTCGCTTATTGCTGCCATCAGCATTCATTATCCACAATGTGCCAAACCGTTTGTCGGTAATTGAGAACTCCATAGTTAAATAAACAACTTCTCCGTTTATCGAGATTGTATAGCTTTCTCCGGCAAAATTTGTAAGTTGTTTTGGAGAATACATTGTTGTTGGACTTGAAAAAAGGCGGGCATCCCAAAAAAATACTTCGCCATTGTAGTACATAGGATAGCGTTTACTGCTTTTTCCATTAAACGTTTCCTGCCTTTTATCTGTTCCGTCTTTTTTCATAGAGAATATTTCATTGTATAGTCCAATGTAATATACCCTGTTGTCTGACCCTGCAAAAGGTTGCCTCCCCGTTCCTTCCATCCCTGTGTACCCTGTTCCGTCGGCTGCCATTTTCCATACATAATACCCCTGGCCGTTTGTATCCACATTTGAGTCATAATAAATGGTATCTCCCTCTGGAGTCCAGCTTGGGTGAAAATTAGCACCGGTAGCAGTAAGCTGTACAATATTAGCAGTGTCAAAATTTACCCCGTCAAACCGCATTTTATAAATATGCGGCGGAGCGCAAAATGCCAGCCAGCTACCATCCGGCGACCAGGAAGGATAATACAGGTAATAATTTGTTACTCGTTTGAAACCGGTACCATCCTTATTCATCAAATAGAAGCCGGTAGAATCGCGGTTTACAGCATTCATATACCACTCACAGGGTGGACTGTCCATAGGGAAAATTCCAGTTTGCGGCGTGTGATTAAATCCCAATAATTGCCCGTTGGGATGCCATACCGGATCTCTAAATGGCTGGTAAGGAACTATTGCAACCTGTGTACAATCTCTTTCGCTATTATTTTTTTTGCAGGAAAAAAGGCCAAAGCAGCTGAAAAGAGCAAGAGCGTAAAAGATTCTTTTCATAATTAGTTATTTACTTTCGAATTGTAATTCTTATGTAAGGCAATGTCTTTTATTACTATACTGACATCATTACTTTGACTTGCGTTGCAGTGCCGCTAATTATAAGCTAAGTTTAGATCCTTAAATAATTAATCTTGACCTATGCAGACAAAGATATTTTTCATTTCCTGTGTGGCATTATGCAGGCCGTAAGGGTTGTCGGAAGGCGGGCTATGTTTTTTTTGCACTCGGTAAAACAAAAGCAGCTTAGTATGGCAATGACAAAAAGCAGTTTTCTCATAGTGCAGCAATTTGGGAGTAGTTAAATATGCAACTACCGGGTTTTGAAAATAATGATCAGGTTCATACAACAAGTTCGCTTATATATTTTAGTTAGACAATAAGTGTTTACACTATAATCTTTTTAAAAATCACATCTTTTTTTTCAAGAAAAATGGCTGGTAGAAATATTGTGCAGCATATACAAATGGCCTGCGTCTTTGAGCGTATCATCATTATTATCAAATCCGTCATACTTCACAGTTTCAAAAGGGATTGGACCGGCAAAAAATACTTTTGAGGCAGCCTCGTTATCTTTGCGTCTCAAAACAATTAGATGCGAAATTCTCCTGCCTGGTGGATATTGATCGGCCTGATGATCATCCTGGATATTTATGTGTTCCAGGCGGTTAAAATAATCGCCTACCCGGCGGGCAGCCGCACAAGGACGATCATATACGCCGTTTACTGGACCATATCCGTAGCCGCCCTGGTTATCTTGCTGGTGCTGCCATACCTGCATTTTGCACACCAGGCAAAAATTTTAAGGACCACGCTTTTTGCCATCGTCATGGGCCTGTTCTTTGCTAAATTCATTGCCGCCCTTTTCCTGTTTATCGATGATATCAGGAGAGTAGTGCAGTGGGGCATAGGAAAATTTGGATACTCAAACACCGCCACCAATAGCCCGGGTGATGAAAAAATAAGCCGTTCGGTTTTTTTAAGCTGGGTGGGTATGATCGCGGGCAGCGGCATATTTGCCACACTAGTGAATGGATTTGGTAATAAATACCATTACCAGGTAAAGAGGATCGCGCTTTCTTTTAGCAACCTGCCCGCTGCATTTAAAGGATTGAAGATCGTTCACATTTCCGATATACACTCGGGCAGCCTGATGGATAAGAAGGCGGTGGAAAAAGGCATACAGAAAATATTAAATGAGAAACCCGACCTCATTCTGTTTACCGGCGACCTGGTGAATAACACGGCGCATGAGATGGAAGGTTTGGCCGATGTGTTCGGCAGACTGAATGCACCCATGGGTGTGTACTCTACCCTGGGCAACCACGACTACGGCGACTACGTAACATGGGAAAGCGAGGATGAAAAAAGGGCTAACCTCGATAAGCTCAAACAGATCCAGGCCGATATGGGATGGAAACTGCTGATGAATGAACACGTGGTTTTTGAGAAAAACGGGGAGAAGATCGCCCTGCTGGGTGTGGAGAACTGGAGCGCTAAAGCCCGTTTTCCAAAATATGGCAATATGGAAAAAGCCTACCATGGCGCCGGAGAGTATCCTTTTAAAATATTGATGAGCCATGACCCTTCACACTGGGATGGCGAGATCAGGCCAAAGTATGCCGATATCGACCTGATGCTTTCGGGACATACCCATGGCATGCAATTTGGCGTGGAACTGCCGGGGTTTAAGTGGAGCCCGGTGCAGTACGTGTACCAGCAATGGGCAGGGCTGTATGAAAAAGAATCACAGAAGCTTTATGTGAACCGGGGCTATGGATTTATAGGCTACCCGGGCCGGGTGGGGATACTGCCTGAGATAACGGTGTTGGAGTTGAGCTGAGAAGGGATCTGGTTGAATGTTGTTGAATGTTGTTGAAGATTGTTGAATGTTGTTGAAGATTGTTGAATGTTGTGATACAATGTTAAACTACATTCCACCACATTCAACTACCTTAAACTATTCCAAATTAAGCTACATTCCACCACATTCAACTACCTTAAACTATTCCAAATTAAACTACATTCCACCACATTCAACTACCTTAAACTATTCCAAATTAAACCCAAACCCCCAGCTCCTGTCACAGCTTTAACATTTTGAAGTTTTCCAAGCATGATCAGAAACAGCCTTTTCATCATCGTCTTTGTTCTTCTCGCATTCGTCGGGCAGTCGCAGCAAGATCCTCCGGATACCGTGCCGGTGCAGCAGGACTGGCTGATAGATACCAGCATAAATTATGAAGAGCTGATGGACGAACTGGAACTTTTTCTGGACTCCCTGCTGGCGCCCCGGAGTTATTTCATGGCCAGCGTATCAGCCGGAAGAGGATATTTCAATTTCGTGAACAATGGGAATACCGAATTAAAAACGAGAAAGGCAAATGTTTATTCCCCGACATTGGGATACTACCATAAGTCGGGCCCGGGGATCACTATTTCCGGCAATATAACCGATGACGGCGACCAGTTGAATCTTTACCAGTATTCGGTAACCCCTTCATTTGATTTTATTCAAAATATGGATTGGATCGGGGGCGTTTCCTATACCCGCTATTTTACAAAAGAATCCCTGCCTTTTTATTTGTCGCCTTTGCAAAATGAGGTTAACGCTTACTTTACCTGGCGGAAGTCATGGCTGCAACCGGGGATATCGGCAAGCTATGGCTGGGGTAGCCGTACCGAATACAGAAAAAGAGAAAGATTTATACGCTTATTGAGGTTGCGCAGGGGTCGTGTTGTAAACAGCACCATCCGTGAAAATATTTCCGATTTTAGTTTGTCTGCATCGGTACGCCATAGTTTTTACTGGATGCATGTGGGCGGTCCTAAAAGCTATTTAAAATTCACTCCACAGTTTTCATTCTCTGCCGGCACGCAGCAATTTGGATTTAATCGCACCAGCAGCAATCTCCCGGGAAATCTGCGACGAGAGAATTTCCAATTGTACAACAGCGGTGATATCAGCGTGGATGAAAGATTAAAATTCCAGCCATTGTCCCTGACCATGTACCTGCGACCCGAATATAATTTTGGCAAATTCTTCATACAGCCGCAGTTCATACTCGACTACTATTTCCCGGCAGAAGACATGGCCGCCCTGTTTTCCATAGCCGCAGGGATTATCTTATAAGTGATCTTCAAATTGCAGAAAACACCTTAGCTTTTATTTAACGGGTATCCACTTTATCCTGATAGGGGAGCAGAGCAAATGAGTTGTCATGATGATGATAACAGGACTACCGGTATGTTGAAACTTTAAAAAGGTTTAACATAAAAAGTTTAAACGCCGCAAAGTCTTTCCTTGTCACAGCAGGGGACTATGTTTTTTTGATAACCTTCACAACTGTACGACAATATATTTTTTAAAAACCTGTTTCAGAAAAAGAAGGTAATCATCGATCCATATCCCTGCACCCTTATAGAAATCATTAAAACAATTAACAATGAAAGCGAAGTTTTTTCTCCCGCTGCTTGCAGCGCTGGTGATGTCATCCGCTGCGATGGCGCAGTTTCACATTGGTATCAAAGGTGGCTCGAATATTACAAAAGTAGACGGGCTCTCATTTAAAGATCAGTTCAGGTATGGCTATCATGTCGGTGGTTTTGCAGAAATTGGTCTCGGCGAAAAATTCTGGTTGCAACCCGAAGTATTGTTCAGCCAGTACTCCACCACGCTCGACAGCAACTACAAGCATATCTACAAAGATTTTTTCAATTCAGACCAGACCAAGGTAAAGCTCAATTACCTTTCAGTACCGATACTGTTAAATTATAAACTGATCGGTAACTTTCTTTCCCTGCAGGCGGGTCCGCAATTCAGTATCCTGATGAAACAGGACAAAAATCTTTTGCAAAACGGCGTGGATGCTTTCAAAAAAGGCGATTTCGCGATGCTTGGTGGCGTACAATTCAAGCTCAGCGCTATCCGCATCACCGGGCGATATGTGATCGGGCTGAGTGATATCAGCGATATTGGCAGCAGGGACGAGTGGAAAAGCCAGGGTTTCCAGGTTTCCCTGGGCCTGGCGCTATAGAGTTTCACCTATTTTATAGATATTGCCCTCCCAATTTGGGGGGGCAATTTTTTAGCGCTTTGTCAGTATTTTTCTGGCGGCATGAAACTTGACCCCTACAGGGCACCCCGTTCAGATCATAAATCAACTGAAAGGGAGTGACATAATGTCTATAGGAGATAAGAACCATGTTTGATAAATTTTTTTTGAGGCCGGAAGATGAGATGGATTTTATGCCAATCATCCCTTTGAACGAGAGCGACCAGGAAGACCTGAACGGTATAGAAGTGCCGGGCGAGATAGCCCTTTTACCGCTGAGGAACACGGTTTTATTCCCGGGTGTAGTATTGCCCATCACCGTGGGACGTGATAAAAGCATCAAGGCGGTGAATGATGCCTATAAAGCTGACAAATTGATAGGTGTGGTAGCCCAGAAAGACAGCAATGTGGAGGATCCTTCGATTGCCGACCTGGAGGAAGTGGGCACCGTTGCCAAAATCGTCAAACAAATCAGGATGCCCGACGGCGGCACCACCATCATCATCCAGGGCAAAAGCCGCTTTGCGATCGAATCTATCGTGGGTGAAGACCCTTATTTCAAGGCCCGCATCCGCAAACTGGAGGAAGAAGAACTGCCCAAAGATGCCGATTTTGAGGCTTATGTGGCCAATATCAAGGACCTGGCCACCGAGATCATCCAGCTTTCACCCAACCTGCCGACCGAAGCTTCGATCATCCTGAGGAATATTGAAAATCCCTCCTTCCTGATCCATTTTGTGTCGAGCAACCTCAGCACCGATATAAAAGAAAAGCAAAAGCTGCTGGTGCTGAATAATATCCGCGCCCGCGCCGACCTGCTCATGCAACTACTCCAAAAAGAGCTGCAGTTTGCAGAGCTAAAGAATAAGGTTACCACCAAGACCAGGACCGAGCTGGATAAGCAGCAACGTGAGTATTTTTTACAGCAACAACTAAAAAGCATCAAAGACGAACTGGGTGGCGACAGCAATACCCAGGAAGTAAAGGAAATGCAGAAAAGAGCGGAAGCCATGAAATGGCCCGCTACTGCAAAAGAGGTTTTCAAAAAAGGAATTGAAAGGCTGGAAAGGATGCATCCAAGTACACCGGATTATTCGGTGGTGTACAATCACCTCGACCTGATGCTCGACCTGCCCTGGGAAACCTATACCGAAGATCATTATGACCTGAAAAAAGCAGGTAAAACCCTTGACGACGATCACTATGGGATGAAAAAGATCAAGGAAAGGATTTTGGAATACCTGGCGGTTTTGAAACTGAAAGGCGATCTGAAAAGTCCGATCCTTTGTTTTGTGGGACCTCCGGGAATCGGTAAAACCTCACTTGGCAAAAGTATCGCGAGCGCGATCGGCAGGAAGTATGTCAGGCTGAGCCTGGGCGGACTGCATGATGAAAGTGAGATCCGTGGCCATCGCAAAACATATATCGGCGCCATGCCGGGACGTATACTGCAATCCCTCCGCAAAGTGAAATCATCCAACCCGGTGATCATTCTCGATGAGATCGATAAGGTGGGCAGCGATCATCGTGGCGATCCCAGTAGTGCATTGTTGGAGGTATTGGATCCCGAGCAGAATAATACTTTTTATGACAACTATCTTGAGATGGAGTACGACCTGAGCAAAGTGTTGTTTATTGCTACGGCAAACAATATGCAGGCGATCCAGCCCGCGCTCCGTGATCGTCTCGAAGTGATCGACCTGAGTGGTTATGCAATCGAAGAAAAGATCGAGATCGCGAAAAGACATCTCTGGCCCAAACAAAAGGATCTGCATGGATTAAAGAGCAGTAATATCAAGATCAGTGATAAAGTGCTGGAAAAGCTGATACAGGACTATACCCGCGAAAGTGGGGTGCGGGAGCTCGACCGCCAGCTGGCTGCCCTGATGCGCTACCAGGCAAGGGAGCTGGCCATGAATGGTAAGCTAAAGCCTGCGATCACGGCCGAAGATCTCGAAAAGATCCTCGGCAAGCCCAGGTACAGCAACGAAATTTATAAGACAGCCAATATGCCCGGTGTGGCAGTAGGACTTGCCTGGACTTATGTTGGTGGCGAAATATTATTTATTGAAACAACGATCAGCGATGGAAAGGGCGATTTGAAATTGACCGGTAATCTCGGCAATGTGATGAAGGAAAGTGCCAGTACGGCTCTTACCTACCTACAGTCCAACGCGAAAAAATATGGCATCGAGCAGAAGAATTTCGAGAAAAGAAATATTCATATCCACGTGCCTGAAGGAGCGGTACCCAAAGACGGTCCGAGTGCAGGTGTTACCATGATGACATCTATCGCATCGGCACTGACAGGGAAAAAAGTAAAACCCTTCCTGGCCATGACCGGTGAGATCACCCTGCGCGGACAGGTATTGCCGGTAGGCGGGATCAAGGAGAAAGTGCTGGCCGCGAAAAGAGCGGGCTTAAAAGAAATATTACTCTGCTGGCAGAATGAAAAAGACGTCCAGGAGATCGAAGCCGATTTTATCAAGGGCATCAAATTCCACTACGTGAAAACTATGAACCAGGTGCTGGAGATCGCATTGGGTCTGTAAATAGTTTTAGTCGGCCAGCCTGATCGTCGAATCCTTTAACAGGGGCAGTCCCGCATCAAAGTATTTATTCAGTACCACCCGGAAACTATTCACCGGGCTGATACTGTCATACAACAGCGAATAATCGCCGTCAGAAAAATAATAAGTATTCAGGTTCATAAACTGTTTTTCGCGAATAGCCCGACCCCATTCTGCATAACGGTTGCCATGGTCTCCTTCCATGATCAGCACAAGCGGGCGATCCCGCTTTGTATCAATCGCCGCTTTCGCGAGTGAATCGATCCAGGTATTTACAAAAATCACCTGATCGATATACAGGGAATCGTGTTCGGTATCACTCATGTCGTCATTTGAAACCATTCTCGGTTTTCCATGGCGATCGAGATAAGCAGGCCGGTGAGGAATGGCAACATGGCCATACACAAATTTTGGTTTATCGCCTGGTGTTTTTAATTCTTCTAAGAAGTTGCTGAAGTTTTTCTGATTTCTTCCAACAAATTTCATATCAGGGGGCCTGGTTTTTTTATACCAGGGCAACCGCACGGTAAGGTTCCAAAGAATGTCTTTATTAATTCTACCCCATAAGGTTTCATAATACAAGGCTTTCACGGCGTATTCATGAAACAGCGGCCTTACAGCGACTGGGTGGTTTTTTATATCACATAGTCCATGATTTACGATTTCGTATCCATGTTTTTCAAGTAAAGAAGGAAGTATGCTGTGTTTAAAGGCATATGCACCCTGCAATAAGCTATGCGGATTGTTGAGAGTGCCTTCCAGGTCGCGATTGAAATATTGAAGATTAAATGTAGATCCAATTGACAGGGAAGTGGCGTTGTAATTGCTTTGCGAATTTTCCGAAATATAAAATCCAGCCGCCAGTAAGTTTGAATCGAGCTGCGAGTTATCAAAACCGAAATATTTCTGCAGCGCTTTTGAACTGGTGTATTCATCAAAGACCATGAAATAGATGTCGGGTGCCTGGCCCTGATCCTTTATTTTTAAGGTTGGATTCAAGGGCTCATTATTTCCCGCCGGGTCGATACGCCTTATTTCATTGGTAAATAAATAAAACAGGGATGTGCCAACCTCTATACATAGCAATAATCCTGTGAGATAGACAAAGAAGCGGTTGAGTCTTACGGGGGCATTGGATTTTTTTAAACGATAAGTGAGATAGACGACTGCCACCAGGCCAAGTGGAAGCAGGAAGCTATACGACACAAAGAATCGTGGAAGGCCTATATTTTTAATCAGGTCATGAAACGCACCAAAAAAGAAATATATAAGTAAGAGAAAGATCGTCCAAACCGCAGCTTTTACCCGGTTTCGGAGTATAAGAAAGCCGAGGGCATATACCCCTGCTGCCATTAGTATATAATAAACAGTAAACTTCAGGACCAGGCCGATATTAAAAATCCCAAAATGCGCATTATAGACATGCCAGGTATAAAATAACGGCAGTAAAAGAATAAACCAGGGAAATGAAACAACTTTAGTCATATTGATCGCAGATAACTATCTTTTCTTAAAAAGGTAGAGAACCCTCTGGCTACCCGGGATCTTTTCTTTTTTTTCCAGGGTAAAAAGCCGCAGAAAGGTTGACTCAAAATTTTCCTGCCGGTAGTCATCGAAATTTCGTGTTTTTTGCGCCAGCATCAATTGCACTTTTTCATCGTCTGCAGGTACAAACTCTATAACAAGATAGTTGGTTATTTTACTGAAAAAATCAACCACCAACGGGAAAGGGATGTTTTTCCCGATCACAAGGTGATGAACCAGGGCCAGTGCCAGGGTGAGGTCGACATTCAACCTTTCAGTAAATGCAGTTCTTTCCTTATTATTTACCCCTATGGAAGGTGAAGGGTTCGCGATATCGAGAATAAGTGGTTGTATATTTTTTTCACCTGTTTCTTTTATAGATTGATAAAGCCGGTTTATACAGTAGGGATCAAAGTCAGCAGAGATGACAGGAATGTTTAAGGACGCGAGTAGTTTTGAGAATACACCATCATTGGCCCCGAGATCCGCGCCGGTTTTAATTTCTGGTTGTAAGGCGGTTAACCAGTCACGGATGATCCTTTGCTTTTCATGCAGGTAAGTTTCACGCTGAGAAGCTTCATCGTAGTAGTCAGACCAGGTGGAACTTTGCGTCGGCAATTTCAACTTACGAACCAGTATTTCCAGGCTGGAAATAAGGTTCTGCAATTTTTTTTTGGAAAATTTTCCCGAAGGGTTTTTATTTCCCTGTTGCCGGGAAGAGATCTTTGCATGCAGGTAAATATGGATCCCGGTATGAAATGAAAACCTGCTTTTCAGCGGAAGCATCGAACGGGTGATATCCAGGGGGATACCATCCGGCCATGCCTGTTGCAGTGCATGAAGCGGTTTCCGGCTATAGTGCATCAGCAAAAGCGGCCCGAGGAATGTTTCGCAAAACTGCCTGTAAGCGACCCAGGGAGATTCATTGAATTTTTCAAACGAAAGCGTGTCGATAAAAATAAACTTCCCCACTCTCCATTGAATATTATACGGAGTGGCATCCCTGAGCACCAAATCATATCGAAGTGCTTCTGTCGCCAGTCGCAGGGTGAGCAGGGCAGCATCGCGCAGCATATCGAAACTCCATTCAAAAGGATAAGAGATAAAAGGGAGTTTCTCGGGTTTTAATGTCAGGTAATGATGCGGGTCACCGGTAAGATTCTCCAGCAGGTTTGTATGCGGAATAAGCAGGTCTTGTGACACGAGATAATCATAGCACCCGCTTTTTATAAAATGATCAAAATGTTCCTTAAAGCTGAGATTGACCTGCCGGTACAGGGTTTGGTTTTTTTCAAAAATAAAACCAGAGTCGTCCCTGTATGATGAAGGGAGTTGTTGAAATGCGGCTGGCATTAACGCGACGAGCTGTCCTTTTGTTTTTTAAATAGTCTCGAAAAAAAAGCCTGGATATATAGCTTGATATTCCTGAAAAAGAAGGCAACCCCCAACAGCGCTGCAGCAATTACCTGTACCAGGTAACTGCCGCTTCCCGGATCAATATATAATAACTGGGTGTATATCACAGGTAATTCAGATTTGTTTTCGGTGTTAAAGTTAACAAAGTCTCGTACATCAGCCGTATTGTATTTTCAATATCATCACGGTGCAGCATTTCCACCGTAGTATGCATGTAGCGCAAAGGGATCGATATCAGTACGGAAGGACAGCCATCGTTGGAATACGCGAAAGAATCGGTATCTGTACCGGTACTGCGGCTCAATGCTCTCCATTGCACGTCTATTTTATTATCGGCTGCTACTTTTTCTACCAGGGCCAGCAATTTATTATGAACCGCAGGAGCATATGAAAGAGAAGGTCCTTTGCCACACAACACATCACCCTCGATATTTTTGTTGATCATTGGCGTGGTAGTATCATGTGTCACATCGGTGATGATGGCTATATTTGGTTTGATCCGGCGGGCGATCATTTCAGCACCGCGCAAGCCGATCTCTTCCTGGACAGCATTCACAACATAAAGCCCGAAGGGGAGTTTCTTTTTATTTTCTTTCAGGAGCCGCGCTACTTCCGCGATCATAAAGCCACCGATGCGATTGTCGAAAGCCCTGCCGATATAGTTGCCATTTGCGAGTTCATCAAAACCATCCTGGTAGGTCACTACGGCGCCGATATGTATGCCGAGTTCTTCCACTTCCTTGCGGTTCCTCGCACCAGTATCAAGCCAAAGATTCTCTGTCTTTGGTTGCGTTTCTTTATTATCACCGCCGATACGCGTATGAATAGCAGGCCAGCCAAATACCGCTTTTACCGGACCTTTCTTACCATGAATGATCACCCTCGATGCCGGCGCGGTCTGGTGGTCCACACCGCCATTGCGTTTAAGATAGATCAGGCCTTCTGGTGTAACATAGTTTACAAACCAGCTAATTTCATCGGCATGTGCTTCGATCACAACTTTAAAGGGATGGTCGGGATTGATAACACCCACTGCTGTTCCGTAGGGGTCCACAAAACTGCTATCAATGTAAGGCTTCAGGTATTCCAGCCAAAGTTTCTGACCCCAGGTCTCAAAACCCACAGGTGATGCATTGTTGATATAATTACGCAGAAATTGGAAGGACTGGTCTGTGATGATCGATTTTTTAGACTTGCTTTTGGTCTTTGCCGATTTAGCCATAGCGATATTTTTTTATATAAGCTGGCAAATTAACTAATGCAACCAATCGGGCAAAAGAAAAATCTTATTTTAGCACGAACCTGAAATATGAAATACACAATATTAATAGCCTGCCTGCTTCCCCTGGTGGTAGCGGCACAGGATACAGCCTCCGTTGCCGAGTGTAAGATCGGCCGGGAAACCGACCCTTATACCCGGGAAACCAGGCTTTCCTCGGGATTTATTTCACTGCAGGGTGCCTCGCTCACCATTGAGGCAGATAAAAAGGAAATCGACTTCTTTTTTGCTGTTCCTGGAAAATGTTTCTCTGATGCTTCTACGGTTTTTATATTTTTTGAGGGTAGTAAGATCAGGACCACCTACCGAAACACAGGCAGCATGAATTGTGAGGGTTATTTTCACTTTATCTTCCGCAATAATGCAACAGAACATACAGTACTGAAAAAACTGGCGACGCAAAAAGTCGCTCATTTCGAATTTACAGGCACAGATAAAAAATCCCAGATCGTGAGCCTCTTACCCGAGCAGCAAAAGAGCCTGATGGATCTAACTGCCTGCATGGTCAGCGAGGCGAAGGCTTTGCTATAGTGGTTCAGTGTTGTTGAATGTTGTTGAATGTTGTTGAATGTTGTTGAAAATTGTTGAAGATAGTTTAACATTGTTGCAAAGCGGGAACCGATCATAATAAATCATGACCATCATGATAATCCGTGTTCCCCGGTCTGGCGATCAAGTTTAATATTGTTGAAAGTTGTTGAAGGTTGTTGAAGGTTGTTGAAGGTTGTTGAAGATTGTTGAAGATTGTTGAAGATTGTTGAATTGGGGATACAATATTAAACTACATTCCACTACATTCAACAACCTTCAACCTTTTATTCAAGACTACATTCCACTACATTCAACAACCTTCAACCATTTATTCAAGACTACATTCAACAACCTTCAACCTTTTATTCAAACACCCTGTTCAGCAAAGTCGCCAATCTCAGGCCTCCTTTAAGCAGTTGCTCCTCCATTATTTTCTGAAACTGGTAATTGTAGCGGTAACTCAGTTTGGATTCATTCGGGGTAGCCGCATAGATCGAATCAGAAACAACATGTGATTCATAAAACCAGTCTTCAAGCGAAGACGATTGCCAGGCTTTGACCTGTTCCTTGCCGGCAATGTTCAGAAGCTTCGCATATTCTGTATAGCTGTATTGTTGAAATTCGATCAGCATGCTGTCCCATAGTGTATGCAGGTTTGTTTTTTTATCAAACCAATATACTACAATCCGGTTGCCACCGGCATCATCATGTCGCCCAACGTGCAGGGGCTGGTGGAGGTCGCCAACCAGGTGTACCAGGAAATACAGTGCCCTTCTTCTCTGCTCAATCGGCAGGGTGCGGTCTTTTAGTTCAGCCATCATGGCCTGGATCTGTGTGTACAGATTTTTTCCAGGTAATTTCCTGAGCCCTTCGATAAATTCTTCTTTCCCTATATTGCCCGGCAGGTCTACATAATGCCAGGGTGAGGCATGATTCCAGGTAGAATCGGACTTGATAAAATCGGGCCAGTTGGACCACCAGGCCAGGGTTTCAGAGCCAATCAGTTTACGCAACTCTTTTTTTGCCTTTTTAGACAAATGTGACTGTGCAATTTCACCTACCACTCGGTGACCCAGTAATCCCCAGCTAAAAACCGGTTGGCAGATCAAAATGAGTACAGCGAGTATGACAAAAGGTTTAATAAAACGGTTGCGAAACGTATTCATGATGATTGTTTGAAGGGCAAATGTCAAGGAATTGAGTGAATTGAAAAAATCCGGGAATTGAAGTAAATCATACATGAGTAACTAAGTTTGTAAAAGCTAAAGCAAATATTTATGAGATCGTGGTTTGGCATATGGACAGCTTCGTTGCACGAGGATCCCCGGGAAGTAACGGTGCTGGCAACCGAAAGCGATATTACGATAGGTTACCGGCTCGAAAATGGGACGGTTGAGACACGCAAGTGGGCGCTTGATGAGCTAAAAGCCAAATTTGAACCGGCCACGCAATCCACACGTATAGTCCATTTTCAAGAACCACATGCCGTTCTTTTAATTGAAGGAAAAGACGCGCTGCAATTTATCAGCCAGGCAATAGCGGAGCGTCAAAAACCATGGCATAAAAAACGGGGAGCCAGGGATTGGGCACGCGGTATTTCGATCTTTGTAGCTGTGATGGCCATCCTGGTCAGTACTTATTTCATGGTAGTACCCTGGGCAGCTGAGAGAATGTCTAAAAGTATATCAATCTCCACCGAGGAACAATTTGGAAACGCCGTGTATGACGCGTTGTTGGTCTCGGCGCGTGATGACAGGGGATCGGGTGAACTGCTGAATGAATTTTTCAGGGCCATGAAAATCGAAACTCCTTACAATATCCGGCTGACCGTGGTGGATAGCGATATCGTCAACGCATTTGCCCTTCCTGGCGGACATATTGTGGTGTATACCGGTTTGCTGGATCAGTTGCAGTCTTACCCCGAATTAGCCGCCCTGCTCAGTCACGAATTCACACATGTAAATAATAAACACGCTACCAGGTCCATCTTCCGTCAATTGGGTTCGCGGATCTTTCTTGGTTTATTGCTGGGCAATTTCGGATCGGTCACTACGGTATTGATCGACCAGGCCGAGCGCTTCAAATCGTTAAAATACTCCCGATCACTGGAAAAAGAAGCCGACATGGAGGGACTCGCGATCCTGGTAGCCAGAAAGATCGACCCTGCCGGTTTTTCTGCCTTATTCAGTCGGTTGAAAAATGCAGCCGGAGAACAGGCCCTGCCTGAATTCCTGGCCAGCCACCCCGATATCGATAACCGCATCGCTTATATCCGCGAGGCTGTGAAGAATAGCCTGGTCGAAGAAAATATTGAATTAAAGAATATTTTTGATAAAATAAAACAACTACAATGATCATCACAACCACGCAGCAGGTAGAAGGCCGGCCGGTACGCGACTACCTTGGCGTCATCAATGCACAAAGTATTATCGGCGCAAACATCTTCAAGGATTTCCTCGGCGGTCTTCGCGATGTATTTGGCGGCAGGAGTAAAACTTATGAAAGGGTGATCGAGCAGGCCAAAGACGACGCATTGCGGGAACTGGCTGAAAAAGCACAGTCCATGGGCGCCAATGCAGTGGTAGGCGTTGACCTCGACTTCGAAACGATCGGCGGCAGCGGAAGTATGCTGATGGTGATCGCATCGGGGACCGCGGTGAGGTTGTAATTTTTGGGGAATTGGGATCCGAAAGCTACCGGGTTAGTAATTTGGAATTAAGTGGATATCCTCGCATGTTCGATTCGTTATGATGCTTTGAGATAATAAGTATTGCCTTGACAATAGCTTAACTACACTTATACGATAATCGCGTTCTCACAAACACTTAGCACCACTAAGTGTTTTTTCATTTTATGTAGTAGTTGTCTGACTTGTGATCGGTGGATTTCACTATTTTCTGGTACGGAGATTTGTGCTTTATTTGTTTGCCGGTTTATTTTAACATCTACTGGTGATCCATTTCAATGGCTTATTGTTCAAATCCAATGAAAACTGCTTTACCTACTGGTGCTGCTATGGGCAGCGCTTCCCTGCAACGTCTTTTAAATGAGCTGGTCAGCGATCTGCCTTCTCCAACCGATGGCAACATGATCCATGTCGAGAACGAAATCCCCGGCGATATCCTGGTACAGTCCGATCAGGAACTGGTGATGCCCGTGATACAGGATCTGCTGACGACCGTAGTCAATAATGCCCGAAATACCTGCATTTCGATCAGTGCGGAAAAATTCCGTGATGTTGTCACACTGCATGTGGTTGATCGAAACAATTACAACGGCTATGCGCTCTCGTTTGGACTGTTATCTGTTGGGCGGCATGCGCGCCATATCGGTGGAGATATCTGTGTGAGAGATGTGCAGAAAAAAGTGGCCAGGGTATCTCTGAGCTTTCCCGATATTCCCGGGCGAAAAATTTGGCCTTTCGAGGCCTAATTACCTGAATTTAGTAGACAGGGCAAAAAAGACTTTGTCGTTGATGCGACGGAAGACGCTGCCATTGATCTTTCTTTCCTGCTCGGGAAATTCATTATCCATCAGCCGCCCTTTTTCATCATAGGCCTGAACCTCATCAAAAAATGCGAGGGTAAAATATTTTTCCGGCCGCAGGAATGCGTGTAGTTTCTTATCTCTCACCGAAAGGAATACCAGGAATTTTCTTCTTCTTTTTTCATAATAGTCCAGGTGTGTGATCCATGTGCAATGCGCCCTTTGCATATCGTTGATCAGTTCGCTGATCGCTTTCACATCGTAATTGTATTTGTACAACGTATCCAGCAGGTATGGCTCGTCAGTACGGAAAGTATAAATATATCTCACACTATCGGTATGTATCTCAAGCCCGATACGATCTAATTGTTTATCTTTTAGTTCCAGGGAAAAAGGATTTTTATCAAAAAGGGCTTTATACCTCGTACGTATCGATTCAAGCGTAGCCTGGTTGTCGCGATAATAGTTCTTTGTGAATTTTTTTGAGGAAGAGCAGGAGAACATGGCGACTGATAAAGCGAAAACGATGATATGGTACAGGCTGGATCTCATGATTCTTTAAATGTATAGTCTGTGATGCCAAAAATGATCTTACGAAGAAGCGAAGCGTCTACCTGCTGCAGGGTTTTTTTACCATAGTCCCAGTATACAATATTGATTTTATCATCATCCGACTTGTAGATATCAAGCAGCAATACAAAATGGGTCGGTATCCCGAACCGGGTGGCTACATGGCGTTTTTTAACCAGCAGCCGGTTATTGAGATAGAGAAAAACCGGTCCTTTTGATGCGCGGTCAGTTAAATAACCATAAATATCCGATACCCAGGGTCGGATAAGATCGGCACCTTTGGCATGAACTTTCAGGTCAAACAGCCTGCGCAACATGCGGTTGAACTTGGCAAAATTGGTGGATGCCCAGAGCGTGTTTTCATCACCTTTATCAAAACCCCGGTTAAAAAAATTAAGATAGCCTTTGAAATGATCGGCCAGGCTCAGAAACCAGATCTGGCCGGCAGGACTTACATCGAGTGCGCCCTTGTACTTCAATAGCCCCGCTTCTTTCCGAACAGCCGCGCTGGGTTTGATCATGACTTTCCCCATTCTTGCTCTGCCTTTCGTATATAGCGTAACCATAAAGCGTGCGAAGCCCAGTGGGTCGTGATTGAGAGGGATATAAGTTAGTGCGGAATAAGCACAAAAATTAGTGCCTTTTCCTTCATAAAACCGGAGTGGGGTGGTGGCGAAAACCCTGAGGTTGAAGAGAAACAGGCGGGGATCCACATTAGGCCAGTGTTTGCTGGAATCCAGACGCTGCAGGCTGTCGAGAAATGCCAGTGCCTGCTCCTGCGTTGAAATATGGGTTGTATCCCTTTGTAGATTGCCTGGTGAAGCTTGTACCGGGCTCATCAGCACCGTGATTACACAAAGGATGACAGCTATTTTTTTATATGGGTAGGAAAATCGCAATCAGTTAACTTTTTTATGGAGTGGGGGCACCGTATTTTTTATTTTCAAACTTCATCGTCCTGCCCTTTTTGCGAAGGATATATAAATTATCATAAACAGATTCATCGAGATCGCCAGGTACATGCTTCGTGCCGCTCAATTTGTTTACGACATCATCAATAGTATTGCTATGTCCTACGATCAGAACATTTTTTTTCAATGATTTTAGTTGCAGGATAAATGAATCCCTGGGCATGGGCGAGTAAGTTTGGATCGAAAGACCGAAAAACTCACGCGTGGGTTCTGCGGTTGTTTTTGTACGAATAGTATTGGTCGAAAAAATATAACCGATCTTTTTGTCTTTTAAGACTTCCCTGAGGGCCTGGGCCCTTTCTGCACCTTTTTCACTCAGGGGCGGGTCATTGCTCATCATGCCACCATTTGTGCCGGCACTGGCTTTTTCAGCATGTCTTACGATATAATAGGTGTTTGTGCAGGAGACAAAAAATAACGACAAACCGATCAGTAAGAAAAGATTTTTCATGAAAGTTTTTTGAAAGATACAATAAAAAGAAAATCCATCCCGGCAGCTATTCAGGTACCTGTTCATTGACCAGCTGATCCATTTTCCTGCGGCTATAGCGCTCGATACGACCGACAACCCAGATGGAAAGTGAAAGCCAGATAATACCCATCGCAAAGCCAGCCATTACATCACTGAAATAGTGCAGGCGAAGATAGATGCGGCTAAACCCGATGAGGAAAATAAACAACAGTAACAGGGTAGTAAGCACCCATTTCCAGGTATTATTCTTTACCTGCTCCCAAACAATGATGATCAGGAGACCATAGAATGACATACTCATCAGCGCATGCCCGCTTGGGAAGCTAAGACCCGCCACCGGCTCCAGCAGAGGTACCAGGGGGCGTTCACGATTGAAGAATTCCTTTAGCAATAGCATGATCGACACACCGCCAAGCGCGATAACCGGCACTTTTATGGAATACCATTTATGTTTTTTGATGAATAAAAAATAAACGATCAATATCAGGTTGGCCGGGATCAGGAACTTATGGTTACCAAGAGAAGTAATGGTCAGCATAAACTGTGTAAGGGATGGGCTCACCACGGATTCAAGACGCTCGAAAACCAGCAGATCAAAATTTTCATTTTGACGATTGAAGATCAGGTGTACAAACCAGGCAAAAACAAAAAGGGCCGCGAGGAATAGAACAAGCGCCGCCAGCAATTCGAATGAAAGTAGTGCTAAACTGGCAAAAGCCTTTTTGACCGATACACCGATTTTTCTAACCATAATTTTTAATGAAGCGGTAAAAATAGGCTTGTTTGATCAGCCTGAAAAAGTTGTGCCAGAATTGAAAAAAGCCTTACTTTTAGTTGACTGCCTCGCACCAGCCAGGTGCGGCATGAGTGGATCCGTAATACCCTTTTTTTTCAGAATTGAAATGTGGGATATTCATGAAATACTGGGCGGTTATTTTCCTTTTTACAGCATACAGCAGTGCAGCGCAACGACAAATTGAAGCAGAGCTGATGTTTGGCGTTACAGGTTATAAGGGTGACCTGATAAAAAAACATTCAGCTTTTCGCTCAATGCGGCCAGCCACGAGCTTCAATCTTAAATATAATTTTGACAACAACGTCCTGCTCCGTGCTGGTGTGATGTGGGGCAAAGTTGTTGGTGACGACCGGCACAATAAGCAGGCGGATCTCAATGCCCGTAACCTGAGTTTTCAAACCGACCTGCTCGAGTTTAGTCTTTGCGCCGAGTACAACCTGCTGGAGCCCGAGATCTTTTATGGTTATCCTTATATTTTCGCGGGTGTGGGTGTTTTTCTTTTTGATCCTTATGCGTACGACAACAATAACCAGAAAACATACCTGCGGCCGCTGAGTACCGAAGGTCAGGGACTACCCGATTACCCTGGACGAAAAACCTATTCCCGCACACAGTTTTGCATACCCTTTGGTGCAGGCTGGAAAGTAAACCTGGGCCCGCGTATCGACATGATCTATGAGATCGGCTACCGCATTCTTTTCACCGACTACCTCGATGATGTGAGCACCACATTTGTAGATCCCCAAAAACTGCTTGCGGCCCGCGGACCCAAAGCGGTTGAAATGGCCTACCGCGGTAAACCCCATTTTTCTCAGGGCGATGGCGACCAGCGTGGCAATCCAAATGTGAATGACTGGTACTTTTTTAATGGGATTAAGTTGCTGATCAGGTTCGGGGATGGATACTAGATACTGGATACTAGATACTGGATACTAGATATTAGATACTGGATTGCACCATCCAGTATCCGGCATCCAGCATCAAGCATCCAGCATCCAGCATCAAGCATCCAGCATCCAGCATCAAGCATCAAGCATCCAGTATCAAGTATTCTTTACATTTGAAATATGGATACAAGACGGGAATTTATCAGGAAGGCGGCTTTGTTATCAGGCGGCGCTGGTTTATTTAGTACACTACCCGGTTCGGTACAGCGGGCCCTGATGATCGATCCCGCGCCGGGCAGTACATATCTTGATGCAGAGCACATCGTTGTGCTGATGCAGGAAAACAGGTCGTTTGACCATAGCTATGGCTGTCTGCAGGGCGTGAGAGGTTTTAATGATCCGCGTGCCATTACATTGCCCAATAAAAATAAAGTCTGGCTGCAATCCAATGATATCGGCGATACCTATCTTCCATTTCGCCTCAACATGCGTGAAACCCGTGCAACCTGGCTTGGCTCGCTACCGCATTCCTGGGCCGACCAGGTAGACGCCCGGAATAATGGAAAGTATGATAAATGGTTGCTTTCAAAAGCCTCGGGACATAAAGGTTTTGAAAGAGTGCCGCTGACTTTGGGTTACTACAATCGCGAGGATATTCCATTTTATTATTCGCTGGCAGATGCTTTTACAGTATGCGACCAGAATTTTTGTTCTTCGCTTACTGGTACCACACCCAACAGGCTTTATCTATGGACAGGCACAATCCGCGCACCCCAGTCAGTCAACGCGCAGGCTAATGTATCTAACAGCGATGTGGGTTATGAGAAGGAAATAGACTGGAAAACCTTTCCCGAGCGGCTGGAGGAAAATGATATTTCCTGGAAGATCTATCAGAATGAACTGAGTATTGAATCTGGGTTGACCAGCGAAGAAGATGACTGGTTGGCAAATTTTACTGATAATCCTATTGAATGGTTTTCACAATACCAGGTCAGGTTTTCACCGACACACCAGGCCTACCTCGGGAAAATGGCTGCGATCGTTCCGGGTGAAATAAAACAACTGGAAGAAAAATTATCAAAAGCGGTGGCGGGCAGTGAAGAGGCAGAACAAACGGCAAAAGAATTAAAAAGCAAACAGTCTTTACTAAAGCGGATCGAAGACAGGCATAAATGGTCAAAAGAAAATTTTGAAAAGCTTACACAAAAGCAAAAGAACCTCCACAATAAAGCATTCTCGACCAACAGCGGCGATCCCAATTACCGAGTGCTCGAAACATTTCGCTATAAGGATGGAGATACTGAGCATGAGATGCAGGTGCCTGCCGGCGATGTGCTGTACCAGTTTCGCGAAGATGTAAATACGGGCCAGTTACCCGCCATATCCTGGGTGATCGGTTCTTCCAATTTTTCCGATCATCCCGGTTCGCCCTGGTATGGCGCCTGGTATGTTTCGGAGGTATTGGATATCCTGACCAAAAACCCGGAAGTATGGAAGAAGACCATATTTATATTGTGTTATGATGAAAATGACGGCTACTTCGATCATGTGCCACCATTTGTACCACCTCATCCGACAAAGCCTGGTACGGGCCTTGTTTCAGCCGGCATTGATACATCGGCGGATTATGTGGAACTCGCTCAGGATCTAAAAAGAACAAGACCCGAATCGGCCAGGGAAAGTCCGATAGGCCTGAGTTACCGGGTACCGCTGGTGATCGCCTCGCCCTGGAGCAGGGGAGGTGCGGTTTGCTCGCAGGTTTTTGATCACACATCCATCTTACAGTTGATGGAAAAATTTCTGCAGCATAAAACCGGGAAGAAAATCGAAGAGTCCAATATTTCCTCCTGGCGACGTACGGTCTGCGGTGATCTGACATCGGTATTCAAACCTTATAACGGTGAAAAAATAAATCTGCCGGAACCACTTGCCAGGGAGCCGTTCTATGGATCGATACACAGTTTGCAGTTTAAGCGTGATCCTTTTGGTTATAAAAGGCTCAGCGCTGAAGAGATCAGCCAGGTCAACCGCGGAGAAAAACTGGATGTATCACCCCGCCAGGAAAAAGGCACACGTGTGGCGTGTCCATTGCCCTATGAATTATATTCGGTCGGCCGGCTAATTGATAACGGCTCTTCGTTTCAAATTGATCTTGCTGCCGGTAGCGGATTATTTGGAAAACAGTCAGCTGGTTGTCCATACATGGTCTTTGCACGGCAAAAAGATGATGTTGTGGTTCGAAATTATGCGGTTAAGGCAGGTGATAAACTCAGTGATACCTGGAAGCTGGATGAATTCCATGCTGGAACTTATCACCTCGAAGTGTATGGTCCTAATGGGTTTTCAAGAATCTATCGCGGAAATAAAAACGATCCGCGTATTTCCATATCACTCGACTACGAACGTGCATCACACGGTGTAAAAAAACCTACAGGAAATATTATACTGGAAATAATAACCGGAGCAGCTCACCATATCGATATAAGGGACAATGCCTATGGTAAAAGAGTATGGCAAAATCCGCCCGGTAAGAAATCCGGGCGGGATACATTAAAAATCCGCCTGGATTGCAGTAAAAGTTTTGGATGGTACGATTTTTCAGTGCTGGTAAAAGGTCATGATCAGTTTGAACAACGTTTTACCGGTCATGTCGAAACTGGCGACTGGAGCCGCACCGACCCGGCGATGGGGGGTGAGTGATTGGGACCCGATAGATTCGGGCCCCAATCCCCTCAAATTAGTCCTCTTCTGGCTTGACACCCTCAATAGGATTTGCCCTGGCAACGATATTTTCATCTTTCGATGAACTATCGCTGGTATTGTTCTGATCCTGGTTTTGTTCCTGTATTGCAGCCTGTTTCTCGCGCATTAATTTATTGTGTTTTTCTGCGAAAGCAAGCATTGTTTTGCGCTGCATGTCCGCTTCATACTTGGTAAGTGTGGTCACACTGCCTTTTCCTTCGTAATAATAATGCGTGCTGATATACTTTTTAACATGGCCTCTTGTTTCAGCAGGCAGGTGGTGTTGAATTTTCCAAAAATTACGGCTGCCCGTTTTTTTGATCGCCTTTAGTACCGGCCCCGGGCCACAGTTGTAAGCAGCGATCACCAGCAGCCAGTCGTCGAATATCCTGTGCAGGTCGCGCAGGTATTTGGCTGCAGCAACGGTGCTTTTGTAAAAATGAGTACGCTCATCCTGGTGGGCAGTAACTTTTAATTTCAGTATCCTGGCGGTGGCCGGCATCAGTTGCCAGGGGCCAACGGCGCCTACACGGGATTTAGCCCTTGGATTTAATTCCGACTCAACAATAGCCAGGTGTTTTAATTCCAGCGGCAGGTTGTACTTCGTAAATACGGAGTCCATGATCTGGAAATAACGTGGATGCTTTTCTTTGATCTTTTGCAGCATTTCACCATTCCTGGCGAGATAGCCATCTGCAAATTTCAAAGCTTCTTTGCGCAGTCCAATTTTCGGTGCTTCATCAACTATGTCCTGGGGAACAGCATTAAATTTAAGCTGGACCTCATCCAGGCTCAGCCAGTGAATAGCCGTGTCATTTTCTGAGGTTTGCAAAGCGTCCATCCCAGGCTGTGGGCCCATAGCATGTACGGCAACCAGGATGACTAATAATCCACTAACAAAAAGAACAGTACGAATTAATTTCCTTTTCAACATCGTTTTCTTTTTTAGGGTAAAACAATGCCGACCCGGAGGTTTGGATTAAAAGTTCAGCATAGGAGATCTGGAAGGAATTTAACAATAGAATATTGGAAAATGAAGTACGGTTTGCATCAGGGGGTACGGTGATTCGGGTTTCTCAGTTTTCCGATGCAGTGTACTGAAAGGTTGTTATCGCAACCGGGGCAAACCTACTCAGCAAAACCCGGTTCTCATAATGTTTTGCTCTTAGGAAATATACGCGGCATGTATACCCTTGTGTAAATCAGGGAGGTGCAGAAGAAATTAGTTTACTGAAAATAAGTCATGCTCAAATGGCAGGGTGTTGATAATCAATACTTAACGGTTTTATGTATTACAAATTCCTCATCTGGCTGTATGAATAAGTCCAACAAAAAGTCCGTTTCGCAACAAACGAAACGGACTCCCAACTTTGTACTCCCAACTCCCGACTAATATCTATAGAGTTCCGGCTTAAACGGTCCTTCCTTCTTAATTCCTAAGTATTCAGCCTGTGCCGTGGTCAGCTCATCGAGTTCCACGCCAATTTTGGCTAAATGCAGGCGGGCCACTTTTTCATCGAGCACCTTCGGCAGCACATATACCTTATTCTCGTAGTTCTTATGGTTGGTCCACAGTTCTATTTGAGCCAGGGTCTGGTTTGAAAATGAATTACTCATCACAAAGCTGGGGTGGCCGGTGGCACAACCCAGGTTTACCAGGCGTCCTTCAGCAAGTATGATCACATCCTTGCCATCGATATTATAAATATCCACCTGTGGTTTGATAGTGTCTTTGGTATGACCATAATTTGTGTTCAGCCAGGCTATATCTATTTCGATATCGAAGTGACCGATATTACAAACAATGGCTTTGTCTTTCATCAGTTTGAAATGAGCACCGGTGATCAGGTCGCGACAGCCGGAAGCGGTCACAATGATATCTGCTTCTTTCACCGCATCGATCATTCGTTTAACTTCAAATCCGTCCATGGCGGCCTGCAGGGCGCAGATCGGGTCTATTTCAGTCACTATAACACGGCAACCGGCTCCAGCCAGGGATGCAGCAGAACCTTTACCTACATCGCCATATCCACCTACCACAGCAATCTTGCCGGCAAGCATTACGTCTGTAGCTCGGCGAATGGAGTCAACAAGTGATTCCTTGCAGCCGTATTTATTATCAAACTTTGACTTTGTAACAGAATCATTCACATTGATAGCGGGTACTGGCAATGTGCCTTTCGCCACTCTTTCGTACAGGCGATGAACACCTGTTGTGGTTTCTTCAGAGATACCTTTCACATGTTGTACGAGTTCCGGATAAGTATCCAACACCATATTGGTGAGGTCACCACCGTCATCAAGGATCATATTCAGCGGCTTGTCTTTGCCACCAAAGAACAGGGTTTGTTCAATACACCAGTCAGCTTCTTCCTGTGACTGACCCTTCCAGGCAAATACGCCAATACCGGCAGCGGCGATAGCAGCTGCAGCATGGTCCTGGGTAGAAAAGATATTGCAGGAGCTCCATTTTACCTCAGCTCCAAGGGCTACCAGGGTCTCGATCAGGACCGCTGTCTGGATCGTCATGTGCAGGCATCCTGCGATACGGGCACCTTTCAGGGGTTGAGAGGGACCATATTCGGCACGGATCGACATCAGGCCGGGCATTTCGGCTTCAGCCAGGCGAATTTCCTTACGACCCCAATCAGCCAGGGAAATATCCGCCACTTTATAAGGCAGAGAAAAATCAATTGATTTAGTTGCTGTAGACATTGTATTGTTTTTAATTCGGCGGCAAAGTTACGGGATTAGTTTCAGGTAAGATGTTAGAAGTTCAGGGTCATACAGCTGCTATCCAGGTGTTATGGACAATAGGTGCCTTAACTTTGTAATTACTCCAAAACAATAAGATATGTACGTCTATGACACAGTTAGCGCTGCAGTAAACGGCCTAAAGAAAAGAGGATTTGACACGGATTTTAATCTTACGGAGAACTGTATTGTCTGCCACCAGGATAAGTTCGATCCCGCTGACTTCGAGATTGTGGAAGTGTACCGTTTCGAAGGCATAACAGATCCTGCCGATGAGGCCGTCGTGTATGGTATTGAAAGTAAGAATGGTCTTAAGGGTGTACTCGTAAATGCTTATGGCACTTATTCAGATAGTATGAGCGCTGAGATGGCGGCCAAGTTGAGTATAGAGCGCTAATCCTCCAGTTTTATCTGCATCACATAGTCATTCATAAAATACCCGTTGCCGATATCGATGTCTTCTTCCCGGATGGCGACAAAACCCAATTTTTCATAAAACTGTCTGGCATTGTTGTGCCGGTTGACGTTCAACTGCAGGAATTTCGCACCGGCTGAAATGGCGTGTTGTTTTACATAATCTATCATCATCCGGCCAACACCTTTTCCCTGTTGTGACTGAAGCACATAAATTTTATGCAGTTTATAAATGCCCGTGTGAGTTAATGAAAAAGAGGCAAAGCCTATCGGAATGTCATTATCGCTTACTA
This sequence comes from Bacteroidota bacterium, assembly GCA_023424015.1. Lineage (GTDB taxonomy): Bacteria > Bacteroidota > Bacteroidia > Chitinophagales > Chitinophagaceae > Terrimonas_B. The sequence continues at coordinate 2,414 of JAFAEM010000005.1, read as the reverse complement.
CGATAAAATCTACCTGCTGTTCCATTTGTTTACGCAGGGTTTTTTCACTGTACAATAAGTCCAGCATGTAACCAACCTGCTCCGCTCCTAAAATGGCCTGGTAAGTACCAGGCCATATTTTGTATGCCAGTTCCCTGATGACAGGGATATCGGCGGAATTTGCTTTACGAATAATCATGTTAATAATAGTTCAAACAACGAACTATTTCTGCACTTTAGCTTTCAGGTTTTGATCGATAGCTTCCAGGAACTCTTCAGTATATAGGAAATGTTCTCCATGTTTTATCTTATTGCCATGAATACACACCGCCAGGTCTTTGGTCATTTTGCCCTGCTCTACTGTTTCGATACAGACAGCTTCAAGTGCATGGCAAAAATCGATCAGGGGCTGGTTGCCATCGAGTTTTCCACGGAAAGCAAGTCCCCTTGTCCACGCGAAGATCGACGCGATCGGGTTAGTGCTGGTAGGCTTGCCGGCCTGGTGGTCGCGGTAGTGGCGGGTCACAGTACCATGGGCAGCTTCCGCCTCCATGGTTTTGCCATCAGGGGTGATCAATACGGAGGTCATCAGTCCCAGTGAACCAAAACCCTGTGCAACCGTATCACTTTGTACATCGCCATCATAGTTTTTGCAGGCCCATACAAAATTGCCATTCCATTTCAGCGCACTGGCTACCATGTCATCGATCAGGCGGTGTTCGTATACTATACCTGCCGCATCAAATTGAGCCTTGAATTCATTTTGATAGATCTCTTCAAAAATGTCTTTAAAACGGCCATCGTATTTTTTCAGGATCGTATTTTTTGTAGAAAGATAAAGCGGCCATTTCTTGCTAAGCGCCATATTGAAACAGCTTCTCGCAAAGCCTTTAATGCTTTCATCTGTATTGTACATCGTCAGGGCTACACCGTCGCCTTTGAAGTTGAAAACCTCGAAGGTCTGTGGTTCGCCACCGCCATCGGGTGTGAAGGTCATGGTAAGTTTTCCTTTACCCTTAATTACGGTATCCGTTGCGCGGTACTGGTCGCCAAACGCATGACGGCCTACAATGATCGGAGCTGTCCAGTTGGTCACCAGCCTGGGGATATTACTGATCACGATCGGCTCACGGAAAACCGTTCCATCCAGGATATTGCGGATGGTGCCGTTGGGACTCTTCCACATTTGCTTCAGGTTAAACTCTTTTACCCGGGCCTCGTCGGGTGTGATCGTGGCACATTTGATCCCCACACCGTGTTCTTTGATCGCGTTGGCGGCATCAACGGTTACCTGGTCATTGGTCTGGTCGCGATGCTCGACACCCAGGTCAAAATATTTTATATCCAGCTCCAGGTAGGGTAGGATCAGTTTGTCTTTGATAAACTTCCAGATGATGCGGGTCATTTCATCGCCATCCAATTCCACCACCGGGTTTGCAACTTTGATCTTTTGGGCCATAATCTCTTTTTTTGGTTAATATTCAATGTGCTGCGGCATGCGCAGGGTGGCAAATCTAACAATTTATTACATGTGCCTGACTGGGGATTGGTCAGATAATTGAATTGACAACAAAAAGATTTTTCGTGTAAGCCCTTGATTTTGGTCAATTAATTACGTAACTTTTCTAGGCACTAATACCATGGATGCACCCAAGCTTTTTTTTAATTACCTCAACAAATTTGTCAGCATCTCGGAGGACGAATTTGAGCAACACCTGTTACCTATCCTGAAAGTGCGACGTTTTGGTAAAAAAGATTACATCATCAAGGCAGGCGAGGTTGAGAATTATTTCAATTTTATTATCCGCGGCCTGGTTCGTAAATATTATAAGAAAGGGCATCACGAAATAAACACTCAGATCTCCACTGAGGGCCAGATCATCATGAGCCAGCAATCATTCCTGGGTCGTCAGCCTTCTGAATACTTTATCGAAGCGATCGAACCTTCGGTGATTGTTTCCATCAAATACGAAAATCTGGAAGAGCTTTACAATAAGTCGAAAAAAATGGAAAGGCTGGGCCGACTGGTTGTGACCTATATGATGGCCATCAGCGATAGCTGGCAAATGCAAATGATCAAAATGACGCCAAGAGAAAGGTTTCTCAATTTCGTCATGAAGAATCCGCAGCTAATGCAGCGGGTGCCACAAAAATACCTGGCCAGCTACCTCAACATCAAACCCGAAACATTCAGCCGGTTTAAACACCTGTTGAGGAATCATTCCAAACATAACGCAGCGTGATGCAGTCGGTAGTCGGTAGTCGGGAGACGGCCGGAAGCTGGATGCTTGATACTGGATACTGGATGCTGGATACTTCGAGGTGATAATTTCTTGTAGATTTTATTAATTAAAGAATTTGGATATCGGATAAAAGTCTGTACTCACAAGCACCCGCCCCCACTCACCACTCACGACTCACCACTCACGATTCAC
>JAFAEM010000025.1 GCA_023424015.1 Bacteroidota bacterium | reverse complement strand
GCTCAGGTCGGTATCTTTTAAAATGGTTTCCACTTCGATGTTTTTTTGTTCCAGGGTAGGCTGCATCAGCTGAAGCAGGTTTTCAAACAGATCTCTCACATAAACCTTTTTCAGGTTGAGAGTCGTGATCTTGTTGAGGCTACGGTAGGTTTCCGCAAATTTCAGGAGGCCTTCGCTTCTTCTTTTTATGGTTTCGATGCCGATCTCCAAATCATCCACTGCACCCGAATCGTTATTGAGAACCGGCACCGATTTCTGGAGCCTGTGCTTTAGTGTTTCGGCCAGTGATGAAATGGGTGCTACGGAGTTCATGATCTCATGGGTAAGTACACTCAGCAGTTTTTGCCATGCTTTAGATTCGGTTTCATCCAGGGCTTCATTCACGTTTTGGAAAGCGATTAGTTTGTACACTTTTCCTTCCGTTTGAAAAGCCGTGGCGGATAAAAGTATCTTGAATGAAGAGCGTTCAGGATGTGCGGTTGCTACCTTGTTCTCACCAGGATTTAGTGAAATGATGGAATCACAGAGATCCTGGTCACGCTTTCCAAGTGAATAGATTGTTTTTAGATAGGGGAGCTGCAACATTTTTTTCAACGATTCATTCATCCAGACCACATCGCCACTTTGTTCTTCGTATGACAAAATGCCCGTATCAACCAACTCCAGTATTTTTTGGAGGTACTGGTACTGGGTTTCTTTTTCTTTGCTGATCACCTTAAAGGTGCTATTGATTTCATTGAATCCTTTGCGTAAAGGCTGGATATCGGCGGGTGCATGCTTCACATCAAAATAGCGCGAGAAATCACGATAGTGAACGGCTTCTACGAACTGGTCCAGCTCACGGTGTGCTTTCTGGTGAAACCTGTAAAATTCAACCAATTCATAAATGATCACAGGCACCACGATCAGCAGGTACACAAAGTTACCTTTCATCACGAGGAAAGCAGCCAGGCAAAGTGTGACAAATAGTATCATCACCCGCACTAAAAGCCGCCATTCGATTTTTTTCATCATAAATTAAAAATTACCATCCTGCATCGGCCTCACCCCCAGCCCCTCTCCCAAGGAGAGGGGAGCAAGAAGCCAGTATCAAATATCATACTTACTCAACCTCCGATACAACGCCGTCCTCGTCAGTCCCAGTTCCTTTGCTGCCCGTGTGATATTTCCATTGTGCTTTTCGATCACCCGCAGTATCGTGTTTTTTTCCACATCACTGAGCTTGGTAGCGCCTGAATCATCATCTATTGCTGCGGAAGATTCAATTGGAGAAAACAGAAGATCCTTCGCTTCGAGGATATCTCCATCCGACATGATCACCGCCCTTTCAATGATATATTGCAGTTCACGGACATTGCCGGGGTAATGATAGTTCAGCAGCTTTTCCATCGCATGTGTATCCAGTTCCAGCGATGGCTTCATGTATTTACGACTGTACAGTTTACTGAAGTGCCTTGCCAGCAGGATAATATCATTGTCACGTTTACGCAGTGGCGGCACTGTGATCTCAACGGTATTGATGCGATAGATCAGGTCTTTGCGGAACCTGGTTTCATTGGCCAATTCGCTGAGGGGTACATTGGTAGCACAGATTAAACGTATATCGATCGGTGTGGCTTCATTACTGCCCAGTCGTGTCACTTGTCGGTTTTGTAAAACGCTCAGCAGTTTTGCCTGCAGGTGCAAGGGGATATTACCGATCTCATCCAGGAATAAAGTGCCATTATTAGCTGCCTCGAACCTTCCCATGCGATCTTCCCTTGCATCCGTGAAAGCTCCTTTCTTGTGTCCAAAGAGTTCGCTTTCAAAAAGTGTTTCGGTGAGAGCGCCGACATCTACTTTTACCAGGGGATTCGACGCGCGCAGCGACTGCTGGTGAATCGCTTTTGCGATCAGGTCTTTACCAGTACCATTCTCACCCAGGATCAGGATATTGGCATCCGTGGGCGCGATCTTTTCAATTTTTAAAAAGATCTGTTGCATTGCTTCTGACTCACCCAGCAACTCTTTCCCCACAATGGAATCAACATTGGAGAGCGCATAGGCACCTGACTTCGTATTTTTTCTTTTTAGCAGGTCCCTGATCGTCGTCATCAGCTTTTCGTTGTGCCAGGGTTTCACAACAAAATCGGAAGCACCTTCTTTTAAAGATCTGACCGCAAGGTCAATATCACCATAGGCCGTGATCATGATCACCGTAGTTTCAGGTCGCATCTTCCTGATCTCTTTCAGCCAAAAAAGTCCTTCGTTGCCAGTATTGATGGAACTGGTAAAATTCATGTCCAGCAATATCACGTCGTAATCATCTTTCGACAGGTGCCAGCGTATGTTTTCAGGATTTTTTTCCGTTACTACAGTTTTTGCTTCTGTTTTTAGCAATAGCCGAACGGCAGTTAGCACATCTGGGTCATCATCTATTATTAAAATCGAAGCGTTCTTAATGTTCATTCTTGTATGATTAATCAACTGTATTGATCTATTTCGTAATTACCGGGTGTTTTCAATTGTTGTTTCAAATTGTATCGCAAACCCTTAATCGTCAACTCTCCCTGCTGCAAGTATACCATAATTACAAAGTGCTGGCAACTAAATTTTTAACAATAAACGCCCGTAAGTCGCTGTATCAAAAGCGTACACCAGGTGTATCATTAACGAACGGCTTCGTAGATTTATAAAAATGTAAAAGCTTGTAAGTCAAATCCTAATGGCATTGGCATATTTATCACTTTACTGCCCATGTAGTGGGAGAAATTTGTGAACGATTGTAACCTAATCAATCGGAGGCCGTTTAAGAAAATATGTTTTACCAATCAATAAAGTCATTTTAAAAGTGGATAGAGTCATTGCTAAAAAGAAATGGAGTAAAAAAAGGGTCCTGACAATCGCCGGCATTTTTGGTATTGTAAGTCTTGCCGCGGCGAGTTATTATTTCACATCAGGTAAAAGCCGGCTGAATGTTGATGTAGAGCGGATCACCATTAGTGAAGTGAAATCGGGTCCCTTCCAGGAAACTATCCCGGTAAATGGCGTAGTGCTTCCCATCACTTCTATCTACCTCGATGCGGTAGAAGGCGGCCGGGTTGAAGAAAAATATGTAGACGATGGTGTGATCATGAAAAAGGGGCAACCCATTCTTCGGCTGTCCAATACTGATCTTGAGCTGAGCCTGGTAAACCAGGAGACATCTGTTTATAATCTGCTTACGCAAATGCAGATCTCGCAGAATGCAGCCCGCCAGAATACCATAGGCAAGCTCAACCAGGGTACCGATGTGGAGAACCAGTTGAAGGAGGCAGAAAGGATATACCAGCTTAATAAAAAACTGTATGCTGAAAAAGTGATCGGTCTGCAGGAGTTCAAGCAGTCCGAAAACAATTATAATTACCAATTGGAAAAGAAAAAGCTGGCCGACCAGGTATTAAAACAGGATTCATTTTCTGTTCGGCAGGAACTGGAACAGGCTCGTCAGTCGTATGCCCGTACCCAGAATGCTTTGGAAGTGATGCGTAAAAAGGTCGGTGACCTGGTTGTAAGAGCACCTGTTGATGGTCAGCTGACATCACTGGATGCGGAGATTGGTCAGTCGAAAAGTAAGGGTGAAAGGCTAGGTCAGATCGATGTGTTGAGTGGTTTTAAAGTAAGAGTGGATGTGGATGAGCATTATATCTCCCGCATATACACCGGTTTACTGGGCGGGTTTACACTGGCCGGTAAGGATTACAAATTAAAGATCACGAAAGTTTATACGCAGGTCACCAACGGTAGGTTCCAGGTAGATATGGAATTTGATGGAGAAGTACCACAGGGGATCCGCCGCGGACAGACGCTCCAGATACGACTCGCATTTAGCGACGAAGTGCAGGCGGTGCAGGTAGCTAAGGGCGGGTTTTATCAGCAAACCGGTGGTAACTGGATATTCAAAGTGAGTGATGACGGTAAAACAGCTTACAAAGTTGATATTCGGCTGGGTCGTCACAACCCTGACTACTACGAAGTGCTGGAGGGTTTGAAACCGGGTGATAAGGTGGTGACATCAAGCTATGAGAACTATGGGAACATGCAGGAGCTGGTATTAAAGAAATAACCACGACCAGAATCAAAAACCATAAACCAAATTGCCATGAAACAGAAAATTATTTACATGTTGCTGATCGCCTGTTGCGTCGGTACCATTACTTCCGCCAAGCAGGTCTATAAAGGTGATTCGGTGAAATGCACCGCAACTAAGGAAGAAAAGAAAAAGAAGTGCACCAAAGCCAGGAAAGATCGCGTCGCAACGATCCGTCCTTTTAATTTTTACCTCGTCAGCATTTAACAAGTACACCTTTTATCTAAATAAAATACCATGATTAATATTTCTAACCTGGAAAAGATCTATCGCACAGAGGAAGTGGAAACAGTTGCCCTCAACAAGTTGTCTTTCGAAGTAAAGGAGGGAGAATTTGTTGCAGTAATGGGCCCATCCGGCTGTGGCAAATCAACTTTGCTCAATATCGTTGGCTTACTTGATGATCCCGATTCGGGAAGTTTTCTTTTCAATGGAATCGAAGTTTCGAAGTTCAACGAGCGCAAACGTGCTGACCTGCGTAAGAGGAATATCGGTTTTGTATTCCAGAGCTTCAACCTGATCGACGAGCTTACCGTTTTTGAAAATGTAGAGCTGCCACTTATTTACACGGGTGTAAAATCTGGCGATCGCAAAAAAAGGGTGGAAGAGGTATTGGATAAAATGCAGATCATGCACCGCCGAAATCACTACCCGCAACAACTTTCCGGTGGTCAGCAACAAAGGGTTGCCGTAGCCCGTGCGGTTGTGAACCGGCCCAAGCTGATCCTGGCTGATGAGCCGACTGGTAACCTCGACTCCTCAAATGGAAACGAGGTCATGCAATTGCTCACAGATCTTAATGAACAGGGTACCACGGTGATCATGGTCACACACTCCGAACACGACGCACGTTATAGCCATCGCATCGTACGTATGCTCGATGGCCAGGCAGTACTTGAGAACATAATGGTATAAGTAAGCAGCAGTCATGATATCTAATTATTTGAAAACCGCCTGTCGCAGCCTGGTACGACATAAAGGGTACACGCTGATCAATATTACAGGCCTGGCGATTGGTATCGCGGCCTGCCTCGTATTGTTCCTGGTGGTGAGATATGAACTAAGCTATGATAAGTTCCAACCATCCTATTCACGTATCGGGCGGGTGATAACACAGGATAAATTTTCTGACGGGATCACCTATAACTCCGGTATACCTGTTCCGGCGCTGGAGGTATTGCGCACACAGATGCCTGATATCACATTCGGAAGCCTGCTTTCTTCATTCGGGAGCCAGGTCACAGTATTGGCGGATGATAAAGCTTCTGCTCAAAAGATGTTTATCGAGGAAACAGGTGTTTTCTTCTCCGATGCTCAATTTTTCAATGTGTTTTCTTATAAATGGCTCAGTGGTGAACCGGGTGTGCTCAGCAAACCCAATACCATTGTTCTTACCAGGAAAATAGCGGAAAAATATTTTGGCCATTGGGAAAATGCACCCGGGAAGCTTTTAAAGCTGGATAATATCCTGACTTTCGAAGTGGCAGGTGTTCTCGAGAATGTACCAGGTAATACAGATTTCCCCCTCGCCGTTATGGCATCCATCGAAACACTCCGGAATAATTCCTATAATTACAATTACTATCCTGACTGGAATAGTACATCCAGCAATTACCAGGTTTACGTGTTACTGCCCGATGGAAAATCTATCGAGACAGTCAACACCCAGCTTGCAAAGTTTTCCCGGGAGAATTACAAAGGGCGCGGTAATTCCGAAAAATCAAATTTTCTGCAGCCACTCTCGGCCCTCCATTTTGATCGCAGGTTTGAAATATTTGGCGACCATGTCACCGACCGTTCTTCTTTAAAGGTTTTGACGCTTATCGGGCTGTTCATCATCGTAATGGCCTGTATCAACTTTATAAATCTATCTACAGCGCAGGCTGTGGGTCGTTCAAAGGAAGTGGGTGTAAGAAAAGTACTGGGCGGTAACCGAAAACAACTATTTGCGCAGGTAATGGGTGAGACGGCTTTGCTGGTGTTGATGTCCGGAATTGTTGCGGTGGGCATTGCAACATTGTGCCTGCCTTCCGTCAAACATATTGCTTCCATACAGGAAGAGTTAAGTTTGTTCGATCCGCAATTATTCCTTTTTCTGCTGGGGTTATTAGTCGTGGTCACCATATTATCAGGTCTTTACCCGGCGCTGATCGTTTCTGGTTTCAAACCGGTGCTGGCTTTAAAGAATAAGCTTCAGTCAGCAACGGTAGCCGGCGTTTCCTTACGCAGGGGATTAGTCGTTCTCCAGTTTGCCATTTCCCAGGTATTGATCATTGGTACCATCATAGCTTTAACCCAGATGAATTTTATTAAAAATGCCGACCTGGGTTTTAATAAGGAAGCAGTACTTGTGATTTTGGGTAATAATGATAGTACGAGCTTACGTCAGTTATCATCCTTCAAGCAAAGCCTGTTGCAAATACCGGATGTACAATCCGTGAGTTTCAGCAGTGATGTACCTTCTTCAGACAATACCTGGAGCAGCAATTTCGCTTTTAATCATAAGTCTGATGAACCTTTCATGGTGACAATGAAATTCGCAGATGAAGATTATTTCGAAACGTACGATCTGCAACTCGTGGCCGGCAGGAAATATGAGAAAAGTGATACCATGAAAGAAGTGGTGATCAACGAAACCCTGGTGCAGAAACTGGGGATTAAAAATCCCGGGGAAGCCGTCGGTAAGGATATTCGTATTGGCGGCGGAAGCTGGAAGCCCGTAGTGGGGGTAGTAAAGGATTTCAAAACCAACTCCCTGAGAGAGACTGTCAAACCTTTGTTGGTCGGTCAGCGTAACCGGCACTATGTCGTGAGTTCGGTAAAGCTGCGTAGTTCAAACATTCCAAAAGCACAAGAGGCCATTCAATCAGTTTGGAACCGGCATTTCCCTGAGTATGCCTACTCAGCTTCGTTTATGGAAGATAATATCAATCGGTTTTACAGGCAGGAAAATCAACTGTCTTTATTGTATAAAATATTCGCAGCGCTGGCAATTTTTATTTCCAGCCTGGGCCTCTATGGCCTGGTTTCATTTATGGCGGTTCAGAAAGTAAAGGAAGTGGGTATCCGCAAAGTACTCGGTGCGTCGGCGATGAATATTGTGTACCTGTTCTCCAAAGAGTTTTCACTGCTTATTGCCATATCGTTTCTAATAGCTGCACCACTGGCTTATTGGATGATGACAAACTGGTTGCAGGATTTTGCTTACCGTATAGAGCCGGGTGTATGGGTATTTATACTAGCCATCATTATTTCGATGTTGATCGCCTGGTTAACGGTGGGTTATAAGGCTATACGTGCTGCAGTGGCAGACCCGGTTAAAAGTCTCAGGTCCGAATAAAAAGTAATTATATGCTTAAAAGTTATTTAACGATCGCCTGGAGAAACCTGCTTAGGAACAAAACATTTTCCCTGATCAATATAGCGGGGCTTGCCATTGGGCTGGGTAGTTTTATTTTGATCGTCTTATTTGTAACGGATGAGCTGAGTTTTGACAAATACAATGAGAAGGTGGACCGTATTTATCGGGTCGATTCCGACATACGTTTTGGTGGCTCGGACCTAAAACTTGCCGTGAATAGTGATGTAATGGGCGCTACGCTGAAAAAAGATTATCCACAGGTGGAGCAGTATGTACGGTTTTACAATTCGAGCGGATCTAAACTGGTCAAAAAAGGAAACGAGTTTATCAATGAATCAAGGGTCTGTCATGCCGATTCCACCTTGTTTGAAGTGTTTACCCTTCCAGCATTGGTGGGTGATACAAAAAATGCACTAAATGAGCCAAATACCGTTGTCATTACTGAATCAACTGCCAAAAAATATTTTGGATCGACAGATGTGATTGGTAAGACGGTTGAAACAAATGAGAATAATAGTACGCTCTACAAAGTCACCGCTGTAATAAAGGACATTCCCCGCACTTCGCATTTTAATTTCGATTTTATCTTTTCAATGGATAATGTGGAATATGGCTGGGGTAATTTCCTTAGTCATAATTTCCAAACGTATATATTACTCAAGCCCGGAACCGATCCCCGCGAGTTTGAAAAGAATTTTCCGCAGCTTGTTGACAAATACATTCTTCCGCAGGCGAAACAGTTCATGGAGATCAATTCCATGGAAGAGTTTAGAAAAAGCGGCAACCGGCTGGACTATTCCCTGATGCCACTCAAGGATATACACCTGCGTTCAGACAGGTTTCCTGAGTTGGGTGTCAACAGCAGTATCCAGTATGTTTACATATTTTCCGCGGTAGCGATTTTTATCCTGTTGATCGCATGTATCAACTTTATGAACCTCTCGACTGCGCGTTCGGCCAACAGGGCCAAGGAAGTTGGCATCCGCAAGGTATTAGGTACTGAGAAAGTCTCGCTGATCAGGCAGTTTCTTACCGAATCTACCCTGATGGCGTTTATCGCGATGATCCTTGCACTGATCCTTGTCGGGTTTTCGATCAATTACTTCAACGGTATTTCAGGAAAATCGCTTACACTAACAGACCTGTTATCTCCGAAATTTTTGATATTTCTTTTATTGACACCGTTTTTGGTGGGCGTACTGGCCGGCACTTACCCGGCATTCTTCTTATCTGCTTTCAGGCCTGTGAGTGTATTGAAGGGAAAAATAAACCAGGGTTTCAGAAAAAGTTATTTACGGAGCGGATTGGTGGTGTTCCAGTTTTTTACATCCATTGTTCTTATTGTCGGTACCATTGTCGTTTTCCGGCAATTAAATTATATACAAAATAAAAAGATCGGCTTCAACAAGGACCAGGTACTGGTGATCAACGGTACCGGTTCACTCGGAAATAGTGTGGATGCTTTTAAAAATGAAATAGCGGCCATGAACGGCGTTAAGGCTGCTTCATTCGGCGGATTTCTGCCAGTGAGCAATTCATCACGGAATGATAACACTTTTTCAACCGACGCCGTGATGACGGGAAAGAACGGGATTAGCATGCAGGTTTGGAATATTGACTACGACTATATACCTACTTTGGGAATGGAAATAGCGGACGGCCGGAATTTCTCCCGTTCCTTTGGCAGCGACTCTACCGCCATCATCATCAACGAATCCGCTGTAAAAGTTGCGGGTCTTGTTGATCCGATCGGCAAAAAAATATACCAGCCCGACGGAAATGGTTCAACCATGAAGGAATACACGATCGTGGGTGTGGTGAAGAACTTCAATTTTGAATCGCTGCGTCAGAATATCGGGCCGCTGAGCTTTGTATTGGGATATAATAAATGGGTGACGACATTCAAAGTTTCTCCGGATAATGTACAACCCCTTTTAAAAGATATCGAGACTAAATGGAAATCGATGGCGCCGGGTATGCCGTTTAGTTACCAGTTTCTTGATGAATCCTTCGACAATATGTACCGGGCTGAACAACGGGTAGGTAAAGTGGCCATATCTTTTGCTGTGCTTGCTGTGTTTATCGCCTGCCTGGGCCTGTTTGGGCTAGCCACCTATATGGCCGAACAGAGAACCAAGGAAATCGGCGTACGCAAAGTTCTCGGTGCTTCAGTAGGTAATGTAGTAGTGATGCTCTCGAAGGATTTTGTAAAACTTGTCCTGGTTGCTTCTGTTGTTGCATTCCCGGTTGCCTGGTGGGCTATGAATAAATGGTTGCAGGATTTTGCTTACCGGATCGATATCGGATGGTGGGTGTTTGTTGTAGCAGGTTCGTCGGCGGTGCTCATTGCGGTGATCACGGTGAGTTATCAGGCTATCAAAGCAGCCATTGCCAACCCGGTAGAATCATTACGGACGGAATAGGGGTCGTGGGGCGTGAGTCGTGAGTCGTGGGTCGTGAGTCGTGAG
>JAFAEM010000016.1 GCA_023424015.1 Bacteroidota bacterium | reverse complement strand
TCAAATGCGTCTGTTTGAAGAATCGGGATAGGAGCATGCTATCGAAAAAAACCAATTTTCAATCAGCAAACCCAAGCCAGACGCCAACTCTTTTTTCACATCTCAATTTCCCCGGACAGTAGTGATCCAGCATCCAGTATCCAGTATCCAGTATCCAAAAAAAAGCAGCATGGGACTAAAAATCCCCACACTGCTATTCAATTTCTTAATAAAACTGCCTTACTGATATTGAATATAAACCGGCATCGGTTTCAGAGCTAATATCTCTTTAGGAGTAAGCAGACGGCCATTCTTCTTTGTGTCATTCTTGTAAAACACCTTGAAACCTGTATATTCAACCGGCTCCTTGTGTATAAAATGCTTATAGGTGCCGATCTTAAGTGGCGGGTGCCCCCAACCATCCATGTCCATCACAAACTGAACCTCCGGTCTTGTCTTGATCTGCTTATAATTTGTTACTCCGTTTTGTGTAAACCTGTGCACGACCAGGATCTTGGGCGGTAGATTATTTTCCTTGACCAGCTTGGTCAGGTAATCCATGGTATAGTTAATATCAGCCGCGTCAAAACTTCCAACTACCTTGCCTGGGGCATGACCGGTTTTCATGGAAAACTCCGGGTCGATGCCGAGGTGCACATTGGGCATTTTCAAATATTTCTCAAGCTGTGGTACTTCTTCCTGCAACGTACTATGGCCAACCTGGATATCTACAAAAACCAGGGCGTCTATTTCCTTTGCCATACTCAGTACAGAATCGATCTGGTGAAAAGGCATGCGCAACCTGTACTTCTTGCCTTTGCCGGGCTCTACCTGTGCGGTGACAGCTATATAATGAAGCGCGGGAATCACTTCCAACACAGAATCTGCTTTCTGCCAGTTGGCCACTTCCTGTTGTAGTTTAGCCAGCATTTCCTTACGGGGAAGTTCACCCAGGATACCCATTTGCTTTGAGTAAAGATTTCCGTAAAATGCGATCACTCTTTTAGAAGGGAATGTGGATCCTTCCAAAGGCAGGGGCGTTTTTACCGGCCATTTACCCGAAGAATCACCATTTACGATATGGGTCATCAGACGCTGGTATTCCTCGTCGGTCATCCGGGGTTCAGGCATAGATTCCTGCTTATTTTCTTCGGTGGCAGAAACCATCCCGGAAGGCGTGGCGGCATTGGCGCCTGAAGTGGAATCACTGAATACGATCTTATACCCACCAAACGCGATGGCTACGATCAGTATCAGCAATAAACTCAGGAGAAGATAGCGTGTATATGCCCGGCCGGTTGTTTCGGAGGAAGATACTGGATAGCTCATAATTTTGTTTTGATAAGGTATAAAGACTGTTGTTTCCCTGTAACGTAAAAATAATGAAAAAAGTGTGCCGTCTTTTTCGGGCAACAACGAAAATGATAAAGTCACGGGAAAAAAGAAATTTACCTCGTAAAACCTGCAAAAATGTGGAATATGAAAAGGGGACCAGGAACCAGGGATACCCTTACCTACGTCGCTTTGCGACAGCAGATAATGCAAACATCCCAAATTCCTAATCCCCCATTACCACCACGCTCATTTGACCTTGCCGCTACTTTCCACTTGTGGAACTTCGTTCCTGAACACAACAGTATTATCAAATACGTCTACCAGTACCGGGTGGCTTTTATCGATATCACCCGCGAGTATCCGTTTACTCATTGGGTTTACTATCTCTTTCTGTATTACCCTTTTTAGTGGTCGCGCACCAAACTGCGGATCAAATCCCTGCTCGGCGAGGAAATCAAGTGCATAATCGGTAAACTGAATATCGATCCCATTTTCTGCCAACAGGTTTTTGAGACTGTTCAATTGAATATTTACAATCGACCTTATTTCCTTTTTCATCAAAGGCTGGAACATGATAATCTCATCCACCCTGTTCAAAAATTCAGGACGAATGGTCTGCCTGAGCAGATTCATCACTTCTGTTTTTGCCTTTTCGCTTGCCTGTTCCACATCCGCCTCAGTAATATTGTCGAAAGCATCCTGGATCAGGTGACTTCCAATATTGCTGGTCATAATGATGATGGTGTTTTTGAAATTCACTGTCCTGCCTTTATTATCAGTCAATCGACCATCATCCAATACCTGCAACATAACGTTCCAGACATCAGGGTGCGCTTTTTCTATCTCGTCGAGCAATACTACGCTATAAGGTTTTCGTCTTACGGCTTCGGTAAGCTGGCCGCCTTCATCGTAACCTACATATCCCGGAGGCGCACCGACCAGTCTCGATACAGTATGTTTCTCCTGGTATTCACTCATATCGATCCGGGTCATCATGCTCTCGTCGTCGAACAGGTAGTCGGCCAACGCTTTTGCAAGCTCGGTCTTACCCACACCTGTAGTACCGAGAAATATAAATGAACCTATCGGTTTCCTCGGATCGTGCAGCCCGGCCCGGCTTCTGCGAATGGCATCGGCTACGGCAGTGATCGCTTCGTCCTGTCCCACCACCCTTTCATGCAGGTGATCTTCAAGGTGCAGCAATTTTTCCTTGTCGCTCTGCATCATCTTCGCAACCGGGATACCGGTAGCCTTGGCAATGCTTTCAGCAATATCTTCTGCATCCACTTCTTCCTTCATGATCCGGGTATTCTCACTGATGGCATTTAGCTGTTGCGAATACTCATTGATGAGAGTCTCCTGTTCTTTTATTTTGCCATAACGGATCTCAGCAACTTTTCCATAGTCGCCATTGCGTTCGGCCTGCTCGGCTTCCAGTTTCAACTGCTCCACTTTTGCTTTTGCGTCCTGAACCTTTTCAACGATCTCCTTTTCTTCCTGCCACTTAGCCTTGAAAGTATCGCGTTCCACAGCCAGGTTCGCAATGCTGGTATTCAGCTCTTTCAATTTGGCTTCGTCATTTTCCCGCTTGATTGCTTCTCTTTCAATCTCCAGCTGTCGTATCTGCCTTTCCAGGCGGTCCAGCTCTTCCGGCATGGAATTCATTTCCAGGCGAAGTTTAGCCGCACTTTCATCGATCAGGTCGATGGCCTTGTCGGGCAGGAAACGATCCGTTATATAACGGCTCGACAATTCTACCGCTGCAATGATCGCTTCATCTTTGATACGAACATGGTGGTGCGTCTCATAGCGATCCTTCAGGCCGCGCAATATCGAGATCGCGTCTTCCAGGTCGGGTTCATCGATCATGATCTTCTGAAACCGTCTTTCGAGCGCTTTGTCTTTTTCAAAAAATTTCTGGTATTCATTCAGCGTCGTTGCACCTACAGCCCTAAGTTCACCCCTTGCCAGGGCCGGCTTCAGGATGTTGGCAGCGTCCATAGCTCCTTCGCCCCCACCAGCACCTACCAGTGTATGGATCTCGTCGATAAAAAGGATGATCTCGCCATCACTGCCCGACACTTCTTTAATGACCGCCTTTAAACGTTCCTCAAACTCACCTTTATATTTCGCACCGGCGATAAGCAATCCCATATCGAGCGCATAGATCGTTTTAGATTTCAGGTTCTCCGGCACATCACCATTTACGATCCGATGGGCAATACCCTCGGCGATGGCTGTTTTACCCACACCAGGTTCACCTACCAGGATGGGATTATTCTTGGTGCGACGAGAAAGAATATGCAATGTCCTTCGGATCTCCTCGTCGCGGCCGATCACAGGATCAAGTTTGCCCTGGCGCGCCATCTCGTTCAGGTTTTTCGCGTATTTGTTCAGCGCATTAAATTCCTGCGACTGTGTTTGAGAAGTAACCGTTTCGCCTTTCCTCAATTCCTTTATTGCGGTCACCAGCCCCTTTTCGGTAAGCCCGGCATCTTTCAGCAATTTGGCGGTATTGTCATTCCCGCCTACGATAGCCAGTACCAGATGTTCGGGTGTAATAAATTCGTCATTAAATTGTTTCAGGGTTGCACCAGCACGCAGGATTACATTATTTGCCTCCCGGCTGATCTGCTGTGCAGGCTCGCCTGAGGTCTTTGGTAAACGGGCGATCATTTCATCCAGCTTTGTGTCAAGCAGGTTAAGCGTTACGTTATTTTTCTTTAACAGGTATTCAACGGGTGAATCCTGCTGTTCCAGCAACGCTTTTAAGATATGCTCCGTCTCAATATTTGGGTTGCCCGCATTAAATGCGAGCTGCTGCGCCTGCTGAAAGGCTTCCGCCGCTTTTATGGTAAAATTTCCTAAGTTCATATAATTAATACGATAGTTTTATAGAGGTTCACAAATCATAATCCAAGCCAAAATCACCCGTAACAATGTCATACAAACTAATTCAAAACTGCCTGAAAAGCAGTCTGATGGCCGGTTTCCTGCTAATATTGCAGACCAGCTTCGCGCAATCTGATTTTACTGTTTTGGACAGCGAAATTGAAGCCAGAAAGAAAATCCTGGGAAATGATTTTGTGGTGATGATCTGGAAAAAAGATGATACCCTCGTTTATAAAAAGGAGCTGGGTACTTTCAACAGCAAAACCAGTGCACCTATTGCCAGTTGCAGTAAATGGCTGACTGCGGCCCTGGTGATGAGGTTTGTCGATGAAGGACTTGTTTCACTCGACGACAGGGTTAGCCGCTGGCTTCCCGAATTCGAACGCTATGGTAAAAATTATATCACGCTCCGTCACTGCCTGTCTCACACCACGGGAATTGAAGAAGAAGCCAGGCTTTTAAAAAGGCTGGTTCAAAGGTCTAAGTTCTCTTCACTCGAAGAGGAAGTAAATTCATTTGCACGCAAGGAGATCAGAACCAATCCTGGGACCGACTTTTGGTATGGTGGCACGGGGATCAATATTGCCGGCCGTGTACTGGAAGTAATAGGCAAGAAGAAATTTGATGTGCTGATCAAACAAAAATTGTTTAACCCTATGGGCATGCGTAAATCAAGTTTTACAAACCTCGATGCAGGACCTATCAACCCGTCGGGGGGCGCAACTTCCACAGCAGATGATTACATGAAGTTCCTGGTGATGCTTATGAATAAGGGCAAATTTAACGGCCAGCAAATTTTAAGCGAGTCGTCTATAGAGGAGTTAATGAAAATCCATACACGGCAGGATCAAATCAAATATGCACCGAAGTCCGCTACAGGTTTCAACTATGCCCTGGGCAGCTGGGTGTTGGAGGAAAAAGATAGCAAGGCCACCGCCCTCGCCAGCCCGGGTTTATTTGGCACCTGGCCCATGATCGATTTTTGCAGAGGATATGCCTACCTGGTGTTTGTAAAAAACCTGTTGGGTGAAGAACGCGCCGGCATTCACATGGAAATGAAATCCGTCGTGGACCAGCAATTTCCCTGTCGTGAGTAATAGACTTTTATTTATTTAAAAAGCTTTTTTCTCCGTTTCTTCCTTTACCAGCACCACCCGGTTGCGGTCGGCTTTATACACCGCATTTGAAAATTCGACCAGGTCGGCATAGTGTTTTGCGGGGAAACGTCCGCTTTTGTGTTCATAAGAACGATAGTAGTAAAGTTTGTTACCATCGAGTTTGATGGACGACTGGTAGGCCCCAAATTGGCTTTTGATTACAACATCTTTAGGGACCTGTTCGGGAGTGTACCCTGCAGGTAGTTCAATTTCCACGGTATCGACATCCCTGTACTCGTAGTTGAATTGTATATCGTATTTCCGGGTGGAATCCGCCGCCATTTTGCTACCGGCGCGAGTCATAATATTAGGTAGAATAAACAGCCTCTTCCCGGTTATGGTTGCATAATTACTGACCGTGATATCCAGGGATTCGCTGATAACGGGTACAGCAGACTTTTGTTCTCTATAATCGAACTTGTTGATATCATATGTTGGAAAATTCAATTGCTCATGGAGGTATTCTTTCACTTTTTCCTTCGAAAGCGCATTGATCAGCCCGTGTATGTCATCTTGCTGCAAGCCGCTATAACTGGAATTGGTGGCGGTGGACAGGGTGCCTTGCTCGTCGAGTTTGGCTTTAACATTTCGTATCTGCAGATTTTCCTCCATCCCATATTCAGGAGTTTTTACCAGTTTCCCCCCTTCTTCAGTGATCAGCAAAGCATGCCGGTTTCCCGTAAATTTTCCCATATACCCGGCTGCAGTGGTTTGGCTGGTGCATTCAAGCCATATGGTATCTCTGCCGTCTGGAACACATAAGATAACATGATTAAACTGGCGTGCAGGAAAATCAGCGACAATATCCTCAACGCCATTGCCTGCCCTGATTAGTGTATAATACGACAAAATTCCGGCCTGCTTTAACAGCGAGTGCATATAATTTGAAAGTGCCTTACAATCGCCGTAGCCTTTAGTCGCAACATAAGTTGCATCAAACGGACGCCAACCACCCACACCTAATTGAATGCTGATATACCTTGTATTTGCCTGTAGGAACTGGTATAAACGTGAAACCTTCTCCTTTTTTGTAGAGACATCCTTTACAAGTTCCCGCACCTTTTCCTGTATTGCCACCGGCAACACATCCCTGCCCTCATTAAGTGAAGCCTGGAACAAACCCAACTCACTCCAGCTATTCATCTTACCTTGGTAATCTTCAATCATAAAATCAGATGGCGCCGTCATGACAAAAGGGGTGATTGCTTTCCACCCAGGCGCATAACCTTCAGGAACTACAGGTTTATATTGTTTGATTTCCCAAGTATAAATCTGCGTTTTGGCACCTTCATCTGTAATCACCGGTTCTTTATTATAGTTAAAAGTTCTATACCTGAGCTTATATCCACTGGGTACTTTTATTGACATAGAACTTTGCTCTACAGCAACAAACGCTCCAGGAACCGGTACCCACTGGGGAAAGAACATGGTCTCTTTTTTTACTGTTTCTACCATGTATTCTACTGTATAGGGATACACCTTGTAGTAGAAACTATGAACTTTAAGCCTCCCGTCAATAGCCAAACTTTCATTAGTTACACTAACGTCTTTTATTTCACTTTTCTTAAGTGACTTTAATTTCTTCCCAAGATGATCATATAACGTACCCTCGATAGACTCTATGGAATTGAACTTATCGTAGCCTTCACCCCGATAAGCATATTCATCGCCTTTTTCATTTAAAACAGTAATAACAATACGTTCCTTTATGATCATCTTTTCCATATGCTTCAACACAATGTGCTGCTCATGCAACCTGATAACTGCATTGGATGATTTTAACAACTCAGCCGGGATCTTCGATACTGCGAAGTCGCCATCTCCAGCTCGTAAGCTGCAATGCAGTGAAAAGAACAGCCCTGCAACCAGCAATAGTCTTTTTTTCATCAGCTTTTCTTTTTAAAAACGATCTGTTCACTGTGCTTTTTCACAACCAGGTTAAAAAACTCACGCAACATTTCATACTCATCAGGCATAAAAAAGGCCCTGTTTATTTTGATGCGCGAACGAAGTGAAATAGCGCCGTTTGATTCAGACAACCTGTATTCAAAAAAGCCATCGTCATTCTCATTCAGTTTTACTACGATCTGCTTAGGCAGCTCATCGACGGTATAGCCCTTCGGAACGTCGAGGCGTAGCAGATAAGTTTGATCAATGGTATAAGGCATCTCAACCGGGTAGGTGCGCTCTGCTGATTTGAACGGATTCTCTTTCCAGGCTTCACTCAGCAAAGGATTGAAATAAATAATATCCTCATCACCATTGTCGATATCAAATTTATACCGGACTGTGACAGGAAAATCATATTTATCGAGGGAGTCTATCGCAGGATCGCTGATCTCAACTTCACCCGTGAAACCTTTTTTGATATCGCTGAAATATTGCTCCTTTCCATTTTCCTTAATGCGATTGCGCAGGCTATATGACTCAAAATAACCAGGTGCATGTTGTATGCTCCCGGTCATATTTCCTTTTTCGTCATTAATAATAAACACGGAGGTGACTTTGCCTTCCACCAGCGAGTCTGAAAGAAACTCCAGCGCTGTGGCATCCCTGTCTACTACCCTCGCATGCCCATTATACACATCATAACTTAGCCTCCCAAATCCAAGTCTTGGCCGGCTGGCATCAAGGTAGTAATAGTTACCATCAATATTCAAACGGCTGATCACATAATTGAACTTGTCGATAAGCGGGTACAAAGGATATGTATAACCGTTGGAGCGGGTACTGAGGATAACCGGTTCCGCATTGAGATCCGCTTTTAGTAACATGGCTGTCAGTAACAGGTTTATTTCCGCTTCACTGCCGTTTCTTGATTTCAGTACATTTCTCAGGGTCTTGTCAATCGTCCTCCTGTTATAGTTTGTACAGGTCATATTATCCCTCACATAAGCGAATATATTTTTCGCTTTTTCCAATTCCTTATTTGCTCCACGGGTGGCCTCTCCCATTACCTCATTGAGCCAACCATTGTCGCGATTGATGGAATAACCGAAGCTTTCGTCTTCCAGTAATCTTTTAGCTACTTCAGGCCAGGTAGACATTATCTTTCTCGGTATAAACGGATCTCTTACTTCCGCAAGCTGGAATTCAAGACGTGAAATATGATTCCGAAGGGTTGAGGTATAGTTCTCTTCTTTGATAGCCGGTACATCTTTTATAACCCAGCGAAAATCGGTCACGGATGCGCTGAAACTGCCCCGCTGTGTAGCACCCGATGTGTTATTGTCCATAACCGTGAAGCTTTCCCTTCTTTGCTTACGGTCGGTGAATGTAAATGGAACATAGCCCTGCATAATTGTTACATAATAATAAAACTCGGGCATGGTCACGTTGTACTCACTCCATAACCGCGGATGTTCACCCTGGAATTCCCAGGGTTGTAAATTGAAAAGAAAGTCTGATGTAAGCTTATACTCATATTCGATGATGGAACCTTCTTTTATATTGGGGAAAGTGAATTTCTTTATGACAAAGTTCTTATTGATCTTGTCTTTGAATACCGCATCTTTAACATCCAGCTTTGTTTCAACCACCTTTCCATTTTCAAGGTTATAAGTTACCGCTTTCAGGCTCCTCAGGTCTTCTTCGGCTTTCCCATCGGTGTAGAGGCCAATTTCAACGTTGGCGATATCGTAACCATTCTTATTCATGATCCTCGCGCGACGAAAGCGTTTAAACTCCAGCGAGAAATTTCCTTTCGTGTTGCCTACGATTTCAGTAGACCCGATATCGGCAATCACTACAGCACTGGCACTTGTATCAATGCTGTACGTGGTTTCTTTGAAATCGTCCGGTGAAACTTTCCCGAATTTTACTTTCGATTTTTCCTGTGAATGGCTTTGAAATGCAGCAAGAATTAGTAGACTGCAGACCGCAAGTTTGAAATTCATAGTGGTGGCGTCAGTTTGGTGGTACAATTAACTGACAATAACTAAAAAATTCCTGAGTTTTCCAATAGTATCTTTGCCCAAAGATCATTGGTTATCATGTTCAATTGTCAAAGCAATCAACAGTCACATACCAGTCTCATCAAACAAACAGCCAGCAGGCTTGGATTTGATTATTGTGGCATAGCGAAGGCAGAAAGACTTGATGATGATGCAGTAAGACTTGAAAACTGGCTAAAAAAAGGAATGCAGGGTTCCATGAATTATATGGAAAACCATTTCGAACTAAGGGTAAACCCTTATAAACTGGTTCCTGGTGCTAAGTCTGTAATAACACTTCTAAAGAATTATTTTCCTTCAGAACAACAAGACGAAAACGCAGTAAAAATTTCGAAATATGCATTTGGAAAAGATTATCACGATGTGATCAGATCACAAATGAAAACTTTTTTATATGTATTGAAAGATGAGATCGGCGAAATAAACGGGCGAGGGTTTGTGGATTCAGCACCCGTACTCGAACGCAGTTGGGCACAGCGCAGTGGTATCGGGTGGGTTGGAAAGAATGGTAATCTGATCACTAAAGAAAGTGGTTCATTCTTTTTTATTGCTACTATGATCGTCGACCTGGATCTTATATATGACGATCCTTTTGCAAAAGATTATTGTGGTAGTTGCACAAAATGTATTGAAGCATGTCCCACTGGCGCGATTCTGCCGGGAAAAGTGATCAATGGCAGCCAGTGCATTTCTTATTTTACGATAGAATTAAAAGAAATGCTGATCCCCGATGAAGTCCGTGGAAGGTTTAACAACTGGGCCTTTGGCTGCGATATCTGCCAGGACGTTTGTCCCTGGAATCGCTTCAGTAAACCAAATGATGAGATCGAATTCAAACCATTGCCTGAGATCCTGAATTTTACTACCAGTGAATGGGAATCGCTGACTGAAGAAGCTTTTAAAAAATTATTCAAACACTCACCGCTTAATCGTACAAAGTGGAAAGGAATGCAGCGAAACATAAAATTTATTCAACAGGAAAAAAGGTTGCCCGAAAGCAACCTTTAACCGAAATATATCTGACAAAACAGTGATATGATTAAAACGGTGGATCAGCTGGTGTATTAGGATTATTGTCCCTTTCACGAAATGGATAAGGCATTAGATTTCGCGTACGCTCAGCTGTGGGCCTTTCCATTCTTCTCATATCTTCAAGCCTCAATCCCGACATATACAATTCAATACTTCGTTGACGATAGATCTCTTCAAGTATCTCGTTTTGCGTCAAAGGACCAGCGATTGCCGGAAGATCCGCGCCTACACCAAAAGGATCGGTAGCAGGAGATTTGGTAATTACCTTGTTCAATTCGGTCAATGCGCTGCCGAGATCAGGCGGCGATTGTCGCGCATAGGCTTCAGCTTTGATCAGCGTAATTTCTCCGGGCAGGTAAATTGGGAATGCCGTGGTTGTACTCGCGGCAAACCCTTTCATCAGGAATCGCGAAGCAGTAGAGCCACTCAACACCATGTAAAAAGGTACGCGTTTATCAGCCAGGTCAGGTGCAAGCGATGGGGGTAATCCCATCGTGGAATCATAAGGCTGAAATACATTGAAATTTGATCCGGCCACATCGAAGATCGGATTAGGAGATGCTGCTTCATAATTCAATACCGACTTTTTGGTAAGGTCTACCTGGTTGGCAGATGCCAACGCCTGTGCATAATCTCCGGCAAAAAGCGAATAACGGGCTTTCAGCGCGTGTAAGGTATTTACAATATCAATACCTGCCGGAATTGATCCAAGAAATCCACTGCTGATGGGGCTGGTATTAATCGCTGTTAATGCGTTGTCGATAACTGCAATAGCCTTTTTAAATCCATCAACCCTTCCAATAAAAGTTACATTGGTTCCAATTTCAGCGGGTATTTGTTCCCAGAACATCGACATATTACCAATGGCAAGTGCTTTGAAAATCGAAGCATACCCGATCAATCCACTTGCGACACCTTTATCGGCCAAACCTGTTGCAGCAGTGATCACTTCGTCCGCATCATAAATGATCTTATTGCTGTTGGTCCATAAACCTGCCAGCATCGTGTTCGTACCATCCACGGCGGTTCCACCCTGGCTCAATTGATATTCGGCTGTATTACCCTGGTTAAGTAGTCTCAGTTCTTTGGTGATAAAACCATTTGCGGTGACCACATTATATAAGGAACTGCCCCGCCCAAGTGAATACACGCGTTGCAGGCCTACCGTCACGCCGCTGATCCCACCCGCGGAGCTAAAGACTCTGTCGCTGGTAGCGCGGTTTGGATCGGAATAATTTTTCTTGCACGATGAGATGACGAGTGCCAGCATGGCGAGGATCATCCAACGATTATATTTATTTATAGATAACATAGTTGCTGTTTTTAAAAGGTTTAGAATTTGGCTTGCACACCCAGGCTAAAAGTTCTTGGAATGGGCACCGATCCAAAATCAACACCGCGAAGTATTGTGCTTTGCCCGCCTGAGTTTACTTCAGGATCATATCCTTTGTAATCATCAAAGCTTACCAGGTTTCTGCCACTCAAAGTGACAGTAAGACCACTGAAGATATTTTTAACCCTGCCGAAATCGTACCCTATAGAGACCTCCCTAAGTTTTACAAATGAACCATCGTCCACACGCCATTCTTCAATATTGTAAACGCCTAGTACATATCCCCTGGGTAATTCGCCACGATGTTCCTGTTCGGCCACTTTTCCATTTCCGACACCCTGGCGGGTTCTCCAGTCGGCGTTGAACACATCCACCCCCTGTACGGCATCAAATTGTACTCTCAGGTTGAATTTTTTATAGTTAAGTTCATTGATCAGTGAGGCGGTATAATCAGGATTGGGATCACCGATCACTTTTCTAAGTACGGCGCCTGATGGTAGGTTGTCGGCTCCCCGTTGCGTGGTATATGATAAAGGCGAATTCTGAACACCTCTTTCCGTGAGTGGGATACCACTAGTGTTTTTCAATTGATTGCCCCCTGGATCCACCGCGAAGAATGTTCCGTAGAACACGCCGATCGGCTGTCCTTCCAATATGGCGATTGGCGCCCCGGCATTCGTGCTCAGCAGTGTCAATGCCTGTCCTATACTTACAGCTTTATTACGGTTGCGGTTGAAAACACCGGTGAGCTCCCATCGCAGATCATTGCGTTTTACCAAACCCAGGTTTAATATAACTTCAAAACCTTTGTTCTCCAATGAACCAAAATTATCCAGGAGACTGGAGAATCCTGTTGTAGGTGCGATGACACGACTAATAAGCAGGTCATCCACTTTCTTGATATAGTAATTGAACTGCACGCCGATGCGATTATCCATAAAACCCAGGTCCGTACCGAATTCAATTTCTCTTTGACGCTCCGGCTTCACCCTCGTATTGGCGAGTGTGGCACTGGAGAAAAAAGATGTTTTACCAAGGAAAGCAATGCTGGAATAAGAATTAAATCTTTCATACGGACCGATACCTGTCAGGTTACCAGATTCACCATAAGCCAGGCGGAGCTTGAACAGGTTCCACCAGGATGATATCGGTGAACCGTCCCAATATCCAGCGTCTGAAAGCACATAGCTACCGCTTCCTTTCACATATACCTGGCTTCTTTCATCTTCACCAAATACTGACGACCCGTCCACCCTGACAGCACCGGTAAGGAACAAATGATTCTTGTATTTGAAATTCTGTTGGAGATAAGCACCCGAGATCGATAATTCGCCACGGGAATCGGATGAAGGTAAGGCCGTGGCAGCACCGGTGGCTACTTCTACGAAGGGTGCAAGCCCCCTGCCCTGTACCAGGCTATAGCTGGATTTTTCATACTGGAGTGAATATCCAAGTTGTGTAGTTGAATTCACATCGCTGGTGATCCTGGCATTGTAGGTTGCATTGATCTCATGGTTGATCTGGAAGTAATTATTGTTGGCGGCACTGGCATAACCATTTTGTGCGGGGTCAAGAGTGAGACCGCCGCCATAAAATCCCGGGTTTACAGGGTAGGCAAATGGCGGAATAAAAGTCTTACCATTTTGGTTATAATTGTCGATCCCGAGGGTATAATCGAGAGTCAGGTTGCGGATGGGTCTCCATTTCAGGGCACCGTTGGCAAGTATCCGGCTGGTTTCCTGTCTTTGTTTGATATCCTCAATAATCGAAACCGGGTTTACCCTCTGACGTTCCCCCACGGCCTTGATATTGCCTACTGCATCCCGGGTCCACAGATCATGGAAATTGCCAATGATATTGATGGAGTTCAGCGGCGAGAAGAATGAGTTGCCATCCGGTTTTTCGTTGGATGCGCTGTTGACATAGTTCAATCCCAGTGAAAAGCTCAACTGGTCGTTGATCGCCTGGTCAATGTTGCTACGAAAACTGAATCGTCTGAAGTCGGTGTTCTTTACAATACCCTCGTTAAAATAATAAGAGCCTGAGAGGTAATATTTAGTTTTATCGCGGCCGCCGCTCACTGACACGGTGTTATCGGTGCCGACGGCGGTATGAAAGATATAATCGTTATAATCGTACCGGGTGACTGGTGTTGTCGTTGTCCAGGCTGGCGTAAGAATATCCTGTGTTTCCGCGTCGGGTGACCCGCCAAATTTTGTGGGCGCCTGGTTTACATCAACCGATTTGCGCAATTGACTTACAATTACACTAGATGACAAACTAATAATGGGAGCACCGGAACTGCCTCTCTTGGTGAAGATCTGCACCACTCCCGCATTTGCCCTTGAGCCATAAATTGCAGCAGCAGCGGCGCCATTCAACACCTCAATCCTTTCAATGTCGGCAGGGTTGATATCCGCCAGCCGGTTTTGGCCTATCGTACCTACAAATAATTGGCCATCATAGTTACCGGATGTATTTGTGACACGGGTCGTTGCATTATTAACGATGATCCCGTCTACAATATATAAGGGCTCGGAAGAACTATTGATGGAACTGATCCCTCTTAGTCTTACCGATACACCACCTGCAGGGTCACCCGAGTTTTGTGTGATCTGAGCGCCGGCTGTTTTTCCCTGGAGTGCAGCCAGCACATTACCTGTAGCGCCTTTGTTTAGTTGATCACCTTTAACCGTACTCACATAGCTACCCAGTTGTTTTTTAGTGGTACCAGCCGATACACCCGTTACCACCACTTCATCCATGCTTAATGCATCGATATCGAGCCGGGCGTCCACCACGTAAGTCACCGAGGTTCCAACCGATAGGGTTTGTTCTCTGGTCCGGTAACCTATGCCGGAAAATATTACAGTATAGTTACCCGGCGTTAAAGTAGCCGATAAACTATAATTACCATCGGCTCCGGTCGTGGCGCCAATGCTGGTGTTTCGTATGATGACAGATATCGAGGACAAACCGTTCCCATCGGGTCCGGTTACCTTACCCGTGATGCTGACCTGCGCCAGAATAGTACCATACGCAAGAATTAGTACAAGGAATATGGAGACGGGTTTCCATTTCCCTTGTTTTAGACAAAGCGGATTTTTCATACTGCAGTTTTTAATTGAAGCAATTGTTTTTTATAATGAGGAGTAGAGCGCCTTACAGAATTTCAACGCCGGTCTTCACATAAGCCTGCAATGAGTCGTCGGTGGGATCCAACTCGGTGATCAGGGTATCAATCTGCCGAAGGTCGCAGATCTTGATCCGCTGAAACGTGTTCAGTTTTTCAGCAATGGCAAGCGAAACCACTCGCTGGGACGCTTCGATCATTGCTTTCTTAACCTCTACCACATCCCAATCGTTGTCGGTGAGCCCATTTTCAACATCAATGGCGTTGGTACCCAAAAAACACAGGTCGGCCCTGATGTTTTTGATCTTTGAAATGGTTTCGCCACCGATGGCGATCTGTGAACTCTTCGAAATTTTCTCACCAATGAATATTACATCAATATTCGGATGGTGGATATACTCATATGCTGCAGGCAAGCTAACCGTGATAAAAGTTGCTTTGAGCTCTGGTGGCAGGGATTTGGCCAGTTCGATAATGGTAGTGCCACCGCTGGTAAGTACGAACATGCCGTCTTTTATTAACTGCGCAGCTTTTTGTGCGATTGATTTTTTTCCGCTCAGGGCATAAACATAGCGGTTCGATTCGATGGAAAGGTGAAATGATTTGGATAAAGCGCCGCCATGCACTTTTATCAGTTTGTCCATCTGGGCCATTTCATTCAGATCCCGCCGAATCGTATCTTCGGAGACATTCATTTCCTGGCTCAGGTCTACTGATAAAACCTTGTTATGCAGGTTTACCCGGTGCAGGATAAAGGTTTGGCGTTCCTTTTTTAGCATTTACTCTGGTTTGCAATCTCAAATCCAAATTAATTGAAATCTGTTAAACCAGCAAAAAAATGCAGGTTGATAAATGAGTCAGGCAGAATCCGGCACTCCCCAAGCATGATTTTTAAATACTGTAGCGAGTAGGGAGGGTTGAGATACTATCTTAAGCACCAAATAAACGACCACCACCGTCAGTTGATTCAGTTTGCCCGTTACTACGTCACCGGCTATACACCAGCGAACTAATAAACCGGCTAGTATCCCAACTCCCAACTCAATTTGGCTGTTATCCGTCCAAAATTGTAATCGTAATTGTATGTAGTTTCTTCGCAGTTACCTGTAAAACAGGGATAGTTGAATCTTTGTCTTTGTGACATTCTTTTTTGGCTAAACCCTGCACTTATTAAAAGCCGGTCTACCTTGCCCATCGGTATCCGGCAGCCGACGCCAAGATCGAGATATAGCCCTGCACTCCTGCTTTCGCTGGTTTTAAAATTTTCTATGGTTTTACCAGACTTAAACGGGAAATTATATCCGGCCATGCCATAAACAAATCCTGATATTTTCTGTCCAAACTTATATCTCAGGTCAGCAAACACCGGCATGGAATTAAATTCATAGCTATCATAACCAAGGCCTACACCTGTAAAAAACTGGCGATGGTTAATCCCACTGGATAATTGAAACACCGGGCGACTTCCGGACTCACCGGTCACTAATCCCACGCTTCCGATCGTACTC
Organism: Bacteroidota bacterium; assembly: GCA_023424015.1. GTDB lineage: Bacteria > Bacteroidota > Bacteroidia > Chitinophagales > Chitinophagaceae > Terrimonas_B. The sequence continues at coordinate 162,553 of JAFAEM010000016.1, read as the reverse complement.
CACTTCTTAACACTCACCCCGTCCTTTTGCCCATAACCAAGCAAAGGCACCAGAAGTAAAACAAAAATTATTTTTCTCATGGTTTATTCTCCACCTGAATTTTGCTTAATAAACGGATATTGGAAACATCTGAATAATCGTATTGATATAATCCATCTTTGGCAACAACCAGGGCGATCTTATTCATCATAATCACGTCATAGGTGTCGATATTACCGATCGTACCAAGCGATTTCAGGTCGTTCGGTTTGGCAGCATTTAATATCTTCAAACCAAATTGTCCATCGCAGATCAGCAACAAATCACCGTCTTTTGCAAGACCATGAGGACGTCCCATTTCATATTGCTTGACCAGGCTGGGTGATCTCAGATTCTCCACATTTAAAACCAGTAGTTCATTTTTGGCCGGACCGCAATTCGTTCCTTCCCTCAAAGTAACATAGGCGTATTTTTCGTCAGCGATCACAGGGTCGCAGGCACGTGCATGGTTAAATTCGCCCACCCGAGCCGGCGACAAGGGATTTGATATATCAAAGATGTACAGGCCATTCATCGATCCCACAAACAGGGTATTTTTAAAAGGGTAAATCGTTTCAATATCAAAGCCTGCAAAAACATGGTCCTTCCTGACAGGATTGCTGGCACTGCTGATAGAAAATATATTCATCGAATGATTGTCGACAGTATACAGGTAATCATTCACGATCGTGAACCTGGCCATTGAACCACCCATACCCACGGGAGAAACCGACTTGTTGGAGTTGCTTGCAGCAGCTAAAAAGAATACATCGGCCTGTCCCGCAAAAATGTTGACCTCCCTTTCACAGCTCATTTCAACTACTGTATCTTTCTGGATCCAGTCGACGACAATTTCTCCATTACTCGAAGTTGAAAAGCCACCCATCCATTTTCTCTCCATGAATACATCATCCAGCTTTTTCAGGAGTTTTACATTCCTGGGATCGCTGATATCCAGCGCAACGAGGTCGCCATACATATCTGCGTACAGCACATTTTCCTTCACGGCTAAGTCCACATTGCCCGGGATATCAATAAAACCGATATTCTTTGGACTGGATGGATTGGTATTATCAATCACATGGATCCCTCTGTCGATCTCATTTAGAAAAACATATTTTCCATAAATGTAGATCTTACCGGTTTTTTCCATAGCCTTCGGTTCGTTACTTTTAATGCCCGCAACTACTTCGGCCTGCGATTTATAAACCGGGATAAAGTATGTGTACGCGTGAGTCTTCTTACAATGATCCTTAACACAGGCAGTCATAGCAAAGACGACGGCAGATAATAAAACGATGATGGTTCTGGCAGTTACAGTTAGTCGTGTGGTCATAACGCGTGATTTGAATAACCTGACAACTTCCTGTCAACTAACGTTGCCCCGTCCTACTTCTTTTTAGAAAAAAACAATTTTCCCCTGATGCCGCCATACAAAAGATATTGTCTTTTTGTGTATGGATCATCGACCAATTTGGTCATCGCCATGGAGATCTCGGGTCCAACAGACCATTGCAGGCGTTTTCCTTTGTCAAAACGGAAGTCAATACCTGTGTGAAGATTGAACTGAAATCTGTTGTATGCGTTATTGTCTTTATAATAAATACCACCCGCAACTGAATCATACAATACAGCGTTTGTTGCGAACAGGTAACCCGGCGCCATACCCACCTTCCAGTCAATAGGTAATTTTTCTCCTTTGTTCAACTGTAAATGGTAAGTCAATGGCAGGTGAACGAAATGATAACGGTTTGTATGATTTTTCTGGTATGTGCCCTGGTAGGCAGCATCGACACGTACTGACTGCGAAAACGAGTTATTAATGACAAGTGTTGTCGGCCTATAGGTTCCGATCTTGACACGGGTTGTCATATACGAGTATTGCGCTCCAAATGATACCCGGCTACGATTCGACAATTCCATTTCGGCAACAGGACCGATCTTAAACCCGAGACCGGCATTCGTAGGTGATGGCGGCTGTGGTGGGAAATAAGCTGTACCACCTGGGAATCCCTGCACCGGGGGCCCGCTTACCAATAAAGCGTCAAAGTTTTTTTGCGAATCTCCAAATGATAATGCCGAACTGGAGCCATTCACGGCACCTACGGAAAAGTCAAGGCCCCACTTTAATTTGGAACGCTTCGCCGACTTAGGAACATCAGTTTTAGGCTTATCCACTTCCAGCTCCGGTTCTGTTGACTTAGCCACATCAGCCTGGATTGCACTATCAGTAACAGGCGTTACAAAAGTATTTGCCGGAGCATCTTCAGCCAGTTTCTCCGATAGGGCGATCTCTGTTTTTTCTTCAATAATTTTTTTATCCTGGGATTTATTTTCACTCAATTCGTTCGCCGGTACATTCTCAGATATCTTCTTCTGATATTTTTGTTTTCCTGCCCCGGCGATAGCGGCTGTAGGCTTTGTGTTGCGTATATCCGGCTGGAGTCTTTTCACCGTTTTTTTAGCCACCGGTTCTGAAGATTCAGGAGAAATGACCTTGCCTTCTTCCACCATTTTTTCCTGATCAGGAAAAACCTGTTCACCTGTCTTACTTAATGTGTTATCCGGGACGCTAGTGTTCAATTCGGGTAAAGATCCATTTCTCTCAACGTTTGATGGTCGTGTAGCCAGCTCGCTGGATTGAATTGATGGAACACTGGAACTTGTTTTTTTAGGAGGTGTAGAGGTTTGTTCAACAATACCTGGTTTTGACTGATTGGATAAAAAATAATAGCCCGAAAAGCCTGCGAGACCCAGGCCTGCCAGAAGAAAAACAAAAAACACTACAATGCGCCTTCTTCTTTTTTTCACCAGGCTGTGTGCTACAGCGCCCCATACGGCTTCGGATGGTCGAAGCCTGAACTCCTCCATCCTTTGCTGTACTTTCTTTTCAAATTCATTTTCCTGCATACTTTTCCTTTTTCTTTTCTGACGTATATTTTTCAATCCACGTGATAAGCAGGTTACGTGCACGCGAATATTGCGAACGGGAAGTACCGTCGCTTATTCCTAGCATTTCACCAATTTCTACGTGGGAGAAACCTTCTACCGCATGAAGGTTGAAAATAACCTGGTAGCCCTGGGGTAACTGGCGGATCAGGTCCGCGATCTCCTTTGTCTGGAGTCTGACAGCCGGATCGTCATCGGCCACAGGGTGCAAATATTGTTCGGTAAAGAACATCTCTTCCTGATACTTGCGATTCCTTTTTAAATAGTTCAAAGCAGTGTTCACCATGATCCTCCGGATCCAGGCACCCAGCTCACCCTCCTGTTTGTATTGCTTCAGGTGATGAAAAACCTTTATAAAACCTTCCTGCAATACATCTTCCGCGTCGCGGATCGAACGGGTATAGCGATAGCACACCCCCAGCATTATTTCGGCAAAATGCTCATACAATTCCCGTTGTGCCTGAGGCTTACCCTTCAGGCATTCTCTTACCAATCGCTGGTGATCCATATAATTCAGGTACTAAGCTGACAATAGCTGCAATAGAATCGTTGCACCCCGGTACTAATAACTCAGTAAAACGAAAAAAGCCGTCCCATTTCTGAAACGGCAATGCAGGTTAACACATTAATTTATACGACTTTAAAGTCAACTTTTGTATCGCCCCAAAGCAATGTCACAGTTCCGTTCTTATCAATATTAAATGTCATCTTTTCAGCAAACTGTGCCGCTTTGGAAGGTTTTACCTTTACCCGTAGCGCATCTTCCGATTCTTTATAACTGTAAGCACCCCACTGATTTGCGTTTTTATTGAAAATTATCGTCCATTCGCCATCGCCCGCAATGGTAAACAATGAGTATTTCCCAGCTGGCAGGTCTTTTCCCTCCACTTTAACAGATTTGCTCACGTCGAAGGTAGTGGCTTCATTGGCACCGGTACGCCATACCTTACCCGGCATGGGCTCCAGGTCCTTTCCGATGGTCCGACCTTTTACCGAAGGCTGGCCATAGTCGATTGTAACAACCGCGCCGCTGGCCAGGGTTTCTTTGGCCTGTACCGGCGGACTGGGGCGTTTTGATTTGTCATCCTGTCCACAGGCAAAAAGCATCGTTGTAAGCGATACTGCTAAAAGCAATACTGATTTCATCGTTGAATGATTTAAGGTTTGTTTGATAATTGATTGTATGACCATCCAGGCAGATGGTAATGTGCCCTGAAGCTACAAATAACCTGCCAGACGGGGCTCATAAAATGATCAGCGGTTGCCAGTTGTCAAAATTTTCAGGTTGTTCAACCCCTGCTCCATCCGGATGCCATAATTTTTTTCAAACAGCAGGCTTGAAAATTTTTCCCACGGATACCACTTAAGCTTGAAATCCAAATACCATTGCAAGGTTGTCGAATCCGTGCCGGGGTGCGTGATGAAATTCCAACCGGTGACAACTGTTTTAAATCCAGGTTTAGTCATACTGGCTGACATTTCATCTGCTTTCTTCACCAGCCACCTGATCTGCATGCCATCCAGATCCATTCCCGAAGGAGCGCCAGCGCTGTCATAATGGATCACACCTGTCCCGGCTGCAGACTGGAAAAAAGGGTTCCATTCCGGCCATCGGTGTATGTCAGCAATAAATGATCTGACAGAGTCGGATGGAATACTCATATTCGTTGCCCTTGATATCCGGACATTAGATGGTATCAGCAACGACATGCCCGTTACTACCACAAACAAAAGCACCACACTTATAACCAGGAGCCTAACAAGTTTCATTCAAAAAAATTTAAACACACTAACTTCTGTCGCTAATAAAAACCTTATTCCCATTTGATCACCCTTACAAGGATCGCATACACAATTACCGTCCAGATACCCAGCATTCCGATCTCTTTCCAGGTATCACTTAAATGCAGACCTTCAAAGGAGATTTTACGCATGGCATTATTAAACTGCGTCAGCGGGAGAAAATAACAGATCTCCTGCAACCATTTAGGAAACACGGTGACTGGGAAAAAAGTCCCGGATAAAAGCATTTGAGGAAATCCAAACAAATTTATTAAAAGCGGGATCACCGCGTCGCTCTTTGCGAGGCTGCTAAAGATCAATCCCACACCCATGAGCAGGAAAAGCAGGACCACTGAAAGGACCAGCATTTCCACGAAAGTGAGAAATCCATGCTGCAGGGTGAAGTTGAGAAAGAAATAACCAAACAGGATCAGCACAACAACGTTTACCAGTTGAAAAAATAAGCGGCTCATGCCGATACCGATCAGAATATTGATACGCTTCACGGGCGATGCATAAAATCTTTTCAATACCAATTGTTCGCGCAGGGTGAAAAATGTAAAGGCAATGCCAAACAAAGTGGCAAACAAAATGGAAAATCCAACCTGGCCTGGTAACACAAAATCGATTTGCCTGTATTTCTGTCCTTCGATGATCTCGGGTTGGATAATAAATTGTTTAGCTGAGGGAGCGACTCCTGCCAATTCAATTTTATTCACAAGGTTGTCGAGCGATTGCAGGAAAAGATAAAGCGACGTGCCACTTGCCGAACTCGATTGTAGATGGACCAGGAATTTTCTTTTGTGTGTACTACTATCGGGAATTGGCTGGATAAACAATATACCTGTTAGCTTTCCTTTTGCAAGTTCATCCCGCATCAATAAGGTATCCGCATAGTTCTCAACTTTAACATACTTATTAGCCCTCAGGCTGTCGAAAACGGCATTATTGGTGTCGGAACCCGGTCGCACTGCGATCTTTTGCGTGGGTACACCACTATTACCAAACGCCCCGAAGATCAGGATAAATATTATCGGGAACAGCAAACTGAAAACGATCGAAATGGGCTGGGCGAAAATGGCTTTAAAACTCCCCCGGGTGATGGCCCAGAGCGCCCTTGCCTGGCTATACGGTTTTGGCATTTAAAAAAGTTGGTCAGCAAATGTAAGTTTCCTATTCCAACCTCGTTTCATTTTCAACGTTCAGATTTGAATTGCTTAAAACGGTTCAATATCAATTTAGCGGATATAAAACTCAAAAGGTAACCGGGTCTGGACGGAGTTGCTCATTTCCCTTACCCGTTTTATTTCCTGGTAGATCTTGAAATTGTCTTCACCGATTTCCTTTTTGATCTTATCCGTATAGCTCATAGGATCGTCCTTTCCAAAGATCTTTTCAAAAATACTCTGTGGCTCGGGATACTCTCTCACGCTGTAATCGGTCAGGCCGGCTTTTGCGGCAGCTGCGACGATGGCATCTTCAATTCCTCCAAAGCGGTCGATCAGACCTATGTCCTTTGCTTTCAAACCAGTCCACACGCGGCCCTGGGCGATGCTGTCGATATAAGTGGTATCCCTTTTCCGGCCTTCTGCCACTCTTTGTTTGAACGTGGTGTAGATAAGGTCCACGCTTGCCTGCACCATTTTCTTTTCCGGTTCATTCAGGGGTCGGTATATTGCTCCAGCGTCAGCATACGGTGAAGTTTTTACACCGTCGAAAGTAATGCCCAGCTTGTTTTTAAAAAATGACTGCATATTGGGAATGATCCCGAATACACCAATAGAACCTGTAATTGTTGTGGGCAAAGCAAAAATGCTATCGGCTGCGCAGGCAATATAGTAGCCGCCCGAAGCCGCTACGTCGCCAAAACTCACGATCACGGGCTTTTCGTGTTTGGCCAGCGCCAGCTCGCGCCAGATCGCTTCACTCGCCATCGCACTGCCACCACCGGAGTTAACCCGAAGGACAATTGCCTTTATCGATCTGTCGAGACGGGCTTTTCGCACAAGGTTGCGATAGGTTTCGCCACCGATACCTTCCTCTGATTTTCCATCCACGATATTTCCTTCAGCATAGATCAGGGCGATCTTGTCACCACTTCTCTTGCGGATATTCGAAGCAGCGTAATATGTATTGATCGTTGTAAAATTGATCCGGTCGTACTTACCAATTCCCAGGTTTGTTTTTATCTCGTCCTTTAGTTCATCGTCATACTTTACGCCGTCCACCAGGCCATTTGTCACCGCATCATTCGCAGTCTGAATCGCTGCTTCGTTTGCGAGCCGGTGCAGAGTGGCGGTATCTTTCTTTCTTACTTCCGCGGTCTTCACCAGGAAATCGCTATACAGATCGTTGAGCCAGACAGAAGTCTGTAGTTCATTCTCCGGCGTCATTTCTGCTGCACGAAATGGTTCAGTAGCGCTTTTGAATTTCCCGGCATAAAATATTTGCGGTTCGATATCCAGTTTGTCCAAACTACCTTTTACAAAAGCTAGTTCAACACTGTATCCATCCCATTCCAGGTAACCTTGCGGACTTACATAAATCTTGTCTGCGATATTTGCTACGCTGTAGGCTGACTGCGTCATGATATCGCCATGCGCCATGACAAACTTGCCACCCGATTTAAAATCTTTCAGGGCATTCCTGATCTCGTCGCTGGCTGCGAAACCATTCGGGTTTGTATTAGCAATGATATATATGCCTGCAATATTTTTATCCGCTTTTGCGAGTTTCAACAATCTTATGACATCATAAAGACCCGGAACGTCTGACTGGTTACTGCTTAATATCGCCAGCGGATTTTGAGTGACCTGCTCTCGATAATGCTGCGCAAGATCCAATACTATAACTGAGTTGGAAGCTATGCGGGGCTTATCTTTTGCTGCCAGTCCGCCTGCCATGGAAACCAGGAAAAACACGGCCAGCAGACTAAACACCACTAATGCCAGTAAACACGCGAGGACAATCTTGAAAAAATTCCACATATGTCAATACATTGTTGAATATCAAAAATAAAGATATTTGGGGCCATGGCGAAGACAGCTTTTCCGCATACAGCCTGGTTGTTGACAGGCGGTAATATGGGCGACCGGTTGAGGAACCTGACCAGTGCAAACGAACTGATTAATCAGCATTGCGGCGAGGTTATATTGGCATCTTCCATCTACGAAACCGAAGCATGGGGCAAAACAGACCAGCCGCCGTTTTTAAATCAGGTCCTGCAAATTCAAACCGGACTCGAGCCAAAGCAACTTCTAAAAAAAATACTGTCGATTGAAAAAAAGCTGGGTCGTTTTCGCAAGGAAAAAAACGGGCCGCGAACTATCGATATTGACATTCTGCTTTTTGATGATGTCATTATTAAAGAACCATCTTTAGAGGTGCCTCATCCACGAATGCAGGAAAGGCGTTTTGTGATGACGCCACTAGCGGAGATAGCTCCCAATCTGCTACACCCGTTGTATAAAAAAACTATTTCGAAACTGCTTGCTGAATGTACAGATCCGCTGGAAGTTTCAATATACAGGGGTTAAGTTTCCGGACTTATCCACAATATATTGAGGCTTGTCATCACCACTCCGCCATTTTATTTACTTTGCGGTTCACCGGTCTATGAATCGCAGCAATGAACTATCATTTTATTACTATCGAAGGAAATATCGGGGCAGGTAAAACAACATTAGCCCATTTATTATCCAAACACTACAACGCAAGGTTAATACTCGAAGAATTTGCCGATAATCCTTTTCTTCCCAAATTCTATGAAAATCCGTCCCAGTATGCTTTCCCGCTCGAATTATTTTTCATGGCCGAACGATTCAAACAGCTCAAGGAACTCTTGCAACAAAAGGACATGTTCCGTCAGCTAACCATCTCCGATTATCTGTTCACAAAATGCCTTTTGTTTGCCAAAGTTACTCTGCCAGATGATGAGTTCCGGCTTTACCAACGGTTATTTGATATTATTCACCAGCAATTGATTCAACCTGATCTGCTGATCTACCTACACGCCCCGGTAAGTAAGTTGCAGGCCAATATCCGCAAGCGCAATCGCTCTTACGAACAAAATATTCCGGATGACTACCTTTATAATATCCAGGAAACCTATACGAGCTATATACGTGATCACAATATAAAAACACTGTTTATTGACGTGAGCAACGCTGATTTCCTGGGCAACAAAAAACACCTTCAAGCTATTACTGATGCGCTGGAAAACGAGTATAGTGACGGGCAACATTATATCTCCTTACCTTAATAAAAATGAGAAGACGAAGTACTTATAGTTTCCAGGTTTTCAGGTCCCCGATTGCATACTTATCATGAGTCACCCTCCCCAAATCACAGATGACCCCTTTGCTGCGGTTAAAATACCGGAGTACAAAAATCTTGTCCTGGGTAGATTTTTATTTATCATGTCATTGCGCATGATGAGCACGCTGGTGGGATGGTGGGTGTATGAGTTGACAAATGATCCGTTTGCCATAGGCCTGGTAGGACTTTCCGAAGTGATCCCCGCGCTGTCGATGGCGCTTTACTCCGGGCATGTTATCGATATCAGTGAAAAAAGAAAACTCCTTCTGAGAAGTGTTTTTGCCTATATCTGCGCGGCTGTTGTGTTGTTGTTTCTGACTACGCCATTTGTTGACACACACGTAAAAAACATTTATATCAGTTACTTTATCTATGCCGTGATTTTCTGTACAGGTATTTTTCGCTCATTTGCAGGCCCTGTCTTTAGCGCCATGATTGCCACCATCGTTCCCAAGCAATACCTGCAAAACGCCACCACCTGGAGCCAGGGCAGCTGGCTCACTGCGTCGGTAACGGGACATGCCATGGGTGGCTTCATGATAGCGCTGGTGGGTATCATGGGAACACAGATCATCATCTGTTGTATGATGACAACCGCCCTAGTAGTTTTGACACGACTGAAGCCTAAACCAGTTCATATGAAAAGCGGTGAGATCCGCACCTGGGAAAGTGTGAAAGAAGGTTTACGTTTTGTGTATAAGACCAAGGAGCTTTTAGGTGCCCTGGCGCTGGATATGTTTGCGGTACTATTTGGTGGAGTGGCAGCGATGATACCAGTGTTTGCCCGGGATATTTTGAAAGTTGGACCGATGGGATTCGGGTGGTTGAATGCAGCCATTGATATTGGTGCTATTTGCGTGGTGGTCCTGCTTACCATTTCACCCATGAAAAAAAAGCAGGGCAAAAAGCTGATGCTGGCAGTCGCCGGCTTTGGGATATGCATCATCATTTTTGCATTGTCGAAATGGTTCGTACTTTCTTTTTTAGCATTAATGCTCGCAGGCATGCTGGATGGGATCAGCGTGGTAGTACGAGGTACTGTTATTCAACTAAAAACACCCGATCACATGCGTGGACGGGTCAGTAGCGTCAGTTCCATGTTTGTCAACTCCAGCAATGAACTCGGCCAGTTTGAAAGTGGTATGGCTTCCCGATTATTAGGTGTGGTACCCTCGGTAATCTTTGGTGGCTGTATGACACTAGGCGTGGTGATCACCACCTGGTGGAAAGCTCCGGCTTTGAGAAAATTTGAATACTGATGAAATATCTTAAAACTTTATTCTACACGATTCGCTTGTCGAAGTGTACGCGTCGTCTGTGAGTGACCTTTACTTTCCCCATATCATCATGACGAGGATTGATCACAAAAATATTCTCCTCCGGCATCAATACGCTAGGTACTGACAATATCAGTTTCTGGTTGGTGCGTAAGAACCTGTCACCCCTACTGGTAGTTTGCTCATTTATATCCATCGCATCCCATCCTGCCGTGAGCTCGCTTAAAGAAATGACCTGTTGTAAAGCGTTATCGGGGATATGGATCACCGACAACACGTAAGTCTTTAGCTGAAGCATTTTTGCGGTCGTATGTGCAAGGGTTTCCAGCAGTGCCAGCGACCTGGTAGATGCTGCATATAACGCCGACAGACCTGCACTGTTCCAGCGGCCTCCATATAACTTGGCGCCGGTACCGTTAAGATCATTTGAAAATTCATCCTGGGAAATACGATATACCTCCATAGCCTATGAATAAACTCCCTGCTCGAGGCGGCCAAGGATCTTTAGAAGGAAATTAATACCGAAGGAAGTATCCAGGAAATCAAGAGGTTTTTTATTTCCGAGCGCGAGCAGCGGGCTTTGAAGCCATTCGGCAAAACCATCCCTGCTGCCAATGACCTGTATACCGCGTTGCACAAACGAAGCCAGCTCAAGGACACGCTCGGTTTTTAAAGTATCCAAAACCGAATCGTCATCTTTTCGTTGGAGATTCCTGTAGGAGGTATGCAATAATCCTCCCATGGTTTCCATCGGAATGCCGAGGTAAGCGGCGAGTGACTTGAGGGAAGATTTTTTTACCCCTTCACGGGTCAGCTTGATCAGGTCAAAATCTCCCGGTGTGGAACGTTGGGAACGATGCTTTCCACCCAGTATCACATTGAAACTTTCATATCTCACAGCGGGCTCTTCTGCGGTAGAAGGCCCATCATAAGCCTGGTCGGCGACGCTTTTTTTCTGGGTCTTTTTCACTGTTATCAATTTTCCCAAATATACGACATTTTGCACTGAAAAATTACATTTTGTCGTATTATTTTTGACCGGCTTCCTTCAGTCTTTCCAGCACGAAATAGGTGATCGGACAAAACCTGGAGTTTTTCAGGGTGAGTTGCTGTCGCTTGTAGATCACGTCCTCGTCGGTGTAGGGAAAACGCTGACAATCAGAAGGTCGCTGGTCATAGATACTGCACATATTTCCATCACCCAGGAAGGGACAGGGTTTGGATTTTACTACAAAATCGCCCTCGTCGTCCACAACAAGGTAGGTGTCAATAAACACACTTTCCTTCATCCGGAGAAACTTGGCGATCCGCCTGATATCCGTTGTCTTGAAACGGGGTGAATAGTTTTTACAACAGTTAGCGCACTGGAGACAATCCACCCTTGAAAATGCTTCTTCGTGCAGGTCAGGCAATTGGCGAAGCAGCTTATTCTTGTCAACACGCTGGAGATATTGCCGGTAGAGCTTTTGACGTTCGGCCGACTTTTTTTCCCAGTTTTTCAATATCCCTTGCTCCATAAGGCAAAGTAACAACCTGTTTTCCACAGTTACACAACTCAGTTTTTTTGTCCCCTTCCTCCCGTAACTTTGCACCCATTTATTAGCATACCGTTACATGCTACTATTTGCTGAATTAAGGCATAATTGCACATAATCAATGTATTATACAACATCCAACTTCCAGTATCCAGCATCCAGTATCCAGTATCCAGCATCCAGTATCCAGTATCTAGTATCCAGCATCCAGATCATCTACAGAACTAAACGACATATCAAACAATGACCCTTTTCGAACAACAGTCCAACGAATTCATTCCGCGTCATATCGGACCCAATGAAAAAGACACAAAAGACATGCTCAGGGCGATCGGCGCTCCCAGCGTTGCTGAATTGGTGAACCAAACCGTTCCCGCCAGTATCCGGATGGAGCATGAACTGAATATACCAGCCGCCATGAGTGAGCATGAATATCTCGAACATATTAAGGAGATCTCTTTGCGCAACAAGGTTTATTCAAACTATATCGGGCAGGGTTATTATGATACGATAACTCCTTCTGTCATTCTCCGAAATATTTTTGAAAACCCGGGATGGTATACACAATACACTCCCTACCAGGCAGAGATATCGCAGGGTCGACTGGAAAGCCTGCTCAACTTTCAAACCATGGTAAGCGATCTGACTGCTTTACCCATTGCCAACGCATCACTGCTTGATGAAGCAACGGCTGCAGCGGAGGCCATGACTATGTTTTTCAATTTTCTCAATAAACAGGATCATATTGAAAGGCCGAAATTTTTTGTAGATACTGAGATTTTCCCCCAAACAAAAGACGTTTTGATAACCCGCGCGATCCCAGTGGGAATTGAGATTGTAGAAGGTGATTACAACAAGGCAAATATCGATGGAAGTTTTTTTGGCGCCATCGTTCAGTATCCCAACAATAATGGTTCGATTGAAGATTATCGCGATTTTATTGCCAAGGTACAGTCTGCAGGCGCCTTTGTAGCCATGGCGACTGATCTGTTGGCACTGACCCTGCTGACACCTCCCGGCGAACTCGGCGCTGATGTAGCGGTTGGATCAGCGCAACGGTTTGGTGTACCCATGGGATATGGCGGACCACATGCTGCATTTTTCTCTGCAAAAGATGAATTCAAAAGAAATATACCCGGCCGGATCATCGGTGTGAGTGTTGATGCGCATGGAAACCGTGCACTTAGAATGGCGTTGCAGACACGGGAACAACATATAAAAAGGGAAAAAGCCACGTCAAATATCTGTACTGCACAAGCATTACTCGCCAATATGGCCGCGATGTACGCAGTCTACCACGGACCGGAGGGGTTGAAAAATATCGCCCGCAGGGTCGCACTGCTTACGCAAACAGTAGCCGAAAGTATCGAGCAAAGAGGATTTGAACTTGTGTCACAAAATTTCTTTGACACCGTTGTAATTAAAACAGATGAACTGCAGGCGATCAGGGAAAAAGCCGAACGGCAAAATATAAACCTGAGGTATATTGATGCAACACATATTGGTATCTCACTTGATGAAACCACTACGGTTGAAAAGCTCTATGATCTTATCAATTGTTTTGAGAATGACCAGGACCCCGTTGCTTTCGATATAAGTGAAGACATTGAACTGCATCATATACCAGTAGCGCTGTCACGCGTTTCTTCATATCTCACCCATCCTGTCTTCAATACACATCGCAGCGAAAGTCAGATGATGCGCTATATCAAGTTGCTTGAAAACAAAGATCTTTCCCTCAACACTTCCATGATCTCGCTGGGAAGCTGCACGATGAAATTGAACGCGGCTTCAGAAATGATACCTCTTAGCTGGTCGCACTGGGCGCGGCTGCATCCATTTGCACCCCGTGACCAGGCTGAAGGCTACCAGTACATCGTTCGTGAACTAAGCAAATACCTTTGTGAAATAACTGCGTTTGATGCCTGCAGTCTTCAACCCAACAGTGGCGCGCAGGGAGAATATGCTGGTCTGCTTACAATCAAAGGATATCATGAAAGCCGGGGTGATCATCACCGCAATATTATGTTGATCCCTATTTCCGCGCATGGCACCAATCCTGCTTCCGCAGTGATGGCCGGGATGAAAGTGGTGGTAGTAAAAGCACTCGAGAATGGGTATATCGATGTAGAAGACCTGAAAGCAAAAGCAGAACATCATAGTGCCAACCTAGCAGGTGTCATGATCACCTATCCCAGTACATACGGTGTATATGAGGAAACGGTGAAAGACATCACTGCTATCGTGCACCAGCACGGTGGGCAAGTGTACATGGACGGAGCCAATATGAATGCCCAGGTCGGTCTTACAGCGCCGGGGTTGATCGGTGCGGATGTATGTCACCTCAACCTCCATAAAACTTTTGCTATACCGCATGGTGGCGGCGGACCCGGAATGGGCCCTATTTGTGTAAAAAGACACCTGGAACCATTTCTTCCCGGACACGTGGAGATATCAAAAGATGGGTCTAAGAGCAGTGCCGTCTCTGCAGCACCTTATGGCTCTGCAAGCATACTGCTGATTAGTTACGGATACATCCGCATGCTGGGCTCAAAGGGAGTAAAAGCCGCTACAGAATACGCGATACTAAATGCAAATTATATGCGCGCCCGGCTGGCGGGCAGTTTCGACATCCTGTATACCAATCACAATGGTCAATGTGCACATGAATTTATCGTCGACCTGCGACCCTTCAAAAAATCCGCGGAAGTTGAAGCCGAAGATGTGGCCAAACGCTTGATGGACTATGGTTTTCACGCTCCTACCATGAGCTTCCCTGTACCAGGCACCATCATGATCGAACCAACAGAAAGCGAGGACAAAGCAGAACTCGACAGATTTTGCAATGCATTGATTTCGATTCGTGCTGAAATAAAAGAGATAGAAGAAGGCCGCTCAGACAAAAAAGACAATCCCTTAAAGAATGCGCCTCATACCCAGCTGGTGGTAATGGCCGACGAGTGGAACCATTCGTATAACCGTCAAACAGCCGCATTTCCTTTGTACTATGTTACACTCAACAAATTCTGGCCTTCTGTAGGCAGGGTGAATAATACCCATGGTGACAGAAACCTTATTTGCACCTGCGAGCCCGTGGAGAGTTATATGGAAGCGGAGCTTAACTGATCTGGAATTGAGAATGTGTAATTGGGCATTAGGGGGAAACTCATAGTCACGAGACCCCAGACAAGGTTGATCTGGGGTTGGGAATTTGTAATCATTATTGTCCGGGGAACTTTGCTGTACTATAAAGCACGGCGGGTACGGCGAGCTCAGCGAATGGCCTCTGCGTGTTAAAAGATCTGTCATGGAGAACAGAACATGATACTTACATTCCCGGTGTCCGCTGTGGGCGCTGAGGTTTCCTGGCACATCGGTACATTTGAACTACGACAAGCAAAGAGAGAACAGTCTCCAGAAAAAATAAAGCAAAGCCCCTGTAAAAACAAAATCCATAGAAGCCACGCGGGTCAAAGGTTTTGACAACAATCCAAAATTTATTCCGGACAGCAATGATTTGTAATTAGTATCCGGAGGTAGCCTCAAAGTCAAGAGAACCCTGCCTGATTGTTAATCCCTAATTCCAAACTACTTGCCTTCAGGTGTGAGCATAATATAAAAAACGTGCAGGGCAATTCGATTCTCGACTGCTTGTTCAGCACTTACCTTTGCTCTTTTCAGCAAGGGAGGATTGGCGCCATCGAGGCTGGAAAGCATGATCCCTACTTTTTTGAAATCGACATTACCAGTATTAGAAGGATCTACCATCAGCGCAAAGTCTGAATCAAAGCCGTAGAATGTAAAATCATTGCCATTTAATTGAAGCAGATCGCGGATGCTCATTCCTGAATAAATTCCGCATTTGAATGGCCACTTGTTGCGACTTATATTATCATTAAAGGGTATGGCGTTCTCGGTGGGAATGATACCGCTGATCAAGATGTATGACAGGTCACAAAGGTTGTTCTCGTCTTCCCATACAAATACTACCTGCCGGTTACTGTTGCCAAACAATACCGAACACTTCTTCACCTTGTCTTCAGAAAAATAATAAACATCGCGCTGTACATTTTCTTCTCCAAAATAACTGACGAGATATTCATGCGATTCGAAGTTGAGCAGGTCTTCCGCAAAGTGGACCAGGTTAGGCAGTTGCTTTTTCTTCAGGGTGAAATTATAAACCGGCACTCCGTCCTCTACGATTGTGCTGACATAGACGCGCAAATTCTTTCGTTGGAAAAAAAGCGGTGACTGGCTGGTATCTTTTTCAACTCCATAAAAATAATCGCCGTTCATCAGTTTGCGCAGTCCATCCTGGTATTCCGCCAGTGATGTAGTATTAAAAGCAAAACAATACTGATCATCTTTTTTGTACAGCCCCACTCTCCTGCTTTCGAAAATAGAATCCTCGGGCTGGGGGTTTTGCTTTTCGAAAAAAGTAAAAGCCATCGCGTCGTCCTGCAATTGCCTGCCACCGGAAAAGTATCCCTTTCCCGTCATGTAGCTATCAAATTTTTTGGGTGACAGGGCTGACAGGTTAACCAGGTCATCGACAGTGAATGACTGTGCATGCAATGCACCAATAATAAACCCCTGTAGAATAAATAAGAGTAGAGATCTCGCCATAATAAAAAGTGGTCTTCATTAAAGTTTACAGAAGGTCTTTTACAGGAATCCCACCTGGGAATATTATAGCTGAGGCAGAGTAGGTAACAAAACTATGATTTTCCCTGAAAAATCCAAAATGCAGGCAAAAGGAAATACTACCCTGGATGTGGGGTACATCGAAATAGCGCGAAAGCCAGGTTATGATACAGGCCTAGGAAGAGTGAAAGAAAACACGCTGCCTTTTCCGGGCTCGCTTTGTATACGTAGTTTTCCGTTGTTTTTGGCCAGGAACTCCTTGCAGAGCATTAACCCCAGCCCGGTACCTTGTTCGTGTGCAGTACCATTACTTGAATAAAATTCCTGGGTGCCGATTTTCTTCATTTCTTCGGCCGTAATTCCTTTGCCTGAATCCTTTACATATATCTCGGTTACTTTTTGCTGGTCGAATGTACCCACGCAAATACTAGCTCCTGAAGGCGAAAATTTGATCGCGTTTGAAATGAGATTTCGTAAAACCAGGTTGATCATATCCCGGTCGGCCCAGATATTATAGCCATTGGCTGCTTTATTTTCAATATGTATCTTTTTGGCCTCGGCCTGCAGGTAGAGTACCTGCGTTACCTCGTCTATCATTTCCCTTACACTATGCGCTTCAGCCCTGATGGTATAAGCCTGCATCTGGCTTTTGGCCCATTGCAGGAGGTTATCCATTAATCCCACCGTATAGTTAAGATCATTTTTTATATCGGGTACCAGTTCTTTTATTTCTTCAGCAGGCATATCCTGCTTCTGGATATCTTCAAACAGGTTACGCAGCGCATACATGGGAGCTTTAAGGTCGTGTGCGATGACGGAGAACAGCTTATCTTTTAAAGAATTGAGCTGGTCCAGTTCCTCCGCCTGTTTTTGTATCTCTTCGTTGTTTCTTTTAAGCACCTCATTGTTGGCCATCATACTGACCTGGTAATTTGTGTTCTCCTTTTTGATAAGATACAGTCCGTAAAAAATATATATGATCATCAGCACCTGATTCACCAGGTAACCGAGGAAATTTATTTCCTCCAGGTGATAGCGATATCTTTTTAATACCACAACGAGTATAAAATAACTGACCATTGAAAAACTGATCGAAAATGTCATATATCCTATATCGCGGATAAAGAAAACGGCCAGGATACCGTATAAAATAAAAGACAACTCGATGCCGAAATTTATACCGTTGATATAACAGAAGCAGGTAAAGAGCGGGTAGAAAATAAAATACACCAGCAAAGCTTCCTGGAACCTGTGACGACTGTTGAGGAAAAGCACCACTCCACTCAGGAACGGCGGCATACATGCGAGTAACCAGCCCGAGAGAGGAATATTTCCCGGTTGAAAAATACCCAATAGCGGTACGATAGCGCCGAAAATGAGTTGAAAGAAATTCAGGTAATTGAAAATGCCCAGTCTGCTCCGATCATAATCATTCATAAAAGGAGTAACACCGGTTCTTTTGACCCTATGCAATGCAGCAAGTAAAACCCTGGCTTTTGAATTCAGAAAATTAACCAGCCTGGAATAGCCGGTTTTAAGATTCTCGCGACGTGGCCGCAATATTTGGAAAAGATGGGTCATAAGGAGGACACCAGGCTTTCAATGGTTGGGGTTTGTCAAACAAAATAATAATTATTTCGGTAATTACTAATCTCTTACGACAGAAATTTCACGACTCGCGGAGTGATTTCCACGATGAAAAAAGCGCGAATTCACGCAGATTTTCCGGGAACTGCCCATAATACAAGTCCCTAACGACTTTATACTTAACAACTTTCGATCGTTATCAACAGCATAATATTAACAAACCGCGAATACTTTCCCCCCAAGTTTCTTTGTTTTAATACCATTAATTATGCCTTGCCGGCGCAGGCATGTATTTTGTCATTTCGACTTAAACTTCCTGGTATGAATTGGGTTGACCTGGTTTTGATTTTTATTTTCCTGTTAGCTGTCCTGGGAGGAATAAGCCGGGGATTCCTGTTTGGCTCACTGGACCTCGTCGGTTGGGTGGGCAGTTTTATTTTGGCTTATGTTTTTTATAGCTATACGGCTGTGGGCCTAGCCAGGGTCGGAAACCTTGGCGTCTGGCTATTGCCATTATCATTTATCATAACGTTGATCATTGCACGCGTTTTGATCGGCGTTATCACAACTGCTATTATACGGGCGCTACCAGAACAAACTCATCGTACCTGGCTCAACAGGTTTCTGGGCATTGTACCTGGAGCTATCAATGGATGGATCATAGCTATAATCATTTCCGCGCTGCTGCTGGCTTTGCCATTGCGGAATAGCATTACAAGCGAAACTCGTGACAGCAGATGGGCTACCAGCCTGGCCATGCAATCGGAATGGGCCAACAAAAAACTTGCACCTGTTTTTGATGAAGCAGTCCGACATACCATGAACAGCCTGATGGTGGAACCTTCGTCCAACAGAAATGTTCCGCTCGGTTTTACTGTTGAAAAGCCGCAGGTTCGCCCCTTTCTCGAAATAAAAATGCTGGAACTTGTAAACAAAGAACGTGCAAAAGAAGGCTTGCCACCTTTAAAAGCCGATCCGGAGATGACCCAGGTGGCAAGAGCCCATTCAAAAGATATGTTTGCCCGGGGATATTTTGCCCATAACTCACCTGAAGGAAAAACTCCTTTCGACCGCATGCGTGCGGCAAATATAGTATTCACAGCAGCCGGTGAAAATCTCGCACTTGCCCAGACGCTTGAAATTGCTCACAATAATCTAATGAACTCACCCGGCCACCGTGCCAATATACTTCAGCCTGCTTTCGGTCGATTGGGCATCGGTATACTGGACGGCGGATTTTATGGTCTCATGATCAGCCAGGAATTTCGCAACTGAAGATCTGGCTTTCCAATATGTCAATCCCAGATCCTCCATTTCCGTTTCACACATTTTTTAACACTGGGGTTATTTTTTCCTGTTTGCCAATTCAACAAAATGGTATAATAGTTGGAATTTTTTAGGATAAAGAATAACTCATGAAACTAGCACCGTTTTTATTTGTACTATTTTTCACACTTCTTGCCTTTAGTAGTTGCGGAGCCGTTGAAACTATCTTTAAAGCCGGGATGTGGTGGGCTTTTTTCCTGGTAGGCCTTGTTGTTGTTGTTATTATCATGATTGTATCAAAATTGAGAAAATAAGCTTTCGACAACATTAAAAAACCAGCAATGAAAAAAGATATACACTTTGCAGGTATTTCGGGAAGTCTGCGCAAGAATTCCTATAATACCCTTGTGCTCAAAAATGTCGTTGATCTATTGCCTGAAGATGTATCGATGGAGATTTTGTCATTTGAGGACCTGCCACTTTACAATGCCGATTACGACATACCCGCAAGCAAGGAAAGACCACCCATTGTAGCAGGGTTCAGGAATAAATTGGCAGAGGCAGATGCCCTTGTGATCGTTTCTCCAGAATACAATTACTCAATACCGGGCGGATTAAAAAATGCCATTGATTGGGCATCGAGGGGCGAAGATTCCCCACTATTAAAAAAACCGGTGTCGGTGATGGGAGCAACCACTGGTATGTGGGGCACGACAAGAATGCAACTGGCGTTTCATTCCGTATTCCAGTTCTTAAATATGCAACCTGTGTACAAACCTGAAGTACTTATTGCCGGTGCAAAAGAAAAATTTGACGGTTTGGGTATCCTCAAGGATGAGCAAACAAAAGATATCATCAGAAAAAATCTGGAGAATCTGCGGCAGGTGGTACTTCATAACCTAACATTACACACATCTTAATACATTTGATCATGACAGCTAAAAAGAAACCCGGCCAACCTGGAGCACCAGGTGGCAAAACCCAGGGGAATACCCCAAGGGATAATAGTATTGACAACGAAGAGACCAATGACACGCAGGACAACGTGACCGGGGAAGAACGCAAAGCTCTCTCAGACGCTGCAAAAAAAACAGTTACAAGAGATCAGCAAAATCTCGATGCCGCCAGGCTTGATCAATATGATGAAGACGGGGAACCATTAAACGAAGGAAGCGGCTTCGGTGGCAATGACCTGGATGTACCAGACAGTGAACTTGACGATGATAACGAAGAAATAGGTGAAGAAGATGAAGAAAACAATCCCTATAGTGTGGATGAGGAAAATGAAGACAATGATATAAATACCAGGCAATAGAAATTGGTAGCTGATGAACAAAACTGCTAATGGCCTGTTATAAGAAAAACTTCCGCATGCAAAACCGAAGCCTTGGTAAATCTACCCTGAAAACAGCACCGCTCGCACTTGGCACCAATGTATTTGGATGGACTATTGATGAAAAAAAATCGTTTGAGATCCTGGACGCGTTCGTAGACGCGGGGTTTAGTCTTATTGACACGGCCAATTCCTATTCGCGTTGGGTGACGGGTCATACAGGAGGTGAATCGGAAACAATCATCGGCAACTGGCTGAAAAAAAGCGGAAAAAGGGATCAAGTGATCATCGCTACGAAAGTTGGGAGCGATATGGGCCAGGGCAGGAAAGATATTTCACAGGTACACATACTTAAACAGGCCGAAGATTCATTAAAAAGACTGCAGGTCGATCATATCGACCTATATCAGACACACTGGGATGATGGCATAACGCCGGTAGAGGAAACTCTTTCTGCCTATGCGCGCCTTATCGCCGAAGGGAAAGTACGCTATATCGGCGCCTCCAATCTATCTCCACAGCGGCTGCTGGACTCCCTGCAGGCCAGTGACAAAAGCGGTCTGCCACGCTACGAAACATTCCAGCCAGAGTATAATTTATATGCACGTGAAGGTTATGAAAAAGAGATAGAAAAGATCTGCCTTGATCACCAGCTTGGTGTCATTAATTATTATTCCCTTGCAGCGGGCTTTCTTACTGGTAAGTACCGGTCGGCGGATGACTCATCCAAAAGTCTACGTGGGGAGAGCAACAAAAAATATCTCAATGAGCGCGGTTTTCGCATACTAAATGCCTTGGACTTGGTAGCTAAAAAATATAATATCCCCCAAGCCAGTGTAGCGATAGCCTGGCTGATTGCCCGGCCTTCGGTAACAGCGCCAATTGCCAGTGCCACCAGTCTTTCACAAATGGACGCCCTAATCAAAGCGACGGCGGTGATACTGGATAATGAAAGTATGGAACTGTTGAACAGTGCCAGCGCGTGGAAATAGTTGCTAAACTGCTTCACGGCTTCTGGCTCTAACAACCTTAAAGCATTGGGTGCTAGTGTTAAGTCTACAATATCCTGACGCTACTAAATCAGTTTCGAGCCATGAGCTTCGAGCTGCGCGCCCTCGATTGTACTATTGCAGCTATCGGCCCAAAGCTAGTAGCTCGCAGCGCATAGCTCACGGCTTTATTATGCGTTAGTTTAAAGTTGCCATGACACAAGTAGAAACTGATGCTGCATTTTCCCAATTAACCTACCTTTCCACAAGATTTAATACTGCAAGACCTTTGTCGTCCAGCAATCAACCATCACCCGACACGTCGGCAACTACTTATTCTAAACGGCAGATACGTGCCGCGGTTTCAGCCTTTTTTTTCTGCCAGGGACTCAGTTTTGCCACCTGGGCCAGTCGCATACCGGATACAAAAACCGCGCTCGGACTTTCTGATGCAGCATTGGGAACCATCCTGCTCCTTCTGCCCGCGGGCCAACTTACCGCTATGCCCTTTTCGGGAAGGCTGGTCACCCATTATGGTAGTAAGAAAGTGTTGAGAATCTGCGCTTTTCTATATGCTTTTTGTCTTACCAATCTTGGTCTGGCGACACAGCCCTGGCATCTCGCCCTGGGTCTTTTTTTGTTTGGTGTTTGCGGCAATATGTGCAATATCTCTGTTAACACACAGGCTATCCGTGCTGAAAAACTTTATGGCCGTCCCATCATGACTTCATTTCACGGGGTATGGAGCCTTGCAGGATTCGCCGGTGCTGCTATCAGCCTCCTCATGATGTCATTGAAGATTTCCCCGTATCCCCATTTCTGGATCATCGCCACGTTTATTTTTATTGTTGTCACGATTTGCCAGCGATACCTTCAATGGGGCAGATCATCGGCGGCTATCGAAAAAAGGCCTTTCTTTTCCAGGCCCGATGCAGCGCTGGCCCAATTGGGTATTATTGGCTTTGTGAGCATGGCCAGCGAGGGAGCCATGTTTGACTGGAGTGGTGTGTACTTCCAGGACGTAGTAAAAGTGCCCGCATCGCTCATTGCTTTGGGTTACCTGAGTTTTATGATCGCGATGGCATCAGGACGATTTATAGGCGACAGGATGATCGCGAAGTTTGGCCGAAAAAAAATGCTGCGCACCAGTGGCGTAATGATCTCGTCAGGTCTGCTCATCGCGGTATTATTCCCCTATATCATCACTGCTACCATTGGATTTTTGGTTGTTGGATTTGGTGTATCATCGATCGTACCGATGGTATACAGTGCCGCAGGAAGGCAGACAAAGATTCCCGCGGGTATTGCGCTCGCTTCGGTTTCCAGCATCAGCTTTCTTGGCTTCCTTATCGGCCCACCGCTGATCGGTTATGTAGCTGAACTCCTCAGCCTTCGATATTCCTTTGCCGTCATCGGGTTGCTGGGAATCAGTATAAGCATAATGGTACCTAAGATAAAAGTGCTGGATTAAACAAGTAATTCATCCTGCCTGGACGCTATTCGCTGAGGACTATATTCTTAAAATCGTTGTCAAAACATTCGTTACTTTCATCAACAAAAATAATTGTCGATGAAAAAGCTTTGCTTCGCTCTCGCCATCTTTGTCTGCCAGTTCTGCGAGGCAGCCGGTAAGAGAGAGATCAGTTCCCCGGATGGCAGGATCAAAGTGGTAGTAGAAGCAACAGACAAAGTCTTTTATTCGGTTTTTTATAATGAAAAGCTTTTACTCGCTCCTTCCATAATAAACCTTACCCTGGCTGACGGTACTGCACTTACCGGGAAATTATCATTCAGAAAAATTTCCACACGGCGAAATCATTCCTATTTCGAATCGCCTGTTCCTGAAAAAAGTATAACCATTCCCGACATCTATAATGAACTGACCATTCGATTCAGGCAGCCGATCAGTCTGGTATTCAGGGTGTATAATGATGGACTTGCTTATCGGTTTCTTACACACCTCTCAGACAGCATTATTATAAAAGAAGAAACTGCTGAGTATAGCTTTCCGGAGAATCATACTGTATACTTCCCCGAGGTAGTAAAACGAGAGAACGCGGATATTTTTCATACAAGTTTTGAAGAGCCTTACCAGGTCAAACCCCTGGACAGCCTTTCAAATGGCAACCTTTGTTTTACCCCTATCCTGCTAGCATCAACGCAGGGACCCAAGCTCGTTATCACCGAATCGGATCTGCATGATTATCCCGGGATGTTTATTATGGGTAATAACAACAAAACCCTGACAGGACGTTTTGCGCCATTTCCAATTGAGGAAACGGTGGCGGAAGGTGAATTTCCACAAGCGATTGTAACAAAACGTGCCGATTATATTGCCGCCACGAAAGGAACACGCAGCTTCCCATGGCGGGTAATGATCATCGCCGCCAACGATAAAGAACTTCCGGCTAACGATCTGGTGTATCGGCTGGCTTCCCCTTCCAGATTAAATGATCATTCCTGGATACAGCCTGGGAAAGGCACAGATGAATGGATCATTGGGGTTAATCTTTTCAATGTTCCATTTAAATCAGGTGTTAACACTGATACCTATAAATATTATATTGACTTTGCTCAGAAATTCGGTTTCGAACGTATCATGATGGATGCTGGCTGGAGTGATTATAAGGACCTCTTTAAGATCAATCCCGAGATCAATATGGATGAGATCGCGGCCTATGCGAAACAGAAAAATATTCGTCTTAGCATGTGGACACTGGCTATGACATTGGAACGTCAATTGGAGCCGGCTCTTGAGCAGTTTAATAAGTGGGGTGTTGATTTTATCATGACCGATTTTATGGATCGCGACGACCAGCTTATGGTTAATTTCTATGACAGGATCGCTGAAGCAGCGGCACAACATAAGATAATGATCATGTTCCACGGTGCTTATAAACCGGCTGGCTTCAATCGCACTTATCCACATGCTATGACGCGGGAAGGTGTGCTGGGTTCGGAGTATAATATCTGGAGTGAAAAAGCAACACCAGAACATAACCTGCTGCTCCCTTTTATCCGTATGGTATCGGGTCCCATGGATTATGAACCTGGCATACTCGACAATGCAACAGCAAAGACTTTCCGCCCGATCGGGGACAAAGTGATGGCCATGGGAACACGCTGTCACCAGTCAGCGATGTTTATTGTTTATGAAAGCCCGATCCAGATATTCTCCGGCAATCCCTCGCAAGGGCTGCTCGAACCAGAATTTATGAAATTGGTGGGGAGTATTCCCACAGTCTGGGATACAACGATCGTGATCGATGCAAAACTGGGTGATTATATTATCACGGCCAGGAAAAAAGGAGACGATTGGTTTATTGGTGCTATGTGCGACTGGTCACCACGTGAACTATCGGTGGAACTGCCTTTTTTAGAAATTGGAAATTACCAGGCTACTTTGCTGGAAGATGGTGTTAACGCAGACCGTTATGCTTCCGATTATAAACTTTCGAAACGTAAAGTATCAAAGTCAGATAAGATTCCTGTAAAAATGGCGCCGGGTGGAGGTTTTATAATGCGATTACAGAAAGAAAAATAGATTCACTCCACATTAACCGTCAGAATAAAATCAGTGCTGGCAGGATCGCCGGCCATTTTATTTGCATTAATATAAAGTTTGTAAAGCCCTTGTTGCTGAAGCTTATACTTTAGTGTCGGACCGAAGGGCCCATCTGATGTACCGTCAGGTAAATAGATATGGCTAAAACGTATCGTTGCATTTTTATTTTCCGGCACCACCGAAGCCGTCAGGTTCTTACCACCAACAATTGGTAACAGGCAAATGACAGGGTCGCCCCGTTTGTCGAGATGACCTTTAACGCTGACTGAATAGGTGCCAGGTGCAAAAGAAAGATGAATAACGCTGTCGATCTGGATATTCTGTGGCACGGTGTCTTTCGGGGTGGCTGGTATATTGTGTGTCGCAGGTGGGAAGGAGTCGGCGCCGGCGGTCTCATTCTTCGTTTCCGGCTCTGTCGCGTTATTGCATGCGACGAGGAACGATGCAAGCGTAAATAGAATGGTTAATTGCTTCATACAAAGTATTGCTACCATTATTTAGCAAATAAGCGGCCGATTTTTATTTGTATAAAGATAAATGATGGACTGGTTGAAATCTGGGATGCAATACATTGATCAACAGATTTATTTTGTTGCCTTGGTTAAATAGAATTTTTTTGGCAAATGATGAAAGATAAGTATTAGGCAGTTGGGCAAAATGATAAAAAAACGTTGTAATCCCGTTTTTTACCCATTGTTTTCTGCAGGATTTGGGTTACTAGATGTCAGAAGCATTAAGTATCTGAAGGGGCGTAAAACCAGAGGCCGGATAAAAAAACGAAAAAATAAGTTTTTTACCCATTGTCTTCTTAAGATTTAGAGCTACTAGATGTCAGATACTTTAAGTGTCTGATATCAATTAAAGCCCCACCGGAAAAATATTGTGCCCTGATTAACCCTTAATCGCTTTATCTTAATCTATCCGTCAACCTTCCTCATTCAAACCTGCACATCCCTCCTTTCCCCAATCTGCTGGCGCCACATGGCATAATACAAACCACGCTTTTCTACCAATTCGCTATGTGTTCCCGCCTCCGCGATGTTACCTTTTTCCAATACATAAATCACATCGGCATGCATGATCGTCGAAAGCCGGTGCGCGATCATGATCACGATTGGATCATGTCGGGTTGAAATATCCTTTATCGTTTCTGTGATGGCCTCTTCGGTGAGTGAGTCGAGCGCTGATGTCGCTTCATCAAAGATCATGAGGCCCGGGTTTCTTAATAATGCACGGGCAATGGCGATCCTTTGTCGCTCTCCGCCCGATAATTTTAATCCGCTTTCTCCCAGCATTGTATCCAGGCCCCTGCCTGAACGGGCCAACAAGCCGTCGCAGGATGCTTTATGAAGCGCATCAAGCATTTCTTCATCGGTAGCCGAAGATTTTACAAACAACAGGTTGTCCCTGATCGTCCCGAAAAATAGTTGCGTATCCTGCGTCACAAACCCGATCTGCCGGCGCAATTCATTATACCGGATATCTGTTGCCGGAATATTATTGAAAGAGATGGATCCGCTCACAGGTCGATATAAACCTACCAGCAATTTCACCAGAGTTGATTTACCAGATCCCGAGGGTCCTACAAAAGCAATTGTTTCACCGTTCTTTACACTAAAGGAAATATTGTCGATCGCATTGTGATTGGCAGTCTTATGACGAAACACTACATTATCAAAGCGGAGGGTTTCCAGCAGCCCGAGTTCAACAGGCTCTTCAGGCCGGGTTTCTATCGGTTGTTTCATTAACTTATCAAAATTGCGCAGAGACGCTTCGGCTTCCCGGTATGACAAAATAATATTCCCCAGGTCTTGCAACGGTCCAAAGATGGTGGTGGAAATGAATTGCATACTAATTAGTTCACCGGTAGAAAGCACATCCCTGAAAATCAGCCATAATAAAATAAAGAGTATGGATTGCCGGAGTACAGTCAGTGCCGAACTTTGTAAAAATGAAAGCGTCCTCACTTTTTTCACTTTCATCATTTCCAAATCAAAGATCTTCTTTGTTTGCTCCCGCAAACGCCTGATCTCGGGATAAGTGAGCCCAAGACTTTTCACGAGTTCAATATTTCTTAAAGATTCGGTAATGGCACCCGACATCTGGTTGGTTTCCCTGTTGATAGAACGCTGTAGCGTTTTTATCTTTTTACTGAGCAAACCTGTCAAACCACCCAGTACAACCACGCCAATGATAAACACCGGGATCAAAAGCCAGTGCTTTGTAATGGCATACCATATAAGAAACCCAATCCCAATGACAGATGAAAAAAGAATATTAATAAAGGAATTGATAAACCTTTCAGTGTCTGTCCGCACTTTCTGCAACACAGATAATGTTTCACCACTTCGCTGCCCTTCAAATTCCTCAAAAGACAGCCGGAGGGTCTGCTTCAGTCCGTCATTGAATATCTGCATGCCAAACTTCTGCACCACGAGTCGCATAACGTAGTCCTGAAGGGTTTTACAAAAGCGCGCCGCGAGAGCAATACCAACGGCTACCAGCAACCAGAATGTAACACCGCTCACCAGCTCCTTCTCGGTTTTATCACCTGGATTAGTTGCATAGTCATCGATGATCTTACCAAATATGATAGGATCAATAAGCGTGAGTAATTGTGCCAGTCCTGCCAGCGACAAAGAAAGTATGATCAGTCCCCGATGGGGCTTAAGATAAGTCCATAGTATTTTCAATACGCAGGGATTAAGTGGCTAAGATATTAAACCTGCAGGAATCGGCCGGATCCGACAACCGACAACCAGACCCCCAAAATAAAATCCGGCCTGCAGGTTGGGCTGCAGACCGGATTTGAATTCGTTTTGATCCTATTGTAAAAAGTGATATCTCATTTGTTAACCACCACGCCTTTCCGACCTGCGGCCGCCGTTGCCATTTGGTCTTTGACCCTGGCTCCTGTTATCGTTGCTTCGAGATTCAATTCTGCGTTGCGGTTGCGACTGACGCTCGATTTGTCGTTGCGGCCGGCTCTCCTGCCTTATCTCCCTTTGCTGGCGGGCCGGAGTGTTGGAACCGCCGTTGCCTCTGTCAAATACATTGCGCCGCTCTGGACGGTTACTACGCTCCTCTCTTTGCACATCAACATTTCGGCGATTGCTATTGTTAGGAGGCTGTACCCGACGGGGACTTGTTGCAGCAGGATCATCGTTCGCCCGCCTGTTCTGTCCCCTGTCAAACACATTTCTCCTATTATTGGGGCTTTCATTCCCAGCCTGAGGTGATTGTCGCCTGTACTCTCTTCCCGATTCCCTGGTTGAGTTATTCGACGGGCGGTCATTATTACTCCTGTCGAACACATTCCTCCTGTTAACCTGCGGATCGCTCTGATTTTGACGATTCTCAACCTGAGGTCTTATCACATCGCGATTTGTATTTTGCTCGCGAGCCTGTCCCCTGTCGAATACGTTTCGTCTGTTCACTTGTCCATTGTTGCGATCATTCCTGTCATACCTGTCAAAATTCCTCGGAGCGATATCACGGTTGCTTTCACGTTGAACCTGCGGCCGGTATACACTCACCTGGTTATTACGAAAATTTCTTCCACCAGGTCTGTCTGTCTCTCTGAACCTTACCGGCCTGATGCTACCTGCATAACGTTCTGCGTCGTTGCGGCGCGGACCATTTATGAAAACATTGTTCCGATTGCCGTAATTGTTGATGATGGTAGTATTGTTAATGATCGTGGTATTGCGGCTCCTGTCGATATAGTAGTTATGAATATTCCTTGAAGAAATATAGCGTCGGGGGGCAAAACACCAGTAATTTGATGGCGGATAGTAACTGCCAAAGCCAATACTGATATTTATACCAGGTCTTATCGGGGCCCAGCCATAATAATCACCGCCGGTTCTCCAGGTTACCCATGCTGGCGACCACTCATACCCAGGCACCCACATCCAGCCGTAAAAAGGATCATGAAACCAACGGCCGTAGTGAAATGGCGCCCAGCCCCAGGAATAATTCGAGACCCACATCCATTCATACTCATCCGACCACACCCAGTGCCCACCTGTGCTGTAGGGCTGAAAATCGGGGCCCATGTCAGGCGCCCAAACGTACCCGTATTCAGGGTAATCGATCCAGCGTCCATAAGGACTCAGTTCATCATAAAAAGTTTGATAAGAAATACTCACACCCACTCTTTGCGCCGATGCGGTATTCTTCAATGAGCCCATCAACAGCATAGACACTGTGAGGCTGATTATCGCGGGAAGGTGTTTCATGTAAATTAATTTAATAGTTTTCAAATAGCAGGAATCATTTCCACTACAAATATGAGCTATTCATATGCCACCTGGTTGCACACATTCCCTTTATTGCTCATTGTTGTGAAAACTTTTGGTAAATTTTTTTAACAATCGAATCCTTAACTTCATAGAACAAAAATCTGCGATATGGATCAGCGTATTATCACTCTGTACGATGAGTATACTCATAAACCGCTTTCCAGAACTGAATTTCTCCAGCGGTTATCTGTTATCACCGGAAGCATGACGGCCGCACTCGCAATATTACCATTTATAGAAGTAAATGGTGCGAAAGCAGCGATGACATCAGACCAGGATTTGTTCACAGAGCGGGTCAGTTACCGCGGCGTGAATGGAGATATGCAGGCCTATGTAGCCCGGCCCAAAGAAGAAAAAAAATACGCGGCTGTGGTTGTGATCCACGAAAACCGCGGACTGAACGCCCATATCGAAGATGTAGCCCGCCGCGCCGCATCCGCCGGTTACCTGGCGATCGCACCTAACGCGCTTTCACCGCTGGGTGGCACTCCTGCAAATGATGACGAAGCTCGAGCAAAATTTCAACAGCTAAAAGCAGAGGAAAGTCTCGAAAATTTTGTGAATGCGTTTCCCTATCTCGAATCACGCCAGGATACAAATGGCAAGTTTGGCTGTGTGGGATTTTGTTGGGGCGGAGCGATGGCCAACAATCTCGCAGTGCACGTATCTAAACTCAAAGCCGCAGTGGCATTCTATGGCAGGCAGGCAAAACTGGAAGATGTTCCAAAAATAAAAGCGGCAGTTCAACTGCATTATGCTGGTCTGGACGAACGGATAAACGCAGGTATGGCCGCTTACGAGGATGCTTTGAAAAAAGCTGGCGTTACTTATGAACAATACTTGTACGAAAAAGTCAATCATGCATTTCATAACGATACTGCGCCGACGCGTTACGATGAAACTGCGGCTAAACTTGCATGGCAACGCACCATAGATTTTTTTGGCAAACACCTGAAATAAACTGCACGTAACCCAAAACTTTATCCGTGTGCCGCAAAGGCGGGAAGGATGGAAGATAAAATTTATGCCTGCTTACCTTTCTTCCCGGCCCATTGAGCCTATAATCAGCAATCTGTAACTTGCACTTCTTTGGAAGTAAAGGATTACTATAGCATTCTTGAGATACCTCCTTCTGCAACTGGTGAAGAGGTAAAAAAAGCCTTTCGCAGGCTGGCCCAGGTTTACCACCCCGATAAGCAGGGCAACGACCGCTATGCAGCGGCAAGATTTGCCGAGATCAAAGAAGCATATGAAACATTAAGCAATCCCACGCGGAAAGATCATTACCTGCAACAACGCTGGTACGAACAGAGTATGGGACGCAAAACCGTCGACCATGTCATAAACCCAGTGACTGTTTTGAAAAAAATGCTGGAGCTTGACCGCTATGTAGCACAACTCGATGCCAACCGTGCTCATTACGATGGTATATATGATAAGATTTGCCAGATACTCTCAGATGAAAATATTCAAACCATTAATGTCTTCCAGGAACATCATATCAATGAAGAGATTGTGAAGACCACCCTAAAAGCAGCCAGGGGGCTTCCGACACGCTGGCTGATACCCCTGGCTGATCGAATCCAAAAGATTGATACCCGAGACGAATCCATCCCAGTCAGCATTGCTCAATTCCTTCAGCAGCAAAAACTGACCGAGTCCTGGGAAAGGGCAAAAGTCTGGGTCATATTATGTATTGTCGTTATAATCTGTCTGGCTATCTTTTTTTCAGCAAATTAGATCCTCAGGCCCCACCACCTGATAACCTGTCCTCTATTTTATGCATAAAACTAGATACGGGCCCTTCCATCTTATTTGTTCTGTCATCCATGGCGTTATCGTGCAAAAGATTGCCAAGCTGCATTGCCGCGGGCAGGTATACCAGGATATTATGTCGCTGATGGCTCATAAATGACCTAATCTTTTCAACCGATTTCTTATCACCGG
This sequence comes from Bacteroidota bacterium, assembly GCA_023424015.1. GTDB lineage: Bacteria > Bacteroidota > Bacteroidia > Chitinophagales > Chitinophagaceae > Terrimonas_B. The sequence goes on along the minus strand of JAFAEM010000016.1, from coordinate 131,040 downwards.
CGGCATCATGGATGATCTGGTAGGCTTCCCGGGAGGCCTGCTCCATATCGATTTCTGCTTCTTCGTTGGTTACACCTGCATATTGGGCAACTTTCTCCACAGCCCTATTTTGGTCATTGCCAAAGATTTTATCCAGCCAGTTTTCCCCCTTATCCGCGTTAATTATTGCTTTACAGCCACTCTCGGTGCGGGTGAAGCTAAAGAATCCCGCTAGTACAACAGGTATGGCAGACTGCGCCAGTTTTTGTTCCACACTTTTCTGGAAATTACCCGTTGTCTCCTGGATATTAGGATCCACCTTCGCCAGGGGTGGATAGCCCAATTTCTGTTGAATAGCTTCAACAATATTGTTCATCATATCTTTTTTGCATGTAATAGAAAAATTATGCCATAATCTGTTACATTGTCCGGCCAAAAGCTTGTTGGTTCTCGCAGTATCTTTGCCGCATGCATTATGTTTCAGTTGAAAATCTCGCAAAAAGCTATGGTATACAACCTTTATTTGATAATATTTCCTTTCATATAGAAGAAGGTGATAAGATCGCACTGGTAGCAAGAAATGGTACGGGTAAATCGACCCTGTTGAAAATTCTGGCTGGCCAGGAAACCCCTGACAGCGGAACAGTCTGGATCAACAAGGACGTGGACGTGGCCCTGTTTGAGCAGGAACCCGCGTTTAATGAAAATCTCTCTGTGCTCGACAATATATTTTTTCATGATCACCCTGTGATTAATGCGATCAAGGAGTTTGAATCACTCGACCAGGATACTGATCCTGCTATTCTCAACGCTGCGATTCTGAAAATGGACGACCTGGGCGCATGGGATTTTGACGCCCGGGTGAAACAGGTACTGGGTAAATTGAAAATTCAGCATCTAAATCAGCCCGTCCATTCCCTTAGCGGAGGCCAGCGCAAAAGAGTGGCGCTCGCCAAGACGCTTATCGATATTGGATTTGAACACAAACACGTCTTACTGATCATGGATGAGCCCACCAACCACCTGGATGTGGACATGGTGGAATGGCTGGAAAACTATTTGAATAAAGAGAAGGTCACGCTGCTGATGGTGACGCACGATCGCTATTTCCTGGATGCGGTATGTGATGAGATCTGGGAAATGGATAACAGCAACCTGCATGTTTATAAAGGTGACTATCAAAATTACCTGGAGAAAAAAACAGCAAGGATCGAAAGTGAATCGGCCAGTATTGAGAAGGCAAAAAATACTTACCGAAAAGAACTGGAATGGATGCGCAAACAACCCCGGGCACGTACCACGAAAAGTAAAAGCCGCCAGGATAACTTTTATGAAGTGGAGAAAAAAGCAAAGAAGCGTATAGAAGATCAGCAGCTCGAACTTCAAATGAAGATGAACCGGCTGGGCGGGAAAGTTATCGAAATAAAAAAAGTGTATAAAAGTTTCGGCGACAAAATAATCCTCAAAGGATTCGACTATACATTTAAAAAGGGTGACCGTATTGGGATAGTCGGTAAAAATGGAGCGGGCAAATCTACTTTTATAAATATTATACAGGGTCTTGAGAATGCTGATAGTGGTAAGATCAATATTGGCGACACTGTTGTGTTTGGCAATTTTTCACAACAGGGCCTGGTTGTAAAACAGGACCAGCGGGTAATAGAATTTGTAAAAAATATTGCGGAACATTTCCCCCTGGCAAATGGCGGTACCCTAAGCGCCGCACAATTTCTGCAGCTTTTTCTCTTCGATCCCGATAAGCAATACACCTTTATAAGTAAACTTAGCGGAGGTGAAAAAAGGCGATTACACCTCTTATCGGTTTTATTTCGCAACCCCAATTTCCTGGTACTCGATGAACCAACCAATGATCTTGACCTCCCCACCCTGGGTGTACTGGAAAACTTCCTGAGTGAGTTCCCGGGCTGCCTGGTGATCGTGAGTCACGACCGGTATTTCATGGACCGCCTCGTCGATCACATATTCGTGTTTGAAGGCGATGGCGTGATACAGGATTTTCCTGGCAACTATTCTCAATACCGCGATTGGCTCAGGGAAAAAGAAGCTGTCTCCACCGAAAGTCGTATCGAAACCAGGCATGAGCAGGCTAACCCGGTAAAAACAAGGCTACCTGAAACAAAAAGAAATCCCTCCTTCAAAGAAAAAAGAGAATTTGAACAACTGGAAAAAGAGATAGCGGATCTGATATCCGAAAAAGAAGCAGTAACATTAAAGTTGAGTGATAGCCAGACCAGCTTTGATGAACTGCAAAAACTTTCCATGCGGATTGGAGATATCACCAAATTACTTGATGAAAAAGAACTACGCTGGCTTGAATTAAGTGAAATTATGCAATAAATGCCTTTCGGATAATTACGATTTTATCATTCCATTAAAATATCCACATCAGGGTTAATCGTGTTATATTGTTTAGATACAATTAATTATCTTGAAAATCGTAGATTCCCTATGTGTACAACTAAACATTTCAAACACTTGCAAGGTTAAAACCAGATGTTTAGTTTAGCATTCAATTCATTCCTCTTATCCCGGTAATCCCGGGTACTATCCTGCGAGAAACATTATTTCCAAAATTCGATTTCCTCCGAGAAACTGGTTTTAAAATCTCCTATCTCCTGCGAAAACAATTCCAATACCCTGAATTGTTTAACTTTTAAATGTACCCCTATGAGCAGGATCTCAACACCCGATCAGTCACTAATAGACCGTCTTGGTCTTGATGACACAGAAGCTTTCGAAGAACTTTATCGGCACTATTGGCATAGCCTTTACCGCTACAGTGTCCGCAAACTTCAATCACCCATTGATGCAAAAAAAATTGTTCGAACCATTTTTATCGACCTGTGGGAACAACGTCACTCATTACCTGTATCGTTTTCACTTTCGCAACACCTGTATGCTGAAGTAAGAAAGGAAGTTGTAAAATCACTCAGCGAAAAACTGGAAGAACCGGGCACTCATGAGATCTTTGAAAAAAGATTTGAACAGGAATTCAGTGTTGAATCTTTGCTTGCAGCAAGAAAACCTATCTCTGGCAAATACACCGTGATCAACACACCCTCGGAATTGATCCGCCAGCAATCAGGGCAAAACGGCCTGGCTGCTCAAACCACTCTATCGACCGTAAAATGGCTCTTGCAGTCATTTACCAATAAATTATCACTCATCAACCTTCTATCTTATCCCAAAAATTAGTATCAATGAAATCGGAAATTCTACATCGAAAATTGCAGCGTTATATCAATGGCGAATCTCACCCCGCCGAAACACGGCAAATACAAACCTGGCTGTCATGCACCTCTTCCGAAGAGCAATTGACGCCCGAGGAAAGGTCGCTGCTGGAACTTGAAATTCTCCAGGAAATTCAGGCTTACACCGCCTACCCGCTGTTTTACCCCAAAAAAGAAAAGCCCTGGTGGCAAAAAATAACTACACTGTTCTAAAAATTCACATTCTCATGTTTAAAGGTTGAAGCTGCCCCCGCGGTTTCAACCTTTCGTTTTATATGGGTAAAATTTTACGATACCTTATACGTTGTACGCCTGATACCACTAACTTTAGTTCTCCAATGATAGCGACTGCATTTGAAAATGGGCTTGGTTAAATTGGCTACAACATTCAATGCCTGGATCCGCGGCCATTCGGGATGTTTTTACACTATTGAGTTATATGAAGATTCTTGTTATTCAACAGAAAATGACAGGTGACGTATTGTTAAGTACTGTGATTTGCCAGGCAATAAAACTGACTTACCCCAACGCTGAAGTTCACTACCTGGTTCATAACAATACCACAGACATTCTTCTGCATAATCCTTTCATCGACCACATCATCGCGTTTGACAAAACAAAATACAGGACCGTTTTTTCACTATCAGATTTTGGTAGAGCATTAGCAAGGAATAAATATGACATTGTGATCGATGCTTATGGCAAATGGGAAAGTATCATCATATCCAGTTTTAGCAAAGCCAAAAAGGTCATTGGTAAGAAAAAATGGTACACCAGGTTTTTTTATACCCATACAGTTGCCGCTGCGAAAGGAACGAGTAATGAAGCCCTGCTATTTCGCCTCGAACTGGCCGCGATGGTAACAGGACAAATCGCTCCTATACATTTTCCAAAAATTTACCTGACAGATAAGGAAGCAGAGGACGGACTACAGATTTTGCAGCAACACCTGACTGCCGGCCAGCAGGCCGTTATGATCAGTGTACTGGGCAGCAGTGAATCCAAAAGCCTTCCACCTCCCGTTATGGCGGAGTTGATTGATTATGTGGCTTCCAAAACCGATTTTGCCTTGCTATTTAATTACCTGCCATCGCAAAAAGTGGAGGCACGCATCATTTTTGACTTATGTAAAACAGAAACAAAGCGTAGAATAATCTTTGATTTGTATGCGCCGGGGCTTAGAGGGTTTGTGTCGATATTGAAACATTGCAGAGCCTTGGTCGGCAATGAGGGCGGCGCTGTGAATATGGCCAAGGCTTTAGGTGTTCCGACATTCTCCGTTTTTTGTCCTTGGATCCCAAAAACACTATGGGATATGCTGGTCGACGAAAACAAACATGTAGCGGTGCATATACAGGATTATTACCCGGAACTTTACCCGGAAAACTATGACCCTTACGCTATTAAAAAACAATATGCGGAGTATTATAAAAAACTATCTTTTGACCTGATGAAAAACAAACTCCAGGTTTTCCTGGAAGATATCAGGACCGCAGAACCTGTTTGACCTTTTCCACAATTATCTCAGGTGTAATTCCCTGCATACATCCTTCAGCCCCGTGCTGGGGACATGGTTTGTTGCCAAAAACGGATGAAGGCCGGCATGGCAGATCTTCCTGTATCGCATATTCATAAGGCTGTCCCCATCCATAAAATCCAAGAAATGGGTGGGTGCCACCCCAAATCGAAACCACAGGCACGCCATATAAAGAAGCAAGATGCATGTTTGCAGAATCCATGCTGATCATTAAGTCAAGCTGCGAGATCGATTCCAACTCCTCCTTAAAGCTAAACCTGCCGGCGTTAGATATAATATTCCTGCCAGCCTTCGCCCACTCCTCCAATTCAATTGCTTCCTGCTTTGAGCCAAACAACAAAATCTTATATCCTTGACCTGTAAGCAAATTGGCCACCTCACGCATTTTCTCCAACGGATACATTTTAGCAGCATGTTTCGCAAATGGGGCGATTCCAATTAACTTTTCACCGGGCCGTTTTGCAAAGGGTAATACACTATCTGTCATTCCCGCATGCCTGATCCCCTCTTCAACCACCAGGTTCACAGGATAGCCCAGCGTGGCAAATACATCTGCGTATCGCTGAAAACCTGTTTTTAATGGTCGTAAATGCTTGTGACTTCTCCTGGTCAATGAAGCCTTCTCCTTCCGACCCTTATCAATCACTTCGAATTTTTTAGGACGCAGAAAAAAACGCAGCAGCTTTGACCTGATCACATTGTGCAGGTCTGCCACGGCGTCGAAGGGTATCTCCTCCCGGATCTTTTTGCCCAGATTTCTTATTCCCCATACACCTTTATATTGCGTTTTAAAATCCACAGCATAAAACTCAAGTCTTTCGATATCCTCAAATAAAGGCTTGTAAAATGTCTGGGAAACCACAGTGAGTCGCAACTCCGGGTATTGTTTAAGCAAACATATTAAAACCGGAACAGTCATGGCTACGTCGCCGAGTGCTGAAAAACGGAATACAACAATATGTGAAGGAGTTTGCAATCAACTATTTTTTCGAGCCGTACAACACCGGGTTAAGGCTTTCATCGTTATACATCTTCATCTGCCTGTAAACTTTCATGTACTTATTTCCCTGCCGGTAATCATCCAGTAGTTGTTGTATGGCTGTACTTAAATCAGTGTGCTGGGTAAGCAACACATCTAACTTTTGCTGGCATTTTTGGATATGCCCGGGATCGGCGTCAGTTCTATCAACTTCCGCCCTCATGTGATAGATCTTCAATTCCAGGATTGATAAACGGTCAATAGCCCAGGCAGGGCTTTCAGTATTAATCTTGGCGCCAGGTTGAATTTTCACATCCCGGTACTGATCCAGGAACCAGCTATCAATATATTCAACCAGGTCTGTTCTTTTCTGATTGGATGAATCGATCCTTCTTTTGATCACCAGCGCTTCCACGGGATCAATTTCGGGGTTACGTATAATATCTTCCAAATGCCACTGCACTGTGTCGATCCAGTTTTTCTCAAAGAGCAGGTTCTCAATACTGCCGGCTGCATATGGATTTTTCATAACGGTATCCACGTCATCAGTAAGATGATAGTCCGTTATGCTCCGACGAAAAATTTCTGCCGCTTTAGAAATGTCCATACAATAAATTTAAAAACAAAAATAACGAGAGTTGAATGAAACCTGAAAAATCTTCGGCAGGAGTCTTCCTGCCTTAACTGCTGCTTATTTTTATATATTTACAGGCTAATAAAATGACATTATTCATCTAATAAACTCATCACGGTGGCTGTTTCCTGTTCCCTGATCATTGTTACCTATAATTACCCGGAAGCACTTGAATTGATCCTCGATAGCGTGCTGATCCAGACCACGCTTCCATCAGAAGTGATCATAGCCGACGACGGCTCAGGGCCTGCCACTAAAGAGCTTATTGAAAAATATGCTAAGAAATTTCCTGTACCACTGATCCATGTGTGGCATGAAGATACAGGCTGGCGTAAGGCAATCATCCTGAATAAAGCTATTGCCCGTTCGGAAAGTGAGTATATCGTACAGATTGATGGTGATATTTTTCTTCACAAGGACTTCATCCGTGATCACCTTCATTTCGCCAAAAAGGGATACTATTTATTTGGCACCCGGGTGCACGTAAAAAAATCCTATGTGCCTGCCGTTTTAAAGAAGAAGAAGATTCACTTTCACTTCTTTTCGAGGGGAATAAAGAACCGGTTTCGTAGGGTTCGATACCTGCGTATTGCTGAAAAAAGAAAGGACTTTGATGAGATATCCCCTAAACTCCGGGGTTGTAACACCTCATACTGGAAAGAAGATCTCATTAGGGTGAATGGCTTCAATGAGCAAATGTTTGGCTGGGGAATTGAAGATTCGGAACTGGCCCTACGTTTTCACAACGTGGGACTCAAAGCCAAAAGACTGGTGTATAGCGCTATTTGTTATCACCTGGACCATGACTACAAATCAAGGGAGAATGTACACCAGAATGAGTTTCTGGAGAAGCAAACAAAACTCAACAAACTCACGTTTGCGGAATCCGGTATTGACAAATATCTTTCGCAGTAATAATCCTTCTTTTTGTTTACCGATCAGATATTCTTTGCTGGTGACGCATGGAATGCGCCAACGGACTGCCCATCGTCATGATCACCCACCAAAGCTTAAAATATCTCCATTTCACCAATGCCTTGAAAAAATAGACGATCATAAAGAAGACCTTTAACAACAGGTATTGAAAATAACCGTGGTTTTTCCGTACCACATACAGGTTCGATACAATCAATTCCTTTTTCCTGTTGAAGTTTCGGCTTGTACTGGAACCTGTGGCGTGGATATATTCCATCCCTGGAACATACATCGTCTTTAGTCCCTTCTTTCGCAACCGCTCCGAAATATCCATTTCCTCATAGTAAAGGAAAATATTACTGTCGAGACCCCCGATATTCCGGAAAACATCCATCCTGAAAGCCATATAACATCCCGGCACATAATCCACCTCTGTCGGCTCGGTATATTCTTTTTCTTTCTTCGCAACCCCTGAGAATAATTTTTCATACAACCAGTTACCCAAAAGCTTATACAGAAAGGTCTCATTATGTCCAAACGGTGGTATCCTGTTCCCGTTTTCAAGGATCGGAAGTCCTCCGCATACACCCACCTCACTATGTCTCTCGAGATAATCTACCGAGGACGTAAAGATGTCATGGGTAAAGAAAACGTCATTGTTCACAAGCATCAGGTAATCCCCGGTGGCGTATTCAAACCCGGTCATATTACCTCCTGCGAATCCTGCATTTAATTTTCGCCTGATCAGTTTAACCGTATTAAATTTTTCTGCTAAGCCCTGTTTTAAGTTTTCGTAGTCGTCGTAGGCTGAGTTATTATCAACCAAAATCACTTCGGGATTCAGATCACAATGGGGGAAATACTGCATTAAAGTTTCTATGCATTTGAGCGTGACGACAGAGGTGTTGAAGTTTATAATTATGATAGAAACTGTCTTCATGATAATTTCCCACAGGTGGCACTGATTAGGTTTCTACAAAGTTCAGGTCTTTACCAAAGGTCTCTTTCGACATCGCTATGGCAACGATTGAAATAGCCATGATGATCACAGCGGCGTAGATACCGCCTTTTACATATCCCACCCCATCGATAGCCCGCAACCATTGAAAAAGAGGAAGGATAAAGATGGCCAGCATGCCTCTTACCATATTCGGGATAGTGGTTGCCGCCGTAGCGCGCAGGTTGGTTCCAAACTGCTCTGCTCCCATTGTCACGAAAATGGCCCAGAAACCCGTACCAAAGCCAAGGCCGGCGCAGATCCAATACATACCGTTAGCGCTGCCATTCCATTGAACAGTAAAAAACAAAAGCATAAATAAGGCAGTAATACCGAAAAATAGATACAGCGCTTTTTTCCTGCTACGGAACCACTGGCTCACGAATCCTATCAATATATCACCCACAGAAATAGCCGCGTACGCATACATGATCGCCTTACCAGGGTCGATGGCCTCTTTGATCCCAAACCATTTCCCAAACTCACTGGAGAATGCAACCAGCACGCCGATCACAAACCAGGTGGGTAGACCAATAAGAACGCTCACCACATATCGTCTGAAACGTTCTCCTTTATTGAACAGCATGAAAAAATTACCTCTTTGTACCTGCAATTTTTTTACATCGTGGAACATGCCCGACTCAAAAACACTGACACGAAGGATCAATAACAGCAGGCCTAGTCCACCTCCGATGAAATAACATGTTCGCCAGTGAAAGTTTTCCTTCATCACAAACGCGACAACCGCGCCGGTAAGACCAATACCTGCCACCAGAGAAGTGGCAATCCCCCTTTTCTCTTTAGCTGTGAGTTCCGAGACAAGTGTGATGCCCGCACCCAGTTCACCTGCAAGTCCAAGCCCGGCGATAAAACGTATCCATTTATATTGATCCACTGTTTCCACAAAACCGTTTGCGATATTGGCGATGGAATACAAAACGATCGAACCAAACAGTACACTCAGCCTTCCCCGCTTATCTCCCATCACTCCCCAGATAATACCGCCCAGTAACAGTCCCCACATCTGCCATTGCAAAATCGCCTCGCCATCCGTTGTGATCTGCGCGGAACTAAGTCCCAGGTCACCCAGGCTCTCAATTCTTATGATGGCAAACAACAAAAGATCATAGATGTCGACAAAGTACCCCAGGGCAGCAACGATAACGGCTACACTGACAACAGAGTTGGTTTTGGCTGGCTGCATCACGGCTCAGGAATTTACATTCGTGTCTGTAGGTGGCGGCACCACGGGTTTTTTCGCAAAAAATAATTTATACAACACCGGTAAGGTTGTAACCAGGATAATAACGATCGTAATGGCCTCAATATGATCCTTGAGGCTATACCCAAATCTCTTTTCCACCCAGGTTTGCAGGAAGAATCCGCCCAGCATCATCGAACAAACCCATGCCAGACTACCCGCGATATTATAAAATATAAAATGCGGCCTTGACATTTTCACTATTCCCGCAACAATGGGTGCGAATGTGCGAATGATTGGTAGAAATTTTGCCAGGAAAATGGTTGCCTTCCCATAATGATCATAAAAATCCTTTGCTTTAAAAAGATGTTTCTTTTTAAAAATCCAGGTATCCTTGCGTTCAAACAATAGCGGGCCGGTTTTGTACCCAAACCAATACCCCACCAGGTTGCCCAACACCGATGCCACGATCACCATGAGGATAATAAGAATATGATAAAAACCAAACGGATGCGACGTGTCGGCCGGCAGACCGGCCAGTTGGTTCACGAGACGTCCCATAAAAATACCAGCCGCAAAAAGCAATGAATCACCGGGTAAAAAGAACCCGACAAACAAGCCAGTTTCCGCAAAGACTACCAACAACAAAAAGTAAAGACCTCCATTGTTTATAATCCATTCGATAAACTGCTGGATAAATCCACCACTTTCCAGTAAAAAAATATGCAAAAGACTTTCCATGTTAAATTAAATCCGCTTTTTTAAAAATTGAAAACACGCTTTATCCAACAATTGCATCGGCTTCGCTCTCGTTAAAAGCCAGCGCTTTTTGATCATCAAATTCACCTTCCCACCTGGCAATCACGCAACTGGCCAGGGTATTCCCGATCACGTTTACCGAGGTACGAGCCATATCCATCAACTCATCAATACCATAGATCGCCATGATGGGCCAAAGGGGAAAATTAAACGTATTGGCCGTCGCGATTAGTATCACCAGTGAAGCCCGTGGCACTGCGGCTACACCCTTACTGGTAAGCATCAGCGTAAGCCCGATCAGTAGTTGCTCGCCAAAACTAAGATTCATACCTGCAGCCTGGGCAACAAAGACCGAAGCCAGGGAAAGATATAAAGTGGTTCCGTCGAGATTAAATGTATACCCTGTTGGAATGACAAATGACACGATCTTTCGCGGCACACCGAATTTTTCCATATTCTCCAGTGCCTTTGGCAAGGCAGAGTCGGAACTGGTGGTGGCAAACGCTATCGAAACAGGCTCACGAATAGCTTTGATAAATTGCTTCAACGGTATTTTTGCGATAAACAAAGCGACCGGCAACAATACCAGCAATACAAAACTGATCAGCGCCAGATAAAGTGTAAGTAATAATAATCCAAGATTCTTTAATATATCAATGCCCAAATGCCCGACGGTAACAGCGATTGCTGCGCCGACGCCAAAGGGAGCAAAATACATGATGATATTGGTAAACCGGAACATCGTTTCTGCCAGGCTCTCGGCAAAATCAAGCATCGGCTTTTTCTTCTGCTCATTTAGCAATGCCAGCGCAATCCCGAAGACTACGCTAAACACGACGATCGGCAATACATTGCCCTCGTATATGGATTTAATAATATTTTCAGGGAAGATATCTATTATATGATCCTTCCATGTCTTTACAACAGGTTCGGGCAACTCTTTTAAAAGACCCTCAGGCACTTCAATGCCCGTTCCGGCTTTGGTAATATTGATAAAGATCAGGCCCAGCACCAGCGCGATAGTGGTCACAACCTCGAAATATAAAAGCGATTTCCATCCCATGCGCCCTACCTGTTTCAGGTTGGAATGGCTGGCGATACCTACTACCAGGGTCGCAAAGAGTAAGGGGGCTACGATCGTCTTTACCAGGCGAAGGAATATGGTACTAAGAAAAGAAAGATTTTGCGAGAATTCCCGGAAATCAAGTCCAATCTCCACCCCCATGGCCATGGCGACCAGTATCCAGGTAGTGAGCGAACGTTTATAAATGGCAAATAAAACCAGGCTGCCAACAAATATCCAACGCGAGATGGTAAGTATATTAACCGGGATACTAACCCAATTTTTCAGGGAAAGAAAATGAATGATTGCAACGACGGTAAACAGGAAGAGTGAAAGCAGTCCGGCCTTTCGTTTATTCATATAACATGCTATGGTAAAGCCTCAAAACTAAAGGTTTACTTTTAAATTTCTGCAATTTACCCGAATTGGTTTAAGGCCAAACCGTTAATAAATCTTTTGTTCATTATTGGCAGAAATCCCTATTTTTCCACCTATTTTTAGTCCACTTGCTTAGAGAATACGCAAAACCACAATTAATCTACTTATGAGTTTATTCGTCAGAAAGCCCATGAACGCCTTGTTGAATGAGGCAGAAGAAACAGGTACACACACACTTAAGAGAACTTTAGGAGGCGCAGGACTTGTGGCATTAGGTATCGGTGCCATTATTGGAGCCGGGCTTTTTTCTATCACCGGTATGGCGGCCGCTAACCATGCAGGACCGGCTATTACTATTTCTTTTGTTGTTGCTGCATTGGGTTGCCTTTTCGCGGGACTGTGTTACGCTGAATTCGCATCCATGATACCGGTTGCCGGTAGTGCTTATACCTATTCGTATGCTACGATGGGAGAGTTTATTGCCTGGATCATCGGTTGGGATCTTGTACTGGAATATGCAGTTGGTGCCGCTACTGTGGGCATTAGCTGGAGCGGATACCTCGTTAAATTTTTAAAAGGCTTTGACATTACATTACCACAGGAACTGATCGTTGGACCCTGGGATGGCGGGATCATTAACCTGCCAGCAGTGTTTATAATTGTATTGATGAGCCTGCTACTGATAAAAGGCACCAAGGAAAGCGCTTTTGTCAATGCGATCATCGTATTCCTGAAGGTTGCGGTTGTACTGACGTTCATCATATTGGGATGGCAGTATATCGATTCAAGCAATTATGATCCTTACCTGATCCCTTCTACTGAACCCGGGCATGAAAGCTTCTTCAACCACGGCATGGGTGGTGTGATCCGGGCAGCTGCAATCGTATTCTTTGCGTATATCGGATTTGACGCAGTGAGCACGGCCGCACAGGAAACCAAGAATCCAAAAAGAAACATGCCGATAGGTATCCTGGGTTCACTGGCTATCTGTACGGTCTTATATTTATTGTTTGCGCACGTCATGACCGGTGTTGCCAACTACAAAACATTCCTGGGTGCTGATCCTTCTGATGCAATCGCCCCCGTCGCTGTTGCAATCGAGCATATGGGTCAACCTGACGCTGCTGGTGTAATTCAACCTGACTATCCCTGGCTGAACAGGGCGATCATTGTGGCGATCCTCGCCGGTTATGCTTCTGTGATCCTGGTGATGCTGATGGGACAAAGTCGCGTTTTCTATAGCATGAGTAAAGACGGATTGATTCCAAAGATCTTCTCCAGTGTTAATCCCAAAACACAAACACCTGCCAAAAACAACCTTTTGTTCATGTTGTTCGTAAGCGCATTTGCCGCTTTTGTACCAGCACGTGTCGTTGGCGAAATGACCAGTATCGGTACACTTTTCGCCTTTATCCTGGTTTGTATTGGTATCCTGGTAATGCGTAAAAAAATGCCTGAGATTCCGAGAGCATTCCGTACGCCACTGGTTCCGCTAGTGCCCATTCTCGGTATCGCTACCTGTTTGTTTATGATGGTATTCCTTCCCATGGATACCTGGATACGCCTGTTGGTATGGATGCTGATCGGTCTTGATATTTACCTGGTTTATGGTGCGAAAAACAGTCACCTGGGTGACGGCTCCAGCAACAGAAAAGGTCTGCGGATCGCTAATTATACCGGGTTGGCACTCGCCGGCCTTCTGATTCTCGCGGGCTTTTTACACCAGTATGCTGTTGGATTCGATGCCGATAGAACACTGCTTTATATCTCAGTGGTATTTGCTGCTGTGCACCTCGTAGTGTTTGTGAAAAAACTATTGTCAAAATAATATAAAAGGGTTTGCGATAACCGGAAAGGGACGACACTTCTAAGTATCGTCCCTTTTTCGTTTTAGGTCATTATCCTAAATTTGCAACCCGACCAAATCATAGCAATCAAAATTTAAACACTATTATCTACGATGGGAAGGATTTTTGAAGTACGCAAGTCGACGATGTTTGCCCGCTGGGATCGTATGGCCAAACAGTTTACTCGTATTGGTAAAGAGATCGTTATTGCTGTCAAAGCTGGTGGACCCGATCCGGCAACCAATCCCGCACTTCGCCGTTGTTTTCAAAATGCCAAGGCGGTCAATATGCCCAAAGACCGTGTAGAGGCTGCCATCAAGCGTGCGCAGGGTAAGGAGATGGATAACTACGAAGAGATCCTGTATGAAGGTTATGGCCCACATGGGGTTGCCATCCTGGTAGAAACCGCTACCGACAACCATGTAAGAACCGTGGCCAACGTAAAATCACATTTTAATAAAGGAGGCGGCGCACTCGGTAATAGCGGAAGCGTGGCATTCCAGTTCAAAAAAATGGGTGTTTTCAAGTTGAAGCCAGAAGGATTGCATGCTGAAGAACTGGAACTTGAACTGATCGACTTCGGCCTGGAAGAACTGGGAGAAAGCACCGGTGAGAATGGCGAGGATATCCTGGTGATCAGGGCGGGTTTTACCGATTTTGGCAATATGCAAAAAGCCCTTGAAGACAAAGGCCTCACCCCTATCAGTGCCGAACTTGAATGGATCCCTTCCACCACGGTGCCCGTCACCGACGAACAGGCAGAGGATGTCAGCAAACTAATCGAACGACTGGAGCAGGATGAAGATGTGCAGAAAGTGTTTCATAATATGGGTTGACGCGTTGTAAAAAGCTTTTATTGCCGGGAAGGCGGGAAGATGGGAAGAAAAGATCAGTTATTGGTTAGTACTATGGCCTATTGATCACTTTTACATCAACCCTTATCTTTAAACATCCCAAAACCTGCCCGATGTCTCCCGGCTCAAAACACTATCTTCGCAAAAATTTTTTCGACCATGAACCTGCATGAATACCAAGCTAAAGAACTTCTAAAAAAATATAATGTCCCCGTTCAGGAAGGTTTTGCCTGCACATCTGTACATGAAGCGGAAGAAGCCTACCGCCAGATCAAGACCCAATATGGCAGCAATTTCGCTGTTGTAAAAGCGCAGATACATGCCGGCGGACGTGGAAAAGGTACTGTAAAAGAAACAGGTATTAACGGTGTAAAGGTGGGTAAGAACCTGGAAGATGTTGCTGATATCGCGAAGAAGATTCTGGGCGGTACACTGGTAACCCTGCAAACCGGACCCGCTGGAAAAGTGGTAAACAAGGTACTGGTAGCGCAGGATATGTATTATGACGGGCCCAGCGACCGCAAAGAATTTTACCTGTCTATCCTGCTTGATCGCTCCAGGGGAGAAAATGTGATCATGTATAGCACTGAGGGAGGAATGAATATTGAAGACGTAGCTCATGATACCCCGGATAAGATATTTAAGGAATGGGTTCATCCTTCAGGTGGATTGCAGGGCTTCCAGGCGAGGAAGATCGCTTTTAACCTGGGTCTTAGTGGTGAAGCATTCAAGAACTGCGTGAAGTTCGTTACCAATTTATACAATGCCTATGTAGGTCTTGATTGTAGTATGCTTGAAATAAATCCATTGTTCAAGGCTGCTGATAATAAGATCGTGGCAGTGGATTGTAAGATGAATCTCGACGACAACGCCCTGATGCGTCATCCCGACCTGGCGTCGTTAAGGGATGTAACAGAAGAAGATCCTACCGAAGTGGAAGCCGGCAAATACAACCTCAATTTTGTAAAACTGGATGGCAATGTAGGTTGTATGGTCAATGGCGCCGGACTGGCTATGGCAACTATGGATATGATCAAACTTAGTGGTGGCGAGCCTGCCAACTTCCTTGATGTGGGTGGTACAGCCAATGCACAAACAGTGGAAGCCGGTTTCAAGATCATCTTAAAAGATCCGGCGGTAAAAGCTATTCTCATCAACATTTTCGGTGGAATCGTTCGTTGCGACCGTGTGGCCCAGGGTGTAATTGACGCGTATAAAAATCTCGGCAATATCAATATTCCCATCATAGTTCGTCTGCAGGGAACTAACGCGGAAGAAGCGAAAAAGCTGATCGACGAAAGCGGCCTGAAAGTGCAATCGGCGATCCTGCTTAGCGAAGCGGCAGATTTGGTGAAAAAAGCGGTGGCGTAGACTGGATACTGGATGCTGGATGCTGGATACTGGATACTGGATGCTGGATGCTGGATGCATTTAAAAAATAAATATGCTGATACTGATTGCTGGGCCGTATCGAAGCGGGACGAACGACGATCCGCAGCGGATGAAAGAAAATTTGCAGCGGCTGGAAGCTGCAGCCCTGCCAATTTTTCGAAAGGGACACCTGCCGTTGATTGGAGAATGGGTGGCTTTACCCCTTATCCGCCTGGCAGGTTCACAAAAACCTGGCGACAGCGCCTGGGAGGAAATACAATACCCGGCAGCACATCGTCTGCTCGAAAGATGCGACGCAATTCTTCGTCTTGAAGGCGCGTCAAAAGGCGCGGATGAAGACGTGAGAAAAGCCAAAGAAATGGGATTAAAAGTTTATTACAACCTGGAAGATATCCCGGACGCAACAACCAGCCACTAGTATTTTTATTTCAAACCTGGTTGCATCAACCTGTTTGATTCATACGCCCCCATATACCAATGCTTTTTGCTTCGCCTCCGGTTGCTTATCTTTCTGCTAAACCATGGCTATGGCCCGCACATTTTTATTTTGCCTGCTCTCCATTGCGATAATCAACTGTAAACCTAAAATCGAAAAGGATCATAGCGGCTGGCCGGCCTATGCAGGCTCGGCAGAAGGAAATCGTTATTCATCAAATGATCAGATCAACCTTGACAATGTTTCCGCTTTAAAATTGGCATGGACCTATTCATCCGGCGATAAAGACAGCAATAACCGTTCACAAAACCAGTGTAACCCGATCATGGTCGACGGAGTATTGTATGGCACTTCACCGCGACTAACTCTTCTGGCCCTGGATGCGGGCAATGGCCAATTGAAATGGCAGTTTCATCCCGCATCCCTTGATACCCTCGCTAATAAAGATCCCTACGCTTATTTCAAAGTAAATCGTGGTGTGATGTACTGGCAAAACCAGGATGCTTCCGATAAAAGGATTTTATATGCCGCAGGTTCAAAAATCTTTGCGGTAAATGCTAATGATGGCAGGCCGGTAACCAGCTTTGGCGGACATGGATATATCGACCTGGCTGATCATATCGACCGGGAACCCGGTACATACAATCCGTTCATTGTATCAAGTACTCCAGGAGTCATTTATAAGAACACACTTATCGTAGGTTGTCGTGTGATGGAGTCAGCCGATGCTGCACCCGGTGATATCCGCGCTTTTGATATCCTAACGGGTGAACGGAAATGGACCTTTCATACGATTCCCCGTCCAGGTGAAAAGGGTTATGAGACCTGGCCGGATAAAGAGGCCTGGAAAAAACTAGGTGGCGCCAATAACTGGGCAGGGATGTCACTGGATAAAGAACGCGGTATTGTTTATGTTCCCACCGGATCGGTTAGTGGCGATTTTTATGGTGGATTCCGCAAGGGCCAAAATCTATTTGGGAATTCGCTCCTTGCGCTTGATGCGGCTACGGGTAAATACATCTGGCATTACCAGGTGGTACATCATGATCTGTGGGACCGTGACCTGCCAACAAACCCCAACCTGGTCACGGTAGAAATAAATGGTAAAAAACGGGATGTAGCTGCACAGATCACAAAACATGGTTACATATTTGTTTTTGATCGCGACAATGGAAGACCTGTCTTCCCTGTCGAAGAAAAACCTTTTCCCATGGAGGCCTTACCGGGAGAAGAACCCTGGCCCACTCAACCCATACCAACACTTCCCGAGCCATTCGCCAGGCAGGAATTTACAGAAGCTGATGTATCAGACCGCAACCCGGAAATGCATGCGGCATTACTTGAAAAATTCAGGAAAGTAAAAGATAACCGGATGTTTGCCCCACCTTCAAAAGAAGGCGTATGGATATTTCCAGGCTTTGATGGCGGCGGCGAATGGGGCGGCGCGGCCGTGGATATTGAGTCGGGTATCATGTATGTGAATTCCAGCGAACTTCCCTGGTCTTTGACCATGGTCGATGTGCCTGCCATCAAACCTACACTCAACACATTGAACTCCCTTGGTCAGTCACTCTATGGTAAATATTGCCAGTCCTGTCATGGGACCGATCTGAACGGCGACGGAAGATCTTATCCTTCGCTGCTCGATCTCGAAAAAAGGTATACCGAAAAGACCTTGCACCAGGTTATTGAAAATGGTAAAAATAATATGCCTGCATTTCAACAGTTTAGCCATATAGAAAAAAATGCCATAACCAGTTTCCTTTTGAAGACAAACGATAAAGGATCGCATACTGTGAGCGGATCCGCAAAGCAATCTATCATGGATGAAGTGCCCTACAACATGACAGGCTATCATCGGTTTCTTGACGAAGAAGGTTACCCTGGCATCAAGCCGCCCTGGGGAACATTGAACGCTGTAGACCTGAATACAGGCAAACTACTTTGGAAGGTTCCCCTGGGAGAATATGCAGAACTGACAAAACAAGGAATTCCTATTACAGGCACTGAAAACTACGGAGGGCCACTGGTTACAAAAGGTGGGCTTGTATTCATCGCTGCCACCAAGGATGAGAAGATAAGGGCATTTGATAAAAAAACAGGGAAACAGGTCTGGGAACATGCGTTGCCGGCAGCAGGTTTCGCAACACCGGCTACTTATTTTTTAAACGGGAAACAATATATTGTCATCGCCTGTGGCGGGGGCAAGATTGGAAACAAATCAGGTGATTCTTATCTGGCTTTTGCGTTGCCCTGATCCTCTATTCCATATTCACCGTTACTCTCATCGCCTTAAGCCCGCTGACGCCCTGTAGCTCCTCGAGTTCTAAATACTCTACCTCGGGTGTAAGTATATTTTTACTTTGAAGAAACTGTAAGTATTCCTGGTACTCCGAAGCCTCCCTCGGATTGGAATACACCATCGCGATCTTCCCGGGCTGGGTCAGCCGTTCCTGTGTATCCTTTATATGAACCTTGTCGAGACGTTTCTTTATTATTTCATAACGGATATTATAAGACCCCTCCACGTCGAACCGGCGCTCATCTCTTCGGAAACTGATCGAAATCGGCTGGCTGTGGATGAGCAGGAGTTGTGTAGTCTGCAACGGTACCTGCAGTGAGGGTATTAAACGCTGCGTAATTCGCGCTATTCCTGCCAGTGATTTCAATTGCCATAACCTGATATTCTTCAGGTATAGTATATCGAACGGATTTTTAGGGGAAATAGACTGACCGATATAAATACTGTATTCCACACCATCGGTCCGGTATTTCTCAAAATAATGCGGATAGGATTTTTGCATGGTTTCCTCCTCGGTTTCAAGATAGGATAACACGCTTTCATTGATCGTTGCCAATGTCGCTTCATATTCATTGCGATAACGGTATAGATACCCATTGCAATTATTTACTTCCTGGAAATAACGATCAGTCAACTCCTGTACTTTTGGGTTGCCTTTTTGCAGGTGTTGTAATACCGGGGTGAGTTCATTGGTAAAAAAATCATTGATGCGGATCTCATCTTCAGCCTGCAAACTTTTATTGATCGCTTCCTGAAAACGTTCGATCTTAAACTGCAGACCTTCGAGTATTGGCAGTGACATCAGCTCCTGCAACTGTTTAAGTGTGACTGATGCAAGCCTGAGTTGCTCCATGATATCCTTTTGGATCGCCTTACTTCTTTCGAGCGAAGAATTGCGGATATCGATAGCCCCATATAGCGGATACACCTCATCGAAGATCACATTACCCGTGTAAATGGCAGCACCCGGTCTGTTGTGATGATACATGTATTTCCAGGCCACTTCCGCAAATTTCCATTCAACGGAGGGTTGCAATGCAGTAAATTTTTCTTTGATCAACTTCTCAATCCTTGCATCAAAACTATCCCTGTTTTTCAGGAGGGCAAGCGAGATCAGCGGCATTGCCGGTTCTATTCTCGCCATTATCTCGAGATCAATGAGGTTGGGTACGGGTGATGCCAGTTCCAGCAAGCCCAGCAACCCGTCATTGTCTTGCACGGGATAGATCAGGTAACTTCGCATCCCTTCCTCCCAAAGCGGCCGCAACAGTGGAAATACTTCTGTTAGCTGTTCATCAAGTATTGGGATCGGCATGGGTTCGGCAGTCTCGGTTAGAAACTGAACGCTTCCCTGGAATGCTTTCAAACTTTCTTCGTCATTCGACTTCCACCGCTTTCCCATCAGGCCAAAGGCGGTGCATGTTTCATCAAGCACAAACTCCCCATTGAGTTTTACAAAAGGTGTAATACCTACTTCCACCTGGTTCAAACCTACGAGCGCCTGGATATTTGACTTTAGTTCATGGATAATACCGGCATCGCAGGATTCCTGCCTGAGTAATACTTTTTTAATGGCATCGAGTGACTCGAGGCTTGTCACATCTTCGGCGATCCAGATACCAAAACCTTCCGCCCGAAATAATGAAGGTGGCATTGTTTGCAATTGCTTTTCCAGGTCGAGTATACGAAACGTGTTGAGGCAAACCCCGCAATCCTGTATATCGGGTAATTTGTCTTTAGTATAGACATCTACAAAACGACGGTCATAACGCAACTTATAATAGCGTTTCATGCCCGTCCTGCTATCGGTAACGGGGTAAACCAGGTCGGTGTTTGCATTGAGCTGGACGCCATAAAACTTTTCCATCACATGTCCATAGATCAGGGCGAACTGTGTTTGACGGAGCTGCTCTTCTGATGCGTTTCCCGGCAGGAGAAACTGGTCGTCACGCACAAAAAGATCTCGAAACGATCCCGACTCATGAAAGATTGAAAATTTGTAAGGCACGGAAAATGTGAAAATATTTTGTTTCGATTCACTTACGACGGGAAATAATGTAGTGCCGAGCAACTCCAGCAGATCGCGGTTTTCATCCAGTACTTTTTGTTCACTGATTGGTTCCATCAAAGCTGGTACAGCCTCGAACCGGTCAATTAGATATTTATATATCCTTGACCGTGTATCCGTTTCATCATTCGACTTATTACGGAGAAAATTGACAAAAGGCCTGAATGAGATTTGGCTTTCAAGCCCGGATTCTTCCTGGCTTTGCGAGCGAGAGGCTGATACCATTTTTACTTTGCGGTCAGATCGAATCGCCGGGGCAAAATCTTCCAGCATTGTAATAGGTTTAAGGTTAATTGTTCTGGCCTTATAAAGTTAGGATTAAATAAATAATCATGCTTCTGCTAAATTTTCCGTGGTGACTGGCGCGGGGCTGTATTTTTGCACGTATGAGCAAGATCCTTATTAGACAGATTCAACCGGCTGACAATCCGCATATTGCTACTATTATAAGAGATACGCTGGCGGAACATGGCGCCAATAAACCCGGAACAGTTTATTTTGATCCCACAACGGATACTTTATTTGAATTGTTTGACCGTCCCGGTGCGGTGTACTATATAGCCACTCTAAATGATGAGATTGTGGGTGGCGCCGGCATATATCCGACCGAGGGTCTTGAGGAAGGCACTTGTGAATTGGTAAAGATGTACTTGTTACCCCAGGCCAGGGGGATAGGACTGGGAAAGACCCTTATCAGCAAGTGCCTGCAATTTGCGAAAGACCAGGGCTACAAAAACGTTTACCTGGAAACGATGCCTGAACTCAGCCAGGCATTGAATGTGTATGCCAGGTTTGGATTCAAATATTTAAATGGCCCGCTGGGCAACAGCGGGCACACGGGATGTAGTTTGTGGATGATGAAGGATCTTTATAGTGATAACTGATACTTCATTTCAAACGCTTATTATTTGCCCCTGATCTTCTCAACCTGTTTTTTCAGGAGATACACCTGGAATCCGATAGTAAAGGCAAAGCCGCCATCACCATCAAAATCCTTCAGCTTGGTATGATGATATCCCATTACCGCATCAAGTGATACCTGCTCGTTGAGAAAAATGGCAGCACCAGCGCCAAGGAAATAGTTGATACCCTTTTCAGTATTTGATGTATTGGACTGAGTGTTTTTTTGCTGGCGGTTGATGTAATTAAAAGATCCCTGAACAATGGGCCTCACATTAGCCTGCGTAAAATAATATCTCACAAAGGGCCCGATCCGGAAATCAGTCGATTTGTTGTTGCCCAGTTTAGAATAGTCGATTCCAATATTTCCACCCACCGCCAGGTTACGAATAATAAAAGCCGCAGCGTTAGGCGTAAACCCGATCGTTGTACTATTCTCCCCTGTATTCAGTCGGAAACCACCGCCGACCATCCAGTCGCCCTGATCTGTTTGTGCCTGGACAGAAATGATACCCGCGATGAGTAAAAGTGTGAAGACAATCTTTTTCATAATCCTGAGTTTTAGTGCCATAAAACTAAATAAAAGCGAAATCCGTTGGAAATGATTCTTATTCTACCCTGTTAATAACCACTCCACTTCATATACCGGACTGAATAAGTAGACCTTCCCGGTTTCTACTTCCACACATTTAAATCGCTTCCTGAGCTTCTCCACTTTTTTAAACACCCTTCCATCGCTTGTACGAAACAGGGCATTCATCGAAATTTCTTCTACCAGGCGAAGTTTGGAATCAGGGGCGTCATATTTTCTCAATACTCTCAGCAATCCATCTTCGGCACATGTACTGGCAGCCGGGCTGTGCAATGACCTGAGCAGTTCATTTTCTATATCAGGGGGAAATACTTTGTGCGCTAAAAATTGAGCGAGCACGCGAGAATAAATTGCTTTCCATTCTCTGCCGTGAGCCAGGACTTTGTTGCCAAACTGTTCAAAAGTGAGCAGGTGTGCCAGCTCATGTAATAATGTGATCAGAAAGGACCAGGGATTGAGGTTGCCATTAACGCTGATGCGGTGGTTGGAATAATGAGTACTGTGTCGGTAATCACCTAAAATACTTTTGCGGTCCCGCGCAATGGTAAGATGAACTTTGTAATGTCGCAGGTAATTAAGGACCGGCTCATAAGTGCCGGCCGGCAAATAATCCTGCAGCTTTGCCATCGGGACTTCTTTCTTAGGCATTCTTTTTTTGCTTCAATATCTGCAGAAGAATTCTTACCTCCAAAAACGCATAGATCACATAAAACCCCATGCAGGCAAACAATGCGGGCTTATTGATCGAGTCCGCCACTTTAATGTAAACAAATGCGGCAATCACTACGAGGAAGAACTTTACGATAAAACCCGTATAGATCGCCCTGACAAAAGCATGGGGATTTTTTATACTCAGGCTTTTATAAGTCACCAGGAAACTCACCAGCGACACAAGGAATAAAACCATATTGCCGATCATCAGTACATCGTGATCAAAACCCTTTTTCTCAAACCAGCTTTTTGATAAAAGTAAAATACCTGTCAGGAATACAAATACAAGGGTCATCGGCCGGGCTTGCTTCATCGTAGATGATTAGTGGGGATTGTTAATTTAATTGCGCGTGCAATATAGGAAACCTTTGTATTCCGGCTCTCGGTTTTCAGATGTGGGCATAACGCTCCCCTGCCCCCAATTCGGAGCTTGATGAAAAATCTGTCGCGGGTGAAATTACTGGAGTACTACCGCTTCTTCTTCCTCTTCGATCTCGCGATGGCTTGTTGTGCCTTTTCCTTCGCCCATATGACACTGGCCATTGAATGTGGCGGAGGGTTCTACCTGCAGTTTTTCAGCGTATAAGTTCCCTGTGACGATAGAATCGCCCCTCAACTGAAGCAGATCCCTGGCTTTGATATTTCCGGTCACTTTACCAATGATATCAGCCTGGTTTCCCGAAATATCACCTTCCACCACGCCATTAGCTCCGATTACTACTTTGGCAGAACTGTGCACATTGCCAATGACCGTACCGTCGATACGAAGGTCACTATTGCTGCTGAGATCTCCTTTGAGGGTGGTGCCGGCGCCGATGAGGGTAGTGCCGCCGTTGGATGGTTTTTCCTGTGCCATGTCAGTTTTGTTTTTTGAATTAAACATAGATATCGATTTTAAAAAGAAACCTTTCCTAATACGAACCAATCTAAAAAATATTGGATGTCCGCCCGGCTATTTTCTCACAAATCAGCGTCAACCATCTCAATCATCGGAAAATTCATCCTTCGGTACTTTTAACTCAGTGGTATCCAACTTGGTAGGAACGCCGCCATTAAGCACAGTCCTGATATTTTCAATGTACTTAGCATGATGATCAACCTGCCGCTCCAACGAATCCACGGTGTATTTCATTTGCCTGTATTCCCGGCCCATCCGGGGATCATCATATCCTGGAATATAATACTTCAAAGGCGTAAACACGATCAATGCCACTGTGAGGCCCACCAATACTACAAAAATTGTGCTCAAACCAATATATACACTCAGACGTGATAATTTAAATGTTACAACTTCTTCATATGTATCATCATTCATCACTACCAGCCGGTAGCGGTTTCGCAGCCTTTTTAATGTAGAGCCCGCATCCAGTTTTGTCATGTATTTATTTTAAAATGGCTAAGGTATGAAATGAGCTTTTATAAAATTATAAGGCTTATCCTGCGAAACATGTGGCCTACGAGCTGTTTGCGCCGCGGATCTTTTATAATTTTGTTGCTCATTTTTATACTAAAATGTTTGAAATTCAGTTAATAAGGGTTTAGTTTGAGTAGTACCATGTCATCGACCAGATATACCAGTTTCGTAATTCTGCTTTTTATTGGTTTTTGCCACTTCACCCTGCCGGTATTTGGTCAGAAAGGTGTGACCCTTGATATTAAAAAACCAAAAGAATTTGAAAACCGCGTGCTGGGTTCTGAGAAATCTGACCAGAAAAAATTCACCATTCCCAAACGATTTATCCAAAATACGGTTACGCATTATAACTATTTTTTTAATGCCAACAACAAACTCAACGAAGTTTTACAAAGGGCCAAGTCCGGTTTCCAGGATGATTTTTCAAAATTGATCCCGTTTTACAATTACACGCTGGACATGACGGCTACCGATAGCATTCAGCTTGATTCCATTTCTTATAAGGCGCAGACCGGTATTGTGCTGCACGACCTGCGCAATGACTGGGCAGATAATCTCTACCTGTTATGGGGTGCATCTTATTTCTACCGCAAACAATTTGATTCGGCGCAGCTGATGTTTCAATTCATCAATTACGCGTTTGCCGAAAAAGAAAAAGACGGATACTATAAAACGATTGGCAGTGCCCTCGATGGCAACAGCGCCCTGAGCGTGTCGACAAAAGAGAAAAACAGTCTGCCCCGCCGTATGTTTGCAGAACCTCCCAGTCGCAACGATGCTTTTATCTGGCAGATCAGGAATTACCTGGCGCAGGATCAGTTTACCGAAGCCGCAAGCCTGGTTCAGACTTTGAAAAATGATCCCCTGTTTCCTGAAAGATTGCAAAGTGAATTGGAAGAAGTGCAAGCATATGCATTTTATAAACAAAAAATGTGGGACAGTTCTGCGGTTCACCTTCAAAAAGCCCTGAGCAACGCCCCTACAAAAAATGAAAGAGCCAGGTGGGAATACCTGTTAGGACAACTTTACGAGACAACGGGTAAAATGTCAGACGCAGAAAACTGGTATTCTAAATCGGTTGGACATACCACTGATCCCATCATGGATGTTTATGGCCGCCTGGCAATGGTGAGGGTCAACAAGGAAACAGGTGAGGATCATATCGATAAAAATATTGCCACGCTGGTGAAAATGGCCAAAAGGGATAAATACCTCGATTACCGTGACATTATCTATTTCATGGCTGCGCAAATGGAACTGGAGCGTGATAATATCGATGGCGCTTTGCCATTGCTGTTGAAAAGCACGAAATATGCCAGCAATGATCCCGCGCAAAGAAACAAAGCTTTCCTGCAACTCGCTGAATTGTCATTTCTCAAAAAACAATACCGCAATTCTTATAATTTTTACGATAGCCTGCAGTTGAACGATCCTGCCATTAAAGATCCCGAAGCCATCGAGGCAAGGAAAACTATCCTGGGAAAACTGGCGGCCAGCATAGAGATCATCGAGCGACAGGATAGCCTGCAAAAGATCGCCGCGATGCCGGAAGATGAAAGAAAATCTTATGTGCGAAAACTCGTTCGCCAGTTGCGGAAACTACAGGGCTTGAAAGATGAGGGTGTTGCCACGGGAGGAAGCTCTTCTTCCGGCAATGAACAACCTGCTTCGCTTTTTTCCGACAACAATAAAAAAGGTGAATGGTATTTCTATAATAAAACTTCCAGGCAAAAAGGAAAAACCGACTTTGAAGCTCGCTGGGGTAAGCGTGCCAATGCTGATAACTGGCGCCGAAGTGCCGCCCTTAATGCCGCCAGCGTCCGCGCCGGAGAAGCAGATGCTATCCGCAGGGCCAACAGGATCAACAGCGATGAAGTACCGGAAATAAATTTCGAATTGCTGTACGAGAAACTGCCGCTTACAGAAGAGACGATGCAACGTTCAAATGATTCGATTCAAAACTCCCTGCTGGTGATGGGTATGACCTATATCCGCGACCTTGAAGATTGTGTTGCCGGAACAGAAACCTTCGAAGAACTGAGAAACCGCTTCCCCGCCCATCCAAAAATGGAAGAAGCGCTGTTTCAACTTTACTATTGTTACAATAAGTTGGGGGAAACAGCAAAGGCAAACAACGTAAAACAGGCGATGAGCCAGCAATACCCGGACAGCAAACTCACGTCGATCATCACGACCGGGAAGGATTCGCAGGTGCAGGAACGTCAAACTGCTGCCACAAAAACCTATGAACAGGTTTATGATCTCTTTATAGAAGGCAATTTTCAACAGGCCCTGGCGCAAAAAAAGGCAGCCGACAGTATTTATGGCAACAACCACTGGACCCCACAGTTACTTTATATCGAAGCAGTTTATCATGTTAAGCAGAGAAATGATAGTACGGCTATCGCAACGCTTCAAAATATCATAAATCAATTTGAATCTTCACCGCTGGCCGATAAGGCTACGGCGCTGATCAATGTGCTAAGCCGCCGCAACCAGATTGAAGAAGAATTGCGCGAGATGGTCATCAACATGCCCGCGCCTGATACCATGACGCAGCGATCGGAGATCATTACGACGGGTAAACCGGTAACTACCATTGAGCCTTCAAAAACAGATTCTATCAAATCAACAGCCGCGCCTGTTGTTATCACGCAGCCACGTCTGGATACTGTTACCCGTCAACCAGTCAAACAGGCACCAGTGGAAGATGCCTATTATTTTGATGCGGGAACTCCGCATTATGTCGCACTGGTTCTTACCAGGGTAGATCCCATCTTTATGAACGAAGCTAAAAATGCATTTGCCCGATATAACCGAGATACCTACTACAACAAAAAGATGCAGACCGAACTGGTGGAAATAGACAGTGTCAACAGGGTATTGTTGATCAGTCCGTTCGGGAATGCCGCCGAAGCGATTGCCTATATCGATCAAACACTCCCACGAACAGCGAGGGAGATCATACCCTGGTTAAAAGGCGGCAAGTACGGTTATTCCATTATCACCGCACGTAACCTGGAGATGCTCAGGGAGAAAAAGGACCTGGATAAATACAGGGAATTCCTTAATAAAAATATTCCGGGCAAGTTTTAACGGGGTGTTAAATAAGAGATAGCTCATCCGCACACCTGTTACAGCCCTTTTTTATTAATTTCGGTTGACTTTAATATCGGGCTCCGGCCTGCAAGCCGATAATATTTAATAAATATCAAATGAAAAAATCCGTTCGCATATTCTGGCGCATTTTCCTTTTCGGTTTCCTGGCTTTTGTTTTGATTATCGTACTCGCCAATTTTGGCGTGTTTGGCAAAATGCCATCGCTACAGGACCTTGAAAATCCTACCATTCACCAGGCTTCCGAAGTCATCGCAAACGATGGAACGCTGATGGGTAAATATTATACAGAACGGGGAAACAGGAGTAATGTAAAATACCGCGATATTTCGCCCAACGTGATCAATGCGCTCATCGCAACGGAAGACGAGCGTTTTTATGACCATGCCGGTATTGATTTCAAGTCGACCCTGAGAGCTGTATTTACATTAGGCGGCCAGGGCGGTGGAAGTACTATTACGCAACAGCTTGCATTAAACCTGTTTAATGAACGGGCAAGAAATCCTTTTTATCGTGTCGTGCAGAAATTAAAAGAATGGATCATTGCCGTGAAACTGGAAAGGAATTTCACCAAGGAGGAGATCATTACACTTTATCTCAACGCGGTTCCATTTGGCAGCAATATTTATGGTATACGGAATGCATCACGAACCTTTTTCCAGAAAGAACCAGACCGCCTCACTATTGAAGAGGCCGCACTGTTGATTGGGATGCTAAAAGGAAATACACTCTATAACCCGGTAAGGAACCCGAAAGCTGCGCTTGACCGTCGTAACGTGGTGATTGGTCAAATGGCTGTAAATGGAAAGATCAGTGAAGCAGAGGCAAAAAAATTGAAAGCTTTGCCAATTGCACTGAAATACCGGAAACTGGATGAAAACACCGGTTATGCACCCTATTTCCGCGAGGTGCTTAGAGATGAAGTACGTGCTGCATTAAAAGGTCTTGAAAAGCCCAATGGCGACAAATACGATATTTATGAAGATGGCTTAAAGATATATACCACCATCAACCCGCGCATGCAGGAGTATGCGGAAGAGGCTGTAGCCTCGCATATGCCCAGCTTACAAAAAGCGCTGAATGCGCAGCCCAAGATCAGAAAAAATACCCTGTGGAAAGGCCATGAAAATGTACTGGAAAGTGAAATGAAGAACAGCGACCGCTGGCGCTACCTGGCGGATGACGGTCTTTCTGATAAAGAGATCAAGGCGAGTTTCTTCAAAAAAGTGCCCATGAAAGTATTTGCATGGAATGCAAACCGGGAGAAAGATACCGTGATGACCCCCTATGATTCTATTAAATACCACCGCCAGATGATCCAAACCGCGTTTATGGTAATGGACCCGCTGACAGGTGAAGTGAAAGCATGGGTAGGCGGTATAAACTTTAAAACCTACAAATACGATCACGCCAATTTAAAGACCAAAAGACAGGTCGGTTCTACCATCAAACCGCTATTGTATGCCCAGGCGATGGAAGATATGGGTTTTACCCCGGAAACCGAGGTGATAGATGCGCAGCAAAGTTTTGGAAAGAACCAGCTGGTTCCTGCTACAACTAAAACCTGCAGTGGTCGCACGATGACAATGGCCTCAGCACTGGCCTGGTCAAAAAACTGCGCCACAGCCTATATCATGAAACAGGTAGGCCCGGAAAATTTTGCAGACTTTCTTGGCAAGATCAATATTCCTACTAAAGTGGAACCTTTTCCCTCAATTGCGCTGGGTTCCTGCGATCTCTCTTTATTTGAGATGATGTGGGGTTACTCCATATTTGCCGGACGTGGTTTTTCAACAAAACCATACTTCATTACCCGGATTGAAGACAGGAACGGAAACGTGATCAAGCGCTTTGACTATAGTATGAACCGCAAGGAAGCCATCAGCGAGATCACTGCATATCGTATGGCCCGCATGATGCAGGGTACAGTGGATGTGGGCACAGCTACCGGTCTCCGTAACAGGCTTGGTGCAGCTGAAATGGCGGGCAAGACCGGTACTACTAATGATAATGCCGATGCCTGGTATATGGGTTATACACCTCAACTGCTGGGTGGTGTCTGGATTGGCTGCGACGACCGGTTTATCCGCAATGAAAGCAGTGGTGGTTATGGTGGTGCAGCAGCCAGGCCTATCTGGGAAGCATTCTTTAAAAAAGTATACGCGGATAAGTCACTGGGTATTGAGCGGGATGCAAAATTTGTACAGCCTGCCGACTACACAAGTGAGATAAATAGCGCAGACTTTATCCCAACTGAAACAGATCCTAATCCCGAAGCCGAAGGTATCGACCAGGGTGTGGGTACAGCCGACGACTATAATTATATTGGCCCTGAATCAAAGCCGGTCGTAGAAGATGAAGGTGGTAAACCGATCAAAAAAGATACTACCGACAACAAGGCTGATAAAAAAAAATCTGATGCTAAACCTATAGGTTCGCCCCAGGAACCCAAAAAGAAAAAGGGATTTTTGAAGAAATTATTTGGTAAAAAAGAAGACCAATAAAATTCAGATAAAAAGCCGCGATCACCCGCGGCTTTTTTAATATGAATGTTAATTGCTTAAAAGCTAGGTCAGTCTAAAATATGAATATAGGACCCACCCTAATTCCCACCCCGATAGCTACCGGGACCTAATCCCCAATTCCCTTAAACCTTCACCCAGAACCTCAACAACCCATTCACATCATTCCCGCCCTCGAGATAACCGGGTGGAAGGATATGGTTCATCCCGTGGTAGGTGGCAACGCGAGTGCCGGAAGGCCTCTGTTCGAGCTGTTTATATAAAACACGGCTATATTGATTATAAAGCTCTATGGAATAGCTGACCTTGTTATCTATTTTTTCTGCAACGGTCAGGTTTTCGTAGAAGGAATTGTAAAAATAAAAATGATCATAGGCGCTAAAATCAATGCCGGTGATATTGCCGTGACTAAAGGATACATTCTTTAATCCTGTTTCCTTTTTGGCGGCCTCGGCAAATTGCACCAGGTCTTCACGTTGTTCTACGCCAAAAAAAAAGCAATCTGGCTTATAAAAGGCCGCAGCCAGGCAAAATTTCCCGATCCCGCTTCCGATATCGAGGATGCGACTACCCTTCTCTGCAGCCAGGAAATCAGCAGCTTTACGTGCAACCAGGAGTGGTGTCCAGTGATTTCGCGCCAGGGAATGTAGCGAGGGTGGATATAATAGGTGAAACTGGCTTTCCGAACTAAACCAATCGCCGGGGAACTGATCAGATGCTGTATTCTCCGCATTCATGGCGCAAACTTATTGGATAATCCAAATATTTTGGCGAAGTGTTTCCCTACCAGGGCAATCTTGCTTTTGTTTATATATTTTTTTCTGTTTCTTTGTTGACCTTAAAAAAGATTGCCCGCATGAAAGATATCATTATCCCGGTAGATTTTTCAGAGACCTCTCTTAACGCCGCACGCTATGCCGCCGCTATGCTTAGCGGAAAGGAGAACAACCGAATCATCCTCTACACCATGTACAAGGAGGACGAAGATGAAGCAATTTCCGAACAATACCTCCAGAGCCTGAAGGCTGAAATGGAACAAAACGGTGTGACCAATATAGAAACCATCAAAGAACTGGGAACTGATTTTATCGATAGCCTTGGCAGGCTGGCCTATCAAAAGACGGCTGAACTCATTATTATGGGTATCACCGAAAAGGAAGAATGGCGCCAGTTTCTTACGGGTAGCAATACTTTAAAAATGGCGGAACAAAACGTTTGCCCCGTCATGATTATTCCCCAAAACGCGAAATACAACGGCATCACCAATATCAGCCTGGCCTCCGATTTCCAGGACGTGGACGCTACACCGGTGCTGGCTATTAAAACCGTGCTTGAGATATTCAATGCACAGTTGCATATTGTCAACGTAGATAACGAACACTATGTATCACTGACTGAAGAATTCCTGACAGAACGCAGTAAAATGCAAAAGATGTTCGCGGATTTTAATCCCGAGTTCTATTTTATCGGAATGAATGATTTTTACGAAGCGATAGAGCAGTTCACAAAAGATAAAAACATCGACCTCCTGATCATCATACCAAAAAATCATTCCTTTATTAATAGCATTTTCAGCCGCAGCCACACAAAAAAACTGGCTTTTAGTTCTACGGTACCCCTTTTGGCGGTTCACCAGTAGCCCTAAATACCGGCGTTTTTAGCTGGTAGCAGCCTGGAATCTTGTTTAAATAAGTCAATTTCCAACTTAGTAAGCAGCCTTTTGCAGGATGGGCTAGTCATGCAGTTGTGTTAACTTTATCCTTATACTATGTCAAAAAATAACCGGATATCAGTCACCTCCGAAATAGGTTTATTAAAGCGATTGCTTGTACACAGCCCCGATAGTGGCCTGGGTAAGGTAGTGCCTTCCAAAGCACAGGACTGGCTTTTTGAAGATATTGTACACCTGGAAACCATTCGCCGAAAGGAATACGATTATTACACCAAGTTGCTGCTATACCTGGCCGACCCGGAGAAAATAAAAGGCAAACTTTCAGAATGGGATGACAGCCGTAATAATTATAAGTACTACAAGCCGGACCACGACGAGTTTTATAAGTCAGATAAAGTGGTCGAATTGCAGTGGCTCCTGGCGGAGATCCTGGCCGACGGGGACATCAAACAAAAGTTGGTAGCCTCGGTTTGCGCGATTGAGAATTGTTCCTACGAATTGCAGGATCATTTGAGTTCGCTTGATGGGAAACAACTTGCAAAAGTATTTATTAGCGGCACCACCAATGAAAAAGAGATGTTGTTTCCGCCCATTCCCAACCTTATTTTCACTCGTGATATCGGTATCGTGATCAATGATCATATCCTGCTTAATAAACCTGCAAAAAAAGCGCGAACCCGGGAAGCTTTGCTTGTAAAATATATCTTCTATTCACATCCGTTTTTTGAAAACTACCGCAAGAATATTATCGAACTGCCTGATACTTCACATCATTTCCTGCTGCCACGCGATGGCGATGAAAAAAAAGTTACCCTGGAAGGCGGAGACATCATGGTCGTAACCAAAGACCACCTCCTGGTAGGTGTGAGTGAGCGAACAACGATGGAAGCTGCGCACCAGTGCATCAAGGCTTTATTTGAAAAAAATATAGTAAAAAAGATCACTGTCATCAAGATTCCCAAGAAAAGGGATTACATGCATATTGATACGGTATTTACCCAGGTTAAAAAGAATGTGTGGGTATTACTGGGCGCATTCTCAAGGAAAGCGATCAAAATGGAAGATGCCGATCCCGTACAAAGAGTGTTGGAGGGAAGTAAGAAGGAAGATAAGATCAAGATCATCCAGTTCAGAAAAAAAGATCCTTCGGACCCTGTGTATTTTGATAGCCTGGAGGAATTGCTGATCGATATCAGTAAAAATGATTTGAAATGCGAGGAGAAAACAAGATTCATTTATTCCGGCAACAACGAGTTTCCGTACGATGCCCGTGAACAATGGACCGATTCCTGCAATATGCTTGCGATAAAGAACGGTGTGGTATTGGGTTATGATCGTAATGATAAAACAATCGAAGCCTTTAAAGACGCGGGGTTTGATGTTGTTCATGTTCACGACCTGATCAGGCAGTTAGAAAACGGCGAGGTGGATATCCGCGAAATGGAGGACACCCTGATCCTGATGCCTTCTGCCGAACTATCGAGGGCCCGGGGAGGTTTTCACTGCATGAGTATGCCCTTGCTGAGGGAAGATATTTAGCGGGGCCAGACCAGGTATATTTTCTTAAAAGATGGCAAGTGTTGACAGTTGACCATCAAATAATAGTATCCATCCATGCAAACTACATCGCATATATTAATGATCAAGCCGGTGAGCTTTGGCTTCAATGCTGAAACGGCGATCAACAACGCATTCCAGGTTAATACTGCAGAAGCAGGGGTGCAGCAAAATGCCCTTAAGGAATTTGAAGATTTTGTAGAACTGTTGAGAAGTAATGGTGTGGATGTGATGGTCGTGGAAGACACACCCCTGCCACACACACCTGATTCGATCTTCCCCAACAACTGGATCTCTTTTCATCACGATGGAACATTGTTGCTGTATCCCATGTATGCCGTAAACCGGAGAACGGAACGAAAAGCACATGTTCTGGACCTGATCCAACAGAAATTCCAGGTAAATAATAAACTGGACCTGACGGGATATGAAAACCAAAACATATTCCTGGAAGGCACGGGTAGCATGGTACTTGACCGCGACAACCGAATCGCTTATGCATGTCTTTCTCCACGTACCAATGAAAAAGCGTTGGAGGAGTTTTGCCGGCTGATGAATTACAGACCTGTGGTATTCAATGCCACCGATGGCAATGGCCAGCCAATTTATCATACTAATGTGATGATGTGCGTAGCAGATCAGTATGTCGTCATCTGCCTCGAAAGTATTTCAGATCCAGTGGAGCAGAAAATGATCACTGAGACCATACGTGACAGCAATAAGTCCCTTGTCGTTATCACCCTTCATCAAATGCAGCATTTTGCCGGCAATATGCTGCAGGTGGAAAATAAAAACGGCGAAAAACTACTGGTCATGTCGTCGCAGGCTTATGAGGCTCTTACGATCGAGCAGTTACAGGAACTAAACCGCTATAACCGGATCTTACATTCCCCCCTTACCACCATTGAAACGAATGGCGGTGGAAGCGCCCGCTGTATGATGGCGGAAGTACACCTGCCACCGGTTAGTAGGTAACACCTGCAACGATTTTTGACCAGGAGTTGTCAGGAGTAAAAAAAGTGTATGCGGAATCTTCTGCTTTTTATATTCCTGTTTATGTTTACCACGCTTTCCTGTAAGAAGGAAAATAGTTTACTGGTATCTGGTATTGTAGTTGAAAGTAAAGGCTGCCTGCCCGACTCCTGGCTTGTGGCAATCTTAGATCCTGATTTTTCAAAACACCCGTTTCTGCATCCTACTGTTTTGGATTGCGCAGCCTGTTACAATTGTAGTAACTCAGTATTTATCTCACTCAATCCTGACCTCGCAGTACCAGGCACTAAGATCCGCTTTGAGTATGACCGGACCGAGGTATCCTGCCTGTCGAGCAGCGAAGCGCCCGAACATATCCGGGTTAAAGAGATCTACAAGTTCAATTAATGACTAGTGTAAAAAATAATATGTATTTATATCCCGAAGGTTCTTTTCAGGCCTTCTTCAAATGAGACCGGCTCATAACCGAGCACACTCCGTGCTTTCCCAATATCCAGGCCTGTCTTCGATGGTCGCCGTGCCGGCTGCGAAAAGTCCGACGCTGACACACGCCTGATCAGGCCCCTGTCTTTCCCCAACAGATCGGCGGTCAGGCAGGCCATTTCATATGGCGTTAATAAATCCTTGCCACAAATATGATAAACACCTTTAGCCTCTTTTTCAATGATTCGTACGATACCATCCACCAG
Source organism: Bacteroidota bacterium (assembly GCA_023424015.1). Lineage (GTDB taxonomy): Bacteria > Bacteroidota > Bacteroidia > Chitinophagales > Chitinophagaceae > Terrimonas_B. The sequence continues at coordinate 96,281 of JAFAEM010000016.1, read as the reverse complement.
GTCGGTAACGTAAGTTGCGGTTCTGTACTGGTCATCAAACACATTATACAACTCGCCTTTATCCAGCTTTTCTTTTACAACAGATAACAGGTTACCCCTGCTTAAAACGGGCTGACCATACACCATCACTGTTCGTACTATTGCCCAATCAAATTCATATTCCATTACTGCTTCCTCAGCTTCAGCCTTCGTTTTACCATAGTAGTTAACCGGGCTGGCTGAGTCTTCTTCTTTATACATCCCGGTTTCTCCATCGAAAATAAAATCTGTGGAAACGAAAATAAAAAAGCTTCTCTGCTCTGCGGCGTTCAAAAGCATGTTTACTGTACCTTCTACATTGACCAGGTAGGCCTGCCACTGTTGTAGTTCGCAATCATCGGGTTTACTCATGGCGCCGGCATGTACCACTACTTCCGGCTGAAATTTTTGAAAAACATCATGCACCGCGAAGGGGTCGGTGAAGTCCATAGTAGCGTAGGTAAAATTTTCATCACTGGCAAAAGGAAGCCGGCATGCTCCTTTTCCCGTGGCTACAACAGGGATCTTCATCTGTATTAACTGTTTTACGAGGTAATACCCCAGGAAACCATTGGCACCAGTGATCAAAACTTTCATGCGGTAAATTAAATACGATGTGGCTTCATTTCAAAAAAAATCACAGGCCACCGACTGAACGCCGCTGGCCTGTGAAGAGCTCAGGTAACAATGATCAGAACGCCTTTTTCTCAGCCGGTTTACCCAAACCGGTAAACTTCGGTTTCACGTTCATATTGTGAAAAATAAAAGAATAGATATCGGCTGTAGTTTCCAGCGCTTTCTTCAGGTTGCTGGCACCATGACCGGAATTCACGTCGATCCTGATCATCACGGGGTTTTCTCCCTTGTATTTGTCCTGCAGTGTCGCTGCGTATTTGAAAGAGTGTGCTGGCACTACCCTGTCGTCATGATCTGCGGTAGTGATCAGTGTAGCAGGATAGTTTAACCCGGATTTGATATTATGTATGGGCGAATAAGCATACAGGTTTGCGAAATCTTCCTTGTTTTCGCTGCTACCATACTCTGCTATCCAGTTCCACCCGATGGTAAACTTATGAAATCTGAGCATATCCATCACTCCAACCTGCGGAATGGCTACTTTGAAAAGTTCAGGACGCTGGTTGATCACGGCACCCACCAGCAAGCCACCATTGGAACCACCCTGTATCGCGAGATAGTCTTTGGATGTGTAGTTCTCTTTGACAAGGTATTCTCCTGCAGCGATAAAATCATCAAACACATTTTGTTTATTGTGACGCATGCCGGCTTCGTGCCATTTTTCACCATACTCACTTCCCCCACGGATATTGGCAATGCAATAGATACCGCCCTGCTCCAGCCAGCCCATCCTGGTTGACGAGAAAGATGGCGCCATACTGATATTAAAACCACCATACGCATATAAGAGCGTGGGATTCTTCCCGTTCTTTTGTGTACCTTTTTTGTACACGATAAACATAGGGATCTTTGTTCCGTCTTTGCTGGGATAGAAAACCTGCTCGGTCGTGTAGTCTTCCGGGTTGAACTTCACTTCAGGTTTTCTGAATACCGTGCTTTGACCAGTAGCTATATCATACTTATAGATCGTGGGTGGAAATGTGATCGAGGTAAAAGTATAAAACACGAATTTATCATCGCGCTCACCTCCAAAACCTCCGGCTGAACCCAAGGCAGGCAATTTTACTTCGCGCTCCAGCTTGCCGTCAAAGCTATACTGGTACACACGGCTGGTCACATCCTTCATATAGGTAATGAATAATTTGCCCCCTGCAGAAGAAACTGAAGAGAGATTTTCCTCTTTCTCCGGTACTACGGTTGTCCAGTTGCCAGGTTCAGGATTCTTGGGATCAATTGAAACGATCCTGGTATTTTTAGCGCCATCATTGGTAACGATCAGAAATCGGCCATTCACTTCTTCCACGAAGCCATAGTTAAAGTCGCCTGCTTCACGGATAATGGGTTTGAATTTTTTATCCCCGCTTTTTGAGTCGTAATACCAAAGCGCGTTGCCATCTTTACCCTTGCCCCTATCACTTATGTTCAGGAATACATAACGCTCATCTTCGCTGGTAAAAGCGATGTGAAAGCGTTGGGGGTTTGCAGGATCTTCGTAAGCCAGCACATCATCTTCCTGACTTGTTCCCACTTTATGATAATAGACCTGGTGATTTTCATTTTTTGTTGAAAGCTCTTTGCCTTTTTCAGGTGTGGGGTAGCGGCTGTAGAAAAAGCCATCACCCTGCCAGCTGGCGCCAGTTACTTTAACCCATGCCAGCGAGTCGGGCAAATACTTTTTAGTAGTCATATCCATGACGAAAAAATTCCGCCAGTCGCTACCACCAGTTGATTTACCAACAACGGCATATTTACCGTTTTTTGAAAGAGAGAACATGGCCAGGCTGGTAGTACCGTCGGCAGAAAACTTGTTGGGATCGAGGACCAGTTCAGGCTTGCCATTAAGTCCTTTCTGGCGATACACAACGCTTTGATTCTGAAGGCCGTCATTTTTGGAAAAATAGAAATACTCATTTTTCCTGGCAGGCGATGAATACTTGGGATAATTGTTAATCTCTTCGAGGCGTTTGAGCCAGTCGGCACGATAAGGGATCTTATCGAGGTAGGAGAACGTAACTTTGTTTTGTTCGCTAACCCATTCCTTTGTCGCTTCGCTCCAGTCGTCTTCAAGCCAACGATAGGGGTCTTCCACTTTTGTACCGTGGTAATCCTCAGTTACAACCTCCTTTTTTGTGTCGGGATAATTCAATTGGGCATTAAGGCCCAGGGCTGATACCAGTAACAACCCTAACAATATTCTTTTCATATTCATGCGATGTTATTTAGTTTAAAGATAAGGAAATCAGGTTCACAGATTTGAAGACTTACATGAGTGAAGAACCGCTGGCGATCGGCTTTTTAATAACCTGCATCTGCTACTTCGGGATAAACAATGATCCGCAATTGCTAACACCTATTCGTATGAAATCTCGCATATATGTTGCAAATACACACAATGGGAACAAAACCTTACTTTTGATGCGCTTTTGATCGAAATTTTTAAGAAATATTGGATCAAACCCGAAATAATTTAAATCAAGTTGTTCTAAAATCTAATGTCAAAGAAAGTTTCAAAGATCGGAGTTCTAACCTCGGGTGGAGATTCGCCAGGAATGAATGCGGCGATCAGGGCTGTTGTCAGAACCGGTATACACCATGGCCTTGAAGTATATGGAATTATGCGTGGCTACCAGGGAATGCTGGAGGATGATATTTACAAGATGGAATCCCGGTCGGTAGCTAATATTATACAAAGAGGCGGCACTATCCTGAAAACCGCACGTTGCAAGGATTTTATGGAGCATGAAGGGCGAAAAAAAGCCTATTCCAATCTTGCTAAAAGAGGTATTGACGGGCTGGTGATCATCGGGGGTGATGGCAGTTTCCGGGGCGCGCAGATCTTCAGTAATGAATTCGATATCCCTTGCGTTGGTCTGCCTGGCACGATCGATAAGGATATGGCAGGAACTGATGTGACCATCGGCTTTGATACAGCAGTCAACACAGCCATCGAAGCGATCGATAAAATAAGAGATACGATGGATGCTCACGACCGGCTGTTTATTGTAGAAGTGATGGGTCGCGATGCGGGATATATCGCTTTACATAGTGGTATCGCCACCGGTGCAGAAAATATTTTGATTCCCGAAACCGAAGCCGATATCGAATCCATGATATCCTCGCTGACGGAGAAGGAAAAAAGGAAAAAACTGGTGAACCTGATCGTTGTAGCTGAAGGCTACGATGGTGTGGGTGGAGCAAGCGGACTTGCCGAGATCATCCGGCAAAGACTACCGGCGGCCGATGTCAGAATTTGTGTTCTCGGTCATATCCAGCGGGGCGGCTCCCCTACCTGCGAGGACAGGCTGGTGGCCAGTCACATGGGATATTATGCCGTTGAAAGTTTAATGGTGGGTCGTAAGAATGTAATGGTAGGTGTGATCAACAATAAAATACACTATACTCCACTGGATAAAGCAGTAAAAGAAAGACAAAAAATCGGGCAGGAATGGATGAAAATCGTAAAGATTCTTGCCAGCTAGACAGGTAATGCAACAAACCATTGCGTTCACAAAAAAATTTCAAATCGTAGTTAATAGATTATCATGGCGAAAAATGCGGAAAAATATTTTCACACGGAAATGGATAAAGGTGCGGGACTGGAACATGCTTATCACAAAACCAAGATTGTGGCGACAGTTGGGCCGGCCTGCGATACCTATGAAAAGTTGCTGGAACTGGTCAAGGCGGGCGTGAATGTCTTCCGTTTGAATTTTTCCCACGGCTCACATGAAAATAAGGAGGAGATCATTGGACATATACGCCGGATTAATAAAACGGAGCCCTACAATATTGCTATCCTTGCCGACCTGCAGGGACCAAAACTAAGGGTGGGCCAGATCGAGAACGGCGCCCTGAAAATTGCACCCGGCGATATACTTACTTTCAGTTCAAAAGAAAAAGTAGTTGGCACCAGGGAACGGATCTATATTTCTTATCCCAACCTGCACAATGATGTGAAGATCGGTGAGAAGATTATGATAGATGATGGCAAATTGGAAGTGGTGGTAGTTGACATCCTAAAAGACGGAGATGTGCAGGTAAGGGTAACCTATGGCGGAACTCTTTTACCCAACAAAGGCGTAAACCTCCCTGACACAGCGATCTCTCTTCCGGCTATGACGGAAAAAGACCTGGAAGATTTCGATTTTATCATAAAACACGAATTGGATTGGGTGGCGCTTTCTTTTGTGAGAAGAGCCGAGGATATCATTGAGCTTAAAAATCTCGTAGCTAAAAAGAATAGCCCGATCAAAGTGATGGCCAAGATCGAAATGCCTTCGGCGCTGGCTGATCTGAGAAATATCATAATTGAATCGGATGGTGTTATGGTTGCCCGCGGTGATCTTGGTGTGGAACTCCCGGTTGAAAAAGTACCGATGGCGCAACGGGATATTATCAGGAAATGCATCCACAGGGGCAAACCGGTGATCGTTGCTACGCAAATGATGGAGAGTATGATCGACCGTGTAAAACCCAACCGGAGCGAGATCACCGATGTAGCGAACGCAGTTCTTGAGGGAGCCGATGCTGTAATGCTTAGCGGCGAAACAGCTACGGGACAACATCCGTCATTGGTGGTGGAAACCATGCGCCGTATCATTATGGAAGTAGAAAGAACGGAGTATCGTTATAACCGTGAAGAAGATCTATCACCACTCGCACACTCTCCTTCTTTCCTGAGTGATGCTATTTGTTATAATGCGTGCAAAATTGCCAGCGATATCTCTGCCAATGCATTGATCGGTATGACCCAAAGCGGATATACGGGATGGATGCTGAGTAGCTATAGGCCCAAATCTCCACTTTATGTATTTACAAAAAAACGTCACCTGGTCAACCAACTAAGCCTGAGCTGGGGAGTACGTGCCTTTTACTACGATGAAGAAGACAGCCTCGATGCAATCTTCTTTGATCAGATCGTTATTTTGAAAGAGCGCGGATTTGTAAAAACCGGAGACATCGTGGTCAGTACAGGCAGTACACCCGTTCATCTTCATTTACCGACCAACGTTCTAAAGATCACAAAGGTGGAATAAGCGTAAGCCTGGTATCGACCAGGTCTATCTCCAGAGCGATAAGATAATCGCGGCAACAATATGCCCGACAAGATGGTACCCGCAGTCGATGAAGTAAAGCCCGGTTGGCCTGCTTTCGTAGATAAAAGAGATAGAAACAGCCGTTGTGGCAAAGCAGATACCTGTTAATAGTCCCAGTTTTAGCCCCGATAGCAGAAACACCAGGTCGAGGCGGTTGACAAGGATCGCTAATCCAATACAGGTCACAATAATCAATATAAGTGTGGTGGTGAACATCTTAGCCATGCCACGATTTTTATTCGGGTCATTCATGTCCATCCCAACCAGGGTAGCCCACCTGGTTCCGAATAGTGCTTTTGAATACCAAATAGCACCAAGTACAAAGTAGGCAATTGCGGCTGCGGTAACCGCCAGCCAATTGATTTGGGAAAAAATTACGGTATCCATAACAGATAGATTTGCACAGGAAAATAACAATTTTTACCGACAAGTCCTATTTGGCCCTAATGCTGACGGGGAGCGACTTTGCGCTATACATTGATTCTTATGGACAAATAACCGCCGGCCTTAATGCCATTCATTTACCGGCTATCAATCGAATGCAAAAATGCGCTATAAACCAGGCTTCGGGGGTTGCATCTTTGAAGCAAGTTGTGTAGTTTTATCCGCAATGAAGGCGTATAAAAATAAGCGTATCTCCTTTCTCTACAGTGTGTTTATGGTATTTTCCATAACATGGCTCACAATAGGAAGTTCCTTCATTTATCTTGGCCAGCAACCCGTTAAAAAGGCAGCAGAGGTGCTTGAAACGCAGGAGATACCTGGAGATACCAATGGCAATACCTGCCCCTTTGACGATACGGAAGACAGTTCCGAACCCATCAATACGCTGGTTGAATTTTTACAGGAAGAAACAAGATCACTCGTTCATAACGACAGTCGACTCCAGCACAACAAGTACCACCGTCATGGAGAATTTATATTTTTTCATGTTAAGTCATTCTCACCTCCACCTGATCAGTTGTCATAGCCGCAATTGCGCCTGACCGGTAAATTCACCTCTTCAAGCGACAAATATGTGGAGGCCTTGAATCAAAGGCAGTTAATCCGCTGATTATCAGCACCTCATTTAGCACAGATATTGCTTATAAAAATGGGGCCGTATTCTGAATGACAAACATAAATAAGTACCGTAATGAACACAACAGCCACCACAGATATGTCCGTTCAATACTCATGGACTGAGAGTGACGATTTGCGAAATCTGATTGTTAATGAATCAGATAATGGAACACTTTTTCACAGGCCTTTATTCCTTCAATACCATGCAACCGATAAATTTCCCGACATACAGCCGATCGTGATCAGTTTTAAGAAGAAAGGTAAATTGGTCGCCTGTATTTCCGGGGCCATTCAATACAGCAATGACGAAAGAATTTTTACTTCACCTTTTGCATCTTCCTATGGCGGGTTAGTATTTCATCGTCATCTGACCTTTAAGGAAATTGAAGACATTTATCTGGAACTTTTTGATTACCTGCACAGGGAGTTTTCGCAGATTCGGATAGGCGCTTCGCCCCTGTTCCAGTCTGCGACAGGAAAAACACATTATATAGATCATATTCTCCTTAATAATGGTTTTACAATCGCAAACTCAGATATAATTCTGGTACACGAACTTGCAGAAGAGGAAAAGTTAGGAGGCCGGATCCATAAAAAAACAATGACTGAGCTAAAACAGCCTTTGTATAAAACAAAGCTCCGGCTCGAAATTATTGATGGCGTTGACATGGATTCCTATAATCTACTGAGCCAGGCCCAGGAACGCCTGCTTAGTCAGCCCACCCATAGTTTTGAAGAGCTTAAAACAATAGAAAGACTTATACCGGGCACGGTCAAAACTTTCAAGACCTTCCTGGATGATACATTGATCGCGGGGATTGTGGTATTCAGGGTCAATGACTCGATCCTGACCACTTTTTACGTATACGACCATCCTGACGGACGTAATTACAAAGCCAACCATTTTTCATATTACAGCGTACTTCAATACGCTTTCAACAACCAATTCAAATATCTTGATTTTGGTCCGAGTTCATTCGGCTGGCGTCCTAATTACCCATTGATATCTTTTAAGGAGAAATTTGATGGCCGACCCTTTCTCCGCCATACTTTTGAAAAAGGTTTTAAGATCAGCGGCATATAATAAAGAATTTGGGACCCGATAGCTATCGGGTCCCAATTACTAATTCTTATAAAAAAAAGTTACAACCTTTTTATCTTAATATTCCTAAACCACACATTATCTCCGTGATCCTGTAGCCCGATCTTACCCTTTTTGAATTTACCAAAGTCGGGCATATTCTTAAACTTGCTTCCTGCTACCAGTTGCTGCCAGCTTTCATCCCAGAGTGTTGTAGAGACTATGTTTTCTCCATTTAGAAAAAGCTCGAGCTTTCCATCCTTGCATTTGATTTCAGCCTGGTTCCATTCCATCGCAGGTTTAACCACTTCTTTGGATGATGAGATCAGGTCGTAAAGATCACCAGCACGGTGTTTTTGGATCTTCGCGTCAGGGTGACCGCTGTTGTCCAATACCTGCATTTCGGGGCCTGTCTCCCAGGGATACTTGTATTTCTCATTCTCCTGCGCGTAAATGATCACACCGCTGTTACCATTCGTTGATATCTTCCACTCGTACATAAGGTGAAAGTTGTCAAACTCCTGGTCGCTGACAATATCACCTCCGCCAACAATTTTTCCATCAGCCTTCTCGGAGGCATCCAGGAATAAAGTATTGTCCACAACTTTCCATGCATGGCCAATAGTATCAGCTTTGTATTTATGCCAGCCTTTTGTAGACACGCCATCAAATAAAAGTTCCCAGCCATCATTTTGAACGTTTTCGGTGGGGGTATTTGCAGTTTCTGTCCCGGGTGTCGACTCTTTGCTGCCTGAATTATTGCAGGCAAGCAGGATGCCCGTTACGCCAATGGCCAAGATAGTTTTGATCATGTAAGATTTATTTTTTCAGTAAAAGAATGTACTTAACCATTTTTTCGGCATCACCCTGTGAAATAGTGGGGTGTGGTAACATCGGAACTTCTCCCCATACACCGCTTCCGCCTTTGACGATTTTTTCAGCCAGTTCGGGAATAACACCCGGTGCCTGGCTGGCGTATTTGTTAGCCACTTCACGATAAGAAGGACCAGTAAGCTTTTCATCCACTTTATGACAAGTCAGGCAATCGCTTTTAGAGATCAGCTCAAGTCCTTCCTGGTACTCGGGCAATTGGGTGATATCAGTTTCGGCCGGTACTTCTTCCGCCGGAGTATCCTTGGTTGTGTCGGCCTTGTCACTATTGCTATTGCACGATACCAGAACTGCAAAAGCCATCGCGGTAATAAGATTTTTTTTCATGATGTATTATTTATTTTAAGTTGATTTGCTGTGTGAACAATGCAAAAGTATTAACTCAACCCCAATAGTGAACGATTAAATGCTTCATCGGCTTTTACACCCGCAAAATCATCAAAAGCTTTTTCCGTCACCCTGATAATATTTTTCTGAATAAACTCTGCCCCTTCCTTCGCACCATCTTCGGGATGCTTCAAACAGCATTCCCACTCCATCACTGCCCAGCCTTTATAATCGTATTCGGTAAGCTTACTAAAGATCCTTTTAAAATCCACTTGTCCATCACCCGGCGAACGGTAGCGACCCGCACGATTGAGCCATCCCTGGTAACCACCGAATGTTCCCTGCTTGCCGGTAGAATTAAATTCTGCGTCTTTAACATGAAAAGCCCGGATGCGCTCGTGGTAAAAGTCAATATACTGGATATAATCCAATTGTTGCAAAACAAAGTGCGAAGGGTCATAAAGCAGGCAAGCCCGGGTATGATTATTTACTTTTTCTAAAAACATCTCATAGGTTATACCGTCAAACAGGTCTTCTCCGGGATGTATTTCATAGCAAACATCCACGCCACATTCGTCGAAATAGTTAAGGATCGGAAGCCATCTATTGGCCAGTTCCTTAAAACCTTCCTCAACCAAGCCGGCCGGTCGCTGCGGCCAGGGATGAAATGTATGCCAAAGCAGGGAGCCGCTAAATGTTGCGTGCGCATTCAGACCGAGATTTTGAGATGCTTTTGCACCGTATTTGAGTTGCTGAATGGCCCATTCCGTCCGGGCCTTTGGATTCTTGCGATGCGATTCCGGTGCAAATGAATCAAAAAGGTCATCGTAGGCAGGATGAACCGCAACAAGTTGTCCCTGCAAATGCGTCGACAACTCTGATATCTCCATACCACATTCGTTGACGATGCCTCTGATCTCATCTGCATACGTCTTGCTCTCAGCAGCTTTTTGAAGGTCTATGCATCGCGGATCCCAGGTGGGGATCTGTACACCTTTGAATCCTAATGCCTCCGCCCACAGGCAAATGGATCGAAGATTATTGAACGGTTGCTTGTCGTCCAGGAACTGGGCTAAGAAAATACCGGGTCCTTGAATTGTTGTCATTTTAAAATGCTTTATTCAGATTATTGTTGTGCATTGTTTGTATCAACTACCCTGGCGCATATCTCCACACAGAGTTCGTCAGCAAAGGTTTCAAACGAACACTCTATTCAAATGTTAACCATTTCTGATCGCTCTTTCCACTCTCGATCACTTTCTCGATAAAATACATGCCCCTGACACCTTCACTTGCTTCGGGGAAATCGAGCCACTCAGGTTGCGGTTGCTCATTGGCGAGTTTTGCCCTTAAACAAAGCCCGAAATTGCGGTAGAGATTTGCAAATGCTTCCAGGTAACCCTCCGGGTGACCCGCGGGCGTGCGCGTATTGTGTTTGGCATAACTACCCAAATAAGGATTGCCTGCACGATAAACTTCCGCAGGTCTGTCGAGCCACTTCACCTGCAGCGTATTCGAATCTTCCTGTTGCCATACCAGCCCGCCTTTTTCACCATACACTCTTATTTTAATATTGTTTTCTTCACCGGCAGCGATCTGCGTGGCAAATAAAGAACCGCTGGCGCCATTCTCAAATTTCAATAATACGTTGCCGTCATCATCAAGTTTCCTGCCCGGCACTACAATATTTATATCAGCACAGATCTTTGTTACTTTCAATCCGCTGACATATTCGGCGAGATTAAAAGCATGTGTGCCTATATCACCCATGCCACCGGCCATACCGCTTTGGGATGGATCTGTACGCCATGCGGCCTGTTTAAAAGAATTCGTTTCCGCGTCGGCACCTTCCAGGTAGCTACTCAGCCAGCCCTGCGGATATTCAACATACACTTTGCGCACCTTACCAAGCTTGCCGCTCAGGACCAGTTGCCTGGCTTCTTTCACCATGGGATAACCGGTATAGGTATGCGTAAGACAAAAAAGTAATTGACTTTTTTTGACCAATTCCTGTATTTTTTTACCCTCCTCCAGGTTAAATGCGAGAGGCTTGTCCATCACCACATGAAACCCATTCTCCAGTGCCAGCTTCGCTGGTTCAAAATGCACGCGGTTAGGTGTTACGATACTGACAAAGTCCATACGTTCACCTTCCGGCAATAAACTTTCAGCCTGGAACATTTCCTTATAGGAACCATATACGCGTGAAGCGGGAAGGTGTAACGTTTCTCCGGTTTGCTTCGATTTCTGCGGATCGCTACTGAAAGCGCCACAGACCAGCTCTATATCTCCATCCATCAACGCGGCAATCCTGTGAACGGCGCCAATGAATGCCCCGGGTCCTCCACCGATCATTCCCATTCTTAATTTCCTCGAAATCATTTCAAACAATTGTTAGCAGGTGATTGATTATTTTTATTGACTACTAAATGAATATGGTTTTAAAAATAGTACATTTAGCTTTTACAACCATCATCATCACAAATCTAACGACATGCAAGCTGTAAATAGAAATCAACTTTTTGTTGCCAGTTGTCTCGCGTTACTTGTTACCTCTCTTTCTTTCGGAATCCGTGCCGGGATCTTAAACAGGCTGGGCGTTGAATTTGGCCTGGATAAAGAACAACTAGGCGTGATTGCCGCCACTGCTTTCTGGGGGTTCCCGCTTGCAGTTATCATCGGCGGTATGGTCGTGGATATTATCGGAATGAAAAGATTGCTGGTACTGGCTTTCGTATTTCACCTTGCCGGTATCGTGCTTACGATCTTTGCCGGGCAATTTTCAAATCCTTTCTGGTCCCTGTTTATTTCGACCCTGCTGATCGGTATTGCCAATGGTACGGTGGAAGCGGCCTGTAATCCATTGGTAACTGCCCTGTATCCCGACAATAAAACCACCAAACTTAACCATTTCCATCTTTGGTTTCCGGGTGGCATCGTAATCGGAACCCTGATCGTTTATTTCTTCGATAAAGCGGGCATCAACTGGCAGGTTCAGATGGCGATGATGATCCTTCCAACACTCTTTTATGGTTATATATTCTCCCGTTTGAAATTCCCGGTCACGGAGCGTGTGTCGAGTGGCGTTACGACCGGGGAAATGTATAAATCCCTGGCCAATCCCCTGTTTATTTTCATGCTTATCTGCATGTTTGGCACCGCCATCACCGAATTATTTACCGGTCAATGGATCGACGTATTGCTTAAAAATGTTTCCGACAACCCTATTTTGATACTGACAGTTTCAACAGGTGTCATGGTTTTGGGACGTGCTTTCGCAGGTCCTATTGTACACCGTCTGGCACCGCAGGGTGTGTTGCTGATGTCAGCAGTTATTTCTGCCATCGGTCTGTACCTGCTGGGTAATACCTCAGGCAATATGTTATTCCTTGGAGCCGTTGTATTCGGCATAGGTGTTTGTTATTTCTGGCCTACAATGCTGGGCTTTGTTTCTGAGTATTTACCAAAAACCGGCGCGGTTGGTATCAACCTGATGGGCGGCGCGGGCATGTTTGCCGTTTCGATCTACATGATGTTTATGGGAGGTTTTTATGACCGGCTGATCGCCGGCAAACTTCCAGCAGGTGCCGATATAAAAGCTTACAATGCTCCTGAAGCCACGGCAGAAATGCAAGCGGCGGTTGCGGAAGCTAACAAAGCCGCAGGTCCGGAGATCATCAACGCCACGCTCGTGATACCCATTATACTGATCGTAGCATTTACCGGCCTGTATTTTTATATGCGTAATAAAAAGAAACCAGTATTACAGGCTGTTTAGTCTTTATACATGAAGTAATATACTTATGAAACTAACTACCCGTGTCCAGCTTTCGCTGATGATGTTCCTGGAATTTTTTATCTGGGGAGGATGGTTCGTTACCCTGGGAACTTTTCTCGGTACTAATTTAAATGCAACTGGCAACCAGATAGGAGACGTTTTCTCCACGCAGTCCTGGGGCGCTATCATCGCACCATTTATCATAGGCCTGATCGCGGACCGTTACATCAATGCCGAACGTATCCTCGGTGTGCTCCACATCATAGGTGCCATCCTCATGTACCAGATGTATAATGCAGATAATATCGGGGTGTTCTATCCGTACGTACTGGTATATATGATACTCTACATGCCAACCATAGCGCTTACCAACTCGGTTTCTTTCCGCCAGATGAATGATCCTGAAAAAGAATTTTCAGGCATCAGGTTATGGGGCACTATCGGATGGATCGTGGCAGGACTTATGATCAGTTATGCTTTCCATTGGGATTCTGAAGAAAACACTGCCAATGGACTGCTTAGAAACACATTCCTGATGTCTTCCATCGTTTCACTCGCGCTGGGCCTGTTCAGTTTTACCTTACCCAAAACCCCTCCGACAAAAAGCGCCAAAGAAAAGGTTAGCGTCAGGGAGATCATAGGCCTGGATGCGTTAAAGCTTCTAAAGGATCGCAACTTCGCCATTTTCTTTATTTCTTCCATTCTTATTTGCATACCTCTTGCTTTTTATTATTCAAATGCTCATCCATTCCTGACCAATGCAGGTATGGATAACCCGACAGGCAAGATGACCATCGGGCAAATTTCAGAAGTAGTTTTCCTGTTACTGCTGCCCCTGTTCTTCAAGAAATTTGGGTTCAAGACCACCATACTGGTCGGCATGCTGGCATGGGCTTTACGTTATGTGTTATTCGCATATGGCAATGCCGGCGAACTTAGCTTTATGCTGATACTGGGTATAGCATTGCACGGTATCTGTTATGATTTCTTTTTTGTCTCAGGTTTTATATATACCGACTCCAAAGCCGGTCCAAAATATAAAAGTGCTGCACAGGGATTGATTACCCTGGCAACCTATGGTATAGGTATGCTGATCGGCTTTAAGATCGCCGGCTGGATCACTGATGCTTATAAGCTAGCCGACAATGCATATGATTACAGGATGATCTGGCTGATCCCGGCTATCATTGCGGCAGCGGTATTTCTTTTATTCATGGCATTGTTCAGAAATGAAAAAAAACAAATTTGACAGCCGGGCAGGCTTTATGACTTATCATTTGTAACTTGTAGGGAGCCATAGACATGAAATCTCATACTACCCGACGGACACTAATAAAACAGTTAGCAGCAGGTTCCCTGGCGGTAACAGGCTTACCCACGATGCAGGCATTTGCAACCGTTATGGATGATCACAAATTAAAAGGCAATATCAACCATTCTGTCTGCGCCTGGACGTTTAACCATCTTTCACTGGATGAGCTGTGTGTGGCAGTAAAAACACTCGGCTTAAATGCTATTGACCTGGCATCGCCAAAGGAATGGTCTGTGTTGAAGAAACATGGCATTCACTGCTCCATGTGCTATACCGCTGGCGATATTAGCCTTACCGATGGCTGGAACAACAAAACACTACACCCTAAATTGATCAAAGAGTTTGCCGATGCGATTCCTCTGGTTGCTGCCGCAGGGTATCAAAACCTGATCTGCTTTAGTGGGAATCGGCGTGGTATGGACGATGAGACAGGGCTGAAGAATTGTACCGAAGGTTTAAAACAAATCATGTCGCTGGCCGAAAAACACGGCGTGATCGTACAGATGGAACTTCTTAACAGCAAGGTGGACCATAAAGATTATATGTGCGACAAGAGTACCTGGGGTATCGAACTTTGCAAACGTGTGGGTTCACCCAATTTTAAATTGCTGTACGATATCTATCATATGCAGATCAACGAGGGTGATGTGATCCGTACGATCCGCGACAACCATAAATATTTCGGGCATTACCATACTGCCGGCGTACCGGGGCGTCATGAAATTGATGAGTCTCAGGAATTGTACTATCCCGCTATTATGAAAGCGATCCTGGACACGGGTTACAAAGGGTATGTGGCGCAGGAATTTATTTCGACAGGCAAAACAAATGATGATAAACTGGCAGCCTTGAAGAAGGCGGTTTTGATATGTGATGTGTAGGAAGCTGCGAGCTATGAGCTTCGAGCTGCGAGCATGTAATTTGTTTTTGCTCGAAGCTAATAAAAAGGTTCTCTACCCCTGGAGAACTGATTGAAACACTAACCACCCGGAGGGGGAGGGTAAAATTTAAATCATGGCAGATAATCAGTTTGACGCAATCGTAGTTGGCTCGGGCATCAGTGGCGGTTGGGCCGCAAAAGAACTAACCGAAAAAGGCCTGAAAGTGATCATGCTCGAAAGAGGCCGAAATATTGAGCATGTAAAAGACTATGTCACGGCCAATACAGAGATCTGGGAATTTCCTCACCGTAACCGGCGCACCCAAAAGATGATCCAGGAACATCCTGTACTCCGAAGAGATTACCCGCTGCAGGAAGCGGTGTTGGGCATGTTTGCCAACGAACAGGAAAATCCATACACCGAGATCAAACGGTTTGACTGGTATCGCGGCTATCATGTTGGTGGACGCTCCTTGTTATGGG
The DNA here is from genome assembly GCA_023424015.1 of Bacteroidota bacterium. Classification (GTDB taxonomy): domain Bacteria; phylum Bacteroidota; class Bacteroidia; order Chitinophagales; family Chitinophagaceae; genus Terrimonas_B. Next base: position 80,717 of record JAFAEM010000016.1, on the reverse strand, counting down.
GTCGCCATAGCTATCGGTGGAATAAATGGGATTTTGAAGCCAATGCCAAAGAAGGTGTAGCCATCGACTGGCCCATCCGCTACGACGACCTGGCTCACTGGTACAGTTATGTGGAAAAATTTGCGGGCATACAGGGTAGTAAAGAAGGGCTTGATGTATTACCCGATGGTGAGTTTATGCCTCCGATCGATTTGAATATTGTAGAAAAAGATGTAGCCAATCGTATCCGCGCTCATTATAAAAATAAACGGCACATGTTCGTTGGCCGCACTGCCAACATCACACAAAACCACCAGGACCGTGTCGCGTGCCAGTACCGCAACCGTTGCTGGCGGGGCTGTCCTTTTGGAGCGTATTTCAGCACGCAGTCTTCTACCCTTCCTGCGGCTATGAAGACTGGTAACCTCACCCTCCGCCCGTTCTCCATCGTGTCGAAGATCCTGTATGATAAGGATAAGAAAAGAGCAACTGGTGTGGAAGTGGTGGATGCGGAAACAAATAAAACGATCGAGTACAAGGCGAAGATCATCTTTGTTTGCGCTTCAGCATTTAATTCAACCTGGGTTCTGATGAACTCCGCTACCGATATCTGGCCCGATGGCCTGGGAAGCAGCAGCGGTGAACTAGGACATAATGTAATGGATCACCATTTCCGTTGTGGAGCAGGTGGACGTGTAGAAGGTTTTGATGATAAATATGAGTACGGGAGAAGACCTGTAGGTGTATATGTGCCAAGGTTCAGAAATATTTATGATGACAAACGCGATTACCTGCGTGGCTTTGGCTACCAGGGTGGTGCCAGCAGGCAGGGCTGGGGCCGTGAAGTAGCCGAACTCAGATTGGGTGCTGATTTTAAAGATATGCTTTGCGAACCTGGCAACTGGACCATTGGAATCACTGCCTTTGGAGAAATGCTGCCCTACCATGAAAATACAATTGCACTCGATAAGGATAAAAAAGATAAATGGGGTTTGCCTGTTTTAAAAATGGATGTTGAGATCAAGGACAATGAGATGAAAATGCGCAAAGACATGATGGAAGATGCAAAAGAAATGCTGGAAGCAGCCGGCGTAAAAGACGTCAATACTTACGACAGCGGTTATGCACCTGGAATGGGTATTCATGAGATGGGAACAGCACGCATGGGTCGCGATCCAAAAACTTCTGTATTAAATGGCAATAACCAGGTTTGGGATGCTCCTAATGTTTTTGTCACCGACGGGGCCTGTATGACCTCGGCATCTTGTGTCAACCCCTCGCTCACTTATATGGCATTGACAGCAAGAGCTGCAGATTTCGCGGTGAAAGAATTGAAAAAGGGAAACCTGTAGCAAAATAGCTGACTACATTAAACCATTTTCAACCAATTTTAACCACATTAAACTTTTTATAATGGACCGTAGAGAACTATTAAAAATGATCGCCCTGGTTACCGGTGGGGTCGTTATTGGTGGAGAAGTATTCCTTACAGGTTGCAAATCACCCGGCAAAGCCGATGTTGGTTTCACACCCGCTAATATTTCATTGTTGGATGAGATCGGTGAGACGATCCTGCCCGCCACTTCATCGCCTGGCGCCAAAGCGGCCGAGGTAGGTAAGTTCATGCAGGTGTATGTTACCGACTGCTATACCGCCCGCCAGCAGGAAGCTTTTACAAAAGGTATCGCTGCCCTGGAAGAAGCCAGTGAAAAATTAAACGGCAAATCCTTTATGGAATCGACACCGCAACAGCGGCAGGAACTACTGTTGCAACTGGACAACGAAGCCCGGGAATATGATAAAAAAATAACGGTGGAAGAACAGCAGCAGCGCGACCAGGCAAAACGTGAGATGAAGGAATTCGAGCCCTCACCTTCACATTATTATACAATGATGAAACAACTGACATTGCTTGGCTTCTTTACTTCCGAGGTGGGAGCTACCAAAGCATTAAGACATGTGGCTGTGCCCGGCAAATATGACGGCGCTCTTCCTTACAAAAAAGGTGACAGGGCCTGGGCAGAATAAATTCACTCATTACAAAAAAACTAACAATGGATTTCAAAAGGAGACAATTTCTAAAAATGAGCGGCAACCTGGCTGCCCTGCTTGCCCTCGGCCCCGTGGCCTGCAAACTTTCCTCTAATGATCAAAATGAAAGCAAAGAAGATACAACTGCCGCCAACGCCGGCACTGTAGCCACCGGTACGGCCCTGGCTGCTTTTGGGCTTCAACTTTACACACTGCGTGATGATTTACCAAAAGACCCTAAGGGAGTATTAAAACAGGTCGCATCATTTGGTTATAAGCAGATCGAAAGTTTTGAAGGAAAAGACGGAATGTTCTGGGGCATGAGTAATACCGATTTCAAAAAATACATGGATGACCTGGGTATGGTGATCGTATCCAGCCACTGTGATATCAATAAAGATTTCGAGAAGAAAGCTGCTGATGCTGCCGCGATCGGTATGAAATACCTGATCTGCCCCTGGCTCGGGCCACAGAAAAAAATCGATGACTTTAAAAAGGCGGCTGACGAGTTCAATAAGCGCGGAGAAATATGTAAAAAGAACGGGATCCGGTTTGCGTACCACAACCATGCATATTCCTTTGAGCCAATCGATGGACAATTGGGACAGGACGTAATGATGAATAATACCGATCCTGACCTGGTTGATTATGAAATGGATATTTACTGGGTTGCTGCGGCAGGACAGGACACCGAGGCCTGGTTGAAAAAATATAAGAATCGTTTCCGGCTCTGCCATGTAAAAGACCGCGCGAAAGGCGCCACGCCTGCAGATCATGACGCATCAGTCGACCTGGGAACAGGCAGCCTCGATTTTTCTAAATTGCTGAAAACAGCAAGCCAGAACGGTATGGAATACTATATCGTTGAACAGGAAAAATATGAAGGCACCACACCATTAAAATCAGTGGAAGCCAATGCGGCTTATATGAAGAATTTAAAGATATAGGCTATACTGATACGAATCTGGTGTCGTGTCAAGGTTAAAATGTTGCTTCAACAAGCTATGAGCTACGAGCTTCGAGACCGATCGTTTGACTAGGAAATTTGAGGACTCGTAGCTCACAGCTCGAAGCTCGCGGCTACAATAAGAGGAACCATCAAAATATGGTTGACCTAACACTAGTTGCCTGCCAATAATTTCTGTAGTGCATCTTTCAGGCAGCCACCCGTGCTGATTTTTTTCGCGAGTGGCTGCATATTTTTTCGCATCTGCTGATATTGGTCTTCCGACAAAGCGTTGATAGCTTCTTCGATACCCGATATATTGTTTACAGCAACCCCGATCTTATATTTTTTCACCAGGTACTCACCTGCACTTGCTGCGGGGACAATGATCGGCAGCCCGCTGAGGATATACAGCGACAATTTGTGATGACTGATATACTTCATATACCTGCCTATACTGCCATCCATCCCCCGGATGCTTGTCCCATCCCATAGCAAACCAAATGAACCTTTTAGTTTTTGCGGTAACCCGTAAGGATCGTCGACCCCATGCCATGACAGGTTTGGTTGGGCGAGCATTTCCAGCGTTTGATGTGGCCCGTAAATATCAAAATGCAGATCCGGTTGTTCCTGTTGTATCAGACCCATCTGCTCCAGGAATTGGCTTTTAGAAAGATTTCCCGCAAAAACGATATTAGGAGAGATCGTTCGTGGCTGAACGGATGGACTGGCAAGAAAGTCAAAAAAATCTGTCTCTACCGACTGAACCCCGCCCACATTCTCATTAAGCCATTGTTTCATTCGCTCATTGTGAACAATGAAATATTTGAGGCGCTTGAAAAAGGATATCTCTTTCTTCAGTTTACCGTCGTCACCATCTTTGATACCATCAATATCGGTCAGGAAACAGATCAGGCGGGTATCCTTTCGGTACCTGAGTAATAACCTGACGAGCAGTTGGGCCAACCTTGCATAACCGGGATACAGGAATACAATGTCCGCACCTTTCCGAACACGTAACACAATTTTGAACAAGCTAAATAAACGGGAGCCTTTGGCCAGCCATGAGAAGCTTTGCTGATGCGGTAAGACAAGGGGACGGTATCCCTCGTTCAACAATATTCGTTCGGCATCCACCAGGCCTGCTCCGCCATGCTGATAGTGTTGTCCAAGATATTGTTGTATAAAATATTTTTCCGCCATGGTGCTGGTGCTAACCGCCCCGAAGATAAGCATCTCTTTTCCCTATATTTACAAATCAAACCCAATACACTGATGAAGGAAGCAGAAATAAGAATCAGGCCGGCCAGACCGCTTTCCTTCCAGCTTTCGGAGATCTGGGACAACCGGGAATTGCTATACTTTTTTACCTGGCGTGATATCAAAGTGAAATACAAGCAAACCTGGCTAGGTATTCTTTGGGCTGTTCTTCAGCCGGTGTTGCTGATGGCAATTTTCTACTTTATCTTTTCACGTACGCTTCGTATCGATACCGGGACACATTACCCGGTCTATGCCTTTTCGGGTCTCATACTCTGGGGGCTTTTTTCTTCAGGTATCACCAATAGCAGTGAAAGCCTGCTGACCAACGCGCCTATCATCCGTAAAATTTATTTTCCACGCATACTCATACCTCTGTCCTCGCTGCTGACAGCCCTGGTTGATTTCCTTTTTGCCTTTTGTGTACTCTTTATGTTGCTGATCATTTTCCGCCAGCCGCTGAGTTGGACGGCCCTGGTTTATTTTCCCTTGGCTATTGCCATGACCTTCCTTTCATCATTTGGTGTAGGTACGCTTATCGGCGCATTGAATGTGAAGTACCGCGATTTTCGCTACCTGCTCCCCTTCTCCATACAATTTTTATTTTTTGGTTCTCAGGTTGTTTATTCTATCCATAATATTACGTCGGGCTGGGCAAGGTCATTGTTTTATCTCAATCCACTAAATGGTGCCCTGGAGATATTCCGCCAGCCGCTTAGTGATGCAGGCATCTACTGGCCGGGTGTATGTATCAGCCTCGTATCGCTTTTGTTTTTCGTGGCAGTTGGTTTATTTTATTTTAAGAAAACAGAAACCTATTTTGCCGACCTGGTATAAGCCATGAAGCCGATCATCGAAATAAAACAACTCGGTAAAAAATACAGCCTTCGCAGCAATGAGAGTTATCTCGCCCTGCGCGATGTGATCAGCCATGGAATAAAATCCGTTTTCTCTAAAGGCAAAAGCAGGCATGAAGATTTCTGGGCTTTGCAGGATATCGACCTCAAAGTCGAAAGCGGGGAAAGGATCGGGATCATTGGGAGAAACGGAGCTGGTAAAAGCACTTTACTTAAAATACTCAGTCGTATTACCTGGCCTACCACCGGTGAAGCCATTATTCGTGGGAGGCTGGCCAGTTTGCTGGAGGTAGGCACGGGTTTTCATCCTGAACTGACGGGTCGCGAAAACATATTCCTCAACGGTTCCATACTCGGGTTAAAAAAAGCCGAGATCGTCAGGCAATTCGATGCTATTGTCGACTTCAGTGGCGTAGAAAAATTCCTCGATACTCCATTAAAACACTATAGTAGCGGCATGCAGCTCCGGCTGGCATTTGCGGTAGCCGCACACCTGGAACCAGAAATATTGTTGATAGATGAAGTGCTGGCGGTAGGTGACATGGAGTTTCAAAAGAAATGTATTGGCAAAATGGAAGAGGTAAGCCGCAAAGAAGGACGGACGATATTATTTGTGAGTCACAACATGTCCTATATCACTTCCCTGTGCACTCGTGGTATTTTTCTGGAACAGGGAAAAATAAGTTTTGAGGGTAGTCCCGCCTCTGCAATCCAGGCTTACTTTTCTTCAATTAGTGAAAAAGCGGATCAGCCAGGTGATGCTGACCGAAGGCCAGGTAATCAATATGTAAAACTTCGTTCGGTAAAAGCTATCAACAGGTCGAATGATAGAACAGGAACATTCAGGGTGACTGAAGAAGTGGGGATCACGATGGAGTATGAAGTGCTGGAAGAAGGCCAGGTACTATGGCTGGGGCATAATATTTACAACGAGCAGGGAGTAAACGTTTTTGACACACACAGCGTGCAGACAGATTTTTACCGCAGCCCACACCCAAAGGGTATTTATACCTCTGTGGTATGGATACCGGGTAATTTACTAAACCTCGGGACCTATGTTGTAAGCAGCGCTATTTTTAATCACCTTAAAAATATAATCCATTTTCACGAACGCGACGTGCTGACTTTTACCATTCACGAAGCATTTGATGAAGAAACCGCCAGGGGCGACAGCGCCGGGGATTTCCCGGGTGTGGTACGACCTTTACTGAAATGGGAGATCAAAAATATCTGAGCATGGCAAAAGACTGGACCGGTGAAAGGCTCGAGACATTTGTCTATAACGAAGTGACGATAGAACATCTTCACCGCTACGCGCTTGCCATGGAATATACCCGCGGTAAAACCGTGCTGGATATCGCTTGTGGTGAAGGATATGGATCAAACCTGATTGCCCGGGAAGCAGAAAAAGTTGTTGGGGTTGATGTCGACGATAAAACCATCCAACTGGCGAAAGAAAAATACAACGCTAAAAACCTTGAGTTTCTTCGAGGAGAGGCGGAAAATATACCCTCTGCCGCCCAGGCATTTGATGTGGTGGTGAGTTTTGAAACCATCGAACACACCGAAAAGCAGGAGCAGATGCTAAGGGAAATAAAACGGGTGCTAAAACCCGGAGGGCTCCTAATCATGTCTACACCCGAAAAACTCGCGTATACGAAATTACTAAATGGCCAAACCAATCCTTTTCATTACAAAGAACTAAATCTTCGCGAATTTGAAAAACTGCTCGCAACACAATTCAAATTTCGCACGATATTGAATCAGAATTTGACACTTGGCTCTGTTATCGCCGGCGAAAACGATATCAAAGGCAACTTATATCAGGGTGATTTTAGTGAAATAAAAAAAACAGCCTTTATCGATCCAATATACCTGATTGCATTCTGCTCAGACCAGGAAATCCCGCCAACTACATCCAGCGTTTTTACAAGCAGGTGGGCACTCGACTACCTGCTTTCAGAAAAAGCTAAAAGCATACAAGGAACATTAAGCTATAAGACAGGTCATTTCCTGCTCTGGCCGTTTAAATCGCTGTATCGTCTTTTCACCGGACCCAAAGAAAAATAAGATGCCTGCGTTTTCGATCCTGATACCAAGTTATAATCATGCCCGGTTCCTGGAAGAACGGATAGAATCCATATTAAATCAGACCGTGCAGGATTTTGAGATCATCGTCATCGATGATGCTTCCACGGATAATAGCGCTGCTGTGCTGGAACAATATCAAAACCATCCAAAATTTTCCCATATTATAGTTAACAAACAAAACAGCGGTTCACCCTTCGGAATTTGGAGACAAGGGCTTGCCCTCGCCACCGGCCACTGGGTGTGGATCGCCGAAAGTGATGATATCGCAGAACCGGGTTTCCTGGAAGAAGCGCTCAGGGCTATTCAAAACTATCCCAACGTAGATATTTTTTATTGCGATAGTTATGTGCTGGATGAAAACGGTAAACAATATGCCGAGAAATTCTCTGAACGGAAAAATCGCGTCTTTAAGACCAACAAATGGTCTAATTCTTACTTTAAAGATGGCATTACCGAAGTAAATGAGAGTCTCAAATACGATTGCACCATAAACAATATGAGTAGCGCTGTGATCAGGTTGGAACTGGCGAGGGAAAATGCCGGTGGGATCCATGAGTTTTACTTCCATGGCGATTGGTATTTTTTACTCCGGGCGACGATGGCGGGAAATATTTATTATTGCCAAAAACCTTTAAATCATTACCGGATCTATCAAAAAAGTCATTCCTCGGGCGTGGAACTCGTCACTTCACGCAAAGAATGTTTCCGGATACTAAAATTGCTGTTACATAACAACCGAATAACGGATAAAAAGAAAATGATCGACTATTTCACTTTTAATAGTCTTGCATTCGGAATTTTAGAAGATGGCCCGAAGAAAGCCTGGCGTATATTAAGATATTATTTTAAAACAGACTTTTCGCTGGCTGCAAGGATTACAGCCAAAATCGCGGCAATAAAAATTTTTAGAAAGAAAAGTAACTATTTTGAGCCGGAAACGATCTGGGGCATGCGTGAATGAAGAAATCGCGGAGCCACATATTGATACTTGATGAAAAACAAGATAAAAACAATACTACAGGACAATAATATCTACCTCCCACTCCGGTATTCTTTCGTCTTTCGCCTGTACCAAAGAATATTCAAACCCGAAATCATTGCCGCTGAAAAAAGTGAGATCGCTTTTTACAAATCCTTTCTTTCTCCCTGTGGGCTTATCTTCGATATTGGCGCATATGATGGTCACAAAACTGCCGCTTTTCTTCATATCGCCAGGAAAGTTGTATGCGTGGAACCCGACAAAGAGAACTTCAAAGTATTGAGCATACGTTTTCGTCACAAAAAAGGTTGCGTGTATTTGGAAAACAAAGCGGTAAGCAATGTTACGGGGACCAGCTTTATGCATATACACCACCCGGCGTCGGCATTTAATACGCTTAGTGATGACTGGAAAGAACTTCTCGAAAGCGACAACGTTGAGAAATGGAATGAAAAGATCAGTTTTACAGAACGGGTAGCGGTGGAGACTGTCACGCTGGACCGGCTCATTGAAAAATACGGCCAGCCTGATTTTATTAAAATAGACGTGGAGGGGTTCGAAGAGAAGGTGTTAAAAGGCCTCAGTAACAGGATATCCTGCCTAACGTTTGAAGCCATGCTGCCCGATGGACTCGCGGCAATACATAATTGCCTGGCAGAGATCGAACGGCTGGATAAAGACGCCAGATTCAACGTTGCAGAAAATGAGCAATTGCTATTTGAAAAATTTTTCTCATTTAATGAACTCCGGGACTGGGTGGCGGGCAGCCGAATAACCCATTTTGAAATTGTCGTCAAAATGAATCTTTAAAACAGGTCAGCAAAGATGAAGATCGCGCTTATAGAAAAAGGTCATTTCGAAGTCGCCTATACGCTACTGTCTTTATTTGATAATGGACAAAACCGAACTACCGTCTTTATTGACCAGGATTCGTACCGGCAACTCGAACTGATGCTGGGCAGTAAAATGAGTGAATACAACTGGGTGGTTCAACAACCCGGCGAACCCAACCGTGGTTTTATCACCCGCATGTTTAAGACCCTGCAGGAGGAAAACTTTGATCTGTATTATTTTGATACCATTGAAGATAATTTCATCGTTTACGCCAATTGGATACAAAGATTGAACGCCCACAAAACAATATTAACGCTTCACGACATCAATGGTTTCTTTGAATATAAGCCGGCATTCAGTATACGACGGCTGGTCAGACACTGGGGTAAACGAAAATTGATTAGGTTGATCCCCCGATTCAATGTGCTTTCCGAAACTATGAAGACTTACCTGGAATCAAAACTTCCAGCTTCAAAAAAAGTATTCAATATATCTGGAAGCTTTTTTGACCCGGAAACTTATACTCCTCTTGAATTTTCAGCAGGCGAACAACTAAAACTGACTATTCCCGGCTCAATTGACCGGAGGAGGAGAAACTATGACCGGGTATTTGATCTGCTGGCGGAAGCTGACCGGCAAAACTTCAATATAAAAATCACACTGTTAGGTACATTTAAAAAAGGGTTTAGTGAACAGATCCTTGAACGATGCAGAGAACACCAAAAGGAAAATAGTAATCTGGTCATTTTTCATACCCCAGTTGTGGACCAGCCAGAGTTCGACAGAGTGATCAATGAATCTCATTTTATCTGGATGCCATTACAACAGAATACGATGATCGCGGATGGCGTGTCGGAAACTTATGGTCGCAGCACTACATCTGGCAATATCGCCGACGCGATCAGGCATGCCAGGCCATTCTTTGTACCCGCGCACCTGTCCCTGGATAATGACCTCGAGAAAGCTTGTACCCGATATACAGATATTAAGGAGCTGGCAGGCGCTTTGAAAGCTATGACCCCGGAACGATACCAGGCGCTTCGGCAGAATGCCTACCAGGCTTCGCTGAGATACACAAAAGAGAATATCATCCTGCGAAATGCAGACCTTTTTAATTGAAAGGGAAATTATTTCAATGCCCGGATGATCTCGATAAAATCTGCGGCAACCAATGATGCACCACCGACCAGTCCCCCATCCACGTCGGGGCAGGAAAACAACTCTTTGGCATTGCCGGCCTTAACACTACCACCATAAAGTATGGAAATTTCTTCTGCAGTATCTTTTCCGAACTGGCTTGCCAGTGTCGATCGCAGGTGTGCATGCATTTCCTGCGCCTGTTCGGTACTGGCGGTCTTACCCGTACCAATGGCCCAGATGGGCTCGTAAGCGATCACAATATCATTAACTTTTTCTGCCGACAGGTGATACAACGATTCTTTTAATTGCAAAGCCACATATTCGTTCTGCGTGCCCGCTTCACGGATCTCCAGGGGCTCTCCACAGCAAAAAATGGGAGTGATAAAATTCTCAAGGCATCGGTCGAGTTTTTCGGCCAGCACAGCGTTTGTTTCATTAAAATATTCACGCCGTTCACTGTGACCGATTACGCAGTAAGGTACACCAATAGAATGCAGCATTTCCGTTGATACTTCGCCGGTATAGGCACCTGATTTTTTATTTGAACAATTCTGGGCTGCTACAAAATAATTTTGGGCGTTATCTACTTCACTCCGCGTCATTAACAGGTATGGGAATGGCACTGCGAATACAGCTTTCTGATGGGCAGCCAGTACTATGTCCGCTTCCATGATCGAATCCAAAAGCTTCTCTCCCTGTTGAAAGGTCAGGTTCATCTTCCAGTTAGCTGCCGCGATCTGATTTCTCATAAGTATTGAGTTGTGTAATATGGGTTTAAAAATGTTTAAAGATATATTTTAAAATGCTTTTCTCGTTATCGGTAATGGATTGCGATTTCAACTTTTTCCAACCCTCTATATCCTGCAGAGCCTTTTCAAATGCATATCTGCTAACACCGTCGCTCCCCCATGAGAAACTTGGAATATATTTTGGTGTAAGCCCCATGCCAAAAACATTACAGCTGACACCGATCACCGTCCCCGTATTGATGGAAGTATTAATAGCGGTGCGGGTATAGTCGCCCATCAGCACACCGCATTTCAGTCCTGCTTTCACCAGGCCTTTCGTAGTCCAAATACTTACCTCGCTGGCATTATTCTTCAGGTTCGAATTGGTGGTACCGGCACCAAGGTTGCACCACTCCCCGATCACCGAATCACCAAGGTAACCATCATGTGCTTTGTTGGAATGACCAAAAAGAACGGAATTTTTAATCTCACCTCCTCCAATACTATAGGGTCCCAGCGTGGTGGCGCCATAGATCTTTGCACCCATTTTAACACAAGCTCCTTCTCCCATCGCAAAAGGACCGCGGATCAGGGAACCTTCCATCACTTCCGCGTTCTTCCCAATATAGATGGGACCATTAGATGCATTGAGTATGCAATGTTGAAGTTTGGCGCCTTTTTCAATAAATATATTCGAACGACTGACTAACTGGTTTGATCCCGGTATCGCTTGTGATTTCCTTTTTCCCCGGAGGAGCAGAAAATCCTGCCGGATGGCCCAGTCATTCAGTTGAATGATATCCCAGGGATAATGCAGGGCTTTAATTTCCTCATTAAAAACTACCGGCTTCGTCACCCTGATCTTATGTTTATCGCCTATTTCCTTACTGGTAAAACAAAATACGATCCCGCTATCCTCATTGGTCGAGATAAATTCACCACTTTTTAATTTTTTCACAGCCTTTACAAGCGAAGGGGTCGGCAATACATTGGCATGTATCATATAACATAATCCTCCCTGCGCGGCTTTCGAAACTGTCAACGAACGTTCCAGGTCCTTGTAATCGTCCTCGTACCGGTCAAAGGATGGCAACCCCATCGCTTTTTCCCATTTTTCACGAATGGTAAGTATACCCACCCGGATATCCTGGATCTGCCTGGTGAGGGTAAACGGGTAAAGGTTTTCCGGCTGGCAATATTCTTCCGTGAAAAGGATCTTGTTCATGAAAAAGAAATTACTATCCGGAAAGATACTTTAAAAAATTGCAGCGCGATGACATGGTAGAATGGAACGCCGTTACGCAGAAACGGATTCCGGATTGATGCAAACGCAACAGCGTTCCGTTGCCCGGGATTCCGATAGAAAACATAAAAAAAACCTTCCGGTCGGGAAGGTTTGATATACATTAATTCCAAAAATCGCTTAGGCTTTCTTAGCGTACTTCTTTTTGAATTTATCGATACGGCCCGCGGTGTCAACCAGCATGTTTTTACCGGTAAAGAAAGGATGAGATGTATTAGAAATCTCCAGTTTTACCAGGGGATATTCATTTCCATCTTCCCATTTCACGGTTTCCTTAGACGCTGCTGTAGAACGGCTTAGAAATGAATAGTTGTTACTCATATCTTTGAAAACCACAAGGCGATAGTTTTCGGGATGGAGACCTTTTTTCATAACTCTTTGATTTTTAAGGCTACACGGATTTTGCCGTGCTTTTGCTTGATTTTTTTAAGTGTGCGAAGATAGGACTGATCGGCGGGTTTGCCAAATCTTATTCGAAAAAACGAAAGCATCAGAATTTAAATCCTATACCTGCTTGCGCCTGTATATTCATTTTTCCTGATGCTTTCAGGAGTAGCTTTTTATCCTGTTACAGATTTCCGCTTCTCCAAACTGCATTCTTTCTGTTTCCAAAATATCCTGCAGCGTTTGTATTTTGAAGATACGTTTCCGATATAGCCGTTTCCAAATTTTGGAGGCTTTTGATACGCACCGGTTTCGCACCTTGTTTTCCACAATAATACGGGGTTATGTACCAATTTACCACCGATATGCACATTTTAGCTTCGCATATTCTCGGTCTGTAGCGGAACACCCAGATCCCATCCCTTCGACGCCTGTATCACTTCCTGCAAATCATCGATTTTTTTGCCAGTTACCCGTACAATATCGTCATTGATGGATGCCTGCACCTTTAAACCCGTGTCCTTGATCAGCTTTACGATCTTTTTGGCATCCTCCTGCTTCAATCCGTTTCTCACCTGCACTTCTTTTTTCCAGGCTTTTCCACTCTGACTCCCCTCCTTTGAAAGGTCGAAAGCCTCGGGTGCGATGCCCTGTTTGTGTGCCCTGCTGACCAGCACATCCAGCAATTGCCGCATTTTCATATCATCATCGGTTTCAAGGGCGATTTTAAACTCCTTTTTATCGAGATTAATAACTACATGCGAACCTTTAAAATCAAACCGGTTGGTGATTTCTTTGGTTGTAACGTTGACGGCGTTGTCAAGCGCCTGGGAGTCTACTTTGCTTACAAAATCAAATGAAGGCATAATGAACTATTTATTGGGTGAGTGAAATTGAAGCTCGCCGGCAAAAATAACAAAAGGTCCCTTCTAAAAAGAAAGGACCGTTACATGAGAAAATCAGCGTTCTAAAATCCTGATAAGGTTATGATTAATAGTTTTAGGTTAGTTCCCTCCGCCAGTGTTCACACGGTTTTGCTCTTCGCTGGCACTGCTTCTTCTCTTACGCTCAGGAGCGATATTTTGTTTACCGAAGCGGTAGGTGAATGATACATTCACCTGGCGGCTGTCGCGGCGAGCGGCAATGTTTACATCGATGTCGCTGTACCTGGCGTAACCACTAAATTTCTGGGTGTAGAAGATATCCCGTACACCGATCTTAAGAGTTCCTTTCTTCTGCAACATGGTTTTGGCGATTCCGGAGTTAACCGCATACATTTCGTTTGCTACAAGAATACCATCTGCCACTTTGCTACGGTACCATCCGCTGAGTTCTGCAGTCCAGCCTTTCTTACCAATGGTAAAACTGTTGGTCATATTACCACCGAAACTGGTAAACTGGATATCAACCGGATCATTCTTCACACCATTGTTGTAAATACCTGAGTAATGGTTGTTAAAGACATTGGTGTATACATTCGCGCTCCACCATTTTGTGACCTTGAAATTTGCCATCACCGCGAGTCCGAACTGCTTCATATTATTGAAATTCTCCTGGGTCTGGTAGGTTTCATTTTTGGCGTTGTTCTGTTTCAGCATCTGGGTAATGATATCGTTGGTCTCAGTATAGTTGAGCGTTGTAGTCAGGAACCTGTTGAAGGTATGACTGATCTCAAAATTATTGGTAAACTGGGGCTGTAGGTAAGGATTGCCCTGGCCGTATGTCAATGAATCCAGGAAGAAAGTAAATGGATTCAGATCATCATAGTCGGGCCTCATGATCCTGCGGCTATAGCTGAAGTTGAGCTGGTTCTTATCGTTGATATTATAGCTCACTCCGAGGTTTGGAAACAGGTTGGTGTACTCGCGTTTGAAACTTGAATCATTGCTCAGTTGATGACCTTTAGCAATCGTGTTCTCCAGGCGCAAACCTGCTGAGAGCTCGAGTTTCTTTATGGACTTTGAAAAGATCGCATAGGCCGCGTTGATGTTTTCATCGTAGAGGAAATGGTTATTCCTGTTTAAATCCGCGACCTGGTTGCGCAGGTAATTCACTTTATTATCAGTTTTCACGAAGCTCGATTTCAGACCGGCTTCCATTTTCAGTCCACTCTTGAATGGATGAACATAATCGATCTTACCGCTGTAGATATTAATATCTGAAGGAATTGCTCCAAGAAGTGTTACATCCGGACCTTCTTCACCAAATTTATTCAGGCTGCTGGTAATTAAGCGGGTATTGCTCCTGTTCTGATAAGTCGCATAATCAAGGTCAGCAGTGATTTCGCGACCGGTGGAGTCGAATGTATGCTTGAAATTGAAATTCGTTGTGATATTGTTTGACTTTCTTTCGTTCAGGCCGTTCGAGATTAACTTATAATCCAGGCTGCCGTCAGGCAGTCTTACGTTGGCTACGCTGCGGGGATCCTCGTCACCTTTATGGAAATTACCATTCACTACTACACCAGCTACAGTTTTCTTGGTAAAATAATAATCCATACCCAGTTTTACATTTTCGTAATAACCTTCAAAATGAGGTCTTGAAACCTGATCGATCGTTGTTTTCAGGGTCTTGTCGGGATTCAGGATCTTACGATCAATCAAGAGATTGTTGAATCCTTCATACTTACCACCATTCACACCACCAAATACATTGAATTTATTATTGCGATAGTTAAGGTTAACACCACCATTAAACCTGCCATAAACACCCTGGGTATAATTGACATTGGCGTTTCCGTTCATACCTTTTACAATACCCTTCTTTGTTTTGATATTGATGATACCTGAATTACCGGCCGCGTCGTACTTAGCGGGGGGATTGGTCATGATCTCGATCTGATCCAGGTTAGTGCTCTGCATGTTCTTTAACAAATTTGTGAGATCCGCGCCACTCATATATGTTGGCTTACCGTCGATGAGGATCATCACACCCTGTTTTCCTTTCAGGCTGATGTTACCATCGTTGTCAACCATTACGCCGGGTGATTTTTCCAGCAATTCCAGGGCATTCAAACCTGTATTTGTGGGTGACGCTTCTACATTGATCAATGTTTTACCAGCCTTTTGCTCGATAAAGGGTTTCTTTGAAGTCACCGTAACACCGGCAATCGCTTTGGCCGAAGGCACCAGTTCAATTGTTTTGAGCGCAATCACCAGGTTCGAAGGATTGATATCAATCAGCTCTGAAAATCCTTTTTCGTGACCGATAGCAGAGATTGAAACCAGGTATTTACCCAGGGCTACATTATCAAACTCAAATTTGCCGGTTTTATCAGCTACGTTCATTTTCACTACGCTGGAGTCAGCAGCTTTCAAGAGGCTGATCGTTGCAGACTCTACAATTTTTGTACTCCCGTCAATAACGGTTCCAGTGATCTTGCCTGTCCGGTTGTTTTCCGAAGCTGGCGACTGGTTTACTTGTGCTAGGCCGACAAAGGATAAGGTTAAAGCGACTGTCAGCAATGTCAGGATCTTTTGCATTTGGTTTATGGTTTCGAGTGTTAGTACTAGTTGTTAATCATTACAGGTCAAAAGTAGGTACTTTGCAATACCAAGAACATTGTTTTGTATTAAACGGCAATATATTCTGATGAATGGCCGGTCAATTCGAACACTGTGTTGGACGCTTACCTGGGGAACGGGTTACAAACTGGCCGGATTTTCTGATGAAAGGTAATTAACGCAGATAAGCGGAAAATTCTTCTAATTATCTCATTTTCAGGTGTAAAACTATACTACAACCCACTGCTCTCCTAGCCAAAACAGGTCAACTGCTGCTTTTCGACAATGAACGGTAGGAAATGATGTTTGAAATATCCGGAAGGCTATACGTGATAATTCCAATGTTTCCAAAATAGGAATTCAAATGCTATCATTGACTTTTAAGCCAACTCATTTCATTATATATATTACTAAGATATATGAATCATGAAGTGTAAACCCGCTACCGGCAGGTGGCGGGGACTTAATAATATAATAGGAAGAAGTGAACTGATTATATTGCAGACAAAACTTTACATGATCATTGATTTTCGCTCCGATACCGTTACCAGGCCCGGAGCTGCTATGCTCGACGCCATGATGACCGCCCGGGTCGGCGATGACGTTTTTGGGGAAGATGATAGCGTCAACGAATTAGAATCCCTTTCAGCCAATATGTTTGGAATGGAAGCAGCCCTGTTTTGTCCCTCCGGTACCATGACCAACCAGATCGCCATCAAATGCCATACACAACCGGGTGATGAGGTCATCTGCGATGAATCATCACATATATATCAGTACGAAGGTGGTGGGATTGCCTTTAATTCGGGTGTATCTGTGAAACTAATCTACGGTGATCGTGGTCGAATCACGGCGACACAGGTGCGTGATGCCATTAACCCAGATGATGTACACCGGGCAAGGACCAGCCTGGTGAGCCTGGAAAATACAAGTAACCGGGGCGGCGGAAGTTGTTATGAATTCAGTGCCATCCAGGAAATCAGAACCGTTTGTGATGAAAACCACCTGAGGCTCCATCTCGATGGTGCACGACTGGCCAATGCATTGGTAACAAAGAATGAATCACCCCGGCAATACGGAAAGGTATTTGACAGCATATCCCTTTGCCTGAGCAAGAGCCTGGGCTGCCCGGTAGGCAGTTTGCTAATAGGCAATAAAGACTTTATCAAAAAAGCAAGGCGTATTCGTAAAGTATTTGGAGGTGGTATGCGACAGGCTGGCTTTTTGGCAGCAGCCGGCATCTTTGCGTTACAGAATAATTTCTCCGCGTTAAAAGATGACCATATCCATGCTGCCATGATCGGTGAGGCTATTGCAAAAAAAGATTTTATACAGCAGGTACTACCGGTTGAAACCAATATCGTCATCTTCGAACTGAAACCAGGAGAAAGCGCACCTGCATTAGTTTCGAGGTTAAAAGAAAAAAATATCCTTGGCTACGCGATTGCTCCTAACCGTGTTCGCCTGGTTCTACATCTTGATATCAGTAAAGAAATGGTGGACCAAACAATCAAAGTCATTTCATCGCTCTAATACCGAAATATGTTACCAAATATAAAACCAACCACTACGGCCGCCTGGCAACTATTGACACAGCATCATTCTGAAATGAGAGATGTGAAAATGCGGGACCTGTTTGGAAGCGACCCCGGCCGTTTTGAAAAATTCAGTCTGCGGCTGGATGATATCCTGTTTGATTATTCAAAAAACATACTCACGGATAAAACACTTGAACTTTTATTGCAACTGTGCCGTGAATGCCAGTTAAAAGATGCGATTGAAGCGATGTTTAATGGTGAAGTGATCAACGCTACCGAACAACGAGCTGTGTTGCATACGGCCCTTCGCAATTTTTCCAAAAAACCTGTCTACACCCAGGGTAACGATGTGATGCCCGAAATAAAAAAAGTATTGCGCAAGATGCGCAAATTCTGTGAGGCCGTTCACAATGGTGAACATCGCGGATATACAGGTAAACGGATCAAATATATCGTCAATATTGGTATTGGGGGAAGCGACCTCGGTCCACTGATGGTTACGGAGGCTTTAAAACCTTACCGTGTTGAGGATATGGAATGTTACTTTGTATCCAATGTGGATGGAACGCATATCGCAGAAACTTTAAAGAAACTGAGTCCTGAACGGACACTGTTTCTTATTGCATCCAAGACATTCACCACGCAGGAAACCATGACCAATGCCCAGACAGCACGTGAATGGTTTTTGAAAAAAGCGAAAAATGAAAAACATATTGCCCTGCATTTCGCTGCACTCTCCACCAACGAAAAGGAAGTTGTAAAATTTGGAATAGACAAAAACAATATGTTCGAATTCTGGGACTGGGTAGGTGGCCGCTATTCCCTGTGGAGTGCCATTGGATTGTCCATTGCCCTTTTTATTGGTTATAAAAACTTCGAGCAACTGCTCAAAGGCGCCCATAGCGCCGACCTTCATTTTCGCAATACCGATTTTGATAAAAACATCCCTGTATTGATGGGATTGGTCGGCCTTTGGTACAGCAACTTTTTTGGATCTCAAACGGAAGCCATACTTCCATACGATCAATACATGCACCGTTTCGCGGCCTATTTCCAACAGGGAAATATGGAAAGCAATGGCAAAAGCACCGACCGAAATGGAGATGCGGTTAGCTATAGTACGGGACCCGTAATCTGGGGTGAGCCTGGTACCAATGGACAGCACGCATTTTACCAGCTCATACACCAGGGCACAGCCCTGATACCCTGTGATTTTCTTGCACCGGCTCAAACGCATAACCCGATCGGCGATCATCACCAGAAGTTGCTCTCCAATTTTTTTGCGCAGACTGAAGCACTCATGAACGGGAAGACTGAGGAAGAAGCAAAAAAAGAACTCGAAAACCAGGGACTCGCAGCGGACCAGGTAGCCAGGCTGCTTCCTTTTAAAATATTCAGCGGTAACCGTCCCACCAATTCATTCCTGGTAAAGAAGATCACCCCCTTCACCCTGGGGCAGCTCATCGCTTTGTATGAGCACAAAATTTTTACACAGGGGATCATCTGGAATATTTACAGTTTTGATCAATGGGGTGTAGAACTGGGAAAACAATTGGCGAATAAGATATTGCCCGAATTGGCGGGCAAAGAGCCAGTTACCAATCATGATACTTCAACCAATGGTTTGATCAATGCATTTAAATCGATGAGGAAATAACTATTATTCAATCACAATTTCTTTGAAGCGCCGCAAATACTTTAAACGGTTTATTATTTCTGCCCTGATTCTGTTCATTCTCATGAATGGGATTGCCTTTATGCACGCCTACAAATTCACTCATTTCGACGAGAATAGTAGAGTTGAAAGAAAGGATGCCAGAAAATTCTCTTTTATCGATAAAATAAAGGCGGTGATAATGGGTGTTGATAATCCCAGACCTGTAAACAGAGCTTTGCCAGGGATAAATTTTGAAACTATCCTTCTTAATAGCAATAATAAAAAAATCGAATGCTGGTGGATACCGAAAGACTCAGCGATCGGATCAGTAATTATATTTCATGGTTATGGGGGTGAGAAATCATCGATGCTGGATAAAGCGGAAATATTTTATGGTTTTGGTTACAATACGCTGCTCGTGGATTTTATGGGTTCAGGAGGTTCGGAGGGAAACCAGACTACAATAGGATACTTCGAAGCAAAACAGGTAAGGTCTGCATACGAGTACGTCTCCACTAAAACTGGCGGGAACATTATCTTATTTGGTACTTCTCTCGGTGCCGTAGCAATCATGAAAGCTCTTCAGGATTACCAGTTGGGTGCAATTGGCATCATTCTCGAATGCCCTTTTGGCACTCTACTCGAAACTGTCCAAGCGCGTTTTAAAGTAATGAAATTCCCATCGTTTCCCATGGCAAACCTGCTGGTTCTATGGGGAGGTGTGCAAAACGGATTCAATGCATTTCTGCATAATCCTGTTGACTATGCAAAGTCTATTTCAACCCCTACCTTACTTCTATATGGTGAAAAAGATGAACGGGTATCTAGAAAGGAAATAGATGAAATATTTTCAAACTTAAAGGGATTGAAAACATTAAAAACTTACCCTGAGGCTGGACATGAAAACTATCTGATCAATTATGGTGACGAATGGAAGAATGATATCCTGTCATTTACCGACGATATCAATGATTGATGGCTCTGGCCCTGGTGCTCCATTAGTTATAATGTGCAAATCACAACACACAACTATCCATTATTAATCTTACCCCCCAGCATGGGCACAAACGAAAAGTTGTCAAACACTTCTTCCTTCATGGCCCCATTATCCATTTTGGTGATACGCATCATGCGTTGCACTTCACCAACGCCCAGGGGTATGACCATCATACCGCCCGGCTTTAGCTGCTCGATCAATTTGGGTGGAATTTCGGGAGCTGCAGCCGTGATCAGCACCCGGTCGAAGGGCGCAAAGGTCGGCAAACCTTCAAACCCATCCCCATAAAAACATTTGATGGATTGATATTTTTTTAAAAAACCAAATTTCCTGTTTTCATCAAACAACTTCTTTTGCCTTTCTATGGTATAAACCTGCACGCCCAACTCGGCAAGCACTACAGCCTGGTAAGCACTGCCCGTTCCAATTTCCAGCACTTTCATAAACGGCTTAAGGTCCAGTAGCTGGGTTTGATACGCGACAGTATAAGGCTGTGAAATGGTCTGACCTTCTCCAATAGGAAAGGCCCTGTCATCATAAGCCAGCTCATCAAATGCGGAATCCAGGAAAAAATGGCGGGGTACATTCATGATGGCCGTAAGTACTTTCTCGTCGGTAATCCCTTTATTCCTGACGGTATCCACCAGCTTTTTACGGAGTCCTTTGTGGCGGTATGTATCTTCAACAGGTCGTCTCATAGCTGGCGCAAGTTAGGGATTTGTAATTTGGAAGCATTATTGTCCGGGAAACTTAGATCAGCAAATGATGCTAATTCTACGCCCGTGACCGCTGTGTAAACTGTGGTTTCCTGATACAGCGTGACATTTGAACTGCGCCGAGCAAAGAGAACAGTCTCCAGGAAAAATAAAGCAACACTCCTTTAAAAGTAAAAATCATAGAATCCGCGCGTCTTGCATTATTTTCTCCGTGCTCTCTGTGAAATCCTCTGTGTACTCCGTGTCCTGATCTTGGTCACTAAGGTCACAAAGGGCACACGAAGGGCACGCCGGGTCAACGGTTTTGACAACAATCAAAAATTTTATTCCAAACACCGTCACAGCTTCATATCCGCGATGATGGCTTTTAGTTTTTCGTCCAGTTGTCGGTTGACCTTATCGAAATCCGCTGCACTATTTAATGGCTCCATGGTGCTGAAGTAAAACTTGATCTTAGGTTCAGTCCCACTTGGCCTGGCTGAGATAAGGCTGCCATCCTGTAGCACAAACTGGAGTACATTTGATTTGGGCAGGTCGATCGTCCATTCTTCGCCAGTCTGTGGGTTTCTACCTTTGCGTAATTCATAATCCAACAGTTGCACAACTGGAGAGCCGTTGATGGTTTTAGGCGGATTGTTTCGATAGCTTTCCATCATCGCAGCGATCTGTTGCTGCCCGTCCATTCCTTTTTTGGTAATGGAAATAAGATCCTCCTTATAAAAACCATATTCTACATACAGGTCGATGAGTTTTTCAAATAGGCTGCGTCCCTGGTTCTTTTCGTATGCTGCCATTTCACATAACAGCGCTACTGCGCTCACAGCGTCTTTATCCCTGATCTTGTCGCCGATCATCAAACCGAAACTTTCCTCACCCCCGATCACATAGTTTTCCTTCCCTTCTTTTTCACGTATCATTTCGGCGATCCATTTAAAACCGGTGAGCACATTATAGCAGGCGACATTATTTTTCTCCGCGATCCGGTTGATCATCCCGGTGGTAACGATGGTTGTGATCACCATATCATTTGGCTGTGCTATACCTTTGGCTCGCCTGGCTTCGATCATATAGTTAAAAGCCAGTACTGCGGTCTGGTTGCCATTCATCAATACCCATTCTCCATGATTATCCCTGATACCAATGCCTACCCGGTCTGCATCGGGGTCGGTACCGAGTAAAATATCAGCATCCATAGCCTTTGCTTTTGCCAGGCCAATGCTCATCGTTTCTTTTTCTTCCGGGTTGGGATAACCTACGGTTGGAAAATTTCCGTCTGGCTCTTTCTGCTCTTCCACAATCGTCACATTGGTAAAACCAAATCGTTTTAAAACATCAGGCACAAGCATGATCCCCGTACCATGGATCGGCGTGTACACA
This sequence comes from Bacteroidota bacterium, assembly GCA_023424015.1. Lineage (GTDB taxonomy): Bacteria > Bacteroidota > Bacteroidia > Chitinophagales > Chitinophagaceae > Terrimonas_B. The sequence goes on along the minus strand of JAFAEM010000016.1, from coordinate 58,397 downwards.
ATTTTCAGGTCGTGTTGCTTTGCAATTACCTCGGGGTATACACTCAGGCTTTTTACCATGTCCATATAGGCATTATCCACGTCCTTGCCAATAATTGTGATATTGGCATCGCCCCCACTCCATTTTACATCTTCCACTGTGGCTATTTTCTCCACTTCCTTTATCACATTCTTATCATGCGGTGGTACCAGTTGTCCCCCATCATTCCAATACGCTTTATACCCGTTGTATTCTTTTGGATTATGCGATGCAGTACATACAACACCACCCTGGCATTTAAAGTGGCGGATGGCGAAGGATAATTCCGGTGTTGGCCGCAATGATTCGAATAAGAATACCTTTATACCATTGGCAGCAAACACATGAGCTGTAGTTTCGGCAAAAAACCTGCTGTTGTTGCGGCTGTCGTGCGCAATGGCAACACGCACCTCTTCGTTGGGAAAACTTTGCTTTAGATAGTTGGCATAGCCCTGGGTCGCCATTCCAACGGTGTATTTATTCATCCGGTTGGTCCCTACTCCCATGATACCCCGCAGGCCACCCGTTCCAAATTCAAGGTTTTTATAAAACGCATCAGCAAGTTCGTTTGGATTTTCATTTTGCAGCCTGGTGATCTCGTCTTTTATGGCCTGGTCAAAGTTTCCAGTCAGCCAGCTTTCGATTTTAGCTTGTATTGCTTTATCCATGTGTATAACTTTTGTTCTATTTAATGTAATGATGAAGTTATTGAATTTCGTTTATGAAATACATTCCCGAGTAAACGTAATTTTGGGCGATGAAGCCAACAAAGGTTCCTGTCATACTAATCAAAGCAATTCATAAAAAAATTTGGCTACTTCTGGTCGTTGTGCTGGGACAGATAATATCTTTTGGGCAGGACTCAACCATGGTTCATCATCCACCGACTATTTTACACAATGAAGTTTCCACCGCTCATGGGAATAGCGTAAACAAAAACAGGGTTGCCCTGGTAACAGGCATCAATACCGTAGCGTATGGAGGGTCACTGTTCATACTGCACAGGGCATGGTATAAGGACGAGGCACGTACTTCATTCCAGGTTTTCAACGACAGTAAGGAATGGTTGCAGGTTGACAAAGTTGGGCATAGCTGGACGGCCTACAGTACAGGGCGTGCATCGACAATGCTTTGGAAATGGGCGGGTCTACCCCATAAAAAAGCTGTGTGGGTCGGCGGTCTGAGTGGTTTTCTTTACCTGACAGGCATCGAATTCCTGGATGGCCATTCGGAGAAATGGGGTTGGAGCTGGAGTGATATCGGCGCGAACTTGTTTGGATCAGGGATATTCATGGGACAGGAATTCCTTTGGGAGGATCAGCGTATACAATTTAAATTTTCATTCCACCGTAAATCCTACGGGGAACCCATGCTTGAAAAAAGGGCCGATGATTTGTACGGTGAAGGCTTTTATGAGCGGATGCTAAAAGACTACAATGCACAGACATACTGGCTTTCTTTCAATCTCAAATCCTTTCTGCCGGAATCCTCTCTCCCACCCTGGCTGAATGTTTCCGTTGGCTATGGCGCCGACGGGATGTTTGGTGGCTTTAAGAATGAATGGAAGGATGGAGCGGGTAATGAGATTGCGCGACACGATATTGCCCGCACCCGCCAGTTTTATCTTGCACCCGACATTGATTTTACCAAAATAAAAACAAAGAGCCGGTTTCTAAAAACCAGCTTTGCCCTCCTCAATGCGTTTAAATGTCCCGCCCCTGCCCTCATGATCAACAACAAAGGCAAACTGAAAGCCTACGCCTTTTACTTCTAAGCAATCCAGCATCCAGTATCCAGCATCCAGTATCCAGTATCCAGTTCACAACCCACTAATCCATCTTCTAAAATCAGGCGCCATTTCCTGGCTGATAATGATACGGTGATCCAGGTCCGGCATCGAAAGATCAATAAGCAGCTTTACCTTTTCGTAGGTCTTATAACTTTTAATAAATGCGATATTGACAATATATTGGCGGTTTACTCTGAAAAAGATCCTGGGGTCCAGTTCCTTTTCGAGTGCAGTCAGGTACCTGTCGAGCATATATTTCCTTCCATCTTTATCTACTACATATACAATCTTATTTTCCGTGTATATGAGTGCCACATCCTCCATTTTTAATGGGACGGTTTCTGTACCCTTGCTCACCAGCAGCCGGGTTTTGCGACGACCGGTGAGCGATCGGATAAAAGCATGTTGCGTAAAATGTTTTTCCAGTGTTCTGTACTTCGCCAGTGTTTTACCAAGGTCTCTTTCATCGACGGGCTTCAGCAGGTAGTCTATTCCGTTATATTCGAAGGCATTCATAATAAACTGGTCGAACCCGGTTACAAATACCACCGGGCATTTTACTGGCACCTGGTTGAAAATATCGAAGGAAAGACCATCGGCAAGCTGAATATCAGAAAAGACCAGGTCTGGGGATCCATGTTGGGAAAAATATGCAACGCTATCTTTCACGGTCGACAATGAACCAACGATCTCCGTTTCTGCAGAAACCCGCATGAGCAAATACCGAAACTGTTCCGTTATGATTTTTTCATCTTCTATAATTAATGTTCTGATCATATCAACGTATTTGCCCTCCTAAAATTAACGTACACAAAGGTCAATAAACCCGCCTGGTCGCGTCAAGTTGACGAAAGAAGCATGAGAGATGCCAGAAGGCAAGTTATAACCTACCAACAACAATAATATCTGCATTGATTCAATGAAGATTTACTCCATATAAGCGCCCCGGATAGTTTCGCCATCCACCTGCACGTAGATATGATCCTGCAAAGTGGTGGCGATTGAGATTCCTGCATAATCGGAGTGGACGGGGAAACTATTATGGCTTCGTTCTACCAGTACGAGCGACTGGATTTTTTTGGGATAAAATTCCAGGAAAGGTTTCAGGGCATACAACAAAGTTTTACCGCTATTGGCAACATCATCTATCACAATAATAACCTTACCGGTAAAATCCATTTGCTCACTCAATTCGATGTCTTTCGGCTGCCGCTTATCCAGGGTGATGGTGATGAGTTTTGTCGTGATTGAAGACAACTCCCCGATCATTTTTTGAATTGTTCGGGCTACGATAGTACCATTGTCGCGTATACCAGCCAGTACCAATTCCTTTTCATCATAGTTATTTTCGACGATCTCCAGGGCCATCCTGCGCATTTTTTGTTCCGCTACCGCCTCATCCATGATATAGTTCTTTTCCGTGCTGGTCATACACTCAATTTGATACATTTAAAATACAACCCGTAAATTAGCGATTGTATTCAAACACCATGCAATTAGCGCAACAAATTTTATTTCTCCTTGTCTCTGTCGTAGCAATCGGTCTTTTTACGAAAAAGTCAAGGGAAATAATCAGGAATATCAGGCTGGGCCTCAACGAAGACATTTCCGATCAACCCTCCCGACGATGGAAGAATGTTTTATTACTGGCATTTGGACAAAAGAAAATGTTTCGGTACCCGATGGTGGCCGTATTGCATTTTTTTGTCTACGCAGGTTTTATAATTATTAATATTGAAGTACTTGAAATAGTGCTTGATGGAGTCCTGGGTACACATCGGCTGTTTGCGCAGCCTCTGGGCGGGTTTTACAGTTTCCTGATCAATGCGTTTGAAGTGTTGGCCGTCCTGGTTTTGCTGGGATGCCTGGTATTTCTTATTCGCAGGAATATTCTGAAGCTAAAGAGATTTATTCATGGTGATCTCGACGGCTGGCCTCGCAGTGATGCAAACTATATTCTGATCACCGAGATCGTACTGATGACCTTGTTTTTGACGCTCAACGCCAGCGATACCTTGCTGCAGTCAAGAGGCGCGGATCATTACGCCGCGCATCCTACCGGCAATTTCATTTTTTCGCAGTACCTGCATCCCCTGCTGGATGGGATGAGTAATAATGGGCTGGTTATGGTGGAACGTACCAGCTGGTGGTTACACATAGTGGGCATTTACGCATTCCTGAATTACCTGCCTTACTCAAAACACCTGCATATCTTACTCGCTTTTCCCAATGCTTATTATGGACGCCTCGAGCCCATGGGCAAAATGGAAAATATGCCAGACATCCAAAATGAAGTATTGTATGCCATGCAACCCGAGCTGGCGCCTGCTGCAGGTGAAAATGTGGAAGCTCCAAAAAAATTTGGCGCGAAGGACGTAACTGATCTGAGTTGGAAAAATCTGCTTGATGCTTACAGTTGCACGGAATGCGGACGCTGTACAGCTGCCTGCCCGGCCAATATCACCGGCAAATTATTATCGCCAAGAAAGATCATGATGGATACCCGCGACAGGGCAGAAGAAATTGGCAGGAATATCAATAAGAACAAGGAGTACAAAGACGATGGAAAAGCTTTGCTGCATGACTATATTTCCGAAGAAGAGCTGAGGGCATGCACCAGTTGCAATGCCTGTGTACAGGAATGCCCGGTTAGCATCAACCCGCTGGATATTATCCTGCAGTTACGCCGGTACCTGGTGATGGAAGAAAGTAATACCCCACCCGAATGGGCCACTATGTTTAGCAATATTGAGAATAATTTCGCACCCTGGAAATTCAGCCCTGATGAAAGAGACCGATGGACCAGTGAGGTATAAACAACCAGTTTTTTTACTATGAGCACCGTAAACCGCAGAGCCCGGTTTTATTTTCTTTCCTTTCTGAAACACGATTTCAAGGCAAGTATCACAGTATTTTTTGTAGCCCTTCCACTTTGTCTCGGCATTGCACTCGCCTCCAGCGCGCCTGTTTATTCGGGATTGATGGCGGGCATCCTGGGTGGCATTGTAGTAGCCATTATCAGTAAATCACATATTAGCGTAAGCGGGCCTGCGGCCGGACTTACAGCGATATGTGCCGCCGCTGTGACTGAGTTAGGGAGTATTGAATTACTTTTTGTGGCCGTAGCCATCTCGGGTTTGCTTCAGATCTTACTCGGTGTTTTCAAACTTGGCGGCTTCACGCATTTTATTCCATCGGCAGTAATCAAGGGTATGCTGGCTGCCATCGGTATCCTGCTGATCTCAAAACAAATCCCATTTTTGCTGGGATACGATGAGCCGGATTTCTGGACCAGAGAATTGTTCAACGTCATCTCATTTAACCATGGCTTCAGCCATGTCAAAAACCTTTATAATTCCATTTCACCAGGAGCGGTGATCATTGCCATCACGTCGCTGCTACTGCTGATCGTGTGGAAGAAAACGCTGGCGAGGAAATTATCATTTCTCCCCACTTCCTTCGTGGTGGTCATCTTTGGTGTATTGCTGGCCCTCCTGTTTAAAAACTACATTCCTGCCCTGGCGCTGAAACCTTCCCAGTTTGTAAATGTATCTTCCGATATGTTTGGAGAAATCAGGTTCGCCGATTTCAATTCGTTGTTTTCGAATGCGGCTACCTGGAAAACAGCGATCGTGATCTGCCTGGTAGCATCACTGGAAACACTACTGAGTATCGAAGCTGTAGATAAACTGGATCCTTATAACCGGATCACACCTCAAAACCGGGAACTGGTCGCACAGGGCACTGGCAATTTCTTCAGCGGGCTGATCGGCGGCTTACCCATTACAGCTGTTATCGTCCGGAGCTCTGCCAATGCGGAAGCCGGTGCAAGGACAAAATTCTCCGCGATATTTCATGGGATATGGATTTTCATCTTTGCGTTCTTCGCCTCATCGATACTCAACCTTATCCCCTATTGTATACTGTCGGTGATACTGATCAGAACCGGTTATAACCTCGCAAAACCAAAAATGATCAAGGCGGTTTATAAGCTCGGGCGCGAGCAATTCCTCCCGTTTATTGTGACCATCATTGCCATTCTTTTCACCGACCTCCTGATCGGGGTCGGAATTGGTGTGGCCTATGCGGGCTACTTTATATTTAAGAACACCTACAAAGCCGGTTATACTTTACAAACCCGGAAGGAAGGTTCTATCACCCATTACTATTTCAGACTGGCGATCAATGTGAGTTTCATCAACAAGAAACGGATCAAAGATGAGCTGGAAAAAATACCTGATTTTTCCGTAGTGCATATTGAGGGATCGCATAGCGTCTATATCGACTATGATGTAGTAGAGATCATCAATGAATTTAAAACCAAAGCCCGTCACAAGCATATTGAGCTTCACCTCGCCGGAATACCTGATGTGGAAACAATCTCCGCACACTAAGGAATGGTTGGTATCAGACTAATGATCTTTGGTTGAGAATTTATCAAACTTCCCCTCCAGCTTACCCATTTTAGCCTCGATATGGCTGGTCATCTCTTCCGGATGCTCCAGTTGATTGACCGCACCTTTCTTTCGGCTCATCTTCCATATCTGAACAATGGCTGTGATCAAAAATATGCTGCCGATGATCCAGTTGAGAACATGCTGGTTGTTATTGATCTTGTCGGCGATCAGGCGGCCACCAAAAATAAAGATCAGGTTGCCGATAAATGTACCAATACCGATGCCAATGATATAAGTGTTATAATGATCATTGCGAGGAAGAAGTATTTTTTTGGTAAAAAGAACAGTGCTCCAGCCAAACCAGAATGGAATTTGTATGGGATTGACTGCGCTCATGGTGAAACCCAGGAGCAGGTTGGGCATATTGCCACTCAGTATTACATTCTTTCCAACAGAAGGATGCAACGCGGCATAATAGCTGGTTGCGGCCAGGGCCAGCACGATGGCAAGGGTTACCCATTCCAGGATACGAAATATTTTTTCCTGCTTCCTGATCCAGTCCATGGCCACCAGTGAGAGCCTGACATAAATAATTTCAGCCGTTAATGACCCAATTGAAAAAAGAATTGCCGCATAAATGCCATCAGATACCGAGATCTGCATAGCTGCCACATTCAATGTGCCCAGTGGGAGCGACCCCAGGAAACTGACCAGCATACCCGTAAAAAAGATTTTCAATAAAGGGTGCATGCGGCGAAAATACGAAGAAGTGATCGTCCAGTTTGAGTTAGTGGATCGGAAGCGTTGTGCAAATTCAAGTGAGATCAAACCTCAGTCGCCAGTTACCCGACTAGTCAAATTTCTCCAGCATCCTGAAATGTGCACGCGCCTGCCTGAGAAAATTCCACCCTCTTTTGAAGGACCAGTAAGGCGTTCCGTTCCTGTGATTGTAACGACTGATTTTAAATAAAGCCTTCCAGTGCGTGAGCAGGACGCCATAAGCCTGCCAGATACTCATTCCACAATCGTAGATATGATTGGGTTCGGCGCCGCAACCGTTAAACTCAATGATCTGAAAATTTTTACCTTGTTTTAGTTCCTCAAGTGATGCGGTCTTGATGTCATACCTGCCATAATAAAAAGAAGTATGATGACTCAATTCATCAAACACCTCGTGCATACGTTGGTTGATCTCTTTATGTAGGTTGGTAAAATGCGCGCCACGGTTGTGATTACCTGCATAGGAAAGATAAAATGTTTCACCATCAGGGATCACCCGGTCGAAACGGTGACCATGACGATGCTCCATTTCTTCCATCCTGAATTTGGCCCTTGGATGTATTTCGATGAGTTGCTTCAATGTCCTGCTCCCATCACCTTTTACCTGTAAAAGTTCTTTGTCGATAAAGCCGCTGACCACTCCTTTTTTCTCATAAGGAAGTCGATAATAGAACACACTAACCTCAACAGGCAACTCGATCAGGTCCTGGATGATATACTCGACGGGAATACGTTCGTGATACTTTAAAAGTTGTTCCTCGTTTTCGATCTTGCGAAACAGGATGCCTTTCATACCCACATCCGGCTTCACAATGAAGGGAAAGGTAAAGCCGGCTTCCTCCATTCTCTTTTTTACTTCACTGAAAGGCCAGTCATGCATGATATAGATCGTTCGGGGGACCAGGTCTGCTGGCAACTGGTCATACATTTCCTTCTTCCCTTCACCCTCAAATCCGCCAAATGTGATGGTGGGATTGGATGAACTAAAGAACCAGAATGACCGGCTCCGCAGACAATACCAAAACCAGACAGGGCTGATGGGAGCATACAACAAGTAAAAGTTCCATAGTTCCCAGTTGGTTAATCGTAAGAAAAAATTCCTCAGTCTCATCGTATGCCGGCAAAAATAGCCATTGAGCTCTTTATTTTTTGGTAATTTATTGCTGGCTGGTTATATTAATGAAATAACCAGTTTTTGTGAGAAATTATGCCTCAGTCTCCCGGTTTTATTTTTAACCTCAACGATCGTAGCTCCTGTCAGCAGCAGAAAGAAAAGATTTCAAAATAGAAAGCCTGACAACAATCCTGGAAGCGCTCAGCTTAATCACTGGCCTTGCCTTAAAAACTGGAATAGATTACCTGTTGCCTTATTTTATTCGTAACATTGCCATGAAAACTTTTCCCTGTTCATGAATATTCCAACTGTTGCTGAATTATTTGCCAATGGTCAATCTCCTGAAGTCCTGTTTTGGGTGGGTTGCTCAGGTAGTTTTGATCAACGTGCTCAAAAAATCACCAAAGCTTTTGTTACGATATTGGATAAACTGAAGATCAATTATGCTATCCTCGGTAAGGAGGAAATGTGTACTGGCGACCCCGCACGCCGGGCAGGCAATGAGTTCATGTTCCAGATGATGGCATACCAGAATATCCAGGTCCTTAATAATTACGGGATCAAAAAAATAGTAACCGCCTGCCCCCATTGCTTCAATATTTTCAAAAACGAGTACCCTGTGCTGGGAGGAAGTTATGAAGTGATCCATCATACCGTCTTCCTGCAACAGATGATCGATGAGGGAAAAATAAAACTGAAAGAAGGTGGTGTTTTTAAAGGAAAAAAGATTACATACCACGACAGCTGCTATCTCGGACGGGCAAATGATATCTATGAAGCACCCCGTAAAGTACTGGAAGCGCTGGATGCGGAGCTGGTGGAAATGAAAAGATGCCGAAGCAACGGTTTATGCTGTGGCGCAGGTGGTGCGCAAATGTTCAAGGAAGAAGAAAAAGGTTCAACCCGGATCAATATCGAAAGAAGTAATGAAGCGATAGGCTCTGGTGCCAATATTGTTGCAGCCGCCTGTCCTTTTTGCAATACCATGCTGACCGATGGCGTGAAGCTCGCTGAAAAAGAAGACTCGGTACAAGTGCTGGATGTGGCCGAACTGGTAGCGGCCAGCCTCGAATAAAGCTATTATTACCTATTCATCATTTTACCTGCACGCGCCTCTTCCCACAGGATGTCCTGTTTTTCTTTTGTATTTTTACACTCACATCATAATACAAAATAGAAATATGAACCTCGAATATAAATCTCTGCTGGCACCTGATTTTCATCCCCAATCAAGAGTTTGGATCTACCAGGCCAGCCGGGTGTTTTCCATCGGCGAAGCCATAGAAATTGAAAGCCAGGTTAACCAGTTTACAGCGGAATGGAAAAGCCATGGCGCGCCTGTAAAAGCTACAGGCTATTTATTCTTTGGCCAGTTTATCATCCTGATGGCCGATGAAACGGCTACCGGCGTCAGCGGTTGCAGTACCGATAGCTCCGTGCGATTCATAAAAGAGATCGAACAACGATTTGGGGTCAGTATGTTCGACCGCACTACGCTGGCTTTTGTGGTTAAGAACAAAATCCAGATGCTTCCCCTTGCCCAGTTGCAATATGCTGCCGACAACGGGTTTATTGACAGCGATACCCTTTACTTTAATAACCTGGTACAAACCCGCGAAGAGCTGGAAAATAACTGGATCGTACCTGTAAAAAGCAGCTGGCTCAAAAACCGGATCAGGCTGGAAGTCAATCCTTAATTTTTCGTAGATTTATTGTAGTGCGGAAATAGCTCATCTGGTAGAGCGACAGCTTCCCAAGCTGTAGGTGGCGGGTTCGAGTCCCGTTTTCCGCTCTTTTTTAACTTCTTACAGACCACTAGATAGCTTTAACACGCTTTAAAACTGACATCCTGTCAGAAATTCTCAAGGTTTGCTGTATATTTGCGTCCCGGCTTTGCCCGGCAAAATACACCTGAGAGAATGCTTGAATCGCTGATACAGAAGAAACATGATGAAGCCCGCCAGGGGGAGGCTTTTGCGCCCTTTGAAAATGACCCGGCTGCATACCGCAAGAGGTTTTATATAGAAAGCTATGGCTGCGCCATGAATTTCGCAGATAGCGAAGTGGTGGCTTCCATCCTTCATAAAGAAGGTTTTGGCGCCACCAGGAATGTGGACGAAGCCGACCTGATCTTTGTAAACACCTGCTCGATACGGGAGAAAGCGGAACAGACTGTTCGTAAACGCCTGACCGAGTTTCGCAAGCTGAAAAAAAAGAAACCAGGCACCCTGGTTGGTGTGTTGGGATGTATGGCTGAACGCCTGAAAGCGAAATTTCTAGAAGAGGAAAAACTGGTCGATATCGTTGTAGGACCCGATGCATACCGCTCTCTGCCGGGATTGGTGGAGGAAGCCGAATCGGGCCAACGTGCTATCAACGTCCTGTTAAGCCGCGACGAGACCTACGCCGATATCTCTCCCGTACGACTCAACAGCAATGGCATTTCGGCATTTGTAAGCATCATGCGCGGTTGTAATAACATGTGCTCATTTTGCGTGGTGCCCTTCACGCGCGGAAGGGAAAGAAGCCGCGATTCAGAAAGCATTATACAGGAGTGCCGCGAACTTTTTGAAAACGGTTATCGTGAGGTGACCCTGCTGGGCCAAAACGTAGACTCCTATTATGAAGCCGAAGGCCCGGGCGGAATACCAGTCACGTTTGCAAAGCTGCTGGAAAAAGTTGCACTGATCTCGCCTTTATTACGGGTTCGTTTTTCTACCTCACATCCCAAAGACATTACCGACGAAGTGTTGTACACGATGGCCCGGTATGAAAATATTTGCAATAATATTCATTTACCCGTTCAAAGCGGTTCGAGCCGGATCCTGCAACTGATGAACCGGACCTATACCCGCGAATGGTATATGAATAAGATTGACCGTGTGAGGGAAATTCTTCCTGGCTGTGGTATCAGCAGCGATATCATCGCCGGGTTTTGTACCGAAACAGAAGAAGATCACCGGGCGACATTAAGCATTATGGAATACTCGAAATACGATTATTCCTATATGTTCTTTTACAGCGAACGGCCGGGCACCCTGGCACAGCGCAGATATAAAGACGATATACCGGAAGAGATCAAGAAAAGAAGACTCGCGGAGATCGTGGAACTGCAAAACAGGCTTTCACTCCAGAGCAACCAGGCCGATTTGGGAAAAGTTTTCAAAGTACTGATCGAAGGAAGCAGCAAAAAAAGTGATGAGGACTGGATGGGAAGAACCTCGGAAAATAAAGTGATGATCTTTCCGAAAGGAACATTCAACTATAATGCGGGTGATTATGTTTATGTAAAAACATTAAACTGCACCCAGGGAACATTATTAGGTGAAATAACAGGATTTTAGAACGACTTAAATCGTTGACCGAAGCAGACTATTATGGATATTCAATCAATAAAAAACCGGTTTGGGATCATTGGTAACTCGCCCGCACTAAACTATGCGTTGCAGGTAGCGGCACAAGTTGCCAATACCGATCTGACCGTGCTGATAAATGGAGAAAGCGGGGTTGGTAAAGAAGCTTTTTCCCTGATCATTCATTCACTTTCCAACCGTAAACACAATCCCTTTATTGCCGTCAACTGCGGCGCGATACCGGAAGGAACGATCGATTCAGAATTATTTGGTCACGAGAAGGGTTCATTTACCGGCGCTGTTGATTCACGCAAAGGATATTTTGAAACCGTAAATGGCGGCACTATTTTCCTCGACGAGATCGGGGAAATGCCGCTGGGTACCCAGGCCCGTTTGCTGCGTGTTCTTGAAGCGGGTGAGTACATCCGCGTGGGCTCCAGTAAGGTTCAAAAAACCGATGTTCGTGTGATAGCCGCTACCAATAAAGACCTGTTTCAACTGGTACAACAAGGAAAGTTCCGCGAAGACCTGTACTATCGTTTGAGCACCGTTCCCATACGCGTGCCTGCGTTGCGCGACCGGAAGGAAGATGTCCATATACTATTCCGGAAATTCGCTGCCGATTTTGCCGACAAATACAAAACACAATCGATACAGCTGGACGAGGAAGCGAAAAACGTGTTAATTAACTATCCCTGGCCCGGCAATGTGCGTGAATTGAAGAACATTGCAGAGCAAATGTCGGTTCTCTCGGAAGACAAGAATATCACGGTTAAAGACCTCAACAAGTTCCTTCAACCCTATTCAAACAACCGCCTGCCGGCGCTGACCTCCCAACATGCGGCTGCGCAGGATCTTAGTAGCGAAAGAGAAATCCTGTACAAGCTCTTTTTCGATATGAAGAAGGATGTAACGGAACTGAAACGGATGTTTCTTGAGATCCTGCAAAACCCGTCGATAGCTTCGAAGGATCACGCGTTTATCAACGAGCTAAAAGAACTTAAGTCGGGTGATAACCTGCATCCTTACCTGGTACCACAGGTACACCCCGCACCGCAACAGGCTGTGCAACCCGTCATCATGAACAATGATATTCATGATCATGAAGAAGTGGAGGAAAGCCTGAACATCATGGATAAGGAAAAGGAACTGATCATAAAAGCATTGAAAAAACATAAGAGCAAAAGAAAGGACGCGGCACTTGACCTGGGCATTAGTGAACGAACCTTGTACCGCAAATTGAAGGAATATGATATTGATGAATAACAGGAAATCGACCATGCGACACAAACAACCGGGAAAAAAGCATAAAGGACTTTCTTTACGCCGCAGTTTGCATGCTGGCTTATGCTGTTTTGCTCTCGCTGCAGCAGGACTCTTCTGGCTGAGTACGATCAACAGCGGTTGCAAGGTTTACTCTATCCGCGATGTATCGATCCCTGACAGCATTAAGACTGTGAAGGTGAATTTTATCGAGAATAAAGCGCCTTATGTAAACCCGCAGCTGAGCCCAAGGCTTACCGATCGCCTGCGGCAAAAGATCGTGGGGCAGACAAAACTCTCTCAAACGAATAACGACAATGCTGACTGGGAGATCAGAGGGCATATTTCAAACTATTCTTTTAGCACATCTGGTATTACCAGCACTCAAACTGGTGGCCGCGATGTCGCCACTAACCGTCTTACCGTAACGGTACATGTGATCCTGAACGATCAGAAAGCCAATAAAACCCAGGAGTACGACATCAGCCGAAACTTTGAATTTTCCGGTAACAAATCGATCCAGCAGGCGGAGGCCGAACTCGGTGAGGACATCATAAGGGGCCTGACTGATGATATCTTCAACAGGATATTTTCTAATTGGTAATAATTTTAAGATATAGAGCCCTGCAGACAGAAGCGGGGTTAACGGTCAATTTCTTACCTTGTGGCCATGAATCTTACTGTCGATGAAATAACCAAATCAATTACTGGCGGGTATTCACTTTATGAGTGTGATACGGAGGAACTGAAACAGGTGACCAACCGGTATCCATTTTTTGGACCCGCGAAATTTCTGCTGGCCAAAAAGCTAAAACAGGAACAATCGCCCCTCGTTGAGGAACATATTCAAAAAGCTTCCCTTTATTTTCAAAACCCTGTCTGGTTTGATCATCTGTTGAACGAAACCGGAATCATCGAAACTATTATCCCCGAAACGCGTGAAACGCCGGCTCAAGGCAGTGAAGAAGTAGAAGAAAAAGCAGGCGGAGACCCAGTGGTAAGCGAGGAAGAAGAAATAGCCGGTGAAGTCCTGGTGGCTGGTGGAGATGAAGGAATAGAAGACGACACAACGGTTGTAGTGGAAGAAGCCATAGGTGAAAAACCACTTGAGTTACCAAAATTCAAGTTTGAACCCGTTGACGTTTCAAATACTGAACTAACTTTCGAACCTTATCATACGATCGACTATTTTGCTTCACAGGGCATACAGGTGGCGGAAGAGGTAAAGCCGGAGGACAAACTGGGGAAGCAACTGAAAAGTTTTACGGAGTGGCTGAAGGTCCTGAAAAAAGTACCGGTATCCGAGATCGTGTCGACGGTAAGTCAGCAGGATGAGCAAAAGGTGGAAAGGCTCGCAGAGGTGTCCATTAATGATCGCGAAGTAGTTACAGAGGCGATGGCCGAGGTATGGGAAAAGCAGGGAAATGCGTCCAGGGCGATTGAAGTTTACCAGAAATTAAGTTTGCTTAATCCCCCCAAAAGCTCTTATTTTGCAGCCAAAATCGAACAACTAAAGAACTTGTGATATGACCATTTTATTTGTGATTCTCGTGCTTTTGGCTTCTGTGGTGCTCGGCCTTATCGTATTGATTCAAAACCCTAAAGGTGGTGGACTGTCGGGAAGTATTGCTGGTTTCAGTAACCAGTTTATGGGTGTGAAACAAACCACCGATGTCCTGGAAAAAGGTACCTGGATCTTCGCCGCTATCGTAGGTGTACTATGCCTGTTTTCCGCTTTTTTTATTTCTAACAATAGTACGTCTACCGGACCGAGCAGGGCCAGTGATGCGCAATTGCCTGTAACTACTCCAGTTGCACCTCCTGCGGATCAGCCTTCAAATACGATTACACTCCCCGATACACTTAATAAATAGGAAAATACTTCTAATATTTCTAAACCCTGTCGCAAAGACAGGGTTTTTTATTTAACTTGTTTTATCTAAATCCTTTATGATCGGAAAAACTGGAACAGGATGAAAAAACGCATCATACTCACTTCCCTTGTTTTAATACTATTAATAGCCGGTTTTGCAGCCTGGAAGTTCCTGGGACCCTCTGTAAAAGCGCCGAATGAAAAATACCTGTACATCCCCACAGGCGCCGATTATGAGATGGTGCGGGCTGAACTCTATAACCAGGGTATTGTAAAGGGCATTAAATGGTTTGACCAAACTGCTAAGTTCATCGGCTATAAGACCGTCCGTCCGGGTCGCTATGAGATCAAGCAGGGCATGAGCCTTTTGAGCCTGGCGAGAATGCTGAGAAATGGCCAACACTCACCGGTCAACTTTGTGATCACAAAAATCAGGACAAAGGAAACCCTGGCCTCACGGATTGGGAAGAACTTCGAATGTGATTCCCTGGAAATGATCCGGTTTCTCAACAGCCCCGATTCTCTTCAACAGTATGGTCTCGACACCAATACGGCTATGGCGGCCGCCATGCCTTATACCTATACTATCCGGTGGAATACCACGCCGGGCAGGATCTTTGAACAATTTCATACCGCGTATAAAATATTCTGGAACGATGAGCGAAAACAAAAAGCCGCCAACCTGGGCCTCACACCCCTACAGGTCTCGACGCTAGCCTCCATTATTGATGAGGAAACGAATTCAAAAACCGACAAACCCAACGTAGCCAGTGTGTACTTAAACAGGATCGCCAAAGGAATGCCGTTGCAGGCCGACCCGACAGTGAAGTTTGCCATGCGAAATTTTGGATTAAAAAGAATATTGAAAACCCATCTCGCGACGGAGTCTCCGTACAATACCTATATCAATAAAGGTTTGCCGCCAGGCCCGATCTGCACGCCGGATCTTCAAACCATTGATGCCGTCCTGGATTCACCGAAGACCGACTATCTATATTTTGTTGCCAGCAGTGCCTTTGATGGTTCACATATTTTCACGACCAACTATGCCGACCACATGAAATATGCAAGGATCTATCAGAAGGAATTGAACAAAAGAAATATCAGATGATCAGCATTCACCTGCTCACACAGTTGAAAAGGAAGTTCCTGGTATCTAAGCCAGTCAGCTTCCTGATCCGGAAGAGCAAGAAGATCCTTCTGCCGGGTTTCCAGGGTATCCCTTTGTTTGATGTGATCAGGTTTTTTTTCATGCAGGCTCAAAAAACCGGATTTACAGAAAGGGCTTCAGCCATCGCCTTCAATTTCACAATGACGATCCCACCCGCTATCATTTTTTTGTTTACACTTATCCCCTACCTCCCCATTTCACAGGCATTTGTCAACCAGATGTTTGCTTTGATCAAAGATGTGATGCCCGGCGAAAGAAATAACGGTGCGCTTATAAATTTCCTGTCTGATATTTTGAATAAGCCTCGCACCGGTTTGCTCTCAACCGGTTTTCTGCTGGCGATGTTTTTCTCTTCCAACGCGGTGATGGGTATTATGCGTTCTTTCGATCGTAACTATATTGGCTTTACTAAAAGAAGCGATATAAATGAAAGACTGGTAGCCATCCGCCTTACCCTGGTTTTATTTGTATTACTTTTCGTCTCGCTGTTGGCGCTTATCATGCAGGGATCTGTATTGAGATGGCTGGGCGTTACCAATACCGTACTGATCACCGTCATTCATAACCTGCGCTGGATCGTTATCATCCTGATGTTCTTTTTCGCCATCTCGCTGATCTACCGTTATGCCCCGGCCGTACACAAACGGTGGAAACTGATCAATCCCGGTTCTATACTCGCCACCTTCCTGATGATAGTTTTTACCGCTGCTTTTTCCTATTGGGTAAGCAATTTTTCGAACTATAACGAGCTCTATGGTTCCATCAGCACTGTATTGATCCTGATGCTGTTGATCTACTTCAACTCGCTGGTACTCCTGATCGGGTTTGAACTCAATGTTAGTATCAACTCCCTGAAGCACGAAGTGGACGAAAGGAATAATAACCTTGCCGGCGGCATCCATTCCGCATGATTTTTGTTGAAATTTGTAAAGAGCTTAGTTTTAAAGTAAATCGTAGGGAGGGTACAGGCATGATGGATTTTAATCTTTCCGTCTTCCCTTCTTGCCGGCAAATACTTAAAACAGTTCCACCCAATCACCCGCATTAACCGTAAATTAAAAACAGATGAAAAAGCTTTTTTCAATCTTCCCTGTTGCGGCCCTGGCTTTTTTATTAATACCTGCCAGCGACCCGCTTCCGATCGGATCCACACTGCCATCCCCGGAAAAGAAAATGAAGGACATTTCCGGCAAAGAGGTTTCGTTTAAAGATATCATGAAAAAAAACGGGCTGCTGGTCATGTTCAGTTGCAATACCTGCCCGGTTGTTGGTAAATACCAGTCGCGCACTTTGGAAACTGCTAAGATCGCTGTCGATAATGAAGTGGGGGTGATCCTGCTCAATCCCAACGAAGCCACCCGCGACAGGGGTGAATCGTTTGAAGACATGAAATCATATGGCAAGGACCAGGGTTATGAGTTTAGCTATGTGCTCGATGAGAACTCCGCCATGGCCGATGCTTTCGGCGCAACCCGTACACCTGAAATATTCCTGTTTGATAAAACCGGCAAACTGGTTTACCATGGCGCCATCGACGATAATGCCAATGGCCCCGATGAAGTAACCCGCAAGCATGCAAAGATCGCTATAGAAGAGATGGTTGGTGGTAAAGATGTATCCACGGCAAAAACACGCTTTGTGGGCTGCTCTATAAAGAGACTATAAGCTCCACATGCACGGATTGGATTCGAATTAATTCAGTAAGAAGGCCCGCCCCAAAAGCAGGCCTTCTTACTATCCCAAATCCAAAAGATTTTTTACGCCCGCCAACTCGGATCCTTTAAAATTGATATGGAAAATTTCCGTGCCTGCATCCCATTGCTAACCGTTTTTATCACCTAAAACCACGCTTATGCTGTACCGTTCACTATTAAGCCGCTGCATTATTTTGGGGTTTATGGTTATGGTGGGTTATTCAATTGCCAAAAGTCTGCAGGCAGGCAGCACCCTGGGAATGATCCTTGCCATTGTTAGTTTTTGTGCAGGGGTTTGTTTCGTTTATTTGCTAAAACAGGCAGGAAGGCAGGAAAAAGCAGGGTAGAAAAAAATGCTCCTATACTACCCGGATCATTAGGCTAATTTCCAATGACAGCCTTTATCTCTGTCTCCAATTGGGCTTCCGTAAGGGAATCTTCGGTGAATTTCCTGTAATTTTTTTTGTTATTGACAAACAGGGTTGCAGGAATAGCACCTGACCAGTTATTGTCGATTTTTGGACAGAAATAATCCGCATTTGTTTCATCGAGCCAGGCTGTGGGTAGGTCAATACGCTGTTTCCTGATAAAATTGCTCACTTTGGCGGGATAATCGTCCTTCATGTCCAGGCTTACCAGCAGGATCTCTACACCCTGCCCGGCATATTTTTTTCCAAGCTTTTGAAAATAGGGGATCTCTTCCATACAGGGTTTACAGAATGTAGCCCAGAAATTGATCACAAGGGGTTTGGTACTCTTCTCAATTACTTTTTCCAGATCAGTGATCTTTATTTTCCGGGTCTCCTGGGCGGATATTGCACCAGTGAAAAACAGGACAAGCGCGACGGCTAATAACTTTGCAGTCATAAGGTATGCTTTAAGAATTCTTATTGAGACTCCATTCTGCCATCAGGTTATCATACCTGCCGGCTTCCAATTTCCTTTGTTCGTAATGACCAGCCAGTTTTTTTTGACGGTAGGCCTCATATACCGTCACGGCGCAGGCTACGCTGATGTTGAGCGACCGGATGATCCCAACCTGTGGGATGATAAAATTGCCATCCGCAAGCGCCCTTATCTCTTCACTCACACCGCTATGTTCATTACCAAAGACCAGTGCCACGCTTTTTGTAAGATCAAGCTCGTACAAACCTACGGCATCAGCACTCAAATGAGTAGTTAAAATGGATGAATAGGCTTTACGCAGGGATGAGAAACATTCCTGCGCGTTCTCAAACTGGTGGACCGTTAGCCATTTCCTGGCACTCGAGGAGCTTTTGGCGCCCCATTTTTTGTGCCTGGGGATCTTTGTATTGAGAATATAAATATCCTGGATACCTACGGCGTCGCAGGTACGCATGACAGCGGAAATATTATGGGGATCAAAAACATTTTCCAATACGACGGTGATATCATCCTGTCTTTTGTTCAGCACGGTCGACAATCTTTCCAATCGTTGTGGTGTCATACTGCAATTTCTTTAAATGGGTTCATGCCAAATTAAGTATATTTATCAGGACCGTAATTTCTTTATAAACATCTTCAAAATAATTATGAAATATCCCCAAGTTCAGAATTTCATTGCTGGCAAATTCGTCGATTCCACCAGCGACCGCACCCTGGATATTATCTCGCCTCTTGATGGCAGCCTGCTTTCGAAAGTACCGCTATCGGGTGCCGCCGAACTGGACAACGCCGTAAAGCACGCTAAAGCAGCATTTCCAGGATGGAGCAAGACGCCCATAAAAGAAAGAGTGCAGGTTTTTTTTCGTTATAAATATTTACTGGAAAAACATAGTCGTGAACTCGCCGAACTGGTGCAGGAGGAAAATGGTAAAACATATTCCGAAGCCCTGGCGGAAGTGGAGAAAAGTATAGAGTTGACTGAATTTGCCACTTCTTTACCACAATTGATCACTGGTGAAATACTGGAAGTCAGCCGCGGGGTGGAATGCAGGACTGAGCACGTACCGCTGGGTGTTGTTGCATCCATCGTGCCTTTCAACTTTCCTTCCATGGTTCCTAACTGGACCATTCCCAACGCGATCGCATTGGGAAACTGCATGATCATTAAACCTTCAGAAAAAGTGCCGCTGAGCTGCGGGCGTATTGCCCTACTATTGAAAGAAGCAGGCTTACCCGATGGTGTATTCAGTATCGTCAACGGCGACAGCGAGATCGTTCAGGCTATTTGTGATCATCCTGGAATCGAAGCCGTGTCTTTTGTAGGATCAACAAAAGTGGCCAAGATCGTTTACCAGCGATCAACTTCAAATTTTAAACGATGCCTGGCACTCGGCGGTGCAAAAAATCACCTGATGGTATTACCCGATGCTATCCCGGCAATGACAGCGCAAAACGTAGCCGCAAGCATGAGCGGCTGTGCCGGGCAACGTTGCATGGCCGCTTCAGCGATGGTTGGTGTAGGTAATATTGACCATATCATCGATCGTATTTGCGAGGAAGCCAAAAAGATCATTCCTGGTGAGAATCTCGGCGCTGTGATCAGCAAAGAATCAAAAGAACGTATTGAACGATATATAACCGAAGCCGAACAGGATGGAGCAAAAATACTGGTAGACGGAAGAAATGCAACTGTAAAGGGAAAAGAGAGCGGAACCTATGTAGGTCCAACCGTGATTGATTATGTAAAACCGGAAATGAGCGTGGCGAGGGAAGAAATATTCGGTCCGGTGATCAGTATCATACGCACCAACACGGTGGATGAAGCACTTGAGATAGAAAATGCAAATCCATATGGTAATGCAGCATCGGTGTTTACTCAAAATGGAGGCATGGCACGTTATATCATCGATCGCGCCAGTGCCGGCATGATCGGTGTAAACATCGGTGTGCCAGTACCGCGTGAACCATTTTCTTTTGGCGGATGGAATGAAAGTAAATTCGGGGTTGGAGATATTACAGGTAAAAGTTCGATTGAATTCTGGACGAAACTAAAAAAGAGCACAACCAAATGGAATCCTGAGGCCGGTATTAATTGGATGAGTTGATATTTTAAAGACGATAGATCGGTTTTAACACCGGCAATTTATAGTTTCCGGTTTTGACAAAAACAGCTATCATCGCGATACCCATTGGGATGAACAATATCAACAATTTTAAATTCAGCGAAATGGATAGCCCACGATCAATCACCAAAACTTCTCAACCTGATATTTCGCATACAGTTACCAGAGAATCCATCGTTGAGAACAACCAGGACTACACCCTTTTTTCCTGGAGTAAACAAAAAGGTACTAACCCTATTGCTGTGCAACATGCAGAAGGGGTGTATCTCTACGACTACGACGGAAAAAAGTATATCGATTTTTCTTCTGGCTTGATGAATGTAAATATTGGTCATGGCAACCAGAGAATAACAGAAGCCGTGATCAGGCAAATGAAGCAAGTTTCATATGTAACACCATCCTGTGTAACAAATGTGCGGGGTGAACTGGGAAAAAAACTCGCAGGGCTTTGCCCGGGAGATTTGAACAAAGTTTTCTTTACGCTTTGCGGAGCAAGTGCTATCGACAATGCCATCAAACTGGCCCGGCATTATACCGGTCGTCACAAAATTCTGACACGCTACCAGTCATACCACGGCGCTTCTTATGGTGCTATCTCTGCCAGCGGTGATCCCCGGCGTTTATCGGTGGATGACCAGCAGGCACCCAATTTTATACATTTCGATCTTCCTTACCTGTATCGCTGGGAACGCGGAGAAGAAAATTTTTTAAAAGAAAACATTTCGCAATTAGAAAGGATCATCTCTTATGAAGGCCCGGCTAATATTGCAGCCATACTCCTCGAAGGCGAATCAGGTTCTTCCGGTTGTATGAAATACCCCGTCGGCTATTTGAAACAGGTGAGAGAGATCTGCGATAAATATGGCATACTCCTGATCATCGACGAAGTGATGAGTGGTTTTGGTCGCACCGGCAAATGGTTTGGTTTCCAGCATCACGATATCATACCCGATATGATATGTATGGCCAAGGGACTTACATCGGGTTACCTCCCGCTTGGCTGCCTGATGGTAACCGGTCGCATCGCTGCAAAATATAATGAGACCATGTTGCCGCTGGGCCTCACCTACTCGGCGCATCCCGTAAGCTGCGCCGCTGCTTTGGAAACCCTGCAGGTATACGAGGATGACGACCTCGTAACAAATGCAGCCCAAATGGGTCGTTATATTGACGATGAGATCGAACAATTAAAACAAAAACATCCCAGCATTGGTGACTGGAGAAATACAGGACTACTAGGGTGTCTGGAACTTGTCAAAGACAGGACAACAAAAGAACCCCTGGCGCCCTTTAATGCCCAACCTGATGAGATGATAACCATGAACCAGGTAGCAGCCAGAATCAGGGAACTGGGGATGTACACATTTGTAAGGTGGAATTATGTTTTTATTGCACCACCCCTCACCATTACGAAAGAACAGGTGGACGAGGGGCTGTCGATCATTACCCAGTCGATTGAGATAGCGGATAGGGTCGTAAAGCATTCATAACCAGACACTTCCTTCCGTCACCAGCCGCATTTGCCGTTATGGCTTTATATTTGCATTTTTATAGGTCGAATCATTAATTCTATTGAAAACCAATGTCTAAGCTATGAAAAAGGCACTCAAAATAACGGGTATCGTACTCTTGATTTTAGTTGCGGTTGCATTTATTATTCCGATCGCTTTCAAAAAACAAATCACCGAGATGGTAAAAAAGGAGATCAATAAAAACCTGGATGCAAAGGTTGATTTCTCCGACGTCAGCCTTTCCCTGCTCCGGCATTTTCCAAAAGTCTCTATCAGTATCAATGATCTCTCTGTTGTCGGTACAGGTGATTTTGCGACTGATACCCTGGTGGCTGCGAAAAATATCGACGCTTCCGTGAACCTGATCAGCGTGATAAAAGGAAAAGATATAAAAGTATCCGGCGTATTCCTTCAGTCGCCCCGCATCCATGCGCTTGTCAACAAAGAAGGAAAAGCAAACTGGGATATTGCTAAATCTGATACAAGTGCGTCTGACTCTCCTGATAGCACGGCCTCTGCTTTTAAAATGACTTTGCAGAAATACCGGATCCGTGATGGTTATATCTACTATAAAGATGAGACCAGTGATATGAGTGCAGAGATAAAAGGACTGGATCATGAAGGCAGTGGTGATTTTACACAGGATGAGTTTACACTCTCGACAAAAACCAATTCTGATGCCGCGAGTTTTACCTATGCTGCTATTCCTTACCTCGCCAATACTAAAACGAAAATTGGTGCTGATATCAAAATTGACAACAAGACAAACACCTATACTTTTAAAACGGATGATATTGAGCTGAACAACCTGAAGGTTTCCGCCGATGGCTCTTTCCAGCTTGTCAACGACAGTACTTACAATATGGATATTAAATTCAAATCTCCCTCCAACGAGTTTAAGGACATACTGTCGCTGGTGCCTGCCGTGTATAAAAATGATTTCGATAAAATCAAAACCAGCGGAAGCGCTTTATTTAATGGTTGGGTAAAAGGCGTCTATAGCCCACAACAATTACCGGCCTATGATATAAACCTCGAAGTAAAGGACGGTTTCTTTCAGTACCCCGATTTGCCGAAGCCGGTAAAAAATATCCAGGTCGCCATGCATCTTAGTAACCCCGATGGCCAGTTGGATAATACTGTAGTTGATATTTCCAGGGGACATCTGGAAATGGACAACGAGCCTTTTGATTTTAAATTATTATTTAAAAATCCTGAAACATCGCAATACATCGATGCTGTTGCGAAAGGAAAATTGGACCTTGCCAATGTTTCCAAGTTTGTTAAACTGGAAGGCAACACCAAACTTGGCGGGCTGGTATGGGCGGACATATTTGCCAAAGGAAATCTGTCGGCCATTCAGGCACAACAGGGGCCCTTCTCTGCTGGTGGGTTTTTGGACATCAAAAATTTAGCTTATTCTTCCAATGATTTTCCACAACCGATCCGGAATGGCAATATGAGAGTACAGTTGGAAAACAACGGGGGTATTGCTGACAATACCACTGTGAACATTAGTTCAGGGCATATCGAGGTTGGAAATGATCCGGTAGACTTCACCCTGCAACTGCGTAAACCCGTTTCCAGCGTTGATTTCTCCGGGACGGCAAAAGGTCGCTTTACACTCGACAATGTAAAACAATTCACGGCGCTGGAACCGGGTACAACAGTGGCGGGAACACTCAATGCAGACCTTTCATTTAATGGCAATAAAACGGCAATCGATAAAGGTGAATATGATAAGATCAGCCTCAATGGTACGGCCGGATTAAACAATTTGAAATACGCATCAAAAGATTATCCGACAGGAGTTAGCATAGGCAATACCCAACTCACGTTCAATCAAAAAAATATTACCCTAAACAACCTTTCTGGTAACTATCTGAATACAAATTTTACCGCCAATGGCGTGCTCAATAATCTTATTGGTTATGCCATGCAGGACCAGGCTTTGTCGGGCAACCTTAATGTAACAGCCGACAAGATGAATCTGAACGACTGGATGGGAACCGATACGGCCACCACTGTTTCCCCGGGAGAATCCACGGCTTCAGAACCGTTCCTGGTACCGGGCGGAATCAATTTTACCATCAATGCCAAGGTTGACCAGGTCAGGTACGACAAGGTGGACTATCGTAATATTAATGGTATGCTGGTGCTTAATGATGAGACGGTCAAGCTTCAGAATGTTAGAACAGACGCGCTGGAAGGAACTATCGCTTTGAATGGTTCTTATTCTACCAGGACCAACAAAAAGCAACCCGATATAGCTATTGGTTATGATATTAAAAATATTGATGTTCAAAAAGCATTTTTCGCCTTTAATACTGTTCAAAAACTGATGCCGATTGGTCAGTTTCTCGATGGAAAGCTGACTTCGCAACTTACCATGACCGGTAAACTCAATGGCGACATGATGCCTAA
Source organism: Bacteroidota bacterium (assembly GCA_023424015.1). Lineage (GTDB taxonomy): Bacteria > Bacteroidota > Bacteroidia > Chitinophagales > Chitinophagaceae > Terrimonas_B. Next base: position 33,981 of record JAFAEM010000016.1, on the reverse strand, counting down.
CCTGTCCACATTAACCGGTGAGGGCACACTGTTATTGCTGGAAGGTGTACTGAAAAAATTCGCACCACTTGAAAAACTAGCAAATACTTTCCAGATCGATGAATTGAAATCAATTTCGATAAAAGACATCAAAAACCATTTCGAATTTGCTAACGGGAAAGTGTTGGTAAAACCTTTTAATCTTAAAATTAAAGATATTGAACTGGTGATTGGCGGCATGCACGGGATTGACCAGTCCATCGACTATGCGATAGCCATGAAAGTCCCCCGCAAATACCTCGGCACACAGGGAAATAACCTGGTAAACGGTCTTGCAACACAGGCCAGCAATAAAGGTATCCCGGTTAATCTCGGCGAAACGGTCAACCTGAATGTAAAAATGGGAGGAAGTATCACTAATCCTTCTATTAAAACCGACCTGAAAGAATCTGCAGGCGATGCCATCACCGACCTCAAACAACAGGCGGAAGATTTCGCTCAGGCGAAAATCGACAGCGCCAAACAGCGGGCAAAGGATTCGCTTGCTTCCGTAAAAAACCAGGTGATCAGTGATGTAAAAGAAGATATCAAGAACAAGATATTTGGAAACAAGGATACGGCACAAACCGCCAACCAGTCCGATACCACCAAAAAAAGCACCGGGGAAAAGGTAAAAAGCACACTCGAAGGATTGCTGAAGAAAAAGAAAAAAACTGATGGCCAATAAGGCAAAAACAGCTTAATAATCGTCTTTTCTGATTACTTATAAAATCTTACCTTTGCCGACCCAATCGTTCGGGACGTAGTCCCGCCTGTGGCGGGACACTTGCAGGAGCAATGGTACCGAATCTGGTAGAATAATTTGTTCGGGACGTAGCGCAGCCCGGTAGCGCACTTGCATGGGGTGCAAGGGGTCGCTAGTTCGAATCTAGTCGTCCCGACATTTTAAAAAAGACTCTTGTTTTCAAGGGTCTTTTTTTGTCCAAATATTTGACCGGTAGCGAATCCCGACCATCGGTCGGGAGGGTCGCTAGTTCGATCCGATAGCTATCGGATCTAGTCGTCCCGACATTTTAAAAAAGACTCTTGTTTTTACAAGGGTCTTTTTTTTCAAATATTAGACAGATAGCGCAGAGGCTGTCTCAAAAGCACCCAGGGATAGATAGCCGGGAAGGCGGGAATCATTGAGTTGCAATCATTGCTGTCCGGAAAAATTGTTGGATTGTTGTTAAGACCTTTGACCCGCACGACTTGTATGACTTTTACTTTTTCAGGGGCTTTGCTTTATTTTTCCTGGAGACTGTTCTCTTTGCTGGCCGTAGTTCAAGTGTCCCGATGTGTCAGTAAACCACAGTGCACACAGCTGACACTGCGGAGTATTAGCATCAAGTCCTGCTCTCCGTAGCAGATTTTTTAACACATGGATGCCTTTCGCCGTGCTCACCGCGCCCGCTGTGGTTTATAATACTCCAGAGTTCCCCGGACAATAATGATTTGCAATTACAGTTTCCTTACCGCCTTACCGGCAAAAATTACTTTTGAGAAAACCCTGGGTCGTTAGTTCGTTCCGATAGCTTAAAATGATTCCAGGGTGAGTGTACACCCTTCTCTCAAAGTATAGGTAGAGAAATTGTTGGGCGCAATACAAGAGCATAGGGGGTGATAATCGAAATCTCTACTATTGGCCGTGATTTTGTAACACAATCTGCCTCATATCTTAATATAAAAAGAGCAAACCTGCTACACGTCTAAGTTTGCTCATAATTTAGTCGGGATGGCAGGACAAATGTCGAACCAATTTATTGAGAATTTACAGGATACTGCAGCCTTTTACGAGCAGGAAAATTGTAAGAACACAAGCCGATAAAATGTTAATAGGAACCTTCAATCCATTGGAATTGAAGGTTATTAGCGTCCAGCAGAAAGAAAAAGGCACCTTTGAAACCGATTTGTGAACAATTTAAAAGAGATGCTGAACTTTTTAGACAAACCGACTCTTTGATAAGAGGGGAAGATTGTTTCCTAATGTTACTTTACGGCCTTTCATAATGCCATTACCTTAATATTAGTAATATAAATGCCCAAATTCTTGCTACTATGGTTCGTGATGTTTTCAAAATAAAAGGAAGTGAATTTTGCTCCTTCCGGTAGCTCATTAAACCCATTGATCGGTTTGCCGTATTTATCTAATGCCTCGATTTCTTTACCATTAACAAAAGCTTTTACTTTCTTTCCTTCTTTAGTAATGGAAATATGTGCTTTACTTTTTTTGTTACTGAAATCATTGTTGTACTTCAGTGCGTCGGCATATCGCAGGGTGCTATTCATCCCGGTATAGGTAGCTTTCAACCGGGTATATCCGGTGGGGTTCTGTGTAAATTTTTCATTGCCTGCTTTTATGTCAAGGTCGATAAAAATTTGCTTGGGTGCATCCTTATAATCACCGTTGGGAGTCATTATTTTGTTGTGGATTCGTAGCAAAAAGGCACCACCTGTATTTTCCGTAAAATCCTTATCGGTAGCCACATCAAACTCCATTTTAAAATTGTCGGGCAAGGGTTTGTTGTCGTAATTAGGCATCAGTCGGTGTTGCTCCAGTTTTACCCATTTACCGGATTCTCCCGAAGGAGTTGTAACAACCGATGGTACGCCCACACTGGGCACATACCATCCCTGTAGTTTTTCGCCTGTGTTATTACCAGAAAAATCATCAAAAAAATAAACATTAGCTGCAAGGTTTTTAGTATCTGGCCGTTTTGTTTCTTTCTTGTTTTTATAAGAAGCCAAATGTGATTTTTGTACTTCTTCATTCAGAATAGTGTAGGGCTTGTTCTTTATACTTTCCGGACGGAAGAAATAATCATACACATAGTTAAAGTTGAAATGGGTAACCATACTGCGGTGTATTTCCCTTTCATAAGGTTGGAATTGAATATCGGCAGGTTTCCAACTGATGCAGATCCACAGCGGCTGGTCCTGTCTGCTCTTTTGCAACACTCCGTCTTCGTAAGTATAAATTCCGATTGTATTGAAGTTAAATCTTTTAGCGTCTTCGTTATCAAAAATATCATCGCCGTTGAAAATGTCTGTCATATCAATATCAGAATTTCTCGATTCTGCAGGAGCGTTAAGCTTGTTACGGTACTTATCCCGAAGTTTGTTCAGGTTGGATTTCACCCTCTCTACCGCCTTATGTTTTTCGTTGGGCATGAGACGTTCAATTCCTTTGGTTTCTTTTGGAATAGCCTGTTCTATCATATCCAGCACTTCACCCCGGGTGAGCTGACGGATGGGCAATTTATTATTGGGTGTCAGGTAAACTGCTACCCTTGGTTGGCAACCATCACCACTGCAGCCATAGTATTTAATGATGTATTTACCTATTTGCGGGTGTTCTTCCAGTTTAAGTTGCCTTAAAAACTGATTCCAGCGTTTACTTCCTGCAAATGCTTTTTCAACACCAGGCGAAAACCATGTAAATATCGCCCGGCCGGGAATGGTAAGCATAGGAACAGGTTCGGCATCTATAATATTATTAGTAATGATGAAAATTCCGTTTTCAGAATGCGGCTGCCTTATAATTTTAGAACCTGCATTGTCCCACATGGCACGCCACATGGCTGCGTTAATACCCGTACCATAAGGTTGCACTTCGTCTATTTTGTTGGGTTCGGCAATGGCATAGGAAAAATCTAATGCCCCAATAGGGATATAACTTTTCTGCAGCCACTTAGAAAAAAGCTCTGGGTACTTTAGCTGTGCCTGTGAGAAGGTTCTTGGGTAGCTGGAAGCGTTTAATTTAGGAATGGCCTTCCAAGTGAAAATACTGTCCTCCAACTGAGCATCCCTGGTGCGCTGAGCGTAAGTGTATGTTGCTGCAAACAGCAGGCAAAGTAAGATTGTTGCAATATTTTTCATTATAAATGTTTTTTAATACACGAATATTCCCCAGGCATAAGTGCCGCTATTGTTGGTTTGGCTCACAGCATTTTTCCAATATTTAGCCTGAATGCCGGAGTTGATATTGCCGCTGTAACCTGCCACATACACATCCTCCTGGCTCGTTACAAAAATGGAGGAAGTCTGTTCATCAATACTTCCGTTTGAAAGAGTGGTCAATACAGTATTATTCTTCCACACACGGGCCACATTCACCCCTTGCACATTTTCGTATGCGGCGACATATACATTGTTATTTTTTACTGCTACACCGGTGGCGTAACTGTTGTTAGATGCATTGCCGAGTAAGGTAGCTGCACCGTTTTTCCATAAAGTAGCAATGTATTTCCCTCCATTAGCAGTATTGAACTGCTGATAGCCTGCCACATACACATCGTTGCCATCTACATAAACACTATTGGCAACTGACCGCACCGTACCTGATGTTTGTTGAAGAATCACTTCATTACTGTTTTTCCAATACCTGGCCATTTCCATTGGTTCATTCATGTTCCCGCACACGTACACATCATTGCCAGAAACAAAAACGGAGTTGGCTACTGCGTATTTAGCGCCATCTGTAAGGTTTTGCTCCGTACCATTTACCCAGTATTTTGCCTGCCGTTGCCCGGTAGTTTCCTGCGAACCGGAAACATAAACATTATTGCCCGACACCACAATTCCGCTGGCAAAGGCATGTCTAGTACCGTTTGACAGGTTGATAGCTTGTCCGTCTTTCCAGTATTTTGCTACATATATGCCAGTTGCATTATGTTCTTCTCCCGCTATATACTCACCGGTTTCATTTACAAAAACACTTTTGGCAAAGGCATGTCGGGTCCCATCCGATAAGTTGGCAATATTTGTGTTTTTCCAGTACAATGCTTTGTTCGGGCTTCCTTGCAACTGCACAGCCACATATACATTCGGCTCGGCGGGTGGCGCTGTGGATGTTAATGTTTTTTCATCACCATAAGATGTACCTACGCTGTTGGTAGCGTAAGCCCGCACATAATAAAGCGTGCCGGGGACTAAGCCATCCAATGTGCTGCTAAACTGACCAGCACCTGTTCCATCATTCGTTTTCGTGGTTAAAGTTATCGTAGGGGTCGCTGTAGTGCTCCATACAACTCCCCTGGCAGTAATGGCAGCCCCGCCATCAGTTGTTATGCTGCCACCCGATACAGCGCTGTTCCCAGTAATTTGAGAAATGGCTGTTGTTGAAACTCCTTGTGGAAGTTTAGGTGCAGGTGTTGGCGCTGTATCATCGTCTTTGCGACACGATGCTATCAATACAAGGACAGGCATGATGTATAGAAATATTTTTTTCATTTTTTTATACGTTTTTTACTCCTATGTTATTTTCCTGATTTTGTGATTGTTAAAATCGGCCACATAAATCGTCCCATCCGGGGAAACAGCCAAACCATTGGGCTCGTTAAAGGAAGCATCCTCAGCGTCTCCATCCATGAAGCCTGGAAACTCACAGGCAAGAGTTTTAACCAATCCGTTGTCTGGGCTTATTTTTCTTATTCTATGATTGTATAAATCGGATACGTATAAATATACAATGCCGCTTGAGGCTCTAAAGCGAGCCTGCGTACCCACATTTTCAATATCCCCACTAACACTTCCTGCAAATGTTGTTACATTGCCTCCCAATGTTATTTTTCTTATTCAATTGTTTCCTAAATGGGCTACATAAAGGGAGCCGTCTGGCCCTGTTGTAATACCGAAAGGCACGGAGAAATTCGCATTGGCTCCAGTACCGTCTGCACTTCCTTCTGTACTCCCTGCCAACGTAGTTACAACTCCCTGGGGCTTTACTTTTCTTATTTTATTATTTGACAGGTCGGAAACATAGATATTGCCATCTGTTCCAACAACAAGACCAATGGGAATATTGAATTTTGCATTGGCCCCGGCACCATCAGCATAGCCCGCTACACTTCCTGCCAGTGTATTAACAATGCCCTGCGGAGATATTGTTCTTATTTTATGATTAGCATGATCTGCTACATACATGGTTCCATCAGCGGCAAAGGCCACGGCCGCAGGCGTATTGAACTGTGCAGCAGTTCCGGTGGCATCGTTATAACCAATAGTACTGCCGGCAAAGGTGCTCACCTGCACATCGCTGATTATGTAGGTAAATACAGGCCCTTCCAGGGCGGTTCCGGCCACCCTAACTTTTACTTTTCCGGTAAATGCTCTTGCGGGAACCCTTGCTTTAATTTGTGTATTATTAACGCTGGTTACAACAGCTTCTTTTCCGTTAAAATACACCTGGACAGGAGAAGGGTTGGTGCCAAAATTATTTCCGGTGATGGTAACCACGGTGCCTTTTATTCCGTCTGCCGGGCTAATGCCTGTTACTGTAGCCGGGGCTGGTGTTGGATTTGGTTTATCATCTTTGCTGCATGATGCTATCAGCACGAGGACAGGTATCAGATTCAAAAAAATCTTTTTCATTTTATAAAAGTTTTTATGGGGTTAAAGATTTCTACTTCTTTTTATAGTAGGCAGTGCCTCCTAAATAATACACTTCATCAAAGCTTTTCGGATCCCGGGTAGGCGGCGCCGAAAATAAACGTGTAACAACTCTGCCATCGCTATATTTGAATGTAATGGTAAAGTTGTCGATGTTATAGGTCCCGTTACCACCGGGGCAATTCTTTACATAGGCAGCCCCATACAATGTGCTAAAGATTCCTCTGTCTGTAAATGTTCCATCTTTTTTAAAGTAGATGACTGCCTGGCAACCGGGTTCATCGAGGTAGTTCAATTTTGGGTCTTTACCCCAGTTTGGCGCAACATGCGTATAGGCCCCTTCAATTCGCAAGCCATCTACATCAAGGCATTTGTGAAAGCTGGCTGTGTAACCATCCCTGTCCATTTTGTTGGCTGATCTTTTTGTAACGGCTATGTCATTGTATTTGCTTTTGAACTTTCCTTTTGTTCCATTCATTGTAAACCGGCCCCATGATTCAGGGTGATAGGATATATCAAAGTTTGTCAGTCCTTCATGTGGCACATTGGGGTAATAGTCACCATTAGGATAGATTACATAATAATCGGTAATGGTTCGCCGCATGGCAAGCGGGGCATTTACATCCCATGAAATATATCTGGTCAAAGACCACAACCCAGGTTTGCTTTTAGTATTACCCGAAGAGGTGGGAGTTGCTGGTACTGTACCCTTGTCATTTGTGGCTGAATTTTGGTTTAGTGTAACAGATTCCAGAAAATCTTCCATTTCTTTTTGAAACTTATCGGTGTTGGTGAGGATTAATATATTCACCATCCTTTTGTTTTTAGAACTGTTTACCAGGATGGCTGTTCCGTTTAATCCATCTTTTTCAAACGGAGCCGAGCCCATACGTGTTTGCCAGCCATTATCAGAGGTTCCCGGTTGCATGGTTGCTGTTCCGGCTCCCAGGTTATTCATAGCCATGGTTTCCCAGCTAAGATTAAAGTTTGACTGGGCATCTGGCCCAGCTTCTACAGATTTGCAGAGTGTGATTACACAGTAATTCCCCTTATCAGCTTCGTAACTAAAAGAAAGCGTTTCTCCAGTAGAGGATTTTTGCCAGCCGGCCGGCGGTTGGTAGTACAGGATGTCAAATTGCTCCTGAACAGTTTTTTTCTGAGCCTGCTGCCCTTGCCCGCATGAGACGTTTAGCAGGAAAATGAATACGAGTATATTTTTCATGATAGCTTTTTTAGAATGCTGTAATGGTTACGCCGCTTAATATACCGGTGCCGGAAACACTACCTTGCCCGCTGATAATACCGATACGGCCTTCCACGCCTATTGATACGCTTTTTTCAATATTGCCTTTTCCGGGAGCGTCTTTATCAATCACATTCGTATTCACACTTACATCTGCTCTTCCGGTGAGCGTTACTTCTTTGGTACCCTTGCGGTCCATCTCAATTTCTACGCTTACACCAGCCTTGACACCGACCTTTACCGGCCCCACGGGTACACTTCCTTTTCCTACCTCAGCAGTTACTTTCACCGTGCTGCCGATATAAGTATCGCCCTCGGCCCGCTCAAAATCATCTTTACGGACATACTTGAAAAAGTCCAGATCAATCTCGGTGGTCATGCGGCTGCAATCATGTGAGATTTTCATATACTCCCAATCCAGCTTACTATGGTATTCGCAATGCACATCGTCAAATTTTTGCAGTTTGGTTAACTCCGGCTCTTCTTTGAAATCGTTATTACATGAATATTCATTGAGCGTGATAGAAACAAAGGGGAAATCTGAACCATAGGCAGGTGCGCCAAAACCTTTTTTCATGAAATTGAGCCATTCTATCTGGAAGTCGTATTTTGCCACCTGGAACTCATCCGGCCACATCATATACAGGGCATAGTGAGCCGATTCATTAATCATTTCTTTTTTCATTGTCAATGCATCCAGGTATAACGCCTGTAATTTGTCATTAATGTCTTTGAGGTATTTATCTGTAGCGACCCGGTATTTGGGACAATATGCTTCATTCGCCCGGTGATCCCCAGTTTGGGCTTCGTCTTCTCTTCTCAGTTTTTTCATTTCTTCATCGTAGGCTTTTTTGAGTTGCAAGGATTCCTGTGTGTAAAGCGCCAGCCTGCTGTTGTAAGCTTCCATTTTCCGTTGTACCAGGTCCATGGTTGCCTTTAATTTTTTTGTAGCCCTGATGGCGTACAGCGGTACTGCAAGCATTTGTCCCCCTACACCGGGATTTGCCTTCGCTGATTTCATGAATGCCAGATTTTCATTCATCCTTTCTTCCTTTCCTTTCATAGCGGCATCTTCCGCATTTTCTCTAAGCTTAGACAGGCTGTTTATTTTTTCATCTATTTGTTCATAAAATGTATCCCATTCTATTTCAGCATTGATACAGCCACGAGCAGTAGTAGGAAAATAAGGAGAACGAAATCCATCTAAATTCAGGACGTCAGTTTTACGGCGTGGTGGTAGCAGGTACTGAGTATGCGATACCTTTTCACCCAGTTTCGCCAGTTTTTCTTCCTTTTCCTGGGTATAAGCACGCTGCATGGATCTTTTTATGGCTTCCTTTGCCTTTTCTTTGTTCCCTTTACTTTCGGCAATAGCCGCTTTTGCCATATTAGCTTGTGGGTGCAAAGGATACAACACTAAGGCCTTGTTTAAATATTCTTCAGCTTTTAGTAGTTCGCCCAACCCCAGCCAGGCCTGCCCCAGGTTATTGAGCAGAGTGCTGTTGTTGGGGAATTTCACATTGAGATTGTTAAGGATGGGAATAGCCAAATGCTGTGCCCCCTGCATGGAGAGCATGGCAGCATAGTTACTGAGGTTATCGGTATTGGAAGGGTTATTGGTGATAACTTTTCCCAACACATACATAGCCATTTTGGGCTTGTCAATTATCCAAAGCGCTGCGGCCATATTGCCTGCTTCTGCACTATTCTTACTATTGGACTGGATGTAGTTAAAAATCTTATCACCCATTTTTATCAGCCCGGCATCCAGCGTGGTCATCATTTTCTTTTGGATAGTAGCAACATAGGTTTCCATCCGCGCATCGGTAACGCCTTTGGTTATAGCTGCAATTCTTGCGGCGTCCAGCTTTGGCACTACCCGGTTTTCATCTTCCCATGCCTGGGCCAGTTGCTTATCTGAAACTTTGGGTGTATTTTTAAAATCAGGCATTTTAATACCCAGACTGTCCATCATTTTTTTATCTTCTTCGCTTAGTTCATCTACCATTTTCTGGGCTTCCTTCATCATTGCCTCCATCTCTTTTTGTGTGGGAGCCTTTTGTTTGGGCTTGGTTTGCGCCATAGAGGAGAAAGCGAAAAGACAACTTACTATAATGGATAACAACGGCTTCATTTTCAGTATTTTTGAAGTCAAATTTCTAACCTTGGCGGCAACATTCTTATTGTTAAAAATGATGATTTTTGAGAAGGCTAAATCCTTAAAAAAGAGGGGGTATTGCGTAGTAGAAAATTTGTCCTTTTGTATAAGAAAAAGACTTTGGGATTTATGAGAATAAAGTTGACTATGATAATTTTGTTTTGTTTTTGCTGTATTGCTCACACGCAATCGCAAAAACTGAGTGACTCCTTATTATGGGACAAGCAGGCGTTAACACAAAAAATAGGACAGATCAGAAATACTCCTGTGGACACTGCCCATGTAAACCAACTGAAAGACCTCGGTTATGACCTGCTGGAAGTTGACAGCTCCCTATCACGTCAACTGCTCGAAGAGGCCCTTGGAAAAAGTTTGAAACTGAAAGAAGAGTACACCATTGCCAACTGCTGCCGATTATTAGGATTATGGCATCATTATTTTAGCGAGCCCGAAAAAACGCTGCATTATTATTATTTATCCATGCAATATGCTAAAAGCAGTAAAAACCTGTACTTATACGGTGGCGTTTGCTATAATATAGGCAATGTAAAATATTATAGGGGCGAATATGACAGTTGTATCTACTACTATACAAAAGCTCAAAATGCTTTTAATGATCCACAGGTGCTTGCAGCATCCTCTGTGACCGAAAAAATGCTGGATAGAAAAAAGTCTGATCTCTACTCCAATTTTAGTGCTGTATTTAATTCGCTTGGAAACTTGCCTAAAGCGGAAGAATATATAGACAAGGCTATTGCCATCAACCAAAAATACAATAGCCCGGCAGCGGCTGACGCATTGGCTTATTATATGCAGCAAAAAGCCGATAATTTTCATGAGCAGGGCTTTATTGAAAAAGCACTCCGGATACGGTTGGCTTTTCTGCCCCAGATGGAACAAGGTAAAGGCACGAGAGAATCAGTACAAAGTTGCTACCAAAATATTTCAGAAGAATTTTTTTTATTAGGAAAAATTGATTCGTCCGCAATTTTTGCAAACAAAAGTTTGCAACTCGCTGCAAAAATTAATTCCGTTTCAGGCACAGCTCACGCCAATAAACAACTGGGTCTTATTGCCATGCATCAACAGCAGTATGACGAAGCCAGGAGGTTTATGGAAATAACCAAATCCTACTATGAAAAGAGTGAAGACCTCACGGAGAAAAGGAGTTTTTATACAACGATGTACCAGCTGAATAACAAATTGGGACGATACGAAGAGGCAATGCAGTATGCAGGAAAATTTATTACAGTAAATGATTCCATAATTATTGGTGAAAAAGCCAACCAATTTTCTGAACTGGAAGCAAAGTATGAGAATCAAAAAAAGCAATCTCAAATATTATTGCAAGAAGAACAAATCAGGAAAAAGAATACGCTCAACTACATCTTTTTGGGTAGTGCTGTGGCCCTGATCAGCATCTCTTTATTGGGGTATCGTAATTACAGGCATAAGCAAAAACTACAGCAGGCAAAAATTGAAGAACTGGAAAATGAAAAACAACTTACAGCCACTCAATCCATCCTCAAGGGCGAGGAGCAGGAGCGTACCAGGTTGGCCAAAGACCTGCACGATGGACTGGGGGGTATGTTAAGCGGTATCAAACACTCGTTTCAAAATATGAAAGAAAATCTAATACTCACGCCTGACAATGCGCAGGCTTTTGAGCGCAGCATTGATATGTTGGACAGCTCCATCAGGGAAATGCGCCGTGTAGCACACAACATGATGCCCGAAATGTTGCTGAAATATGGGCTGAATGTGGCATTGAAGACATTTTGCAGCGAAATAGACCGTAGTGGTGCGGTGAAAACTACTTATCAGTCGATTGGAATGCAAAATATGACCATAGATCAAACCACCGCTGTAACGATTTATCGCATTATCCAGGAACTGGTACACAATGCGATCAGGCACGCCAGTGCTCAAAAGGTACTGGTACAGGTAAATGCTTCGCAAGAGGATAATATGTTGTCTGTAACTGTAGAGGATAATGGAAAGGGATTTGATACCAGTTCGTTGCAAAACGCACAAGGCATAGGCTGGAGCAATATCCAAAACCGGGTGGATTTTTTAAAGGGGAAAATCGACCTGAATTCAGAGCCGGGTAAAGGAACGTCAGTGCTAATAGAAACCACCCTGTCATGATAACAAAGCTTTTTATTGTTGACGATCACTACCTGGTGATAGAAGGTATCCGTTCTATGTTGCAAAATGAAAAAAATATGGAATGGATGGGGCATGCCATGAGCGCCGCCTCTTGCCTGGCTTTCCTGAAACACCAACAACCCGATATCCTCTTCATGGATATCAATCTTCCTGATAAAAGTGGCGTTGATCTTTGTAAAGAAGTAAGTGAACAGTTTCCAGCCGTTCGTATTATTGGGTTAAGCACCTTTAATCAACAGCCCGTTATTCGAGATATGATAGATAATGGAGCAATGGGCTACGTACTGAAAAATGCAAGCAAACAGGAAATCCTGCATGCCATTACTACCGTAAGGTTGGGGAAAACATTTTTGAGTTTTGAAGCAGGTCAGTCTCTCCTGGAAACAGCGGATGGTACCCCGGAAATCACCCGGCGGGAGAAAGAAGTGCTGCAACTCATTGCTGAAGGGCTTACCAATGCAGAAATAGCCGCAAAGCTTTTTATCAGTGTTCCTACGGTAAATGCACATCGGAAAAGCCTAATTGAGAAATTTGATGCTGCCAATACAGCAGTGCTTATCGCTAAAGCGATAAAAAGCGGGACTATATAAATAGTTCGCTTAGGAAGTATAGTCCCGAAATAGCGGGCACAGATAAAATCGGGAGAGACTTTAAACGTTAATTTGACTACAACACTACATCTTGCACCACACAACAGGGGTGGTCAAAAAGCAGAAAACCGGGTATCTATTACCCGTATTCTGACCCTTCGGATTAAATTAGCCTTTCAATTAACCTGCTTTCTTGTTGAACTTCTCCTGCAGAATACTCATATCAATTCCGATTTTGGCCTGCGTTACTCTTGCATAGATCATGGTTGTACTGAGCTTGGTATGACCTAACATTTTGCTGATTGACTCGATAGGTGCGTCATTCATCAATGTTGCCAAGTAATCGTAATATTTGTTTCCTAAAAACGAACGCTTACTACTGGATTCGAACCAACTCACCCCTCATTTTAACAACACTTTTAAGATATAGAGTCCCAAAAGAGTAAAATTTATTCGAACAATAAAGCCTTCAAATCCAACGATTTAAAGGCTTTATTTTTTTGTCGGGATGACTGGATTCGAACCAGCGGCCTCTTCGTCCCGAACGAAGCGCGCTACCGGGCTGCGCTACATCCCGACTTTATCATTGGCGCTAAATTATTAAAATCACTTTAATTCCCCCAAAAACGCGTTACATCCCCTCTTTAAAACGTAATACCCGGGGGGAGATGAATATCTACCGTTGGGCATGAACTACAGAGTTAATTCGCCCTGAGACCGTTTATAAAACTTAAAGCCACAGGAATCTTCTTCCCATGGCTTTTATATTATTGAAACTTAACCATCTCATGCATCCGGTATCTCAGGTTCCACTAGTTTTGCCAGTTTCTCCAGCGACTCCTGCCATCCCAAATAGCACATTTCGGCAGGTATCACTTCGGGGATTCCCTCCTGTGTAATTTTTAACTCTGTACCCGCGATATTCTTCTTTAACCAAACGGTAGTAACCATCTCCCCAGGGAGATTGGGATCGTCAAACTTATCAGTGTATTTCAAAAACTCATTTTGCTTCAGCTCTATAAACTTACCCCCAAAGAAATGACTGTTGTTGGTTGAAAAATTTGTGAATGACATCCTATATGTGCCGCCCACTTTTGCATTCATTTCATGAACGGTGCACACGAAACCATAGGGAGGTAACCAGGAAGCCATGGCCGCTGCATCTGTAAATGCCCGGTACAATTTTTCCGGCGATGTCTTGAGTACCCTGTGTAATGAAACGTTATTTCCTGACATAAGATTTATTTTTAATTCCTACTCGTCTGGCTTTTCGGTTCCGCCCGTTTTTGAAGTGGTTGCTGCTCCACCAGGTTTTTGACTGTAATGTTGATCAACTTTGATACCTCAAAATTGGTATTAAAATCCCGACTGCATGGCGGCAGCGTCCGACAATCTAAAGGGTTAATTGCGACGATTTGGTCGCAAAGGTTCGATTTTGCCTCAAAAAACAATGACTCAATCTCATAAGTAGGCCAACCCGGACCATTTAATCACTTCTCTACCCCCTTCCCTTCTTCCCGTCTCCCCGGTCACCCCACCCAGAGACTCAATTTTTCCGAAACGAAAACAAACTTTATCTTCGCCGCTTAATGAAGCTACTCATTAAGAAAGCCAGGATTGTTGATCCTCTCTCGCCATTCAACGGGCAAATTCTCGATGTATTTATTGACAATGGAACGATCACCCGGGTCGACAAGTCCCTTGACGAAAAAGCCGACCGGGAGATTGAAATAGCAGGTGCCCATATTTCACCAGGCTGGCTCGACATTTTCTCCAATTTTGGTGACCCAGGATACGAATTCAAAGAGACCCTGGAATCAGGTGCCGCAGCGGCGGCAGCTGGTGGTTATACCGATATCCTGGTCATCCCCAATACCAATCCCTGTATCCACAACAAGGCAGGTGTAGAATACATCGTTCAAAAAAGCAAAACACTCCCTATCAACATTCATCCCATTGGCGCGATCACAAAAAACGCTGAGGGAAAAGAACTGGCGGAAATGTATGATATGCGCAACAGTGGCGCGGTCGCCTTTAGTGATGGTATCAACTGCGTTCAGTCCTCGGGACTACTGCTGAAAGCCCTTCAGTATATAAAATCATTCAACGGCATACTGCTTCAGGTGCCCGATGATAAAAGCATCAATCCGCACGGCTTGATCAATGAAGGCATTGTTTCAACACAGTTAGGTTTACCCGGCAAGCCGGCTATGGCGGAAGAACTGATCGTAGCCAGGGATATTGAACTGGCGCGCTATGCAGCATCCCGCCTTCATTTTACAGGTATCAGCTCAAAGAAATCACTGGACTATATCAAAAGCGGAAAAGCAACCGGCGTGGATATCAGCTGCTCGGTTACACCATACCATCTCTTCTTCTCCGACGAGGACATGAAGAATTATGATACAAATATTAAAGTGAATCCCCCGCTTCGAACCCGCGATGATCGTTTAGCTTTGCAAGCGGCAATCAGCTCGGGAATGATCGACTGCATCGCCTCACATCACCTGCCACATGAATTTGATAGCAAGGTGCTTGAATTCGAGTATGCCAAATATGGTATGATCGGCTTGCAGACGGCCTTTGCCGCCATTAATACCGCAATGCCGGGGATAGATCCGGCAAAATGGGTGGAACTGTTATCTGTCAACCCGAGGAAGCTGTTTGGTCTCTGGCAGGCAACGATTAAAGAAGGCAACACCGCTTCTCTTACATTGTTTGATCCGAATACCAAATGGGTGGTTGATGAAAGTAATATTTTATCAAAATCAAAAAACAGTGCATTTATTGGTAAAGAACTCACAGGCCGGGTCATGGGGATCATCAATAAAAAAAATGCAGTATTACATTAATTCGAAATTACCTCATGTATAAACTCACTCCGCTTTTGAAGGGCATCATCACAGGTGTCGTGATGGTTATTTGCTCACTTCTGCTTTACTATACCGATGTATCGCTGGGTTCTTCCCTCCACTATATCATCTATATCGTGTATGCTGCGGGCATTGTGTGGACATTAATAAGCTATTCCAACTCAGAAGCGTATACCGGGAAATTTTCTGATCTGTTTGGACAGGGATTTCGTTGTTTTATCATCACTATCCTGATCATGGTCGCATTTACCTCGATTTTCTCCATGCTTCATCCCGAATTCGCGGAAGAAGCCGCCGTACAATACCGTGCAGACCTGTTGAAAGAGGGTAACAAACTACCGGCTGAAATTGACAAGCTGGTCGCCGATGCGAAAAAACAATATACAACGGGTGTGGTTTACTTTACAATTTTCGGATATTTGATTATTGGCGCAATTGTCAATACAATTGCCTCGATCACTATCGTCTTAACAAAAAAGAAGTAAATAATCCATGGATCTATCCATCGTCATACCATTGCTTAATGAGGAAGAGTCTCTACCCGAGCTGTCGGCATGGATTGAAAAGGTAATGCTGGAGAACAATTATTCCTACGAGGTCATTTTTGTTGACGATGGCAGTACAGATAACTCCTGGAAAGTCATAGAGCAGTTAAGGGGAAAAAATCCAAATATTAAAGGCATCAAGTTTCAGCGCAATTATGGTAAATCTGCAGGTCTCAATGAAGGTTTCCGTGCAGCAACCGGCGATGTGATCATCACGATGGACGCTGATCTGCAGGACAGTCCTGACGAGATCCCCGGCCTGAGGAAAATGATCATTGAAGATGGATACGATATGGTGAGTGGCTGGAAAAAGAAACGATATGACAACAAGCTTACTAAAAATCTGCCGAGTAAATTATTCAATGCCACCGCCCGGCAGATGAGCAAAATAAAACTACACGATTTCAACTGTGGTCTGAAGTCTTATGATAAAAAAGTGATAAAGAGTATCGAAGTGTATGGCGAAATGCATCGCTATGTACCGGTACTGGCCAAATGGGCCGGATTTCGTAAGATCGGTGAAAAAGTAGTTGAACACAGACCCCGCAAATACGGTGTCAGCAAATTTGGCTGGTCGCGGTTCATCAATGGTTTTCTCGACCTGGTCACAATTTTTTTCATGGGAAAATTCGGGAAACGGCCTATGCATTTCTTTGGCGCCTGGGGAACGGTATTTTTCCTGATAGGATTCGGGTTTGCCGTCTTCCTGATCGTTTCCAAAATCATTGACGCGGCTTATCCTATCACAAACCGCCCGGGGTTTTACCTGGCCCTGACATCACTGCTTGTTGGCGTACAACTGTTCATGGCAGGGTTTATCGGTGAACTTGTTTCCCGGAATGCATCAGGCCGAAACACCTATTTAATCGAAGACCGGACAGGCCTATAGTATTGCCGGTATCAACTTTTGATCGTGCCATCTGTCTCATATAAAAAAATTGTCATCCTGGGACCCGCTCATCCGCTTCGCGGTGGTGGTATTACTACTTTCAATCACAGGCTGGCGAAAGAATTTATTGCCAATGGGCATGACTGCAGCATTTATTCTTTTTCACTTCAATACCCTTCGTTTCTTTTTCCTGGTAAAACACAATACAGTGATGAACCTGCCCCGCAGGGTCTTACTATTTTTCCTGTGGTCAATTCCATCAACCCGTTCAACTGGCTAAAGGCTGGCAAACGACTACGAAACGAAAAACCGGATATACTTGTCGTCCGTTTTTGGTTGCCTTTTATGGGGCCTGCGCTAGGAACTATTATGCGTCAGGTTAAAAAGAATAAACACACCAGAATCGTCTGTATCGCAGACAACATCATCCCTCATGAAAAAAGGCCTGGCGACAAACCCTTCACCCGATATTTCCTTAAACCCTGCGATGCCTTTATTACCATGAGCGAAAAAGTAATGGAGGACCTTCGCTTGTTTGAAAAAACAAAGCCTGCCTTATTGGTGGAACACCCGTTGTACGACAATTTTGGACCAATAATTTCAAAAACAAATGCAAGGAAACATCTTGGACTTGCAGAACATGACAGGATCCTCTTATTCTTTGGTTTCATACGTAAATATAAAGGCCTTGACATCCTGCTGGAAGCAATGCGCCTGCTGAAAAAGGAAACCGGTTCCCAATCAGGTGTTCTCAAGCTCCTGGTTGCAGGTGAATTTTATGAAGATCAGAAACAGTACCTCGATCTTATCGAAAGCCGGGGCTTACAGGATCAGGTGATCCTTAGAACGGATTTTATTCCCGATAGTGAGGTTCAATATTACTTCTGTGCGGCAGACGTGGTCGTGCAGCCTTATCGCAATGCTACGCAGAGCGGGGTCACACCACTGGCATATCATTTTGAAAAGCCCATGATCGTTACGAATGTGGGAGGACTTCCTTCCCTGGTGCCTCACGAAAAGGCAGGACTCGTTACCGAACCTAATCCCCATGACATAGCCGACACGATTGTACAATACTTCAAATTTGGGGAGGACTATTTTGTCCCACATCTCCAGGAGGCAAAAAAGAAATTCAGCTGGCAGAATCTGACTGACGCGATATTTTCAATGGCGTCAATAGATCGGTGATCGAAAGTCCCCTCAGTTTTATATAATGTCAAAGTGTTGCTCCTTTACGATTTATAACTCAACCCTACAGATGCCTGATAAGCTGGCATTTTCCTTGTTGATGACACCTCCTGCGCTGTAGAGATAGTTATTGTATGAAAAAAGTGTCTCGTAGTATAGGTCACTATCCATATACCTGTAGCTCCAGGAATTTGATAGAGGATCGTAAATTTCTATAAGTGTAGAATAAACAAACCAGCTTGTCATCCCTCCTATAAAAACGATCTTGTTTCCTGATATGATAGCTGGCACATGAAACTTCTGTTCCAGCAATTGTAACTTCGACCATGACTCATTCGACACATCATAGACCTTTACTACCTGGCTACCAGTAAAATAAATCTTGTCTGCCATGGCTAGCGCACGAACACCGCCTGCCTCTCCTGTTAATGTCTTTGAACTCCATGTGTCATTTAGTTCATCATAAATCACCAGTTGGTTTGACCCAGCCGTGAATATCCACAGTTGTCTTCCTCTCACCACAGGAATAATTCCACCGATACCATCCAGTTCCTTATATGTCCACCTGTCATTGTTTACATCGTAGATATCAATTCTCCTGCTGCCTGTATAAGGATCAATGATTCCTCCAGTGAAAAGGATCTTATGACCAACTACAAAAGCTTCCATAGCAAACCGCGATGAACTCAGTGTTGCCTCCCGCCATGTATTGCTGACAGTATTGAATATGTTGACCTGTGCTAAACTCTCACCCATAGACGTGGTGCTACGGGGATAGATATATCCGCCAGCAATATACACCTCGTCACCATACGATGTGACAGCAGCATGTGATCGTGCGATTGGTACTGTGTAACGGGAAGTGATACTCGAAGCAGGATCAAATACATCTAAAGTAGTTCCATCAGAGAAGTAGAACATTTCATTACATAGAGTTACCTGGGCATCCACTACTGCACCTTTAAAGACACCTGCCACGGTTGACCCAGGTATTACACAGGTTACTTCTGCTGCCGGCTTTTGTACGGTTATGACCACCGTGTCATAGCCAGTCAACCCATCATCGTCAGTTACCTTTAACTCAAACCCATAAATACCTTCATGAAGATCCCTTGCAATGATCGTCCACCAATTTGTTGACGTAAGCGTTAAATTTTGTGGTCCATACACCTTTGTCCACCGGAAACTGGTTATTTCCCCGTCAGGGTCGTTTGATGCCCGGCCGTCCAGCAATATAGTATCCTGTGGCAAAGTTATCACCTGGTCAGGTCCGGCGACAGCATTAGGCGGCTTTCGCTCAACTTTTACCGGCGAATCTGCTTTGCGACAGGAAACAACTGTCACCATGAAAATCAGCGTCGCAGTAACTAAGAACTTGCATATATTCATACCTGTTTATTTGGGTCCACGCAAACTGTCTTTTTCTCTGGTTAAGTTATAGCGGATAAATGCGTGGTAAAAAACTTATCGACTAACATAATCCCAATAAGAAATATATCTGAATAGGGAAATCAAAGCATCCGGCAGTCATAAGCCGGCATTCGTCGAAAAATCCTGTTGTCCGTCATTATTTAAGACTGGTTTTGAATCCAATGGCCGAGATGTGGTAAATTGTAATAACTACTAAAGCTGGATGAGAATTTACCGGGAAAATCAATTCGTGTTTTCACCGAAATTCAGGTTGTTGCGGCATCTTGCATTTTGGCTCTCAGATGCTGTTGTCTTCACTTTAATATTCAGAATACATTCCATGCCCCTGGGTGACCAGTTCATCCTATCTCTGATATGGGTACCTCTTCACATGGCCTTCGCTTACCCGGTCATGTTTATTTTTATTCCGCACTTGCTGATGAAGGAAAAGCAGGGACTCTTTGTACTGGTAATGCTGGCCTGGGGTGTTGCAGGATGGTTTTGGAATTATGTATGCAGGGCTTTTATATTCTTTGGCTTTGTCCAATACATAACGGGTCTCGGCCTGGGCAACACTAACCCGTGGGCGGCCAACAGCTACCTTTCAATGGTCGCGGTGGCCGGCCTGGGCAGTACTATTATTTTGTTTAAATACTGGATGCAAAAACAAAAAGACTTCCTGACCGAGCAGAAAGAAAAAATCGACATAGAACTGCAGCTGTTAAAAGCGCAAATACATCCTCATTTTCTTTTCAACACCCTGAATAATATCTACTCCTTTTCCATGCAGGGCTCCGAAAAAACACCTGCCATGATAGCGAAGCTATCTTCGCTACTTAGCTATATTCTTTATGATTGCAAGAGTAATAACGTGCTGTTGGAGAAAGAGATCGAAGTGATGAAAAACTATATCGACCTGGAAAAAGAAAGATATGGTAATACCCTGGAGGTATCCTTAAATATCGAAGGGGACATCGAAGCAAAGTTTATTGCCCCCCTGCTTTTATTGCCATTCATCGAAAATGCTTTTAAACATGGTACTTCAGAGCAATTGGAAAAGCCCTGGTTGAGTATTGACATCTCTGCCATGCAGAACCTGCTTCGATTTAAAATAGTAAATAGCAAGAACGAACAGATAAACATCGAAACAAAAGGAATAGGAATCAGTAATGTGAAAAAAAGGCTTGGCTATCTGTATCCTTCCACACATGAACTACGAATCAACGATGAAGGAAATTTTTTTGTAGTTTCACTGGCACTTGAATTATCTGCATTTTTCGCTACCCCACAAAAAACAAGCACTGTACCCCTGAACCCGGATAAAAAACTCTCTACATGAAACTGCGATGTCTATTGGTTGATGATGAGCCGCCTGCGATTGAAGTATTGAGGTCGCATATCTCAAACGCAAATGGCCTGGATGTAACGGCCACCTGTAAAAACGCTGTGGAAGCACTTGATGTCTTGCACAGAACGCCAATTGACCTGGTCTTCCTGGATATAAAAATGCCAAAACTGCTCGGTACTGATTTTTTGAAAAGCTTAAGCAATCCCCCCAAGATCATCTTTGTAACTGCATACCGGGATTATGCACTGGACAGTTATGAACTGGATGCAGTTGACTACCTGGTAAAACCTGTTACGTTTGAACGATTTCTGAAAGCAGTTTTTAAGGTAAAACGTTTACTGGGATATGAAGTGGCTTCGTTGAGCACTGAGTATAAGAAAAACCCGGATGCTTTTGTGTATGTGCGTGTAAACAGGAGTATGCAAAAAGTGCTTGTGCATGAGATACTCTATATTGAGAGCTGGAAGGACTATGTGAAAATATACATGACCAGCGGAGAAAATTTTATGGCCAAGCAGTCGATCAGCTCCATGGAAAATATGCTTAGCGAGCATAGTTTTTTACGTGTTCATCGCTCGTACATGATCTCACTCGACAAAATGACCGGCTACAATAATAACGACATCATAGTAGGCGGAAAGGAAATCCCCATCGGCCGACTGTACAAACAACAGGTGATGGCCACGATCCACCACGATTGAACTATCAGTTAATATTTATTCTAATGCCCAGCTGGCTGATCCACCTGGCACTGCTCCCGGGTGCCGTACTATTTTGAATCGACCAGGGTTTGCCTTCCATAGGCGTGAACTGGTATTCAGGAGAAAGTGAACTATTGAACCCCTTCACATTAATTATTTCGGATTTTCCAACCGAAATAAAATAGTTGCGGCCCCAATTTTTATTGAGCATATTAGCCAGGTTGAAAACGTCGTAGATAACACTTATCTGCCATGTATTACTTCCCGATTTTATCCTGAAATCCTGTTGAACGCGCAAATCAATGGTATGGGTAAAAGGTGTTCGGGCACCATTTCTTTCTGCAAAATTGCCGCGGGTTTTACGAAGGTACCTGTCGCTTTCAATAAACTTGTTCAATAACTCCCGCTGTTGAGCGGCACTATAAGAATGTGGAATAAACTCCATCATATCCAACTCCGCTTTAGTTGGCACATAAACCAGGTCAAATTTTTCCATTCGGCCGTTATCGTTGATGATCGCCTCCCCATACACATAGCTATAAGGTGAGCCGGATTGTCCATTATAAAATATGCTAATCATGGTGACGCAGTTTCGATACCGAAATTTTTTCATAGCCACTGCTAACACCCTATGTCCCGGGTCGAAGTCGGAAATCGATCGCTGAGCAGTATTTTTTCCATTCACTGTTTCTGTTTGCGCCCATTGACCACTATTATTACCATTCCCAACCGGTTCAAATAACGCCACTGAAATTCCATACGAGTATCCTACCCTGACTGTCAAATCTGAATTAAATTTTCTGTCGACAGATATACTTGTATTATACGAGAAACCCTTTCTTCCATGATTGTTTGTCAGAAGAAAAATCTTGTTATACGGATTATTTCCCGGCATGGGAATACGCTGAGGGCGGGACGCAAGTGAATAAATGCTGCGGCTCCCTGGTGGAGGTGTGGTTAATGCGGGAGGCGCCAGGTTCACGTTAAGGTATCTATGCTCATGAATATTCTTCGTGAAGATCATGTCGGTAGAAATGCTCCATTTACCGCCAATTCTTTTTTCCATACCACCCGACATACGAAACACAGTTGGATATTTAAATTTTTCTGACATCACTAATACGTTGCCTCTATTGTTTTCCGGGTCTATTCCCAATACTGGCAGGTCGGGCTGTCGATAAGGATCAGGATTAAACGGAAAGGTATATGGAGTAATGTCGACAGTGTGCGTCCTTGCAAAATACAATTCCGATACCCAAATATTCAGCATCTGCCCCATGAACAAGCCAGCACCACCACGTAAAGTAAGCCCTGCCCCCGGAACCCTATACTGGACTCCGAATCGTGGCGAAATCTGCCAATGTGTTTTCATGGGTTTACCCGATACGGCTCCTTCAAGGTCATAATATTTTTCAATTTCAGTTTTTGCGACCGAATTGAAAAAATCATCTTCAGGATATTTCAAAGGAGCCGATTTTCCATCCAACCGGAAGCCGATATTCAGGTCAAGATGTTTATTCACTTTAAACTGGTCGTTGATAAATACACCTGTACGTAAAAGATTGAACCTGGCACCTGCTGCTGTCCGGTCCTTTACAGGCTGATCGGCCAACGACACGCCTCTCACATATCGGCTCGCGTAGTTATTGTCAATAAAGTCGGCCCGGCTCCTGAATGTGTATTGCCCGTAATAGCTGGGAATAATTACATCATTCACCTTCGAAAACCCAACATCAATGCCGGCACTGAGACTGTGATTTCCGCTTTGTTTCCGGAATACATTCAACAGGTTTAGCTCTGAGGCCTTAAATACATTAAGTTGTGAGGGTGCATTGCTGCCAAATGTAATCATACCGCCACCATCCGAGATATTAACGGTTGGAAACGGTTGCCCAATGATACCTCTGTCAGTCATCTCATTATTATATGTGAAAAGTAGCCTGTTGCTGGCCGATCGCTTGAAATATTTTTTCCATTCCAACGACGCGGAATGAATATTCGAGATCAGGCTAAACCTGTTATTAGAAAAGCGGATGAGGGAAGGACTGTTTTGCGATTGCGGCGTCGTGCGTTCAGCCATATTAAGCCTGTAACTAATCGTGAACTTATTTGTAAGTCCAGGGTTCCAGTCGAGCTTGATCAGAAATCTCCCTGCCTGTAATTCGTCTGCAGTTTCGAGGAAAGAACCAGGCTCATACCTATACCTGTTGCGAATGGTATCAGCCAGATCGTGGATCTGTTGAAGTGTACTGCTTCCCCTGTATTCCGAATAAACATATGGTTGTGGCTGCAGCTCGTTTTGAAATTCTGCCAGCAGGAAATAAAACAGGTTATTCTTTTTTAAAGCCCCGCTAATCCATATCCCTGCAGTCTGGTTAAAGAAATCGGGCAGCCTGGCTCTTACAGGCTTGTTCAAACCCGGTGTGCTGACAGGGACAGGGGACCTGCCAGCCATCTTTTCATTCCGAAAAAAGTACCAGGCCGACGATTTGAATTGGTTGGAGCCCGATCTGGTGATCGCATTGATCGCGGCACCAGTGAAATTACTATACTGCGCATTATAAGGTGCCGCTGATAATTTCAGTTCTTCTATCGCCTCGATCGATACCGGGGGCGTACCCGTTTGTCCACCTGCTGTGCCACTGCTGGCAATTCCCAGGAGGTCATTGGCAGGTGAGCCATCGATGAAAAAATTATTGAACTTGTTATTCTGGCCAGCTAGCGACATCATACCCTCACCATTCACCCTGGCATGCGGGGCCTGTCGCACAAAATCCTGGAGGTTGCGACTGATTGAAGGCAGCCATTGAATTTCCCGGCTATCAATATTTGTTTCAGGACCAAACACGACACCTGTAGAACTATTTGCTACAACCCTCACCTCTTCGAGTGTAAGATTTTTCTCTTTCAGGACAAACTGTGAAATCTCCAAATTTTGTTGCACCGAATAAAAATTCGGTGTTGCATAGTATAGAATAAGGTTAGTAATTGTAAGTGTATGATAACCGGTGTAACTGATAGTGATCGTGTAGGGGCCGCCGGGCTTCAGGTTGTAGAGGTGGAAATACCCGTGGGCGTTGGTGAATGTTAAATAAGTGTTGTTGGTGGGTTGGTGCACAATCGTAACACTGGCGCCCTGTAGTGCCATCTCTGTTGGTGACTGAACCCGACCGGATACATCGCTATTGGTTTCCTGGGCATAAACCTTGATTCGGGCTATTGGCAGGAAAAAAATAGCAATAACCGTGGTTAGCAATACTTGCACTATAGCATGGCTGCGCATCATAAGTGGCCAGTGATGGTCTGTGAATGCCCTATTAAGCTACAGAAAATTACTATTCAATCGGCCGCGCCTATGTGTCGTTTATCGAAGAATACTGGATTCTGTCGATAAAAGCAGGGAATCAACGCAAAGAATCCAAAGCTTTGAAAGCAGATCGGTAGTGATCAACTTTAATGCACGCCCACCTGCTGAAATGTCCGGCACTATAAACCGCCCTTTGTGTAACCGGGCTGCAGGTACTGCAACAAGAAATGAGGGGTCATACGGGGCACAATGACATTAAAAACCTTTCCTGGAAAGTGTTACAAAACAATTACAGAATTACGATGGTGACGTATCTCCCCGCTGTAAAAACGAAACGGTGGTTACACTTTTACATATTGATGTGCATGCACCGTCGAATGCTGAATCGTTGCAGGTATTAACAGCATTATCAACAGGAAAAAATAGAGGGCTGTTCCAGTCTTTCATTGTCTTTATGTTCGTACGAATGTTTTGTCTTGTCAGCTGTTGCTGATGTCGATTGTCTTGCCGATGCCACAGGTGAAGATGATACGAATCCCGTCGATCGGGTTGGGTGGGCTGTGAGGGGGAATATTTAGCTCTTTGCAAGATTGGCTATTGTGTCAGCTTTGTGTGCCTCGCAATATGCTAAAAATAGCGTTGGGTCGGTAGTTAAAGTCAGGGTTGTATGAATTTAAGCAGGATGCTGATTTAGTGTGACAAAAGTCAATAATATGTACAACTGCCTGGCCCCTGTTCATCTGCTGAGTCAAAGGCATATCCACTGTACAAAAGCTGAAAATATTTCCAACGCCTCATATGGCAAATGCAATGTTGGGTGCCGTACTATAGGTTTTCATACCAATCCAGGATATAATCGGCTACAGCTTCCCAGCCCTGCTCGCCACAAATAAAATGACTTTTGTCTTCAAATATTTTAATATCAACCTTGCAATTTGAATCGCTATATTTTCCCGCAATAGTTTTAGTCAGACTGGACGGAAATATATGGTCATTACCTCCACCTATGAATAAAATAGGTTCATGAGTTTTTTTGAAATTTATGTTTGAATAGGAATTTAGAACTAGTTGGCGACTTACTTTGTAGCTTTCAGGAACTGCATATTTTTCAAACATAGAATCCTTTTCCATATCTGATATAGTATTGAAAAACGCATAATCATACCATTTGCGGCTGCCCATAAAATATTTTCTGGAAGAAAAAAAGCCAAAGGCTGGAAGTACTGTTTTGAGTGTCTGAAAAGGAGGAAATACATTTTTTGGCGGAGCCCCGTCTATACTAACGCCTGCGGCGACTTTATCCAATTCAACTAGTTTCAACGCTACCATTCCTGCCAACGAATGCCCAATAACTAAGGGTCTTTTCGGCAAAGTGTCATTCAGATTGGAAATATTATTCACGATATCAATGAAACCTGTTGTTGTTAGATCAGGATGTATATTCTTTCGAAGTACTGATGGTGTTCCCTGGTGTCCTGGATTCGCTGGAGTATACACCTTATAGCCTTTTTGTTCATAGTACTGCTTCCATTCTGTCCAGGTAAGGTCGTTCACAAAATTTCCGTGGATCAGTATAATAGTTTTTGACTTTGCCTTTAGTATGTTGGTTTTTAAGTTTGCAGTTAGTGAATCAGAGGGCTTTGGGGTATTGCACACAACGATTACGGTTTGGTGCAGGCAGGGTATTCCTTGAACGTCCAGCCCCCAACCGAAGCTCAAAGTTGATTAAAGTTGAAGATAACTTATTCTGCTGTGATTTGTTGGCCCGCCCGGACTACTGCTGACCGACGTTTCTGTTGTTGATGTTGTTCCGTCGCCCCAAGCAGGCCAAACCCACTATTGCGCGTTCATATTGTTTTACTCCAGTTTTTTTAGCTCTGTCCTGATTCCGTTGCTAATTAACCAAATTTTTTCCGGCTTACCGTCTCGATTCACATCAAATTCAATCTGCCGGTCACTTCCGTCCGTATAGAATAATTTTGTGGCAGATTCGGGTTTCAACGCAATGGTTTGCCTGCCCTTATGGTAAAGCTTACCATTTTCTTTCACAAGCTCTATCAGGTTGGCGCCTTGATATTTTCCAACGTAGCCATCTAAAATTAACGAGTCAATCGTAATTTCCTTGTGGACATAGGGAAAAACAACCGATTCGTTGTGCAAAATGTAGGAAAGTTGATTGGCAACGGCTGGTGAGTTTGAGTTATTGTTGGACAGCACAATTATCGTTTCGTCATCTTCCACATTGCGGTGAAGTATTGTTACATAACCAGGCCAGCCACCTGAATGTGAGAGCGTTGTCCCAAATTTATTTTTTCCCACAATGACGCCGTAGCCATAGCCAGTTTTAGTGACAGTATCCGTGAAAGCTTGTAAGGTGAACATTTCTTTTTGTGTTGCGTCCGACAACAAGCTGCGGTTCTTTAGAGCCCTATCCCATTTTAATAAATCGCCAGTCGTTGAATTGACGGTTCCGTCTCCCTGAATACCGTCTAAATAAAAAACCATATCAAGTTGGGGTAAGCTATCAGGCAGAATATATTTTCTTAGGCTATCGGAATAAACATAGCCATAGGCATAATTTGAAATGACTTCCTTTTCTGACCGCCTTGTATTGTATATGCGAGTGTGATTCATGCCCAAGGGTCTGAATATATTTTCATGCATAAAAGAACTAAACGTATTTCCCGACACTTTTTCTATGATAGATGCCAGTAAAGCATAGCCGGTATTGGAGTACTCCCACTTTGCACCTGGTTCAAACAATAGGGGTGCTTTCTCTGTAGCAAGAAAGTGAATAATGTCTTTATTGAATGCGATTTTTTTATGATCCCATTTTGGGTTCATCAACTCCATATAATCCGGCAGGCCTGAGGTGTGTGTCAGCAGATGGCGGATAGTAATGTTATGATAAGGAAGTTCTGGGAAGAACTTTCGGAGTGAATCGGATAGCTGCAGTTTTCCTTGTCCTTTAAGCAGAAGAATGCCCGTCGCTGTAAACTGCTTAGAGACAGAGGCCAACTCAAAAACAGAGTGATTGTCCAGAAGTTCCTTAGTATCAAAGTTCCTGTAACCAAAAGCCTTTTGGTAAATTATATTGCCTGATTTGGCAATTAGTACATTTCCATTGAATTTTTTGACTGCCACCTGCGTCTGCATAAAGCTATCTAAGAGCGAAGCATAGTTGGCTTGCGAAAAAGAAAAAAGAGGCAGGAAAATAAATAAAAGAAATTTGGACATACAAAAGCTGGTGTTGGGTAAAGATATATAGCCGACTCTATATTACAAAGCTCACAAGT
Source organism: Bacteroidota bacterium (assembly GCA_023424015.1). Taxonomy (GTDB): domain Bacteria; phylum Bacteroidota; class Bacteroidia; order Chitinophagales; family Chitinophagaceae; genus Terrimonas_B. Next base: position 5,856 of record JAFAEM010000016.1, on the reverse strand, counting down.
ATTCTACTGATGGAACTGAAGCTGAGTAGCGATATGAAGTTGAGAAAATAATCTGAATCCGGCAATTCGCCAAACTCGTTGTGCGAAGAGCTCAGTGAGTTTCAAACCTTAATTTATTTTGAATCCACTCTATATTTCTTTGCCTCCTAAAAGTGAACCATTGTTCCCTGTATTCATCTGAATTATTGACCTGGTACTTGAAATTTGCGAATGGCTTCCGCCCTTCCAGGGCATTTTGAAGCCTGATTTTCGTCGAATTATCTGGAAGTGAATCAACAAAGTCAGCCATAACTCTGAATCCGTCCGACGGTATCATTTGTTCGATTTCAATAAACTTCTTCTTGCCTTTGCGAAATTTAGTGATTTCCTCTTTCCATACATCGTTCTCCATATCCGAATATTGATCAGGATCGGGGAAAGAAATAATCTCAAGTGTGTTTACACTCAGATAGCATTTGAAACCTAATTCTAAGTTATCTGCGATTTCATTCAAAATTTCTTTAGGAACTTCCATATAAAAAATATTCGAATAGTTCGTGCCTAACGGCTCGGTAGTTATGCAGGCAGGGCAATAGCACTGTGTCAGCCGGTAACCGAACCCGAATAAAGATACAAAGATGAATTTATTACTAATGCTCAATAGCGTTCCGTGACGATGGAACTGATGCTGAATAGCGATACTAAAGCCGAAGTGCGTAATGTCAGCCCTGCCTGCATAAATACTTTTGTTGTACGTTCGCCCTTCTTACCATTTTCAGCAGACAATTTTATACTTCGCTAAGACCGACCAAGATTTCACTCTAAATATTTTGAATTCTACGGCATTTAACGTTACTTTGTTTTACAAAGTACTTTTTATTTATCAATAACTGAACAGTATGAAGATTTCAAGAAAGAAATTTGTCATTGCTTTCCTCATTTCGGCGTTTGCCTTTCAATTTTTAACCAATTCAGTTTTAGGTGATGAAGTTGAACTCTTTCCAAACAATGGCAAGTGGTATTCCGGCGTTGGCTCACCAATAGCCTGGAAAAACACAGTGGGCTCTATCATATACCCTGTAAAATATATTTTGGTGGAACCATTATCATTTTTAGGGCAAGACCCCGATGCGGCGCCTCCCGTACTATTGATTTCGTTTGCTATTTACTGGACTGCCATTGCTTTAATTCTTCATTTTCTAATCAGCTTGTTTATCAAACGTAAAAAAGCATGAGGTTTGGTGCCATCTTATTTCAGCCAAAAGTTAACGTAACTGGCGCAAACAATTTTAATAAGCAAATATGAATAGAATTGAAGCAATATACTATGAAGCAAAGAATGACAAATGGTTTCAGGGTTTTGCTACTTTTTGCCGAATCGCTTTGGCTATAAGCTTCATTCCACCAGGCTTTGTTAAAATCATGGGCGAACGGTTTGCTGAAGGTTTGCCGTCCAATAATCCTTTGGGAAATTACTTTGATGCCTTATATCAAACAGGTTACTATTATACATTTATTGGTATTGCCCAGGTTATTATAGGAATATTACTACTATTTAAGAGAACTTCACTCCTTGGCAACCTTATGTATTTTCCTGTTATCCTCAATATCTGTGTGCTCACGTATGCTACTCGCTTTAACGGCACACGGCTCAATACCATGATGTTATTGGCAAGCCTGTTTTTATTGATTTGGAATTATGACCGTTTAAAACACATTTTAGCTTTTAAACAGTCAAAACGAAATCCACCTGTGTTAAAAAGACCTTTGGGCTTGCGCCTTCGGTTTATATTCTTTGGTGCTTCTATTGCAGCCTTAGCCGTCATCATCATTGGCACTTCCTATTTATATGAGATAACACCCGGCAATTCTGAAGCTGAATGCAGAAATCAATGCGATAAAAACCCCGGCGCCTGCGAGTTTTGTGATTGCATTTATAAAGAAGGTAAACCGTTAGATAGCTGCCTTGCAGCTTTTAACAAGGCAAAAGATATTCGTAAATCTATTTTTCAATAGCCAGTAACCCGCAGTTTGAAACAACCATAATACAATAAACAAAATAAGCTTCCCTTGCGACAGGTAGTTACGGAACTTGAATGTATGTAGGGTGCTGTTTTAGGGTGACGTACAACGGACACGGCTTGGCGCCGAATTGTTTAGGATACGGATGTGTTGACGTACCTCAATGCAATACACATCAAGTGTATTTTTTGATACATCTACGCCAATAGTAAATAGCGCTTTTTCCATAACTTTAGATTTGATTGTTAAACAAAATATTGCTCCTGTCTAATTCCTTTGTTGTGTAAAGGGATAATTCTAGATGGACCTGGAGCAACAATAAATAGCAGCCGGGACTAATACGCCAAAAAGTTCTATAACTACTGGAAGTGGCGCAAGTTCACCCAGCTGCTATTTTAAAGTTATGCACAACCAGAGTGTTATTCACACCCCTTGCAACCCCCAATAATAATAGTAATAAATAGTGCAGAAATCTCCTTTTTTAAACCAAAGGATGTGCCGGTATTCCGTGTTACTTCTGTCCGAACTGTTGATGAGTAAAGATGTATTGCAGAGGTTATATTCCAAAGCTCAGCTATATTCGTTCAGCCGGGACTGATGATGAGCAGCGATATACGATGAGTATTTATTCTAAAGCCGGCATTTTGCCAAACTCACTGTTAGGCGTAGTTTTTTATTGTTATGGAATGAATACTTCTTCTATTCGCACAATGGTTTCTTCCTTATTTAGAGTCAAATGAAAAAGGGCGTCCTTATAAATCTTCTTTAATGATGATAGGGAATTGTCTATTCCCTTTACATCGACTCGATCTAAATAAAGTAAAAAGTCAAACTCACACTTTTTGTCTATTCGCAGTTTTCTAAGCTCAGGATTATTGTTTAAAATATAGTAGTCATTCGGAACACCTACACTTATTTTTCCATCAAGTTGAATTGTGTCAGCCCCGTCCTCAGAAATAGCAGCTGCTATAGCGGAGTCGCCCGTCAAGTATTGAACGTAATCAACCTTTAAGAAAACTGAGTCACCGTTTTGAAGGATTTCGGTGATGAATGCATACTTAGTTTCATTTGATTTGTCAATTTTCTCGGTGGTTTGAGAGCTCGTATCATCATGGCCACATGAACCAAAGACAAATAATATGAGAATAATTAATATTAGTCGAGTGTTCATAAAATTACGCCTAACGTTTCGGGCTTGCTGCTGTGCTGGTATTCTGTGTTCCAACTGCCCGGTACAGAAGCCCAATAGAATTACTTTAGTTGAAATTAATACAAAAGCTGAAAAGAATTAATCCACCCCATAACTTTAGCTGATAATCGAACAAAATGTTCAGAACTTTTTCGTCAGCCAGCATAGCAGCAAACCACCTGTTAGGCGTTGTTTTGCAAGTCGCGCATCTTCTTTAATGGAGTTTTAAATTGAATTAAGCTCATTGGTATGTCATTTACATATTTTGCTGCATTTGTATCGGTCGGATTCATTAGATCCGGTACTCTATGTTGAATTCCCACCTTTAGTTGATAAATCATGTCATTCATCGACCCAATAACTTTTTTGTCATTGTCAGTAGTAGTAATTATTAGTTTTTCGAGATTGTTCGCTAGGAACCCTTCTACTTTGTTACTATAAAGTTGGTCCGATTTTAATTGCTTCAATAAGGCATCAATAAAGAAATTTTTTACGTCGCTTAAGTCCCTCTTTAATATATCAAGTCGTACTGCTGAATACAAAGTCGCTTTGTTTGTCATAATGATGCATTTCCGCCTATCGACCGTAAATAACTGAGCATTCCAGTCATCTTTAGAACTTACATATGATTTGTCGAAAAGCGAGAGACGTGACTTGCCAATTAAAGTGGAAAGTTTTGTTGATAAAAAGATTTTTGGCATAGTTGAAACTAATAACGCCTAACGTTTTGGGTATTGCCGAAGGCGGGGATTTTTAACATTAAAGTTCAATCGAAGTACGAAAGTTGAACCTTGTACAAATGCCCAATCGAAGCCGTTCAGCCCCGCTTTTGGCAATACCTTGTTAGCTGTGGTACTTTTCGTCATTCGTTAAGGCGTGTAAATTTCAATCAACCGCCATTTTTCATCTCTTCTGTCAAGACCTAAGAAACCTTTACTTAAACTCCAATAAAATCTTTCTGCATAATTTTCTCTTTTCTCATACTGTTTTGCATAATCACTCGCTTCGATTATTTTCACATCCTTATATTTTTTGTCATTAATTACTAATTCTGAGTTAGGGATATTTTCAAATTCGGATAAACTGTATGAGTCCATATTATAAAACCAAGAACCTTTAAGTACAATATCAAATGATATATGAGTTTGTTTGTCCGAAGCCGCAACAATTTCAACTAATCGTTTCCCTTCTAAATATCTGTCATAATTTGGGTCAGTTCGAGTACAATTAAGACTAATTCCATCACATTTGTCTGGGAAAATATCAAGAGGGTCTCCGCATCCATTAAAATTGCTCATCCCTTTTAGAAAAATTGTGTCCATTCTATTTCTGTCAGATTTGAACACTAATATTTCGTCCCCTTTGTAAGGAATAAATTTTAAATCATCTTTTTTTAATTTATAATGATTATTACAAGAAATAAAAATCATCAAGATAAAAAGATAAAATATGTAAAGATTTGTTTTCATTTTTTCTTGGTGTGTCTTGGAAGTATCACAGCTAACGGGAAAGCATTGGCGATGTGGCGGTATTCATTGTTTGTTCAGCCTGGAACCAATGCTGATTAAAGATACAAAAGCTCATTGTCTATTCCATTGCCGGACATAATTCGAATTTCCTAACCGAAGCTGACCAGCGAACAAAGAGCTGAGAATTTATTCATAACGCCCGCCATATAGCCAATGCAATGTTGGCTGCTGTTTAGTTCTCGCGTGTCCAAAAAATCCCATTATATGTCTTAAATGCTACAAGTCCTTTGTCGACTGTCGAGTAACAAACTTTGATGCCATTTCCATTTTCTGAATCAACAGTACAATTGTCAATTTTGTAATATTTTGAAATCTTAAGGTTATTTAGTTCAATCGTGTCCTTATTTAGTTTGGGAACTTCACTTTTTGAACAACGAAACTCTTTAAAATTAAAATAGTAATCTGTCTCTTCCTTGTCTGGAAACTTTGTAATTCCGATTAGAAGCCCATCTCTAGAGCGTTTATTTGCTTCGTCAGTACCACCTTCATACCAGTACTCTTCCCATTTGTCAACCGGGATTTGTTTATAATAAACTGAGATTGATTTGGAATTTCGAGCATTGATAAAGTGGCCTTTCTTATCGTTGATGGTTGAGTCAATTCCTGAAACTATAAAACTATCAATGATGTTCTGTGAGCTTCTAAATATCAAAGTATCTCCTAGCATGTAGACACTAATTAAATCCCTATAGTTTTTGGCAATGTCATATTTCTCCTTTGGGTATGGTTCCCAAAAACAGGATGAACAAGCTAAACAAAACAATATGATAATAATTGGAGTCTTCATAAATAGCAGCCAACGGGAAAGCATTGGCGATGTAGCGGTATTCATTGTTCGTCCAGCCTGGAACCAATGCTGATTAAAGATACAAAAGATCATTGTTTATTCCCTGCCTGGCATTATTCGAATTCCATAACTGAAGCTGACTAGCGAACAAACAGCTGAGAATTTATTCATAACGCCGCCATATAGCCAATGCAATGTTAGCGGTAGTTTTTCTTTCTATCAGGTCAATTAGTTTTGTGTCAAGTAATGATAATGATTGTTGACTTCCATCGTCAAACAGTCGTCCGCTTAATTTTAATTTATCCCTTGTCTTTACCTTTTGTTCGTCTAATTTGTCAGCAAAGTAAATA